>NZ_AWXZ01000016.1 GCF_000496075.1 Lutibaculum baratangense AMV1
AGTCTGAAGGGCCGGCGGTAAAACCGCCGGCCCCTCGAGTCGCTATCGTCGCAGGCTTACTGCTGCTCGATCGACGTCACCTGGACCTGCTCGTCGCTCGCGAGCTCCTGGTCCGAGTTCCAGTCGTACTCGGGCATCGCCTCGATCTCCTCCTCGGTCATGCCGCGGAGCACGACCTCGTCGCCGCGCATGGAGATGCGGTCGAGCGGGATCGCCACCTGATCGCGGCCGATGCCGAGGAAGCCGCCGTGGCCGATGATCACGTAGCGCTCGGCGCCCTGCGTGACGACCTGCTCGATCTCGCCGAGATCCTCGCCCTGCATGTTGATCACATCGGCGCCGACCAGCGTCTCGACCCGGATCGGCTGCGCCGCACCCGTGGCGACCTCCTCACCGCTCGCGCGGAGCGAGGCGTACGGATCGTCCTGGCGCGTGGCCGCCTGCTGCTGACCCTGGTTCACCTGGGTCTGCTGCGTCGTTGCCTGCTGGTCGCGCGTCCGCTCCGTCTCGGCCGTGGCAGCCTGCTGCTCCGTGCCGGCCTGCCGGGTCTCGGCCTGCTGGCTGCGCTGGCGCGCCTCCTCCTGCTGGCGCTCACCGGCCTGACGCGTCTCGTCCGCGCTCATCTGCTCGTAGCGGACGTTCGGCTCGCCGGACTGGGTGTATTCGAGGTTCGCGCGATCCGGCGCGTCGAACTCGACCTGCGGCTCGCTGCGCTCGTAGCGCACGTTCGCCTGCTGGGCCCGCTCGATGTTCACGTCGGCCTCGCCGTCGCCGTCCTCCTGCATGCGGACGACCGGCTCACCCTGGCGGAGCTGAACCTGCGCCTGGTCCTGCTCGCCCTCGCGCAGCTGAACCTCCGGCTCCTGCATCTCGACGCGGACCTGCGGACGCGGCTGCTCGACGCTGATGCGCGGCTGCGCCTGGCTCACCTCGACCTGCGGCTGCGACGTCTCGACGTCCACTTCCGGCGAAGGCATGCGGACGATGATCTCGGGCTGCGGCTGGTCGATGCGGATCGTCGGCTCCGGCATCGAGAAGCGCACGGTCGGCTGCGCCTGGCGCACGATGATCTCGGGCTGCGGCTGCGTGACGTTCACCCGGGGATCGGGCTGGCTCACGGTCACCTCGGGCTCCGGCTGGTCGACCGTCACGCGCGGCTCCGGCGTCGTCACGATGATGTTGCCGTCGGCGTCGACCATGCGGCCCTCATCGTCGCGCTCGAAGTCCGCGGTCGCCTGCTGGAACTCGTTGCGGCACTCCTCGTCGTTGCCGCGCGCCGCGATCTCCTCGGCCTCGTCCGCGCTCAGGTCGACGCTCTCGCCATGGGTCTCGGCGAAGCGCACGAGGACGCCGCAAGGATCGTTGGCGAGCTGCTGCTCGAGCTGCGCGTTCCCGGCCTGGCCGGTCTGCGCCTGCGTGGCCTGGTTCTGGCTTTGCCCGGTCTGCGTCTGCGCGATGGCCACCGGGGCGAGCGCCGTGCTGCCGACAAGCGCCGCCGCGAAGATGGTCTTGTAGGTCATGTTGCTCTCTCCTGTTGATGTTTCGTCCAGCTTCGAAGGCCCTGTCACCGGGGTGGCGAGCTGGCTTGGGGCAGGAAAGAGTTACCCCCCGACGCTGTTCCTCACTTATTTCCGATTTCGGCCACAATCCTCTTCCTGACGGCGCAGAATACAGGCTAGGCAAGGGATTTCGCGTCCTTGGTCGGATTCCTTACATTCCGCCGGCCTTCATCTTCTTGCAGACGAGGATCTTCTTGAGCTACGTGGCGTCCGCCGCCCTCCGCCCCTCGCATCGAGGCGGAGAGCCCCCGGCGGCCTCAGAAGTCGCTGAGGATGCCCTTCTTCTCCCAGTCGCCGTACCGCGTCGGCTCCGGACCGGACCGCCCGTTCACCTCCTTCGGACGCTCCTCGGGCCGTTCTCGGGCCCGCCGCTCCTCGGCTTCGGCGAGCGCGCGCCGGGCGGCTTCGGCGCGCCACCGGCGCACGGCTTCGGGCTCTTTCGATTCGCTCATTCCGGCAACTCCCTTCGGATTCTTGTAGATGCGGGGCGCGTGCCCAACATATACGCGCGGACGAGACCGATTGGAGAGGCTCACGGACATCATGGCCGGTTACGCGAGAACCGCGATCCTGCTCGCGGGTATGACAGCGCTCTTCATGGGCGTCGGCTACCTCATCGGCGGCACGGGCGGCATGATGATCGCCTTCGTCGTGGCGCTCGGCATGAACGCCTTCAGCTACTGGAACTCCGACAAGATCGTGCTGTCGATGCACGGCGCGCGCGAGGTCGATGCGCGCTCGGCGCCAGAACTGTATGGAATGGTGGCCGAGCTCGCCCGCAACGCGGAGCTGCCGATGCCGAAGGTCTACGTGATCGACAACCCACAGCCGAACGCCTTTGCGACCGGCCGCAACCCCGAGAACGCCGCCGTCGCGGCGACGACCGGCATCCTGCAGTCGCTGAGCTACGAGGAGCTCGCCGGCGTGATGGCCCACGAGCTCGCGCACGTGAAGCACCGCGACACGCTGATCATGACGATCACCGCGACGATCGCCGGCGCGATCTCGATGCTCGCGAACTTCGCGCTGTTCTTCGGCGGCAACCGCAACAACCCCCTCGGCCTCGTCGGCACGATCCTGATCGCGATCCTCGCGCCCATCGCGGCGATGATCGTGCAGATGGCGATCAGCCGCTCGCGCGAGTACGAGGCCGACCGCATCGGCGCCGAGATCTGCCGCAACCCGATGTGGCTCGCCTCAGCCCTCGCGAAGATCGCCGCCGGCGCCCAGCGCATCCCGAACTGGTCGGCCGAGCGCAATCCGGCGACGGCGCACCTGTTCATCATCAATCCCCTCTCCGGCCGCGGCGCCGACAGCCTGTTCTCCACGCACCCGGCGACCGAGAGCCGCATCGCGAAGCTGCGCGAGATGGCGGCTGGCCAGCCGGGCGGCGGGACGGGCGGCTCGTGGTCGCCCCGTGACGCCGAGCCGGCGCGGCAGGGGCCCTGGGCCGGCACCGCGCAGGGTGCCACGCGACGGGGGCCCTGGGGCTGATGGCTGCACCTGCACCGATGACGAAGGCCGATGCCGGCAACGCCGAGCGCGGCACGGGCGAAAGCGGCCTCGCCGCGCGCCGCGCCGCGCTCCACCTCGTGCTCCAGGCGCTGAGCGACCGCGCTCCGGAGGATCCGGACGCCGTGGCGCTTCCGGCCGGCCTCGAGCCGCGCGACCGCGCCTTCGTGAAGAACCTCTCGACCCAGACGGTCCGCCGCCTCGGCCAGATCCGCGCCGCGTTGAAGCGCTTCATGGACCGCCCCCCGCACCGCGGCAGCCGGCTCGAGGCGCTGCTCGCGATCGGCGCCTGCCAGATCCTGTTCCTCGAGACGCCCGCCCACGCGGCAGTCGACTCCTCCGTCCGCCTTTCGGCCCTCAGCCGCGACACCGCGCGCTGCAAGGGCCTCATCAACGCCGTGCTGCGGCGTCTTTCGGACAATCGCGAGGCGCTGCTCTCCGAGATCGGCGAGGCCGTGAACACGCCGTCCTGGCTGCGCGAGCGCTGGGCGCGCGCCTATGGCGAGGAGACCGCCGCCGCCATCACGGCGGCCCATATGGTCGAGCCGCCGCTCGACCTGACGGTCAAGGCCGATCCCGCGTCCTGGGCGGAACGCCTCGGCGGCGCGGTGACCGCCACCGGCTCCGTGCGGCTCGCCCGGGCCGGCGACGTGACGGCGCTGCCGGGCTTCGAAGACGGCGCCTGGTGGGTGCAGGACACGGCCGCCGCCCTTCCCGCCCGCCTCCTGGGCGACGTCCGAGGCAAGCGCGTGGCGGATCTCTGCGCCGCGCCGGGCGGCAAGACGGCGCAGCTCGTGACCGCCGGCGCGCTGTTGACGGCGGTCGACCGCGAGGAGGATCGCATGGCCCGCCTGCGCGAGAACCTCGCCCGGTTGTCGCTCCAGGCCGAGACCGTCGTCGCCGACATCCTCGACTACCGGCCGGCGGAGCCCTTCGACGCCGTGCTTCTCGACGCCCCCTGCACCGCCACCGGCACGATCCGCCGCCATCCAGACGTGCCTTGGCAGCGGCGCCCGGCGGACGTGGCGCAGCTCGCCTCGCTTCAGTCTGCCCTCCTGAAGCACGCCTCCTCCCTCGTCCGTCCCGGCGGCACGATCGTCTTCGCCACCTGCTCGCTCGAGCCCGAGGAGGGCGAGGAGCAGGTCGCCGGCGCTCTGGCCCGGGGCGACGCCGAGCGGATGCCGCTCGTGCCGGGCGAGTTCGGCATCTCCGCCGACTGCCTGACGCCGCAGGGCGACCTGCGCACCCTTCCCTGCCGGTCGCCGGGCGTCGAGGGCGGCATGGACGGCTTCTTCGCCACGCGGTTGCGGCGGCTGGCCTGACCTTCGGGACGACAAGGATCCGTTAACCATCCCGAAAGGCCGGTGGGAGGAGAACGGTGAGCCTTCCGCGTGCCGGCCATGGGCCGGCGGGCGGGGGCAGCTCTCTCGCAGGCCCGCCGCAGGTGCCAGACCATGGTCATCGTCTACATCGTCTTTCTCGCGATCGTTCAGGGCGTCACCGAGTTCCTGCCGATCAGCTCCTCCGCGCATCTCATCCTGGGGCGCGACCTGATGAACGCGCTCGGCGTCGCCGAGTGGACGGCGAGCCCCGCCGACGAGCTGGCCTTCGACGTCGCGCTGCACATCGGCTCGCTCGGCGCCGTCGTCGTCTATTTCTGGCGGGATGTCGTCGACATGGCCCATGGCGCGCTCGACGGCATCCGCGGCCGCTTCGGCGAGCGCTTCCACTTCCTGCTTCTCCTCGTCATCGCGACGATCCCGATCATGGTGGTCGGCCTCCTCGCGAAGGACCTCGTCACCGAGCTCCTGCGCTCGACCCAGATCATCGCCTGGACGACGATCCTCTTCGGCATCCTTCTCTGGGTCGCCGACCGGCAGGTCGTCACGGTGACGAGCGCGCACCGCCTCCTCGTGCGCGACGCCGTCATCGTCGGCCTCCTGCAGTGCCTCGCCCTGATCCCCGGCGTCAGCCGCTCCGGCATCTGCATGACGACGGGGCGGGCGCTCGGCATGGACAGGCCGCTCTCGGCGCGCTTCGCGACGCTTCTCTCGCTGCCGACGATCCTCGGCGCGGGCCTGCTCGCGACGCTCGACCTCTACAGGAGCGGCGACACGAGGCTCACCGTCGAGGCGATCCTGGGCGGCCTCGTCGCCTTCGTCGCCGCCTATGTCGCGATCAAGCTGATGATGAGCTGGCTGCGCCGCGCGGACTATCTCCCCTTCGTGATGTACCGCATCGCGCTCGGCCTCCTGCTCCTCGTCCTCATCTACGGGTTCGGCTGGCAGCCCGCCGCGTGAGGCGAAGTCCCGGAACGGGAACGGACGAAAGCCGGGCTTCGTCCAACCGCCTGATCCGTTTACCATTCCTTTGCCCCTGCCCGGTTAAGACTCGGGAAACCAAACCGCGAATCGCGCTTCAGGGAGGGGCCGGCGGCGCTTGGCGATCATGGCAAGATCTGCCCTTCAGGACCGGCTCAGGCTCGGCGCGCTCGTCGCCGGCCAGGAATTTCGTGCCGTGCTCGGCACGATCTATGCGAGCCCGTTCTATCGCTGGCGCTTCTCGGGCGGCGCGGCCGAGCGGCTCATCGTCGCGCCGCAGGACCTGCGGACGGCCGACCCCACCGTGGCCGAGGAGATCTACTCCGGCCGCTTCCCCCTCGCAGGGAGGGTGGGAGAGACGCAGGGCCGCTCCCCCTTCTCCGCCGAGCCGCCGAGCCTCGAATGGGCGCGGGAGCTGCACGGCTTCGGCTGGCTTCGTCATCTCCGCGCCGCCGACACCGAGCTCGCCCGCAGCCAGGCCCGCGCGCTCGTCTCCGACTGGATCGCCGAGTTCGGGCGCTACCACCGGATCGCGTGGGAGCCGGAGGTCGTCGCGAGACGGCTGATCGCCTGGTTCAGCCACTCTCCGCTCATCCTTTCGGGCGCCGACCGCACGCTCTACCGCCGCTTCATGCGCTCGCTGGCGAGGCAGGCGCGCTACCTCTACCGCGCCGGCTCGGAGACGCGTGCCGGCGCACCGCGGGTCACCGCGGCGATCGCCCTCTGCCACGCCGGCCTGTGCATGTCCGGGCGTGGGCGCCTCCTGAAGCGCGCGACGCGCTGGCTGACGGAGGAGCTCGAGGCGCAGATCCTGCCGGACGGCGGCCATGTCAGCCGCAACCCGCGCATCCTGATCGAGCTCCTCGTCGACCTCCTGCCGCTGCGCCAGACCTTCTCGGCGCGCGACACGCAGCCGCCGCAGGTGCTGATCTCGACGATCGACCGGATGATGCCGATGTTGCGCTTCTTCCGGCACGCCGACGGCGCCCTCGCGCAGTTCAACGGCATGGGGGCGACCCCGGCCGACCTCCTGGCGACGCTCCTGGCCTATGACGAGGCGCTCGGCGCGCCGGTCTCCAACGCCGCCTTCTCCGGCTATCAGCGCATCCAGGCGCGCGGATCCGTCGTGATCGTCGACACGGGCAAGCCGCCCCCGCCCGTCGTCAGCGGCGAGGCGACCGCGAGCTGCCTCGCCTTCGAGTTCTCGAGCGGAGGCTGCCGGCTCATCGTCAATTGCGGCAGCCCGCTCCACGCCGAGCCCGGCTGGAAGCGTGTCGCGCGCTCCACCGCCGCCCACTCCACCGTCACGATCAACGACACCTCGAGCGCCCGCTTCGCCTCCGGCCGCTTCCTCACGCGCCGCCTCGGCCCGCTCGTGCTCGCGGGCCCCCGCGACGTGCCCGTCGAGCGCACGGAGGACGAGGAGCAGACGGTTCGCGCGAGCCATGACGGCTATCTCGGCACCTTCGGGATCGTCCATGAACGCCGCCTCACGCTCGACGCGATGGGCTCCTCGATCGACGGCGAGGAGGTCTTCCACCAGGCCGGCCGCCGGCACCGCGGCGAGGATGCCTTCGCCGTCCGCTTCCATCTCCACCCGAACGTGCGCGCGAGCCAGACGCGCGACGGCGAGAGCATCATACTGATGACGCCGAAGGGCGACGCCTGGGAGTTCACCTCCCCCGACGTCGCACCGCGGCTGGAGGAGAGCATCTTCCTCGGCGGGTTCGACCTGCCGCGCCGCGCCGAGCAGATCGTGCTCCACGGAAGCTGCGCCGCGATGCCGAAGGTCTCGTGGCGCCTCGAGCGGGCCCATGCCTCCAAGCGCCCGCCGCGTCCGGCGCCGGCACCGGAGCTGCCGCTCGCCGAGCCCCAGACGGAAGCACCTCCCCCGCCGCCACCGCCCACCTTCGATCGCGACGTGCCGGGCGACGTGCCCCTCGACGAGCGGAGCGAGGACTGAAGCCGTAGAGAGCCGGCAGCGTGACCGCCGCGGCGCAACATGCTAAGGCCCGCGGCATCGTCACCACAGCCGGACCGTCCCCGATGACAGACCAGATCCTGCCCGTCAGGCGCGCGCTCGTTTCCGTCTCCGACAAGGCCGGGCTCGAGGCGCTCGTGGCCGCCCTCGCCGAGCAGGGCGTCGAGATCGTGTCCACCGGGGGCACCGCCAAGGCGATCGCGGCGAGCGGCGCGAAGGTGATCGACGTCGCGGAGGTCACCGGCTTCCCGGAGATGCTCGACGGTCGCGTGAAGACGCTGAACCCGCGCATCCATGGCGGGCTCCTCGCCGACCGCTCGAAGCCCGAGCACATGGCGACGCTGGAAGAGCACGGCATCCAGCCGATCGACCTCCTTGTCTCGAACCTCTACCCCTTCGAGAAGACGATCGCGGCGGGCGCGGACTTCGCGACCGGTATCGAGAACATCGACATCGGCGGCCCCGCCATGACGCGGGCGGCGGCGAAGAACATGGATTCCGTCGCCGTCGTCGTCGATCCCGAAGACTACGGCGAGGTGATCGACGCGCTGCGGGCGAATGGCGGCGGCCTGCCGCTCTCGCTCCGCCGGCGCCTCGGGGCGAAGGCCTTCGCCCGCACCGCCGCCTACGACGCCGCGATCGCGGCCTGGCTCGCCCGCCAGACGGGGGAGGACGCCGCCACGACGCGGGTCTTCGTCGGCACGAGCAGCGGCTCCCTGCGCTATGGCGAGAACCCTCACCAGTTCGCCGGCTTCTACAAGGGCGGCCCCGGGCGCGAGGGTGTCGGCACGGCGCGGCAGCTCCAGGGCAAGGCGCTCTCATACAACAACCTCCTCGACACGGATGCGGCCTTCGAGGCCGTCGCCGAGTTCCCGGCCGAGGAGAGTGCGGCGGTCGTCATCGTGAAGCACGCCAACCCTTGCGGCGTCGCGCTCGGCGACACGCTCGTCGAGGCCTATCGGGGCGCGCTGCGCACCGACCCGGTCTCCGCCTATGGCGGCATCGTCGCGACGAACCGTCCGCTCGACGCGGAGGCGGCGCTTGCGATCACCGAGATCTTCACCGAGGTCATCATCGCGCCCGGCGCGAGCGAGGAGGCGGCGGAAATCGTCGCGGCGAAGCCGAGCCTCCGGCTCCTCGTGACGGGCGGCCTGCCGGATCCGGCGGAGCCCGGCCTCGCCGTCCGCAGCGTCGCCGGCGGGTATCTCGTGCAGTCGCGCGACAACGGCCGCATCACGGCGCAGGACCTGCAGGTCGTGACGAAGCGCGCGCCGACGGACGAGGAGCTGCGCGACCTCCTCTTCGCCTGGCGCGTCGCCAAGCACGTGAAGTCGAACGCGATCGTCTACGCGCGGGCCGGCGCCACGGCCGGCATCGGCGCGGGGCAGATGAGCCGGGTCGACTCGGCGCACATCGCCGCCCGGAAGGCCGCCGACGCCGCCGTTTCGGCCGGGCTCGACGCCGCGCTGACGAAGGGCTCGGTCGTCGCCTCGGACGCCTTCTTCCCCTTCGCCGACGGCCTCCTGACCGCGATCGAGGCGGGCGCGACGGCCGTCATCCAGCCCGGCGGCTCGATGCGCGACGATCAGGTGATCGCAGCGGCCGACGAGCACGGCATCGCCATGGTCTTCACGGGCATGCGCCACTTCCGGCACTGAGCGCCGAGGGGGAGCCTGCCTCAGCCGAGCGCCGCCGCCCGGTGCAGCCCCGCGTGGCGGCGCGCGAGCGCATCGAGATCGGTCGAATAGCCGCCGCCGATGACCCCGGCGAGCGGGATATCGCGCTCCCGGACCAGTCCGACGACGCGCCGGTCCCGCTCCGCGAGCCCCTCGTCCGTGAGCGACAGCCGGCCGAGCCGGTCCTCGCGGTGGGGATCGACGCCCGCATTGTAGAACACGATGTCGGGCGCCACGCGGTCGAGAAGCTGCGGCAGGATCTCGGCCAGCGCCTCGAGATAGGCTTCGTCCCCCGTGCCGTCGGGCAGGCCGACGTCGAGATCGCCCGGCACCTTGAGCGCGGGATAGTTCCGCTCGGCATGGATCGAGAAGGTGAAGACGCTGTCGTCGCCGGAGAAGATCTCGGCCGTGCCGTCCCCCTGGTGGACGTCGCAGTCGATGACGAGCACCTGCCCGACCGATCCGTCCGAGACGAGGAGCCGGGCGGCCACCGCGACGTCGTTGAAGACGCAGAAGCCGGCGCCGCCGGCCTTTCGGGCATGGTGGCTCCCGCCGGCGGTCGTGCAGGCGATCCCTTCCTCCAGCGCGATGCGCGCCGCGACGACGGTCGCCCCGACGGAGAGGCGCGAGCGCCGCATGACCGTCGCCTCGACGGGAAAGCCGATCTCGCGCTGCCGCTCCCGCGGCACGGCGAGGCCGAGCACGGCGTCGACATAGGCGCGGTCGTGGACGAGGGCGAGCCATTCGGCGGGTGCCTCGCCCGGCCGCACGAACCCTTCCGGCCCGACCACGCCCTCCTCGACCAGCACCTCCGCCAGCCTGAGATATTTGTGCATCGGGAACCGGTGTCCGGCCGGGAGCTGGGCGACGATCGCGTCGTGGTGGACGACTTTCGGCTTCATGTGAGGAACTTCAGGTAGGGCCATCATGTGGCGGATCGGCCGAAAAGGTCGGAATGCCGGGCAGATCGACCGCGGAAAGCGGCTCTCGGATTCATGTACCGGCTGCAGGTGGACGCTGCATGTTGCGTCCGGACACAAGTGGTTGATTTCGCGACCCTGTCGCCGCCGGAGATGGCTTTGGGCTTCATGTTGACCGTTCACCTTGCCGGCCAGCGAGCGCCGCGTGGCCCGTTCCTGTCGTCGCCCGTGCCGCGACGCCTCGCCCGTTAATCGATAACGCGGGTGTCAGATGTCCCACTGGCCGAATGCCGCCATACTCCCAGATAAGCGTGCAGCAGTCCTGATACGGAGACCCGCGATGCGGAAGACCACTTTCGGAGCCTCGATCCTCGCCCTCTGCCTGTTTTTCGGCGTGAGCACGGCTCAAGCCGCGCAGTGCGGCGACGGCCCTGGCGGATTCTCGACATGGCTCTCGCAGTTCAAGCAGGAGGCTGTGGCTCGCGGCATCAGCCCCCGCGCGGTCTCGGCGGCCCTCGACGGGGTGACCTACAATCCGACGGTGATCAAGCTCGACCGTGGCCAGAAGTCGTTCAGGCTGTCCTTCGAGGAGTTCTACGCCAAGCGCGTGTCGAACGCGATGATCAACCAGGGCCGCAAGCACATCCAGAACCACGGCCAGATGCTGGGCAGGATCGAGCAGCGCACCGGCGTGCCACCCGAGATCATCATGGCGATCTGGGGCCTCGAGACCGGTTACGGCCGCGACAGCGGCAACATGTCGATCTTCCGCTCGCTCGCGACACTTGCCTATGACTGCCGCCGCTCCGACTTCTTCACGAACGAGCTGATCCACGCCCTGATGATCGTCGATCGTGGCGACATGCAGCCGAGCCGGATGATCGGCGCCTGGGCCGGCGAGATCGGGCAGACGCAGTTCCTGGCCTCGTCCTACATCAAGTTCGCCGTCGACGGCGACGGCGACGGCCGGCGCGACCTCATCCGCTCGGTGCCGGACGTGCTCTGGTCGACCGCCAGCTATCTCCAGGCCTATGGCTGGCAGCCGGGTGCCGGCTGGGAGCCCGGCACGCACAATTACGAGGTCCTGCGCAAGTGGAACAAGGCCTCGGTCTACGTGCAGACGATCTCCGTGATGGCGCAGAAGATGCGCCAGGGATGAGGCCGGAAAGGGCGAGGCCCGCGGGCCCGCCCGCCGCTCACGCAGCGGTTCCGACCGCCGCCGCGACGCTCGAGAAGCCGTCGCGGCGCAGGCAGCGCACGAGGTCGCGGCAGATCCTCCGCGGCAGGTCGTAGCCCTCGTAGACGAGGCCGGTGTAGAGCTGCACGAGGCTCGCGCCCGCCCGGATCTTCTCGTAGGCCGCCGCGCCCGAGTCGACACCGCCGACGCCGATCAGCGGCAGGTCGGGCAGGCGGCGGTGCATGCGCGCCAGCACCTCCGTCGACAGGCGGAACAGCGGCCTTCCGGAAAGCCCGCCGGCCTCCGCGGCATGCGCGCTCGCCAGGTTCTGCCGTTCCAATGTCGTGTTCGACACGATCAACCCGTCGATCGCGTGCCTGCTCACCACCTCGGCGATGCCGTCGCATGCCGCCTGGTCGAGGTCGGGGGCGATCTTCAGGAGGAGCGGAACCCGCCGCTCCACCACCTCCCGCGCCTGATCCCGGGCCGCCACGCAGCGGCCGAGCAGATCATCGAGCGCCGCCTCGTGCTGAAGGTCGCGGAGGCCCGGCGTGTTCGGCGAGGAGATGTTGATGGTCAGGTACGACGCGACCGGCGCGAAGACGGCGATGCCGGCGGCATAGTCGGCGGCCTTGTCCGCCGTGTCCTTGTTCGCCCCGATGTTCACGCCGACGATGCCCTTGCGCTGCCGCGTCTCCAACCTTCGGAGCGCGGCCTCGTGGCCCTCGTTGTTGAACCCGAGGCGGTTGATCACCGCCCCGTCCTCGACGAGCCGGAACATGCGCGGCCTCGGGTTGCCGGCCTGCGGGCGCGGCGTGAGGGTGCCGACCTCGACGAAGCCGAAGCCGAGATCGAGAACGGCCCCCGGCACCTCGGCATTCTTGTCGAAGCCGGCCGCCATGCCGATCGGGTTCGGGAAATCGAGGTCCCAGAGCGTCACGCGCAGACGTGGATCGGCCGGCTCGGGATGCGTCCTGACGGCGCCCGAGCGCAGCGCCCGGATCGCGAGGCCGTGCGCCTGCTCCGGGTCGAGGCGGAACAGCAATGGTCGCGCCAGCCCGTAAAGCCCGGAGATCACGCCTCCTCCGCCGCTTCGCCGTCGTCCGGAGCGGTGATCGGCTCCACGGAGAAGACGGCAGCCAGCGGAAGCGACCCGTAGTGGTGCGGGAACATCTCGCCGCGTCGCGACGGTTCCCACCTCAGGCTCGGCAGCGCGTCGGCATCGAACCCGATGAGGACGAGGTCCTTCCGCCCGGCGAAGTGCTTCTCGAGCGTTCCTTCCACCTGGTCCGCGTTCGACAGGTGCACGAAGCCGTCACGTTCGTCGTCGGGGTTGCCGTCGAACTCGCCCCGCTCTTCCGCCGTCCGCCATTCGTCGGCACTGCAGATCTTGTAGACGATATATGGCACGAGGGATGAGAACTCCGCTGCCTCGGACGCGCCGAAGCTACTGCGCAGGCGGGCGCGCTTCAAGAAGTTGTCACGCAGCACCGGGTGGACAGTGGCGCGGCGCGGGGATAATTCCTAGATAAAGAAAAAATTCACTCCCCTACCCCCCAAGGAGCGGCCCATGCTGTCGCACCGGCAGATATGGCAGGCGATCGACGCCCTCGCGCATCGCCATGCCCTCACCCCGTCGGGTCTCGCGAAGCGGGCCGGGCTCGACCCCACCACCTTCAACAAGTCCAAGCGCCAGACGGCCGACGGCCGGCTGCGCTGGCCGAACACGGAAAGCATCTCGAAGATCCTCGCCGCGACCGGCACATCGATCGAAGACTTCATGGCCTTCACCCGGGACGTCGCCGGCGATCTGGCGCCGCCTCGACCGGTGCCGCTCATCGGCCTCGCCCAGGCGGGCCATGGCGGCTTCTTCGACGACGGCGGCTTCCCCGTCGGCTCCGGCTGGGACGAGGTCGAGTTCCCGGCGGTCTCCGACGCGCATGCCTATGCGCTCGAGGTGAGCGGCGACTCCATGCTTCCTCTCTACCGCGACGGCGACGTGGTGATCGTGTCGCCGGCCGCGAGCGTCCGGCGCGGCGACCGGGTGATCGTCAAGACGCGGGAGGGCGAGGTGATGGCGAAGATCCTCGCGCGACGGAGTGCCCGCGTGGTGGAACTGCACTCGATCAACCCGGCCCACGAGCACCGCATACTTCCGCTCTCGGACGTGGAGTGGATCGCGCGTATCATCTGGGCGAGCCAGTAGCGGCCCCGGAACGTTCGGGCCGCCAGGGGGTTATGGCGCCGAGGGAGAGTGGGGAGGTCCGGCGAACGTGCTCCGAACGATGGTGCTAGCGGTGCTTCTGGCGGCGATGTTCCTCGCCGGCTACCGTGTCGCGACCTTCTACGAGGAGGCGGGAGAGCCCGCGAGGGTCTCGACCACCTCGACGGCGCCTGCCGAGGAGGCCGCAGAACCGGCTGACGGCGCGCCCGAAACGGATGCCGCCCCCGTGAGGGAGCGCCGGGCGTTCCGTGACGTCACGTCCGGGGCCGTCTTCTCCGGGCCAATCACCGCCCCGCGCGTCGAGATCACGCCGGAGCCCGGCGCGCCGCCTCGCGCCAAAGCCGATGAGGACGGTGCCGCCACGGGCGAGGATTCGGAAGGCGAGACCGCCGAGCGCTTCTTCCGCGTGATCGTCGAGGACGCCGGCACGCTGGTCGCGGGCGATCGCACGATCCGCCTCGCGCGCATCGACGCACCCGCCGCGGACGCGACCTGCACCGACGAAACGGGCGCGGAGTGGCCCTGCGGCCGCGCGGCGAAGGGTGCGCTCGCCTTGTTCCTGCGCGGCCGGGCGGTCGACTGCGAGCGGATCGCGGGCGACGCTGGCGCCTTCACGGCGGACTGCCGCTCCGGCGACGACGACCTGGCGGAGTGGCTCGTCGCCCGTGGCTGGGCGAAGCCCGCCACGGACGCCTATGGCGGGCTGTCGGAGACGGCCGAACGGGAACGACTGGGCCTATATCAGGCCCGCTGGCGGCCGGGAGGAGAGACGGCCGCCGCCGGTCAGGACTGAGTGGCGGCAAGCTCGCCGGCCAGGGCCCGCCTGATCAGCTCGCGGGTGTTTTCGATCCCGTAGAGGGCGACGAACGAGCCGAAACGCGGCCCCCGGCTCTGGCCCAGGAGCACCTCGTACAGCATGTTGAACCATGCGCCCGAGACGCCGGGTCCACCGTCCGGGCCCTTCTTCTTCTGGTCCTGATACCGCTCGATCGGCCGGGCCACGTCGAGCATCGCGTCCTGGATATGGGCGGCGTCCGCCCCCTCCGGCAGGCGCGCGAGCGCCTCGTCGAGCCCGAGCAGCGCCTCGCGCTCGACCTCGTCGGGCGCGCGGTAGGTCTTCGTCGGCGCGACGTGATCCTCGTAGTAGCGGATGGCGTAGCCGACCTCGGCGTCGAGATGCGGGTGGCTCTGCGGCGTCACGCCCGGGGCATAGCGGCCGATGAAGCCCCAGAGCACGTCGCGTGTGTGCGCGTTCGAGGCCGAGACGAGGTTCAGGAGCAGCGCGAACGACACCGGCATCTCGATCTCCGGCGGATTGCCGGAGTGGATGTGCCAGACGGGGTTCGAGAGGCGCTGCTTCTCGTCCTGCCTGTCATAGCCCGACAGGAGCTGGAAATACTCGTCCACGTGGCGAGGGATGACGTCCCAGTGCAGCTTCTTCGCCTCGCGCGGCCGCTGGTACATGAAGAGGGCGAGGCTTTCCTGGCTCGCATAGCGCAGCCACTCCTCGATCGTCAGGCCGTTGCCCTTCGACTTCGAGATCTTCTCGCCGTTCTCGTCGAGAAAGAGCTCGTAGTTGAAGCCGTCGGGCGGCATGCCTCCGAGAACGCGGCAGATCTTCGACGACGTCTTCATGTTGTCGATGTGGTCCTTGCCGCTCATCTCGTAGTCGACGCCGAGCGCCGCCCAGCGCAGGGCCCAGTCGGGCTTCCACTGCGCCTTCGCGTGGCCGCCCGTCACCGGCGTCTCGAAGCGGCTGCCGGTGTCGGGATCCGTCCACACGATCGTGCCTGCCCGCGGATGCACCTCCTCGACCGGGACCTGCATGACGACGCCCGTCTCGGGGTGGACGGGCAGGAACGGCGAATAGGTCTTCTGCCGCTCCTCCCGCAGCGTCGGCAGCATGATCGCCATCACGTCGTCGTAGCGCTCGAGCATCACGAGGAGCTTCTCGTCGAGCAGCCCGCGCGCGTAGTACTCGGTGGCCGACGCGAACTCGTAGTCGAAGCCGAATGCGTCGAGGAACGAGCGCAGCATGGCGTTGTTGTGGTGGCCGAAGCTCTCATGGGTCCCGAAGGGGTCCGGCACCTTCGTCAGCGGCTTGCCGAGATGCCGGGCCAGGAGGTCGCGGTTCGGCACGTTCTCTGGCACCTTCCGCATGCCGTCCATGTCGTCGGAGAACGACAGGAGGCGCGAGGGATACCTGCCTTCGGTGAGCACGTCGAACGCATGGCGCACCATGGTGGTGCGGGCCACTTCGCCGAACGTGCCGATATGGGGAAGGCCGCTCGGCCCGTAGCCCGTCTCGAAGAGCACCGGGTCCGTCTTGCCCGATTTCTCGATCCTCGCGGCGAGCTTCCTTGCCTCCTCGAAGGGCCAGGCCCGGCAATCCTCTGCGAGTTCGCGAAATCGTGCGCCGGTCTCGGCGGCGCGGGCGAGCGTCGTGCTCATCTGTCTGTCACCACTGGTGGTACGGGGTCTTGCGGGACGTCGACACGTTCCGTGCGCCATCACCTGCGCACGCGGCATCCTCCCGGAGAGGAACTAAGCGCCTTGGACGTGCATGGCAAGCGCCGCGCCGGCGTGGACCCTCGCTCAGTAGAAGCTGATCGGGAAGTGGCGGCGGTAGATCTCCTCGTACTCGCCGCTGCGGTGAACGCGCGCGAGAGCGAAATCGAGCGCGCGCAGGAGCGTGCGCCCCTCGGGCGCCACCGCTATTGCGAGCCCCTCGCCGAAGTAGCGGCTCTCGGTGAAGGGGCCGCCGACGAAGCGGCAGCAATCGCCGGACACCGCGCCGTTGAGCCACAGCGAGAGGTTGATCCCGTCCCCGAAGACCAGGTCGACCTTTTCGCCACGCAGGGCCTCGCGCGCCTCCTCGGCCGTCTCGAACGGGGCGATGCCGGCCTCCGGGAAGAGGTCGCGGAGATAGGCCTCATGAGCCGTCCTGGCGACGACGCCGACGCTGCGGCCCGCCAGCGTCTCGGGCGTGGCATCGCGAAGCTCGGTGCCGCGGCGCGCGACGAAGCGGGCGGGACGGGCCAGAAAGCGGTTCGTGAAGATGAACCGGTCGGCCGGCGCCCGGTCGATCGCCATCGTGGAGATGATCGCGTCGCCGAGCCCCCGCTCGATGCCCTGAAGAAGCACGTCCCAGCGCATCGGCTGCAAGGTGCACTGCACGGGGATTTCTTCGCAGAGGGCCCGCGTCAGATCAACGAGGAAGCCGGTCGGATTTCCATCGGCACCGATGAAGCTGAACGGCGGGTTATCCGCCTCCGTCAGAAAGCGGATACGCCTGATCTCGGACAGGTTCGGCTTCTCGTAACGATGCGAGCTGTCCCAATAGTTGGGGACGCCGGTTCCTGCGGGCACGTCTTGTGCCATTGCCGGTTGCAGCCACGGCACGAACCCAAGGCTGCAGCCGATACCCAGAAGTACAAGCGACACAAGAACGACACTACTGAACCGATAGACTCGCATCAAACCAGCTTCCGGGTCATGATCTTCCCGAAGACAACCGACGGGCTGGACGGGACCGCATGGGGGCGGAGACTGGACGGGGTGTACTCGGACGCGGCTCGGAAGATCTTCCGGCGGAGCTCGCCTTCCTGAGCGGAGACCTTGGTGACACGCTGCTGCTGGCGGTTGCGCGGCGGGCACGGGCGCGTCGAACCAGTCCCCAGCTCGAGCTGATCGCCTCCGGCCACATCGACGCGAACCGCTATGCCCGCCGCCTGAGCGACCATCTCAGCGGAACTTTCCAGACTAGACTCCATCCCGACCCGATCGCTCGAAACCTCATGCGGCGGCGGGCACCTCGCGAGGCCGCCGCAATCGGCCTCATGCTCCTCCGCTCGGGGCCGGACGGTACAGCTTTCGCCGTGAACGCGGAAAGCGAAAATCTCGCCCGCGTCCTCCATACGCTCGCGACCCGGCCATTCGTCGGGCGCAGCATCGTCGTCGTCACCGCCCGCACCTATGCAGACGCCATTCTCCGCACGGACGAAGAGCGCATCCTGGCGCAGGCCTGCGACGGTCTCGCCCAGAGCCGGCCCGAGCTTTCGGCACGCGGAGGGCTGGCGGGTTGGCAGCGGACGGCGCTCCTGCTGGTGCCGCTGGCGCTGGCCGCCGGACTGATCGTCAGCCCGATCGCGACCGCCTCGATCTCACTCGGGCTCGCCGCGCTGTTCTTCTCCTCGCTCGTCCTGTTTCGCCTGACCGCGGGGCTCTCCACCTTCGGCCGCGAGGCGCCCGCGCTGCCGGATGCGGCCCTCCCGATATACACCGTGCTCGTGCCCCTCTACCGGGAGGCGCGCGTCGTCGAGCGGCTGATCGTCGCCCTGTCCCGCCTCGACTATCCACGCGCGAAGCTCGACATCAAGATCCTCGTCGAGCGCGACGATGCCGAGACGCGCGCCGAGATCGGCCGGCAGGCCCTGCCGGACCATTTCGAGATCGTCGTGGTGCCGCCGGCCGAGCCGAGGACGAAGCCGAAGGCCCTGAATTTCGGCCTGACCCTGCGGCGCGGGAGCCTCGTGTGCATCTTCGACGCCGAGGACGCGCCGGATCCCGGCCAGTTGCGGCTCGCAGCCGCGACATTCGCGGCGCATCCGGAGATCACCTGCCTGCAGGCGCGTCTCACAATGTTCAACTGGCGGGACAACTGGCTCAGCCGGCAGTTCGCGCTCGAATACGCCGTGCTGTTCGAGCTCATTCTGCCCTATCTCGACCGGCTCGCCCTGCCGCTCCCGCTCGGCGGCACGTCCAACCATTTCCAGGCGGAGATCCTCGAGCGACTCGGGGGCTGGGACGCCTACAACGTCACGGAGGACGCCGATCTCGGCATCCGGCTCGCCCGTGGCGGCCACCGCTGCGCCACGATCGCCTCGACGACGTGGGAGGAGGCGCCGGTCACGCTCGAGCAGTGGATCCCGCAGCGCACGCGCTGGCTGAAGGGCTGGATGCAGACCTATGTCGTGCACATGCGCCATCCCGTCCGGCTCCTGCGCGAGCTCGGCCTGAAGCGCTTCCTCGCGTTCCAGCTCGTGATCGCCGGGCCCGGCCTCTCGGCCGTCGTTCATCCGGCATCGCTGGCGGTGGTCCTGCTCTACACGCTGCGCGGCGATCTCCTGCTCGGCGGCGAGGACTGGGCGGACGTCGCCTTCCGCTGGATCGCGGGGGGCAATCTCTTCGCGGCGTATATCGCCTCCTTCATCCTGGCGGCGATCGCGCTGCGCCGCCGGCCGATGGGGGAGATGACGCTCGAGATCGTCACGATGCCGTTCTACTGGCTCCTCGTCTCCGCGGCGGCGCTGCGCGCGCTCGTGCAGTTCTTCCGCGCCCCGTTCAGGTGGGAGAAGACGGAGCACGGACGCGACCGGAGCGACGGTCGCCTCGCACTTCCAGCCGAGGCTCCGGCGGTCGGTGGGCTAGGGCACGAGCACGGCGGCACCGGTCAGTTCGCCCCGCCGCAGCCGGTCGAGGGCGAGGTTCGCCTCGGCTAGCGGGAAGACCTCGGTCGTTACGCGGACCGGCACCTGGGGCGCCAGCGCGAGGAACGCCTCGGCGTCCGCACGGGTGAGGTTCGCGACGGAGCGCAGGACACGCTCCTCCCAGAGGAGGCGGTATGGGAAGGCGGGGATGTCGCTCATGTGGATGCCGCCGCAGACGACCGTGCCGCCCTTCCTGACGGCGGCGAGGGCCCGAGGAACGAGCGCACCGACGGGCGCGAAGACGAGGGCCGCGTCGAGCGCATCCGGCGGCGGCTCGTCGGATCCCCCGGCCCACTCGGCCCCCAGGTCCCGCGCGAAATCCTGGGCAGCAGTGTCGCCCGGGCTCGCGAACGCATAGAACCGCCGCCCCTGGTGCCGGACGACCTGCGCCACGAGATGCGCCGCCGCGCCGAAGCCGTAGATGCCGATCCTCTCGCCCTCGCCCGCCATGCCGAGCGTGCGGTATCCGATGAGACCGGCGCAGAGGAGCGGTGCCGCCTCGACGTCCGAATAGGCGTCCGGCAAGGCGAAGGCGTAGCGCGCATCGGCCACCGCATGGGTCGCGTATCCGCCGTTCAGCGTGTAGCCGGTGAAGCCCGGCGCGTCGCAGAGATTCTCGCGGCCCGCGCGACAATACGGGCATGCACCGCAGGTGTGGCCGAGCCACGGGATGCCGACGCGGTCGCCGGGCCGGAATGCGCCCGCCCGCTCGCCGAGCGCCACGACCCGTCCGACGATCTCGTGGCCGGGCACGACCGGGTACGGGATGTCGGCCAAGTCGCCGTCGACGACGTGCAGGTCCGTGCGGCACACGCCGCAGGCAAGAACCTCCACAAGGATCTGATGGGGCTGCGGATCCGGGGTCGGCATCTCCCGTTCGCGTAGAAGCCCGCCCGCACGTTCCAGAACCATCGCCCGCATTCCGGCACTCCAGATGCTGCTCCTTCGCTGGTGAAGACTAGCCACAAGCGCAACGAACGCCTTGCGATGCCGCAATCGACTGGATCAACCGCAGAGGAATGGGCGCCTGCGATCTTTGCGGATTCTCAATGTGAGGCTCTCGCGTGCGGTGCATGCTCGCGCCGGTCAATCGGTTCGAAGCCAGGGAGGCAGACATGACCGAGCCCGCCATCTCCACCCCCTCTACCGGAACCTCCGAAAAAGCGCCGGCCGAAAGCCGCGCCGCCGATCCCTTCGCCGCGCTGCGGCGTCGCATGGAGCGTCTCGTCGACGACTTCCAGACCGGGTTCCCCGCCCTCGGCCGCGACATCTGGGCGAGCGACCTCGCGGCGCCCGTGCGCGAGTGGGTCGGCGGAAACTGGGGCGCGATGGACGTCACCGAGACGGACCAGGCCTACCGCGTCGCCGTCGAGCTGCCGGGATGCGAGGAGAAGGACATCGATGTCTCCGCCGCGAACGGCATGGTGAGCATCAAGGCCGAGAAGAAGCAGGAGAAGGCCGACGAGAAGGCGCATGTGACCGAGCGCCACTACGGCTCCTACCAGCGCAGCTTCCGTCTGCCCGAGGGTGTCGACCGGGAGAAGATCGAGGCGAGCTACAGGAACGGCGTCCTCGAGATCACCCTTCCGAAGACCGAGCAGGCGAAACAGGACGCCCGCAAGATCGAGATCAGGTCGTCCTGAAGGACCCGCGACGGTGCGGCGGGCCGAGACCCTCCGCTCCCTCAGACGTCGCCGCGCGAGCCTCGATCGCCCGCCACACGCGCTCGGGCGTGGCGGGCATGTCGAGATGGCGGACGCCGAACTCGGCGAGGGCGTTGCAGACGGCGTTGATGACGGCTGGCAGCGCACCCACCACGCCGGCCTCGCCCACCCCTTTCACGCCGAGAGGGTTGTTCGCCGTCGGAACCGGGTGCGACCCGACCGAGAACGAGGGAAAGTCCGCGGCCCTCGGCATGGCGTAGTCCTGGAAGGACGCCGTCACGAGCTGGCCCGTGCGCGGCTCGTAGACGACGTGCTCCATGAGCGCCTGCCCCGCCCCTTGCGCGATCCCGCCATGGATCTGGCCGTCGACGAGCGTGTGGTTGAGCACCGTGCCGACATCGTCGACGACGGTGTAGCGGACGATCTCCGTCTCGCCCGTCTCGGGGTCGATCTCCACCTCGCAGACGTGGCAGCCGTTCGGGAAGGCCGCCCCACTGGCAGAGGAGAAATCCTCCGCCCGAAGGTCGGCGCCGGTCGCCGCCAGCTCCGCGAAACCGACCGCACGATCGGTGCCGGTGATCTTCGCACGCCCGTCGAGGATCTCGATGTCGTGTGGTCCCGCTTCGAGCATGTCGGCCGCCGTCAGCCGCAGCTTCTCCGCGAAGGCATCCGCCGCACGCGACAGGGCGGTGCCGGCCGCAGCGGTCGTGCGCGAACCGAACGTGCCCGTCCCGCGTGACACCTCGGCGGTGTCCCCGCGCACAAAGCGGATCGCGGCGGGCGCAATGCCCAGACGCTCCGAGAGCAGCCCGCCGAAGGTCGTGGCGTGGCCCTGGCCCGTGTCGCCCGATCCGAGTTCGACGACGAGCGCCCCGTCGGGGGCGAGGCCGACCGCCGCGAACTCCGGGTTCGGGTTCGCCGCCGGCCCGCCCGCGATCTCTATCGGGTTCGAGAGGCCGATGCCTCGGAGCCTTCCCCGCTCGGCCGATGCCGCCCGCCGCGCCGCGAAGCCCGCCCAGTCGGCCGCTTGGAGCGCCTCCTCCATGACGGCTGGAAAGTCGCCGCAGTCATAGGTGAAGACGAGCGGCGTGCGGTAGGGCATCTGCTCCGGCCGCACCAGGTTCCGGCGCCGGATCTCGGCCGCGTCGATGCCCATCTCGAGCGCGGCCAGATCGGCCATCCGCTCGACCACGTAGGTCGCCTCCGGCCGGCCCGCGCCGCGATAGGGCGCCATGCCCTGCGTGTTCGTGAAGACGCCGTCGACCGTCACCGAGATCGCGCGGAAGTCGTAGACGCCCGCCACGCCGCCTATGTTGGCGGTCATCGGGTGGGTGCCCATCGTGCCGAGATAGGCGCCGAGATTGGCCTTCGACCGCACGTCGAGCGCGGAGAAGCGACCATCGGGATCGAGCGCCAGCGCCGCCTCGACGACCTGCTCGCGCGAGTGGCTGTCTGCCATGAAGGACTCGTTGCGCTGCTCGCTCCAGCGGACCGGGCGCCCCGTCAGCCGGGCCGCCAGCAGCACGAGCGCATATTCGGGGTACGGGCCGTTCTTCATGCCGAAGGAGCCGCCGGTATCCTCCGCCACCACGCGCAGCCGATCCGGTGCGACCCCCAGCACAGGTGCGAGCCCCTCGCCCAGGCGATGCGGCGACTGGGTGCCGAGCCGCAGCGTGTAGCGCTCGCCATCCGGATCGTAGAGGCCGATGGCGCTGCGAGGCTCGATCGGCGCCGCCGTCACGCGCGTCACGACCAAGCGCTGCCGAACCACGTGGGCAGCTTCGGCGAAGAGCCGCTCGACCTCCGCCCGGTCCCCCTTCTCCAGGCGGAAGGCCACGTTCCCCGGACAATCCGGCCACACCGGCGGCGCCGCCTCCTCGGTCGCGGCCTCGGGATCGACCAGCGCGTCCTCCTCCTCGACGTCGAGAAGAACGAGCTCGGCCGCGGCCTCGGCCTGCGTAAGGGTTTCCGCGACGACCGCGGCGACCGGGTCGCCGACATAGCGCACACGATCGCGCGTGAGGACGGGATACGGCGGCACGTACATCTCGCCGCCGCCGGGGGCCGGATAGCGGATGCGCGGCGCGAAATGGCCGAACGCCTCGGGCAGGTCGTCCGGCGTGAGCACCGCCAGCACGCCGCGCGCCTGCCGGGCCTCCGCGACGTCGAGGCCGACGATCCTCCCGCATGCCCAGGCCGACCGCACCACCACGAGAGCGAGTTCGTCGTCGAGCCGCCGATCGCCGGTGTAGCGCCCCATGCCGCGCAAGAGCGGCTCGTCCTCGAGACGTGTCTCCGGGCGTGCGGCGGGGAGCGACATGCAATTCATCTCCTGAAGCTGCGGCGGGCCGACGATCCGTCTACCGCGGGCGCCCGGCTGGCAAACTCTGTGGGGAAGGAGGAGAACAAACGAAGGATGCACCGGCAGGGCCGGTGCATCCACATTCTAGATGAAACGCCCGACAGCCGCGATCAGTCGCCGCTGCCCTCGCCGGGATTCTGCGTCTCCTCGGCGTCGGAGGCGTCCATGGCGCTGCGCGTCGCCTCGATCAGCTCCGGCGAGGCAGACACGATCTCCTCGTTGATCGTCTCGACCTCCTCGCCGGTGGCAGGGATGATGATGGCGCCGCGCCGCTCGGCGTCTTCCAGGAAGGCCGGATCCGTCACCATCTCCTGGAACGCTTCGCGCAGTGCCGCGATGACGTTCTCCGGCGTGCCGGGAACGGCCATCATCGGGCGGCCGATCGGCGCGGCCGACGAGGCGAAGCGAAGGATCCTCTGCGCCTCCTCGTCGTCCGTCAGCTCCTGAAGCAGGGGAACCTCGGGGATGTCGGGATCGCGCTCGAGGCCCGCCTGCATGATGATGCGCAGGTCGCCGGAATCCATATCCGCCTGATCATTGGCCGCGAAGGAGGCCCAGTTCTGCGAGAACATGTCGACTTCGCCGCGGATCGTGGCGAGCTTGGAGGCGGCGGAGCCCTTGTAGCCGCAGATCAGGCGCAGATCGTAGCCCAGCAGGTTCTTCAGAAGAGCCGGCATCTGGGCGCTGCGCGCGGCCTTGCCGGTGCACGCCACGACGACCTGAGTGTCCTTCATCTCCTCGGCGGAGTCGATGGGGGCGGTCGGGCCGATCGCGAAGGCCGAGTTGGCCGGGGCGAAACGGCCGATATAGCGGAACTTCGCCGCGTCCCAGTCCGCCTGCTCCGGCGTGAGAAGCTGGATGTGGGCGAGCGTGTCGGGAAGGATCGCGACGGTGAGACCGTCCGGCTCCGTGTTGTTGTGGAAGTACGCGGCCGCCCGCCGCCCTCCACCACCCGGCATGTGCTGCACGATCACGTTCGGCTCGCCCGGCAGGAACTGGCCGAAATGCGCCGCGGCGAGCTGGGCGTACAGGTCGTATGAACCGCCCGGCGGATGGCCGATCAGAATGGTCAGCGTGTTGCCGGAATAGAGGTCTTCGACGCTCTGATCCTGCGCCACGCCCGGCGACGCGGCTGTCAGCGCCGCCGCCGTCATCGCGGCGCCGGCGAGAATGGACTTCCAGGCCCTCATGTCATTCTTCCCCTTGTGGTGCTTCGCGGCTCTGTTGCGGCCGCTGTCTCCCACGCGCGCCGGCGACCTCGCGGCCCACGTTGTCAAACATACTGTCATACATTAATACATTATTCAAACGACGACGACGCAGCGACAACAAGCACGCGCCGCACCGACGGCTCGCTCCAGGGGAAACGGAATGCTCGCAGAGGCGGCCGTTCAGGCTCTCGGCATCATCATGGAGCCCTCGCGGCTCGTCTTCGTGATGCTGGGGACGGTGCTCGGGCTGATGATCGGGGTCATCCCCGGCATCGGGGGACTCGTCGGCCTCGCCCTTCTCCTGCCCTTCACCTTCGCGATGGACCCTTACACGGCCCTCGCCTTCCTCGTGGGGGTGCAGTCGGTCACCACGACGTCCGACACGATTCCCGCAGTCCTCTTCGGCGTGCCCGGCACGGTGGGCTCGGCGGCGACCGTGCTCGACGGACATCCGATGGCGAAGCGCGGCGAGGCGGGGCGGGCTTACGGGGCGGCCTTCACGGCGTCGGTCCTGGGCGGGCTCTTCGGCGCCCTGCTGCTCGCTTTGTCCGTGCCGATCCTGCGGCCGTTCGTGCTCGCCGTCGGCACGCCGGAGCTGCTAGCCGTGTGCCTCCTCGGCCTCACGCTCATCGTCTCGCTCAGCCAGGGCGCCCTGTTCAAGGGTCTCGCGGCGGCAGCCGTCGGCCTTCTCCTGTCGACGGTCGGTGACGAGCCGCAGACCGGCATCCAGCGCTGGACCTTCGACACGTTCTACCTGTGGGACGGCATCTCGCTCGTGCCTCTCGCCCTCGGCCTGTTCGCCGTGCCGGAGATCATCGACCTCGCGGCCTCGAAGCGGTCGATCTCGCAGACCGACACGCGCACCGACCGCTGGCAACAGCTCGAAGGCGCGAAAGACGTCCTGCGAAACTGGTGGCTCGTCATCCGCTGCTCCTCGATCGGCAGCATCCTCGGCTCGATCCCCGGCCTCGGCTCCTCCATCATCGACTGGGTGGCCTACGGCTACGCGGCGCGGAGCGTGAAGGGGGCATCGGAGACGTTCGGGAAAGGCGACGTGCGCGGCGTCATCGCCTCGGAGAGCGCCAACAACGCCAAGGAGGGCGGGGCGCTCGTCCCGACGCTCGCCTTCGGCGTCCCGGGCTCGGCCTCGATGGCGCTCCTCCTCGGCGCCTTCCTCATTCACGGCATCGCACCTGGGCCGAACATGCTCGGCAAGGATCTCGACGTCACCTTCACGCTGATCTGGACGGTCGCCCTCGCGAACATCCTCGGGGCCGGGATCTGCTTCGCCTTCGCGGGCCAGTTCGCGAAGATCGCGTCGATCAGGGCCGGCCTGCTCGTACCGCTCATCTTCGGCCTCATGCTGATCGGCGCCTATCAGGGGGCGCAGTCCTTCCCCGACCTCCTGGTGCTCGGGCTCTTCGGCTCCATCGGCTGGGCCATGAAGCGCCTGAGCTGGCCCCGCCCGCCACTGATCCTCGCCTTCGTCCTCGGCGGGCTGATCGAGAACTACCTGTTCATCTCGCAGCTCCGCTACGGATACGCCTGGATGCTTCAGCCCGTTCCGTTCGTGATCCTGTGCCTGATCGCGATCGCGCTCGGCAAGCCGCTCTACGACCGCTTCCGCCGGCCGAGGCTCGCCGAGGGCACGGTGGATCCGCTGCGCCCCCACGCGACCGGCGGGCTCCTTGCGGCCGACATCGTCATGTGGGCGTGTGCCGCGTTCGTGTTCCTCTATGCGCTCGTCTCCTCGAACAGGTGGGACATCGAAGCGCGGATGATGCCGCAGGCCGTGGCGGTGGCGGGCCTGATCGCGGTCGGGCTCTTCGCCCTCTTCCGCTACCTCAGGCGGATCCCGCCGATTGCCGACGACCCGGCGGCGCCCGGCGCGCAGCTGATCAAGGAAGGGCTGTGGCTCGCCGGGCTGATCGCCGGCGTCGCGCTCGTCGGGATGATCCCGGCCATCGTGATCTACGCGTTCGCCTACATGGTCGTGGCCGGCAGGACGGCGCTCTGGCGCGCGCTTCTCATCACCGTCCTGTTCGGGGCCGGCCTCTACTTCCTGTTCCACATGACGCTGCACATTCCCTGGCCGCACTCGGTCCTGGGCGATCTCGTGCCGCAGCTGCGCCGAATGACCGGCCGTCTCATCTGAGACGCGCCGCAAGACACGACACGTCGAGAGGGAGCACCACCATGGCCGACGTCGAAACCGCGCCTCCTCCGGGGCACAACCAGAAGGACCGGCCCCTCTACGGGAGCGATCTCGTCGCGGAGGCACTGCGCGAGCAGGGCTTCCCCTATATCTGCCTCAACCCCGGGGCGAGCTTCCGCGGCCTGCACGACTCGATCGTGAACCATCTCGGCAACGAGAAGCCGGAGATGATCGTGTGCATGCACGAGGAGCACGCGGTCGGAATCGCACAGGGCTATGCCAAGGTCACGGATCGCGCGCTCGCCGTCGCGGTCCACTCCAATGTCGGCCTGATGCACGCGACGATGGGCATCTTCAACGCCTGGTGCGACCGGGCGCCGATGCTCGTCATCGGTGCCACGGGACCGGTCGACGCGGCGAGGCGCCGGCCATGGATCGAGTGGATCCACACGACGAACGACCAGGGCGGGCTGGTGCGCGGCTACACGAAATGGGACGACCAGCCGGGCTCGCCCGAGGCCGCGGTCGAGGCGATCCGGCGCGGCGTGTTCCTCGCGAACACGCGGCCGAGCGGGCCCGTCTACGTCAATCTCGACGTGTCCGTGCAGGAGGCCGAGCTCGCGGAGCGGCCGCGCTTCGACGACGTGTCGCTGACGGCGGCGGCGGAGGATCCCGAGCCGCCGGCGGCGGCGCTCGACCGGGCGGTCGAGATCCTGAAGGCGGCACGGAAGCCCTTCGTCTTCTGTGGCCGCTCGACGCGCAGCGAGGCGGCCTGGAACGACCGCGTGAAGCTCGTCGAAATGCTGGGCGCGAGGGCGACGGCCCACATGAAGCTGCCGGCCGCCTTCCCGACCACTCACGAGGCCTTCGTCGGCGAGACCGGCTGGCGGCTGAAGGGCGCGGTCCTCAAGGCCATCCGTGAGGCCGATGCGATCGTGATGCTCGACTGGCTCGACGCCGGCAATACGCTGAAGCTCGCCTTCCCGGCCGGACAGCCCCGGCCGCCGGTGATCCACGTCTCGAACGACTTCCACATCCACCGCGGCTGGAACATGGACTATGGCGGCCTGCCGCATGTCGACGTGAACATCCCGACGACGCCCGAACCGACGGTCCGCCGGCTGATCGAGCGGCTGGCGGAGGCCCGGCCTGAGCCCAAGCCGTCCCGGCTCTCCTTCCCGCATGTGGACGCCCCGGCCGGCAGCGGCGAGATCGGCCTCATGGATCTCGCGCGCGCCTTCGCCATCGCGAGCGAGGGCCGCAAGCTCACGATCACCGGCCGCCCCCTCGGATGGCCGACGAACGCGAACCGCATCGAGCACCCGCACGATTTCCTCGGCCACACCGGCGGCGGGGGTCTCGGGGCCGGCACCTCGATCGCGGTCGGCGCGGCGCTGGGGCTGCGCGAGATCGGCTCGGAGCGGAAGACGGTCGCGATCCTCGGTGACGGCGACTACACGATGGGCGTGACGGCGCTTTGGAACGCCGTGACGCTCAACCTGCCGGTCCTGTTCCTCGTCGCGAACAACCACTCCTACTACAACGACGAGAACCACCAGAAGCACGTCGCCGAGAAGCGGGGCCGGCCGGTGGAGAACGCGCCGATAGGCCAGCGTATGGAGAGTCCCGCCCCCGATCTCTCGGCTTTTGCGCGGGCCCAGGGGCTCGAGGCCAGCGGTCCCGTGACAGACCTCGCGGACCTGCCGGCAGCGCTCGAGACGGCGCTGGAGCGGCTCGAGGCGGGAGCCGCCTACGTCCTCGACGTCCATGTGCGCCCCGAATATGTCGGCGAGGCCATGGTCGAACTCGGCTGAGCCGGTCACACCCCTCGCACCGCTGGAGTGGGCTCCAGCGGTGCGGGGGGCATCTCAGTGGGCGGAAAGGAGCGCCTCTATCTCCGAGGCGATCTCCTGCGGCACCTCGAGCGGCGTGAAATGCCGCGCCCGTTCGATCACCCGCATCCGGGCGTTCGGGATCGCATCCTTCAGCGCCTGCGACATCGCCACCGGCGTCGCGTAATCCTCCTCGCCCACGACGATGCGGCAGGGAAAACCGAACGCCGGAAGCGCGGAGCGCTTGTCCACCGCGCCGAGCATCCGGCAGGTCTCGGCATAGGGCTGCAGGTCGTTCTTCACGAAGACCCCGATCGCCGCCTCCACGATCTCGGGATTGGCCTCACGGAACGAGTCGCTGAACCAGCGGGTCTTCTGGAAGCCGACGAGGGCGCTCATGCCCCCGTCCAGCGCCTTCTGCGCCCGTTCCTCCCAGGCACCTCGTGCATCCTCACCGTACCAGGCGGTCGTGTCGAAGAGCCCGAGACCCGCGACCCGTGCCGAATGGCGCTCGGCGAAGGCGAGCGCGACGCAGCCTCCCATCGAGGCCCCGCAAACGACCGCCGTCTCCCAGCCGACATGGTCGAGGAGATCGGCCAGATCGTCGGCGAAGAGATCGATCGTGTACGGACCGGCGGGCTTGTCCGACGCGCCGTGGCCGCGGCAATCATAGACGAGGACGTCCGCATGACCGGCGAGCAAGGGCGTCACCCGATCCCAGAACGCGCCGTTCATCGCCAGGGAGTGAACAAGAGCGACGCGGCCGCTTCCCGTGCCCTTCACCACCCGATAGGCCAGCCGCGCACGGTCGCGCGCGGTGACCAAGCCGGACTGCGTCTGCTCGTTCGCCATCTTCTCTTCCTTTGCTGGCAGCGGGAGTGACCATTCCCACCGGCTCCCGTTGTCATCGACCCCGATATGATCGTATTACAGTACGACATTCCCGAGGGCCAGTGCCTCTCCCGCCGCGGCGACGAATGCGGTAAGGCGGGTGGAACGCAGAACGGGAGAGGGATTCGCCGGAGTGATGAAGGCTGTGCGAAAACGGCTCCTGCGCGCCTACGAGCCATTTCGCCCCGACGCGTTCCCCTACCCGAACTTCTTCCTCGCCATCGCGATCGGCCTCGTCGGCGCGATCGTCTTCGTCTACTTCTCGCTGCCCCTGCCCTGGATGCTCGGGCCTCTCGCGGCATGTCTCCTCGCTTCGCTCGCCGGGGTGCCCGTGAAGGCTCCGTCGCGGGTGCGGCCGCCGATGACGATGTTGGTGGGCGTGCTGCTCGGCGCGGGATTCACGCCACAGATGGTGTCGGACGTCCCGCACTGGCTGCCGAGCATCCTCGGGCTCGTGCTGTTCCTCGCCGTCGCGGCCGGGCTGTGCGTCGTCTACCTCCACAAGGTGGCGGGCTTCGACCTGCCGACCTCCTACTTCGCGGGGATGCCGGGCGGACTCGTGGAGATGGTGACACTCGGCCAGGCCAAGGGCGGGGACACGCGGGTGATCGCGCTCATCCACTCCAGCCGCATCATGATGATCGTGTTCACCCTGCCCTTCATCCTCCAGCTGGTGACGGGGCAGACGATGACGGCGCGGCCGCAGAGCGGCCAGTCGGTCTTCGACGCGCCGTGGACCGTCGAGCTCTGGCTCGTCGCGACGGGCATCGCGGGCCTCTATCTCGGGCGCCTCCTGCGCCTGCCCGCCCCCGCGCTCATGGGCCCCATGCTCGCGAGCGCGGTCGTGCATCTCACGGGCCTGACCGAGTTCACGCCGCCATACGAGCTCGTCGCGCTGGCGCAGCTCGTGCTGGGCACCGTCCTCGGCTGCCGCTTCGCCGGGGCGGATGCCCGCTACGTCATGCGGATCCTGTCGATCTCGGTCGGCTCCGCGGTGATCCTCATCGTCGTCGGGCTCGTCTTCGCCCTCGGCCTCAGCCGGCTGATCGGCATCCCCGTGCTGGACCTTCTGCTCGCCTATTCGCCCGGCGGCCTGACGGAGACGAGCCTCATCGCGCTCGCCCTGCACGTGGAGGTCGCCTTCGTCGCGACCCACCACGTCTTCCGGGTCTTCCTCGTGATGTCGACGGCGGGTCTGGTTTTCAGGCTCGTCGAACGGCTTCGCGGCAGCTGAGACGCCGATATCAGGTGCCGTCGAGCGCCGACCGCGCGGCATTGGCGACATGGGTCTCCGCCGCCGCATGAGCCGCCTTCTTGTCGCCGGCGAGAATCGCCGCCACGAGGGCCTCCACCTCCTTGATGCTCTGCTTCTGCCGGGCGGGCCGTTCGACCGAGCGCCGCCGCAGGCCCGAGGTGAGGAGGGTGAGCTTGTTCAGGAGGTCGAATCCGATCTGGTTGTCGGCGCCGGTGCAGATGCGGTCGTAGAACTCGCGCTTGATGGTGACGATCTCGTCGGCCCGGCCGGACTGGTAGGCGGCTTTCAGCCGGCCCGCGTCGGCCTTGAGCGCGTCCTTCTCCTCCGCCGAGGCGTTATCGATGAACTGCTCGACGACGAGCCCCTCGATCAGGCCGCGTATCCGATAGACGTTCTCGGCGTCGTTCCGGGATATCTCCACCACGGCGAGGCCGCGATTGTTCACGTCGACGAGGAGACCCTCGGCCTGGAGCTGCCGCAGGGCCTCGCGCAGAGAGGTCCGACTCACGTTGAGCTGCTGGCACAGATCCTTCTCGACGAGCCGCGTGCCCGGCCGCAGCGCACCGGTCTCGATCGCGTGCCGCAGAGACTTGATGATCTTGTTGCGCAGCGGCGCCGGCTCGTGCTTGACGGGCCCGAAGGCGCTCGGGCTCAAGCTGCTCGTCGTCATGTCGCCATCCATCTTCCGCAGAGCCGGTGCCAACCGCCGCCAGGCGCCGATCCGGCAGATTCCGGGGCGGAATCGCCGCCCGTCCCCGCCATCAGCCTATCCCATGCCGATAGCGCGGGGCAAAGACGGGGCCATTGATCGACATCATGATAGCCGCTCCCGCCCGCCTCACCCCTTCTCAACCGCGCGGACCGGCGTCTCCGGCTTCATGCCACCCTTGCGCCTGGCATAAGTGTCGCTGCCGTTGTCACGCCAGTCCCCCCTGACCGCAGCCTCGGCGAAGCGCGTCCAGGTCTCGCTCCAGTCGCCGAGCGAGTAGCCGTGCCAGGGCGCCTGGGGCGAGAGATCCGGCAAGCCGATCTCCTCCCACAACTCCTTCGCGCGCGTCATGTAGGGCTCGGCCGGCAGGGCGAGCGGCGGCATCGGGGCCTTCAGCGTCGCGTCGATCATGAGCGTGCCTTCGGCGGCGCCACCCCCGGACTTCGGGCCGTGGCCGCCGGACCGGTAGGGCGTGACGTGCACGTCCGTCATCATGTTGGCGCGGTAGGCGAGCGACCAGAAGACCGCGTCGGCATTCCGCGCGTCGATGTCGTCGGAGACGGCCACGACGATCTTGCCGCACTGCGCCTGCAGCGTCGCGGCTCCCTGCAGGCCCCGCCAGACCTCCGTCGGCGGCGTTCCCTTCTCGAACTGCAGGAAGATGACCTTGCGGATGTTCGTCAGCGGCTCGTGCATCACGACGTTCCTGATGCCCTTGATGGCGAGCACGCTCTTCAGATGCGTGAGGAACAGGGGCTCGTAGGCCACGCGCTTGAGGACGCTCGATTCCGACGGCGTCACCTGGCTGATGATCGAGACGAAGACGGGCGTCGACTTGCGGGTGATCGCGGTCACCTGCATCGACATGTTGAAGTCCTCGAGCGCGACGTGCCCGTGGCTCTCGCCGAAGGGACCTTCCGGCTCGAGGAGCTCCGTGTCGATCAGCCCCTCGATCACGATCTCGGCGTCGGCGGGCACCTCGAGATCGATGGTCCTGCACTTCACGATGCGCACGGGCTGCCCCATGAGGCCGCCGGCGACCGACAGCTCGTCCTGGTCGATCGGCAGCTTCTGCGGCCCTGTGAAGAGCACGGCCGGCGCGCAGCCGATGACGATGGCGCAGGGCATCTTCTCGCCTCGCTCCTTGTACTTGAGCCAGTGGAGATAGCCGCCGGCGCCGCTGAGCCGGCTCGCCATCCGCACGCCCAGCCGGTCCTGCGCCTTCAGGGCTCCGCGATAGGTGCCCATGTTGCGGATGCGGCTGTCGGGATCCCGGGTGACGCAGAGCGTGGCGGTGAGATAGGGGGCGCTGTCGAAGCCGGGCGTCGATATCGGCACCGGCAGCGTGGCGAGGCCCCCTCCCGGACGCGTGAGGTCGTCGCCGGTCAGCACGACCTCCTGGCAAGGCGCCGCGTCGACCATCTCCGGCTCCACGGGCGTCTCCATCGCCCGCACCCACACGTCCCCGATCTCGGCCACCTCGACCCCCAGGCCGGCGGCGTAGATCTCGGCCGATGCCGCGAGAACCCCGGTGGCGACGGGGATCTCGTAGCTCTCGCCCTTCGCACCGCGCACGTCCGTGAAGAGGAAGCCCCGGCGCTGCTCCTCGCGCAGGCCGCCCTGGAACTGCCAGCGCGACAGGGGGTGCAACTCGCTGTCCTTGTCGATCGGCCGATCGATCCGCGTCAGCAGCCCCCTCGCCTCGAGCCGCTCCAGATGCTCCTGCAGATCCGTCGGGGCCAGCGTCTGCCGCACGTCCATCACTCTCCTCCTCGAATGCAGGAGCGCAGGGCGCCTTAACGCCTGGCGCCCTTTTCTTCTCGGCCGCCATTTCGAGGGCCGGCCGTAGCCTTGTCAAAGCATACTGTCATACATTAATACATTGGACAACGTGACAGGACACTCCGTCGGCACCGGCGGAGCAGGATGGTGCATTGACCCGATGAAGACGTCTCCGGCAGCCGCGCCGGCAGCCTCCTCGCCCGCCTCGCGGCCGGCAGCCGAGGGGGCCGCGCCGGCGGACCTGAAGATCATGACGGAGAAGCTCTTCCGCCACATCGGCAAGCCGGTCGAGCGCAAGGAGGATGCCCGCCTCGTCACCGGCAAGGGCCGCTTCAGCGACGACTTCCGCCTCGCCGGACAAGCCCATGCAGCGATCGTGCGCTCGCCGCACCCGCATGCGCGCATTCGCGGCATCGAGACGGCCGAGGCCCTCTCGAGCCCGGGCGTTCTGCTGGTCCTGACCGGTCGCGACTGCCTCGACGACGGACTGGAGCCCATCCCCCACAACCCGGTCCCATCGACGAAGTACGACATGAAGCTGACCGCGCCCGGCGGCGGCGTGCCGTTCATCGGCCCGCACCACCTGCTGCCGGACGACAAGGTGCGCCATGTCGGCGAGGCGGTGGCGATCGTGGTCGCCGAAACCCAGGCTCAGGCCCTCGACGGCGCCGAGCGCGTCCTCGTCGACTACGAGATCCTGCCGCACGTGATTCACTCGGAGGATGCGATCGCGGCGGGGGCGCCCGCCGTCTGGGACGAGGTGCCGGAGAACGCCTTCGTCGACACACGCTTCGGCGACTGGAAGGGCACGGAGCGTGCCTTCGAGCAGGCGACGCACGTCGTCTCGGCGAAGTTTCACGTCAACCGCGTGACGGCGGTGCCGCTCGAGCCGCGTTCGGCGCTGGCGAGCTTCGACGTCGAGACCGGCCGCTACGTGCTCTATGCCGGCAGCGGCGGTGCGGTGCGCCAGAAGCGCGAGCTTTCGAGCGTGCTGGGGATCGACCCGAGCCGGCTGAGGGTGCTGTCCTACGATGTCGGCGGAAATTTCGGCGCGAGAAACAGGGTCTATGTCGAGTTCGGCCTCGTGCTCTGGGCGTCCCAGAAGCTCGGCCGGCCGGTGAAGTACACCGCCACAAGGTCCGAGGCCTTCCTGACGGACTACCAGGGCCGCGACCTCGTCACGACGGTGGAGCTGGCATTGGACGAGGACGGGCGGTTCCTCGCCCTGCGCGCCGACAACATTTCGAATGTCGGGGCGCGCTGCGTGTCGCTGTCGCCGCTGAGCAAGGGCTCCGGGCTGATCACCGGCTCCTACGACATTCCGGTCGCGGCGCTGAGGGCGCGCGCGGTCTTCACGAACACGATGTGCACGCAGGCCTATCGCAGCTCTGGACGCCCGGAAGTGACCTACGCGATCGAGCGCCTGATCGAGATCGCGGCGCGCCGGCTGGGCTTCGATCCGCTCGAATTGAGGCTCCGCAACCTCGTGCCGCCGGAGGCAATGCCCTACCGCAACGCGGTCGGCTCGATCTACGATAGCGGCGAGTACGAGAAGAACATGGACCGCGCGCTCGTGATCGCCGACTGGGCCGGTTTCGAGGCGCGGCGGCAGGCGGCGGCGGAGCGTGGCAAGCTCCTCGGGCGCGGCTTCGCGAACTACGTGGAGTCCTCGATCGGCACGCCGAAGGAACGGGCGGAGATCACGGTGAAGCCGGATGGCACGATCGAGGTCGTGATCGGCACGCAGCCGAGCGGCCAGGGCCACGAGACGAGCTTCGCGCAGGTGGTCGCCGAGATGCTCGACGCGCCGGTGGAGAACGTGACGATCGTGCTCGGCGACACGGATGTCGTCAGCGTCGGCGGCGGCTCGCATTCCGGACGCTCGATGCGGCACGCGGGAACGGTCATGGCGATGGCCTCCGCCGACCTCGTCGCCGAGGCGCGACGCCGGGCGGCCGAGCTCTTCGATGCGCCGGAGGAGGATGTTTCGTTCGAGGGCGGCCGTCTCGTCTTGCCCGGCACGAACCACGCCGTCGACCTGTTCGAGCTCGCGCGCCTGACCGAGCGGGACCACGGACCCCTTTTCGCCGCGCGCACGAACGAGATGCACACGCCGGTCTTCCCGAACGGCGCGGCCGCCTGCGAGGTCGAGATCGACCCGAAGACGGGCCTCGTCGAGATCACCCGCTACGCGAGCGTCGACGACGTCGGGCGCTGCATCAACCCGCTCATCGTCCACGGCCAGACCCATGGCGGCATCGCGCAAGGGGTCGGCCAGGCGATGTGGGAGGAGTGCCATGTCGAGCCGTCGAGCGGCCAGCCCGTCTCCGGCTCCTTCATGGATTACGGCATGCCGCGCTCGGACAACATGCCCTCCTTCATCTGCGAGATCGCCGAGGTGATCTCGCCGACAAACCCGCTCGGCATCAAGGCGGGCGGCGAAGGGGGCACGACGCCCGCGCTGGCCGTCGTCACGAACGCCGTGATCGACGCGCTGCGCGACACGGGCGTCGAGGACCTGCCGATGCCGCTCACCCCGCTCACCGTGTGGAAGGCGATCCGCCACGGCGCCGGCCACACAGACGAAGACACGAGGACGACTTCATGACCACCCCGTCCACCCTCACGGACGTACGCGTCATCGCCTTTCCCGGTGCGCCGAACCTGCCGACCTTCGCGGCGATCGAGGAGGGCTACTTCGCGGCCGAAGGCCTGAACGTCACGGTCGAGACGACCCCGAGCTCCGTCTACCAGGCCGAGAAGTTCGCCGCCGGCGAGTTCGACGTCGCCTTCACCGCCTTCGACAACGTGGTCGCCTACACCGAGGGTCAGGGTGCGGTGAAGCTCGCGGAGGATCCGGGCTTCAAGGTCATCATGGGCGCGACGCAGCTCGAGCTCGCCTTCGTCGTCGCGCCGGACGTGAAGAGCTACACGGACCTGAAGGGTCGCTCGATCGCACTCGACGCGCTGGCGACGGGGTTCGCCTTCGTGCTCTACGACATGCTGGAGAGGGGCGGCCTGCAGGAGGGCGACTACGAGTTCGCCGCCGTCGGCGCGACGCCGCAGCGCTGGCAGTCGGTGAAGGAGGGCGAGCACGCCGGCACGCTGACGATCGAGCCCTTCACGAGCATCGCGCAGAAGAACGGCTTCCACGTTCTCGACACCTCGACGAAGCTCTACGATTCCTACCAGGGCGGCATCGTCGCGGCGCGTCAGGCATGGGCGAAGGCGAACCCGGAGACGGTGAAGGCCTTCATCCGCGGCTATCTCAGGGGTCTCGACTGGACCTTCGAGCCCGGCAACCGGCAGGCAGCCGAGGCGCTGCTCGTCGAGAGGATGCCGCAGATCCAGCCAACCGCCGTGAAGCCCGTGATGGAGAGCCTGCTCTCGCCCCGCTCGGGCCTGACCCCCCACGCGGACGTCCTGCGCGACGGCATGGCGAGGGTGCTCGAGCTGCGCTCCCGCTACGGCTCCGACCGTCGGCTCGAGGACGTCGAGAAGTACCTCGACCTGTCGTTCCACCGGAAGGTCCTCGGCCGGGAGGCGCCGGCATGATCGAGGTGACGCTGAAGGTCAACGGCGAGGAGGTGACGCGGTCGGTCGACGACCGGACTCTCCTCGTCACGTTCCTGCGCGACGAGCTCGGCCTCACCGGGACCCATGTCGGCTGCGACACCACCCAGTGCGGCGCCTGCGTGACGATCGTCGACGGCCACACCCTCAAGTCCTGCACGGCCCTCGTCGCATCCCTCGACGGAGCGGAGGTCACGACGATCGAGGGGCTCGCGCCGGGCGAGGACACGCTGCACCCCGTGCAGGCCGCCTTCCGGACGCATCACGGGCTGCAATGCGGCTTCTGCACGCCCGGCATGATCATGACAGCCGTCGACATGATCCGCCGCCACGGGTCGGACCTCGACGAGACGACGGTGCGCCACGAGCTGGAGGGCAATCTCTGCCGCTGCACGGGCTACCACAACATCGTCAAGGCGATCCTCGCGGCCGCGCGCGAGCCGGCCGCGGCCGGAACGTTCTGAGGGGCAAGGCGATGTACGAACTCAGATATCGCCGCCCCGCCGATCTCGCGGAAGCCGCAAGCCTCTTCGAGGCCGCCGAGGACCCGGCTTATATCTCGGGCGGCCACACATTGCTGCCGACGCTGAAGGGTCGCCTCGCCGCCCCCGATGCGCTGATCGACCTCAGGCGCCTGCCGGAGCTGAAGGGGATCCGCCGCGAAGGCGATCGCCTCGTCGTCGGCGCAGGCGAGGTCCACCGCGATGTCGCAGCCTCGCCCGACGTGCGCGAGGCGCTGCCGGCACTCGCCGGGCTCGCCGGCTCGATCGGCGACGTCCACGTGCGCAATCACGGCACGATCGGCGGCTCGGTCGCGAACAATGATCCCGCCGCCGACTACCCCGCCGCGGTCCTCGGGCTCGGCGCGGTCGTGCGCACGAACCGGCGCGAAATCGCCGCCGACGACTACTTCCAGGGCCTGTTCACCACCGCCCTCGAGGAGGGCGAGATCGTCGTCGCGCTTTCGTTCCCCACCGGGGCCGAGTGCGGCTATGCGAAGTTCCGCAATCCCGCCTCCCGATACGCCATGGCGGCCGTGTTCGTGGCGCGCTTTGCCGACGCGGTTCGGGTCGCAGTGACGGGGGCGGGCAATGACGGCGTGTTCCGCTGGACGGCGGCCGAAAAGGCGCTCGCCACGAGCTTCAGCCCCGAGGCGCTCGCGGACCTCTCCGTCGCCGAGGCCGACATGATCGACGACCTTCACGGCTCCGCAGAATACCGGAGGCACCTCGTTTCGGTGATCGCCGAGCGGGCGGTGGCGAACATGGGCCGCGCGGTCGTCACGCCGTGATCAGGAAGGATCGCCGGCCCTCGCAATAGCGGTCGAAACCCGCCCGCGCTTCGTGTAATGTCCTCGTCATGCGGCGCCGGAATTGGCCGTGACGTCCGTGGTGCATCGGGACGCGCCCGCGACCACCCTCTCCAGATGACTGCGACCCAGACGAAGCTCGACGCTTCCCCTCAGGCACCGCGCGCCCCGGCGGCGAAGCTGCGGCCGGCGACGCCCGCCGACCTCGAGGCGCTTCTCGCGCTCGAGAACGAGGTGTTCGAGACCGACCGCATCTCGCGGCGGAGCTTCCGCCGCCTGCTCGAGAGTCCCACGGCCTCCTTCGTCCTGGCGGAGACCGACGACGGCGGGCTCGCGGGCTACGCGCTCGTCCTGACGCGCGCTTCGACGGCACTGGCGAGGCTCTATTCCCTCGCCGTCTCCCCCCGCCTCCGCGGCCAGGGCCTCGCCCGGCTCCTGCTCGACGCGGCGGAGGACGAGGCCTATGAGCGGGGCGCGATCGCCCTCAGGCTCGAGGTGCGCGCCGACAACGCGCGCGCCATCGGGCTCTACAGGCAGCGCGGCTACCGTCAGTTCGGCGCCTATGACGACTATTACGAGGACCAGACCGACGCGCTGCGCTTCGAGAAGCTCCTCGAGCCCCCGGCCGAGGGGATGCTGCCCGACGTGCCGTTCTACGAGCAGCAGACGGAATTCACCTGCGGCGCGGCCTGCGTGATGATGGCGCTCGCCTGGGGCCACGCCGACTGGAAGAAGCGCTTCGACCTCGAGCTCGAGACGCAGATCTGGCGGGAGGCGACGACGATCTTCATGACCTCCGGCCACGGCGGCTGCGGGCCGGTGGGTCTCGCGCTGGCGTTGATGCGCCGGGGCCTGTTCCCCGAGGTCTGGGCCTCCCACACCGGATACTATTTCCTCGACTCCGTGCGCGACGAGGAGAAGCGGAAGGTCATGGTCGCCGCGCAGAAGGGCTTCCGCCGCGAGGCGAAGGCGGCGGGGATCCCCGTGCGGCAGCGCCGCGTTTCTTCCGCAGACATCCTGAAGGCGCTCGACGAGGGGGCGCTCGTGATGCTCCTGATCTCGGGCTTCCGGATGTTCGGCAAGAAGGTGCCGCACTGGGTTCTGGCCCTGGGGCACGACGCGAGCCACGTCTTCATCCACGACCCTTGGGTCGAGGACGAGCACCTGGAGACCCGCAGCGCGGCTGCGAAGCTACCCATTCCCGTCGCAGAGCTCGACCGCATGGCCCGCTACGGCCGCGAGGGACTGCGCCTGGCGATCATCATCAGAAAGGCACCGCCGAAATGACCGGATGGGTCGTCCTCGTCGACCAGCTCAAGGACTTTCCGAACGCCGAGACGCCGCACAAGGTCATCACGACGCGGGAGTACCTGGCCCGGCCGCAGCTCTTCTCAGGCGCGCGCCCGAAGGTCATCAACCTCTCCCGCTCCTATGCCTATCAGAGCCGCGGCTATTTCTCCTCGCTGCTCGCCGAGGCACGCGGTCACCGCGTGCTGCCGACGGTGGAGGCGATGCTCGATCTCGGCGGCAAGGAGCTCTATGCGCACGCGGTTCCCGAGCTCGAGCAGGAGCTCAACCGCTGCGCGAAGGCCGCCAAGCACCGCTTCGAGGGCGAGACGCGGCTCGTCTCCTGCCTCGGCCTGATGGAGATCAAGGGCTTCGAGCGGTTCGGCCGGCTCCTGTTCGACTGGTTCCGCTGCCCGATCGTCGAGATCGTCGTGGCGCCCGGCGACTGGCTGTCGATCAAGCGCCTCCGCCCCGTCGCCGTCACGAAGCTCGAACCGGCGCACCGGATATTCTTCCGGGAGGCCCTGCACCGGCACACGATGCGCGAATGGCGCTCTCCGCGTGTGAAGCAGACGCCGAAATACACCCTCGCCGTGCTGCACGACCCGAAGGACAAGCTGCCTCCCTCCTCCACGGGCACGCTGAAGCACTTCGCCCGGATCGCCGAGCGCCACGACATCGAGGTCGAGCCGATCCTCGCGAAGCAGTTCCACCAGCTCGCCGAGCACGACGCGCTCCTGATCCGCGAGACGACCTCGATCGACAACCACACCTATCGCTTCGCCCGCCGCGCGGTGCAGGAGCAGATGCCGGTCATCGACGACCCGATCTCGATGATCCGCTGCACGAACAAGGTCTACCTGACCGAGCTCCTGACCTCGAACAGGCTGCCCGTGCCGCCGACGGTGATCCTGGCGAGCATCGAAGATCTCGGCACGGCGGAGGATCGGCTGGGCTTCCCGATGGTCGTGAAGATTCCCGACGGCTCGTTCAGCCTCGGCGTCCACAAGGTCGACGACGCAGGCGCGCTCAAGGCGCTCGTCACGAAGCTCTTCAAGGAGACCGACCTCCTGATCGCGCAGAAATTCATGCCGACCGAGTTCGACTGGCGCGTCGGGGTGCTGGGTGGCGAGCCCCTCTTCATCTGCCAGTACCTGATGGCGAAGAAGCACTGGCAGATCGTGAAGCACCACGCCGACGGCAGCGCGACGGAAGGCGGCTTCCGCGCCTTCTCCTTCGAGAACGCGCCGCAGGACGTGCTCGACATCGGCGTGCGCTCCGCCCGGCTGATCGGCGACGGGCTCTACGGCGTCGACATCAAGCAGAACGCGGACGGCGTCTTCGTCATCGAGGTGAACGACAACCCGAACATGGAGCACGGCGTCGAGGACGCGGTCGAGAAGGACCGCGTCTGGAGCCGGCTCGCGAAGTGGTTCCACGACCGGCTCGACGTCTGATCCGGCGGACCTCGCGAGCCTTCAGCGCCGGAACGGGCCCATCCGGCCGAGCACCTCGATACCACCCCGCCCGTCGGACGCGACGACGATGAGCTCTCCCGAGCGCGGGAAGATGTCGGTCAGCGCGGTGATGTTCACCTGGTGCGTGACGTAGATCTCGGTCTCTCCCTCCGACAGCCCCGCGATCCGCTGGCGCATCGCCGCCGTCTGCGCGGCTTGGTCGCCGCGGCCCGCGAAGAACGAATCGAGCGGCGGGTGCGGCTCCACCGGCCGGAGATCCATGAGCTCGGCCGTCTCGCTCGACCGGCACCAGCGGCTCGACAGCACCGCGATGTCCGTGACTCCGTTGCGGCGGAAGGCGTCTCCCGTGGCCCGGGCCTCGGCCCGGCCTGCCTCGTTCAGGTTGCGCTGGGTCGAGCAGTCGCCGAGCGTGAACGACGCGGGGTCGCCCGTGCCGGGCGCCGTCGCATGACGCATGAGGACGCCCACGCCGCCCTCGCGCAGCCTCTGCCAAAGCCCCTCGTCGGCGGCAGCCGACGTCGCGGCGAGAGAAAGCGCCGCAAGAAGCACACCGAAGACGCGTATCGGCACAGGCATGGGCTCCTCCGTCGGCTGTCGCATCGACGGCTTACGCAGGAGGTTGCGCCCCGGTTCAGGGGATCAACGCCTCATGTCGCCACGCCTGTGATCTCCCGCGCCTGCAGCCCCCGCGCGGTCAGGGCCTCCCAGGCCTCCTCCGCCGTGTCGGCATAGGCGAAGAGATCGAGGTCGGAGGCGCTGATCGTGCCGTACTCGACGAGAAGATCGAAATTGATCAGGGACTTCCAGTAGGCGCGGTCGAAGAGAACGATGGGCGCGCCCGGCGCCTTGCCGGTCTGCACGAGTGTCAGGATCTCGAACAGTTCGTCCAGCGTGCCGAAGCCGCCGGGGAAGACGACGAGGGCGTTCGCCCGCATCGCGAGGTGCATCTTGCGCATCGCGAAATAGTGGAAGCGGAAGGTGAGGTCCGGCGTCGTGTAAGGGTTCGGCATCTGCTCGTGCGGCAGGGTGATGTTGAAGCCGATCGTGATGGCACCGGCATCCCGGGCGCCACGATTGGCCGCCTCCATCACGCCCGGGCCGCCACCGGTCGCGATCACGTTGTGGCGCTCGCCATCGGGCGCATGCAGCGCCCCGCCGCGCTCCGAGGCGATCCGGCCGAAACGGCGCGCCTCCTCGTAGAACCGCCCCATGAGGGACGCATCGCCCTCGATCGCCCGCGCCGAGCCGTAGACGATGATCGTGGAGCGGATGCGGAAGCGCTCGAGAGCGAGCTCGGCCTTCGCATATTCCAGCATGAAGCGCGCGCCGCGCATCTCCTTGGACAGGAGGAAATCCGGATCGAGCGAGGCGAGGCGGTAGGCCGGGTTCTCGAGCTGGGCGGCGGTGTCGGGATGGATCGGAGTGTCGTTCACGAAGTCGGCTCGCTGACAGGTTCGAGTGGGCCAGAAAGAGACGGGGCGGCGACCGCTCGGCCGCCGCCCCCATAGACATAGTGCGCTTCGCCCGCTCTTAGAACTCCAGGGCCTTCACCTGGCGCACGTTCGGCAGGGCCTCGATCTCCTTCAACATGCCCTCGGAGAGCTCGGTGTCGACCTCGATCAGCGCGATCGCGTCGCCGCCCCGCTCCAGACGCCCGAGCGCGAAGGTCGCGATGTTGACGTCCGTCTGCCCGAGCAGGGTGCCGAGCCGCCCGATGAAGCCCGGCTTGTCCTCGTTCGTGACGTAGAGCATGTGGGGGCCGAGCTCGGCCTCCATGTTGATGCCCTTCACCTGGATGATGCGCGGCCGCCCATCGGAGAACACGGTGCCGGCGACGGAACGCTCCTGCCGCTCGGTGATGACGGTCAGGCGGATGTAGTTCTCGTAGGCGCCCTGCTGCTCGCGGCGGACCTCCTCGACATGGATCCCGCGCTCGCGCGCCATGACGGGAGCCGAGATCATGTTCACGTCCTGCAGCATGGGCCGCAGGAGACCAGTCACCGCCGCGGAGGTGAGCGGCTTCACGTTCATCTCCGCGACGTCGCCCTCGTACTCAATCCTGAGGCCCCTGATCGAGGTCTCCGTCAGTTGTCCGGCGAAGGAGCCGAGCTGCTCGGCGAGCTTCACGAAGGGCGTCAGGCGCGGCGCCTCCTCGGCCGTGATCGAGGGCATGTTGAGGGCGTTCGTCACCGCGCCGTTCAGCAGGTAGTCCGCCATCTGCTCGGCGACCTGCAGGGCGACGTTCTCCTGCGCCTCCTTCGTCGAGGCGCCGAGATGGGGCGTGCAGACGACGTTCGGGTGCCCGAAGAGCACGTTCTCCTTCGCCGGCTCCTCGACGAACACGTCGAAGGCCGCGCCCCCGACATGGCCCGAATCCAGCGCCTCGCGCAGCGCCGTCTCGTCGACGAGGCCGCCGCGCGCGCAGTTGATGATGCGCACGCCCTTCTTCGTCTTCGCCAGCGCCTCGCGGCTCAGTATGTTGCGGGTCTTGTCGGTCAGCGGCGTGTGCAGCGTGATGAAGTCGGCGCGGGCGAGAAGCGCGTCGAGATCGACCTTCTCCACGCCGAGCTCGAGCGCACGCTCGTCGGAGAGGAACGGGTCGAAGGCGATGACCTTCATCCTGAGGCCGATCGCGCGGCTCGCCGCGATCGAGCCGATATTGCCGCAGCCGACGACGCCGAGGGTCTTGCCGGTGATCTCGGTGCCGACGAAGCGGTTCTTCTCCCACTTGCCGGCCTGGGTCGAGGCATCGGCCTGCGGGATCTGGCGGGCGAGCGCGAACATGAGCGCGATCGCGTGCTCGGCGGTGGTGATCGAGTTCCCGAAGGGCGTGTTCATCACGATGATGCCCTTCTTCGTCGCCTCCGGGATGTCGACATTGTCGACGCCGATGCCGGCGCGACCGATCACCTTCAGCCGGTCGGCGCGGGCGATGATCTTCTCCGTCACCTTCGTCGCGGAGCGGATCGCGAGACCGTCATAGTCGCCGATGCGCTCGGCGAGCTTCTCCTTGTCGGGCCCGAGCTCGGGCTCGAAATCGACCTCGATGCCGCGATCCCTGAAGATCTGGACGGCGGCGTCCGACAGCTTGTCGGAAATCAAAACACGGGGAGCCATGGCTTCAACCTCATGAACGTGTGCGGGCGCCCAAAGGGCGGTCCTTCGCGCGGTGTTTCGGGAGTGGGAGGATTCCGGGGCCGCGATCCGGCCCCGGCTGTCCGGCCGCCGTCAGGCCGCCTTCGTGAGCTCTGCCTTGGCGGCGGCGAAGGCCCAGTCGAGCCACGGCGTCAGCGCCTCGACGTCGGCCGTCTCGATCGTCGAGCCGCACCAGATCCTGAGGCCCGCCGGCGCGTCGCGGTAGTGGCCGATGTCGAGCGCCACGCCCTCCTCCTCGAGGAGCGACACGATGCGCTTGGCGACCTTCGTCTCGGCCTCCTCGCCCTTCGCCGCGACGTCCGCGTCGGCGATCTTCAAACACACGGAGGTGTTGGAGCGGGTCTTCGGTTCGACGGCGAGGAAGTCGACCCAGGCCGTGCGTTCCACCCAGGCCGCGATCGCGGCCGTGTTGGCGTCGGCGCGGCCGACGAGGGCGTCGAGCCCGCCGATGCCCTTGCCCCACTGAAGCGCATCGACATAGTCCTCGACACAGAGCATCGAGGGCGTGTTGATCGTCTCGCCCTTGAAGATGCCCTCGATCAGCTTGCCGCCCTTCGTCATGCGGAAGATCTTCGGCAGCGGCCAGGCCGGCGTGTAGCTCTCGAGGCGCTCGACCGCGCGGGGCGACAGGATCAGCATGCCGTGCGCGGCCTCGCCGCCCATCACCTTCTGCCAGGAGAAGGTGACGACGTCGAGCTTGTCCCACGGCAGGTCTTGCGCGAAGGCGGCGGACGTCGCGTCGCAGATCGTCAGGCCTTGGCGGTCGGCCTTGATCCACTCGCCGTCCGGCACGCGCACGCCCGAGGTCGTGCCGTTCCAGGTGAAGACGACGTCGCGGTCCGTGTCGACCTGCGAGAGACCGGGCAACTCGCCGTAGGGCGCCTCGATCTTGCGCACGTCGGAAAGCTTCAGCTGCTTGACGATATCGGTGACCCAGCCCGAGCCGAAGCTCTCCCAGGCGAGCACGTCGACGCCGCGCGCTCCGAGGAGCGACCACAGGGCCATTTCGACGGCGCCGGTGTCGGAGGCCGGCACGATGCCGATGCGGTGGTCGGCCGGAACCCGAAGCACCTCGCGCGTCAGGTCGATGGCCTGCTGCAGGCGGGTCTTGCCGATCTTGGAGCGATGGGAGCGGCCGAGGACTGCGTCCTGGAGCGCCTCGAGCGACCAGCCGGGTCGCTTGGCGCAGGGGCCGGAGGAGAAACGCGGATTGCCCGGCCGCGTGGCCGGTTTGGTCGTAATCATGAAGGCTACCCTCTCAGATAGTCGCGCCTCGTTGGGGAGGCGTGTCCCACGCATGGGGCTACTCCCACTCCCGACGACTGTCAACGCGCATCTCGAGGGTGTGCGATGCGACCAAAGGAGAAGGGGCGGCGGACCTTTCGGCCCGCCGCCCCTTTCTCGGACGGACTGGCAGGAGCGCGGGGGCTCACTGCATCATGTAGCGCACGCCGACCCGCACCTCATGCGCCGCCAGATCCTTGATCTCGAGCTCGAAGTCCTGATCGAAGTTGACTTCCTCGATGTTGAGATAGCGATAGCCGACGTCGGCGAGCAAGTTCGGCGTCAGGGACACGCTGGCGCCTGCCATCAAGGCCCAAGTCAGGCCCCAGGCGTGGTCAGAGCCCTGCAGGGTGGCCTGGACACCGGTGGGGGTGTGCTCGATCCCCGGATCGCTCACGCCGACCCGTGAGGCGCCGACGCCAGCGCCAACGTAGGGCGTGATTCGGTTCCATGTCCCAAGGTCGACATATGCGTTGGCGAGCACCGTCCAGATGTTTGTGTCGCCCTTTAGCACGAACTCCCGTGCGAACGGGATCCGCCCTCTCAGCTCTTGTTCCGGCGCAAAGTCCACCGTCACGTCGGCTCGGAGCCACGGGTTGAACTGGTACCCGGCACCCGCCCCGACCGTCCACATGTCCTCGGAGTCGTCGTCGAGGTCGATGGCCGTCGAGCCGACCTGCAGTTTCCAGTCCTCCATATGCGCGCGATACCCGACATCGCCGCGCAGGTACCAGTTGGAGCCGAACTCCACCGGCACGGGCTCGACGACCGAGCCCTTCATCGGCGGCACCCAGAGGTCGGCCGCGCCCGCTGCGCCTGCCGTCGCGCCCATCGCCACGGCTGCGGCGAGCGCCAGTTTCATCGTCTTGATCATGGCGAGTTCCATAGGTTCACGAGCGAGCCGGCAGGCGGCATCGGGCGCGTCCGGGTCACATCAGGTAGCGGATGCCGAAGAAGACGTCGTGCGAGGTGACGTCCTTGAACTCGAGGGGGTTGTAGACCGTGTTCGTCCCGTCGAGCGCGAGGATGTCGCCGGACCGCGCGTCGCCCATGTCGACGTAGCGGTAGCCGACCTCGAAGGCGAGGTTCGGGCTGACGTCGTAGGCGACGCCCGCATGCAGCGCCCAGGCGAAGTTCCAGGTGGAATAGTCGCCGTCGGTCCGGTAGACGTTGCCCGCCTCATCGGTGTCGGTGAAATCGTTCATCGAGATCCGCGCGCCACCGATACCGGCGCCGACATAGGGCGTGATGCTGTGCCAGGTGCCGAGGTCGACATAGGCGTTCGCGAGGAACAGCCACTCGGTCTTGTTGCCGTCGAAGCGGTTGGTGCCGCTGATCGTGCCGTCGACGTCCGTGAAGGTCCAGCTGTCGCGCCCGACGAAGTCGGACTTGCCGCGATACTCGCCCGTCACGTCGAAGCGGAACCAGTCGTTCATCTTGTAGCCGACGCCGCCGCCGACGAAGTAGGATTCGTCGAAGTCCTTCTCCTCGACCGTATAGGAGGTCGCGGTCGCGTAGAGGGCGTTGTCGATCTTGTCGACCTTCTGGTTCGAGATGCCGACATAGCCGCGCAGATACCAGGCCGAGGCGAAGGTCGGCTCGATCGGCAGTGGCTCGATGATCGGCGGCTCGTAGAGATCGGCTGCGTGCGCACCCGTCGCGGCGGCGATCGCCACCACACTCACCAGAAGCGTGTTCCTGAGGTTCCTCATCGCCTTAGTCCTTCCCCGTGGCTGCGGCCCGTCCTGCTTTCCGCAGCGCAGCTTCGGGCCCCTTCGATGGAGTTGGATATTCGGCGGGATTGGTTAAGCAGCCTTTAACCGCGTTTCTTAACCAATCCTGTTAAGCAAGAGCTTTAACCTTTCCGACCAATCTAGACACGATGGATCCACTGGTGTGACTTCGCTGCAACTGACCTTTCCCGCCCCGCTGCCAGTCCAGCGCCACCTCTTCGACCTGCCGCGCGAGATCGCCTGGCTGAACTGCGCCTACATGTCGCCGCTGCCGCGCGCCTCGCGGGAGGCGGGCGAGAAAGGGATCCGGCGCAAGTCGGAGCCGTGGTCGATCGCGCCTTCCGATTTCTTCTCGGAGACGGAGGAAGCGCGCTCGCTGTTCGCCCGCCTGATCGGTGCCGAGGACGGCGACATCGCGGTCGTTCCCTCCACCTCCTACGGCATAGCCACGGCCGCGAGGAACATCGGGGTCGGCAAGGGCCAGACGATCGTCGTCCTGAAGGACCAGTTCCCGTCGAACGTCCTCACCTGGCAGCGCAAGGCGGCAGCCTGCGGTGCGCGTCTCCTCACCGTCGAGCGTAGGGAGGACGGCGACTGGGCGACCGCCATCCTCGATGCCATCGACGATACGACGGCAGTCGTGGCCCTGCCCAACTGCCATTGGTCGGACGGCTCGGTGGTGGACCTCCAGGCAGTGGCCGACGCGACCCACCGGGTGGGCGCCGCCCTCGTCCTCGACCTCGCCCAGTCGATCGGTGCGATGCCGATCGATGTGCTGAGGCTCAAGCCCGACTACGTCGTGGCCGTCTGCTACAAGTGGATGCTGGGTCCCTATGCTCTCGGGTTCCTCTACGTCGCGCCGCACAGGCAGGAGGGGGAGCCGCTCGAGGAGAACTGGATCGCCCGGACGCGGTCGGAGGATTTCGCGAGCCTCGCCGACTACAGCCCCGACTATCAGCCCGGTGCCCGCCGGTTCGACATGGGCGAGCGCTCGAGTTTCCACCTGATGCCGGTCGCATCGCGTCCCTCCGCCAGATCCTCGACTGGGAGGTGCCGCGGATCGCCGCCGCGCTCGCCGTCCGTACGCGCGAGATCGCCGAGCGCGCGGAGGCACTCGGCTTCCGCTCCCCTCCCGCGGCCGGCCGCGCGCCGCATTTCCTGGGCCTGCGGCGGCCGGGGGGCGTTCCGGCGGACCTGCTCGACAGGCTGCGGGCGGCCGGCGTCTTCGTGAGCGTTCGCGGCGATTCGGTGCGGGTGACGCCCCATCTCTACAATGATGAGGAGGACGTCGACCGCTTCTTCACCGCCTTAGAGAGCGCCACCGGCTGACATCAGGCCGTCTCGCGCTCGAGCGCCTCGATGATGTCGCCGACGACGGAGTTGACGAGGCGCGTATCCTCGCCCTCCGCCATGACGCGGATGACCGGCTCGGTCCCGGAGGGGCGGATCACGAGGCGACCGCTTTGTCCCAGCCGCTCGCGCCCCCCCTCGATCGCCCGCTGCACGAGGGAGGATTCGAGCGGCCTGCCCTCGCGAAAGCGGACGTTCCTCAGGATCTGCGGCAGAGGCTCGAAGCGGTGGCAGGCCTCGCTGACAGGCCTGCCCGAGCGGGCCACGACGGCGAGGAGCTGCAGCGCCGCGACCAGCCCGTCGCCGGTCGTCGCATAGTCCGACAGGATGATGTGCCCGGACTGTTCGCCGCCGAGATTGTAGCCCCGATCCCGCATCGTCTCGAGAACGTGCCGATCGCCGACCGCGGTCCGGACGAGGCCGAGGCCGAGGCTGTCGAGAAAGCGTTCCAGACCGAGATTCGACATGACGGTCGCCACGATGCCGGGGGCCGCGAGCCTTCCATCCTCGTGCCACGACTGGGCCACCACGGCCATGAGCTGATCGCCATCGACGATCTCGCCCTTCTCGTCGACCACGATGACCCGGTCCGCATCGCCGTCGAGGGCGATGCCGATATCCGCCCTCACCTCGCGCACCTTGTTGCAGAGCGCATCGGTCGACGTCGAGCCGCATTCCTTGTTGATGTTGAGGCCGTTCGGCTCGACCCCCAGGGGGACGACCTCCGCGCCCAGTTCCCAGAGCGCGTCCGGCGCCACCTTGTAGGCGGCGCCGTTGGCGCAATCGATCACGATGCGGAGGCCCTCGAGCTTCATCTCGCGAGGCAGGGTGCGCTTGGCGAACTCGATGTACCGGGCATGCACGCCCTCGATGCGCTTGGCCCGACCGAGCGCCGGGGATTCGGCGAGGAACTCCGTCAGGTCCGCCTCGATGAGCTGCTCGATCTGGGCCTCGGTCTCGTTCGACAGCTTGTAGCCGTCCGCGTCGAAGAGCTTGATGCCGTTGTCCTCGAAGGGATTGTGCGACGCGGAGATCATCACGCCGAGATCGGCGCGCAGCGACCGGGTCAGCATGGCGACCGCCGGCGTCGGCATCGGCCCGAGCTGGAACACGTCCATGCCGACCGAGGTGAAGCCCGCAACCATGGCGGATTCGAGCATGTAGCCGGACAGGCGCGTGTCCTTGCCGATGACGACCCGGTGGCGATGGCTGCCGCGACGCAACGCTATACCGGCCGCCATGCCGGCCTTCATCGCGATCTCGGGCGTCATCGGGTGCCGGTTCGCCTGCCCCCGTATGCCGTCCGTCCCGAAGTAACCCTTCGCCATCGCCCGATGTCTCCTTTTGGTGCGGCTACGGTGTAGTGCGGATCAGCCGCGGGATACTAGATCCGGTTTCTTCAACAAAGATGTGCGCATCTTACGAAAGCGGGACTTCGGGTGCCAACGAAGCCTTCCGGGCAAGTGCTGCGGCGGCGGGTAGCCGTCGTCCGGCGCCGTGCCTTGCACTCCTCCCGCAATTCTCCGAGCGCACGCCGCCTTCAAGGAAAAGGGCCGCCTGCGGGAGGCGGCCCTTTCTGTTTCTGCACAGGCCCGTGTCACATCGGGCGCATCACGGCGTCTGCGGCTCGAGGCCCGGATCGGTTCCGTCGCTCGGACGGTCCTTCGGCCGGCCGGTCGTGGGCACCGCCGAGGCCCGCGGCTTCGACGGCTCGTGGACGCTCGTGTCGCGAACGGGCGGCTTGCCATTCAGGAGGTCGCGGATCTCGTCGCCCGAGAGCGTCTCGTACTCGAGCAGGCCGTTGGCGATGATGTGCAGCTCGTCGAGGTTATCCGTGAGGATCTGCCGCGCCGTGTTGTAGCCCTGGTTGACGAAGGACTTGATCTCCTCGTCGACGAGCTTCTGCGTCTCGTCGGAGACGTGCTGCTGACGCGCCACGGAGTGGCCGAGGAACACTTCCTCCTCGTTCTCGCCGTACATCAGCGGCCCGAGCTTGTCGGACATGCCGAACTGGGTCGCCATGGCCTTGGAGAGCTTCGTCGCCATGCGGATGTCCGCGGAGGCGCCCGAGGTCACCTTGTCGTGCCCGAAGATCAGTTCCTCGGCGACGCGCCCGCCCATCGCCACCGCGAGGTCGGCGTGGCACTTCGCCCGCGTCAGGGACACCTGATCGCGCTCGGGCAGCCGCATGACCATGCCGAGCGCGCGACCGCGCGGGATGATCGTCGCCTTGTGAATCGGGTCGGACGCCGGCTGGTGCAGGGCGACGAGGGCATGGCCCGCCTCGTGGTAGGCGGTCAGCTTCTTCTCTTCCTCGGTGAGCGCGAGCGTGCGACGCTCGGCACCCATCATCACCTTGTCCTTCGCGTCCTCGAACTCCGCCATCGTGACGAGCCGCTTGCCGCGCCGCGCGGCGAGCAGGGCTGCCTCGTTGACGAGGTTCGCGAGGTCGGCGCCGGAGAAGCCGGGCGTACCCCGCGCCACCGTGCGCAGCTCGACGTCGGGCGCCACGGGCACCTTGCGCGCGTGCACCTTGAGGATCTTCTCGCGGCCCGTGACGTCGGGGTTCGGCACGACGATCTGCCGGTCGAAGCGCCCGGGCCTGAGAAGCGCGGGGTCTAGCACGTCCGGGCGGTTCGTCGCGGCGATGATGATGACGCCCTCGTTCGCCTCGAAGCCGTCCATCTCGACGAGGAGCTGGTTCAGCGTTTGCTCGCGCTCGTCATTGCCGCCGCCGAGGCCGGCACCACGATGGCGGCCGACCGCGTCGATCTCGTCGATGAAGATGATGCACGGGGCGTTCTTCTTCGCCTGCTCGAACATGTCGCGGACGCGGCTCGCGCCGACGCCGACGAACATCTCGACGAAATCGGAGCCCGAGATCGTGAAGAAGGGCACGTTCGCTTCGCCGGCCACGGCGCGCGCGATCAAGGTCTTGCCGGTCCCGGGAGGGCCGACGAGGAGCACGCCGCGGGGAATGCGGCCGCCGAGCCGCTGGAACTTCTGGGGGTCGCGCAGGAACTCGACGATCTCCTCGAGATCCTCCTTCGCCTCGTCGACGCCGGCGACGTCGTCGAACACCACGCGGCCGTGCTGCTCGGTCAAGAGCTTCGCCTTGGACTTGCCGAAGCCCATGGCCTTGCCGCCGGCACCCTGCATCTGGCGCATGAAGAAGATCCAGACGGCGATCAGCAGGAGCATCGGGAACCAGGAGACGAGCACCCCGAGCAGCGAGGGCACATCCTCGGCCTCGGGCTTCGCGGTGATCGCGACGCCCGCATTCTCGAGCCGCGAGACGAAGTTCGGGTCGTCCGGGATGTAGCTCTGGAACACCCTGTTGTCGTTCGTCGTGCCCGTCACCTGCGAACCGCTGATGGTGACGGACCTGATCTGGCCGTTCTCCACCTGATTGAGGAGCTGCGTGTAGCTCATCTCGTTCGGAGCGCCACGCTGACCGGGACTCTGGAAGAGATTGAACAGGGCGATCAGCAGCAGGCCGATGATGACCCACAGCGCGAAGTTTCTGAAATTGGCGTTCATGCGCGTCCTTCTCGTCCCGGTGCCGGTGGGCGCGAGCCTGCCGCCGGCGCCGAGCTCCGTGATCCCCATTGGGACCTAAGATAGGTGGAGGCTTTCACCTTGCCAAGAAGAGCTAGGGTTCGCCGTAAATGCGAACCTGCTCACCACACGGAAACCCGCCTCCGCAGATCCAGTTCGACGAAGCGCAGCTCTACCAGCTCGCCGTACGGTTCGACACCGTTCCAGCGAGGAATGGGTGCGGCAACGGGTCGCCCGCCGAGGCATGCGGCCGGCAGCGCCGCCAGCACGCCCGGCGGCAAGTTCTCTCCCGACGCGTCCGGCGGCAACTGCCGCCCCAGCGGTGCGATCTCGAGATCCTCACCCGACCCGTTGGCGATGCGGAAGCGGTTGTCCCACATCGCGACCGTGTTTGCCGGCACGGCCATCCTCGGCAGGCCCTCCCTGCCCCACTCGCGATGGACCAGGAGCCCGTCCGTCGATGGTCTGAGCGCGCAGCCTGCGAGGGTGGCGCCCGAGAAGGAGGCGCTGCCGAGCTCGGCCCACAGCCGTTCGAGCCGATCGAGCCGTGGCGGAAGCGTCCCGCCACCGACAGCCATCAGGACGCGCGCGAGGACGCGCAGCCCGATCTCCTCCTCGGCCCGCACCAGCTCCCGCAGATCGACCGTCGCGAAGCCGGCATTGTCTATCGCGCACACGTCCCGTTCGAGATGCCGTGCCGAGGCTTCGAGCGCCGCTCGCGCGCGCGACAGACGGCGGGCCGTCGCGGCGAGACGCCGGGCATCGAGCCCCTCCTTCGCGAGCGCAGGCATGAGGCGGCGCAGGCGGGCCCGCGCGAAGGCGTCGGAGCCGTTGCTCGGGTCCTCGATCCAGGTCCGCCCGTGTTCCCGCAGCGTCGCGACCAGACGGTCCTTCGGAACGTCGAGCAGCGGGCGCATGTGCACGATCTCGCCGCGCATGACCGAACCGGACATGGCCGACAGGCCGTCGACGCCGGACCCTCGCGCGAGCCGCAGCAGCAGTGTCTCCGCCTGGTCGTCCAGATGGTGAGCCGTCACGAGATGGCTCAGCCCGTGGCGTGCGCAGGCCTCGCAGAGAAGCCGGTAGCGCGCGGTCCGCGCGGCGGCCTGCAGGTTCGAGAAGGGTTTGGGTCCCGTCCAGCGCAGCGTCTCGTGCGCCAGGGCAAGCTCCGCGGCCCATGCCGCGACCCGCTTCGCCTCGGCCGCGCTCCCCTCGCGCAACCCGTGATCGACCGTCAGGACCCGCATCGGCAGGTGCGACGCGGCCCGCCGACGCCAGTCGGCCAGGAGGTGCATCAGCGCGACGCTGTCGGCGCCCCCCGAGACGGCGACCGCGATGCCGGTGGCCGGCAGGAGCGGCGCGAAGAGCTCGTCGGCCTCCCCGGCCGTCAGGCCCGAAGCGATGCCTGCCTCAGCAGCCACTTCTTTCCATCTCGCTCCGCGTCCGCTCGAGGACGGCCTGCGGGGCATTCGGGAAGGTACGGGAGATCTCCGAGAAGGTGGCGCAGGCCGCGTCCGCCTGGCCGAGCTCCTTCAGCGACATGCCGAGCTTGTAGAGGCTGTCGGGGGCCTTCGCGCTCCTGGGATACTCGGTATATCCCGCGAGGAAGGCGTCGGCGGCCTCCCGGTAGCGCCCGGTCGCGAACAGGGCCTCGCCGAGCCAGTACTGGGCGTTGCCCGCCAGCTCGTCGTCGGGATGCCGCTGGAGGAAGGCACCGAATGCCTGCTGAGCCGGCGCGAATTCGCCCCTCAGGATGTAGCCGTAGGCGGTGTCGTAATCGTCCTGAGGCGTGCCGCCGGGCGGGAGGAAGGCCTGCTGCCCGCCCGCGTCGGCGCCGCCATATCGGCCGCCGCCCTCCTGGATGGAGACGCTGCCGTCAGCGCCCTGCTGGACCGGCGAGGGTCCCTCGAAAGCACCGGAGAGATCGAGGTTCGGACCGGTCGCCGGGACCTGCCCGAGAATGGCGGGCGGCGCGCCGGGGCCGGCGATGTTGTTCCCGCCGACACCGTACTCCCCGCTCATGTCCATCGGCGGGGCGCCGCGGTCGGACCCGGAATTGTAGGTGGCGGAGCTGCCGCCACCGGCCGAAAGCTGCTGCTCGAGCTGACGGACCCTGTGATTCAGGGTCTCGACCTGCCCGTTCAGCTGACGGATCTGTTCCTCCAGCGTCGACAGCCGGTAGGAGAGATCGGCAGCGCTCTGGGCCGACGCGGGAAGCGCGGCACCGCACAGGAATGCCGCCGCCAGCGTCGAGCGAAGCATGGCCTTCGCAGGGATTGGCATGGTTCTAAACCGCGTTGGTGTCCGGTTGCCTTGGATATGCCCGGTCACATGGCGGTCGAGTTCGACCAAAGTGAGGCCGGGCGGCGCCATCGGCGCCGCCCGTTTCCTTATCAGTTCAGCACCGTCACCGCACGCCGGTTCTGCGACCAGCAGGAGATGTTGTCGCAGACCGCGACCGGACGCTCCTTGCCGTAGGAGACGGTGCGGATGCGGGAGGCGTCCACGCCCTGCGAGGCGAGGTAGTCGCGCACGACCTGGGCGCGGCGGGCGCCCAGCGCCAGGTTGTACTCGCGCGTCCCGCGCTCGTCCGCGTGGCCCTCGACGAGGATCGAGTATCGCGAGTAGCTGCGCAGCCACTGGCCCTGGCGGTTCAGCGTCTCGCGCGCCTGCGGCGTGAGCGAGGTCGAGTCGGTTTCGAAGAACACGCGGTCACCGACATTGACGGTGAAGTCCTGCGCGCTGCCCGGTGCGGCGCTGCCGGGACCGCCGGGGCCGCCGAGGCCGGCCTGACCGTCGACGCCCTGCTGCTTCTGCGCGCAGGCCGCCGCCAGCGATGCCATCGCCACGATAGCGACGATGCGCAGCGCGCGGGGAAGCATTGAACGAGACATCCCGGTAAACTCCTTGGGAAACGACCGGATCTTACTGATCCCGTGAATAGGTTATTTTCCTTAACCGCGGGTTCGCGAACAGGGTTAACGGTTCGCTTCGCGACGCTCCAGCTCACTCGAGCGGGGGCGACCAGGCCGGGTCGGCGGCGAAGTTCGGCGTCGGCACGCGCTGCTCGTTGAAGCCCGTGATGTCGACGGTCCACAGGGTGGGGCCGCCGCCGCTGCCCGACGTCTCCCGGGTGAACAGCAGAAGGCGGCCATTGGGGGCCCAGGTGGGGCTCTCCATGACGCTGCCGCTCGTGGACACGATGCGCTCGCCCGAGCCGTCGGGCCGCATGACGCCGATCATGAACTGGCCGCCAGCGAGCTTCGTGAAGGCGATCAGGTCGCCGCGCGGCGACCAGGCCGGCTGACCGTACCGCCCGTCGCCGAAGCTGATGCGCTGCGGCTGGCCGCCGCCGGCGCTCATGACGTAGAGCTGCTGGGTGCCGCCCCGGTCGGATTCGAAGACCACCTGGCCGCCGTCCGGCGAGTAGGACGGGCTCGTGTCGATCGAGGCGCCGTCGGTCACGCGCCGGGTCGCCCGGCTGCGCAGGTCCATCTCCACGATGTTCGCGTTGCCGCCCTGCTGGAGGCTCAGGATCACGCGCTGGCCGTCCGGCGAGAAACGCGGCGCGAAGCTCATGCCGGGAAAGTTGCCGAGCACCTCCCGCTGACCCGTCTCGATGTTCAGGAGATAGACCCGCGGCGTTTCCCCGATCGGCTGCGAAACGTAGGTGATCTCCTGCCGCGTCGGCGAGTAGCGCGGGCTGCGCACGATCTCGTTCTGCGAGCCCGTGAGGTAGCGGACATTGGCGCCGTCCTGATCCATGATCGCGAGGCGGCGCAGCCGGTTGTCCTTCGGCCCGGACTCCTCGACGAAGGCGATCCGGGTGTCGAAGTAGCCCTGTTCGCCGGTGAGGCGCTCGTAGACCGCGTCGGCGATGATGTGACCGATGCGGCGGAGATTGTCGCCCGCCGCGAAGTACTGCTGTCCGACGAGCTGCTGGCCGGAGGCGACGTCCCACAGGCGGAACTCCGCCTTCAGCCGCCCATCGGGCTGCGGCGTGACGCGACCGGTGACGAGCGCCTGGGCGTTGATCGCCCGCCAGCTGCCGAAGTTCGGCACGGCGTCGACGCCGAGACCGGCTTCGATGAAGGCTGATTGATCGATGGGCCGAAAGAGCCCCGAGCGCCGCAAGTCGTTGGTCAGGACCTCCGAGACCTGCTGTCCGAGCTGCGGGTTGCCAGACGCGTCGCCGAAGCGGGTGATCGCGATCGGCATCGGCTCGACGCGCCCCTGCGTGATGTCGAGCTCGAGCACGGCCTCCGCCCTCGGGGCGACGAAGAGGCTGGCGAGCAGGAGCGCGGCGGTGAGAAAGGACTTCATGGCATCGCCTGGTTGAAGGGATCGGGACGGCGTCAGCCGCCCAGCATGTCCCGTGGATCGAAGTTGACGTTGACCTCCCGCCAGAGATCGTACTTCTCGGCCGGCAGGTGGTACGGCTGGCAGGAGATCACCGCTCGTCTGGCGGCCTCCGCCGCGATCATGAAGATCTGCTGCCCGTTCGGGTTCAGGAGCTGCGGGTCGCGGGTCAGCGTCCCGTCCGGGTTGAAGGCCAGGTTCAGGCGGACGTTCATCTGCCCGGCGTCGAGCACGCCGATCGGCGGGCTCCAGCACTGCGAGATCTGCCGGCGCAGCGCGTCGATCTCGGACATCGTCAGCGTCATGTCGGTGCCGCTCGGCATGCCCTGCCCGGGATCCTGCGTGCCGGAGCCGCTGACGCCGCCCCCCGACTGCGGCACCTTGTTGAGGAGCGCCGCGATCCTGTCCGCGTCGAAGCCGCCCGTCTCTCTCGGGGGCTCCTGCGGGGCGGGCTTGGGATCGGGCTTCTGCACGGTCTCCCGCGGCGCCGGGGCGGGCGGCGTCGGCTTCTGCTCCACGGGCTTCGGCGGCTCGGGCTTCGGCTCGACGGGCTTGGGCGCCTCGGTGATCTTCGGGCGCGCCGGCGGAAGCGGCACGTTCGTCGGCTGCGGCGCCGGCTCGGCCTCCGCCGCCGGAGCGGGCCCGGGCTCGGCCTCCGCGGCCGGCGCGGGCTCGGGTGCCTTCGGAGCCGGCGCAGGCTCGATCTGGCGCACGGGCTCCGGCTTCGGCTCCGGAGCCGGAGGCAGGGCCGCGACCTCGCGCGGCTTCGGCTCGGGCTTCGGCACGTCGGCGATCTCGGGGGCCGTGCTCTGCGCCTTCGGCGCCTGGGGCTTCTCGGTCTGCCGATCGGCCTCCGTGACCTCCGGCCGTTCCATCGGCGGAGCGGGCACCGGCTTCGGCTCGGCCTTCTCCTCGCCGGCGGTGATCTGCGTGAACTCGTCGATCGACACGAGATCGACCGGCAGGGGCTTCTCCGCCGAGGTGAAGGCGCTCGTGGAGGGAAGCGAGACGAGACCCCAGCCTATGATCAGCGCATGGCCAAGAGCCGAGGCAGTGACGGCACTGCGCATGGTGATGGCACCCCTACTGCTCGATATCCGTCACGAGGCCGATGCGCGAGAAGCCGGCGCGGTTCAGCCGCCCCATCACCCGCATCACCTCTCCGTAGCCGACACCCCGGTCGGCACGCACGAAGATGCGCTCCTGCATGCCCTCCGCGGCGACGGCGGCGAGCCTGTCGGCGAGCTCCTCGAGAGGGATCTCCGTGTCCTGCAGGAAGACCTGGCCTTCGGCATTCACGCTCACGGTCAGCGGCTCCTTGTCGGAATCGAGGGGATTGGCCTGGGTCCGCGGCAACTCGATCGGGACACCGACGGTCAAGAGGGGCGCGGACACCATGAAGATGATCAGCAGGACGAGCATGACGTCGACGAACGGCGTCACGTTGATCTCGCTCATCGGGCGATGACGCCTGCGACCACGGCGCCGACCGCCGCCACTGCCCGAGCTGACGACTCCCGCTCCCATTGCGCCTAACTCCGCTCATCCAATTGACGCGAAAGTATGGCTGTGAACTCGTCGGCGAAGCCCTCCAGTCGCTCCACGATCCGCGCCACGTCGTTGGACAGCTTGTTGTAGGCGATCACCGCGGGGATGGCGGCCAGAAGGCCGAGCGCCGTCGCGAACAGGGCCTCGGCGATACCGGGCGCGACCACCGCCAGGTTCGTGCTCTCGGAAGCGGCGATCGCGGTGAAGCTCGTCATGATGCCCCACACCGTGCCGAACAGGCCGATGAAGGGTGCGGCCGATCCGACTGTCGCGAGGAACAGGAGCCGGTCCTCGAGCCGGGACTGCTCGCGCCCGATCGTCACGTCCATCACCTTCTCGATGCGAGACTGCACGCCCGCCCGCGAGAGGGCGCCCGCCTCGTGGCTGCGCTTCCACTCGCGCATCGCGGCGACGAAGAGCGCGGCCATGCCCGTCGTCGAGCGGCCGGAGAGGTTGTGGTAAAGCTCCTCAAGCGACTGTCCCGACCAGAAATTGCCTTCGAACCGGTCGAGCGAAGCCCGCGCCCGCCTGTAGACGAACACCTTCTCCAGAATGATCGCCCAGCACCAGACCGATGCGGCGAGGAGGCCGATCATCACGAGCTTGACGACGATGTGGGCGTGCCAGAACAGTCCGAGCATCGAGATCTCGGCGGCGGGGGCGGCGAGCGTTGTGGCGTCCATGCGCGAGGCTCGAAGGAGCTCCCTTGGTGTCGAGGCCGGTCGATGGGGCGCGCTCTCGCGGCGCCCGCTTCGCAACGGCTTGTTAGGATGAGATCACGCGCAAAACTGCGCGGGATTGTGTCGAATTAAGGGCTTTTCATCCAGGCGACGTCGGCCACGATGAAAAGCCGATCGTGGTTAAAGCCGCGTTACTGGCTGTCAGCCTTCGGCAGCGGCACCCAGCACCTGCCGCAGCGCGAGGGGGATGCGCCTGGCCCGCCCGGTCGCCGTGACGAGCGCGACCTGCACCTCGGCGCTCACGAGAAGCTGATCGCCGCGACGGACCTCCTGGGCGAGCAGCATCGAGGCACCGCGCATCTCGCGCACGCCCGTCACCACCTCCAGCACGTCGTCGATCCGGGCCGGGCGCTCGAACTCGATCGACATGCGCCGGACCGCGAAGGCGATGCTCTCCTCGCCCGCGAAGAGCTCGGCATGGTCGGCGCCGGCAAGGCGCATGAAGTCGGATCGCCCCCGTTCCATGAAGCGCACATAGCTCGCGTGATAGACGACGCCGGAGAAGTCCGTGTCCTCGAAGTACACGCGCACCGGAAGGACATGGCGTCCGTCGACCAGGCGACCCGCCAGATCGGGCCAGCGCTCACTCATCGGGATCGGCCCAGAGACCCATCTGCGGGGCCGCCTCGTTCGGCACGGGCAGGCCCATGTGGCGGTAGGCGTGCGGCGTCAGCAGCCGGCCGCGCGGCGTGCGCTGAACGAAGCCCTTCTGGATGAGATAGGGCTCGATGATCTCCTCGATCGCGTCGCGCGGCTCCGACAGGGCGGCGGCGATCGTCTCGACGCCGACGGGGCCGCCGGAGAACTTCTCGGCGATGCAGGACAGGTAGCGCCGGTCGAGCCCGTCGAGGCCGACGCTGTCCACGTCGAGTGCCAGTAGCGCACGGTCCGCGGTCGTGCGGTCGATTCCGTCCGCCCCGGCGACGGCCGCGAAATCGCGCACGCGCCGGAGAAGCCGCCCGGCGATCCGCGGGGTCCCGCGCGAGCGCCGCGCGATCTCGGCCGCGCCGTCGTCGCTGATCGCCATGCCGAGGAGGCGCGCGCCGCGCCGGACGATCAGCTCGAGCTCGTCCTGGGTGTAGAAGTCGAGGCGGACGGGGATGCCGAAGCGGTCGCGCAACGGCGTCGTGAGGAGCCCGGACCTGGTCGTCGCGCCGACGAGCGTGAACTTCGCCAGGTCGATCCGCACGGAACGTGCGGCCGGGCCCTCGCCGATGATGAGGTCGAGCTGGAAGTCCTCCATCGCGGGATAGAGCACCTCCTCGACCGCCGGGTTCAGCCGGTGGATCTCGTCGATGAACAGGACGTCGCGCTCCTCCAGATTGGTGAGGAGCGCGGCGAGATCGCCGGCCTTGGCGATCACCGGACCCGACGTCGCCTTGAAGTTCACGCCGAGCTCGCGCGCCATGATCTGCGCGAGCGTCGTCTTGCCGAGCCCGGGAGGGCCCGCGAACAGCACGTGGTCGAGCGCCTCGCCGCGGGCCCGCGCCGCTTCGATGAAGATCTTGAGGTTCTCGCGCGGCTTCTTCTGCCCGACGAACTCGTCGAGCGTCTGCGGCCTCAGGCTGACCGTCAGCTCGTCCTCGGGTCGCGGCTCGGCGTCGATCATCCGGTCGCTCATCGCGCGAGCTCCTTGAGCGCGAGGCGGATCAGGCGCTCCGTCGTGGCGTCGTCGCCGGCCTCAGCGATCGCCGTCGCGACGGCGGTTCCCGCCTGGCTCTGACCGTAGCCGAGGTTGACGAGGGCGGACACCGCGTCGCTGCCCGCGCTCGGCTTCCCGCCACCGCCGAGCTCGCCCGAGAGCCTCGCGAGGGCGGGGTCGGCGACAGCAAGACCGGCCGCCTTGTCCTTCAGCTCCGCGACGATGCGGGCGGCGACCTTGGCGCCGACCCCGGGCGCGCGCGACACCATCGCCTTGTCCTGCAGCGAGATCGCGCTCTGCAGCTCGGCCACCGACAGGGTGCTGAGCACGGCCAGCGCGACACGGCTGCCCACCCCCTGCACCGTCTGCAGGAGGCGGAACCACTCCCGCTCGGCGTCGCTCGCGAACCCGTAGAGCCTTATGTGGTCTTCCCGGATGAAGGTGTCGACGAAGAGCGTCGCCGCCTCCCCGATCCTCGGCAGCGCCTGCAGCGTGCGCGACGAGCAGACGACGTGATAACCGACCCCTCCCACGTCGATCACCGCCCAGTCGAGCCCCGTGGAATCGACGATGCCCTTGAGCTTTGAGATCATAGGCCAGCCACCGCCTTCAGCCGCCTCGCCGTGCGGTGATGGGCATGCGTCACGGCGATTGCGAGGGCGTCGGCGGCGTCGTCCGTGTCGAAGGTCGCGCGCGGCATCAGGATCTTCACCATCATGCGGATCTGCGCTTTCTCGGCGTGGCCGGTGCCGACGACCGTCTTCTTCACGAGGTTCGGCGCGTACTCGGCGACCGGCAGCCGCAGGGTCGCGGGCACGAGCAGCGCCACGCCGCGCGCCTGCCCGAGCTTCAGCGTGGCGCGCGCGTCCTTGTTCACGAACACGTCCTCGATCGCCGCCTCCTGCGGCTCGTGCCGGTCGAAGATGCCCCGCAATCCGCGGTGCAGGTCGTGCAGGCGGTCGCACAGCTCGTCGTCGGCCTCGGAGGTCACCGTGCCGGCCGCGACGAAGCTCAGCCGGCTGCCCCGCGCCTCGATCACGCCCCAGCCGGTGCGCCTGAGGCCCGGGTCGATGCCGATGATTCGAATCGAATGTTCGTTCATCGTTCTCGTGTAGCGGGAACTGGCCGGACGTGGCTAGTGCAGCCGCAACAGGGTTAGCGAAGCCTTAACGCCGCGCCGGCCGCGGTCAGAGCCAACCCTTCTTCTTGAAGAAGAGAAACGGCGCGATGCCGAGAACGGCCATTGTCAGAAGCACGAGCGGATAGGCCCACGGCTCGTCGAGTTCCGGCATGAAGTGGAAGTTCATGCCGTAGATCGACGCGATCAGCGTCGGCGGCATGAGCGCGACGGCGACGACGGAGAAGATCTTGATGATGTTGTTCTGCTCGATGTTGATGAGCCCGACGGTCGCGTCGAGCAGGAACTCCATCTTCGCGTTCAGGTAGGTCGCGTGGTCGGCGAGCTGGGTGGCGTCGCGCTGTGCGGTCTTCAGGTACTGCTTCACCTCCTTCGGCCTTTCTCCGCCACCGGCCCCGGCCTGCAGGTAGGTCACGAGCCGCGAGAAGGTGACGAGGCTGTCGCGGGCCTTCGAGGTCAGGTCCGCGGCCCTGCCGATGCGGCCGAGGGAATCCCGGAAGTCCTCGGTCTTCATCGGCTTCTTCGACCGCGTCTCGAACACCCTCTGGCTCACCGCCTCGGCTTCCGTGCCGGCCCGTTCGAGGATGTCGGCGACCCGGTCGAGGAAGGCGTCGATCAGCGCCGCCAGCACGAAGTCGGCGTAACGGCAGGCGGGCCCGACCTTCGGCGCCCGCTGCAGGAAGACCGCGATCGGCTGCGGCGTCTCGTAGCGCACCGTCACGAGATGGTTCCGGACGAGAATGAAGCTGATGTCGCAGGTGCGCGGCCTGTTGGTGTCGGAATCGATGAGGGCGAGCGCCGTCATGAAGACCGCGCCGTCCTCCTCGTAGAGGCGGCTCGAGATCTCGATCTCGCGCATCTCCTCCCGCGACGGGATCTCGAGACCGAACCACGTCTCGACCAGCCTCTCCTCCTCGAGGGTCGGCGCCAGCAGGTCGATCCATACCCCCGCCGGCGGCAGATCCGTCGCCCCCTCATCCAAGGACGATTTGCGCAGGCCCCGCTCCGTCTTCTCGTAGATCGTCAGCACAGCGATACCCCCCCTCGCACCTCATGGTCCTGCAGCAAAACGAAAGGCGGGACCGCGCGGGTCCCGCCTTGGGTGTCATGCATTGGCCGTGCCGGATCAGACGGCCTTGGAGTAGAGCTCCTCGACATACTCCCAGTTGATCAGGTGATCGACCCAGGCGTTGAGGTAGTCCGGACGGCGGTTGCGGTAGTCGATGTAGTAGGAGTGCTCCCACACGTCGCAGCCGAGGATCGGCGTGGCGCCGTGCACGAGCGGGTTCTCGCCGTTCGGCGTCTTCATGATCTCGAGCTTGCCGTTCTTCACGGCGACCCAGGCCCAGCCCGAGCCGAACTGGCCGACGCCCGCGTTCACGAAGTCCTCGCGGAACTTGTCGTAGCCGCCGAGATCGCTGTCGACAGCCTTCTGCAGGCGCTCGGGCAGCTTCTTGCCGCCGCCGTTCGGCTTCATCCAGTTCCAGAAGTGGAGATGGTTGAAGTGCTGGCCGGCATTGTTGAACAGGCCCTGGTTCGAGCCGTAGGAGCCCTTCACGATCTCCTCGAGGCTCTTGCCCTCGAGGCCGGACCCCTGAAGCAGCTCATTGCCCTTCGTCACGTAGGCGTTGTGGTGCTTGTCGTGGTGGAACTCCAGCGTCTCCGCCGACATGTACGGCTCGAGAGCGTCGTACGCGTAGGGAAGATCAGGCAATTCGAAGGCCATCGGGTCATCCTCTTCCTGAGCACTTGTTGGGCCTCTGTCGGGCGACCGTCGGATGGTGCATCGTCTTCCGCCGGCACATGAGCCCTTGCGGCGCCCATAGATAGGCCGCAAGCCTTGGCTCGGCAACACGGGGGCCCGTGACCGCCGACCGGAAATCGCGGATGAAGGGGCTATGGCTTTCATGTTCACGAGAGAATTCGGGCGCCCGTCGCGCCGCAGCCTCCTTCTCCTGGCGGGAACGGCACCCTTTGCCGTTGCGTCCGCCGGCTCGACGGGCCGTGCCGCCACCGGGGCTCTGGATGCCGCCGAACTCGGCGTCCTGCCCGGGGCCGGTGGCGACCAGACGTCCGAGATCGCGGCGGCTCTGCGCGAGACTGTGGCCCGGCAGCGCCCGCTCTTCCTGGGGCCCGGGCGCTACGTGGTCTCGGGCCTCGACCTGCCGGACCGCGCGCGCCTCGTCGGCGTGCCCGGCGCGACGCGCCTCACGGCGGGCGGAACCGGCCCCGTGGTGACGGCCAGCGGCTCCGCCGGCCTTTCCCTGCAGGACGTGGCCATCGAGGGCCTGCGGCTCGCCGGCGAGGAGGGCCTCGTCCTTTTCACGGCATGCGAGGACGTGGCGATCGAAGGGCTCGAGCTGACCGACAGCGACGGCAACGGCATCAAGCTCGTCGGCTGCTCCGGCCGCGTCACGGGCTGCAGCGTGGTCGGCGCGGCCGATGCCGGCATCTTCGCTCTCGACGGGAGCGACCTCGCCATCGCGGACAACCGCGTCAGCGACTGCGGCAACAACGGCATCCTGGTCTGGCAGTCCGAGGCGCGCGAGGACGGTGCGACGGTCGCGCGCAACCGCATCTCCGGGATCCGTGCCGACGGCGGCGGGACGGGCCAGAACGGCAACGCCATCAACGTCTTCCGCGCTGGAGGGGTGGGCGTCGTCGACAACGTGATCTCCGGGTGCGCCTTCTCGGCCGTGCGCCACAATGCCGGCGCCGACATCGTGGTCGCCCGCAATCGCTGCCGCGACCTCGGCGAGGTCGCCCTCTATGTCGAATTCGGCTTCGAGGGCGCGATCGTCTCCGACAACCTGGTGCATGGGGCGGCGCACGGCATCTCCGCCACGAATTTCGCCGACGGCGGCCGGATGGCCGTCATCTCCGGCAACCTCATCCGCGACATCGTCATCGGCGGGTTTCCGGAGGACAGGGGCGTCGGCATCGGCGTCGAGGCGGACGCCGCGGTGACGGGCAACGTCGTCGACGGGGCAGCCTTCGCAGGTCTCAGCCTCGGCTGGGGACCCCACCTGCGCAACGTGGCGGCGACCGGGAACGTGATCCGCCGGGCGCGGTACGGCATCGCCGTCAGCGTCGCCGACGGCGCGGGCGCGGCCGCGATCACCGGCAACGTCATCGCGGAGGCCCAGGAGGCGGCGATCGCGGGCTTTGCCTGGCACGACCTCGTCGAGCCCGACCTCGCAGCCGCGACAGGCGACCATCCGCACCTCACGATTTCGGCCAACGACCTCAGGTGACACCTTGCCGTGGCCCGGCGGCCGCATTAATTAGAGATCTCTAATTTATCTGAAGGAGCAGTCCATGCCGGGGATCGAGAAGCGCGCGAAGGGCGAGGTCGAGGTGCTGTCGCCGCAGGAGGTGAAGGAGATGCTCGACCGGCACGAGATCGTGCTGATCGACGTCCGCACGCCCGAGGAGTACGTGTTCGAGCACATCAGGGGCGCCCTGCTCGCACCGATGGCCGATTTCGACGCCACGAGCCTGCCCGACCAGGAGAACAAGCGGATCGTCTTCCACTGCGGCTCGGGCAAGCGCTCGCTCGCCGTCTCCGACCGCTGCCTTGCCACAGGGATCAGCAGGGTCGCCCACATGGAGGGCGGGTTCGGCGCCTGGAAGGCCGCGGGCCTGCCCTATCGCACCGTCGACCCCTCGACCGGCACGATGGTCGAGAGGAACGGCTGAATTAGGCGAGGCTTCCGAGAGCCTCGGAGAACGCCACGGAGGACCGGATCTCGCCCACCGGACGGCCCTCCCAGTTTGTCACGGCGGGCCGGGCGAGCCGGTCGAGAACGTGCCCCTCGGCGCCGCCGAAGAAGCGGCGGAGGACGGCCGCCATCGCGGCTTCCGAGGCCCTTGCCGCGCCGTCGTCGACCTTCAGCGCGATGCCGAGGCCGCACTCGGGAAGGCTCGCGCAGAAGACGCCCTCCGCGCCGGTCTTCACGAAACAGCGCTCGCCGAGCGCCTCCATCACCATCGTGCAGAACCTCTCGGTGCCCGCCACCATGTCGGGACGCGACGCAGCGGCCCTTCTGATCCGCGCGAACGCCCTCGCCCGCTCCGGGGTCAGGCCGGTCCCGGTGCCGATGCGCGCGAAGGCCGAGGCGAAGGCCGAAAGCGGCGCGGCCCAGGTCGGCAGCGCGCAGCCGTCGATGCCGCACACCTCGGGGGTGAGCTCGACGCCGAGCATCTCCTCCATCGTCTGGCGTATGCGAAGCTGCAACGGGTGGTCGGGCGCCTCGTAGCCCTCGAGGGGCAAGCCCAGATGGCGCGCGGCGATCAGCATGCCCGCGTGCTTCCCCGAGCAGTTGTTGTGAAGGCGCGACGGCTGCTCATCTGCCCGTGCGAGCCCGGCCTGGTCGGCCAGACGCCGCGGCTGGTGTGGAGCGCAGGCGAGCGCATGCTCGCCGAGACCGAGACGGGAGAGCATGTCGCGCGCCGTCTCGACGTGCTCCGCCTCGCCGCTGTGCGAGGCGCAGGAGAGCGCTATCTCGCGGTCTCCCAACCCCGCGGCCTCGGCCGCGCCGGTCTCCACCAGCGGCAGGGCCTGGATCGCCTTCACGGCGGAGCGCGGATAGACCGGAGACATGACCTCGCCCAGCTCCAGAACGGGAGCACCCATGTCGTCCCGGATCGACAGCGCGCCCCGGTGCCAGCTCTCGACGCGGGGCCCGCGTGTGACTTCGACGATGACGGGATTGGCTGCCAAGGGATGTCTCCGGAAAGGGAAGTGCGGCGGGGACAGGTGCGAGGTCAGCTGGCGGATAGCTCCGCCTGCAGCGAATCGAGCTCCTGGCGAGTCTCGGCGGAGAGGAGCTCCGCATCGACGAGGGGTGTGATCAGCGCCTCGGCCTCTGCCTGGGCGGCCTCCCGCCGCTCGCCATCGAGGACGACCGCCAGCTTGTAGAGGCACATCGCGAGCTGCCGGGTGGCGCGGACATGGTAGCGATCGGCTTCGACGAGAGGCCGCATCTCTTGCGTACAGGCCTCGTAGGACTGCCTCGCCTCGTCGATCCGACCTCCCGTCCGGAGCGCATCCCCCACGCGCGAGCGCGCATTGGCGACCGCCACCGGCAGGTCCGCGTTCGCCTCGTCGGCGGCGGAGATTTCCTCGCGCATGTCCAGCGCCTGCCGATATCGCGACAGCGCCTCGTCGGTGTCTCCGTCCGACAGGGCGAAGTCGCCCAGTCGCGCTGCGATGTCCGAGGCCTGCCGCAGGGAGGCAGGCGTTCGCGAGCGCTCGGTCTCGACGAGTTCCGCTGCCTCGGCATAGAGCGGACGGGCGGCCTCCGGTTGATCGAGCCGGAGCGTCGTCTCGCCGAGGCGCACGAGCCCCTGGGCAAGTGCCTGCCTGCGCGCCCTGTTCGCCGGCTCGGCCTCCGACAGCGCACGCCGGATCTCGACGAGGTCCCGGTACGCCTCGGCCGCGCGGGCGGTGTCTCCAGTGTCTGCGCGTGCCTCGCCGAGTGAGAGAAGCGTGATGGCCAGCTTCGACTGCGGCTCGAACGCCGAGGGCTGCGCCTGCACCACGTCGCGCAGCGCCGACGCCGCCTGCTCGAAGAATGCGAGGGCGCTCTGAGCCTGGCCCTCACGCAGCCGCAGCTCGCCGATCGCCTGCCATACATCCGCGAGGGCCGTCCGGATGGCGGGGTCCTCGCTCTCCTGTGCCTCGAGCTCGCCGAGACGTCGCAGGCTCTCCTCGTAGGCATCGAGAGCCGCCCCCAGCGCCCCGGTCTCGACCTGTGCCCGCCCCAGCGCGACGAGTGACTGGGACAGCCGCAGCACTGCGGACCGATCGTCCCGCGCCGCTTCGAGCTCCCCCCGGCGAAGGCGCGTCGCCTCCTGCAACACCTGGGCGGCCACCGCGCTGTCTCCCGCCTCGGTGGCGGCGGCGCCGAGCGCCTCCAGCGTCGAAGCAATCGGCACGCCCGGCTCCCGCGGTGCGGCCTCCGCCTGGAGCGCCCGCTGCCCCGCATAGGCCTCCCAGAGCGCCTCGCGGGCCCTTTCCGCCTCTCCGCGGGCCAGCAGCGCCCGCCCCTGAAGCAGATGCGCGCGCGCCAACGCCGCGCGTGCGGCCCTCGAGCCGGGGCGCGCCTCCGCAAGGGCAGCCCATGTCCCGGCCGCGTCGCCCGCCGCGTCGGCCAGCCCAGCCGTATCGCCGGCCTCCAGACGCCACTCGGAGAGCTGGAGCAGCAGCCTGCCCCTGCTTTCGAGCCAGCGGAGGTTCTCGCCCGGCACGCGTGACCAGACGCCCGCCCCGGCGGAGGCGACGCGGATCGCCGCTTCTTCCTCCCCTGCCTCATGCAGGATGCGCGACAGCGGCAGCAGCGTGTCGGCCAGCGCGGCCGTGGCTTCGGCATCGTCGGGGTTCTCCTGGAGGTGCGCCAGGAGCTCCCGGCGCGCCTCCTCAAGGCGACCGCGTGCCGCATCGGCCCCGCCCGACCGCCATTCTGCCCGTGCCAGAAGAACCCGCGCCCGCACCCGATCGATGGAAGCCCCCGGTTCGTCAGCCTCCGTGCGACGCTCGGCGAGGGCGACAGCCTGCTCCGAGACCTCGCGTGCGCGCTCTGCCTGCCCCACGTCCAGCAGCGTCTCGACGGCTTCCTCCAGAAGGTCGAGCGCGGCTCCGCCGGCCTCTCCGCGGATCTCCAGATCGAGAGCCTGCGGCCTGAGGAGAAGCTCGCCCAAGGCGGCGAGGTTGCGCCCCAGCGCCTCGGGATCCCCCGGCTCGGCCTCCCTCAAGCCACGCGCCGCCTCGGCAATGAGCCTGACCGATGTCAGGCGCATGTCGTTCTGGGCATCGACGAGCTCGGCTGCCTTCTGCCGCGCCAGCGCCGCCCGCAGCTCCGCGTCCTGCAGGTCGCGCCACGCCGTCAGCCCGGCAGCGCCGGCGAGCGCGGCGAGCCCGAGCGACACTGCGACGAGCGCCGTTCCGGCCGGCAGCAGCCAGCGCCGACGCCGGCCGTCGGCCTTGCCATGCGTATCGTGTGCGGTGTCGGGCACTGGAAAGGGCTTCCTCGCGGGCTTCGTTCCGAGCGGCGCTGGACTCTGGGTCAGCGACCGGCTTTCCGCAAGGCATGGCGCGGTCGCGGCCTCACGAGGTCTCGCCCAGCGTGTCCGCCATGCGGGCGCCCCTCTCCCCCAGCGGCGCAGGCGCCCCGGTCGTGGTGTCGTGGCCCGTCTGGTGCTCGATCTCGGCGTTCAGCTCCGCGCCGATCAGCACGACATAGGCGGAGACCCAGATCCACATCATCACGCCGATGACGGCACCGAGCGACCCGTAGGTCGCGCTGTAGTTCGCGAAGTTTGCGAGATACCAGGTGAAGAGGGCCGATGCGATGGCCCAGACGAGCGTCGCGAACACGGAACCGACGCTGATCCAGCGCCACCTCGCCCTCTGGCGGCTGGGCCCGTAGCGATAGACGAGCGAAATGGCGCCGCCGACGAGCAGGACCGCGAGGGCCATGGGCAGGACCGTAAGAACCACGCTCCCCACGCCCGACAGGCCGAGCATGCTGAAGACCTGCGGCAGGACGACCATGACGTTGACGATCAGTATCATGAGGATGATGCCGCCCGTCGTGAAGGCGAGCGTGAGCGCCGTCAGCGCGAAGAAGCCGCGGCTCTCTCGCTCCTCGTAGACGACGTTCATGCTGTCGAAGAGCGACTGCACCCCCTTGTTGGCGCTCCACAGGGCGAAGAGGAGCCCGCCGATGAAGGCGAAGCTGAGCGACGAGCTCTCGGTGGAGCTGACCCGCTGCAGCTCGGCCGACACGGTGTCTATGAGCGCCGACGGCACGAAACCGGACAGGCTCGCCAGCTGGCCCTCGACGGTCGCCGGATCCGCGACGAGGCCGTAGAGCGAGACGAAGGCCCCGATCGCCGGGAACAGCGCGAGCACGGTGTAGAAGGTCACGCCCGCCGCCACCAGGCTCAGCCGATCGCGGCCGATCTCCTCGTAGGTCCGCCAGGCGATGTCTTTCCAGCCCTTGCCCGGCACGCGAACGGGGCTGTCCGCCTCCCGGCCGCGTCCGCGCTCCCGGGCGCGAAGCTCCATCGCGCGCGCCTCGATTTCTGGATCGATTCCGGACATTCTGGCCCCTCTGGCTTCTCCTCACACGATGAAGAGGCGGCGAGGCGCGATTGTTCCGCCGGCGGCCACGGCAGCACACGGAACCGTGTCAAGAGCCGTCCGTTGTGACCGCGAGCAAGGAGGTGATTTCCATGTCGACCCCGAATGAGCATGAAAAGACGTCGGCCGAGGCCGGGAACAAGATGCGCGACGAGGCGGAAGCTCTGGGCAGCAAGACCCGGGAGCGTGCAGCCGACGCGACCGAACACATGCGGGAGGAATTCGATCACATTCGCGACGAGGTCCTCGAGGAAGGCAGCCGGTTGACCGGCGCCGCGATGGACGAGGCCTATCGCTTCGCCGAAGGACGCAAGGCGGCCGCGGCGGGGGCCCTGCACGAGCTGGCCGGATCCGTCCGGGAGTCGGCGCACTCCTTCGAGGACCGGCCGAACCTGCAGGCGTTCTTCGACAGCGCCGCCGACGGGCTCGACGGGTTTGCCGACAGCGTCAGCCACCGTTCCTTCGCGCAGCTCTACACCGATGCCGAGGATGTCGCGCGGCGCCATCCCTTCGGAGTCGCGTTGATCGGCGGCGCGGCAGGCCTTCTTCTGGCGCGGCTCGCTCGCAGTTCCGGCCTTCGGGCCAGGCTCGAGGAGGAGCGCTACGAGGCCCGGAAGCGCTGGGCCGAACGCCAGTCGGGTGCGCAGGGGGACGTGTGATGGCTGACACCCAGGGCACGGCCGGCGCGCCTCGCGAACGCGTCGCCCTGCATCGCCTCATCGGCGATACCATGCGGCAGAGCACCGATCTCGTTCAGCTCGAGATCGCTCTGTTCAAGGAGGAGATGACGGAGAACGTCACGCGCCTGTTCGTGGGGCTCGGTCTTCTCGTCACTGGCGCCATCTTCGCCATCGTGTCTCTCCTGCTTCTCGTGCAGGCTTTCGTGGAGTGGCTTGCGACGGTGCTGGAATCGGAGTCGCTGGCCGCGCTGATCACCGGCGGCGCGCTGCTCCTGATCGCGCTCGCCCTGATGCTGGGTGGCCGCTCGATGATGAGCCTCAGCAAGCTCAGGCCGAGCCGCACCGTCCGCTCTGTGCGCCGCGATACCCATATGTTCACGGATAGGATGTCGTCATGAGTTCGCGGGAGCTGGAACAAGAGGTCGAATACAAGCGCGCCGAGCTCGATCTGACGATCGACCGGCTGCAGCACCGCCTGTCCCCCTTCGGCCTCATGGACGAGACGCTGGGCCTGCTGCGCAGCCGGAGCTTCAACCGGACCGGCGACGCCATGATGGCGGCGATGCGGCGCGACCCGCTGCCGGCCCTGCTGATCGCGGCCGGCGTGGGGCTGCTCCTCTACCGGGCGACGCAGCCCAGGGTGCGCCGCCGCCCGGCGGGGGATGTCCCCGGCGCCGGCGCGTACGACGTCGCGACCGGGCGGCCTTACCCGCCATACACTCCGGCCGACGCGCCCGCTGGCTCCGCGCCCGGGCCCATCGAGCCTGTCGCGGATCCACGACCGGCCCAATCCCGTTGATCGGACACCACCCGAACGAGGAGTGAAGTTGAGATGACCGAGAACGACAAGAACGCCGCGATGGGCGCCGGTGCGGCCGGCTCAGCGAACGTCAAGGCGGGCGCCGGCGCGACACCGTCCTCCGCCACTGCGGGCAATGCCTCGGGCCCGGGCAGCACACGCCCCTACCCCGATCCCTACGCCCGGGGCGTGACGGGAGCGGAGACCTCGCGGATCCGCAACCCCGGCCGCTCGGGCGCCGAATCCTGGACGGACCTGAGCCGCGCGCGAGCGGAGCAGATCGCCGAGGACGCGCGCGAGCGCGGGCGCCGGGCCTATGAGCGCGGCGAGCATGCCTACGAGGACGGCGTCCGCTGGGCGCGCGACAGCTATGAGCGCGGCGCGGAGTGGGTGTCCGACACCTACGAGGATGCCGCACGCTACTCCAAGCGCGGCTACCGCCAGGCGAGCCACTTCATCGAGGAGAACCCGCTGATGATAGGCGTGCTCGGCCTCGCGACGGGCCTCCTGATCGGCGCGCTCCTGCCGATGAGCCGGCGCGAGCACAGCTATTTCGGGCCGCTGCGCGACGACATCCGCGACCGTGGCTACCGCTACAGCCGCGAGGCGGTTCAGCGGGCCCGCCACATCGCCGAGGAAGGCTATCGGGCCGGCTACGAAGAGGCCCGCCGTCGCGGCATGACGCCGTCGCAGATGGCCGAGAATGCCCGCGATGTCGGCCGCGCGAGCACCCAGGCCGCGAGCGAGACGGCCGAGAAGGAGTTCGGCGAGAACATGGGGAGCGGCAACGACGCATCGTCCCCGCTCGGCCCCCGCTGACGCGGCAGACGCTTCCTCAATGTCTGGACCGCCCGGAGCCTCGCCGCTCCGGGCGGTCTTTTCATGTCCGGCCCGAGATCGGCACCCCCGGTGCGGATTCAGCCCTTCGCGAGCGCGCGACGGCGATACTCCATGGGCGACACGCCGCACTCCCTCGTGAAGAAGCGGGTGAAATAGGCGGTGTCGGAGAAGCCGAGCGAGACGGCGATATCCGCGACGGTCGAGATCGTGAAGACGAGGCTGCGCTGCGCTTCGAGCGCGACCCGCCGGTTGATGAGGGCGAGCGGCGCGGCACCGTAGGCGGCACGGCAGATGCGCCCCAGATGGGTCGGCGTCAGCCCCAGCCGTTCCGCATAGAACGCGACGCGCCGCTCGTGGCGGAAATTCTCCTCGACGAGCGACCGAAACCGCGCCGCCGTCCGCGAAGTGGCGCCGGCGGCGCCCGACGCGTCCTGTGCCCCTTTCGTCGCCGCCCGGTCGAGCCTCGCGGTGGCGAGGGTGACGCATGCCTCCATCACCGCCATGCGTCCCGATCCGTGCCCCAGATATTCCTCGCCCAGCATGACGAGCGCGTCCGCGACCGCCTTGTCGTCATCCGGATCGCGAAGCCCGACGACCCGCACCCCCGCGTCGCACCGCCGCGCCGCATCCGGCATGGCCGACCAGATCCGGTCCATCCGTTCCTCGAGGACCGTCACGACGGTGCCGTCGACGTCGGCGCTGAACCGGTAGCCGTGCACGGAGAGAGGCGGGATGAGGAGCGCGACAGGCGCCCGAAGGACGACATCCTCGACGTCGAGCCGCGCCTCAGCCTCGCCGTTCGTTATGTGCAAGATCTGGAAGAGAGAGGCGTGCCTGTGCGGCCTGATCTCGTAGCCGTGCAGCCGGCTCCGCGTCGGCACGGTCTCCCAGTGGATCCACTCCGGCTCCGGAAGCGAGGCGGATTCGCCGTAGAGCCCGTAAGTGGGGATGCTGGCCTGGGTGTCGGACGAGAAGCTGCGCGTCATGTTCGGAATGTCCAACACCTTGGCCGGTTTGTCCATTGCGGGCGCCGTGGAAGGCGGGCCAGTCTTTCCCCGAGGATCGGGAGGAAGAATGCGCACTCAGGTCGCCATCGTCGGCTCCGGCCCAGCCGGGCTGCTGCTCGGCCAGCTTCTCCACGAGGCGGGCGTCGACAACGTCATCGTCGAGCGAAAGAGCAAGGAATACGTGCTCGGCCGCATCCGGGCGGGCGTCCTGGAGCAGGGCCTCGTCGACCTTCTCGACGAGGCGAAGGCGAGCGATCGGCTGCACCGCGAGGGGCTCGTCCATCACGGGGTCGAGATCGCCTCGATCGAGCGCCGCCTCAGGATCGACATGCATGCCCTGACGGGCAAGGCCGTGACCGTCTACGGCCAGACCGAGGTGACGCGCGACCTGATGGCGGCCCGCGAGGCGAGTGGACTGAAGACCCTCTACGACACGGAGAATGCCGTCCCGCACGACTACGACGGCGAGAAGCCGTATCTGACGTTCGAGGTGGACGGCGAGGCGCGACGGCTCGACTGCGACTTCATCGCCGGCTGCGACGGGTATCACGGGATCTGCCGCCAGAGCCTGCCCGAGGGCTCGAGCCGCACCTTCGAGCGCGTCTATCCCTTCGGCTGGCTCGGCGTGCTCGCCGACGTCCCGCCGGTGTCGCACGAGCTGATCTACGCGCAGAGCCCGCGCGGCTTCGCCCTGTGCTCCATGCGTTCGACGACGCGCAGCCGCTACTACGTGCAGGTGCCGGCCGACGAGGATATCGCGGCGTGGTCGGACGAGGCCTTCTGGGACGAGCTCCGGCGCCGCCTGCCGCCCGACGTGGCCGAGGGGGTGACGACCGGGCCCTCGATCGAGAAGTCGATCGCGCCTCTGAGGAGTTTCGTCGCAGAGCCGATGCGCTTCGGGCGGCTGTTCCTCGCGGGGGACGCCGCGCACATCGTTCCGCCGACCGGCGCCAAGGGGCTCAATCTGGCCGCGAGCGACGTGAACTACCTGTCGAAGGCCCTCGTCGAGCATTATCACGAACGCTCCTCCTCGGGTCTCGACCACTACTCGGATCGGGCGCTCCGCCGGGTCTGGAAGGCCGAGCGCTTCTCCTGGTGGATGACGAGCCTCCTTCACCGGTTCGACCAGACCGACGCCTTCGGCGAGAGGCTGCAGCTCGCGGAGATGGCGTATCTGATGGACTCCGAGGCGGCGCAGGCCTCGTTCGCCGAGAACTATGTCGGCCTGCCCTACTGACAATCCGCCGCGGCCATGCCGTCTTCCCTTCGCAAGAGGCCGATGACGGATAATGTGCCCGCCACCACCACGAACGAGAGGAAACGGCGTGTTCGACATCAACCTTCTGATCGGCGAGGAGAGCCGCGGCGCGAGCGGCGGTGCAACCTTCACCCGCGAGACGCCCCACAAGCCCGAGACCGCGACGACGGCGGCGGCGGCCACCGTCGCCGACGCCGACGCCGCCTGCGACGCGGCGGCGGCCGCCTTTCCGGCCTGGTCCGAGACCTCGCCCGGGGAACGGCGGGCGCTGCTCCTCAAGGCCGCCGACGTCATGGACTCCAAGGCCCCCGAGTTCATCGCGCGCATGATGGCCGAGACGGGGGCGACGGCTCCGTGGGGCGGGTTCAACACGATGCTCGCCGCGAACATGCTGCGCGAGGCCGCGTCGATGACGACGCAGATCACCGGCGAGGTGATCCCCTCGAACGTCCCGGGCTCGATGGCCATGGCGATCCGCCAGCCGGCCGGCGTGTGCGTGGGCATCGCGCCGTGGAACGCGCCGGTCATCCTCGGCACGCGCTCCGTCGCGATGCCGCTCGCCTGCGGCAACACCGTCGTGCTGAAGGCATCGGAGCTCTGCCCGGCGACACACCACCTGATCGGCGAATGCCTGCGTGAAGCCGGCGTGCCCGCCGGCGTCGTCAACGTCGTCACCAACGCGCCCGCCGACGCGCCTCAGGTCGTCGAGGCGCTGATCGCCCACCCCGCGGTCCGGCGCATCAACTTCACCGGGTCCACGAAGGTCGGCCGCATCATCGCGGAAACGGCGGCCAGGCATCTCAAGCCCGTGCTCCTCGAGCTCGGCGGCAAGGCGCCGCTCGTCGTGCTCGACGACGCCGACATCGAGGAGGCGGTGAACGCCGCCGCATTCGGCGCCTTCATGAACCAGGGCCAGATCTGCATGTCGACGGAGCGTCTCGTCGTCGACGGCAAGGTGGCGGACGCCTTCGCGGCCGCGTTTGCGGAGAAGGCAAAGAGCCTGCCCGCCGGCGATCCATCGGAGCACGTCGTGCTCGGATCGGTGGTCAACCAGGCGGCTGCCGACCGCGTGCGCGAGATGATCGAGGACGCCGTCGCGAAGGGCGCCGAGCTCATCGCGGACGGACGGCGGGAGGGCACGATCCTCGGAGCCTCGATCCTCGACCGGGTGACGCCGGAGATGCGGGTCTACGGCGAGGAATCGTTCGGGCCGGTCGTGACGATGGTGAGGGTCGACGGGGTCGACGAGGCGGTGCGGATCGCCAACGACACCGAGTACGGCCTGTCCGCCGCCGTCTTCGGAAAGGACGTGACGCGGGCGCTCGGCGTCGCGAAGCGTATCCAGTCCGGGATCTGCCACGTGAACGGGCCCACCGTCCACGACGAGGCGCAGATGCCCTTCGGCGGCGTGAAGGCCTCAGGCTACGGCCGCTTCGGCGGCAAGGCCGCGATCGCCGAGTTCACCGAGCTGCGCTGGATCACGATCCAGAGCGGCAAGCGCCATTATCCCTTCTGATGCACGGCAGAGGGGCCGGCCAGGGCCGGCCCTCCCCGCGGCGCACCTTCGAGGGCTCAGGATCGGATCGCGATCTCGACGAGGGCGTGCGTGCGACGGGTTTCGATGTGCCTGATGGCCTCCCGGAGGGTCGCCGTCAGCTCGTCGGGATCCTCGACGCGCGCCGCCCATGCGCGCGAGGCCTCGGCGATCTTCGTGAAGTCGGGCGAAGGCGACAGGGCGGTGAGCGGCATCGTGTTCGCCTTCGCGGCATACCCGTCGGGATAGATGCCGAGCACCGACTGCCGCACCGCGAACCACTCCGCGTTGTTCACGACCACGACGAGCACGGGAAGCTCCAGCGCCTCGGCGATCTGGTGGCAGGCGACCGGGTTGGAGAACATGTAGGAGCCGTCCCCCATCGTCGCGACGATCAGCTTCTCCCGGTCTGCGATTTGCATCCCGAGAGCCGCCGGGAAAGCCCAGCCGAGGCCTCCGGAATGCGGCTCCTGATACCAGCTCCCGGCGGAGTCGAGCATCAGGGGCGCCATCGGGCAACCGAGCTCGGAGAGCACGGTCGCGCGCTTGCCGGCGATCGCCTCAGACAGGCAGTGGCTCGCCCAGTCCTTCGTCATCGGCCGGGTCCGACCGGCCTCGACGCGCTGAGTGATCGCCTCGCGGATCTTCTTCACGCGGCCGGCGATCACGGCCCGGCGGCGCTCGACCACGCCCTGCGCTACCTCGAGCCGCGGTGCCATCGCCTGCTCGAGCGCCTGCAGGCTCTCGCTCACCTCGCCGACGAGCGTCAGGTCGGACCGGAAGTTCCGGACTGGAAAGCGGGTGTAGAGCGGGTCCTCGCCCAGCTGAATGACCTTGCAGCCATCGGCGAGCCTGTGAATGTCCGGGGACCACGGCGCGAGCGCGTCGACGACGAGCACCACGTCGGCCTCCGAGAGCCACGGCTCCGGGTTCTGGTCGACATGCATCGGGTGGCCCGTCGGGATCGCGAGCTGGATCGCCCAGTACTGGCACACCGGGATCGCCCAGGCCTCCGCCCAGCGGGAGAGTGCGGCGAAGCCTTCCTCGTTCCCCGCGCCGCGCTGCGCGAACACGACAGGGCGCTTCGCACCGGCGAGGAGCTCCGCCGCCTCCGACAGCGCCTGCGGGTCCGGGGCCGCCCGCGCCGGCTGGATCGACAGCGGCGCCGCGAGGTTCTCGGCCGGACACGGCTCGCACAGGACCTCGCGCGGCAGGCTGACATAGACCGGCCCCTTCGGCGTCGAGTTCGCCACGGCATAGGCACGGTCCACGAGATCGAGCGCCTGCTCGGGGAAGCGCAGCTCGTAGTCCCACTTCACCGCCTCGCGGACGAGCGCCGTCTGGTCGCGCATCTCCTGGCCCCAGCCGATGGGCACGGTGCGTGCGCCGAACCGGCCCTGCTCCGTCACGGGCGTCCGGCCGGAGAAGAGAAGCACCGGCACGTGCTCCGTCGCGGCGTTGATCGCGCCGATCGCGCAGTTCGCAAGCCCGACATTCGTGTGCGCCATCACCGCCTGCGGCCGCCCCGTCGCGAGGTAATAGCCGTGCGCCATGCCCATGGCGGCGGTCTCGTGAGGCATGACGAGCGAAACCGGCAGTGGGATGTCCTTCGCCGCAGCTTCGGCGAGACCTTCGATGATCGGCGGGAAGTCCGTGCCCGAGTTTGCGAAGATGTAGTCGACACCGACGGCCTTGAGGCGCGCGAGGAGAGCGCCGCCGGCGGTGATCGTGGCCACGGCAGGGCCTGCGGCGTGAGCTTCATTCATGCTCGAGTTCCTTGTGGTTCCGGGCGCTATCGCGGATGGCGACACTTCAGCAGGCGGCATATTTCAAATATAGAAATGGGGAAATCGACTATAGATTGACAACAGCTCGGCCAACCGGTCAAGCTCGGCCGCGGCGAAGACTGCCTCGCGTCGAGTGCTTCGGTTCGGCGCGAGGGATTTCGGGACGAGGGATGTTGTGTGCGCGGGCCGCTCCGGCCTATCGAAGAACCTGAAGACAAGAGCCTTTCAAAGGGAGACGAGACAATGCTCAAGGGATGGAAGACCCTCCTGCGCGCGGCAGCCGGCGCCGCGCTGGTGTCGGTGGCAGCGCAGGGCACCGCGCAATCGGCGGAGTTCGAGTTCACGTTCCACCATTTCCTGGGCCCGAAGTCACCGGCCCAGACCCAGATGATCGAGCCGTGGATCCAGCGGATCGAGGAGGCCTCTGACGGGCGCGTGAGCATCGAGATCTATCCCGCCATGTCGCTCGGCGGCACGCCGCCGGAGCTCATCCGGCAGGCACGCGACGGCGTCGTCGACCTGATCTGGGTGGTCAACGGCTACACGCCGGGCCTCTTCCCCCGCACGGAAGTCTTCGAGCTGCCCTTCATCCACACGAACGACCCCAAGGCCACGAACCTCGCGATGCGCGACATGTTCGAGGAATCCCTCGCCGAGGAATACGAGGGCGTCGAGGTGATGTTCCTGCACGTCCACGCGGGCCAGGCGATCCAGATGGTCGATCAGGAGGTGCGCAAGCCCGAGGATCTCGCCGGCAAGAAGATGCGCATCCCGACCCGCACCGGCGCCTGGGTGATCGAGGCTCTGGGGGCCAATCCCGTCGGCATGCCGGTTCCCGAGCTGCCGCAGGCGCTCTCGAAGAAGGTCGTCGACGGCGCCTTCATCCCGTGGGAGATCATCCCCGCGCTCAAGCTTCAGGACCTGACCGACTACCAGATCGAGGGTGCGGACAAGACCCGTTTCGGCACCACGACGTTCCAGGTCTCGATGAACAAGGACAGGTGGGACGGCCTGCCCGAGGACATCCAGCAGATCTTCCGCGACAACTCGGGCGAGGAGTGGCTCGCCGAGCTCGGCGAGATCTGGCGCGACATCGACGACGGCGGCATCAAGATCGCGACCGATGCCGGCAACCACCACATCGTGCTCACGGAGGAGGAGACCGAGGCCTTCCGGGAGAAGCTCGAGCCGGTCGTTCAGCGCTGGGTCGACGACGTCTCCGGCAAGGGCATCGAGGGCGAGGCCATGGTCGAGGCCGCCCGCGCCGCCATCGAGAAGCACGCGGGCCAGTGAGCGGATGACGCCATCATGAACCCCGCCGCCAGCGCCCTCCCCCGCCCGATCGCGTTCGCCGAGAAGGTCATCGAGCTCTGGGCGCTGGCCGGCGGCATCCTGCTCTGCGGCATCGTCCTGCTCACGGCCTACAGCCTGTTCATGGACATCGTCTTCGGCGCGCCCTTCGCCGGCGATTTCGAGATCGTCGAGATGGGCGTCGCCGTCGCCGTCTTCACCTTCCTCCCCTACTGCCAGCTGACCGGCGCGAACGTCTCGGCCGATCTCTTCACCTCGAACGCGAGTCCGAGGACCGTCACGTTCCTCGTCTTCCTCGGGGCCGTTATCGCGCTCCTCTTCTCCACCTTCCTGATCTGGCGGATGTATTACGGGATGGTCGACTCCCGGCAGTACAACGAGATCACCACCGTGAACGGCATACCGGTCTGGTTCGCCTACGTGCCGATTCTCATCTCGCTCGCCCTGCTGGCCCTGGCCTCCGCCATCACCATGATCCGCTCCGCGAAGGGCGTGCCGCACACCGGCGGCCCGAGCCTCGGCGGCGAATAAGACCCCAGAACGCCCCGAAATCCCGGACCGGCCTCATGGACACCAACCTCCTCATCGGCCTTGTCGGCCTCGCCGGCCTGATCGGGCTGATCGTGATCCGGATCCCCATCGCCTACGCGATGATCGTCGTCGGGATCGTCGGGATCTGGGTCCTGTCGGGCGAGCGGATCCTGCTCTCGCAACTCAAGTCGCTCGCCTACGGCCAGTTCTCGCTCTACGACCTGTCGGTGGTGCCGATGTTCGTCCTGATGGGCAACATCGCGACGCGTGCGGGCCTGTCTCGCGACCTCTTCAGGGCTGCGAACGCGTGGCTGGGATGGATGAAGGGCGGCGTCGCGATGTCCGCCATCGCGGCCTGCGCCGGCTTCGGGTCTGTCTGCGGCTCATCGCTCGCGACGGCGTCGACGATGGGCCAGGTGGCGCTGCCCGAGCTGAAGCGATACAGGTACAAGCCTTCTCTCGCCACGGGCACGGTGGCCGCCGGCGGCGTGCTCGGCATTCTGATCCCGCCCTCTGTCGTTCTGATCATCTACGCGGTCATCGTGGAAGCGAACATCGTCACGATGTTCACGGCCGCATTCCTGCCCGGCCTCATCGCCGTCGCCTTCTTCATCGTGACGATCGCGATCTATGTCCGCCTCGTCCCGAATGCGGGCCCGCCCGGCGCACGTGTGAGCCGCGAGGAGTTCGTCGCCGCCACGCTCGGCGTCCTGCCGGTGCTGGCGATCTTCGCGCTCGTGATCGGCGGCATCTATCTCGGCTTCTTCAACCCCACGCCCGCCGGCGCCGTCGGCGCCTTCCTCGTCGCCGTCTACGGCTTCGCCCGCCGGACCGTGGGCCTGCGCGATATGCGCATCGCCCTCCTGGAGACGGCGAAGACCTCCGGCATGATCTACCTCATCCTGCTGGGCGCCGAGCTTCTGTCGATCTTCATGGCGCGCGGCGGCGTGCCGCAGACGGCCGCCATGATGATGGCGGAGAGCGGCCTGTCGCCCTACACGATCATGGTCCTCCTGCTCATCGCCCTGATCATTCTCGGCTGCCTGATGGACAGCCTGTCGATGATCCTGCTCGTCATGCCGTTCTTCTGGCCCGTCGTCGCCGAGCTCGATTTCGGCATGACGGAGGACGAGTTGAAGACGTGGTTCGGCATCCTCGCGCTCATCGTCGTCGAGCTAGGCCTCATCACGCCACCCGTCGGCATGAACGTGTTCGTCATCAACGCTTTGGCACGCGACGTCCCGATGATCGAGACCTTCAAGGGCGTCGTGCCGTTCTTCCTCGCCGAGATCGTGCGCGTCGTGCTCCTCCTGGCGTTCCCGTCGATCGTGCTGTTCCTGCCGAGACTGCTCGGCTGAACCACCGGAATCCGCCGGCGCGGGAGGAGAAGAAGCTTGGCGAGCCAGCTGAACGGATCCGTGATCAAGGCCTTCGCGATCCTCGACCTGTTCACCGACGCGAGGAGCGAGGTGACGGCCGGCATCGTGGCACGTGAGCTCGGCATCAACGCGATCACGGCCCATCGTTTCCTCAAGACCTTGGAGCATGTGGGCGCCCTCGTCGCGGTCTCGAAGGGCGTCTTCCGCCTCGGCTTCACGCTCGTCGATCTGGGTGACCGCGTCAGCGAGGGCGGAAGCCTCGCCCGAACGCTGCAGCCGATCCTCGACAGCGTCACGCGCGCGATCGGAGAGGCCAGCATGGCGACCGTGTTCAGCGCCGACATGGTCGTCTGCATCGCCCACGCCCATTCGGGCCGATCGCTCTCGGTCGACGTGCGGGTGGGCACGCGCCTCGATGCCTATTGCACCGCCCATGGCAAGCTCTGGCTGTCCCAGCTGCGCGAGGCGGAGCTCCAGAGATATCTCGAGACGGTGCCGCTCGACCGGCAGAGCCCTCACACGATCGTCGACCGGGCGGCTCTGCTCGAGGAGCTCGAACACGTGCGGCGGCAGGGCTTCGCCGCCAATGACGGCGAACGCGAGGAGGGCATTCGCGCGATCGCCGTCCCGATTCTCACGCGGGCCGGCCGCATGGTCAGCAGCATCTCGGTCTTCGGTCCATCGTTCCGCCTGACCGACGAGGTGATGGAGAGGTCGCTCGCGCGGCTGCGGGCGGCCGCCCTCGAGGCGGAGCAGGCCATGTATGGCGGAGGAAAACCGAGGCCGGGTGAAGGGCCGTGACCTCGGCGGGCTGCCGCAGAGCGAGATCTGAGCGAATTCCGGCCGCCCGCCACGCCGCAAAACGAAAAGGGGCGGCCAGACGGCCACCCCTCATCGTTCGAACCCTGCCGAAGGATCGGCGGATCGTGCTCAGAACATGTTGAACTTGAAGTTCACGCCGGCACGGACAACGTGGAACGAGGTGTCGAGGTCCAGACGGGCCGGCAGGTCGAACACGTCGCCGCTGTAGAGAGTCTTGGAGCCGAGGTCGACGTAGAGATACTCGGTCTCGAAGGAGACGTTCTCCGTGATCCGGTACTCCATGCCGGCGCCGACCGTCCAGCCCCAGTCGGTGTCGGAGGTCGACGCGCCGAAGGACCCGTCGACGGCGCCCGAGGCGGACAGAGACAGGGCGGACTCGGTCTCGCCATAGGCCGCACCACCCGTCACGTAGAGGAGCGCGTCGGGCGTCACGAGCCAGCCCGCGCGGGCGCGGATCGTGCCGAAGTAGTTGAGGTCGGTGCCGAGCGAGCCGTTGACCCGGGTGATCGGGTCGGTGGCGGCCGCGAGGCTCACGCTCACCTCGTCGGAGATGTCCGACCAGGCGATGTCGGCAACGACACCGACGACGAACGCGTCGCTGGCCTGCCAGTCGAAGCCGATCTGGGCGCCGCCGACGAAGCCGCCGGCCGACATGTCAACCTGGCCGGAGAGCAGAGCGGGCGAGCCGACCGAGAACGGGTACTCGAAATCGCCGCCGCCGTAGCCGCCGAACACACCGACATACATGCCGGTCCAGTCGGTCACGCTGACGGGCGCGGGCGAAACAACGACGTTCTTGTCGTAGTAGGGAGCGTCGGCGGCGTTGGCGGCGGTGGCGAGCACCGCAACGGCTGCGCCGAGGGTCAGGGTACGAACGAATCGATTCATCTCGGGTCATCCTTCACAGAGTGGATGAACCGAAGGAACACCGGAGAGGGTTAATGGGAAAGTAATTTCGGGGGGACTGCTCGCGACGTGATGCGGGTGTGACTCCGGCGCAACATTCCCGGCACGACTGCATCAGTAATTGTCCGTAGAGACCCAGCACCTCGGCGACGAGAACCGGTAGATTTCGTAAGGGTCAGCCGGCTGGGTTGAACCGCAGCGCCTCCCCGTGCTCGCCAACCATCGCACGGGCTCTCACCACCCGATAGCCTTTGGCAGCCAGGTCGCGACGGCCGGGAACGTGAAGACGAGCCCGACGGCTAGGCCCTGCAGCGCGATGAACGGGACCGCCCCTCGATAGATGTCTCCCGTGCTCACCCCAGGGGGTGCCACGCCCTTCAGGAAGAAAAGCGCCCAGCCGAACGGCGGCGTCAGAAACGACGTCTGCAGGTTCATCGAAATGAGGATGCCGAGCCATACGAGATCGACGCCCTCTCGCACGAAGAACGGCAGGAACAGCGGCAATGCGATGTAGCTGATCTCGATCCACTCGAGAAAGAAGCCCAGGACGAAGATCAGGAGCATGAGGAACATCAGGCTGCCGGTGACGCCGCCGGGAACGAGCTCGAAGAGGTCGTGGACCAGGCGCTCGCCGCCGAGCCCGCGGAACGCGAGGCCGAAGGCCTGGGCGCAGATCAGGATGAAAAAGACCATCGCCGAGATGAGCAGCGTCGAATGCACGACCTCCGAGAGGAGGCGCAGGGAGGCCTTGCCCGCCAGGGCCACGACGAGGAGAGCCCCCACGGCCCCCATCGAGGCCGCCTCCGTCGGTGCCGCAACGCCGCCGATGATCGAGCCGAGCACTGCGACGACGAGGCCGATCGGCGGCACGACCACCGTGATGATCTTGCGGACGAGTCGCCTGCGGTCCATCGCCGCCCGCTCCTCCGCCGGGATCGGCGGGGCCACCTCGGGCTTCAGCATCGTCAGTATGACGATCGCCAACACGTAGATGGCAGCCAGCATCAGGCCCGGCAGCATGGCGGCGGCGAACATCGTGCCGACCGATTCGCCCAGAATGTCCGACAGCAGGATGAGGACGAGGCTCGGCGGGATGATCTGGCCGAGGGTCCCGGACGCGCAGATCGTCCCGCAGGCGAGCGACTTGGAATAGCCTCGCCGCAGCAGTGGCGGCAGCGTCAGGAGGCCGAGCGTCACGATGGTGGCGCCGACGATGCCGGTCGCCGCGCCCAGAAGGACTCCCACGAAGATGATGGCGATGGCCATGCCCCCGGCCACCCTGCCGAACAGATGGCCGACCACGTCGAGCAGCTCCTCGGCGAGGCGCGACTTCTCGAGCATCACGCCCATGAAGACGAAGAGCGGGATCGCCATCAGCGTGTAGTTCGTGACGACGCCGTAGACGCGCGCGGGCAGAAGGTTGAAGAGGGTCGGCCCGAAGCCGGCATAGCCGAAGACCAGGGCCGACACCGCGATCGCGACCCCGACGGGAATGCCCACGATCAGGAGGGCGAAGAAGGCAACGACCATGGCGATCGCCAGGATCTCGTTCAACGGCACGAGGACGCCCTCCTTCGGGCGGAGACACAGCGGGATTCGGGGAGTTGGGAGTTGCCATCGCCGCCTGGCGGGACGGCTCTTCGGGGCGCGGCCACACTCATTCCGGGCGCGCCCGGCCGGCCGCCACCGCCAGGTTCTTGACCACGTGACAGGCGCTCTGAAGCGCGAGCAGTGCGAAGCCTGACGGAATGAACGCCTTCAGGATGTAGCGGTGCGGCAGCCCGCCCGGATTGGGCGAGCTTTCGCCGATCCGGTAGGATTGCAGCACGAAGGGCAGGGCCAGCTTGATCATGATGAGCGAGAAGGCGCACAGCAGCAGGCCGCTCGCGATCTCGACGACCGCCTTCGCCCTCGGCGGGTAGCGCTCGTAGAGCACGTCGACGCGAACCTGCTCGCCGTGGAGCAGCATGTACGACATGCCGAGGAGCGCGATCGGCGGGATGAGGTGCCACTCGAGCTCCTGCAGCCAGATCGTGCCGGCCCGGAAGAAGTAGCGGGCCAGGACGTCCCCGGCGACAAGGAGCACGAGAGCGAGACACGTCCAGGCGGCGAGGCGGCCGAACACGCGAACGACCGCCTCCACCTTCGCGACGAGACGGAGCATCGCCCTAGCCGCCCAGGATTTCCGTGACCCAAGGCCTCTCGCTGACCGCCGTCCACGCGTCGTGCTTCTTCTTGAAGGCCATGTAGGAGTCATGGACCTTCTTCGTCATCTCGTCCTTGGCCGCATTGGTTTCGAGGACGTCGGCGGTGGCTTCCCGCAGGCTTGCGACCACATCCTGCGGCAGGACGGATGCTTGAACGCCCTGGTTCTCGACGAGGTCGACCAGCGCGTCGCCATTGACGGCTTCCGACCATGCGAGGCTCTCCAGCACCGTCGCTTGCGAGGCGACGCGGACGATCATCTTCAGATCGTCGGGCAGCCCGTCCCACGCACTCTTGCTGATGAGCAGTTCGCCGGTCGTGGCTGGCTCGTGCCAGCCGGTCGTGTGGTAGTACTTCGCCGCGTTCTGCAGGCCCAGTCGCCGGTCCTGGTAGGGCCCCACGAATTCCGCGGCATCGATCACGCCGCGCTCGAGCGCCGGGAAGATCTCACCGCCGGGCAGGAGGCGAGGCTCGACGCCCAGCGTCTCGTAGACCTGGCTCGCAAGGCCGGGGATGCGCATGCGAAGCCCCTGGAGATCGGCCACGCTTTCGACCGGCTCGCGGAACCAGCCGGTCATCTGGATGCCCGTGTTGTTGAGCGGGAACGCGACCACTCCGAACGGCTCGTAGACCTCCTGCCAGAGATCGAGGCCCCCGCCGTGATAGAGCCAGGCCATGTGGCCCTGGAACGAGAGGCCGAACGGAACGGTCGTGAAATACTGGGCTGCAAAGGTCTTGCCCGACCAGAAATAGGAATTCGCGGCATTCGCCTCCACCGTGCCGGCCGACACCGCGTCGAAGCCTTCGAGCGCCGGGATAAGCTCACCCGCCGCGAAATTCTGGATCGTCAGCCGCCCGCCGGACATCTCGCGGACCTTTTCCGCGAAGTCCTCGGGGCTGCCCGGACCGACCGTGTAGAACGGCGCACCAGGTCCATAGGCGTTCGTCATGTTCCAGGAGAAGGAGTCCTGAGCGCGCGCGATCGAAGGTGCCGCAAGCGGCACCGCGGCCGTCGCGGCAATGGAAGTGGTGATGAAATCGCGTCGACGCATGATGTCCCCCATCGTTCGTTTGCTTGATGGCGACGCCAATGCAGGCGCATCGCCACGCGGCGGACGTTAAGTCCGATGGGGAAGTGGGAATGCAGTAACGGTGCCAACACCGAATGGCCGCCGGCAGAGCTGAAACAACGGGCTGGGACCGGGGGCGGGACACTGGGCGTAGAGCCGAAGGCGGGCAGCCGATTGCTCATGAATTAGGCAATCGCCCGCACATACCAGTCGGCGCCGGCGGGGCGGGAAGCCCTTCAGAGGGGGTGGCGGCTGCCGGCTGCCACGACGTGACACCCGCAGGAGAGGCTCGCGAGCTTCTCCTCGTCACGCAGGGTGAGGAAGCCGCGATGCGAGCGGATGGCGCCATGGCCCTCCAGCAGATGCATCGCCTCGGTCACGCTGGCGCGGCGGACACCGAGAAGCCGCGCGAGGTCGCGGTGCGTGATCACGATCTTCTCCGGCCCCAACCGCGCGGCTGCGGCCAGGATCCACCGCGCGAGCCGTTGCTCGAGCCTGTGGCGCGCGTTGCAGACCGAAAGGCGGATGAGCTGCTCCATGCGCTGGTGGGCATAGGCCATCATCGCCAGTCGAAATCGCGGATTCTCGTTGAGCAGGGTGCCGAAAACGGGGGCGTCGATCGCGCGGACGGTACACGAGGACAATGCCTGTGCCGCGTGTTCCGCCGACGGGCGCCCCAGGACATTCGAGACGCCGATCAGCCCCTCGTTCCCCACCGTCGCGACCTCGACCTGCGCCTCGTGCCCGTCTGTGCCGAGCAACGCAATGAGCCCGCTCTCGACGAACAGGACGGACGCCAGAGGCCTCTCCGCCTCCCGCAATATCTGGCCCGGCTGAAAACTCCGCGTGCGAAGCGTGGGGCGGAGAGCTGCCCGTATATCTTCCGGCAGGCTTTGGATGAGGAGGTTTCCGTCCGCACGCCTTGACGGCTGCGCGGACGTGGAATGCGCCAGTCCCGCGTGAGGAGAGAAGAAGCCGGTTTGCGTCATGATCATTCCCCTGGGTGGTGACCCGGAACGCACCTGCGGAAACTGTCCGACGACCGCCCTCTCGGCAGCCGCCTAACCGGGGAACACGAGTCTAGTCGGCCACCGTCGCCCCTTCTGCGTCCGACCCGACATATAGCTCCCGGACGTGGCCGAATTCCGCGGAAGCTCCTGTCGTGTCTGGCCAGATCCAGATCCCGGCCTCTCCCCCGTATCTCCCCGGTTTGGGCTGGTCCGGGAGGAGCCTGCACCGAAGGCTGCCAAAGCCAACCCTCCTCGGTCGCGCATGTTCCATCTAGAGGAGTCGATCGCCTGATACCCGGCCCACCGTACGGTGGCGGACGCGAGCGAGGAGCCGAGAGCGACCAGACGATGGCCCGACGGAGCTTCAGGAGTGAACGGCCTCAGGTTCTCACCGCTCGATCAGTCAGGCACTTCGATGGCCCGCCGCGGATACGGCGGGCCATCGCTCCCCTACGAGACCGAACTCAGTTCGAGCCGCTCGTCACGTCTTCCTGCTCGACGCAGTCGAGATTTGCCTCGGTCTCGCCGGGGTCGCCGCACTCGGGTGCACCTTCTTCGGCGGCCGACGCCACGCCGGGCTCGCCCTCGACCGCACCGGTGTTCTCAGATCCCATGGCGTCCGCAGCGGCGCCCTCGCCCTCGATCACGGTTCCCGGCGTGGGCTCGCCCGCTTCCTGGGCGTAGGCGGGGGCAGCCGCGAGCAGGACGGCGAGGGAGGCGGCGTACAGGACATGCTTCATCGTAATCTTCCTCTTCCGAGCGCCGGAGCGGGCGCATTCGGCAGAAGAAGTCGCACCGATCCGATCCGGTTCCTCGGGAGGGCCCCTAAAGCACCTGCTCGAGGAAAGCCTTCGTCCGCTCTTCGCGCGGGTTGGAGAGGATGTCGCGGGGCGGACCATGCTCGACGATCACGCCGCGGTCGGTGAAGTAGACGTGATCGGCGACCTCGCGCGCAAAGCCCATCTCGTGCGTGACGATGAGACAGGTGAGCCCGTCCTCGACGAGCTGGCGGATGGTTTGGAGCACTTCCTTGACCGTCTCGGGGTCGAGCGCGGCCGTCACCTCGTCGAACAGCATGATGTCCGGACGCATCGCCAGCGAACGGGCAATCGCCACGCGCTGCTGCTGCCCACCGGAGAGCTCGCCGGGATAGGCATCTTCCTTGCCTTCCAGGCGCACCTTCCGCATCAGCGCGCGGGCGCGATCCTCGACCTCGCGCCTGTCCTGCTTCAGCACATGCACCGGCGCCATCATGACGTTCTGCAGCGCCGTCTTGTGCGGGAAGAGGTTGTACTGCTGGAAGACCATCCCGACCTTTCGCCGCAGGGCAAGCTTGTCGAGCTTGGGATCGTTGACCTCCTGCCCCTCGACGAGGATCGACCCCTCGTCGATCGCGACGAGCGCGTTGATGCACCGGATGAGGGTCGACTTGCCCGAGCCCGAGGGCCCGATGATGCAGATCGCCTCGCCCTTGGCGACGTCCATCGTGATCCCCTTCAGGACCTCGAGACTGCCGAAGGACTTGCGCACGTCGCGCAGACGAACGATCGGCTGGTCCGGCGTCCACGCCGGCTGTTCCGCTGGAGCCATCAGAGCCTGACCTGAAATCTGTGCTCGAGCCGCCGCGTGAGGCGGTCGATCGGGTAGCAATAGACGAAGAAGCAGAGGAGCGCGAAGCCGTAGAGCGGCGCGAGGAGCTCCGGCCGACCGCCCTCCGCGGCGTGGACCTGCGACGTCAGCGTCAGCATTTCCGAGACACCCACCACCGATGCGAGCACGGTGGCCATCGTGACGAGCGAATAGAGGTTCATCCACGGCGGCAGCATGCGGCGCAGGCATTGCGGCAGGATGATCATCCACATCGTCTGGCGCCTGGAGAAGGCCAGCGCCTCCGCCGATTCCCACTGCCCGTCGGGAATGGAACGGATCGCCCCACGCACGATCTCCGAGACGTTCGCCATGACCGGAAGGGAGAAGCCGATCACGGCCTTGATCCAGTCCGGGAACGGCACCGTGACGCCGAGCAGCCTGAACTCGTAGGGCACGAGGAACATCGCGAAGAACAGGAGCACGAGCCAGGGCGAGTTGCGGAAGAACTGGGTCACCGCCCACGAGACCTTCCGGACCGGCATCGTCTCGCTGACCGCCATCAGACCGAGCGCCAACCCGACCACGGTCCCGAGCGTCATCGCCATCAGCGAGATCGCGATGTTGAAGACGAAGCCGCTCAGGAGGAGCGGCATCCACTTCATGATGACGCCGATCGGCGAAAGCTGCGTCGGCCCGCCCTGAGCGACCGCGGCGCCGCTGGCGACGACGACGATCGCCGCGACGGCGAGGCCGTGCCAGGCACGCAGGCGGAAGACGGGAAACGGCGGATGAAGCCGCTCCACGCGCGGCGACAGGAGGACAGGAAGCGTCTTCGCGGGATTCATCGGCCATATCCCGGAATGCGCATCGCCCGTTCCCAGCGATGCATGATGAAGACGAGAATCCCGACGAGCCCCACATAGGCGAAAAGCAGGAAGAGCATCATCTCCAGCACGTTCTGCGAGCTCCCCCAGATCTGTTTGGCGACGTAGAGCATCTCCGGCACGGCGATGGCATAGGCCAGCGTCGTCGTCTTCAGGAGGTTGACGAGATTGTTGTTGAGCGCCGGCAGGCAGACGCGCAGGGCGAGCGGCAGCACGACGTGACGATAGGTGCCGAGGCGCGTGTACCCCAGGGCTTCGGCCGCCTCGACCGTCGTGCGCGGCACCGCCTCGATGCCGGATCGGAAGATCTCGACGTTGAACGCGCCCGCGAAGAGCGACAGCGAGATGATCGCCCATTGCACGTTCGACAGCATGGGCTGCCGCATGCCCCATTGATTCTCGGTGCCCGGAAGCAGGGTTCCGATGCCGAAATAGAAGAAGAAGATCTGCACGAGCGGCGGAGTGTTGCGGAAGACGGTGATGAACCCGCCGACCAGCCCGCGCACCAGTCTCAGGTTCGAGCCTTGCAGCCAGGCGCCCAGAATGCCGATGACCAGGCTCAGGAGGATCGAGATGACGCTCAGTTGCACCGTCATCAGGAAGCCGCCGAGCATCTGCCGGGCGTCGTACGGGTCGTAGAAGATCGTGAAGTTGAATCCCGTGGCCTCGTAGAGCCACCGGAACCAGTCGGCGACAACCGCCATGCCTCCTCCCCTCAGGCGCGAACACGAGACGAGGGAGCGAACGCCCCCTCGTCCGGCTTCATGATCCCGAGGGCCTCAGCTGCCCTTGTGCTCCTCGTGCATGCGCTTCGAGTAGGCAGTCGGCTCGATGCCCCACTTCTCCTCGAGCTCGATGATGGTGCCGTCCTTCATCCACTCCATCGTGGTCTCTTCCATGAAGGTCTTCATCTCGTCCTCGCCCTGGGCGACGGCGATGATCCACGGCGCCTCCATCACGCCCTCGAGCGGCATCGCGAAGTCGGCCTTCCACTGATCCTCGAGGAGTTTGCCCTGGATGAAGGTCTGGTCGTAGAGATAGCCTACGCACTGGCCCTGCTGGAGCGCGAAGAGCGGCTTCTCGGAGCCGTCGAACGCGACGATCTGGGCGACGTACTGCTGGGCGACATCCTTGTCGTACCAGGCGCCCGTCGTGGCGCAGAGCGGCGCGCCGTTCAGGTCCTCCCAGCTCGTCAGGTTCGCCTTCTTGGCAGCGAGGATGTTGACGGAGTCGGAGTAGTAGGGCGGGTCGATCGCCTGCACGACCGCGCGGCGCTCCGGCTTGTCGGACATGGTGGCGATCAGAAGGTCGATCTTGCCCTGCTGCAGGAACTCGATGCGGTTCGCCGAGATGACCGGCACAAGCTCGAGCTCGACGCCCAGCCGCTCCGCCACGTCGGCGGCGAGGTCGGGCTCGATGCCGACGACGGCGCCCGAAGGATCGCGGAAGCCGAAGGGCTTGTAGTCGGCCTTCACGCCGACGACGAGCTTGCCGCGGTTCTTCACGTCCTGCATCACGTCGGCCGATGCCGACACGGCACCGAGCGCGAGCATCGCGCCGAACGCCACCAGTGTTGTTCTGATCATCAACGTCTCCCCTCATACACATTGGCCGGCGTGACCGCGGACGGGTGCCGCTACAGCCGGTCTGGAGGCGAGACTAGCGGGAAGAATCGGGAAAGCCCATCGTCTCGATGGCGCGTCCGTCGATCATTCGTGCACCAATAAGATGCGAGCTGCCCAGCGGCTCGCCACCGAAGGCGTCAGCTCGCCTCGCGCATGGCCTGCGCCTCGTCTATGTCGACCGAGACGAGCTGGCTGATGCCGCGCTCGGCCATCGTCACGCCGAACAGGCGGTTCATGCGCGCCATCGTGATGGGGTTGTGGGTGATGATGAGGAAGCGCGTCTCGGTCTGCCGCGCCATCTCTTCCATCAGGTCGCAGAAGCGCTCCACGTTGGCGTCGTCGAGCGGCGCGTCCACCTCGTCGAGCACGCAGATCGGCGCCGGATTCGTGAGGAAAACCGCGAAGATGAGGGCCATGGCGGTCAGCGCCTGCTCGCCGCCCGAGAGGAGCGTCAGGACCTGCGGCCGCTTGCCCGGCGGGCGCGCCACGATCTCAAGCCCGGCTTCGAGCGGATCGTCGGACTCCGTCAGCTGCAGCTCGGCGTCACCGCCGCCGAACAGGCGGGTGAACAGGGCCTGGAAGTGACCGTTGACCACCTCGAACGACGCGAGCAGCCGCTCGCGCCCCTCCCTGTTGAGGCTCTGGATCGCCGCGCGCAGCTTCGCGATCGCCTGAAGGAGATCCTCGCGCTCGGCGACGAGACCGTCGTGCCGGGACCTCACCTCCTGCATCTCTTCCTCGGCCCGGAGGTTCACGCTGCCGAGCCGCGCGCGCTCGCGCCGGCCGCGATCGAGCTCCGCCTCCACCGCCGAGGTATCCGGCAATGGCTCGTCCTCCGACACCCCCGCGCGCCTGAGAGCGGCTGCGAGCGGCATGCCGAGCTGATCCTCGGCCGCCCGGTCGAGATCGCTCAGGCGATCACGCAGACCCTCGACCGTCGCCTCCTCGCGGGCGAGCACCTCTCGGGCCTTGGAGAGCGAGGCTTCCGCCTCGTGCGCCACCCTGTCGGCCTCGGAAACACTGCTCTCTCCGGCCGCGAGGGCGTCGGCGGCTTTCCGACGCTCGGTCTCGGCCTTTTCGATCTCCTCAGCCACCTTCTCGCGTTGCCGGCGGAGCTCGTCGGGCTTGCCAGAGAGATCGTCGAACTCCCGCCCGATCTCCTCGCGACGCCGTCTCAGCGTTCCGGCATGCTCGCCCGACTGTGCCGCGCGCTCCTGCCAGCGGGCGCGCTCCGTCGCGATCGCCTGGGCCCGCGATGCGCGCGCCTGTGCGTCGCGGGCGTGCGCATCGAGGGCGCCGCGCGCGTCCGTCACCCTGCCCCGCGCCGCCGCCACGTCGCGCCGCAGCGTATCGAGCCGGGCCTCCTCGCCCGCGTCGGGCGGTAGCGCCTCGAGATCGGCGGCGGCCTGCGCGTGCGCCTCCCTCGCAGCCTTCAGGTCCTCGCCGAGCGAGACCTGCTGCTCGGCCAGGACGTCGAGCCTGGCCGTCACCTGGCTCATGCGCCTGATCGCCTCGCCATGAGCGGCCGCCGCCTGGCGCGCCGTCTGCTGCGCCGGCTTCACGCCCGATCGCGCGTCGGCGGCCGTCTTTTCGCGCGACCGAAGTTCGTCCTGAGCCGCCTTCAGAGCCTCGCGCGCCGCGCCGAGCCTGCGATCGGCTACCGCCATCGCCAGGTCGAGCTCGGCGATCCGGTTCTTCTGCTGCAGCCTCCGGGCTGCCGCGGTCGGGGCATCCGCCCCGGCCGTGAAGCCGTCCCACCGCCACAAATCGCCGGCCCGGCTGACGAGGCATTGGCCCGCCGCGAGGCGCGGCTGAAGCGCCGCCCCCCGATCCGCGTCCACGATCCCCGTCATCGCCAGCCGTCGTGCCAGAACGCGAGGCGCCTCGACGTGGTCGGAGAGCGGTGTGACACCGTCCGGCAGGGGCGGATCGCCCTCGTGCGGTCCGAGCTCGCGCCAATGGATCGCATCGGCCTCGTCGGCCGAGCGGTCGAGATCCTCGCCGAAGGCCGCGCCGAGCGCCGCCTCGTAGCCCTTCTCGACCCGGATCTCGTCGAGGACCGAGGCAGACGCGCCACCCCATTCGGAGGCGAGGATGCGCGCGATCGTGTCGCGCTCCGTCCGCAGCGAGCCGAGCTCCTGTTCGGCCGCCTGCACCGGGCCGCGTGCCTCGCCTTCGGCGCGCCTCGCGTCTGCGGCCGCCGCGTCGGCCTCCGAGGCGGCAGCCTCCGCCTCCTCCTGCGCCTCCGCCGCCTTTCGAGAGGCCGACTCCAGCCGATCGAGGTCGGCTTCGGCGACCGACGCCCGCAGCCTCTCGAGCTCGCGCGCGACATCAGCGGCCTGCCGCTCGAGCCGGGAAACCCCGTTCTGGCGGTCGTGCACAGCGGCGAGCAGGTGCTTCCGCCGCGCCGCGAGGTCGGCTGCGGCCCGCGTCGCCTCGGCGAGCGTGGCCTCGACATCCGAGAGCTCCGCCTGCGCGACGCCCAGCGCCTCGTCCAGGGCAGGCCGCCCCGCCTCGGCCGCCTCGCCAGCCGCCTTCAGCTGCACCGCTTCGGCATCGAGCGCTTCGATCGTGTGCTTGGTGGAAGCGGCGGCATGCTCCTCTCGCTGCAGGTCTGCCTCGGTCTGCGAAAGCCGCTCCTGCAGCTCCCGCGAGCGGGCGACCAGCCGCTCGCGCTCCCTGTCGAATTCGTCGCGTGTCACGGTGAGATGTCGCAGGGCTGCGGCACGATCGGCCTCGAGCTGCCTGAGCTTCGGCAGGTCGGCCGCGGCCCGGGCGCGCGTCGTCGCCGCGGCGGCCGCCTCCTTCGAAAGGTCGGCCACGGCCAGGTGAGCGGCGCGCACTTCCGCGAGCTTACCCTGCAGCTGGGCGAGCGCCTGCTTGCGCTTCAGGTACCAGAGGACCGTCTCGTGTCGCCGGATGTCGGCGGAGAGCTTGCGGTAGCGGGCGGCCTGCCTCGCCTGGCGAGAGAGCGCCTCGATCTGCGCGGAGAGCTGAGAGACGACGTCCTCGAGCCGATCGAGGTTCTGCTCCGCTCCGCGCAGCCGCAGCTCAGCCTCGTGACGGCGCGAGTGGAGGCCCGAGATCCCGGCCGCCTCCTCCAGGACGCGGCGCCGTGACTGCGGCTTCGCCGCGATGATCTCCGCGATCTGGCCCTGCCGCACCATCGCGGTGGAATGGGCGCCGGTCGAGGCGTCGGCGAAGAGGAGTTGCACGTCGCGCGCCCGCACCTCCTTCCCGTTCACGCGGTAGACGGAGCCCGCCTCCCGCTCGATGCGGCGGACGACCTCGATCGTCTCGGCGGCGTTGAACTGGGCCGGTGCCCGCCTGTCGGAATTGTCGATCGTGAGCGAGACTTCGGCGGAGTTGCGGGCCGGCCTCGACCCGCCGCCCGAGAAGATCACGTCGTCCATGCCCGAGCCGCGCATGGACTTGTAGGAGCTTTCGCCCATCACCCAGCGCAGCGATTCGACGAGGTTCGACTTGCCGCAGCCATTCGGGCCCACGATGCCCGTGAGCCCGGCCTCGATGACGACCTCGGAGGCGTCGAGGAAGGTCTTGAAGCCAGAGAGCCTCAGCCGCGTGAACTTCATGCGCCGCCCCTCATGGGGAGGCGGCGCGCGACGTCAGCCGTCTCAGGACGGGAGGTGCTTCCGCAGGCGCTCCTCGAACTGCTCGAAGGGAAGCGCCCCCGCCACGACCTCGCCGTTGATGATGAAGGTCGGCGTCGAGCGGACATCGAACTCCTCGATTCCTCGGCTCTTCACGACGTTGATCGTGTCGAGTATCTCCTGATTCGTCAGGCACGCCTCGAACTTCTCGCGCGTGAAACCGACCTGCTGCGCCATCCTGAAGAGGCCGGACTCGGGATCGCCCCCGAAAGCCCAGGCCTGCTGCGTCTGGAACAGTGCGTCGACGAAGGGGAAGTACTTGTCCTTGTCCTCGATGCAGCGCGCCAGCATGAAGGCCGCCGTCGCGACCGGATCGAGCGGGAACTCGCGGAAGATGAAATAGACCTGCCCCGTATCGATATACTGCTCCTTGAGCTTCGGGAAGGTCTCCTTGTCGAACTGGGCGCAGTGCGAGCAGGTCATCGAGGCATATTCCACGATCGTCACCGGCGCGTTGGGGTCGCCGAGCGTGTGCTCGTCCTCGACGCCCGCGGCCATCACGTCGTCCATCGAGACGGTGCGCGCCTCCTGTGCGCCGGCCGGGCCCGCGAGCCAGCCGAGACCGAGACCGAGCGTGCCCAGGCCGAGCGCGGTGCCCGCGGCGAGCTTCGAGATCATTTCCCTGCGGGTGAGCGACATATGCTTCTTCCTCGTTACCGTCGTCTGCGATATTTGGGCACGCAATGCCCGCCTTTCGAGGCAAGAAAGCGGCGGATGCCGGTGCTGGCAAGCCCCTTGGCCGCCCGATCAAGCGCTCGTGTCCGGCCGCACCTGCCGGGCGAGGCGCGCCAGCGCCTCGCGTAGCTCGGGGTCGGCGATTTGCGACAGGTCGGGCGTTTCGGCGCCGCCCGATGCCCCCTCCAGCCTCGGCTCGACCTTGTGGGCACGGGACCTCTCGCCCACAGGAGCCTGCCGGACCTTCACCTTCGCGACGGCCGGCCAGCCGAGAAAGGCGTTCACCCGGTCGACGATCTGCCGCGTCATGTGCTGGATCTCGAGAGCGTCGCCACCTTCGGCCCGCACCACGAGCGTCGCGGGTCGCGGCGCCTCCTCGTTCTGGCGCGGCCACGTGATCTTCTCGGGTCGGCTGCGCTCGGCCAGCTCCGGCCCGACGATGTCGCGCCAATGCATGAGGATCGCGGCAGAGCCGAAGCCCGCCTTCGCCACGATCGGCTTCAGCAGAGGGTCGGCGAGCCGGTCGAGACGCGCGGGCCCGTTCGGCTGGCGCTTGCGCGAGGCAGGTGCATCTTTATGCATGGGCTCTCCGCCGTGCGCCGGGCGACGTGAACCGGCGCCCGCTCCCCTCCGAATCATCCAACCATGACCCTCGACCAACGAAACGGCAACTTCGTGACCGCCCCTTCCGCCGCCGATCTCCTCGCCTGGTACGATCGCCACCGCCGCAGCCTTCCCTGGCGCGCCCCGGCGGGGGAACGGCCCGCCCCCTACCGCGTGTGGCTGAGCGAGATCATGCTGCAGCAGACGACGGTCGCCGCCGTCGCGGGGTACTTCGTCGACTTCATCCGGCGCTGGCCTTCCGTCGAGGATCTCGCCGCCGCCCCGACGGAGGAGGTGATGAGCGCCTGGGCGGGCCTGGGCTACTATGCCCGGGCACGGAACCTCCATGCCTGCGCAAAGGTCGTCGCGGAAGAGTTTGACGGACGCTTCCCCGATACCGAGCAGGGCCTTCGGGCACTGCCGGGCATCGGCCCCTACACGGCCGGAGCGATCGCCGCGATCGCCTTCGACCGCCGGGCTGCGGCCGTCGACGGCAATGTCGAGCGCGTGATGTCGCGCGTCTTCCGGGTCGAGACGCCGATGCCGCAGGGCAAGCCCGAGATCCGCGCCCGGACCGAAGCTCTCGTGCCGGAGGACCGGCCGGGCGATTTCGCGCAAGCCCTGATGGATCTCGGCGCGACGATCTGCACGCCGAGGAAGCCCGCCTGCGCGCTCTGCCCGTGGATGGAGCCCTGCCAGGGGCGGGCCGCGGGCGTTGTCGAGACGCTGCCTCGCAAGGCGCCGAAAGCCGAGCGGCCGGTGAAGCGGGCGGCGGTGTTCTGGGCGGAGGCGCCGGACGGGTCGGTGCTCCTCGCGCGCCGCCCGCCGAAGGGCCTGCTCGGCGGCACGGAGGGGCCGTGGTCGAGCGAGTTGACCAGCGACACCGATCCGGCCGAGGCGCTCGTCCACGCGCCGTTTCCGGCCGACTGGGCGAGGCTCGCCGGCACGGTCGAGCACGGCTTCACCCATTTCACGCTTCAGATGACGGTCTTCGCGGCCACGGGGGTCGCGGCCGAGGCCCCGGCGGGCGCCCGCTGGGCGACACTCGACGAACTGAAGGAAGCGGGCCTGCCGACCGCGCTCATGAAGCCCGCCGCCCATGCGCTCGCCGCCCTGCACGGGCCCGCGGCGGCGAAGCGGCTGAGGAAGCGGCCGAAGTGAGGTCCGTCAGGCGACCGCGGCCATCTCGCTCCTGACGATCTGCCTGAGCGCGTCGATAGGCTCGAGCCGCCCCTCGCGCTCGACGTGCCAGAAGGTCCAGCCGTTGCACGCCTCCGCGCCCTGGACGGTCGCGCCGACCTTGTGGATCGAGCCGGTGCCGGCCGAGGAATGGAGCGTGCCGTCGACCCGGACCGTCGCCGCGTGGCGGCGCTTCGAGCAGGTGAGCCGGGCGCCGGGCTCGATCAGGCCGCGCTCGATCAGCGCGGAGAAGGCGACGCGCGGCTCGGCGCGCTTGCCGGCGGTCGTCACCAGTGCTTCCGGCGCGGCGGGCTGCGCCGCATCGATCCGCGCCTGCGCGGCGGCCACGTAGCCGCGATCCCGCTCGACCCCGATGAAATGCCGGCCGAGCTTGCGCGCGACGGCTCCGGTCGTGCCGGATCCGAAGAAGGGGTCGAGCACGACGTCGCCGGACTTCGTCGACGACAGGAGCACGCGGGCGATCAGCGCCTCCGGCTTCTGCGTCGGGTGGAGCTTCTGGCCGCCCTCGTCCTTCAGGCGCTCGCCCCCCGTGCAGATCGGCAGCGTCCAGTCCGAGCGCATCTGCACGCCGTCGTTCATCGCCTTCATGGCGTCGTAGTTGAAGGTGTAGCGGGCGTCGGGGTCGCGCGAGGCCCAGATCATCGTCTCGTGGGCGTTCGTGAAGCGCCGGCCGCGGAAGTTCGGCATCGGGTTCGTCTTGCGCCAGACGATGTCGTTGAGGATCCAGAAGCCGAGGTCCTGCAGGATCGCGCCGACGCGGAAGATGTTGTGGTAGGAGCCGATGACCCAGAGCGTGCCGTCCTTCTTCAGGACGCGCCGGCAGGCGAGAAGCCACGCCCGGGTGAAGGCGTCGTAGGCCCCGAAGCTCTCGAACCTGTCCCAATCGTCGTCGACGGCGTCGACGAGGCTCTGGTCCGGGCGATGGAGGTTGCCCGCGAGCTGGAGGTTGTAGGGCGGGTCGGCGAAGACCGCGTCGACCGAGCCCGCAGGCAAAGACTGCAGCAGGGGAATGCAGTCCCCCACGAGGATCTCGTCGAGCGGAAGGGAGGGGGTCGAGCCGGCCCGCGGGGACCGGCTCGCTACGCTGACTGGCATCACTCAATTCTACCTGTACGCAACCGATGCACAGGATTGTCGGGATTCAGCGTAAAGGCCGGCTTAATCGTTAGGGTAAACAGGGGGTTAAGCCCGCGAGCCGCGTCAGGCGACCTCGAGCTCGAGAGTCAGCTGCGAGATAGGCCGGAAGGAGCGGCGGTGCATCGGCGTCGGCCCCAGGCGGTCGAGCGCCGCGAGGTGCTCCCGCGTCGAGTAGCCCTTGTTCGTCTCGAAGCCGTAGCCCGGATGCACCCGTGCCATGCGCGCCATCATCCTGTCGCGCGCGACCTTCGCGACGATCGAGGCGGCGGCGATCGACTTCGACAGGGCATCGCCGTCGATGACCGCCTCGCCCCGGCACACGATGCGGGGCAGGTCCTTGCCGTCGACGAGAACGCTGCACGGCTTCTGGCACAGCCCCGCGATCGCCCGCCCCATCGCCTTCAGCGTCGCGCCACGGATGTTCAGCCGGTCGATCTCTGCGGCCGAGGCCGCGGCGACCGACACGCACGCCTTCGCCATGATCTCGGCGAAGAGCCGCTCGCGCTCCGCCAACGGCAGGAGCTTGGAATCGGCAAGCCCCTTCGGCACGCGATCGAGGTCGAGGATCACGGCGGCGGCGACCACGGGGCCGGCCAGCGGCCCCCTGCCCGCCTCGTCCACGCCCGCGACGAACCGCGAACCGTCCTTCAGGTGGCGGCGCTCGTGGCGCAAATGGGGGAGCTTGCTCATGGGAAGACGTTTCGGCGAGTCGGGAGCTCGTGGCAAGAGGTGTGGTGGCCGTGCTGTGGGGGTGGCGGCCGCCCCTGCCAACGCCTTCCGCGCGCGTGCGGCGCCGTGATGGCGCCCCTCGGCGGGTGGCACACCAAATTCTCAAAACGTGATAAGTTTCCGCCACTTACACCGAGGTCGAGCGTTCTTGACACTCTCGGGAGCCGCAACTATGGTTCGCGCGGTTTTCGGGGCGGCTCGCTCCGGACCGCAAGAGCATGTGAGCGAACCGTCCCACGACGGAAGTGAGACGATGTCCGACGCAGGCCGCAACGGTCCGGATCAAGGTCCATCTCCATCCGAAGCCGTCGATCTCGAGACGCGCCGTCGCGCGCTCGGCGCGGGTCTGGCAGGGGCGCGAGAGCGCAACGCGCCGCCCGCCGCCTCAGAGCGCACCGACGGCGCTTTTGGGATCGCGATGCGTCTCGCCGTCGAGCTTGTCGCGGGCGTCGGCGTCGGCGGCGCGATCGGGTGGGGCCTGGACTGGTGGCTGGGCACGAAGCCGATCTTCTTCCTTCTGTTCCTCGGATTGGGAATAGCGGGCGGGATGACAAACGTTTTTCGCTCCGCGCGCCGCATGAACGCGGCCGTGTCGGAGCGACAGAGGACAGAACGCACCGCCGGCGACAGCCCGTCGTCGCGGGACGAGGTTTGAGGAGCTCTTAAGCGTGGCAACGCCATCTGCCGAGACCGGGGTCGTCCTCGACCCGATGCACCAGTTCGTCGTCCAGCCCATCGTGCCGCTCCATATCGGCGGGCTCGACGTCTCCTTCACGAACTCCTCGCTCTTCATGGTGCTGGCGGTCGTCCTGATCAGCCTGTTCACGCTCGCTTCCGTCGGCTCCCGGTCGCTGGTGCCGGGCCGCATGCAGTCGCTGGCGGAGCTCTCCTACGAGTTCGTCGCGAACATGGTGCGCGAGAACGCCGGCACGGAAGGGATGAAGTACTTCCCCTTCATCTTCTCGCTCTTCATGTTCATCCTGTTCGCGAACATGCTGGGGATGATCCCCTACGCGTTCACGATCACGAGCCACATCATCATCACCTTCGCCCTCGCCCTCGCCGTCTTCATCGGCGTGACGGCGATCGGCTTCATGAAGCACGGCCTCGGCTATTTCCGCCTGATCGTGCCGCACGGCGCGCCGGCGGTGCTTCTGCCGCTGCTCGTGGTGATCGAGCTCATCTCCTACCTGACGCGGCCGATCAGCCTGTCGGTGCGACTTTTCGCCAATATGCTCGCCGGCCACACGATGCTGAAGGTCTTCGCGGGCTTCGTCGTGATGATGGGCGTCCTCGGCGGCTGGCTGCCGCTCCTGGCGATGGTCGCCTTCACGGGCCTCGAGTTCCTCGTCGCGTTCCTGCAGGCCTACGTCTTCGCGATCCTCGCCTGCATCTATCTCAACGACGCGCTGCACCTGCACTGAGGCAGCGCCGGCGCTTCACCCGACTTCCGCGCAAACACCAAGCAACTTCCCTTCGAAGGAGACTGACCATGGAAGCAGACGCAGCTAAGTTCATCGGTGCGGGCCTCGCCTGCGTGGCTCTCGCCGGCGCCGGCCTCGGCATCGGCCAGATCTTCGGCAACTACCTCTCGGCCGCCCTGCGCAACCCGTCGGCCGCGCCGGCCCAGTTCCCGAACCTGCTGCTCGGCTTCGCTCTCGCCGAGGCGACGGGCCTCTTCGGCCTCGTGGTGGCCCTGATGCTGCTCTTCGTCGTCTAAGACGGCGCCCGGCACCCGAAGGACATAAGAGCGCGCCCGCTTTCTTGAGGAAGCGGGCGACAACATGAAGAGCATCGAAATGGCGCGTTTCGTCGTCGCTCAGGCGGACGAAGGACTGACGAGCCCGAGCGTGGCCCAAGAGCTCGACCTCGAGCTCACCGAGGAGCTCCACGAGGAGGTCGGGGTCGCCGAAGACCATCAAGATTCCGGCATGCCCCAGCTGGCGACGGAGACCTACGCGTCGCAGCTGTTCTGGCTCGCGCTCTGCTTCGTCGTCCTCTACCTCATCATGTCGCGCGCGGCGCTTCCGCGCATCGCGACGGCCATCGAGAACCGCCGCGACCGCATAGCGAGCGATCTCGACACCGCGGCACGACTGAAGGAGGAGACCGACGAGGTCATCGCGACCTACGAGGCCGAGCTCGCCCAGGCCCGTGCGAAGGCCAACCAGATCGCGGGCGACACGCGCGACCGCATCAACCAGCAGCTTGCGGAAGAGCGTGGCGAGGTCGAGGAGCGGATGGCCGAGCGCACCGCCGCGGCCGAGAAGCACGTGGCCGAGGTGAAGGCGCGCGCCCTCGCCGAAGTCGACAGCGCCGCGATCGACGCCACGAGCGAGATCGTCGATCTCCTCATCGGCAACCGCCCCACCGAGGCCGAAGCGGCCGCGGCCGTGAAGGCCGTCCGCAGCTAAGGGAAGCCGATCATGCTCGCGACACCCGAATTCTGGGTACTCGTCTCCTTCATCCTCTTCGTGGCGCTCATCGTCTATCTGAAGGCACCGGCGCAGATCACCGGTGCGCTGGACAAGCGCGCGGACCGGATCCGCAACGAGCTCGACGAGGCGCGCCGCCTCCGCGAGGAGGCGCAGAGCCTGCTCGCGGAATACCAGCGCAAGCGCCGCGACGCGGAGAAGGAGGCGGCGGAGATCGTCTCCAACGCCAAGGCGGAAGCCGACCGGATGAAGACGGAAGCCCGCCAGCAGATGGAAGAGATGGTCGCGCGCCGCGAGCGCATGGCCGAGATGAAGATCGCCCAGGCCGAGGAGCAGGCGATCGCCGACGTCCGCGCCGCAGCGGCGGACGCCGCCGTCGCGGCCGCGAGCCGCATCCTGCAGGACAAGGTGTCGGGACAGACCGCCGATGGTCTGATCGACCAGTCGATCACGCAGGTGAAGGCCCGGCTTCAATAGGCCGCTTCCGCCTCGGCCCACAGCGTACTCGAAAGCCCCGGCACGTCCGGGGCTTTTCTTTTGCGGGCGGCCACAGCCCGTCCGAACTCGCTCGCGGCCGGCAGAAGCTCGCCCGAGGTGGGGCTTCCGCCGCTCGCGCGGGGCCTACTCGGCGGCGTCCGCCTGGGGGCGGCGTGGGAGCCAGCACAGGATCGGCTTGCGGGCCGCAGTCGTCTCGTCGAGGCGGCGGCGGGGGGCGTAGCGCGGCGCGTCGGCGAAGCGTGCCCGGTCGCCCCGCTTGGCCGCGATCACGAGATCCCGCAGCGTCGCGACGAACAGGTCGAGGCTCGCCTTCGACTCCGACTCCGTCGGCTCGATCAGCATCGCGCCGTGGACGACGAGCGGGAAATAGATCGTCATCGGGTGGAAGCCCTCGTCGATCAGCGCCTTCGCGATGTCGAGCGTCGAGATGTCGCTCTCGTAGAGGAACCCATCGTCGAACAGCACCTCGTGCATCGAGGGATGGTCTGGGAACGGCACGCTCATCAGGTCCGAGAGGCACGCGCGGACGTAGTTCGCGGACAGCACCGCATCCTCGGCCGCCTGCCGCATGCCGTCCGAGCCGTGGCTCATCATCCAGGCGAGCGCCCGGACGAACATGCCCATCTGGCCGTGGAAGGCCGTCATCCGCCCGAAGGGCCGCGTCTCGTCGCCCTCCGCGGCATGCTCGACAAGGTCGAAACCCTGCTCGCCGTTCGAGACGACCCAGGGCAGCGGCGCGAAGGGCGCGAGCGCTTCGGACAGGACGACCGGTCCGGCGCCGGGCCCGCCGCCGCCATGGGGCGTCGAGAAGGTCTTGTGCAGGTTGATGTGCATCGCGTCGACGCCGAGGTCGCCCGGGCGGACACGCCCCTGGATGGCGTTGAAGTTCGCGCCGTCGCAGTAGAAATAGGCGCCGGCTTCGTGCACGGCCTTCGCGATCTCGATCACGTCGGGCTCGAAGAGGCCGCAGGTGTTCGGGTTCGTCAGCATCAGCGCCGCGACCTGGGGGCTCATCTTCGACCGGACAGCTTCGGGGTCGACGGTGCCGTCCTCCCGTGCGGGCACCGTCTCCACCTTGTAGCCGAGGAGCGCCGCGGTTGCGGGATTCGTGCCGTGGGCGGATTCCGGCACGAGTACGATCGAGCGTGCATCGCCCTTCGCCTGATGCGCGGCCTTGATCGCCATCATGCCGCAGAGCTCGCCATGCGCGCCGGCCTTCGGCGACATGGCGACCGCCGGAAGGCCAGTCGCGACCTTGAGCCAATGGGCGAGCGTGTCGATGAGCTCCAGCGCCCCCTGCACCGTCGAGACCGGCTGCAGCGGATGGATGTCGGAGAGGCCCGGCAGCCGCGCCACCGCCTCGTTGAGGCGGGGGTTGTGCTTCATGGTGCAGGAGCCGAGCGGGTAGATCCCGGAATCGATCGCGTAGTTCGAGCGCGACAGCCGCACATAGTGCCGCATCGTCTCCGGCTCCGACAGGCCCGGCAGGTCGAGGGGCTTTCGCCGCTCGAGCCCGCCGAGCCTGAGGCTCTCCTCCTCCGAGCCCGCCGGCAGGTCGACGCCAGTCTCGCGCTCCCTGCCATATTCGAAGATCAGCGGCTCCTCGATCCGCAGGCCGCGGTTGCCGGTGAAGGTGTCGAGGCGGTCGGCCGGCTCGGTGCCGGCCTCGCCCGCGGTCTGGCGACCCTGGCGGTTCATGGTCATGCGAGCACCTCCTTCAGGCACGAGGCGAAGACGTCGATGTCCTCGTCGGTGTTCGTTTCCGTGGCCGCGACGACGAGGAGGTCGTCGAGCCCCTCGCCGGGACGCAGGCGGCTCATCGGCACGCCGCCGAGCACGCCCTTCCCCGCCAGCGCCTCGGCGATCTCGGCGGCGGGCTTCGGGAGGCGGACGGTGAACTCGTTGAAGAACGCCTTGTTGAGCACCTCCACGCCCGGCACCTCGGCCAGCGCGTCGGCGAGCCTGGTCGCCCTGGCATGGTTGAGCCGCGCCAGGCGTTCGAGACCGACGCCGCCGAGCAGTGTCAGGTGGACCGTGAAGGCGAGCGCGCAGAGGCCCGAATTCGTGCAGATGTTCGAGGTCGCCTTCTCGCGGCGGATGTGCTGCTCGCGGGTCGACAGCGTCAGCACGTAGCCGCGCTTGCCCTCCACGTCGACCGTCTCGCCGCAGACACGGCCCGGCATCTGGCGCAGGAACTTCTGGCGCGTCGCGAAGAGGCCGACATACGGGCCGCCGAAATTGAGGCCGTTGCCGAGCGACTGGCCCTCCGCGACGACGATGTCGGCCCCTTGCGCGCCTGGCGGCACCATCAGCCCGAGCGAGACGGCCTCCGTGACGACGGCGACGAGGAGCGCGCCGGCCTCGTGCGCCCTCTCCGCGATCGGCTTCAGGTCGACGGGATGGCCGAACACGTCGGGCGTCTGCACGACGACGCAGGAGCACGTGCCGTCGATCGCCGAGAGGAGATCCTCGCCACCCTCCGGTGTCGGCGTCAGGAACACGGTGTCGTGAGAGGAGAGGCGCGACGTCGTCTCGACGACCGCGGCGTAGTGCGGGTGGAGGTTGCCGGCGACGACGGCCCTGCTGCGCTTCGTGAGGCGGTGCGCCATCAACACGGCCTCGGCCGTCGCCGTCGAGCCGTCATACATCGAGGCGTTCGCGACCTCCATGCCGGTGAGCTCGCAGACCTGCGTCTGGAACTCGAAGAGCACCTGCAGCGTGCCCTGGCTGATCTCGGGCTGATACGGCGTATAGGAGGTCAGGAACTCCGAGCGCTGGATCAGGTGGTCGACGGTCGCCGGCACGTGGTGGCGATAGGCGCCGGCGCCGCAGAAGAAGGCCGCGTCGCCCGCGGCGAGGTTGCGGCGGGCGAAGCGCCGAAACCGGCGCTCGACCTCGATCTCGCTCTTCGCGGCCGGCAGGTCGACCGGGCCGTCGAGCCACGCCGCGCGCGGGACGTCGGCGAACAAATCGTCGATCGAGCCGACACCGATCCGGTGGAGCATGGCGGCGCGGTCGTCCGCGCTAAGGGGCAGGTAGCGCAAGATCAGGCCTCCGCGCTTTCGGTGATGTGACTGACGACGAGGGGCTCGAGAGCTAGCTCGGTCTTCACCGAGTTGGCGATGAAGCAGCGCTCGTGCGCGTCCTCGTGGAGCTTGTTGAAGGTCTCCGCATCCGGAGCCTCGCCGGCAAAGACGACCCGCGGCCTGAGCGTCACCCGCTCGAGCCAGTAGCGGCCGGAGGCGAGACGGCCCATCGTGCCGCTCGCCTCGTCCCGGTAGGCCTCGACGGCGAAGCCCGCGTGCCGCGCGAGATCGAGGAACCAGAGCATGTGGCAGGACGCGAGGGCGGCGACGAAGGCCTCCTCGGGATCGACCGCGTCCTCGCGCGACAGCGGCGGACGGACGACGGAGGGCGAGGCCGAGCCCGGCACGGTGAGCCCCCCGTCGAAATGCCACTCATGCGCGCGGGAGTAGCGGCCGGCGAGGAAATCTCCCTCGCGGCGCCAGACGACGATCGCATCGTGCGCGGACATCTCGCGTCAGGCCTCCGCCTCGACGTGCGCCTTGTAGGCGGCCTCGTCCATCAGCGCCTCGAGCTCGCTCGCGTCCGACAACCTGAGCTTGAAGAACCATCCCTCGCCCGCCGCGTCGGCGTTCACCTTCGCGGGCTCTCCCTCGAGCGCGCCGTTCGTCTCGACGATCTCGCCGGAGACGGGCGCATAGACCTCGCTCGCGGCCTTCACCGATTCGACGACGGCCACCTCGTCGCCCTTGGCGACGGTCTTGCCGACCTCCGGCAGCTCGACGAAGACGACGTCGCCGAGCTGCTCCTGCGCATAGGTGGTGATGCCGACGGTCGCCACCTCGCCCTCGACGCGCACCCATTCGTGGTCCTTGGAATAGCGGGTCGTCATGTCTGTCTCTCTCCTCGGCCTTCCGGCTCTACGATCAACGCGCGTAACGGTGGGGGACGAAGGGCAGCGGCACGATGCGCGCCGGAGCGGCCTTGCCGCGGACGACGAGATCGAGCGTGTCCGCTCCGAGCGCGTCGCGGCTCACATAGCCCATGGCGACCGCCCCGCCCGCGGACGGGCCGAAGCCGCCGCTCGTGACGATGCCGACGACCTCCTCGCCGCGCCGGATCTCGGCGCCTTCGCGGGCGATCGAGCGACCTTCGGGCTTCAGGCCGACACGGCGGCGCGAGGGGCCTTCGGCGATCTCGCGCAGGATGCGCGGCGCTCCTGGGAAGTCGCCGGCCTCGCGCCGGCGCTTCGGGATCGTCCAGTCGAGGTCGGCCTCGATCGGGCTCGTCGTTTCGTCGAGTTCGTGGCCGTAGAGGCAGAGGCCCGCCTCGAGCCGCAGCGAGTCGCGGGCGCCGAGGCCCACCGGCATCACCCGCTCGTCGGCGGCGAGCAGGTCCCAGAGCTCGCCGACCTTGTCGTCCGGCACGGAGATCTCGAATCCGTCCTCGCCGGTATAGCCGGAGCGCGTGACGATCGCCTGCCCCACCCCGTCGAGAGCGAGCTCTCGTGCCTCCATGAAGGCGAGCGAGGCGATGTCGGGGTGGAGCGCCCTCAAGACGCCGGCGGAGGCCGGCCCCTGCACGGCGAGCAGCGCGAGCGACGGCGCGGGCGTGAGGCGAACGCCGGCCGGCAGCCTGCTGGAGAGATGGGCGAAGTCCACGTCCTTCCGCGCGGCATTCACCACGAGCAGGAGCGTGCCGTCGCGGTCCCGGTCGGCGGGCCGCATCACCATCAGGTCGTCGATGACGCCGCCCTCCTCGTTGAGGAGAAGCGTGTAGCGCATGCGGCCGGGCTTCAGGCTGGCGATATCGCCGGGGACCAGGGTCTCGAGTGCTTTCGCCGCCGCCTCATGATCGGGCCCCAGGAGCAGTGCCTGGCCCATATGCGAGACGTCGAAGAGACCCGCCTTCTCGCGGGTCCACTGGTGCTCGGCGACGATGCCGCGATACTGCACCGGCATCTCGTAGCCGGCGAAGGGCACGAGCTTCGCGCCGGCGGCGGCGTGGCGACCGTGAAGAGGCGTTCGCTTGAGGTCTTCGGGAGTGCTGGACGTTTCGGGCGGCTGACCGGCCATGGGAACCCCGCGATGTCGGACACATCGGGCCGCCTGTCGAAAGGCGAACCACACGATGCCCCCTCTGTCGCAGGACCTGAGAGATTTCGCCGCGGCAGATCCCGCGAGCTTACCCCCGTCGGTGAGCCGGCGACGCGATGCCGCCGGCTGCTTTCCAGAGTCTCATCCCCCTGCGGTCCCTGGTGCCTGAGAGTTTCCGGGGCCGGTTGCTCCTTCGGCGCCGGCCGCGAGGGCCGGTCTCTCCCGCAGGATTCGACTGAACGCCGGTCGAGTTTCGAGTGCCGGCCCGGCCTTGTCAACCACAGTCGAACGGGAGGGTGAGGCCGGCGCCGGGGATTCGTCGCGAGACCCCCTAGCGGCCGGAGCGGTCGTCGAACCCGGTGTAGATCACGTAGTGGTTGATGATGTCCTCGGCCGGGATCTGGTAGGCGCCGGCCTGCTCCACATACGAATAGTCCGCTGAGTTCTCGCCCTGCGGCACCGTCACCGAAACGGTCGATCCCTTGCTCCAGACGGCCTGTCCGCCCGGCCGCACGAAGGCGGTGCGCACGGGCATCTGGAAGGTGCCGGGCTGCCCGGCGGGGCCGAGGATGACTCGTCCGGCGACGCCGTACTTGATCGCCACCGCGCCGGTGCCCTCGAAGGTGCACTCGCGCGCGGTCCGGCTGATCGAGCCCTGGTAGATCAGGTAGGCCGGATCGCCGTCATGCCCACGGGCGTAGACGCGATGGGTCTCCGTGCCGTCGCGCACCGCCATCGGGGGGCAGGCGATGGCCGGCCGAAGCGCCGGCGCGTTCGGGTCGATCGGGACGGGATCGTCCTCGCCGGGCGTGCCGAAGACGAAGGCGCCGAGGCCACGCGTCGACTGGTTGAAGTCGCGACCGGCCTGCGTGTCGCAACCGGCGAGCGCGAGGGCACTCAGGATCACGAGCGCCGGAGCGAGGGCGGAAGGGCGGTCGACGCGGGGACGCAACATCGTTCTTGGGGCTCCAGCCTTTCACCAGATCTCAACGGACAGGCCCGGCCTTATAGCAAAGCCTTTCCTGCCATGCACGCGCCTCGGCTTGACAGCGCCGGCGCGGACCACAGTATTGCCGCGACGTTCGGCGATCCTCGCACGAACCTTCTGTCCGCGCATATTCCAACGGTGTCTCCTTGGCCAAGCCCCCGCTCAAGATCCTGCTCTGCAGCCCGCGCGGCTTCTGCGCCGGCGTCGATCGCGCCATCCAGATCGTCGAGCTCGCCCTGAAGCGCTTCGGCCAGCCTGTGTACGTGCGCCACGAGATCGTGCACAACCGCTTCGTGGTCGACAGCCTGAAGGCCAAGGGCGCGATCTTCGTGGAAGAGCTCGACGAGATTCCGGACACCGACGCGCCGGTGATCTTCTCCGCGCACGGCGTCGCGAAGGCCGTGCCCGCGGCCGCGAAGGCCCGCAACCTGTTCCAGCTCGACGCCACCTGCCCGCTCGTCACGAAGGTCCACCGCGAGGCCGAGATCCACCACCGGAAGGGCCGGCACGTCATCCTGATCGGCCACGCCGGCCACCCCGAGGTCGCAGGCACGATGGGCCAGCTTCCAGACGGCGCGGTGACGCTCGTGGAAACCGTCGAGGATGCCGAGCGCCTCGCGCCGGAGGACCGCGACCTCGCCTACATCACCCAGACGACGCTCTCCGTCGACGACACGCGGGCGATCATCGAGGTCCTGCAGCGGCGTTTTCCCGGCATTCACGGGCCGCACAAGGAAGACATCTGTTACGCGACGACGAACCGGCAGGAGGCCGTCAAGGCGGTCGCGCCCCGCGCCGGCGCCATGATCGTCGTCGGGGCGCCGAACTCCTCGAATTCGAAGCGCCTGGTCGAGGTGGCGGAACGCAGCGGCTGCCCCCGGGCCGAGCTCGTGCAGCGGGCGACGGAGATACCTGCCGACCTCTTCGCGGGCCTGACGACGCTCGGCATCACCGCCGGCGCCTCCGCTCCCGAGCAGCTCGTCGAGGAGGTGATCGCGGCCTTCGCGGAGCACTACGAGATCGACCTCGAGATGGTGTCTACCGCGGACGAAGACGTCGTCTTCAACCTTCCGCGCGCCCTGCGCGAAGCGGCCGCATAGGACGATGGCGGTCTACACGGAGGTTCCCGACGAGGAGCTGAACCGCTTCGTCGCCGACTACGACATCGGCACCGCCGTCTCTTTCAAGGGGATCGCAGAGGGGGTCGAGAACTCGAACTTCCTCCTGAAGACGACGGAAGGGGTGTTCGTGCTGACGCTCTACGAGCGGCGCGTCGATCCTGCCGACCTGCCCTTCTTCATCGGCCTCCTCGAGCATCTCGCCGCGCGGGGCGTCACCTGTCCGCAGCCGCTTCGCGACCGCGGCGGGAACGTGCTGAAGACGCTGTGCCGGCGCCCCGCGGCTTTGATGACCTTTCTCGAAGGAGTGTGGGTGCGACGCCCGACGGTCGAGCACTGCCAGGCACTGGGAGGGGCGCTGGCCTCGCTCCACGAAGCGGCCGCGGACTACGATGGGCGGCGGGCAAACGCGCTCTCGGTCGACGGCTGGCGTCCGATCTTCGCCGCCGTGGCCGACCGCGCCGATTCCGTCGCGCCGGGCCTCTCGGCGGAGATGGAGACGGAGATTTCCTTCCTCGAGACGCATTGGCCCCAGGACCTGCCGGGCGGGATCATCCACGCAGACCTCTTTCCCGACAACGTGTTCTTTCTCGGGAACACGATCTCGGGCCTGATCGACTTCTACTTCGCCTGCCGCGACATGCTGGCCTACGACCTGGCGATCTGCCTCAACGCCTGGTGCTTCGAGCCGGACATGTCGTTCAACCTGACGAAGGGCCGTGCGCTGATGAACGCTTATGCCCGTCGCCGCCCGCTCGGCGAGGCGGAGATCGCCGCTTTGCCGATCCTCGCGCGCGGCGCGGCGATGCGCTTCTTCGTGACGCGGCTCTACGACCTCGTCAACCATCCGCCAGGCGCCTTCGTGCGTCCGAAGGACCCGATGGAATACGCCAAGCGAATCCGCTTCCACCGCAGCGTCACCAACGCGCGCGAGTACGGGCTCGGCCTATGAGCGGCAAGACGCGCATCGAGATCTGGACCGACGGCGCCTGTTCGGGGAACCCCGGCCCCGGAGGCTGGGGGGCCGTGCTGCGCTCGGGCGAGCACGAGAAGGAACTGAAGGGCGGCGAGGCCCACACCACGAACAACCGCATGGAGCTGATGGCGGCGATCCGCGCGCTGCAGGCCCTGAAGCGTCCTTCGGCGGTCGCGATGCACGTCGATTCGCAGTATCTGCGGGGCGGCATCACCGGCTGGATCCACAACTGGAAGAAGAACAGCTGGCGCACCGCGGACAAGAAGCCCGTGAAGAACTCCGACCTCTGGCAGGAGCTCGATCAGGCGATCAAGACACACGACATCGAGTGGCACTGGGTGCGCGGCCACGCGGGCGACGCCGGCAACGAGCGGGCGGACGAACTGGCACGCGAGGGCATGGCGCCGTTCAAGAAGGCGAAGGCCGCCGCCGCTACCGGTGGCTAGCGGCCCCGGTCGCCATCAGGCCGTGGCGGCCTCCGTCGTCGGCCCGCCCGCCCTCTTCTCCTGCGCCAGCCGCCGCCGCTGCAGGACGACGATGAGAGCCAACAGGAGCAGTGCGGGGATCCAGGGAAGTTCCCGCGGCGGCTGATCGTTCTCGACCTGCAGCGCGGCGATGCGCACGGGCTCGTCGGCGTAGAAGTCGAAGTCCTGGAGGCGCTGGAACATGGTGGTGCCGGGCATCGGCTCCTCCAGGATCACCTGGTCGCCCTCCACCACCGGCGCGAGACCGGGCCGGGCCAGGCGCTCCTCGCCCTCGCCCTCCTCGCCGAGTGGCACCATCACGGTGAGCTCGCGCTGCCGGCCGGTCATGAAGTCGGGGCCGGTGATGATCACGCGCAGCCGCGCGTCCGCCGGCTCCTCGCCCGCATCCTCGATCACCCGGGCCGGCTCGAGATTCACCAGCGGCGGCCAGATCTGGTCGATCCAGAAGCCCGGGCGGAAGAAGGTGAAGGCGATCAGCAGGAGCGCGAGGGACTCCCAGACCCGGCACTTCGTGATGAACCAGCGCTGCGCCGCCGCCGCGATCAGCAGCGAGGCGGTGAGAGCGGTCGCGCAGGTCAGGAACAGGTCGAGCGGCCCCTCGATGCCGATGAGCAGGAGCTTCGTGTTGAAGATGAACATGAACGGCAGGATCGCGGTCCGCGACTCGTAGATGAAGGCCTGCACGCCGGTGCGTATCGGGTCGGCGCGCGATATCGCCGCCGCCGCGAAGGAGGCGAGGCCGACCGGCGGCGTCACGTCCGCCATGATGCCGAAATAGAAGACGAAGAGGTGGACCGCGATCAGGGGGACGATCAGCCCGGACTGGGCACCCACCTCGACCACGACGGGAGCCATGAGCGAAGAGACGACGATGTAGTTCGCCGTCGTCGGCAGCCCCATGCCGAGGATCAGGCTGATGATCGCGACGAGGATCAGCATGATCAGGACGTGGCCGCCCGACAGGAACTCGACGAACTGCGCCATGACCTGGCCGACGCCGGTGAGGGTGACGGTGCCGACCACGATGCCGGCCGCCGCCGTCGCCACGCCGATGCCGATCATGTTGCGGGCGCCGGTGATCAGGCCCTGCACAAGGTCGTCGAAGCCCCGCCACATCTCCGCCGTCACGGCCCGCTGGCGCCGGAACAGCGCGAGGATGGGGCGCTGCGTCACGACGATGAAGATCATGAGCACCGTCGCGTAGAAGGCCGAGGTCGCCGGCGAGTAGTGCTCGATGATCAGGCACCACACGAGCACGATGATCGGCAGGAGGAAATAGAGCCCGGTGCGCGCCACCATGCCGGGCGCGCGCAGCGTCACGACGGATTCGGGATCGTCCATCTCGAGGTCGGGCCGCTTCGAGGCGTCCCACAACAACACGAGATAGGCGACGAGGATCAGCGCGATCAGGACCTCGCGCGACTGCGGGCCGAAGACCGACTGGATGCCGAGCACGAGGTAGTAGGTGACGGCGGCGACGATCAGGATCGACAGGAAGACGATTGCGCCGCGCAGGAATCGCATCCGCTTCGAGTGCTCGCTCGGCGGCCGCTCGATGCCGGTCATTCCTGCCTTCAGCGCCTCGAGATGCACGATGTAGATGAGCGCGATATAGGTGATGAGGGCCGGCAGGAGGGCGTGGCGCAGCACCTCGACGTAGGGGATGCCGACATACTCGACCATCAGGAACGCGGCCGCGCCCATGACCGGCGGCATGATCTGGCCGTTGACCGAGGCTGCGACCTCGACCGCGCCGGCCTTCTCGCCGGGATAGCCGACGCGCTTCATCAGCGGGATCGTGAAGGTTCCCGTGGTCACGACATTCGCGATCGAGGACCCTGAGATGAGCCCGGTCAGGCCGGAGGAGAGGACGGCCGCCTTGGCCGGCCCGCCGCGGAAGTGCCCGAGCAGCGAGAAGGCGACCTGGATGAAGTAGTTGCCGGCGCCCGCCCGCTCGAGCAGCGCGCCGAACAGGACGAACAGGAAGACGAAGCTCGCGGAAACGCCGAGCGCGACACCGAACACGCCCTCCGTCGTGAGCCACATGTGAGACATCGCCCGGCGGAACGAGGCGCCGCCCCACTGCAGGACGTCGGGCACCCACGCGGCGCTGCCGAAGAACACGTAGGAGAGGAAGACGACGCCGACGATCGGCATGGCGGGCCCGAGCGAGCGGCGCGCGCCCTCGAGCAGGAGAACGAGGCCGGCGCCGGCCACGACGAGGTCGAGGGTCGTCGGCAGGCCCGGCCGGCGCGACAGCTCGGAATAGAAGAGGAAGATGTAGCCCGCGCAGAACGCCGCCGTGATCGCGAGCACCCAGTCGACGAGAGGGATATGCCGCCGCGGGCTCGACCGGAACGCCGGGAAGGCGAGGAACGCAAGGAAGAGGGCAAAGGCGAGGTGGATCGACCTCACCTCCGTGTCGTTCAGGACGCGCACGTAGCGCGAGACCATGAAGGGCAGCGGCGAGGCGACCCAGAGCTGGAAGAGGGACCAGAGAAGCGCGGTGCCGGCAACCACCAGTGCCACGGTTCTCGACGACGGCGCCCGGGCTCCGACATCCGACGTGGCGAACTCGTCCGCGTCGCCTCCGGCCCTGCCTTCCCGCTCGGTGTTGCTCATCGCCAGCCCTCGAAACAGGCCGGATCCGCCGGCCCCGGGTGGAGGGGGCTCAGGCGCCCCCTCCGGTGAGCGGGATCACATCCAGCCCTGCTCCTCGTAGTACTTCTGGGCGCCCGGATGGAGCGGCGCGGACAAGCCCTCGGACACCATCTGCTCCTGCTTGAGCACGCCGAAGGCCGGGTGCAGGCCCTTGAAGGCCTCGAGATTCTCGAAGACCGCCTTCACGACCGTGTAGACGACCTCCTCGGGCACGTCGGCCGAGGCGACGAGCGTCGCGCCGACGCCGAACGTCTCGACGTCCTCGTCGGTGCCGCGATACATGCCGCCGGGGATCGTCGCGTGGAAGTAGTAGTCGTTCTCCTCGAGAAGTTCGTCGACCTCGGGGCCCGTCACCGGCACGACGACGGCGTCACAGGTCGTGGTCGGCTCCGTGATGCCCGCGGAGGGATGGCCGACCGAGTAGACGAAGGCGTCGATATTGTTGTCGCAGAGCGCGGCCCCCTGCTCGGCCGGCTTCAGCTCGGAGGCGACCTGGAAGTCCGCCTGCGTCCACCCCTTGCGCTCCATCAGGAGGTCCATCAGCGTGCGCTGGCCCGAGCCCGGATTGCCGATGTTGACGCGCTTGCCGTTCAGGTCGTCGAAGGTCTCGATGCCGGCATCCGCCCGGGCGACGACCGTGAAAGGCTCCGGATGGAGCGAGAAGACGGCGCGGAGGCTCTCCACCGGCTGCCCATCGAACTGCGCGGCGCCGTTCACCGCGTTGTACTGCACGTCGGACTGGGCGATGCCGAAGTCGAGATCGCCGGCACCGATGAAGTTGACGTTCTCGATCGATCCACCCGTCGACTCGGCCGAGCAGCGGATGCCGTGATCGCGCCGGCCCTGGTTGACGAGACGGCAGATGGCGCCGCCGGCCGGGTAGTAGACGCCCGTGACGCCGCCCGTGCCGATGGAAATGAACTGCTGCTGCGCCGAGGCGCCGCCGGTGCCGATCGTCATTGCCGCCGCTGCGGTCAGCATTGCCAAGCGTTTCATGACTACTCCCTCTGGTGTCCACTGCAGCTGGAGGTTCGACCCCGCGACGCGCGTGACCGACCCTGAAATTGCGGGCGATGTGGTTCGCAGGAGCCGCACCACGTCCCGTTCAGAACTCTAGTCTCAGCCGCAAATCGGCTGCGAGACAACCCCGAATCTGTCGGTCACGTGGCGGCACGACGCCCGCCAGGTGACGGATCTAGGGCAGCAACACGTCTCCGGCGACGTTTCGCTCGCCCCTTTTCTCTCCCCTTCGAGCAGCCGTCGATGGGCGGGCTCCGGGAGATCAGCCGTCGCGGCCGTTCGTGAAGAACTCCGGGCGAAAGTCATGGATTTCGCGCAGGAGCGTGACGAGACGCCCGGCGGAGTAAGCCGCGGATGCCTCTCCCTTCGCGGCGGTGGCCGACGCCGCGGATCCGACGGCGCCGGCCGCATTGAGATCCTCCATCGCCCAGGACATGCCGGTGCCGCCTATCCCCGCGAAGATCCCGTAGCGGCGCTCGATCGCTTCCGACGCGGACGGGAAATCCGCGACGCGGTCGCGACGGACGAGGTCCGGCTCGAGGCGCAGCATGAGGGAGGTCTCGACATCTCCCGCATGGATGCCGTGCCTGAGCTCGTGCTGGGCGAAAAGCCCGGCCGGCTGGCCGAGACGCATCCAGTTCGTCGCCACGACGAGCATCTCGAAGTCGAGCCTCAGGGTGCGCCCCGCGATCGACATGGCTTCGCTGTTGCCCCCGTGGGAGGACAGGATCACGAGCTTTCGGATGCCCGCCCGAAGAACGCCGGCGCCGATCTCCACGATCATGGCCGACAGGATCTCGGCGGACAGGCTGATCGTGCCGGGGAACGCCCGGTGCTCGTCGCTCTTGCCGTAGGGCAGCGTCGGCAGGACGACAACCGGCAGGTCCCCCGGCATCGCCTCGAGCGCGCGGCCGAGAAGCCCCTCGCCGATCATCGTATCGGTGCCCAGAGGGAGGTGCGGCCCATGCTGCTCCGTCGCCGCGATCGGGAGAACGGCGATCCAGTCCGCCGTCTCGGCGCCGGCGAGGTCTTCCGTCATCAGTTCGTCCCAGTGTCGGCTCGGCGGGATGCGCACGTCGGGATCCTCCTCGTCAGCGGCGGCCCACGCTATTCGTCGCCCCCGACCGTGGCAACGGCATCATCGGGACGAGGGGCTCGCGTCGTGGCGTGGATCGCAAGCCGATGATAGCCTCTCGCCCATGAGAACAGAGGCCTCCGTGATCGAGCATCCCCCTGCCCCTCCGACCGGCCGCCCCGCGATCACGCTCACCGGGGTGTCGAAGCGCTTCGACACCGGCACGCTGGCGCTCGACGGGCTGAACCTGCGCGTGGCCGAGGGGGAATTCCTGAGCCTGCTCGGCCCTTCCGGCTGCGGCAAGTCGACCGCGCTGCGGCTCATCGCGGGGCTCGCCGAGCCGAGCTCCGGCACGGTCACGCGGGAGGCGGGCGCAAGCGAGATCGGCTTCGTCTTCCAGGAGCCGACGTTGATGCCGTGGGCGACCGCCTTCGGAAATGTCTGGATGCCGCTCAGGCTGAAGGGTGTCGGCCGGCGGCAGGCCCGGGATCCGGTCATGGAGGCGCTCGAGCGGGTGGGGCTTCAGGACTTCGCGGGGGCCTATCCGAGAGAGCTCTCGGGAGGCATGAAGATGCGCGTCTCGATCGCCCGCGCCCTCGTCGGCAGGCCGAAGATCCTCCTCATGGACGAGCCGTTCGCGGCGCTCGACGAGATCACACGCTTCCGGCTGAACGACGAACTGCTCGAACTGTGGCGGAAAGCGGGGTGGACCGGGGTCTTCGTCACGCACTCCGTCTTCGAGTCCGTGTTTCTCTCGCAGCGGGTGGCCATTCTCTCCGCGCGGCCGGGCCACGTCGTGGAGGAACTGGAGATAGACGAGCCTTATCCTCGCGACGAGGGATTCCGCACGTCCCCCTCCTACGCACACCACTGCCGCGCGGTCTCGCACGCGCTGCGGCGTGCCACCGTCGACATCCGGGCTGCCTGAGAGCGTGGCGTCGGTCCCAGGCCCAGTCCGGATGCCCCGCCACCCTGGTCGGCTACGGAAGAGATCACGTGAAGCGCTGGTATGAGGAGTCGGTCGGCCTGCACCTGACCCGTGCCGCGCGGCTGCACAGGTCCCGCGCGCAGGCGATCCTGCGCGAGATGGGTCTCTATCCCGGCCAGGAGACCGTTCTGCAGGTGCTGCTCGAGGATGACGGCCAGCCCATGTCGACGCTCGCGCGCGAACTGAAGGTCCGGCCGCCGACGGTCACGAAGATGGTGACGCGCATGGCGGCCCAGGGCCTGCTCGTCCGCCTGGCGTCCGAGCGGGACGCCCGCAGCGCGACGGTGCACCTGACGCAGGCCGGGCGCGAGCGTGCGACCGAGCTCAAGCAGCGCTGGAAAGCGCTCGAACAGGAGACGCTGGCGAAGCTCGACGGCAAGGACCGGAAGCGGCTCGTCAAACTTCTGTCGGCGATCGAGAAGGCGCTCGCGGAAGAGCCCCCCAGGAGGCCCAAGACAGCCAAGACGGCGGCACGGTCGGACGAGGAATCGGACTGAGGGTCCTCCCGCGCGTCCTCCCGCGCTTGCAAAGGGTCCCAGGGGGCGCGACTGTCGCGGGCATGGCTACCTCCTCTCCGATCCTCGGCCCACGCCTGCGCATCGTGCTCCGCCCGAACGTGGCGATCGGCCCCGGCAAGGCCGACCTCCTCGAAGCGATACGAGAGACCGGCTCCATCTCGGCGGCGGGTCGCCGGATGAAGATGAGCTACAAGCGCGCGTGGCAGCTGATCGAGGCGATGAACACCTCGTTCGACACGCCCCTGGTCGAGACCGCGACCGGCGGGCGCGCCGGCGGCGGCGCCGTCCTCACAGCGCTGGGCGAGGAGGTGCTGCTGCGCTACCGCAAGATGGAGGCGAAGACCCGCGAGGTGGTGGAGGTCGACCTGATTGCCCTGCGCGAGCGGTTGCCCGCCGGAGGTCAGACGACGTGACGTTGGACGACGTCGACAATCCGCGTTATATCCAGATGAATATAGCGTTCCCACGGAGGGTCCGATGGGCCATCTCGTCCGCCACGTGCTGCCTTTCGCGCTCCTCCTCGCCGCGCTCGCACTGCCCGCACGGGCGGAGCCGCCGACCGTGTTCGCCGCGGCGAGCCTGACGGACGCGATGGAGGCCGTGGGGCGGGCTTATCAGGAGGAAACCGGAGAGGCGGTGCGCTTCTCCTTCGCCTCCTCCTCGACGCTCGCACGGCAGGTCGAGGCGGGCGCGCCCGCCGATATCATCATTTCCGCAAACGAGCAGTGGATGGACTATCTGCAGGAACGGGAGATGATCGATCCGACCACGCGAATGAGCCCGATCTCGAACGGCCTCGTGCTCGTGGCGCCGCGGGACGGAGGCGTCGACGAGGTCGACATAACGGCCGAGACCGATCTCGCGGCGCTCCTCGGCACGAACGGGAGGCTCGCCGTCGGCGATCCCGACCATGTGCCCGCCGGGATCTACGCGAAGCAGTCGCTCGAGGCGCTCGGGTTCTGGGGTGCTCTCGAGCAGAGGCTCGCGCGCGCCGACGACGTGCGCGCCGCGCTCACCCTCGTCTCGCGCGGAGAGGCGTCCCTCGGGATCGTCTATGCGACCGACGCGCAGGTCGACGGGGGCGTGAAGGTCGTCGGCCACTTTCCCACCGACAGCCACGATCCGATCACCTATCCGTTCGCGGTCGTGGCCGATGCCCCCAGCGGAAGCGCGGCCCGGCTGTTCGACTTCCTGACCGGAGAGGAGGCCCTTGCGATCTACGAGCGTCACGGCTTCCGGCGGAACTGACGGCATGCTCACGGACGCCGAATGGGAGGCCTTGGTCCTCAGCTTCAAGATCTCCACGGTCGCCGTGCTCTGCGCCCTCCCCCTCGCCGTCCTCGTGGCCGCGCTCCTCGCGCGCGGCCGCTTCCCCGGCCGATCCCTCCTCGACGGCATCGTGCTGATGCCGCTCGTCCTCCCGCCGGTCGTGGTGGGCTACCTCCTGCTCGTCACCTTCGGCACCCGCGCGCCCCTGGGCGCCTGGCTCCACGAGACCTTCGGCTGGCGCTTCGTGTTCTCGTGGACGGGAGCGGCGCTCGCGGCGGCGATCGTCACCTTTCCCTTCCAGGTGCGCGCCATCCGCCTCGCGATCGAGGCGATCGACCGCGACATCTCGGCGGCGGCCGAGACGCTGGGCGCGGGGCCTGTCGACCGTTTCTTCTCGATCGTGCTCCCGCTCGCGCTGCCGGGCGTCGTCGCCGGCGCCATCACCGCCTTCGCGGCGAGCCTCGGCGAGTTCGGGGCCATCATCACCTTCGTGTCGAACGTCCCCGGCGAGACCCGCACCCTGCCGCTTGCCATCTACACGGCAATCCAGTCGCCCGGCGGCGAGGCACAGGCCGCACGGCTCGCGGCGATCTCGATCGGTCTCGCGCTCGCGGGGCTCCTGCTGGCAGAGCTGGCCGCGAAGCGCCTCGAACACATGATCGGCCGATGACGCTGCGTCTCCGGATCGGCCACCGGTTCCCCGGATTTCAGGTCACGGCGTCGTTCGAGGCGCCGCCCTCCGGCATCACCGGCCTCTTCGGCCCCTCGGGCTCCGGCAAGACGACGGTCATCAATGCGATCGCCGGCCTCCTGCGACCCGACGAGGGCGCGATCGAGCTCGACGACCGTGTCCTGCTCGACCGGGCGACAGGCATCGATGTTCCCGCCCGCCGGCGGCGCATCGGCTACGTCTTTCAGGATGCGAGGCTCTTTCCCCACCTGAGCGTGCACTCGAACCTCCTCTACGGCTGGCGCCGCTCGCCCGTCCGGCTGCCCCAGCACGAGATCGACGGCGTGATCGAGATGCTGGGCATCGCTCACCTGCTCGAGCGCAAGCCGCACAGGCTGTCGGGCGGCGAGAAGGGGCGGGTGTCGCTCGGGCGCGCCCTCCTGTCCAATCCCGACCTCCTGCTCCTCGACGAGCCGCTGGCGGCGCTCGACACGGCACGGCGCCACGAGATCCTGCCTTATCTCGAGCGGCTGAAGGCGGAGGCGCGCGTGCCGATGGTCTATGTCAGCCACTCGATCGAGGAGATCACGAGGCTCGCGGACATGCTGGTGGTGATGAACGGGGGCCGGTCCGTCGTCTCCGGGCCGGTGGCCGAGATCATGTCGCGGCTCGACCTCTTCCCGCTGACGGGGCGGTTCGAGGCGGGCGCGGTCGTCGACTGCCGGGTCGAGGCGCACGACGCGCGCCACGGCATGACCAGTCTCCTCTTCGAGGGGGGCCGGTTCCTCGTGCCCCGGCTCGCGGCGGAGCCCGGCCACGCCCTGCGCGCGCGCATCCGTGCCCGCGACGTCATCGTCGCGACGGAGGAGCCCCGCGGCCTGAGCGCCAACAACGTCCTGCCGGCCATCGTGCGGGAGATCCGGCGCGATCAGGATCCGTTTGCCGAGATCGCGCTCGACTGCGGCGGCACGAGCCTCGTCGCGCGCATCACCCAACTCTCCCTCGACCGGCTCGGATTGGCCCCCGGCACGAGCGTCTACGCGATCGTCAAGGCGCTGAACGTGGAGACGCGAGGCTCCTTGCCGGCGCCCCGCCGCGCGGGCGGCGAGAGCGCCTGACCCGGCGCGCGATCACCTTCTCCCCCTCGACCAGGAAGAGCAGCACGAACCCGGCCGCCACCGCCATCGCCCAGGCGAGCGGCGGCAGGGACGCCGTCCCGAAGATCGCCTGCGAAACCGACCACTCGGTGAACCCGATCTGCAGGAGTGAGACGAGACCGATCGCACCGATCGCATAGGGGCTGCCGAAGAGTCCCTTCCGGTTCAGGATCGATCCGGTGAGGGAGCGGCTGTTCAGGAGATACCCCGCCTCCATCGCCACGATGGCGTTGACCGCGAGGGATCGACCCTCCTCGAGGCCGTAGCGCGCCTCGCCCCAGAGGAAGAGGGAGAACGAGACGGCGGTCATGATCGCGCCCACGAAGGCGATGCGCCAGACGAGGAACGGCGAGAGGAGCGGCGCCGCAGGTGGGCGCGGCGGGCGCTGCATCGTCGTCGGCTCGCCGGGCTCGAAACCCAGAGCCAGCGCCAGGGTGACCGTCGTCACCATGTTGATCCAGAGGATCTGCAGGGCGGTGACGGGCAGCGCGAGTCCCACGAACAGTGCGAAGAGAAGCACCATCGATTCGCCCGCGTTCGTCGGCAGAATGAAGGCGATCGACTTCTGCAGGTTCGCATAGACCGTCCTCCCCTCCTCGACCGCATGACCGATCGAGGCGAAGTTGTCGTCGGCGAGCACGATCTCGGCGACCTGCTTGGCGGCCTCCGAGCCCTTCTGGCCCATGGCCACCCCGACATCGGCCCGCTTCAGCGCGGGGGCGTCGTTCACGCCGTCCCCCGTCATGGCGACGACGTCCCCGCGCGCCTGCAGCGCCTCGACGAGGCGCAGCTTGTGCTCGGGCGTCGTGCGGGCGAACACGTCGACCTCGGCCACCGCCTCCGAAAGGCCGGCGTCGTCCATCGCGTCGAGATCCGCCCCCGTCAGCGCACGATCGCCCACGAGGCCGAACCGCGCGCCAATCGCCCGCGCCGTGGCCGCATGGTCGCCTGTGATCATCTTCACCGCGATGCCGGCCTCGCGACACTTGGCCACCGCTTCCATCGCCTCCTGCCGCGGCGGATCGGAGATCCCGACGAGGCCCAGCAGCACGGCTCCCGGCAGGTGCTCGTGGCCGAGCCCGTGCGGATCGGCCTCCGGCCGCAAGGCGATCGCCAGGACGCGGTGACCGAGATCGGCGAGTTCCGAAACCCGGTCGTGCCAGCACGCGCCGTCGATCGGCCGGTCGCCCTCCGCCGTCCGCTCGTAGCCGCAGAGCGCGATCACGCGCTCCGGCGCACCCTTGATGTGGATCGTATGGGCCCCGCCGCCGAGGTCGTTCAGCGTCGCCATGTAGGCGTGGCCGGAGTCGAACGGGATGACGTCGACACGGCTGCGCGCCTCGCGCACGGTAGCCGGATCGACCGCAACCTTGTGCGCGAAGGCGAGGAGCGCCCCCTCCATCGGATCGCCCGCGACGTGCCAGTGGGGATCGCCCTCGTGGATCTGCGCGTCCGACGCGAGGGCCGCGGCGGCGGCGATCTGCGCCAGGAGGTCGCGTCCGCCGTCCTCCGAAGCATCGGGCGAGAGGGCGCGCACCTCCCCTTCCGGTCCGTAGCCGGAGCCGCTGACGGCGAACATGCCGTCGGCGGTGACGACCCTTTCCACCATCATCTCGTTGCGCGTCAGCGTGCCCGTCTTGTCGGTGCAGATCACGGTGATCGAGCCGAGTGTCTCGACGGCGGGAAGACGGCGCACGATGGCGTTGCGCCTCGCCATGCGCTCGACGCCGATCGCCAGCGCGATCGTCAGGATCGCGGGCAGACCTTCCGGCACGGCGGCCACGGCGATGCCCACCGTCACGAGCAGCATCTCGTCGGCGCTGAACGAAGCCACGAGGGTTCCGTAGGCGAACATGCCGACCGAGGCGGCGAGGATAACGAGGGTGAGCAGCTTTCCGAAGCGGTCGATCTTCCGCAGAAGCGGCGTCGTGAGCGTCTGGACGGTCTCCAGCAGGCGTCCGATACGGCCGATCTCCGTGGCGCTGCCGGTGGCGACGACCACCCCCTGGCCCTGCCCCCGCGTGGCCATGGTGCCGAAGAACGCCATGTTCGCCCGGTCGCCGAGCGGGGCCTCGACGGCGAGGTCGCCCCTCTCCTTGCAGGTCGGTACCGACTCGCCCGTCAGCACGGCCTCCTCGATCTCGAGCCCCCGCGCCGAGAGCAGCCGAAGATCGGCGGGCACCCGGTCACCCGCCTCGAGGAACACGATGTCGCCCGGCACGAGGCGTGTCGCCTCGATCTCGCGGCGGCTTCCGTCGCGCAGCACGTTCGCGTGAGCTTGGAGAAGGCGCCCGATGGCCGCGAGCGCGCTCTCCGCCTTCCCCTCCTGGACGAACCCGACGATCGCGTTGATGACGACGACCCCCGCGATCACGGCCGCGTCCGAGAAGTGCCCGATCAGCATCGTGATCAGCGAGGCGGCGAGGAGGATGTAGATGAGGACGTTGTTGAACTGGGCGAGGAAGCGCAGGACCGGGCTGCGCTGCCGCTCCCGGGGCAGGCGGTTCTCGCCGTAGCGCTCGAGCCGCCGGCCCGCCTCCTCCTCCGTCAGCCCCCGGTCCGTCGTCTCGAGCCGCCCCAGCACATCGGCGGCCGGCAGCGCATGCCATGCCGGCGCGGCGTTACCTGCCTCGGCGGAGGTGTCCGACATCGCGCAACCATCTCCCTGGCGGTCCTGGAACATCGCCTCAGGTGATAGCGCGGGAGCCTTTTCCTGTCCTTTTGGGGCTTCTACCTAGGCTGGATGGCCGGTGCCGTCAGAGGCCGAAAAGCCAGCCGACCAGGGCAGAGCCAGGTCGAGGGGGCGCTTCGATCGCGCACGTGATCACGGGCTCGCGGAACGCCGCCAGAAGCACCCCACGACGGCGGCATTCGCGCCGGCGCGTGCCGCCTGGACGCGCACTCTTCCTCGGTGCGGGGCGTCCGTCGGAGCGACGTCGGGCTGGAGAAGCGGTGGACGCCACGCTGGAGGCCATGTCCTCCCCCGGACCGCTCTTGCAGACGATCCGGAGGAAGACATTTCGTTCACGAAGGTTTCATCGATCGCGCGCCGAGACGGCCGTCGCCTCGAGATGCGCGACGAGATCAGGCTCGAGCTTCAGCGCGCTCGACAGTCTCGCGAGGAACGCCTTCTCCTGCGGCGTGTCGGGATCGATCGCCAGCCGAGCCGCAAGCCAGGTCTCGGCGGCTAGCTCCGGCGTGCTCGCCTCCCGGGCGAGCGCCTCGACGTCGTCGGCCTGACCGAGTGCCTCGATCAGGAAGGAGCGCCCCTCCTCGCCGAGGTCCGCGTGACCGAGAACCTCCTCCAGGCGCGCGGTCTCCTGCGGGTCGATACGGCCGTCGGAGCGCGCCGCCGCGATCATCGCGCGGATCATCAGCTTGCTCTGCGCCTCCTGCACCGCAGGGTCGACGGCGGCGAACTTCGAATGCGCGGGCGGCTGCTCCGGCACCGTGGATCCGGCGCTGCCCGGCTGGTTTCCGGCCTGCCAGTTCGCATAGGCCTTGTAGGCCATCCCGCCGAGCAGGGCGAGGCCGCCCCACTTGATCACCGACTTGCCGAGCTTTCGACCACCCTTGGTGCCGAGGAGCATCGCCGCGAGGCCCGCGGTGGCCGCGCCGCCCGGGATCCGGGCGCCGCCCAGCATGCTCTGCACCTGCGCCATCACGTCGCCGGCCGCGCCGGACTTCGCGGGCACCTGGCCGGACTTCTGGTTGAGGAGCTGGCCGAGAATGGCCTTCGTGTCGAGCATGAGCGGCTTCCTATCGCTTGGACGTGGTCGTCACGAGATAGGAAGCCTGGACTCGATCGGGAAGACGTGCGCGGGTGACGAAGCCTCCCGCACCGACGATGCTCAGCCGGCCTGCGTCGCCGCCTCCTGCGCCTCGACCTCGCGGATCGCCTCCTCCTCCCGCTTCTTCCGCTCGGCCGTGCCGGCGCGATCGGAGGCGAGGAACGTGTAGATCACCGGCAGCACGAACAACGTGAACAGCGTGCCGATCGACATGCCGGCGACGATCACGAGCGAGATCGACATGCGGCTCGCCGCGCCGGCGCCCTGCGCGAGAAGCATCGGAATGAGGCCCGCGACCATCGCCGCCGTGGTCATCAGCACGGGGCGAAGCCTCAGCTGTGCGGCGATCTCCACCGCCTCCATCCTGGACTTGCCGTGGAGCTCCTGCTGCTCGCGCGCCACCTCGCAGATCAGGATCCCGTGCTTCGTGATGAGCCCGATCAGCGTGACGAGGCCGATCTGCGAGTAGATGTTCAGGCTCGAGATGCCCATCGCCAGCGGAATGAGCGCACCCACGATCGACAGCGGCACGCTGACGAGGATGACGAGCGGGTCCCTCAGGCTCTCGTACTGCGCGGCGAGCACGAGGTAGATGATCACGAGGGCGAAGCCGAAGGTCATGTAGAGCTTGCTACCCTCCTGGATCTCCTGGCGCGACTGCCCGGAATAGTCGACCGAGAACCCGGCCGGCAGAGTCTCCGCCTGCTCCTGCAGGAAGGCGATGGCGTCACCCGTGGTCAGCCCGATCATCGGCACGCCCGAGATCGTCGCCGAGTTCAGCTGGTTGAACCGGTTGAGGCTCGCCGGCACGACGTCGTGCTCGAGCGTGACGACGCTCGACAGAGGCACCATGGCTCCCGATGCCGCGCGGACATAGTAGCCGCCGAGATCCTGCGGCGTCAGCCGCTCCGTCCGCGGGGCCTGAGGGATGACCTGATAGGCGCGGCCGGTGATGTTGATGAGGTTGACGTAGTTGCCGCCCGCCATCGTCGCGAGCGTCGTCGCCACGTCGCGCATCGTCACCCCGAGAGCGCCGGTCTTTTCCCGGTCGATGTGGATCACGGTCTGCGGCGAGTCGTATTTCAGGTCGGAATCGACGAACAGGAACTGTCCGCTCTGACGGGCCGCCGCGAGCAGGTCCTCCGTCACCTGCGCGAGCTGCCGGTAGTCGGCCGTCGTCTGTACCACGAATGAGACGGGGTAGCCGCCGCCCGTCGACGGGAGCGCGGGCGGAGAGAAGACAGAGCCCGTGACGCCGGGGATCTTGTTCAGCTCGCCCTGGATGGCGCCTGAGAGCTGCCGGGCCCCGCTCTCGCGCTCCTCCCAAGGCGTCAGCACGCCGATGCCGATGCCACGGCTCGTCGTGTTGTCGAGGCCGGTGATCGTGAACACCGTGCTCGCCTCCGGGACCACCGAGAACGCGTCGCGCACGTCGGCTGCGTAGTGGTTCATGTAGTCGATATTCGCCTTGGACGGCCCGTTGAACATGGTCAGGAGCGCGCCCTGGTCCTCCTCGGGCGCGAGCTCCTGCTGGATCTGCGGGAACAGCCAGCCGATGCTCGCGATGACGAGAAGGGCGAAGACGATCGTCGTGAAGCGGTCGTTGAGCGAGCCGCGGAGCATCTTGCCGTAGCGCCGCTGGACGGCGGCGAAGCGCCGGTCGAGCCAGCCGGCGAACCCGCCGCGCCCTTCCGAGTGCTTCAGGATGCGCGAGCTCATCATCGGCGACAGGGTGAGCGCCACGATGCCCGACACGATGACGGCGCCGGCGAGCGTCAGCGCGAACTCCGAGAAGAGCGCTCCCGTCAGTCCGCCCATCAGCGCGATCGGCGTGTAGACCGCGGCGAGCGTGATGGTCATCGAGATGACGGGTGCCGCGATCTCGCGCGTGCCCTTGATCGCGGCCTGGAAGGGCGTGAGCCCCTCCTCGATGTGCCGGTGGATGTTCTCCACCACGACGATCGCGTCGTCGACGACGAGGCCGATAGCCAGCACCATGGCAAGGAGCGTCATCAGGTTGATCGAGAACCCGAGCGCGAACAGTGCCGTGCCGACGCCTATCAGCGACAGCGGGATCGTCACGATCGGGATCGCGACCGAGCGGAAGGAGCCGAGGAACAGGAAGATCACGACGATGACGATGATCGCGGCCTCCGCGACCGTCATCATCACCTCCTCGATCGAGGACGTGATGAAGGTCGTGGAGTCGTAGACCATCTGCGAGTTGAGACCCTCGGGCAGGTCCCGTTGGATCCGCGGCAGCTCCTCCTTCACGGCGGCCACGACGTCGATCGAGTTCGCGTCCGAGGCGACCTGGATGCCGATGAAGACGGCTTCGTTCCCCTCGACGACGACCGAGCTGTCGGCGCTCTGCGAGCCGAGCTCGATGTCGGCCACGTCGCCGAGCCGCACGAGCTCCCTGCCGTCGTTGCGCACGACGAGACGGCGGAATTCGTCTTCCGACGTCGCGTCGGTCAGTGCTCGGTTCGAGATGACGTCGAAGTAGCCTTTCGTCGTGCCGGCGGCGGCCGAATAGTTGTTCGCCTGCATCGCCGAGACGACCTCGCCGGCCGTGAGCTTGTACTGCGCGAGCTTGCGCGGATCGAGCCAGACGCGCATCGCGAAGGTGCGGCTGCCGAGAATGTCGGAAGACGCGACGCCCGGAACGACCGACAGTCGCGGCTGCACGACGCGGGTGAGATACTCGGTGATCTGCTCCTGGCTGAGGTTCGGCGAGGAGAAGGCGATGTAGGCCGCGGCGAAGCTCTGGCCCGTCGACTTGACGAGGACCGGATCGTTGATGTCGCTCGGCAGCTGCGCGCGGACGGCGTTCACCTTCGCCGTCACGTTCGTCATCGCGGCATTGCCGTCATAGTTGAGCGGCACGGCGACGGTCACGACGCTGATGCCCTGGGCGCTGCGCGAGGTGATGTAGTCGACCCCCTCCGCGCTCGCGACCGACTTCTCGATCGGCTGGGTCACGAAGCCCTGCATCAGCTCCGCGTCGGCGCCCGGAAAGGTCGTCGTGATCGAGATCGAGGTGTTCTCGAGCTCGGGATACTGCCGCACCTGCAGGCTCGAGAGCGAGTAGAGCCCGACGAAGAAGATCAGGAGGCTCACCACCACCGCGAGCACGGGACGGCGAATGAATGTGTCGAACATGTCGAAGGATCCTCGCCTGCGGCGTCAGTACCTGGAGTTCTCGACGTCGGGATCCGGGATGGCACCTTCCGTGACCTCGACGGCCGTGCCGTTCGAGAGCTTGAGCTGTCCGCTCGTCACGACGAGATCGCCGGGCGCCACGCCCTCCTCGATCACCACGTTGCCGTCGCGCCGAGGCCCGGCCTTCACCGTCACCCGTTGCACTGTCGGGTGCTCCTGGTCGCCCTCCTTGGGGCGCACGACATAGATGTAGTCGCCGTAGAGGTTGTAGCTGACCGCCTCCTCGGGCACGACCGTCACCTCGCGGCTGTCGGCGAGCTCGATCTCGACATTCACGAACATGCCGGGAAGCAGCCTCTCGTTCTCGTTCGGCACGTTGCCCTCGACCGTCACCTGGCCGCTGCCGGGGTCGACCCTGGGCTCGGTGGAGGTGACCTCTCCCACGAAGGTCTCGCCGACCCACGCATCCGTGGTCACCCTGATCGGGCGGCCGGGCACGACCTCGTCGATGTCGCGCTGGGTGACGGAGAACTCGACGTTGAGCGTGGTCAGGTCCTGCAGGTTCACGATCGCGGTGCCCGGCTGGATGTACTGCCCGAGATCGACCTGCCTGATGCCGAGACGGCCGGAGAACGGGGCGCGGACCGTCTTCTTGTCGATCTCGGCGTTCAGTGCCGCCACCTGCGCCTGCTGCGCCTGCATCTGGTAGAGGTTCTGGTCGAGCGTCGCCTGGCTCACGACGGTGCCGGCCTCGAGCGACCTCGTGCGATTGTAGTTCGCCTCCGCCAGGTCGAGATTGGCCTGAGCCGCTGCGAGGTTCGCTTCCTGAATGTCGCTGTCGAGGCGAAGGATGGGGGCGCCCTGCTCCACCGTATTGCCGGACTCGAAGAAGATCTCCTCGATAACGCCGGCGACCGACGGCGTCACGTCGGTGCCGCTGCCCGCGCGCAGCGTGCCGATCGCGGGCACCGTCGTCTGCCAGCTCACCTGCTCCGCCTCGACGGCACCGACCTGGATGACGGAAACCTGCCGGGACTGCAGGACCTGTGCGATCATCTGGTTCTTGTATTGTATGAAGAAGTAGACGCCCGCGCCGATCGCGCCGACGATCACCAGCATGACGATGAAACGAACCAGCCGTCGCATGAGAAAGTCTCCAGGGTCCGGCGTCGTGCGCGGCGCCGATGGTCGCAAGGGGTCGTGTCTTCTAGTCCCATGTCCAGGCGTGGCCGGCGGCGCGCCTTGCGAGGCGGGCGAGGATCGCTTCCACCTCGCTCTCCTCGAAGGGGCTGACGCCGAGCACGTCCCACATCATCAGCATGTCGCGGGCGAGCCAGACGATGTAGGCGTCGAGGGGATCGCTCGAGGTCGCGGCGATCTCCTCGCGAACCTCGCTGAGACGCGCCTTGATCGGATCGAGAAGCGACGGGTTTTCCGCCGAAGCGGCGAGAATGGCGAGCCCCGCCCGGCGATCGATCAGTTCGTTCTTCTCGACGGCCAGGATCTCGCGCAGCGCCTTGTTGGGGCCGGCGACCACCTCCGACCTCACCTCCTCCCGCCGACGGTCGATCCGGTCCGTCATCGAATCGACCATGGCGCGAAGAAGCGCGTCCTTGTTCGGGAAGTTGTAGAGAAGGCCGCCTTTGGACAGGCCCGCCTCGCGCGCCACCGCGTCGAGCGTCAGATGCGCGGCACCCTCGCGGGCGACGACACGTTCCGCCGCCTCCACGATGGCCGCCTGACTCTGCGGATTGCGAACTCTCTTGCGCCCAGCCATTGCACTGCAACAGTTACCGTCCAGACGGTACAGATAATGCCGCAGCTGCAGCAGTGTCAAGAACCGGGCCTTCACGCCTCCGCGAACGTGGTAAAGAGCCTTTGCACCGCACTGCTTGGATCGACGAAAGCGCCCGAATGAGCACGACGCATTTCCGCCCCGCGACGACGGACGACCTGCCGCAGATCGTGGCGATGCTGGCCGACGACGCGCTCGGGCGGGAACGCGAGGACGCGAGCGTGCCGCTTCTGCCGGCCTATATCGAGGCCTTCGCGGCCATCTCGGCCGACCCAAACGAGCTTCTGGCGGTGGCGGAATCCGACGGGGAGCTGGTGGGCTGCCTTCAGCTCAGCTTCCTGCCCGGGATCTCCCACAAGGGTGCCTGGCGCGGCCAGATCGAGGGTGTGCGCATCGCGGCCGTCCGTCGAGGCACGGGCCTCGGCCGGGAGATGATCTCGTGGGCGATCGAGCGATGTCGAGAGCGCGGCTGCCGGATCGTCCAGCTCACCACGAACGCGTCGCGCACAGATGCGCGGCGATTCTACGAGAGCCTCGGCTTCGAGGCGACGCATGTAGGGATGAAGATCACGCTGTAGACGTCGCCGGGACTAGCCGGCGTAGAGATCCCCGAACTCCTCGCGCAGCAGGTTCTTCTGAACCTTGCCCATCGTGTTGCGGGGCAGCTCGTCGACGAAGACGACGCGCTTGGGGATCTTGAAACGGGCGAGCCTGCCGTCGAGAGACGTCTGGATGTCGCGCTCGGTCGGCTGCGAGCCCTTCCGCGCGACGACGACGGCCGTGACCGCCTCGCCGAAGTCGCGGTGCTTCACGCCGATCACAGCGGATTCGAGAACGCCGTCGAGCTGGTCGATCTCGCTCTCGATCTCCTTGGGATAGACGTTGTAGCCGCCGGAGATGATGAGGTCCTTCGCCCGGCCGACGATGTGGACGTAGCCGTCGACGTCGATCTTGCCGAGGTCGCCGGTGATGAAGAAGCCGTCGTCGCGAAACTCTTCAGCCGTCTTCTCCGGCATCTGCCAGTAGCCGAGGAAGACGTTCGGGCCCCTCACCTCCAGGCCTCCGATCTCGTCGGTCGCAAGCGCTGCGCCGGTGTCCGGATCGGCGACCCTCAGCTCCACCCCCGGCAGCGGAAAGCCGACGGTGCCGGGCCGCCGGTCGCCGTCATAGGGGTTCGAGGTGTTCATGTTCGTCTCGGTCATGCCGTAGCGCTCGAGGATGCGGTGGCCCGTCCGCGCCTCGAACTCGGCATGCGTCTCGGCCAGGAGCGGCGCGGATCCAGACGTGAACAGCCGGACATGGGCGGCCGCCTCCCGCGTGAGGCCGGGATGGTCGAGAAGCCTCGTGTAGAAGGTCGGCACACCCATCATGCTCGTCGCCTGCGGCAGGAGACGCAGGACCTCGTCGGCATCGAACTTCGGCAGGAAGATCATCGAGCCGCCGGCGAGCATCAGCGTGTTCGTCGCCACGAACAGCCCGTGCGTGTGGAAGATCGGCAGGGCGTGCAGCAGCACGTCCTTCTCCGTGAAGCGCCAGTAGTCCTTCAGCGTCGACGCGTTCGACAGGAGGTTGCCGTGCGAGAGCATGGCCCCCTTCGATCGACCGGTGGTGCCGGACGTGTAGAGGATGGCGGCGAGGTCGTCCGGGCCGCGGGCGACGGGCGCGCTCGCGCCTTCCGTACCTTCCGCGGCGTCCATCAGGGTGCCCTCGCCCTTCGTGCCGAGCGAGGCGACGGCGGCGACGCCGGCTGCGTGAGCGACCTTGCTCAGGGACTGGAGGAGCGCGGGCCGACAGACGAACAGCGCCGCCTGCGCGTCGGACAGGAAGTAGGAGATCTCGCTCTCGGTGTAGCCCGTGTTGAGCGGCAGGTAGACGGCGCCGGCCTTCAGCGTGCCGACATAGAGCGCGATCGCCTGCCACGACTTGTCGACCTGCACCGCCACGCGGTCTCCCGGCCGGATGCCCAGCCCGTGCAGCGCATCGGCGAAGCGCGCGGCGAGCGCGAATGTCTCGCCGTAGGAGACGGTTTCTCCGTCCGCCAGGATGAAGAGCGGCTTGTTCAGGTCGGGCACGGCCCGTTCCAGTGCCGCGAAGAGCGTATCAGGCATTCGTCGGTGCCGTTGTCTTTCTTTCGGGAACGTTCCGCAGGAGGCGGCGGACGGCGGGAGCGACGGCCACCGTGCCCTCGTTGGCGAAGGCCTCGTGGTTCCTCTCGATCTGCTTGGGATCGTAGAGATAGTTCACCATCAGCCCGGCCGCGTCCGCGATGCCCTTCGGCGAGGTGTCGCCGAAGGGGTTGATCCGCTCGAGCCTCGCGCCGTTGCCGAGATGGAAGCGGGCCACCGGATCCGGCAGGCGGCCGCGGCCGTCCCGCGCCCTGAGGAAGTAGTGCGCCGCCAGCGCGCAGAGGAGCGGCTGCACCAGCTTGCGGCTGTCCTCGTCGAGCCACCATTCGGGCTCCTCGAGCGTCGCGAGCAGCCTCTCGTCGGCGTCCGTCAGGGCGTCGGACTGGGGATTTGCACGCTCACGGTCGAGCCACCGGCGAAAGCCCGGCACCGGCGAGAGCGTGACGAACGTCCGGAGGTTCGGGAAGGCGCGCTCGAGGTCCTCGACCACCTGCTTGATCAGGAAGTTGCCGAAGGAGACGCCCTTCAGGCCCTTCTGGCAGTTCGAGATGGAGTAGAAGACGGCCGTCGTCGCCTCCTCGGCGTGGATCGGCCCCCGCTCCTCCGCGAGGATCGGCTGGATCGCGCCCGGCATGTCCTTCGTCAGGGCGACCTCGACGAAGATCAGCGGCTCGTCGACGAGGGCTGGATGGAAGAAGGCATACAGCCGGCGGTCCGGCGGATCGATGCGCCGGCGCAGATCGTCCCAGCCGTTGATCGCGTGGACGGCCTCGTAGCGGATGATCTTCTCCAGCGTCGAGGCCGGCATGCTCCAGTCGACGCGCCTCAGCACGAGGAACCCCCGGTTGAACCAGGACGACAGAAGGTGCGAGAAGTCGCGGTCGACGACTTCGAAGTCCTTGTGCACCGGCAGCCGGTCGACGAGGTCGGCCCGCATGGCGACGAGCGCGGCCGTGCCGCCCGGCGCCCGGTTGAGGCGGCGGAACAGCTCCTGCCGCCGCGGCTCCGAGGCGTGGTGCAGCTTCTGCGCCGCCCCCACGACCGCCGGATCGTCGATATAGGCCCGCGCCGCCGCCGACAGCTTCTCGGGATCGGCGCCGAAATCCTCCGCGAGAGCGCGGAAGAAGGCCGTTCGCCCGGCGTAATCGAGCTCGGCATATCCGTCGAGCAGATCTCGAGCGATCGCAATCCCGGATGCCTCGCCGCGCCCGCCGAGAAGCTCGTTCGCGAGCACGACCACATCGCGCCCGCTCGGCCGCCTCTCGCGCCTGTCGATGATGCCCCGCCCACGCTCGACGATCGTCGAGAGCAGGTCGTTGAAGAAGAAGGATGTCGTCACGGCTCACCCCATGAGTGCGGTCGGAAGCCAGGTGGCGATCCCCGGAAAGATGCACAAGAGAAGAATACCAACGACCATGCAGATCACATAGGGCAGAGATCCCTTGAGGATCGTCGACAGCGGGATGTCCGGCGCGATCCCGTTGATGACGTAGAGATTGAGCCCGACGGGCGGCGTGATCAGCCCGATCTCCATGTTGATCGTCAGCACGACGGCGAACCAGTAGGGATCGAAGCCTGCCTGCGTGACGAGCGGCAGGAGGATGGGCGCCGTCATCAGGATCACCGCCACCGGCGGGAGGAAGAAACCGGCGACGAGCAGGAAGACGTTGATGATGCCCATCAGCACCCAGCGGTTGACGTCCATGTCGGAGATCCACATGGCGATCGACTGGGTGATGAAGAGCGACGACAGGGCGAAGGCGAACAGCTCGGACGCGCCGATGATCATCATGATCATCACCGATTCCTTGATCGTCGTCCGGAAGATGTTCGTCAGTCGCGACGGCTGCCAGATACGATAGATGACGGCCGCGAGGATGATGCAGAACAGGGCTCCGGCCCCGGCCGCCTCCGACGGCGTGGCGACGCCGCCGTAGAGCACGTAGAGGATGCCGACGACGATCAGCAGGAAGGGCAAGACCCGCGGCAGCGCCTGCATGCGCTCGCGGAAGGTGAAGCGGCGCGCCATCTGCTCGAAGGAATAGCCCTTCATCCGGCACGAGATGATCGTCCAGATCATGAACAGGGCCGTCAGCATCACGCCGGGAAGGATACCGGCGAGGAACAGCCGGCCGATCGAGGTCTCGGTCGCGATGCCGTAGACGATCATCGTCACCGACGGCGGGATGAGAATGCCGAGCGTGCCGCCGGCCGCGATCGAGCCGGCGGCGATGGATTTCGGGTAGCCGCGCTCGACCATCGCCGGGATGCCCATCTTGCCGATCGCCGCGCATGTCGCGGGCGAGGAGCCGGAGAGGGCCGAGAAGAGCGAACAGGCGCCGAGATTGGACAGGACGAGGCCGCCCGGCACCCGGTTCAGCCAGCGATCGAGCGCCTCGTAGAGGTCGCGTCCGGCGGGGCTCGAGGCGACCGAGGCGCCCATCAGGATGAACATCGGAATGGAAACGAGGCTGAACGTCGCGAGCCCCCCGAAGAAGGTCTCGCCGATGATTTCCATCGAGCCGAACCCGCTCGTCAGCAGGAGCGCCCCGATCGAGACGAGGCCGAGGGCGAAGGCGATCGGCATGCCGGTCGCCAGCAGCGCGAAGAGCGCGATGAGGAGGAGCGCCCCCGAGACGCTGGGACTCGTCATTTCAGCTCCTCCATCGGCAGCTCGCTGGCGGTCAATCGTTCGCCCTGCCGGAGCTTCAGCATCTCGGCGGTGTATTGCAGCGCGAGAAGGCCGATGCCCAGCGGCAACGGCAGCGTCGGGATCCACAGCGGCAGAGCCCAGACGGTCGAGGTCTTCCAGCCGCGCGTCAGCGCCTCGTAGAAGAAGATGCCCCCCGACCAGGCGAGGAGGATGCAGAAGACGAGCCCCGCGATCGCCCCCGCCAGCTCGAGCCAGAAGCGGGGCCCCGGCGAAAGCATGTTCGGCAGGACCTCCACGCCCACATGGCCGCGGTCGATGAGGACGGCGGGGGAGCCGATGAAGGTCGCCGCGACGATCGAGTAGATGACGAATTCCGTCTGCCAGACCGTCGACGCGTTCAGGAAGTATCTGACGACGATCATCTGGCACGTCACGAGCACGGCGGCCGCGAGCAGCAGCATCGCGAGGATGCCGCCCGCGCGCGACAGCGCGCTAACGATGGCGATATAGGCTCTCACCCGCCGCTCCTCACCTGGGCAGACTGGCATGACGAAGGGTGCCGGCGAGCCTACGCCGACACCCTCGGTTCAATCGGTTCGGGACCCGCCGCCCGTCACTCGACCTCGAGCGCCATGTCGATGAGCTCCTGCCCACCATCCACGTTCTCGGCGAACTGCTTGTAGGAGCTCTCCTGCGCGAGCTCGAGCCAGGCGTTGTAGTCGTCCTCGCTCATGCGGGCGATCTCGACGCCGTTCTCCGAAAAGACCTTCTCGAGCTCCTGGTCGACCTTCTGCGCCTCCTCGGCGAAGTACTGCTCGGAGGTCTCGCCGGCCGCCATGAGCGCCTGCTGCTGCTCCTCGTTCAGGCGATCCCACGAACGCTTCGACATGAGGATCGGCTCGTACATGAACCACAGCGCGTTCTCGCCCGGGACGGTCAGGCACTTCACCTGCTCGTAGAGGCGGTAGGAGATGAAGGAGCCCGACGACGTGTTCGCGGCGTCGAGAACGCCCGTCTGCATGCCCGTGTAGACCTCCGAGGAGGGCATCGAGGAGATCGACGCTCCCGCCGCGGCGAGCATCTGCTCGAAGGCGGGACCGGCGGCGCGGGTCACCTGGCCCTGGATCGAGTCCGGACCGGTGATGCAGTTCTCCTTCGACGCGAAACCGCCGGCGAGCCAGGCGTCGGCGATGACGACGACATTGTTCTCCTCGATCGTCTTCTTGATCTCCTCCATGAAGGGAGAATCGTTCAGGCGCTGCGCGCGCTCATGGTTGCGCACGAGGCCGGGCATCAGCGTCGCGGAGAACTGGGGCACGCGTCCGGAGGCATAGTCGAGCGGGAAGGCCGACAGATCGAGCTGACCGCTCGTGAGGGCACCCCACTGCTCGTTCGGCTTGAAGAGCGATGCGCCGGGATAGATCTGGATCTGGAGGCCGACATCGGCCGCTTCCACCTCGCGCTTGATGATCTGTACCATCTCGTCGCGGATGTCGCCCTGGCCGCCCGGCCACTGGTGCGAGGCTCGCAGCGTCGTCTGCGCGCCCGCAGAGGCCGTCATGGCGATCACGGTCGCGGCGCCCGCGAGAGCGAGCGTGGCAATGCGTCTCATCTGTTTCCTCCGGTCATTACTGCGGCTTTTCGCCTTCTGCGGAAGAAACCGAGCATGGTTTGTCTCGACCGTCAACGTCGTCTAAGACCTGCTCGACCGCGGGCAGCCTCAGGCCGAGGCAGCAAGCCCCGACCTTCATCGACGGAGTCGACATGGACGCCAACGACGTTCTCACCGCTGCAGGCCTCGATCCCTCGAACCTTCAGGAGGGCGACCTCCAGGTCACGAGCCCGATCGACGGACAGGTCATCGCGCGGATGCAGCAGCACCGGCGGGCGGAGGCCGAGGTCGCCGTCGCGCGTGCCGCCGCGGCTTTCGAGACGTGGCGGGCAGTGCCGGCGCCGCGGCGCGGCGAACTCGTCCGCCTTCTCGGCGAGGAGCTTCGCACGGCGAAGGATCCGCTCGGCCGGCTCGTGACGCTCGAATGCGGGAAGTCCTTCCAGGAGGGGCTGGGCGAGGTCCAGGAGATGATCGACATCTGCGACTTCGCCGTCGGCCTGTCCCGCCAGCTCTACGGGCTGACCATCGCCTCCGAGCGCCCCGGTCATGCGATGAGCGAGCGCTGGCACCCGATCGGCGTCTGCGGCGTCATCACCGCCTTCAACTTTCCGGTCGCGCCGTGGGCGTGGAACGCCGCCCTGGCCATCGTGTGCGGCGACCCGGTCGTCTGGAAGCCGTCGGAGAAGACGCCCCTGACGGCGCTGGCCACGAAGGCCATTTTCGACCGCGCCGTCTCGCGCTTCGGCGGCGACGCGCCGGAAGGCCTGCTGGAGGTGCTCGTCGGTGGCCGCGACGTGGGAGAGGCCCTGACCGACGATCCGCGCGTGCCAGTCGTCAGCGCCACCGGTTCGACGCGGATGGGTGCCCAGGTCGGCCCTCGCGTCGCCGCCCGCTTCGGCCGGTCGATCCTCGAACTCGGCGGCAACAACGCGATGATCGTGACGGCCTCGGCCGACCTCGATCTCGCCGTGCGGGCGATCCTGTTCGCCGCGGTCGGCACGGCCGGCCAGCGTTGCACCACGCTGCGGCGCCTGATCGTCCACGAGGACGTGAGGCAGGAGCTCGTCCAGCGGCTGAAGGCCGCCTACGAGCAGGTGCGCATCGGCGACCCGATGGTCGAGACGAATCTCGTCGGGCCGCTGATCGACCGCGACGCGTTCGACAGCATGCAGAAGGCGCTCCAGACGGCGAAGGCAGAGGGCGCGACCGTCCACGGCGGTGAGCGGGTCCTGGCCGACGAGGCGCCGTGGGCGTTCTACGTCAGGCCCGCGATCGCAGAGATGCCGAGCCAGACCGGGATCGTGCGCGAGGAGACCTTCGCGCCGATTCTCTATGTCATGGGCTACCGGGAGTGGGACGAGGCGATCGCCATCCATAACGACGTGCCGCAAGGGCTCTCGTCCTGCGTCTTCACGCGCGATCTCGGCGAGGCGGAGCGCTTCGTCTCCGCGCTCGGCAGCGACTGTGGCATCGCAAACGTGAATATCGGTCCGAGCGGTGCCGAGATCGGCGGGGCGTTCGGCGGCGAGAAGCACACGGGCGGCGGTCGCGAGTCCGGCTCCGACGCCTGGAAGGGCTACATGCGTCGCCAGACCGTGACCGTGAACTATTCCGGCGCGCTTCCGCTCGCGCAGGGCATCAAGTTCGAGCTCTGAACGACAGGCACGGCGGCGGCATTATTCCGCCGCCGCCGGCTCCGCCCGCGCCGCGAGCCTTTCTTGCAGCCATCGGCGCACATGGGCGTTCGTGCGTCTGGCCATCCGGGTCATCAGGCGGTTGAAGGCGTGCGGCGCCTCGGGGGCGACGACCAGCTCCGCCTCCCCGCCCTGCTCGCGCCACCGCTCGGCGAGCATCCGCGAATCGTCCAGGAGCGGGTCGAGCGTCCCGACGAGGATGATCGCGGGCGGCATGCCAGTAAGGTCGGCGTAGAGCGGGGAGAGCTCGGGGCTCCGACGCTCCGCGTCGGTGAGGCCCGGCGTCAGTTTCTGAAGCCCCTCGCGAAGCGACGGCCCGTGCAGCACGAGACTGTCCGGCCCGGCGCGCCGGGCGCTCGGCGTGGCGGTCAGGTCGAAGGCGCCGTAGAACAGCACGATGCCCTTCAGGCGATCGAAGTCGGCGCGACTGCCTTTCAAGCCCAGCGCCGCGCAGGCGGCGAGGTGGGCGCCGGCGGACTCGCCGCCCATGAAGACATCCCGGGCGCCGAACTCCCTCTCGCCGTGCGAGAAAACCCAGTCCGCTGCTGCCGTGCACTCCGCGATGATGCGTTGCAGCGAAACCCGGGGCATCAGACCGTAGTCGACGCTCACGACGGTCATGCCGCAGCGCTGCGCGATGCGCAGGTTCACGGGGTCGTCCATCCGCGCATTGCCGACCGACCAGCCGCCGCCGTGGTAATCGACATAGACACCATGCGAGCGGCCTTGGGGCTTCAGCACGCGCAACCTCACCCGCACGCCGCGATGATCGATCGCGCGCGTGCTGATCGTGACGGTGCGGTCGTGGCGCGGCATCACATGCTGCGTGGCCGCTATCATGGTCTGGACGAGCAGGCGATCCCAGGGCATCGGGGCGCGAAAGCGCGGCATCCACTCGAGGCGTCGGTTCACCCGCCGTGCCTCGGCGACCTCTTCGTCCGAGAATTCAAGCATCTTCGCGACTCCGCCATGCTGCACCGCAACAAAATGGGTCGTCGAGCGCTGCACTGCAACAAGGAAGGCGCCAGCACGGGCTGAGAAGAGGGCCCGGTGCGGTTGCGGGCGGAGGCGTCAGCGCAAAAAACGAAGGCGCCGCAAGGGCGCCTCCGCAAGATAGAATGTTCGCGAAGCTCAGGCCTCGCTGGCAGCCGCGCCGGCTGCGCCCCCGTCAGGGTGCTTCTCGAGGAACTTCCGCTCGGCGGTCAACAGGCGACGCGCCTTCGCGCGATGCGCCTTCTTCGTCTCGGCCGGCATTTCCTTCCAGTCCTTCGCGGTCGTCTCCGCCAAGCGGATGGCCACGAAGTTGACGAGGGCAGGCGTCAGGTCAGGCAGTGCGTTCATTTTCAACTCCTATGCCCCGAAAGGACCGGGATGGTCCCCATGAGTGCACGGACGCAAGATAATGGCGAAGTGTGGCAATGGCTAGGCCGTAAGGGCAAACGCGCCGTCGGGGGGTCACCCGCGCTCCCGCGTCGTCTGGAACACGAGCTTCGGCCAGTCCTTCTCCGTGCGCTGAAGCTCCCACCGCGAGGGGGCGAGGAACACCGGCGCGCCGTAGCGGTCTTCCGCGAGCCGGATCCGGTTGCTCTCGAGGAAGCGCTTGAGCTCGGCCTTGTCCTCGGAGGCCACCCAGCGGGCGGAATCGAAGTTCGCCGCCTCGAAACGGATCTCGACGCCGTATTCCTGCTCGATGCGCGAGCCGAGCACATCGAGCTGCAGCGGCCCCACGACACCGACCAGCCAATCGGCACCGATCATCGGGCGGAAGACCTGGGCCACCCCCTCCTCCGCCAGATCGGTGAGCGCGCGACCGAGCTGCTTCGCCTTCATGGCGTCGGAGAGGCGCACGCGACGGATGATCTCGGGCGCGAAGTTCGGGATGCCCGTGAACTTCAGATCGTCTTTCTCCGTCAGCGTGTCGCCCACCGACAGCGTGCCATGGTTGGGGATGCCGACGACGTCGCCCGCCACCGCCTCGTCGGCCGTCTCGCGGTCCTGGGCGAAGAAGAACATCGGGTTCGAGACGGTGATGTCCTTGCCGAGGCGCATGTTCTTCAGCTTCATCCCCCGCTTGAAGGTGCCCGAGCACAGACGCACGAAGGCGATGCGGTCCCGGTGGTTCTTGTCCATGTTCGCCTGGACCTTGAACACGAAGCCCGAGACCTGATCGCGTTCGGGCGTCACCGGGCCGGGCTCGGCCGGCTGCGTGCGCGGCGGCGGGGCCCATCGCGACACGGCCGCAAGAAGCTCCGCGACGCCGACGCTCTTGATCGCCGAGCCGAAGAAGATCGGCGTCAGGTGTCCCGCGCGGTATGATTCCAGGTCGAATGCCGGAAGGGCCTCGCGCGCGAGTTCGAGATTCTCCACGGCCCCCGCATAGGCCGGATTAGCCATCCATCCCTCGTGTGCGGACAGTTCCTCGTCGTTCTCCCAGGAGAGGCCGTTCGGCTGCCCGTCGGCCCCGAGCATTCGTTTCTCGTGGAGGTCGAGCACGCCCTTAAAGTCGACGCCCATGCCGACCGGCCAGACCGCAGGCGTCACGTCGAGCGCAAGCGTCTCCGCGATCTCGTCGATCAGTTCGAGCGGGTCGCGCGCCTCGCGATCGATCTTGTTGACGAAGGTGATGATCGGGATGTCGCGCAGCCGGCAGACCTCGAAGAGCTTGAGCGTCTGGCTCTCGATGCCGCGCGCGGCGTCGATCACCATGATCGCGGAGTCGACGGCGGTCAGCGTCCGATACGTATCCTCCGAGAAATCCTGGTGGCCCGGCGTGTCGAGCAGGTTGAAGGTGATGCCGTCCTGCTCGAAGGTCATGACCGAAGAGGTGACGGAGATGCCGCGCTTCTGCTCGATCTCCATCCAGTCGGACCGGGTGCGCCTGCGCTCGCCGCGAGCCTTGACATGCCCCGCCAGCCTGATGGCCCCTGAGGCATACAGGAGCTTCTCCGTCAGCGTCGTCTTGCCCGCGTCGGGATGCGAGATGATGGCGAAGGTGCGCCGGTTGGCGAAATGGTCTTGAGCCGCGGACCGCGGGACAGCGTGTTCCGCGGCGGCGGGTTCGGGGTGTGCGGTCATGAAGATGTCGGCCGTTGCGCTCGCGCGATGGATCGGGGCCACCACCGGTGGCTCCGGATCACGCATGTCGGGAAACTACGGCCAAGATAGGCACTTTGGCCGCAGCTGTGTAGGGCAAAGCGCGGGGATCACCGGCTCGGGCGAGATTGCGGCCTGTTCAGACGAGACCGAGCAGCGAGAGGATCACGACGACGACGACGACCAGTCCGATAAGATAGATGATGTTGTTCATCCCAAGGCTCCTTGCGCTGCTCTGACGGTGCAACAAGTCGGCGAAGCGGTGGAGGTTCCAATTCATCTTCAGAAGGACGGACCGACCGGAGCGACCGCCTCGGCTCGAGCCGCGAGGACGGTCGCCGCGCCGGCTGCGGACGGGCTCCAACGACCTTCTAGTTACCGGCCCGGGCGAGCGCGTCGGCGAAGGCCGCCTTTGCTTTGCCGGGATGCTTCACGGCCGCAGCCTCGGAGAGGTTCGAGCTGTCGTCCCCGACCTGGATGACGCCCACCATGCCCATCGCATAGTGCGGGAGGCACTTGTAGCCATAGATGCCGGGGGTTTCGAAGGTCACGTCGACCTCCTCGTTGATCTTCCCCTTCCAGGTCTGGCCGCCCTCGGGAACCATGCCCGGAATGCTCTCGGCATTGTGCCCCTTGTCGCTCGCGATGAACTTCACCGTGTCGCCGGGCGCCACCCTGAGGAAAGGCGGCTCGAACACCATCACCCCGCGCTCGGCCTTGTTCAGCATCCTGACCTCGTGCTCGGCGGCAGCCGCGCCCTGCGCGGCGGCAAGCGCAAGCGCGAACGCTGCGGCTGCCGCGATCTGCCTGATCATGGACTTCTCCTTCTTGAAGGCTCTTGCGGTGCTACCGGGCGCCGCACAACGGGCGCCCCAAGTCGCCCTGGCTGGGCGACGCGCGGGAGATTTCGCATATGCGAAGGAGAGCGGCGTTGCGCTTCGTCAAAGTGCGGGGGGAATGGCAGGTTTTGTCACTCGCCGGGACCGGCCGACCCCGGTTGCCACGTCATCGCAATGGCCAACGAAAAAGGCCTGCCGGACACGGTCCAGAGGACGATGTCGGGCAGGCCTCGAGTGGTTGCGGGGGTAGGATTTGAACCTACGACCTTCAGGTTATGAGCCCCATGCAGGGCTATAGACCCCAACAAGCGCCAATGCCGAACAGTCGCATTTACAGGGATTTAGGGCCAGTCGTCTGTTGAAAATCGTTGGCGAATGGGGCATGTTGATGGGAGCAAGTGTCCCCAATTTGTCCCCGCGCGTCCCCGAGGCCCCGCCATGCCCACCATCGAAAAGCGTGTCCGCAGCGACAACGGCGATACCTACTATCGCGTCCGCGTGCGGGTGCGCGGGCTGCCCGAGAAGCAGAAGACCTTCAAGCGCCTGACGGATGCGAAGCTGTGGGCGCAACAGACGGAAGCGGCCATCCGGCGCGGCGAAGTCCAGAACGTCGTTCCGGCCGCGAAGGGCAAGACGCTCGCCGACGTGATCGAGCGCTACAAGAAGCGCGTGCTGCCGCACCGGGCGGAAAGCACCCAGCGGGCGGCGGTGACCTATCTCGCCCATTGGGAGAAGGTGCTCGGTGCCTATGGGCTGACCTACATCACGGCCGATCTGATTGAAGCGGAGCTGGAGAAGCTGGCCGCCGCCGGAGACACACGGCGCAAGAGTGAGGAAGGCGAACCGGCTGGCAAGCCGAAGAGTCGCAAGACGATCAAGCATTACCGGGACACGTTGGCGCTGCTGATGAAGCACGCCAAAGCGTGGGGCTGGGCGACCCAGAACCCCATGGAGGGGGTGACGCCCATCACCAACATTCGGGATGAGCGCACGCGGTTCCTGAGTGATGCGGAACGCGCCGTCCTGCTCGACGCCTGCAAGGCGAGCGACAACGATCAGCTGTTCAACATCGTGGTGTTCGCGCTTTCGACCGGCGCGCGGAAGAGCGAAATCCTCGGCCTGACGCTGGCCGACGTGGACCTCCAGCGCGGCTCGGCGATCTTTCGGGACACGAAAAACGGCGACACGCGGGCCGCGCCCCTCGCCCGCCATCTGCGGGAGCTGCTGACGGGACAGGTGGCGAAGGCGGAAGCCCTGTATGCCGCGCTGTCCCATGCGCCAAAGACGCGCTGGCTGTTTCCGCGCGCAGATGGGGTGCTGCCCATCGATATTCGCACCGCGTGGGAAAACGCCCGCGACAAGGCGGGACTGGTGGACTTCCGCTTCCATGACCTGCGGCACTCGACGGCCAGCTACCTCGCCATGAAGGGCGCGAGCCTGGTGGAGATTGCGGAGGTGCTTGGTCACCGCACGCTTCAGATGGTGCGCCGCTACGCGCACCTGTCCGAAAGCCACGTCAAGGGGCTGGTGGAAAGCCTGGGCGAGGACATCTTCGAGGGCGCGGCGGACGGCGCGCGACCTGCGAAGGAATTGAACAGGGCCGGAAGTTCGGTCATAAGGAAAGTCCCTGCTCCTTTATAGGCCCCGAACCATGAGGTAACCCATGGTTGACTACAGGGACCTGGCGACCGTGAAGCAGGTAGCGGCGGAAGCGCCGTTCATCACGGAAGCCACGCTGCGCTGGTGGATATTCCATGCGGAGACGAATGGATTGAAGCCCGCGCTGCTGAAGATCGGTGGCCGGGTCTATATCGACCGCGCCGAATTCAACAAATGGCTGGAGAGCCAGCGTCTGGCTCCCAAGCCGTTGAAGCCCGCGGCCTGACACGGCCTTGATCAACGACTGGAGCCCCGCCCCCGTGCGGGGCTTCTTTCGTTCGAACTCACCCCTTGCATAAAGTCCATATATGTACCATACTAAGCATGTAACCCACTATTGGAGGCCAGCCATGGCTGCGCACGGACAACCAGCACCTGCGATTGATCGCAAAGGCCTTTCTGGCCCGGCGCTGCGGACGTTCTTTCGCATTGCCGAGCTATGGGACCTGTCGGTCGACGAGCAAATGACGCTTCTCGGCGTGACCGCGCGCTCGACCTTCTTCAAGTGGAAGAAGGACCCGAATACGGCGCTGCCGAAGGACACGCTGGAGCGCATCTCGTACATCCTCGGGGTCTACAAGGCTCTTCAGATCCTGCTTCCCGACGAGACGGCAGCAGACGCTTGGGTCAAGCGGCCGAACCAAGCCCCTCTCTTCGCCGGGAAGTCGGCGCTCGATCGGATGCTGTCCGGTCAGGTAGCCGACCTGTTCGTCGTCCGCCAATACCTCGACGCCCAGCGCGGCGGTTGGGCATGACGTTGCCGGTCGCCCACATCGACTGGAAGCCGTGCTGGCGGATCATCCCCAGCCGGTTTCCTCCGATTCAGCTGTTCGAGCGGGTGACCGAGCCGGACGACCTCGAAGCCATTTTCGAGCTAGAGTCGCTCACCAACCCTCGTCTGCGCGATGAAGTGGGCGAAATCAGCCTCGTGCCGCCGGAGGACCGGATAAGCGGCCCCGGCACCAGCATCATCATGGCGGCTTTCACGCACCTCAATCCCGATGGGAGCCGCTTCACTGACGGGACTTTCGGCGTGTTCTACGCCGCCAATGACCTGGAGACGGCCATTGCCGAGACGAGGTACCACCGTGAGCGCTTCATGCTGGCCACCGCGCAGGCGCAAATGGAACTCGACATGCGGGTCTATGTCATCGACCTCGCGGGCGATCTCCACGACCTGAGGGGACAGAAAGCCGCCTATCCGCTCGTCTATCACAACGACAACTACGCTGCGGCCCAGCACCTGGCCAAGTCGCTGCGCAAGGACGGCTCGAACGGCGTTGCCTACGAAAGTGTGCGGCGTGACGGCGGGGAGTGCGTGGCCGTGTTTCGCCCGCCCCTGCTCTCCAACGCACGGCAAGAGCGGCACCTTTGTTACGTCTGGGACGGCGCGCGGATAACGACAGTCTACGAGAAGCGCGAGCTCGGTAACGGGCGATAAGAAGTTGAAGCCGAAGGGGGCATCGTGAGCAATCTCAACATCAGCAATTTCATTTGGAACATTGCCGACGATGTTCTTCGGGATGTCTACGTGCGGGGGAAATACCGCGACGTCATCCTGCCGATGACGGTGATCCGGCGTTTGGACGCGGTGCTTGAGCCGACGAAGGACGCAGTGCTGTCAATGAAGGCCCGGCTCGACAAAGCGGGCGTGGCGAACCAGCACGCAGCGCTTTGCCAGGCTTCCGGCGAGGCGTTCTACAACACCTCGCAATTCAGGCTGAGAGACCTCGCGGCGCGCGCTCGCCGTCAGCAGCTCAAGGCCGACTTCGAGGCATATCTCGATGGGTTCTCGCCCAACGTCCAAGAGGTGTTGGATAAGTTCAAATTCCGCAATCAAATCCCGACTCTGATCGAAGCGGACGTGCTTGGCTTCTTGATCGAGAAGTTCCTCGATCCCTCGGTCAATCTCAGTCCGAAACCGGTGTTGCACACGGATGGCACCGTTCGATTGCCGGGCCTCGACAACCATTCGATGGGAACGATCTTCGAGGAGCTGATCCGTCGGTTCAACGAAGAAAACAATGAGGAGGCTGGCGAACACTTCACCCCGCGCGACGTGGTGGAGCTGATGGCCTATCTCATTTTCATGCCGATCGCCGACGACATCCAGTCCGGCACTTACCTCGTCTATGACGGCGCCTGCGGCACGGGGGGCATGCTGACGGTGGCCGAAGAGACGCTCGTGAAGTTGGCCACCGATCACGGGAAGGAGGTGTCGGTCCACCTCTACGGACAGGAATCGCAGCCCGAAACCTTCGCCATCAGCAAGGCCGACCTGATCTTGAAGGGCGAAGGCGTCGAAGCCGAGAACATGAGGTTCGGCTCGACGCTGTCATCGGATGCTTTCCCGTCGCGTGAATTCGATTTCATGCTCTCCAACCCGCCCTACGGAAAGTCTTGGAAGACCGACCTGGAGCGGATGGGGGGAAAGAAGGACCTTCGGGACCCCCGTTTCGTCATCGAGCATGGTGGCGATCCCGAGTACAGCCTGATCACGCGCTCCAGCGACGGCCAGATGGTTTTCTTGGCCAACCTGCTGAGCAAGATGAAGTCGGCGTCACCGCTCGGAAGCCGAATTGCCGAAGTCCACAACGGCTCCTCGCTCTTCACCGGGGATGCGGGCTCGGGCGAAAGCAACGTCCGCCGCTGGGTCATCGAGAACGATTGGCTGGAAGCCATCATCGCCCTGCCGCTGAACATCTTCTACAACACCGGTATCGCCACCTACATCTGGGTCCTGAGCAATCGCAAGTCGGAGAGCCGCAGGGGCAAGGTACAGCTCATCGACGCCACGTCCTGGTTCAAGCCCCTCCGAAAGAACCTCGGGAAGAAGAACTGCGAACTCGCGCCTGACGACATCATCCGTATCTGTGAGGCGTTCCTCCAGTCGAAGGAGGACGAGACATCGAAGATTTTCCCGAACGAAGCGTTCGGCTACTGGAAAGTAACGGTCGAGCGCCCGTTGCGCCTGAAAGTCGAGCTGACGGATGCCCGCTTGCGGGCCTTCCGCAAGGCTTGCGCTGAGGCGGGAGAACAAGACGTGGTGCGCGCCGTCGAGTCCATGGCCGAGGTCAGTGGCCCCGGCCCGCACATGGATTTCAACGCCTTTATGGCTGAGGTTGAGGACGCAGCCAGCGACCTGGGCGTTCGCATGACGGCGAAGCGCCAAAAGCTACTTATGTCGGCGCTCGGACAGAAGGATGCCTCAGCTGAACCGGTCATCCGCAAGGCGTCGAAGCCAAAGGCCGGAGCGGATGCGGGGCACGGCGCACTGTACGGCAGCTACCACATGACCGTCGGCGGCAAAGCCGCTGTTGTCGAATATGAGCCCGACACTGAGCTGAGAGATACCGAACAGGTACCGTTCCTCGAAGACGGCGGCATTGAAGCGTTTTTCCGGCGCGAAGTGCTGCCGCACGCCTCCGATGCCTGGATCGATGAATCGAAGACGGTGATCGGATACGAAATTTCGTTCACGCGGCATTTCTACAAGCCGCAGCCCTTGCGCACGCTCGATGAGATCGAAGCGGACATCCGAGCGCTGGAGAAAGAGACGGAGGGCCTGCTCGAAGACGTCCTCGTGGGAGGGCACTGAGCATGGCAACACAACGCTACTCGGTCACGCCGCACCCCATCGAGACGCTCCTGACCTGGGTGAAGTCCGGCGAAATCGCGATCCCCGAAATCCAGCGCCCCTTCGTTTGGGACGCGACGAAGGTCCGCAACCTTCTCGACTCCCTCTATCAAGGCTATCCGGTCGGCTATCTCATCGCCTGGCGCAATCCCTCGGTGCGACTGAAGGATGGCACGACGTCGTCGGGCAAGCGCATCCTCATTGACGGGCAACAGCGGGTCACGGCGCTCATGGCGGCCCTTCTGGGGCAAGAGGTGCTGACGAAGGACTACGAGACCGTCCGGATCAGGATCGCCTTCCATCCCGTCGAGGAGCGGTTCGAAGTGTCGAACCCGGCCATCCGAAAGGATGCCGCCTGGATTCCCGATCTTGCTGCCGTCTTCTCGCCGGACGCCAGCCTCACCGAGCTGACCGACGACTACTCCGAGCGCAACCCCAGTGCCGACCGGAAGCAGGTCTCGCGCATCCTCGAACGGGTCCGCAAAGTCATCAACAACCACGTCGGCATCATCGAGCTGGCTGAAGACCTCGACATCGAAACGGTGACGGAGATTTTCATCCGCGTGAACTCCGCGGGTGCGTCGCTCAGCCAAGCCGATTTCGCCATGTCGAAGATCGCGGCGAATGACACCTATGGCGGCAACATGCTGCGCAAGGCCATCGACTATTTCTGCCATCTGGCCGTCGCGCCCGAGTTTCTCTCGCGAATCGAGAAGGGCGACAAGGCGTTCGCCGCTTCAGAGTTTCTGCCGAAGATGCGGTGGCTGAAAGACGTCAACGACGACCTCTACGATCCCTCCTACACCGACATGCTGCGCGTGGCGTTCACCTCCGAATTCCGGCGCGGAAAGCTTCAAGACCTGGTCGCCCTGCTGTCAGGGCGCAACTTCGAGACCAAGCAGTATGAGGAAGCCGTTGCCGAGGAAGCGTTCGCGCGACTTAAGACCGGCGTCCTCAATTTCATGAACAAGACCCATTTCGACCGCCTGACGATGATCCTGCGGTCGGCGGGCTTCATCACGTCCGGCCTGATCCGGAGCCAGAACGCGATCAACTTCGCCTACATCCTCTATCTGCGCGGTCGGGCCGAGGGCATGCCCGCTGCTGACATCGAGCGGCTGGTGCGGCGCTGGTATGTCATGTCGCTGCTTCGTGGCCGCTATTCGGGCAGCCCAGAGACCGCCTTCGACTTCGACATCCGCCAGATCGAGGCGCGTGGCCTGACGGCCTATTGCGAAGCGGTCATCGACGCCGAACTGCCTGACAGCTTCTGGAGCACCCTGTTGCCGCAGGAGATGGAAACCTCTTCAGCCTCCAGCCCCTATTTCCTTGTCTACCAGGCGGCGCAGGCGAAGCTCGGCGACCTCGGGTTCCTGTCGCGCGACATCACGGTCCGCGACCTGCTGCTGAACCGCAGCGACGTTCACCACGTCTACCCGCGCAACCATCTGAAGAAGCAAGGTATGGCGCGGGGCCGGTACAACCAGATCGCCAACTTCGTGCTCGCCCAAAGCGAGATCAACATCGTCATCGGCGACAGGGCGCCCGAGGTCTACTTCGCCGAGCTGGCTGACCAGTGCAACGGCGGGATCAAGAAGTACGGCGGCATCACCACCTTGGACGAATTGCGAGCCAACCTCTCGATGAGCTGCCTGCCCGAAACGATGCTCGACGGCGAAATCCCCGACTTCGGTGAATTCCTAGACATGCGCCGCCACCTGATGGCGACGAAGATCAAGACCTATTTCGAGGGGCTGTAGGATGGACGCGTTGAAGAGCTATCCCGCCTATCGCGACAGTGGGCTGCCGTGGCTCGGCAAGGTCCCGGAACATTGGGATGTTCGCCGCAACGGACGCTTGTTCGCTGAACGCGTCGAGACCGGCTTCGAGGATCTACCGATCTTGGAGGTATCGCTGCGGACCGGCGTTCGGGTGCGCGACATGGAGAATGGCGCCCGGAAGCAGCAGATGGCGGACCGCAGCAAGTACAAGCGGGCGGCCAAGGCCGACATCGCGTACAACATGATGCGCATGTGGCAGGGCGCAGTGGGCGTCGCGCCAGTGGATGGCCTTATCAGCCCCGCCTACGTGGTCGCACGGCCCTTTCCCGAGGTCGATCCGCGCTACTACACCTATCTCTTCCGAACGTCCGCTTACATGCGCGAAGTGAACAAGTTCTCGCGCGGGATCGTCTCGGACCGCAACCGGCTCTATTGGGACGAGTTCAAGCAGATGCCGTCGGCGTTTCCTCCAACGGAGGAGCAGACCCGCATCGCCGACTTCCTCGACGATCACGGCCGGCGGACAACTCGCCTGATCCGCAACAAGCGGCGGCTGATCGGGCTTTTGAACGAGCAGAAGCAGGCGATCATCAATCGGGCCGTCACGCGCGGCCTGAACCCCGACGCCCCGATGAAATCTACCGGCATCGACTGGATGCCCGAGGTTCCGGCGCATTGGGACGTGAAACCGCTCAAACACTGGCTACGGGAACGCGCCAAGGCGCTCGGGGACAAAACTCCGTCCGAGTACGAGTTCGATTATCTCGACATCAGCTGTGTTGGCACCGGCTTTCTGACGGCCCAGCCAGAACGTATGAAATTTGAGAATGCCCCGTCCCGCGCGCGGCAGATTGTTCAGAAGGGCGACACAATCCTTTCGACGGTCCGGACATACCTCAAAGCGGTCTATTTCATTGACGGCGACTGGCCGGACCTGATCGCTTCCACAGGCTTCGCTGTACTGCGCCCCGTCGAGCGGGTGGAGCCCCGATTGCTCGGCTATGTGCTACAGAGCAGCACCTTCATCGAACGTGTCATCCGTGCGTCCATCGGAGTTGCCTATCCAGCGATTTCAGAGGGGCGTCTGGGCACGCTTCATGTCGCGTTTTCCCCTGATCTCGCCGAACAGAAAGCCATCCTCGATCATATCGCGGCTGAAACCGCCACCTTCGACAAGGCAATCGAGAAAGCTCAGAGCGAGATCACACTGATCCGTGAATACCGTGAGCGCCTGATTGCCGATGTCGTCACCGGCAAGCTCGACGTTCGCAATATCGAGATCGCTGCGCCCGTGGACGATCCAATCGCCAACGAGGACGACGCGCTGGAGGAATTTGACGGAGACGAAGCCGAAGTAATGGAGGGGGCGGATGCCGAAGAATAGGCCCGCCATTCCGGCCGAGACGAAGCGCGAGGTTCTTTTCGAGGCACGGCACCATTGCGCCGTCTGCTGCGAGGGGCTTCCGCTGGAATACGCCCACATCATTCCGTGGCGCGACACGCAGGACCATTCGGCTGAAAATCTCATTGCCTTGTGCGCGAACTGCCACGAACGCGCGGACAAGGAAAACTGGGGCGCGCGATATCTCAAGAAATACAAGCAGGATCCCTGCATCCTGGCGCGCGGGGTTCCCCCGCCGATGACACCTGACCAGAAGGCGATGATCGATCTCATCGTCGCTCGCGACCCGGACTCGATGACCGAGCGCGAGAGGCTGCGGCTGGTCTCCATGGTGGCAGCCTATGCCGGCGTCGCCGTATCGAACGTGTCCGTTGTCTCGGTGACTTCGGCAAACAGCTCACGGGTGCGGATAAGCCTGCCGCGCGAGGGCGCGGAGCGCTTGCTGCGGGGCTTCCGCGACGCTGATCCACGACTGCAAGCATTTCTAGGCGAGGCTGATTTGGTACGGGTGGAGCCTGGACCACAGGGCGAGGGAGGACCGCGCGTGACCAGACACACCGACACGAGTGAAAAGGGCCTCGAAACCCTGATCGTCCGCTCGCTGATCGACGAGGCCGGATATGTCGCCGGAGAGTCGAAGGACTTCGACAGGGACCACGCGGTCGATACCTCGAAGCTTTTTGTCTTCCTGAACGCCACGCAGCCGAAGGTATTGGAGGCACTCGGCATCAGCGAGGACGGACCGAAGCGGCTACAATTCCTGCACCGGCTGCAAGGCGAGATCGCGAAGCGTGGCGTCATCGACGTGCTGCGCAACGGGGTGAAGCATGGCCCAGGGTCCGTGGAGCTGTTCTATGGCACGCCGACGCCCGGCAACGCCAAGGCCGAGGCGCTGTTCGCCTCGAACGTCTTCAGCGTGACCCGCCAGCTGCACTACTCCAAGGATTCGACCAAGCTGTCGCTCGACGCGGCGTTGTTCATCAACGGCCTGCCGGTCGCGACCTTCGAGCTGAAGAACAGCCTGACCAAGCAGACGGTCGAGGACGCGATCGAGCAATACAAGCGGGATCGGGACCCCAAGGAGCTGTTGTTTCAGTTCGGCCGCTGCGTCGTCCACTTCGCCGTGGACGACCACGAGGTGCGCATGTGCACGCACTTGAAGGGCAAGGCGTCGTGGTTCCTGCCGTTCAACAAGGGCTGGAACGACGGCGCGGGCAACCCGCCGAACCCGAACGGACTGAAGACGGACTACCTCTGGAAAGAGTACCTGACGAAGCGGAATCTCACCGACATTCTGGAAAACTACGCCCAGGTGGTCGAAGAGGTGGACGAACGCGGAAAGAAGAAACCGCCAAAGCAGGTCTTCCCGCGTTTCCATCAGCTGGACGTGGTGCGGAAGCTGCTCGCCGATGCCAAAGCACAGGGCGCAGGCAAGCGCTACCTGATCCAGCACTCGGCGGGCTCAGGCAAGAGCAACTCGATTGCCTGGCTCGCCCATCAGCTGATCGGGCTGGAAACGGCGGGCAAGACGACGTTTGACTCCGTCATCGTGGTCACCGACCGGCGCGTGCTGGACAAGCAAATCCGCGACACGATCAAGCAGTTCGCGCAGGTGTCGTCGGTCGTGGGCCACGCCGAGAAGTCGGGCGACCTGCGGGCATTCCTGACGGCGGGCAAGAAGATCATCATCACGACGGTGCAGAAGTTTCCCTTCATCCTCGATGAAATCGGCGACGAGCACCGCGGCCGGACCTTCGCCATCATCATCGACGAGGCTCACTCCAGCCAGGGTGGGCGCACGGCAGCAAAGATGAACATCGCGCTCGCAGCGAATGGCGCGGAGGAGGAAGAGGAGACGGTCGAGGACGCCATCAATCGTCTGATGGAAGCGCGGAAGGTCCTCCCAAACGCCAGCTATTTCGCATTCACCGCCACGCCGAAGAACAAGACGCTGGAGGTGTTTGGCGCGCCCGCTCCGCAGGGGAACAAGGTCAAGCACGTGCCTTTCCACAGCTACACGATGAAGCAGGCTATCCAGGAGGGCTTCATCCTCGACGTGCTGAAGCACTACACGCCGGTCGACAGCTACTACCGCCTCATGAAGACAGTGGAGGACGATCCTCAGTTCGATACGAAGCGAGCGCAGAAGAAGCTGCGAAAATATGTCGAGTCACACGACCATGCGATCCGGAAGAAAGCCGAGATCATGGTCGATCACTTCCACGACCAGGTGATGGCGCACCGGAAGATCGGCGGGGCGGCCCGCGCGATGGTCATCACCAACGGGATTCAGCGGGCCATTCAGTACTTTCACGCTTTTCAGGCTTACCTGAAGGAGCGCAAGAGCCCGCACCAGCCCATCGTCGCTTTCTCGGGCGAGCATGAATACGGGGGCCAAAAGGTCACCGAAGCGACGCTGAACGGCTTCCCGAGCAGTCAGATTGAGGAGCTGATCCAGAAGGACCCGTACCGCTTCCTGATCGTCGCGGACAAGTTCCAGACAGGCTATGACGAGCCGCTGCTGCACACGATGTATGTGGACAAGACACTGTCCGGCGTTAAAGCCGTGCAAACGTTGTCGCGCTTGAACCGGGCGCATCCGCAGAAACACGATACCTTTGTGCTCGATTTCATGAACGACTTCGAGGCGATCAAGGCATCGTTCGAGCCGTACTATCGAACCACGATCCTCAGCGAGGAAACCGACCCCAACAAGCTGCACGATTTGAAGGCGGCTCTCGATGGTTATCAGGTTTATGCATGGGATCAGGTTGAGGACCTGGTGGCGCTTTACCTTGGAGGCGCGGACCGGGACAAGCTCGACCCGATACTCGACGCGTGTGTCGCTGCCTACAAGACCGACCTCGACGAGGATGGACAGGTCGATTTCAAGGGCAAAGCGAAAGCGTTCACGAGGACCTATGGGTTCCTGGCTGCGATCCTTCCCTACAGCAATGCAAGCTGGGAGAAGTTGTCCATCTTTCTCAATTTCCTGACGCCCAAGCTACCGGCCCCAGAAGAACAGGACCTCTCGAAAGGAATTCTCGAAGCGATCGATATGGACAGCTACCGCGTCGAGGCGCAGGCCGCGATGGCCATCGTGTTGCCCGACGCCGATGCGGAAATCGGCCCGGTGCCTGCCGTTGGCGGCGGCCGCAAACCCGAGCCCGAACTTGATCTGCTGAGTAACATCCTCAAGACCTTCAATGAGATGTTCGGGAACATCGACTGGAAGGACCGGGACAAGATCGGGAAGGTGATCGCCGAGGAGCTTCCAGCCAAGGTATCATCCGACCGAGCGTACCAGAACGCCATGAAGAACTCAGACAAGCAGAACGCGCGGATCGAGCACGACAAGGCGCTTGAACGCGCCGTCATCGAGCTACTTTCCGACCATACGGAGCTCTTCAAGCAGTTCAGCGACAATCCATCGTTCAGAAAATGGCTAGCGGAGACGATCTTTGCTGCCACCTATTCGGATGCATCTTGAAGGCTCACGCGACGCCATCGCGCACGGCGCCGCGTCCGCCAGGCAGGTGCCGATAAAGGGTAGCGACGGATACACCGAGCTCCCGCGATACGTCTTCCATGGTGATGGTGGGGTCGGAGAGCATACCTTTCGCCATTGCAATCTTTTTCGTCGTCATCTGCTTCGGCCTGCCGCCGCGACGCCCGCGAGCGCGCGAGGCCGCGAGACCTGCCATCGTCCGTTCCTTGATGATGCTGCGCTCAAACTCGGCCAGGGCGCCGAAGACGTGGAAGACGAAACGACCACCGGCGCCGCTGGTGTCGATTGCCTCGGTCAGGCTGCGAAATGCGATGCCGCGCGCCTGAAGGACCTCCACCGTCTCGATCAGCTGCTTCAGCGAGCGCGACAGACGGTCGAGCTTCCAGACCACCACCGTGTCGCCTTCGCGAGCGAACTCAAGCGCCGCCTTCAATTGGGGGCGCTCACGCTGCGCGCCGGAGGCCTGCTCGACGAACACCTTTTCGCACCCAGCCTGCGTCAGAGCGTCCAGCTGGAGCTCGGGCTTCTGGTCCAGTGTTGATGTGCGGGCGTAGCCGATGAGCATGCATGTCCTCTCAAAACTCAACGTATATGGTACCAAATTGAGATGTTGGTTTCGAGAAGCTTTTTTGATAGCCTAAAGCAATGAGAGGTGCGCCGCCCGCCTCGGGCGGCGCCAGCCCTCTCAAAAACGGACGATTTTTCAATATTCCATATCGTAGTGACCTCTGTCAGAACATATACGCCGACGACATTCGCCGCGAATATTAGATTCGCTTCCGTTCTGAACCGATTTTTGCGAATTGTTTTAAATTTTAATTACGGAAACTTTCGGACACATCGAACGTTATATGATGCTACTTTTGCCCAGCCAGAGCTTCCGCCGCCTGGGAAACTTCTATAAAAACCCCACGCAGATCCACTTGTCATGTTATCAGGGTCGTGGAAGTTTGTTTGCGTTGATGACCAATAAGTACCATCCGGGAAGCCACCTATTGCGGCACGGTTAGCGTACAATACCGCCAATTCATCTCTTGCCGGCAAATACCAAGCTGATCCAATTGAGCGACACAAGGCGGCAGCAGGATGGGCCGCGCTTGAATTAGCAATCATGGCATCCGTGTTGGCAGCTCCGTTAGTGAAACTACTCGTACCATTCGTGTGGGAGTTTGTCGTTTTATGAGATCTCGCACCCGAATTAGACGGCGTCGTGTAAAGGCCACTTCCCGCATACACTGTACCATTTCCACAGTTTTGTCCAATAACGTTGCAAGTTCCAACTGAGCATGACTGATGCGCATACGATCCAGAAAGAGTTCCAGAATTACATTCGCGCTGTTGGCTACTGCAGGATCCGCCGAATGGCGCTGTTGCGGACTGGAATGCAGTTACAATTGCGCCGTGATTTACAGTACCGCCCCATGGCAGCGCACATATACCTATCATTGTTGTAGCTGACCATGTCGTGCTGTAAGTGCCAAGCGTAACAGTGGCTGTGCTGGCAGTACCGTAACTGGAGGAGGTGGTTATACGCAGCCGCAGCGATTGCCCTGGATTGATCGGCGCAGACGTCACCCATGGGCCGCCTGCTACTTGTAATTGAGGACCTCCCGTTCCCGAGACGGAGACAGTCAATGGGCCGTCGAACCCGGAGGTTGTTATTACCTCTGACTGAACCTGCGTGCCGACTGACTGATTGGCTAGGTTGGGAAAGCTGAAGCTATTTGGAGTAGTATCCTGTGAACGTGTTGTGATAGTCCAAGTCTGGTGGTAACTAGACAGACTGAGAGTAGTGCTGTTCTGGGTATTAAATGTTGATGCGGCTTGCATCCGGAGTGCCACGCTGTTCCCGGCCTCAACATTTGCTGAAGCGCCTTGCAAAGTGCCGTTTACAAGGATACTCGCTCCGTTTGACACTGTGGCTGTCCTAACACCAAAGACCCCCCCCAAAGTTATAGCATTTGATGTATAGATTTGCCCAGGCGTGGCATTGCTGACAGCGTTGAAAGCGCCTGTTGCGGTCGGTGCGGCACCCACTTCGACCCAAGATGTACCGGTACAGAGCAGAATAGCTTTTTGCGCTGAAAGATAGCGTAGAAGCCCTTCGTTGTTCGGATTGCAGGTTGGATTGTCTCCGAGCTGAAGCCCCTGCTGATGGCGGGTCGGCTGACTGAATACAGTTTCTCCGGTGGAGTCCACACGAGCACTCGGCAAGCAGCCTTGTAGGTTAGCAGAAGGGTGCTGGGGACCACCCAGCATGCCCTGATTACCGCAGGCGGAGACGGAAGTCAGCGATGCATCTACGGCTGATTGAAGCGATC
>NZ_AWXZ01000017.1 GCF_000496075.1 Lutibaculum baratangense AMV1
ACGGAAGCGGGCCTCACGAGTCCCTTGCGATCTCGAGCGGCCACTCGCCCTGGAAGACGTTGTCCTCCGTGTCGACCACCTCGACGCGGAGAGGCTCCCCGGTCGGCACGAAGTCGAAACGGAAGTTCGGGTCCTCCGCCAGGGAGATGCCGCCCTCCATCCGCATCACCAGGTCGCCGCCCTGCAGGATCGACACCTCGCGCACGAAGTGGGCGGGGATGTAGTGCCTTGTCAGCTGGTCCATCTGCAGGCCGGAATTGTTCGGGTGGCGGATCATGAGCTGGACCTCGGCGCGCGGGCCCTCCCCTCCCGGCTCGCTCATACGGCCGAACTGCCTCAGCTTCATCTCGCCGAGATGGGCCAGCGCCTCCTGCGGGTCCTTGGCCGCCGGCGCCGAGCAGCCGCCCGACGCCTTCACGAAGGCTTCCGCCACGTGAAGCGATCCGTCGGAGAGTTCGGCGACGGCGTGGACGTTCGTGTAGCGGTTGACCCGGACGCGCGTGGCGATGCGCGTGACGCCCGCCGTCTCGCCGAGCTCGAAGGTGGCCGCGACGGGGGCAGGGTTCTCGTCGATCACCAGCGTCAGCCGCTCGACCCGCCGCCCATCCTCCGGCGGCAGTCCGGCCGCGATCGTCATCGGGACGATCGCGGCGTCCTCGGCGCGATAGGGCGCCTCGAGCGTGACGACGCCGTCTGCGAGCATCGGCCGGCCGTCGAAGACATTCTCGACGATGTCGGCCCACGCCCCGCCGTCCTCCTCGGCACCGGAAGCGGGTATGGGGACGGAGGCGGCCAGAATGGCGGCCATGCCCGCGACGATCATCCCACGGAGACGTTCCAGCATGCGATTTCTCCTCGTGTCGGTGCGCCCCGGGCGCGCCCATCCTTCAAGCCCCCCCGCAACCGCCACGGGGCAGTCTACTCCCATTCGAGCTCGGCGAAGGCCGCCGTCGTGTTGCGGCGGTGGAACTCCTCGACGAGCGCCCACCCGCCCGCCGGCGGGCCTATGCCCCCGACCGCTCCCGCCATACCCGCGCCATCCGCGATCGCCGCGCGAAGCTCCTCCGCGAGCCCTTCGAGATAGGCAAGTTGCGGCGCGAGCGCGTCCGGCCAGGGTGACGCGGCAGGGCCGTGGCCCGGCACGACCTGCCGGGCCGGAAGTCCCGCCAGCTCATCCTGAATGGCGAGCCAGCCCAACAGGCTGCCGTCGATCACCGGGAGGTGGCGCTGGAACAGGAGGTCGCCGGCGAAGAGCGTCCCCGTGCGGACGTCGAGGACGGTCAGATCGTTGTCCGTGTGGGCCGTCGGCCAGGCGCGCAGCTCGATCTCGCGGCCGCCGAGGTCGAGTGTGAGACGGTCCTCGACGGCGAGGTCCGGCAGCACGATCTCGATCTCGCCCGCCAGGTCGTTCCCGAGCAGCGACGCGTTGGCGGCGAGATAGTGCTCCGCCCGGCTCGACAGCGCGCGCGACAGGTCGGCATGGCCGACAAAGGCGGGGTCGCCGCCTTCGGGCCCGCTGCCCCTGAAGGCCATGTTGCCGAAGACGTGGTCGGGGTGCATGTGGGTGTTCACGACATAGGCGACGGGCAGGTCGCTCACCCCCCGGACCGCCGCCAGGAGCGCCCGCCCCTCCGCGGCGCTGCCGCCGGTGTCGACCACCGCCACGGCCCGTTCGCCGACGATGAACCCGACATTGGCGATCGCCCCGCGGTTCTGCGCCGACATGAGCGCGACGGCCCCCTGATGGACGAAGACGCCCGGCGCCACCGCCACGACGGGAAGCGACGCCTCGTCGGCCCTCGGTGACCCGCACGCGAGGAGGAGGAGACAGGCGCACAGCCACGCCGAGCGCAACCTGGCCAGCGGTGCGCAGATGCCGGAGGCCGGGCAAGCAGAGGACAACATCGCGTCTCGCCAGCGGATGCCTTTCAAGCCGCCGTTCTGGTATACCACAGTAGTTCGCACTGCTTCATCGGCGGATCGAAACACGACAAAACGAACTATGCAAGTCACACGCCCGTGTGACGCCATGTCAGATCAAGACCTTTTCCGTTCCAGCCTCCCGCAATTCGCAGATGCAAAGAAACTTAATCGCAGATGCACAATGCGCTACTTCCAAAACTTGTTGTGGAAACCGGCGTTTTGCGCATAGGCTGAGCGCGTCGTGCGAAGTCCACCATGCGAAAGGCGCGGTTCTTCCAGACCGCTCCTTCGAACCGGGAGAGTTTGCTCCTGAAGCGCACGGCTCGAAGAGCCGGTGATAAATTGGGGAGGAGAACCATGCGGAAGCTGATGCTTCGGTCGGCCTGTCTGCTTTCAGCGACAGCCCTCGTGACCACGACGGCCCTGGCGAACGACAAGCTCGTTGAGATGCAGGAGAACGCATCCGACTGGGTGATGCAGACAGGGAACTACGCCAACTGGCGCTGGTCCGAGCTCGACCAGATCAACAAGGACAATGTCGGCGAGTTGCAGGTCGCCTGGACGATGTCCACCGGCGTCCTTCGCGGTCACGAAGGCGGGCCCCTCGTGATCGGCGACATGATGTACTTCACGACGCCGTTCCCGAACAATGTCTTCGCCGTCGATCTCTCCGACGAGCACATCATCAAGTGGAAGTACGAGCCGCAGCAGGACCCGAACGTCATCGGCGTGATGTGCTGCGACACCGTCAACCGCGGCGTCACCTTCGCGCCCGGCGAGGGCGACCGGCCCGACATCATCCTCCTGCAGCAGGCCGACACGACCGTGGTCGCGCTCAATGCCGAGACGGGCGAGGTCGTGTGGGAAGCCGTGAACGGCGATCCGGCCAAGGGCGAGACGGCGACGATGGCGCCGATCGTCGTCAAGGACAAGGTGATGGTCGGCATCTCCGGCGGCGAGTACGGCGTGCAGGGCCACCTGACGGCCTACGATCTCAACACCGGCGAGCAGGCCTGGCGGGCCTATTCGACCGGCCCCGACGACCAGATCCTGTTCGATCCCGAGAACACGACCCATCTCGGCGAGCCGGTCGGGGCGGATTCGAGCATCAAGACCTGGGAAGGCGACCAGTGGCAGCTCGGCGGCGGCACGACCTGGGGCTGGTTCTCCTACGATCCCGAACTCGACCTCATATATTACGGCAGCGGCAACCCCGGCACATGGAACCCCTCGCAGCGCCCCGGCGACAACCGCTGGTCGATGACGATCTTCGCGCGCAATCCCGACGACGGGATGGCGAAGTGGGTCTACCAGATGACGCCGCACGACGAGTGGGACTATGACGGCGTCAACGAGATGATCCTGGCCGATCTCGAGATCGACGGACAGACCAGGAAGACCCTCGTCCATCCCGACCGCAACGGCTTCTCCTACACGCTCGACCGCGAGACGGGCGAGCTCCTCGTGGCGGAGAAGTTCGATCCGGCCGTGAACTGGGCGACCGAAGTCGTGATGGATCCCTCGAGCGACCAGCACGGCCGGCCGCAGGTGGTCGAGGAGTTCTCGACGGCGGCGAACGGCGAGGACGTCAACACGACGGGCATCTGCCCCGCCGCGCTCGGCACGAAGGACCAGCAGCCCTCCGCCTTCTCGCCGAAGACGAAGCTCTTCTACATCCCGACGAACCACGTGTGCATGGACTATGAGCCGTTCCGCGTGAGCTACACGGCCGGCCAGCCCTATGTCGGCGCCACCCTGTCGATGTACCCCGCCCCCGACAGCCACGGCGGCATGGGCAACTTCATCGCCTGGGACGCGGCGGTCGGCGAGATCAAGTGGTCGCTGCCGGAGCGCTTCTCCGTGTGGTCGGGCGCCCTCGCCACGGCCGGCGACGTCGTCTTCTACGGCACGCTCGAGGGCTATCTGAAGGCCGTCGACGCGGAGACGGGCGACGAGCTCTACAGGTTCAAGACTCCGTCGGGGATCATCGGCAACGTGACGACCTACGAGCACGGCGACAAGCAGTACGTCGCGGTGTTCTCGGGCGTCGGCGGGTGGGCCGGCATCGGCCTCGCCGCGGGGCTGACCGATCCGACCGCAGGCCTCGGCGCCGTCGGCGGCTATGCGAGCCTGAAGAACTACACCGACCTCGGCGGCCAGCTGACGGTCTTCGCCCTGCCCGACAGGGTGACTTCGGGCCAGTAGGCGACAGCGTCCTGGCCCGGTGCCGGCACCGGGCCAGCCCTGAGACCTTGGCGAAGGCGGCACCGTCGCCTTCGCCGTTCGCCCCTTGAACGCCATTGATCACCATCGCGGCCGCGCCGGTGACCCTCTCCGGGAGATCGAAGCCCGTGAGGCCGTCGGCCACGCGACCGAGAGGAAAATATGCTGCTGAAGCAGACCATGCTGACCGCCGCCCTGGCCCTCGCCCTCTGCGGCCCCGCCGTGGCGCAATCGACCGGACCAGGCGATCCCGAGGCCGTGGACGAGGATGACGGCCGCTACTACGACGCCGACGGGCTTCCGACGTTCAACATCGCCGAGGACGGCACCGTCGACTTCCCCACCTATTCCGGCTTCCGCCGCTACCACGCGGAATGCCACGTGTGCCACGGGCCAGACGGGCTCGGCTCGACCTACGCCCCCTCGCTCGTGCAGAGCGTGCGCCAGAAGAGCTACGAGACGTTCGTCGAGGTGGTGGTGAACGGGCGGGAGCACGTCGATTCCGGCAATCGCAACGTCATGCCGGCCTTCGGCACGAACCCGAACGTCATGTGCTACCTCGACGACATCTACACCTACCTCAGGGCCCGCGCGCAGGGCGACCTTCCGCGGGGCCGGCCGGCGAACACCGAGCCGAAGAGCGACACCTTCTCGGACATGGAAAATGCGTGCATGGGCTAAGCAGACGGGCCGGGCGCTCGCCCGGCTCGCCGTCGCCGCGACGGTGATCGGCGGCGCCGCCTCCACCGCGGGCGCCGCCGGTCCCGGTGCGGAGTTCGAGCTCGTCGACCCGAACGTCCTGCGGGTCTGCGCCGATCCCCGCAACATGCCGTTCTCCAACGAAGCGGGCGAAGGCTTCGAGAACAAGCTCGCCGAGCTCATCGCCCGGAAGCTCGGCAAGGGCCTGTCCTACACCTACTTCCCGCAAGGGCTCGGCTTCCTGCGCAACACGCTCGACGCGGTGCGCTGCGACGTCGTGATGGGCTACGCCCAGGGCGAGGAGCTCGTCCAGAACACGAACGCCTACTACCGCTCCGCCTACGTGATCGCCGTCCCCGCGGACTCCGAGCTCGCCGGCGTCACCGCGCTCTCGGACCCCCGCCTCAAGGGCAAGAAGATCGGCGTCGTCGCGCAGACGCCCCCGGCGACGGCCCTCGCGAGAAACGGCCTGATGGGCAGGGCGAAGCCTTACTACCTCATGGTCGACACGCGCATCTCCGCCCCGGTGAGAGACATGTTCGCCGACCTCGAGGGCGGCCAGATCGACGCGGCGGTCGCCTGGGGTCCGATGGCGGGCTACTACGCGAAGGAAAGTGGCAGGGAGATCACGGTGATCCCGCTCATGCACGAGGACCCGAACCCTCGCATGAGCTTCCGCATCACCATGGGCGTGCGCCACAGCGACCAGGAGTGGAAGCGCACGCTGAACCGTCTGATCCGCGAGAGCCAGGACGAGATCAACCAGATCCTGCTCGACTACGGCGTTCCGCTGATCGACGAGCAGGGCAACCAGATCACGCAAGCGGGAGAGTGAAGACGAGAATCGCGGCGGCGCTGCTGCTCGCCTGGCTGCCGCAGCAGGATGCGGGCGCCAACGAACCGGTGCCGGAGCCGCCGGGCTTCCGCACCGAGGACTACCGCAGCCCGGTCCCGGCCACACTCGCGGGCGCGACGGTTCTCGACACCGCCCGGGCGCACGAGATGTGGCTCGCGGGCGCCGCGATCTTCGTCGACGTGCTGCCGCGCCCACCGCGGCCGGACCTCCCGGAGGGGACCTACTGGCGGCCGCCGCAGCGGGAGAGCATTCCCGGCAGCACGTGGCTGCCGAATACGGGCTATGGCGTGCTGTCCCCGGAGATGGCAGCCTATTTCGCGGACGAGCTCGACCGCCTGGCCACGCAGCATCCCGGCAAGCCTCTCGTGATCTTCTGCCTGCGCGACTGCTGGATGTCGTGGAACGCGGCCAAGCGCGCGCTCGTGCTCGGCCACGCGGCCGTGGCCTGGTATCCGGACGGCACGGACGGCTGGGCCGAGAGCGGCCATCCGCTCGAGCGCATCGACCCGGTGCCGCGTCCCGGCGCCGCGGAGTGAGCGGGAGGGCGCCGCCATGCCGGAGAAGGCCTCCTTCGGCCGACGAAGCGCCCCGATCGCGTGCGGTGCCGGAGGCTCAGTCCGGCATCTCTCCGGCGATCACGCGGCCGAGCGCGAAGAGGCGCTGCTCGACGAGCCGCGGCATCTCGCAGATATAGGTGAGCGCGCGGCGGCGCTCGTCGAAGATCCGGCGGTTCCAGAACAGCGCCTGCTCTTCCGCCGTCGCCCCCTCCCGCTGCCGCGCGTCGTTGATCTCCGACCCCTGCTCGCGCAGGGCTTCCGCCGCGGCCCTCTGGCGCCGCGCGTAGCGTGCGATGCCATCCATGATCTCGCCGCGCTCGGCATTCATCGTGTCGAAGAGGCCGGCGAAGAGCAGCGTCAGACGGCCCTGGCGATCCTCGGGCGGCAGCCCTTCGGCGAAGGCCCTGATCCTGGCCTCGGCCTCCTCGATCGGCAGGCGCCGCTGGCTCAGGTCGAGGGCCAGCCGCGACACCTCCTCGTCCTGGCGCCATGCCCGCCCGACATCTTCGATCGGAGGCCCCGACCACACGGCGGCGGGCGTCAGGCTCGGCACCTTTCTCTGGATGCAGGGCCAGTCCGGATCGGCCTCGGTCGCCGGCTGTGCGGACACGGCGCCGGAGGCCAGCGAGGCGGCGATCGCGATCGCGACCGCCATGCGGATGCCTTCAGCCTTTGACATTGAATATCGCCTGCTGCGTCTCCCCCGTCGTCCCGGGGATCCGCAGGATGAAGCGTCCGGGCCGGATCGGGATGAAGGTGATCGTCGCCTCTCCCTCGTCGTCGAACTCGAGGGAGTCGATGCCGAGAGGCCTGACTTCGATGTCGTTGATGACGACCTCGTTGACCCAGACGTTGCGGAAGAACTCCGCGCCCGAGATCGCGAGCTCGGCCGAGCCGTCGGACTGTATAGCGAGCCTGTAGTACTTGCCGGCCTCAAGCTCGTAGGGCTCCTCCGCGAGGGGCTGGCCCGAGGACAGCGTGATCGGCGGCAGCGCCTGCGCGCCACCCGTCATCAGGCCAGCCTGGCCGAAGGCCGGTCCGGCGAGCCCAAGCGCCGCAAGCCCCGCGATGATGCCCGTGATTGCCCTGTTCATCCCGTTTCCTCCCGTCTCTTCTTCAGGTCTTGCTACTGATCAGGTGCTGTCCGTCATTCCGGGCGGGCGACGACGCCCCAGGGAAACTCGCCAACCGGAACCGTGTCGATGACCCGCCGCGCGCCGACATCGATGACGGACACGTCGTTCGAGACGCCGTTCGTGCTGAAGAGGAGGTCGCCGTCCGGCGAGAAGCCGAGCTGCCAGACGCGCTGGCCGACGAGCAGGTAATCCTGCACCTCGTAGGTCTCGGCATCGATGACGGCGACCCGGTTAGCCGGCCCTAGGGCGACGAAGGCCGTTTCGCCGTCGCTCGTGATGCGCACGCCGACCGGCTGGATCGCCTCCGGCCGGAGGCCCGGGATCTCGAAGGTGATCTTGTGCTTCACCTCGTGCGTCTTCGGATCGATCACGCTGACCGTCCCGCCGATCTCGGCCGAGACCCAAACCTCCGAGCCGTCGGGCTTGAACTCCGCGAAGCGCGGCCGCTGGTCCACGAGGACGTTCGCCACGATCTCGAATGTCTCGGGATCGATGAAATGGGCCATGTTCGTCGTCTCGGACGTGTTCACGATGACGCTGCCGTCCGGCGCCACGCCCATCCCCTCGGGCTCGACGCCGACAGGGATCTCGGCGAGCACCGTCCGCGCCTCGAGGTCGACAACGGTGACGAGATTGTCGTCCTCGTTCGCGATGTAGAGCGGGTTGCCGGAGGGGTGGAGCACGAAGAGCTCCGGGTCCGGTCCCGAGGGAAGGGTATGGAGGCGCTCGTAGGTGTCGGTGTCGAAGACCTCCACCGTGTCGTCGTCGCCGACCGCGACGAGCAGGTGCTTTCCCTCCGCCGCGAGGGTGATGCCGCGCGGGCGCTGGCCCACCTTGATCGTGTCGACGACCTCCATCGTCTCGGAGTCGATGACGCTGACCGTGTTGCCCTTCTCGTTCGAGACGAAGATCTTGTAGGCGTCGGCCGGGTGCGCCGCGGCCACCACCGCGCAGAAGGCGACCGCTCCGAGAAGACGTGACATTCCTGGACCCTCCCATAATGGCGGCGCTCCCGAGGCGGCGCCGCTCCCGTTTTCACTGCCCGCAGTGACGCCGCCGCTTCCTCCCGCCGACGAAGGCGGGCGGAGCGACCTTCAGCCCCGGTCGAGCGAGCACGAGCTTTCCGGCCGGTCGTGGCCCAGCGTGTCGAGATAGGACGAGGGGTGCAGGAAGCCCTCCTGTGGCGACACGGTGACGACCTGCTGGCCGTCGGCGAGCAGGATCGGCTGGCGCAGCTGCTGGTTCCACGGCCTCAGCGTGAGCGCCTGCCCCTTGAAGCCCGCGAGCTGGAAGTCCGGCCCTTTCATGAAGTCGGCGATCGCCTGCCGCTCCGCCGCGCCCGCTCGGGTCGCCGCCTCGCCCACCATCCGGACGGCCATCCACGCGAGCATGTCCTCCTTCTCCATGCGGCGGCCGAACCGGTCGAGGAAGCGGTTCTGCAGCTGCACCGCACCCCACTGCTCGTGCGCCGAGCTCCACACGGTCGGCTCGAGCCCGGCAGTGCCGGCGATCGGCCGCGGGTCCCAAGTGTGGTAGGGCACGTAGGTGCCGAAAACCTCGCTTTCGTCCGCGACGACGACGACGTCATGCGCCGAAGCGTTCTGCAGGAAGACGGGCATGCGGGCCTGCACCTGCACGTGCCCCGTGTCCGTGGTGCGGGCGCCGCCGGTGTCCGCGAAGACGCGTTCCTCCACGACCCGGCCGCCGAACCGGTCGGCGGCGCGGCGGATCGCCGCCGCGTAGGCCTGATCCTCCGGATGGGACCCCGTGACGAGGAACCAGCGCGGCCACTTCTTCCAGACGAGGTACTGGGCGAGCGCATCGGCCAGCATCGCGCGGCTCGGGATGACGTGGACCAGGTTCTCCCGGCAGTCGCGCAGCCTGAGATCGTCGTCCGGGGCGCCGACATTGAAGACGAGCATGTCGCGTTCCGCGGCCGCATCGGCGACCTCGAGGAGGGCCTCGGCGCCGAGATCCGCCACGATCCAGCCGACCCCCGCCGCGTCGAGCCGCTCGACCGCCGCCACCGCCTCGGCAGCCTCGCCCACCGGCACGGCGTCGAGAACGTAGGTCTGGCCGGTGAAGCGCCCCGTCGTGTTGTTGTCGGCGATCGCCAGCTCGGCGCCCGCCGTGCCGAAATCCTCCCGCGGGCGGTCGATCAGCGACAGCGTCAGCTCGCGCTCGGCGGGATGGATGTAGCCGATCCGGAACTCGTCGGCCTCGGCAACGGCCGAAACTGCCGCGAACGCGCAGCCGACGACCGCAAGAGTCAGATGGCGGAGAGCGCGGCTCGCGTGCCCCATGACGTCCCTCCCGACTTCTTTTTTCAAGTTTAGGCACGAAGAAAAGCTGGCCGCAAGGGATTCTCGCAAAGAACCCTCCGAAACCCGAGATCAATGCGTTCTCTCAACAAGTTGACCCAAGGTTTCATTGCAAGCTTGCCTTGCCGCACGGCATGGTCATATCATGCCGAAATGGTCAAACGGATCCTGTGGCTCTGCGCTATTGGCATTGCACTTGCTGCGAGCGCGAATGTTGCTGCACATGCGAAGGATAGCCGGACGCAGGTGGCTGTCTTCGACTTCGAGCTGATCGACTCGAGCCTCGAGGGCGAGCTGACGGGACCGAAGGCGGAGGAGACGGCGCGTCTGGAGATGCTCGGCGAGCGGTTGCGGGCAGCTTTCGCGAGCGCGGAGGGATTCGAGGTCGTCGACGTCGAGCCCGTTCGGGAGGACGCATCGAGGCGAAACCTGCAGGCCTGCGGCGGCTGCGACCGCGCTCTGGCCGCTGAGCTCGGCGCGGAGTGGGCGGTGACGGGCACCGTGCAGAAGGTCTCGAACCTCATCCTCAACATCAACCTCTACGTGCGCGACGTCGCGACGGGAGAGCGCCTCCAGACGATGAGCGCGGATATCCGAGGCAACACCGACGAGTCGTGGCAGAGGGGCCTCGACTGGCTGATCCGCAACCGGCTGGCCATCGGGAAGTGACGCCCTACCTGAGGGGAGCGACGCACCAGTTGACACCGGAGCGGCGCCCCAGAAGGATGGCACGTGACTTGCGTCTCGTGGTGGGGCCACGGGCAACTGACATGGTCCGGGCGCCCCAACGCAAGCGAGGATGCCATGCCCCTCATCGAACTCGTCGTCGCGGTCTGCCTGATCGCCAATCCCGACACCTGCAAGGAACAGCGCTTTCAGTTCACGGAGCACATGACGCTCACGGGCTGCATGTTGCGGGCGGAGCCCTTCCTGGCGGACTGGACGCGCATGCACGGGGCTTGGAAGGTCGAGAGGTGGACGTGCAACTATCCCGACAGGCGGGAACGCAAGGCGGACGCGGCGGCGGCACAGACGCTCTCGTCGTAAGGGGGGTCTCTCACGCCTACGGCGCCCGCAAGGCGCTCGACGGCGTCGGCTTCTCGGTATCACGCGGTAGCTTCACCGCCCTCCTCGGCCCCAACGGCGCGGGCAAGACGACGCTGTTCGGCCTCGTCACGCGGCTCATCGGACTGCGGACGGGCACGATCGAGATCTGCGGCCTGAACCTCGCCGGGGCACGGGCCAAGGCTCTCGCGCCGCTCGGGCTCGTCTTCCAGCAGCCGACCCTCGACCTCGATCTGACCGTCCGGCAGAACCTCTTCTATTTTGCTGCACTGCGGAATATGTCGCGTGCAACTGCACAAAAGCGCATCATCGAGGAGCTGACCCGCCTCGACATGGCCGAGCGTGTCGACGAGCGCGTGCGCAATCTCAATGGCGGCCACCGGCGGCGCGTCGAGCTCGCGAGAGCCCTCCTGCACGATCCGGCGCTCCTCTTGCTCGACGAGCCGACCGTAGGCCTCGACGTGGAGTCGCGGCGGCGCATCGTGGCCCACGTGCACGACCTCGCCGAGGAGCGCGGGCTCGGCGTGCTGTGGGCGACGCACCTGATCGACGAGGTGCTGCCGCACGACGACCTCGTCGTGCTGAACCGCGGCCGCGTCGTCGCGAGCGGCAAGGCGGTCGAAGTGGCGCGCGAGGTGGGGGAAGACGACCTCGACGGCGCCTTCGCCCGCCTCACCGCGCCCGAAGCGGGCGGCACCGCCGAATCCGGCCGAGCCGGCGCCGCGGAGGCGTGGCGAGCGTGAGTGCGTACGGCCGCGCGCTTCTGGGCATCATGCGGCGCGAGGTGCTGCGCTTCCTGCAGCAGCGCGGCCGCTTCATCGCGGCTCTCGTGCGGCCGATGGTGTGGCTCGTCGTCTTCGCGGCCGGGTTCCGCTCGGTGCTCGGCGTTGCGATCCAGCCGCCCTACCAGACCTACATCACCTACGACGTCTATATCGTGCCGGGCCTGATCGGCATGATCCAGCTGTTCAACGGCATGCAGTCCTCGCTGTCGATGGTCTACGACCGCGAGATGGGCTCGATGCGCGTTCTGATGACGACGCCCCTGCCGCGATGGTTCCTCCTCACCGCGAAGCTCGCCGCCGGCGTGGCCGTCTCGATCCTGCAGGTCTACGCCTTCCTCGCGATCGCGGCGCTCCTCGGCATCGGCTTCCGCTGGCAGGGCTACGTCGCGCTGCTGCCGGCGCTCGTCCTCTCGGGCTTCATGCTCGGCGCGGTCGGCATGTTCCTGTCCTCGACGATCCGCCAGCTCGAGAACTTCGCGGGCGTGATGAACTTCGTCATCTTTCCGGCCTTCTTCCTGTCCTCCGCGCTCTACCCGCTGTGGCGCATGCGGGAATCGAGCGTGGTCCTGTGGCAGATCGCGTCCGCGAACCCCTTCACGCACGCCGTCGAGCTGATCCGCTTCGCGCTCCACGGCCAGGCGAACCTGACGGCGGCGGCGATCGTGGCGGCCACGTTCACCGTCGCGCTGGCGCTCGCGATGTGGGGCTACGACCCCTCGCACGGCTTCTCCGCCCGGAGGCTGCGCGGCGGCGATTGACGCGGGCCACGGACCGGGCTCAGGATTCTCCGGCCGGCTTCAGGCTCGAGAACTGTCCGCAAAGCCCGCGAAGACGGGCGCGCGAAAGAAGCGGTGGAGCTTCGCTAGCTCCACCCCCGGGAGGAGACGATGACCCGAAAGACCATCGGCGCCCTTTGCCTTGCGATGATCTTGGCGGCGAGCGGCCCCGCCGGCGCCCAGGACCGGCCGACGCTCAGGCTCGGCCTCCTGAAGTTCGGCACGGTGAACTGGGAAGCGCAGACGATCATCGACGAGGGGCTCGACGAGCGGCACGGCTTTGAGCTTCGGATCGTGTCCTTCGCCGGCGGCGACGCGACGAAGGTCGCGATGCAAGCCGGCGACATCGACGTGACGACCGGCGACTGGCTCTTCGTCTCGCGGCAGCGGGCGGAGGGCGCGCCGCTGACCTTCGTTCCCTACTCCTCCTCGATCGGCGCCGTGATGGCCCCGTGCGAGTCCGACATCGCCTCGATCGAGGACCTCAGGAGCAAGAGGCTCGGCGTCGCCGGCGGCCCGCTCGACAAGAGCTGGCTCATGCTCCTGGCCCTGGCGGAGCGCCGGCACGGCATCGACCTCGCCCGCGAGACGAGCCCGGTCTACGGGGCGCCGCCGCTCCTGGCGGAGAAGCTGCGCCAGGGCGAGCTCGGCGCCGGCCTCAACTACTGGCACTACAACGCCCGCCTCGAGACCGAGGGGTTCTGCGAGATCGTCTCGGCCCAGGAGGCGGCGCGGGAGCTCGGCGCGCGGGGCGACATCTCGGCGGTCGGCTACATCTTCGACGAGGGCTGGGCCCAGGAGAACCGCGACCTCGCCCTCGGCTTCGTCGCCGCCTCGCGCGAGGCCAAGGCCGTGCTCGCCGGGTCGGACGCGGCCTGGCAGCGCATCCGCCCGATCATGGGCGCGGAGAACGACGCGGTCTTCGAGGCGCTCGTCCGCCGCTACCGCGAGGGCATACCGGACCGGCCCGTCGAGGAGGAGGAGGCCGACACGCGGGCCGTCTACCGCCACCTCGCGGAAATCGGCGGCGAGAAGCTCGTCGGCGTGGCGCAGGAGATGACGCCGGGCACGTTCTGGCAGGCGCTCAAGGATGGCTCCTGACACCGGGCAGGGCGTGGCGCGGGCGTCCGGGGCTGCCGGGGCGCGTCCACGCGCGCGGCCGCGCGACCTCCTCGGCGGACGCTCCGGCACGTTCCTCGTGAGGTCCCTCTCCGTGCTCGGCTTCTTCGCCCTCTGGATGGCCGGCACGCTGCTCCTCGGGCCCCGCCTCTGCCCGAGCCCTGCCACCGTCGCCGCGTTCGTGGTGCGGGAAACCGCGTCGGGGGAACTGCCCTACCACCTGGGCGTCACGCTCCTGCGGGTCGCCGCGGCCTTCCTCCTCGCCATGACGATCGGCACGCTCGCCGGGCTCGCGATGGGCCGCTCGCGCACGGCCAATCTCGTCATGGAGCCGTGGCTCGTCCTCCTCCTGAACGCGCCGGCGCTGATCGTCATCGTGCTCGCCTACATCTGGATCGGCCTCACTGAGACGGCGGCGATCCTCGCCGTGGCGATCAACAAGATCCCGAACGTGACGGTGACGATCCGCGAAGGCGCACGCGCGATGGAGCCTGCCTACATGGAGATGGCGCGCGTCTACAAGTTCCCGAAGGCGAGCCTCTATCGCGACGTGATCCTGCCGCAGCTCCAGCCATATCTCGCCGCCGCCGGCCGATCAGGCCTCGCGCTCATCTGGAAGATCGTGCTGGTGGTCGAGCTTCTCGGCCGCTCGAACGGCGTGGGCTTCCAGGTCCACCTCTACTTCCAGATGTTCGACGTGCGGGCGATCCTCGGCTACACGCTGGCCTTCGTCACCGTGATGCTGCTCATCGAGTTCCTCCTGGTGCAGCCCCTCGAGCGGCGCGCCAATCGCTGGCGCTCGAGGCCGGCCTGAGGTGGCAGGGGACGGGGCAGCGCTTCGCGTGCGCATCGAGGAAAAGTCCTATGCGTCGCCCGGCGGAGAGACCGTGCCGGTGATCTCCGGCCTCGAGATGTCCCTGCCGCCGCGCGCCTTCACCTGCCTCATCGGCCCCTCGGGCTGCGGCAAGACGACGACCCTCAGGATCCTCCTGGGGCTCGACGACGAGTTCGAGGGGAAGATCGACGATCGATTCCGGACGGCGCGCCTCGCAGCCGCCTTCCAGGAGCCGCGCCTCCTGCCCTGGCGCACGGTCCGGCAGAACGTCGACCTCGCCCTGCCGAGAGACATGACCGACCGGGAGGCGGTGATCGGACGGGCGCTCGCCGACGTGGGGCTCGAGGAGCTCTTGGACCGCTATCCGGGCCAGCTCTCCCTCGGCCAGGCGCGCCGCGCCGCGCTCGCGCGCGCCTTCGCCGTCAGGCCCGACATCCTCTTCCTCGACGAGCCCTTCGTCTCCCTCGACGAGGCGACGGCACAGCGGCTGCGCGGCCTGCTGATCGAGCTCTGGACGCATCATCCCGTGACCGTGCTGATGGTCACCCACAATGTGCGCGAGGCGGTGCAGCTCGCCGACCGCATCGTGCTCCTGACCCACCGCCCGGCGCGGGTCGTGGGCGAGGTCGCCGTCACGCTGCCTCGCGAGGCCCGCACGCAGGAGACGGTCGGCGCCTTCGCCGCCGAGCTCGCCCGGCGTCATCCGGGGCTCGTGACGCTCTGACGGGGGCGGCGCCCCCCCGGCCGCCGCCTCAGCCGACCGGCTCGGGATCGCGGGTCGGCGTCTTCATCGTGCGGTAGCGGTAGGGGTGGCCGCGCTGGACGGCATCCTCGCGCGCCATGTCCCGCAGCACCTCGTGATAGGCCGACTTCTCGCAGGCCGGGTCGGCCGCCTCGGCCCGTCCGGCGATCGCCAGCGCCTGGCAGCGGCAGCCGCCGCGGCACGAGGCCTTGATCTCGCAGGAGGAGCACGGCTCCTCTATCCAGTCGGTGCCCCTGAAGGCGTTGAAGGCCGGCGCGTTCGCCCAGATGTCGGCGAGGCTGTGGTCGCGCACGGTCCAGAACTCGAGCCCCGGGATCGTCTCGGCCGCGTGGCAGGGCAGCACCTTGCCGGCCGGCGTGACGTTGAGGGCGCGGCTGCCCCAGCCGCCCATGCACGCCTTCGGGCGGCGGGCGTAGTAGTCGGGCGTCACGGAATCGATGACCATCCGCCCCTTGAGGCGCGCCTGCGCCTCCGCCGTCACCTTCAGCGCCTCCTCGACCTGCGGCCATTCCGGCATCAGCGAGGCGCGGTTCACGAAGGCCCAGCCGTAATACTGGACGTGCGCCACCTCGAGGCGCTTCGCGCCCATCTCGGCGGCGAGGTCGATCGCGCGGCCGAGCCGCGCGATGTTGCCGCGGTGGACGACGAGATTGACGGTCAGCGGGAAGCCCTGCTCGCGGACGTGGCGCGCGAACGCCATCTTCCTCAGGTGCGCCCCCTTCATGCCCGCGACCTCGTCGGCCGGGCCGATCTCGACGTCCTGGATCGAAAGCTGCACGTGGTCGAGACCGGCGTCGCCGAGACGGGCTAGACGCGCCTCGTCGATCTGCACGCCGGAGGTGATGAGGTTCGTGTAGATGCCGTGCTCTGCGCACCGCGCCACGATCTCCTCGAGGTCGCGGCGCAGGCCGGGCTCGCCTCCCGAGAGGTGGACCTGCAGCACGCCCAGCGCCTTCGCCTCGTCGAAGACGCGCAGCCACTCGGCCGTCGAGAGCTCGCCCTGGCGGGCATCGAGCTCGACAGGGTTCGAGCAGTAGGGGCAGCTCAGCGGGCAGCGATGCGTCAGCTCCGCCAGCATGCCGATCGGCGCGGGAATATCGTTCATAGCTCGATCATCCCTTTCTCGTTCAGGCCGCGGAGGAACTCCTCGACATCCGCGGCAACCTCCTCGCGCGGCGCCGCGAAGTCCCGCGCGAGCTGGTCGACGATCTCTCCGAGCGTCGCCTCGCCGTCGATCCTGCGCAGGATCTCGACCGCGATCTCGTCCGGCTCGAGGATCCGCTCCGGCGCCAGGAGGACGAAGCGGCCACGCGCCTCGTCCCGGCTGAAGCGCACGCCGCGCGGGAGCCGCGGCACCACGGCCGGCGACAGCGGCGGCGCCTCCCCGCTCATGGGCCCTCCGGCACGAAGGCGTCCGGCGGCCGCAGGCCCGGCTCCACATACGCGAAGTGAAGCGCGTCGAGCATGCTCCACAGCACGTGGCACTTGAAGACCAGCGCCTCCTGCACGGCCCGCTGGTCTTCCGGGGTCTTCGCGTGCTCTTTCACGTAGTCGAGCGCGAAATCGGCGTCCCGCGGCGCCTGGGTCAGGCGGGGCTCGAAATAGCTGAGCGTCTCCGGGCTCACGAAATCGTAGGACGACAGAAGCCCCTTCACCCGTTCGCCGATCGCCGTCGGCGAGAACAGCTCGGTCAGCGACGAGGCGATCGCCTCGAGCATCGGGCGCTCCGCGCAGAAGCGCACATAGGCGTCGACCGCGAAGCGCGTCGCGGGGAGCACGCCTTTGAGCCCCGTCACGTCCGCGCGGGGGATGCCGAGGCCGGTCGCCAGCGCGATCCACTTCTCGATGCCGCCCTGCCCCTCCGCGTCGCCGTCGTGGTCGATGATGCGCTGGCGCCAGATGCGGCGCAGGGCCGGATCGTCCATGCGGGCGAGGATCGTCGCGTCCTTCATCGGGATGCGCGACTGGTAGTAGTAGCGGTTGAGCGCCCAGGCCTGGAGCTGCCCCTTCGTCAGGGCGCCGTCGACCATCAGGCGGTGGAAGGCGTGCCTGTTGTGGTAGCGCTCCGCGCCGATGGCACGCAGCGACTGCTCGAGTTCCTCGGGAGAGAGCAGGCGTGTCACGGGACGATCTCCATGCCGTCTTCGGCCACGACCCAGCCCGCCGCCTCGACGGTCAAGCGCTCGGGCGAGCCTTCGATCAGGATCGGGTTCGTGTTGTTGATGTGGATGTAGATGCGCCGCCCGATCCCGCTTCCCGCGAACGCCTCGAGCGACCCGCCGTCCCCAGAGATCGGCACGTGGCCCATGCGCCGGCCGGTCTTTCGGCCCACGCCGGCCGACATCATTTCGTCGTCGGTGAAGACCGTGCCGTCGAACAGGAGCGCGTCCGCCCCCTCGGCCCGCTCGAGCACATCCTCGTCGACGAGGGCGCAGCCCGGCAGGTAGACGAGACGCTTGTCCCCGGCCCGCACCTCGAGGCCGACCGTCGCCTCGGTGCGCCTGTCGGTCTCGACCTCGCCGGCCTCCGCGTAGAGCGGCACCTTGCCCGGCGCGAGGAAGGGCACGACCGAGAGTGCTTCAAGCGGCGCGAAGGCTGCCTCCGGCTCGATCGTCCGCCATTCGACGACGTCGTCGGCCAGGACCGAGAAGATCGGGTTCTGCCGCAGGTATCGGGCGGTGGTCGCCGTCGCCCAGAGCGTGAGCCCGGAGCGCTCCCTGAGCGACAGGAGGCCCGCCACGTGGTCGACATCGGCGTTCGTCAGCACGACCGAGCCTATCGGGGTGTGCCGCGCCTCGCCGGTGGGCCAGAGCGCCTGAGTGGCACCGATCTGCTCGCGAATGTCGGGGCTGCAGTTCAGGATCGCCCATGTTCGGCCGTCGACCGACACCGCGAGCGAGGACTGCGTCCGTCGCGGCACCCGCGGATCGCCCGCCCAGGCGAGGGAACAGACGGGACAGCGGCAGTTCCACTGTGGACTTCCCCCGCCGGCCGCCGAGCCGAGCACGATGACCCGCAGGTGGCCGACGGGGGTGGACGTCATCTAGCCCTCAGAGAAGGGCCGGGAAATAGTCGTTGATCTCAAGTGCGACGCAGACTTCCACGACGCACGGCTTGTGCCACGCCTTCATGTGGACCCTCCTTGGCAAGATCAGATTGCTTCACCGCTTCCCTATCGGAAGATAGAGAAGCTTAGGCACGTTCTAAACTTGTGTCAAACGGCGCAAGCGCCCGGCACGTTCCTCGCCGGACACCGTTTTCGCGACTGCAGAAGATCTTGCTGCAAAGCGGCAACCGCTCGAAAAGGCGAAGTATCGCGAGGAGAACTCCGGACCAGAGGTCCGGCCGCCGCCGGATCGACCGGTTCGATCGCGAAGCCGCCGAAACTGAGATGGGCGCGGCCCCCTCGGGGGCCCCACGTCCGGGCAAATCGTGATCGCCCCGTGATCGCAACGCGGCGAGGCCTGCTGATCCAACTCAACCGCCCTTTCGCAGAGGAGACGCCCCCTCGTGTCGGCGGGAAAGACCAACATGCGCCGCGAGTCTACGATTGGATTCGCCAATTCTTATCAATTCGAAGCGACACTCGCGCGCCTTCGAGGGGCAGGAGGAGGTGCGGTGCGTTCCGGATCGAGACTGAGGGTCCTGGTGGACGGCAGCGGAAACTCGCTGACCTTCGTCCGGCTGCTCTGCGCGCTGGCCGTGGTCGTCTCGCATTCCTTCCAGGTCGTCGGGGGCGCGGACGCCGTGCAGCCGCTCGGCCTCCTCACGCCCTACGATCTCGGCCAGCACGCGGTGAACGCGTTCTTCGCGATGTCGGGCCTCACCCTGTCCGCCAGCGTCACGAGAAACACCGACCTCCGCCGGTTCGCGGTCGCGCGCTGCCTCCGCATCTTTCCGGGCCTCGTCGCGTTCGGCGTCGTCTTCGCATTCCTGCTCGGCCCGTTCCTCTCCTCGCGCGCCGTGGGCGAGTATTTCCTCGACATCCACACCTATCTCTACCCCTTGCGCGTGCTCCTCTATTTCAGCGACGCGGCCCCGCCCCAGGGGATCTTCGAGACCGTTCCGATGGCCGGACTGGTCAACGCGCCGCTCTGGACGGTGCGCTACGAGCTCGTAGCCTACGCCGGACTCGCCCTCCTCGTCGCCAGCGGCCTCTTCCTGCGCGCCTGGGGCCTCGCCTTGGCGAGCGCAGCGATCATAGCCTACTGGTCCGTCTTCGAGATCTTTCCCGAACTCGGCGCCGGTATCGGCGGCTTCGCGAGCCTCGGACGGTTCGGCCTCTGCTTCCTGCTCGGCGTGCTCGCCTTCGTCCTGCGCGACCGCATCGTCCTGTCGGCCTATGGCGTCGTCGCCGGGGCGGCAGCGCTCTGGCTTCTGAACGGCACGGCGGCGGATCGGCTCGCGAACATCCTGTTCGTGGCGTATCTGGTCTTCTTCCTGGGTTCGCTGTCCTTCGGCGCCCTCGGCCGCTGGGCGCAGCGCACCGACATCTCCTACGGCACCTATCTCTACGGATGGCCGATCCAGCAGACCCTGGTGATGGCGCTTCCCGGGCTCGGCGTGCCTCTTCACCTCGCGCTGTCGCTCATCCTCGCGCCGATCGCGGGCCTCCTCTCCTGGCACTACGTCGAGGAGAGGGCGATGCGGCTCAAGGGGCGCTTCCGCTTCAAGACGCGCCCGATCCCGCCGACGAACGGCTGACCAGGCGACGGCCGCCATCCCGCGATAAATCTCTTCGATGCCGGCTTCGCAGTGATGATGACCCCACTCTCCCAGGAACTGAGGTCCCGGGGAAAGCCGGGGCGGCTCGTGCCACCCCGTGGAGATTGGCGTGCTGGTGCCGCCTCGCGCGGCGATACGCTCGGCCGGTGCTGCGATGCCGCTCGCGAACGTGTTGCGGCCGACCTTGTGCTTGATGTCCGCCTCGTCGTCTGGTGACACGTCGAACTCCGCCCACCACTCGACGAAGGTGCGGTCGCCCTCGGTGACGGGCGTGCAGCGGAATGTCGCGACGTAGTTCTCGATCGGCATCGGCGAGACGAGGATGTTGTACGTGAACGAATGGTCGAGGTCGGGAAAGGCGGGAGACGCTCGCGAAGATGGCCGCCGTCAGCGAGCGTGAAGTTGCGCACGCAGCCGACCTGGTCGCTCGGCCTGCCGTCCTCGACGTGGCTCTCCGCGATCAGGGGATGCCAGTCGCCATGGCCGTTGAAGTCGCGCGCCAGCGCCCAGACGCGGTCGATCGGGGCGTCGATGACGCCGACGATCGGCAGCTCGCCGCCCATCTGGGCGTACTGGTTGAGGAAGTCGACCGCGTCCGACCCGCCGAGGACCACGAACATCCCGTCGACGCCGTTCGGCTCGAGCGGCAACTGCGCGATGACCGACGAGTAGTCCTTCGTTCCGAGCGGAATGAAGTGCTTGGCGCTGACCTTGCCGCCCGCCTCGCAACAGGTGGCCATGAAGCCGAAGATCTGGGCGTAGGGGAAGGAATAGTCCTCAGAGACGATGACGATGTTGTCCCAGCCCCGCTCCTCGACGAGGTAGCGCCCGAGCGGCGCCGTCCACTGGGCCCCTTCGGTGTTGAAGCGGTAGAAGTTCTCGGCCGGATCGACGAGCGTCGTCTCGATGGCCGCCGAGCCGCCGTTGAGGAAGGTCGTGTCGGGATGCTCCTTGGCGTACTGCGCCAGGCGGATGCCTTCGGAGCCCGAGAGCGGCCCGACCATGATGTCGACGTCGTCCTGCTCCACGAGCCGGCGGGCCGACGCCAGGGCGACGTCGGGATTGCCGTCCGACGAGGCGGAGGTGAACTCGATCTTCTTGCCCGCGATGTTCCAGTCGAACTCCTCGAAGGCGAGCTCCATGCCGCGCAGGCCGTCCTTGCCCGGCTCGGCGAACGGCCCCTCGAGCGTGGCGAGGTCGCCGAAATGGATCGTCTCCTCCTGCGCGTGAAGGGCGGTGGCCATGAGGCCCGTGGCGAGCGCGGACGCGGGCGTCCGGCTCACTTCGTCTCGATGCTGCCTTCCGGTGCGGCTTCGGCCGCGAGCGTGGCGACTGCATCGGCCCAGGCGGGGTCGTCGGGGTAGAGCGCGCTACGCAGGAAGGCGGTTGAAAGTCGTTGGATCGCGGCGACCCGCTCTGGCCGTTCGTCCGTCGTCTCACGCGCCTCGTACCCCGGGGATGCCGCCAAGAGCGTGCTCGCCGCCAAACGCCGTGAACAGCGCTTTTGGCGACGGACTGAGGTCGTAGGCATCGCGCCACCAGTCCGGTCCTCGCGTGGTCAGTCCACCCTTGTCCGCGTCACCGGCTATGACCAGCGTGGGCGTGGTCATGCCGGAAAAATCTGGGTGCATGAACGGCAGCGAGCGGGCTGCAAACGGGTTCAGATCCTTACCGCCACGACCGGGTGCCGCCAGCAGCACGCCCGCCTTGATGCGAGCATCCTTCCTGTGGACCACCGATCCGTCGTCAGGATCAGGATGGGTGGCCCCCAGCAATGTGCTGGCGGTCTGCCCACCCCATGAATGGCCGGCAACCGCGATGCGTGAGCGATCGAGCCGCCCCTGGACCATCGGCGCCTCGCCCTCGATGCGGTCGAAACGGTCGAGAATGGCCGCAAGGTCATCCTCACGGAATCGCCAGAACTGCGGGCGGCGAGGATCGCCCGGGGCAAGGCCCAGCATGCGCGAATCCAGGTGCGTCGGCTGGATCACGACAAAGCCGTGTGCCGCCCAGTGATCGGCGAGGGGGCCGTAGGCGTACAGCGATTGGCCGTTGCCATGCGAGAAGATGATGACAGGCAATGCGTCGCCCATGGCCGGCGCGGAAACCCGCACCTGCAGGTCGACGCCACGCCCCGGAGACGGCAGGGCGATGGGAGCGATGGAGACGACGGCAGGCAGGCCAAGGCTCTGTGTGCGGGCTTTGTTTGAGCTGGACATGGACAGCCATCCTCCTAACTATCAAACGGATCAGTGATCCGATAAGCGATATGCGGATCATTGTTCCGTTTATCAAGAGGGCGACAATGGCCGCGTCCGAATCCCGCAATGCGACCAACTCCGCCTCCCCGACCAAGGACGCCGGCAAGACGTCCGCGCCCCGAAGGCGCGCCGATGCGCGCAGAAACGAGGAAGCGCTTCTGGAGGCCGCGAAGATCGTGTTCGCCCGTTCGGGAGTTGATGCACCGATCCGGGAGATCGCCGCACAGGCAGGTGTCGGGCTGGGTACGCTCTACCGCCGTTTCCCGACCCGCGCCGACCTGGTGGCGGCGGTGTTCCGCCGCGAGGTCGATGCCTGTGCCGATGCGGCAGAACCGTTGGCCGCCGAGCGCGGGCCTGCGGATGCACTCGCGGCCTGGCTGATGCTCTACACGCGCTTCCTGGCCACCAAACAGGGGCTGGCCGCCGCGCTTCATTCCGGCGACCCGGCATTCGCCACCTTGCCGGACTATTTCCGAAACCGGTTCGAGCCTGCCCTGTCGATGCTGCTGAACGCCGCCGCCGATGCGGGAGAAGTCCGTGCCGACGTCGCGCCCTACGATCTGCTGCGCGCGATCGGCAACCTCGCCGTGTCGACCGGGGAGGATGGAGCGGCGCACACCGAACGCATGGTCATGCTGCTGCTGGACGGCCTGCGCCACGGCGCGGCCACGCCGAGATAGCCGGGATCGCTTCGAGGGCGCGCGCGAGAATCAGCCGATGACCTCTGTGCGCGGCCTGTCGCCGGCGCGCGAGAGTTCCGCGTGCCAGTGGCCGGTCGCGTCCTCCCAGACGATGCCCGTGGTCTCGCCCGGGCGCATCTGCTTGCACGCCGCCCGCCGCGCCGCGCCGAAGGCCGCATCATGGCTGGGAAAGGTCTCGGAATAGGTCCCGTTCACGAGATAGGCCCAGCCGCCGTCATGTTCGACGACCCGATATTTCACGCCGCTCATTTCGTTGCTCCTGCCGTTTTCCTGTTTGCTGGTCGCGCTGCGGGGATTCCTCCAAAGGGAAGAGGCGCAGAGCCGCGCCGATCCGCCGGCACCCTCCCGTCACCGGCGCACCACGTCCTGCCATTCCGGGTGCCGTCCGATCTGCGCCTTCGCGAAGGGGCAGAGCGGCAGGATGGCGACCCCATCGCGGCGGGCGTCCTCGATCGCCTGGCGCACCAGTCTCTCGCCGACCTTGCGGCCGCGCAGCGCCGCAGGCACTTCCGTGTGATCGATGATGATCAGGCCTCCGCCGGCGCGGCTGTAGGTCATCTCGGCTTCTTCGCCGTCGATGACGAGGCGGTAGCGCCCCTTCGAGGCGCCATCCTCCCGCTCGACCGTCCCGCCGCCGCTCGAGGCTGTGGGCTCGACCGTTTCGGCGTCCGGCCGGCGGACCTGCCGCGGCGCTCCATGCGCGCATTCGAGGAGCTCGCGGTCCCATCCGCCCAGCTCGGCCGCCGCCTCGTAGGTCGAGACGAGAAATGCCAGCAGAGCTTCGTCGGGATCGGCGGCCGACCGCACGGCGTCGTAGGGGAGAATGAACTCCGACAGTCCCTCGTGCCAGAATGCCGCCTCGGGCCGGACCGTCGCCGCCCGGTAGCCTGCCGGTGCCGGATAGGCGTAGGCGTAGAAGGCGGGATAGTCGATCCCGTTGCCGCCCGGCCAGAAGCCCGCCGAGGACACCTCGCGGTCATAGGCCTCCTGCGCCACGTCGTCGGGCAGGGCGGGAATGCCCGCCGGATGGAGCGGCGCGCGCCGGCCCGAGAACCGGGTCACGGCGAGGTCGAGAGCGCCCCAGAAGAGGTGGACGGGGCTCGACTTGCCGAGGAAGGACGTGCGGAACCGGCTGAAGACCCTGTCGGCTGCCATCAGGGCCTGATGGAAACGCTCAACGGCTTCGCGGTCGTAGGGCCGGTCGCGATCATCCTCGGCGAAGGGAACCGGGTCGGGCACCTCGTTCGGCCGGCCGTTGAAGGTCGGGGTGCCGCCGAGCTCCGTGATCAGCCGAGCGAAGCGCCCGTGGAACGTCGCGACTGTGGTCGGGCCGAGATCGAACGACGCTTGCCGGCCGTTGCCGCAGGTGCCCACCACCCGGTGCTCGCGCAGGTCGAACAGGATTTCGATGCCCGGGCCGTCGGGAATGGGCGAGGAGGCGAGACCCTGGGGCGTGACGTAGAAGGTCGCGTTCCAGGAATGGTTGAGCCATGGCGTGTGGGCGAGCCGGTACTTCCCCGCGATCTGGAGGTAGAGATGCAGCGCGGAGCACGTCTCGCGCCAGCCGAGGTAATCGAGTTCGGGCCATTTGTTCATGGTCGTTTCTCCAGGCTGGTGCCGGTCAATCCGGAAGCGGGATGTGCTCGTTCCGGTCGTCGACGGGCAGGTCGAAGCGCCCCTTGCCCCAGTTCGCTGCCCGCCATTCGGCCTTCGCCTGTTCGATCCGCTCCCGCGACGAGGCGACGAAGTTCCACCAGATGTAGCGCGGTCCGCTGAAGGTCGCGCCACCGAGGATCATCAATCGCGCGCCCCGCTCTCCGGCGGCCACCGGAAGACCATCATCCGGCCCGCCTCGAAGTCCTGGCCCGCGACCGAGATCGAGCCCTCGACGATGTAGATGCCGCGGTCTTCGTGGCCGTCCGGCATCGGCAGCCGGCTTTCCGGCTCGAGCCTCACGTCGGCGTAGAATGTTTCGGAGAACATTCTCGCGGGCGCGACCTTGCCATAGGCACTGCCGAGGATGAGCCTGACCGAGACGCCGTCGTCCTCGATGATCGGCAGCGTCTCCTTGCCGTGATGCGCGAAGCTCGGCGCGATATCCTCGTGGCTTTCCGGCAGGGCCAGCCAGGTCTGGATGCCGAACAGGCTGTTCGGGCCGCTCCGCGCCGTCGCGGAGGTGCGCTCCGAATGGGTGACGCCGCGACCCGCGACCATCCAGTTCAGGGCGCCGGGACTGATGATCTGGTCGGCCCCGGTGCTGTCGCGGTGATGGAAGTCGCCCTTGAACAGGTAGGTCACCGTGCCGAGGCCGATATGGGGATGCGGTCGGACGTCGACCCCCTGCCCGGTCAAGAGCTCGGCCGGTCCCGCCTGGTCGAAGAAGATGAACGGACCGACCATCTGGCGCTTCGGCGCCGGCAGGGCACGCCGGACCTCGAATCCGCCGAGGTCGCGGGAGCGCGGGACGATGAGGGTCTCGATCGCATCGATCCCTACCTCGTCGGGGCAGCCGGGTTCGAGTGCCGGGTTCCAACTCATGTGCGTCATCCTCTCGCGTCGGGCCACCGATGGCGACGCCACTTGCTCGCTCGCCCGACGGATGGGCCGTCACGCATGTCTGCAAGCGGATCGCCGAATTCGGTCGAACCGTCTTCAAGAAACCGAAGGAACTCAAGTCTTCGCGTGGCGACGAGCCTGATTGGGAGCAAGAACGGCACCGGCTCGGCAGGTTCTGCACCGCGGCGCTCAAGAGCGTTCGCTAGCGTCCTGAACAGGCGAATGCTATCCGCGAAATCGGGAGATTTGGATGACTTTTCGTAACGGGCTGAATTCGCTTCTGCGCCCCGAAGACTCGGTCCTCGTTCTGATCGACCACCAGCCTTACCAACTCGCGAACCTGAACAGCCACGACCCGCACATGGTGGTGAACAACACGACCGCTCTTGCCAAGTGCGCCAAGGTGTTCGGCGTGCCCACGATCCTGACCAGCGTCGTCGCGGATCGCGGCGGTCACATCTTCCCGCACGTCACGGAGGTGTTCCCCGACCAGGAGGTGATCGACCGGACCTTCATCAACACCTGGGAGGATTCAAAGGTCGTCGATGCCGTGAAGGCGACGGGCCGCAAGCAGCTGATCATCGCCGGTCTCTGGACCGAAATCTGCGTCGCGATGCCGGCGATCCAGGCCGCTGGCGAAGGCTGGGACGTGACCGTGATCACCGATGCGTCGGGCGGCACGTCGCTCGAGGCCCACGAGGTCGCGATCCAGCGCATGATCGCGGCAGGCATCAACATGATGACGTGGCTGGCCCTGGCTTCCGAATGGCAACGCGACTGGGCCCGGGCCGAGACCGCGACCGCACTGAACGACGCCCTCAAGTACCATATCGGCGGCAGTGCCATCGCCTATCTCTGGGAACAGCAGCTGCTCAACACGCCGGTGCCGAGCCCGGCGGGCTGATTTGAGCCTCGATGGCGAGGCGAGCCTCGGAGCATTCCCCGAACGGGCTCGGCCTCGTCATCCCTGCCGCCGCTCAAACCTGCCGCGAAGGAGGCGCCGATGGATTTCGAGATGCTCATGCAGGACAACCTCGATCTGGTGTTCGGCGAACGTGACCCCGCACGGCGGCTCGCGGCGATTCGAAACATCTACAATGCGGACGCGGAGCTTCACGAACCCGAGCGTTCGGCGCGGGGACATGAAGCGATCTCGCAGGCCGTCGGGGACGTCCTGAAGCTTCTGCCCCCGGATTTCGTTTTCACCGCGTTGAGGCCCGCGCTTGGTCATAACGGCGTCGGCCGCCTGCAGTGGGGCGCCGGCCCGGCCGGCGGCCCGTATGCGATCACGGGCACCGATGTCGCGCATGTGGCGGGCGGGCTCATTCGAACCCTCCATGTCTTCATCGATCAACCGGACTTCTGAACGGCGAGACGCGACGAGTGGAGGTCGCGCCGGCGACAGGGCGGCTTCCTTCGGCCACCGATCGCATGGCCGACCTCCCTGAGGAGATTGAAACCGCTGACCGCGTCGGGCTCGACGTCGTCGGCATCGGCGGGCACCAACGCGCCGCGTCTCTCGAATGCGCGCCCGCCGTCATCCCGACCGCCGCCGCAGCCCGGACCAACAACAACCTAGTGGAGAACAAAGTCATGAAAGTTGTGATGATTCTGACGTCGCATGACCAGCTCGGCGACACCGGCCGCAAGACCGGTTTCTGGCTCGAAGAGCTGGCCGCGCCTTATTACGTGTTCAAGGAAGCTGGCTACGAGATCACGCTCGCGTCGCCGGAGGGCGGCCAGCCGCCGCTTGATCCCAAAAGCAACGAGCCCGCCTTCCAGACCGAGGACACGCGCCGCTTCGAGGCCGACGCCGAGGCGCGAGAAGCGCTGGCGAATACCGTGAAGCTCGCCGACATATCCCAGGCTGATTTCGATACGGTCTTCTATCCAGGCGGCCACGGCCCGATGTGGGATCTCGCCGAAAGCCCGGTCTCGGCGGCGCTGATCGAGAGCTTCCTTGCCGCGAACAAACCGGTCGCGCTGGTGTGCCACGCGCCGGGCGTGCTCCGTCACGTCAAGACGCCGAACGGCCGTCCGCTCGTCGAAGGAAAGAAGGTCACCGGCTTCACCAACAGCGAGGAGGCCGCCGTCGGCCTGACCGACGTCGTGCCGTTCCTCGTCGAGGACGAGTTGCAAGCCAAGGGCGGCATCTACTCGAAGGGTCCCGACTGGGGTCCGTACTTCGTACAGGATGGCCTGCTGATCACAGGCCAGAACCCGGCCTCGTCCGCCGGCGCCGCCCGGCGCCTGGTCGAGGAACTCGCAATGTCGGCATGAGCGCCTAGGTGGTCTTCGTCCGTGACACGGTGACCGACGAGCAGGCGCTCGATCGCTACCGGGAGCGGACGCCGGCCACGCGCGACGCGTATCCGCTGGAACCGCTCGCCTTCTACGGCCCTCAAGAGGTGCTCGAGGGCGAGCCGGTCGACGGGGTCGCGATCTTGCGCTTCCCCACGATGGAGTAAGAGCATGAAGGTATTCATCGTTGGTATCGGCGGCGGCGTCGGCCGTCGTGTCGGGGAGCAACTCGCCGCGGCGGGCGACGAACCCACCGGTCTCGTACGTCAGCAGCGTCAGGTCGAGGCGCTGGCGTCCCTCGGCATCAAGGCGAAGTTCGGCGACCTCGTCACGATGTCGGTCGATGAGCTCGCCGACGCGGTGCGCGGCGTCGACGCGGTCGTCTTCAGCGCTGGCGCCGGCGGCAAGGACGGCGACGATGCGACGACCCGCATCGATGGCGATGGACCGGGCAAGCTCGCAGAGGCGGCGGCCCTCGCCGGCGTGCGACGGTTCATGCTCGTCTCCGTCTTCCCTGAAGCCTGGCGCGAGCGGCGCATGGACGCTTCGTTCGAGCACTACATGGTTCAGAAGAAGCGGGCGGAAATCGCGCTCGTTCAGACAGATCTCGACTGGCTGATCGTGCGCCCCTCTGCGCTTCTCAACGATCCGGGGACGGGTCGGGTCGATCTTGGTCTCGCCAAGGTCCGCGAGGAGATCACGCGCGACGACGTCGCAACCACGGTCGTCGCACTGCTCAAATCGCCCGACCTGAGCCGCCTGATCCTGGAGGTGACCGGCGGCGACGTACCCATCGCCGAGGCGGTAGCGGCTGTCCGAGAAGCCGCTGCGCCGTCCGGCTCCGAGCAAGCGTGACACGTCCATGCGCGCTCATCACACACGGCACTCCCGTCGACCGGTGATCGCGATGCCGGCAGGAACGGCGATGATCGCCGTTATGGCGGGGCCTTGACAGGGCGCAGGTGAGAGCTCCGCGGCCGAGGCTCGAACCTGTAGAGGTGTTGGTGAAGGTCGCTGCAGCGCTATAGAGCAGACGGGATCGCGGACCGCTCGTCTATGGTCGGATGGGCTCGACCGCATGTGCCTGAGAAAACCCGTGCGGGGAACCGATTCCAGGATTCCCCAGCCTCCAGCGCATTATACGGTTCGTCTGACCGTTCACGATCACCGCACGTTCCGTCGAAACCAACAGCTAGAGACTTCAGGCCATGCCCAAAGGATCTGACCTTCTTGTCGCCGCGCTGGAGAACGAAGGCGTGGAGCGCGTCTTCGGCGTGCCGGGCGAGGAGAACCTCGACCTCCTCGAATCGCTGCGAACCTCCGGCATCGAGCTCGTTCTGACCCGTCACGAGCAGGCCGCGGCCTTCATGGCCGCGACGCATGGCCGGCTGACCGGCAAGCCCGGCGTCTGCCTGGCGACGCTCGGCCCCGGCGCACTCAATTTCTCGACCGGGGCGGCCTATGCGCATCTGGGCGCGATGCCGATGATCCTCGTCACCGGCCAGAAGCCCGTGTTGAGCGCCAAGCAGGCCCGGTTCCAGATCGTCGATATCGTCGCGTCCATGAAGCCGCTCACGAAGATGACGCGACAGATCGTCAGCGCAGCTTCTATCCCCTCCATGGTGCGCGACGCCTTCCGGGTGGCGATGGAGGAGCGGCCGGGACCGGTGCATCTGGAACTGCCCGAGGACATCGCCGCCGAGGAGGTCGAGAACACCCCGGTCATTCCGCTCCACCAGACAGAGCGGCCGGTCCCCTCGGCCCTGTCGCTCGACGACGCGGCGGAGAAAATCCTGGCGGCCAGCCGGCCGCTCGTCATGGTCGGCGCGGCGGGGAACCGGCCCGCGCTGGTCGAGGCGCTTTCGGCCTTCGTCAGTCGCACGAGGCTGCCGTTCTTCAACACCCAGATGGGCAAGGGCGCGGTCACCGGCGGATCGAACCTCTACATGGGAACCGCGGCACTGTCGGAGGGAGACTACGTCCACGAGGCCATCGAGCGCGCCGACCTGATCATCGCCATCGGGCACGACACGGTCGAGAAGCCGCCCTTCCTCATGAAGAGCGCCGGTGGCCCGAAGGTCATCCATGTCGGCTACCAGTCCGCGACCGTCGAGCAGGTCTATCACCCGGACATCGAGGTGATCGGCGACATCGGGGCCGCCGTCGAGGCGCTTGCCGCGCGGCTCGAAGGAAAGCTGACGCCCGACGAGGGAATGCTCGATCTGCGTCAGCGTATCCTCGCCCGGCTCAACGACCGCGCCGAGGAGGCTCGTTTCCCGGTCACGCCCCAGCGCCTCGTCCACGATGTCCGCGAGGTGATGCCGGAAGACGGCATCGTCTGCCTCGACAACGGCATGTACAAGATCTGGTTCGCCCGCAACTACCGCACCCATGTCGCCAACACGCTGCTGCTCGACAATGCGCTCGCCACGATGGGCGCCGGCCTGCCCTCGGCGATGATGGCGGCCATGCTTCATCCGGAGCGACGCGTCATGGCGGTCTGCGGCGACGGCGGCTTCATGATGAACTCGCAGGAGATGGAGACGGCGGTCCGCCTCGGGCTCGACCTCGTCGTCGTCATCCTCAACGACAGCGCCTACGGCATGATCCGCTGGAAGCAGGCGGTCGACGGCTTCCCGGATTTCGGCATGAGCTTCGGCAATCCCGATTTCGTGCGCTATGCCGAAGCCTACGGTGCGAAGGGCTCGCGCGTGACCGCAGTGGAAGACCTCGTGCCCACGCTCGATGCCGCGTTCGCCGGCGGCGGGGTTCACCTCGTCGATGTGCCGATCGACTACTCCGAGAACACGCGCGTCCTGGTCGACGAGTTGCGCAACCGGACGCCCGACGTGGAATGCGCCTGAGCGCATGTCGAGGAAAACAGCCAATGCTGACAGTCGTGCAAGCCTTCGATCGTGCACCGATCGCGGAAATCGAGATCGACGACGCCGCCGCGCTGGAGCGCAAGCTGCAGGCGGCCGACAAGATCTTCAGGGATCGTGACGGTTGGCTGAAGCCTCACCGGCGCATCGCCATCCTGCGCAGGCTGGCCGAGCTGATGGAGGGCAGGCGCGATCATCTCGCCATGCAGATCGCGCGGGAGGGCGGCAAGCCGCTGCCCGACGCGATCGTCGAGACGAACCGCGCCATCGACGGGGTCCACAACGCTGCCGACGAGCTGCGCAATCTCGCCGGCCGCGAGATCCCGATGGGACTGTCGACGGCAGCCGAGAGCCGCTGGGCCTTCACGACGAAGGAGCCCATCGGCGTCGTCGCGGCGATCTCTGCCTTCAACCATCCGTTGAACCTGATCGTCCATCAGGTGGCACCGGCCATCGCGGTCGGCTGCCCGGTCATCGTCAAGCCGGCCTCCACGACGCCGCTCTCCTGCCTCGATTTCGTGGCGCTGGTCCGCGAGGCCGGTCTGCCCGAGCCGTGGTGCCAGACCTTCGTCACGGAAGACAACGCATTGGCCGAAAGGCTGGCGACCGATGCCCGCGTCGCCTTCCTCAGCTTCATCGGCTCGGCCCGGGTCGGTTGGTCGCTGCATGCCAAGCTCGCCCCCGGCACGCGATCGGCGCTCGAGCATGGCGGGGCCGCACCGGCCATCGTCGACCGCACCGCCGATCTCGGCAAGGTGATCGAGCCCATCGTCAAGGGCGGCTACTACCATGCCGGGCAGGTCTGCGTGTCGACGCAGCGCATCTATGTCCACGCCGACATCGCGGACGACTTCACGCATGACCTCGTCGCGCGCGTGGAGACATTGCGCACGGCCGACCCGGCCCTGCCGGACACCGAGGTAGGCCCGCTGATCCTGCCGCGCGAGGCGGACCGCGTCGCACAGTGGATCAGGGAAGCGGTCGAGGGCGGGGCGACGCTGGCGACCGGCGGCAAGCGTCTCTCGGAGACGACACTGGAGCCGGCGGTTCTGCTCGATCCCGCCGCCGACGCGAAGCTCTCGACGCTGGAGGTGTTCGGTCCGGTGGTCGCGGTGTATCGCTATGCCGATCTGGACGAGGCCATTCGCCAGGCCAATGCACTGCCGACAGCGTTCCAGGCCAGTGTCTTCGCGCAGGATATCAACGTTGCGTTGCGCGCCGCAAATCGGCTCGACGCCTCGGCCGTGATGATCAACGACCCCACAGCGTTTCGCACCGACTGGATGCCCTTCGCCGGCCGCCGCGAGTCCGGCTACGGCACCGGCGGCATCCCCTACACGATGCGCGACATGACGCAGGAGAAGATGATCCTGATGCGCAGGAGCTGACCGGCCGTTCCGAGGAGGGCTAAGTGTGACTGGCTTCGTGACGGGAGCACCGAGGGCACTCCTGCGGCTCGAGGGTCTCCTCGTTCTCGCCGCGGCCATCCTCTACTATGCCGGGCTGGATGCGAGTTGGTGGTTGTTCGCATTTCTGTTTTTCGGGCCCGACCTGTCGATGGCCGGCTATCTGGCCGGACCGAAGGCCGGAGCGGCGATCTACAACACGGCTCACTGCTACGGTCTTCCGCTCGCCCTGATCGCCTGCGGCGGGTTGATGCCCAGTCCACAGGCCCTGGCGATCGGGCTGATCTGGGCTGCCCACATAGGCTTCGACCGCGCGCTGGGCTATGGCCTCAAATATGGCGAAGGCTTCGGCGCGAGCCATCTCGGGCGCATCGGGAAGACGAAGGAACCGGACTGATGCTAGGGGGTGGCGGCCTCGGCGGAGAAGGCCCCCGGGAGATTGCGCCGTATCCACTCGGCAGCCTCCCTGGCATCGGCCGCGGCCAGTTCGTGACCGGCCGGCAACTCGCGTCGGTCGACGTGTGCTCCGCGGGCTTTCAGGGCAGAGGCGACTGCCGGCGCATTGCGGGCGAAGGGATCGTCGCGTCCGTCGACAACCAGCACGCTGGCTTCCGAAAGGTCGGCAGCCGGTGGATCTTCCAGCACCTGTATCCCGCGCAGCAGAACCGCGCGGCGCACGACCCCGGGATATAGCTGGATGACCGCCGCGAGGATGTTCGCACCGTTGGAGTAGCCGAGGAATACGAGCCGGTCCGGATCGAGCCCGTATCCGCTTACGGCGCCTTCGACGAACGCGGAGAAGGCTTCGGCTTCGCCGCGTATATCCGCCTGATCGAAGGTCAAGGCGTCGAAGCGGCGGAACCAGCGGTTGACGCCCTCCTCCGTTGCGCGCCCGCGCACGCCCAGCAACGTCGCGCGAGGTGCGATGCGGCGGGCGATCGGCATCAGGTCGGCCTCGTCTCCGCCGGTGCCGTGCAGCAGCACCATCGCCGTGCCGTCCGGGTCATCCGGCCGGTTGAAACGATGAACGAAGGGCAGTCGTCGAGCGGGAAGCCGCTCTTCGCCCGGCAGCGCGAATTGCGGGAGCATCGCCTTCAGGTCCTCGGCGCGATCGGCTTCACCCGGGGGGACGAACAAGGTCTCGCCGAGCCTGTCGGGCGCTTCGTCGACGGTCATTCCCGGGCCGTCGGTCGCGTGCTCCATGAGTATCCCGGCAGGGTCGCGAACGTAGAGCGACAGGAAGTACTTTCGATCATGAATCTCGGTCGGCCCATAATCCTCGAGTGAAAGCCGCATCGCGCGCACCTCGTCGGCACTCCCCGCGCGGAAAGCCACGTGGTCGGGAACGCCGGCCCCCGGCACGGACGGCACGAAGCCCGACACTTCCCTGACGTCGACGACGTCGGTATCGGAGAGCATGCGCCGCGTCAGGCCCACAAGCTCGCCGTGTCTGTAGCCGAAGCGTCTCAAGAAGCCTGCGGTCTCCTCCGCCCTGTCGGTCAGGACCGTCACGCCCCGCAGGCGCGTCGGCGCATCCGGAAGGGACGCGGGCGTCGCCAGCTCGACGCCGACCAGCTTCACGATCAGCCCGTCGGGATCCTTCAGCCGGAGGACGGGTTCGCCGAACTCCCGGGACGGACCTTCGAGCGGGATGCCGGCGGCGAGCGCCCTGGTGATCCAGTCGCCGAGCGACACCGGCGGCACCGCCAACGCCACTTCCGAGACCTGACCGATGCCGGTGCGGCCGCGGCCGGCCGCCTCCCAGACGAGAAAGGTCAGCAGCGAGCCCGGACTGCCGAGACGGTCTCCATAGACCAGGTGCAACTGCTCGGCGTCGGCAAAGCCTCCGGTCCGCTTCACGAGCTTGAGACCCAGGAACCCGACATAGAAGTCGACGTTGGCCTGCACGTCGGCGGTGATGCCGGTGACGTGGTGTATGCCGCTGCTCACTTCCATGATACCTCCCGCGCCCTTCCCGAGATCTGGCGTATGGTACCAGCCATACATCGCGGAGGCTGCGGTGACGGTGCCGTTCTTGCGACGATTCCGGTGCCCGGAGATATAGGGGCGGTCGCCGCACCGGCGGGGACGACATGCCGCCTGACCGCGCTGCCCGGGTGCGATCGCCGGTTCAACAGGCCATGACGGCGGCGTGCAGGGCGATGCCCAGCCTGTCGAGGTCGGCATTGGTGAAGTACTTTCCTCGAACGATCATGCGCGCGTAGAGGGGGGCGAAGAGCAGATCGAGCGCCAGCTCCCTGTCGAGGTCGGCGCGCAGCTCGTTCCGGGCGATGGCGCGATCGAGCAGCCGGTGTCCGAACTGTCGCCGTGCCTCCGCGATGCCCTGCAGCAACGCCGCCAACTCGTGCGATCGCAGGCGTTCGGCAACCAGATCTGGGATGATCCGGCGGACCAGAGGATGTCTCAGGACCGCGCGCGTCGCGCGAAGATATTCATTTATGTCAGCCTGCAGGGACCCCTGATCGGTGCAACCCAGCCGCATGACCTCGACGCTTCGGATCGCTTCGCACGCGAACTCGAGCTTCGACGGCCACCGCCTGTAGATGGCCGCCTTGCCGGCTCCTGCCCGCGCCGCCACGCGCTCCAGGCTGACGGCCGCATAGCCCGTCTCTGCCCACTCCTCGAAAAACGCCCTGAACAGCGCGATCGTCAGTTCAGGCCGGATGACCGCCGCGCCAGTCGGCCTCCGAGTTTCGCCCCCGTCGATACGCTTGCGTTCCATCCAGGACTTCTCCATTGTGGATGGAACGGTATCGTCTCGACCCTCTGCCGAGAAGCGGTTGGGACAACCTTCAACGGTTATTTCTGGATCGTTGCGCGCGGCCGGACAGCAAGAGCCCCGCAGCGTCGCTCGCGTGCCACCTGAACGGAGGATGCTGGCTTCGGCCAGTCACACTCCGTTCGGTCTCCGAGGCATGACGCCGGCCGCCAAGCCTGATCCAGCGGCGACCACCATGGGAGACACAGCATGAGCGTGCCTGCCTATTCGTCTTTCGCCCAGTGGTACGGCGACGGTCACCTCGCGCACTATGTTCGCACGATGAAGTCCGCAGGTGGCTTTCTTCATCTGATCGAAGCCGCGCAGCCGGCCGGGGACATGTCCGACCCCGCCGTTCCGGATCTCGTCCTTTATCAGGACCTGCGTGGCGGCAGCCGCGTCAGCGGCGATATGGGAGGGGGGCGCTTCGACGTGCGGAGCGAAAAGGGTAGCTTCTTTCTCTCCGCTCCGAAGTTCGCGAATACGGTCATGGTCGACGCCGCTCATGAGCTTCGCAGCTTGTCGTTTCCCCTGGCGCAGTGGCAACCCGTTCTGGATCAAGCCGGCGACGGGCGTTTCCCTCTGGACTATCAGAAACTATGCATGGGGGCCTTCGCCTCGCAGACTATCCGATCAGCAGTCCGCAACCTGTGGGCCCTGTGCGAGGAGGAGGGTGCGCCGTCGCGCCTGCTGGCCCGGGCCGCAGGCTGCGAGATCCTCGCCGAACTCTGCCGGTTGGGCGGCGCGCCGTTCGGGCCGGCGAGGGCCGGCCTCGCCCCGTGGGCAGAGCGGCGCTGCCTGGACCTCATGCGGGCGCGGCTTTCGGAAGACGTCAGCCTCGACGAGCTGGCCGCCGAGGCGCGGCTCTCTCCGTTCCATTTCGCGCGCATGTTCAAGCAGAGCGTCGGTGTGCCGCCACGGGTCCATCTGACGCGATTGAGGATGGAGAAAGCCTGCGAGCTGCTCGCGCTGACGGATCTCCCGATCACGGAGATCGCGCAGGAGGTGGGATATTCCTCCAACCAGGTCCTGGCCCGGGTGTTCGTCAAGCATCAGCGAATGACCCCATCCGACTATCGTCGGGCGGTGCGCGTGAAGACGTCTTGTTCTTTGGAACGATAGATCTTCGAGCTCCCCCGCGCGGCGCACAAACTGCTACGACGTTGCTCGGCTTGCTGTTCGCCCGAATGCCATCCGACGCCGCCGCTCTCCCCGGAGTACACGGGGTCGTTCCTGCTCCAGTACGATCACGGCCTCCCGGACAGGACGCTCGTCATCCAGTTCCACAGGCTCGGCATGTTGCTGCCTCCGTCTTGACGGGCTCGCCGATGTCCGGTTTGGCGACCTGCGCCTCCGGATCGGTGCTTCTCGGGTGGCCTGGGACGTCCTCTACATGGAGGGCATCAGCCACTGACGGAGGCGTAGCTCGGTCGGCCGAGGCCCGGCGTCCCGATGCAGCGGGTGGGATGGCCAACCGACGAACATGCTCCCGCCGCCCTGGACCGGGCCCGCGGCACGAGCGATCCTGTGGCTCTAGGGGGTGGCGAAAGGCCTGCCATGCGGTGGCCCGATGGCAGATCCAATCTCGAGTGACCATGGGGACCGACCGCCGATCGCCCAGATCGACAATGAAGGAACACGTGCCTCGCTCGAGGGCGGGCAAGAGCGGACGCCCGGTACCTCACCTACGTCCACCTATTGCTGCCTGTCGGGTCGCGGCCAGCTCGGGTCATTGCCGACGAGCTGGAACGATCGAGGCGTCACACGTCGAGATTCGCGACCGTCAGGGCGTTTTCCTGGATGAACTCGCGGCGGGGCTCGACGACGTCGCCCATCAGCTTCGTGAAGAGGTCGTCGGCCTCGTCGAGCTCCTCGACCTTCACCTGGAAGAGCGAGCGGTCCTCGGGGTCGAGCGTCGTCTCCCAGAGCTGCGAGGCGTTCATCTCGCCGAGGCCCTTGTAGCGCTGCATCGACAGGCCCTTGGCGCCCACATCCATCACCGTCTTGAAGAGCGCGGACGGGCCGTAGATGTCGGTCGTGACCTCCTTGCGGCGCAAGGTCGCGGGATTGCCGTAGATCTCCTTCAGGTGCTCGGTCCGCGTGCCCAACTTGCGGGCGTCGGCCGACTGCAGGAAGGCCTGATCGATCGTCGCCACCTCGCGCACGCCGCGCACCTCGCGCTCGAAGACGAAGGAGCCCTCCTCGGTGAAGCGCCCGGTCCAGCCGCGCTCGGTCTCCTCGGAGAGGATGTCGAGCCGCCCGGCGAGCTCGCTCGCCGCCGCCCGCCGCGCCTCGTCGCTGTCGACGGTGCCCGGCGCGAAGACGCCGGCGATCGCCGCCTGCTCGATCACCACGCGGCTGTAGCGCGAGTGGATCCCGTCGAGCGTCTTCGCGATGACGCGCGCCGCCTCGAGGATCAGCCGCAGGTCGTTGCCCGTCCGCACCTCGCCGCTCGCAAGCGTCAGGCTCGCTTCGTCGAGGCCGCCATCCATCAGATAGTCCTCGAGCGCCCGCTCGTCCTTCAGGTAGCGCTCCGAGGTGCCGCGCTTTACCTTGTAGAGTGGCGGCGCTGCGATGTAGAGGTGCCCCCGCTCGATGATCTCCGGCATCTGGCGGTAGAAGAACGTCAGAAGCAGCGTGCGGATATGCGCGCCGTCGACGTCGGCGTCCGTCATGATGATGATCTTGTGGTAGCGGAGCTTCGCGATGTCGAAGTCCTCGCGGCCGATCCCCGTGCCGAGCGCGGTGATCATCATGCCGATCTGGTCGGACGACAGCATCTTGTCGAAGCGCGCACGCTCGACGTTCAGGATCTTGCCGCGCAGCGGCAGCACGGCCTGGAAGTTGCGGTGCCGGCCCTGCTTCGCCGTGCCGCCGGCCGAGTCGCCCTCGACGAGGAAGATCTCCGACTTCGCGGGGTCGCGCTCCTGGCAGTCGGCGAGCTTGCCCGGCAGGTTCGCGATCTCGAGGGCGCCCTTGCGGCGGGTCAGCTCGCGCGCCTTGCGCGCCGCCTCGCGGGCCGACGCCGCCTCGACGACCTTCTGGGCGATCGCCTTGCCCTCGGCCGGGTGCTCCTCGAACCAGATGCCGAGCCGCTCGTTGATGACGCCCTCGACGACGGGGCGCACCTCGCTCGAGACGAGCTTGTCCTTCGTCTGGCTCGAGAATTTCGGATCGGGCACCTTCACCGACAGGACGCAGGTCAGCCCCTCGCGGCAGTCGTCGCCGGTCAGGTTCACCTTCTCGCGCCTCGCGCCACCCATCTGCTCGGCATAGGCGCCGACCTGCCGGGTGAGCGCGGCGCGCAGGCCCGCCAGATGCGTGCCGCCGTCGCGCTGGGGGATGTTGTTGGTAAAGAGCAGCACGTTCTCGTGGTAGCTGTCGTTCCACCACAGCGCCGCCTCGACGATCACGCCGTCGCGCTCGCCGCGCACGGCGATCGGTGCGGGCAGGATCGGCTGCTTCGTCCGGTCGAGCCAACGCACGAAGGCCTCGATGCCGCCGTCGTAGCGCATCTCCTCGCGCTTCTCCTCGACGCCGCGGCGGTCGGTGAGCGCGATCTTCACGCCGGAGTTCAGGAAGGCGAGCTCGCGCAGCCGGTGCTCGAGCGTGTTCCAGCTGAAGTCGAGCGACGTGAAGGTGTCCGGGCTCGGCAGGAACGTCACCTCCGTGCCGCTCTTGCCCTCCGCCTCCCCGACGACCTCGAGCGCGCCCTGCGGCACGCCGTGCTCGAACCTCAGCACGTGCTCCTTGCCGTTGCGCCAGATCCTGAGGGTGAGCTCGGAGGAGAGCGCGTTTACGACGGAGACGCCGACGCCGTGCAGGCCGCCCGACACCTTGTAGGAGTTCTGGTCGAACTTTCCGCCGGCATGAAGCTGGGTCATGATGACCTCGGCCGCCGACACGCCCTCGCCGGTGTGGATCTCGGTGGGGATGCCGCGCCCGTTGTCGCGCACCGTGACGGAGCCGTCGGGATTGAGGATCACGTCCACCTGGTCGCAGTAGCCGGCGAGCGCCTCGTCGATCGCGTTGTCGACGACCTCGTAGACCATGTGATGGAGGCCCGAGCCGTCGTCCGTGTCGCCGATATACATGCCGGGCCGCTTGCGGACGGCGTCGAGGCCCTTCAGGACCTTGATCGATTCGGCACCGTATTCGTTTCCGGCCGGGATGGGGCGCCCAGCTTCTTCCATGCTCATGGTCACTCTCTAGGGATGCCGCGGGCAATGAGGCCGGGCCTCGGGGAACGCGGCGGAATCGATCCAGAAGAATCAGCGGCAGACTAGCATCCGGAGGCCCCTCGTGCCGAGCCCTCCGACGCCGTCCAGCGGATGTGCGCAATACCCGAATTATATGGGGATTCTGGGGCGCCGACCCAAGGGGCGGGCGCCCCCTCGAAGGCCCGCCGTCACCCCTCCTCAAGCCCGCCGGAGACCACCTCGAAGCACTGCGCCTCGTCGACGACGTCGGCGAAGAGGGCGCGGTCGGTGCCGGTCATGAAGGCCTGCGCGCCGAGCGCCCGGATCTCGGAGAACAGCGCCGCACGCCTGATGTCGTCGAGATGCGCCGCGACCTCGTCGAGGAGCAGGATCGGCGCCGTCATGTCCGTCGCAGCCGCGACATGCCTCGCCTGCGCGAGCACGAGCGCGATCAGGAGGGCCTTCTGCTCGCCCGTCGAGCAGAGCGCGGCCGGCATGCCCCGGGCCTTGTGCGTCACCTCGAGGTCGGTGCGGTGCGGCCCCTCGAGCGTGCGCCCGGCCGCAGCGTCCGCCCTGCGCGCCTCGCGCAGCCGCCGCCCATAGGCCTCCTCGACCTCGATCGCGGGGCTAAGCGCGACCTCCGTCTCGAGCGTGCCCTGAAGCGCGACCTCGGGCTCCGGGAAGACCCCGCCCGCCCGCTCGGCGAGATATGCCTTGAGTCGCCCGACGACGGCGGCGCGGGTCGCGGCGACGGCGACGGCCGACGCCGCCATCTGCGCCTCGACGCCGTCGAGCCAGCGTGTATCGCCCACGCGCGTCTCGAGCAGGCGGTTGCGCTGGCGCATCGCCTTCTCGAACTCGCCGACCCGCGCCGCATGGGCCGGATCGGCCGTCAGCACGAGCCGGTCGAGGAAGCGGCGGCGGTCCGACGGCGAGCCGGTGAACAGCCCGTCCATCGCCGGCGTGAGCCACAAGGCCCGCACCACCTCGCCGAGCGCGGCGGTCGAGCGCACGCTCGCATGGTCGATGCGCACGCTGCGGCCGGCCTCGCCGAGCTTGTAGCCCGTGCCGACCTGCGCCTCCCCGTCCGGCCACTCGACCCGGGCCGCGACCGCCCAGCGCTCCTGGCCGACCCGGCAAACGCGCTCGAGCGGGGCGCCGCGCAGGCCCCTGCCAGGCACGAGGTAGGAGACGGCCTCGAGGAGGTTCGTCTTGCCCGCCCCGTTCGCCCCCGTCAGCACGACGGGCCCCGGCGCGAAATCGAGCCTGAGCGCGGCGTAGTTGCGGAAGTCCGAGAGGCTGAGGCGCCCGATCGCGATCCGGCGCGGCCTGGCCGACGCCGCCGCGCCCGCCGTCCGCTGCTCGAGCACGCTCATCGGCCGGCTCCCCCGCGAGGCGATCGGCGGGCGGCCCCGGAGGTACCGGGCCGCTGGGTCGGACATCGCTCGCGTGGCATGGCTCGATACGGTGTGGCGGGACAGGTCATGAGTGTAGGGTCTCGAACCGACGGTTCCAACCTCTCCCCTCGGATCGGGCCACGGGAACGACAGAACGGCCGCGGCCGTTGGCGCCCGACGGACGCGAGGTTTCAAGCGACAGGAGCAAGCCATGCACCCGTTCCCCGCAGGCAGGCGATGATCGCCGCGATCGCGGCGCCGCTCGCCCTTCTCGCCACCGCCTGCAACACGGTCCCGGATGGGCCGCCCGACGGCGCTCTGGGCGACGGCCGCGCCTTCGAGGGCCGGGTCTCGGCCGGCGCGGAATGCCCGATCCTGACCACGACGGACGGCCGGGTCTACAGCCTCGCCGGCGGCGGGGAGGCGCATATGGGCGAGCGCGTCCGGGTGTGCGGCACGATGGCCGAGATGTCGTTCTGCATGCAGGGCGAAGGCACGATCTCGGTGGAGTCGATCGAGGCCTTGCCAGGCCGGTGACGCGGCTCTCAGTCTAGCGCCTCGATGATCTTCTGCAGGCAGACGGTGCGGGTGTCGCGGTAGCCCAGCGTCTCGTAGAAGGCGACGACCGGCGCGTTGTCCTCGCGGACGAGGAGCTGCACCTTCCAGACGCCGCGTGCGGCGAGCCAGGCCTCGGCCGCCGCCATGATCGCGGCTCCGTGGCCGTGACCCTGGAGGGCCGGCTCGACGGCGACGTAGTAGACCCAGCCGCGGTGCCCGTCCTCGCCGACCATGGCGGTCGCCACGGGGCGTCCCTCGATCCCGCCCACGAGCACGCAGGCGTGGCCGTCGCGCCTCGCGAACGCGAAGTCCCGCACCGGATCGTTCCAGGGGCGGCTGACGCCCGCGGCGTGCCACAGCGCGATCACGGCTCCGGCGTCGCCGTCTTCCGCCTCGCGAATGGCGAGGCCCGACGTCGGCGCGCGCGTCCTCACACCCGCATCGGCATGAGGACGTAGAGCGTCGCGTCGTCGCTGTCGTCGCGGATCAGCGTCGGCGAGCCCGGATCGGCCAGCTCGAAGCGGGCGTTGCCGGATTCGATCTGCGAGGTGATGTCGAGGAGGTAGCGGGCGTTGAAGCCGATCTCGAGGGGATCGCTCTCGTAGCCGACGGGGATCTCTTCCGTCGCGCTGCCGGAATCGGGATTGTTCACCGTCAGCACGAGCTGGTCCTGGCCGATCGCGAGCTTCACCGCCCGGCCGCGCTCGCTCGAGACGGTGGAGACGAGGTCGACGGCCTTGCCGAACGAGGCGGTGTCGACCTGCATCACCTTGTCGTTGCCGCTCGGGATCACGCGGGCATAGTCGGGGAAGGTCCCGTCGATCAGCTTCGAGGTGAGGATCGTCTGGCCGACCGAGAAGCGGATCTTGTTGACCGACAGCTCGATGTCGACGCCGGCCTCGTCGGATTCGAGCAGGCGCTGGAGTTCCTGCACGGCCTTGCGGGGCACGATCACGCCCGGCATGCCGACGGTGCCTTCCGGTGCCTCGATCTCGGCGCGCGCGAGCCGGTGGCCGTCGGTCGCCACCGCGCGCAGCTTCAGTTCGCCCCCCTCGCCCTCGATCGTGTGCAGGAAGATGCCGTTCAGGTAGTAGCGCGTCTCCTCGAGCGAGATCGCGAACTGCGTCTTCTCGATCAGCTTCTTCAGCGCCGCCCCCGAGAGGGAGAAGGTGTGGCTCATCTCGCCGGCGGTGATGTCGGGGAAGTCGGTGTCCGGCAGCGTCTGCAGCGTGAAGCGCGCGCGGCCGGCCGAGAGGATCATCGTCCCGCTGTCGCTGCCCGTGTCGAGCGAGATCTCCGAGCCTTCGGGCAGCTTGCGCACGATGTCGTAGACGACGTGCGCCGGCACCGTCGTCGCGCCCGGCTGCACGACCGTCGCGGGCGTCGTCTCCACGACCTCGATGTCGAGGTCGGTCGCCTTCATCTGCAGCGAGGCGCCGTCGGCGCGCAGGAGGATGTTCGACAGGATCGGGATCGTGGTGCGCCGCTCGACCACACGGTGAACGCGACCGAGGGACTTGAGAAGGGCGGCCCGCTCAACAGTGACACGCATTTTCTAGAACCTGACGGTCTTGCCCGCGCGGAATGCATGATCCGTCCCGCGCCAGCCTCAGGGGAATAAGGGGAGGCAGACCTTGCCGTCAAACCCGCCGGTTTTCAAGCCCGACGAACGGAGGGACGGCACTACGTTCCGTCATCCGCCCTTCTTCGCTCGCGGTCCGGGGAAGCGCCCTCAGGCCTCCCCGTCCTCGACCCGCCGCTTCAGCGTCTCGACGTCGCGGGCGAGATTGCCGTCGCTGCCGAGAAGCTTCTCGATCTTCCGGATCGCGTGCAGCACCGTCGTGTGGTCGCGATTGCCGAAGCGCCGGCCGATCTCCGGCAGCGAGCGCGGCGTCATCGTCTTGGCGAGGTACATCGCCACCTGCCGCGGCAGGACGATCGCCCGGTTGCGGCGGCTCGAGACGAGGTCCTGGCGGCTCAGCTGGTAGTGTGACGAGACGACGCGCTGGATGTCCTCGATCTTCACCGGCGCCCGCTCGTGCTGCGAGACGAGGTCGCGGATCACCTTCTCGGCGAGCTCGACCGTCACGGGCACGCCGGCATAGCACTGATGCGCGGCGAGCCGGTTGATCGCGCCCTCGAGTTCGCGGCCGTTCGAGGAGACGTTCTTGGCGACGTATTCGAGAACCTCGTCCGGCAAGTCGACGCGCTGGCCCTGCCGGCCGAGGGCGGCGGCCCGCGCCTCGAGAATCCGGCGGCGCAGCACGAATTCCTGCTGCCCGACTCCGGCGACGAGGCCGCCTGCGAGGCGCGAGCGGGTGCGCTCGTCGAAGCCCTCGAGCTCGGCAGGCGAGCGATCCGCGACGATCACCACCTGGCGACACGCCTCGATCAGCGCGTTCATCGTGTGGCCGAACTCGCGGTGCGTCGCCTTGCCCTGCAGGAACTGCAGGTCGTCGATCAGCAGTAGGTCGACCTGGCGCAGCCTGTCCTTGAAGTCGATCGCGGAATCCGCCCGAAGCGCGGACACGAAGCGGAACACGAACTGCTCGGCGGAGAGGTGGAGCACCCGCCGGCCCGGCCCGAGCTCCTTGGTACGCCACGCGATCGCGTGCAGGAGGTGCGTCTTGCCGCGGCCGACGCCGCCGTGAATGAACAGCGGGTTGAACAGGGTCTCGCCGGACGCCGCAGCAGCGGCCACGGCGAAGGCCGTGTCGTGGGCGATCTTGTTCGAATCGCCCGTCGCGAAGCTGTCGAAACGGAAGCGCGGATCGAGGGGTGCGCTCTCGAGGCCGCCGGCCTCTCCCGCAGGCAGCTCGACGCGCGGCGGCCGCACCTCGCCGCTCGGCTCGACGACCTTCAGCGCGTCTCGCGCCGCGGCCCGGCGCGGCTCCGCCGGCGCCTTCTCGCACGCCGGCACCGTCGCGACGCCGCGAACCCTGATGTCGACCCGCTGCACGCTCGGCCGCTCCGCGCGCCACAGCGCGAGAAGCCTCGTGCCGTAGTTGTTGCGCAGCCACATCCGCAGGAACTGGGTCGGCACGGAGAGATGGACGGTGAACTCGTCGGCCTCGACGACCGCCACCCCCTTGAACCAGCTGCGGTAGACGTCCTCGCCATACTCCTGGCGAATGCGCTCTACGATGCGGGCCCAGACCGCCTCCGTGGTGCCCGGGGCATCCTCCGCGCCGCTGCCCTCCGCGTCCGACGCCTGGCAGTCGTCCCTGGTGCTCCCGGCCCAGCGTCCGGTCGCCACACCCGGCCCTCCGAGGACCCCGTGTCCTGCAAAGTCCATACCTGCCTCCTTCGCCGCCGCCTTCAGATCCTTCATGCCTGCACCCACGGGAGCCCCGCCGCCTTCCAGCCCTCGACCGTGCCCCTGTGCCGCGCGGCGTCGAGACGCCCCTCGAAGCCCCCAGCCACGTTGAAGCAGCTGGAATAGCCGGCCGCCGTCATCGCCGCGGCAGCCGCCGCGCTGCGCGCGCCGGACCTGCAGATGAAATAGACCGGCACGTCCTTCCTGAGCCCCCGCCGCTCCAGTTCGCTGCCCACCGCGTCGACGAAGCGCGCGGGGTCGGCCTGCATGCTCGGGAAGGCCTGCCACTCCACGAAGAGTGCCTCGCGTCCGAGCGGGCTCAGGTCCGGCACGCCCACGAAGCTCCATTCGGCCCTGGTGCGCACGTCGACCAGCACCGCATCGGGATCCTCCGCCAGAGCGAGCCATGTGTCGCTCGCGCTCGGATCCCCCGCATAGTCGCTCATTCCGTCTTCACTCCACGAGATCAGCAGGCGCGCGTCGAGCCGCTTCCGGCCAGGGCCGGACGAGCCGCGACAGATTGTTGTGTATTCTTGAGTTACAGCAGCTGGCGCGCCCTACCACGATCCAGCATATGCGGAGGTGAGCACGCACCGAACACTATCGAAGCGACGCCCAAACCTTCCATGAATCATGGTAGAATTCTCCCGTTGCTTGCAAGCAAGCATGGTATTGGCAAATTTTCTGCTGTGACGCTGGGGCGATCCCCCGAACGTCTTTGAAAGATACACAGCCCCCCCTGAGGAGGCAACCTGACTCGATTAAGAATCGGTTGCAGTTTGGTGACAGTGTGCCCCTCGCGGCGGGCCGGTCCGGCGAGTCGTTCAAACAAGCTTCTGTAGAGTCATGTGAATCGATTTCACGCCGCTCGCCCGTTCGGCCGACACGGCCGGCCGGATTCTTTTGCCTTGACTCTCGAAGACTCTCCGCGGCGATGCGCCACCCGTGTCCAGGCACGCCCACTATGGATCATGTGCCTGCAATGACTGGAGAATTTCTGTCTGCTTCAAAGCGCGACCTTATCCACAGGGGCGCACGATATGCGCTTCAACGGACTCGACTCCGCGGCCGAACCCGGACTCGAAGCCAGCCGTCAATCCCCACATTCGGGTGGAGCCGCCAACTGCCTTGATGACGCGGGCATGACAGGGGCACGACACGAAAAAAGCCCGGGCGACTGCCCGGGCTTTTCTACAACCTCGACGTACGGTAACGCGTCAGGCGTTCATCGTCTTGATACGATGGGAGAGACGGGAGATCTTCCGAGAGGCGGTATTGGTGTGAAAGATACCCTTTTGGGCGGCGCGCATGACCTCCGGCTGCGCTGCGCGCAGGGCCTCGTCGGCCGCGCTCTTGTCGCCGGAGGCGATCGCCTCCTCGACACGGCGCAGGAAGGTGCGAACGCGGCTCCGGCGCGTCTTGTTGATCGCGGTGCGGCGCTCGATCTTACGCACCGCCTTCTTAGCGGACGGTGTATTGGCCATTGCCAGTCTCCAGAGATCGGGACGGCGCACGGGCTGCGCGGGGCCCCGGATAATAAGCTGCGTCTCCGGCGGACATGACGTGCGCCGGGCGTGGCCGGCACCTATAGTCGGATGCCCCGCCGCCGTCAACCGTCCGGCGGGATCGAAGCGCGCAGATCCGCGCGCTCAGCGGTGACGGAACTGCGGCGTCCGCTTCTCCGCGAAGGCCTTCATGCCCTCCTTCTGATCCTCTGTGGCGAACAGCGAGTGGAAGAGGCGACGCTCCAGGCGGCAGCCCTCCGACAGCGTCGTCTCATGCGCGCTGTTCACCGCCTCCTTCGCCATCATCAGGGCCGGCATCGACAGATCGCCGATCCGCTCCGCCGCCTCGAGCGCCGTGTCGACAAGCTCGCCGACCGGAACGACCCGGCTGACGAGACCCGACCGCTCCGCCTCGCGGGCGTCCATCACGCGGCCGGTGAGGATCATGTCCATCGCCTTCGCCTTGCCGATCGCCCGGATCAGCCGCTGCGTTCCGCCGGCCCCCGGAATGATGCCGAGCGTGATCTCCGGCTGTCCGAACTTCGCGTTCTCCGCGGCGATGATGAAGTCGCACATCATCGCGAGCTCGCACCCCCCGCCGAGCGCGTAGCCGGCGACCGCGGCGATCACCGGCTTGCGGGCGCGGGAAAGGCGTTCCCACTCGGCGATGAAGTCCTCGCGGTAGGCCTGGACGAAGGTCTTGCCCTGCATCTCCTTGATGTCGGCACCGGCGGCGAAGGCCTTCTCGCTGCCGGTGATGACGATGCAGCGGACATGCGGGTCCTCCTCGAAGCCGTCCACCGCGCCGTTCAGCTCCGAGATGAGGCGCGCGTTCAACGCGTTCATCGCCTTGGGCCGGTCGAGGCGGATGAGGCCGGTCGTCCCCCGCGTCTCGGCGGTGATGCACTCATAGGCCATGGCGTCGCTCGAAGCCCCCGAATTGCGTGTCCTTCTCCAGCGCTACAGGACGTGGGCGCCGCTTTCAACGCCGCGGGCTCACCTCTGGCATTCCGGGCAGTAGAAGGTCGACCGTCCTGCCTGCACGATCCGCCGGACGGTGCCGCGGCAGCCGGGCGTCGGGCAGGGCGCGTCCAGCCGGTCGTAGACGCGGAAGGCGTGCTGGAACATGCCGAGCGTGCCGTCGGAACGGACATAGTCCCTGAGCGAGGATCCGCCCGCCTCGATCGCCTCGGCGAGCACCTCCTTCACCGCGTGCACGAGCCGCTCCGCGCGCTGCCCGGCGGTCCCGTCGCGCCGCGCCAGCGTCGCCGCGATGCGCTGCGGCGACAGTCGCGCCCGGTTCAGCGCCTCGCAGACATAGATGTTGCCGAGCCCGGCCACCACGCGCTGGTCGAGGAGCGCCGCCTTGAGGGGCGTCTGCCGCCCGGCTAGCGCCCGCGCGAGACAGGCCGCGTCGAATGCCGCGCCCATCGGCTCGGGGCCGAGGTCGCGGAACATCGGCGAGGCGTCCATCTCGTCGCGCGCGACGAGGTTCATGAAGCCGAAGCGGCGCGGGTCGTTGTACGTCATTGATTTCCCGTCATCGAGATTCATGATGACGTGGTCGTGTCGAGGGTCCTTCGCGCGCTCGTAGTGGAAAGAGTCCGCACCGGCGATCGCCTCCTCGACCCGCAGCGATCCCGACATGCCGAGATGGACGACGAGGCTGAGCCCGCCTTCGAGGTGAAGGAGGAGGTATTTCGCCCGCCGGCCGAGCTCCTCGATCCGCCGGCCCTCGATCCGCATCGCGAAATCGGGCGGAAAGGGAAAGCGCAGGTCGGGGCGGCGCAGATCGACGCGCGCGATCCTGCGGCCGGTCAGGGCCGGGGCGAGCCCGCGGCGAACGGTCTCGACTTCGGGCAGTTCGGGCATGGGCCTTGAAGAATGTCGGAGGAAATCGGCCGCGACGGTGCTCCCGCAACATAGCCTCACCCGCCCCGCTTGCGCTATGGTCCGCCCGCCATGAACAGCGATTTCGACGATCAGGCGGGCGCGCCGCACACGCATTTCGGTTTCAGGACCATTCCCGCGGCGGAGAAGCAGGGCCGCGTCGACGAGGTGTTCCACCGCGTCGCGGCCCGCTACGACATCATGAACGACCTGATGTCCGGCGGCCTCCACCGCGTCTGGAAGGACGCGATGATCAGCTGGCTCGCGCCGCCGCGCCGAGGGCCCTACAAGGTGCTCGACGTGGCGGGCGGCACCGGCGACATCGCCTTCCGCATCGCGCGCCGGTCGCGCGAGGCGCAGCTCACCGTCTGCGACATCAACGAGAGCATGCTGACGGTCGGGCGCCAGCGCGCCGAGAAGCAGGGCCTTTCGGACCGTGTCGATTTCGCCCTCGGCAACGCGCAGTCGCTGCCCTTCCCCGACATGAGCTTCGACGCCTACACGATCGCCTTCGGCATAAGGAACGTGACGGTGATCGAGGAGGCGCTCTCGGAGGCTTTCCGGGTGCTCCGGCCGGGCGGCCGCTTCATGTGCCTGGAGTTCTCGCCGGTCGACACGCCCGTGCTCGACCGCATCTACGACCTCTACTCCTACAGGGTGATCCCCGAGATCGGCCGCCGCATCGTAGGTGACCCCGATCCCTACCAGTATCTCGTGGAATCGATCCGCCGCTTCCCGCACAGGGAGACCTTCGCGGAGATGATCGCCGAGGCGGGATTCTCCCGCGTCTCCTTCCGCAAGATGACGGGCGGCGTCGCGCTCCTGCATTCCGGCTGGCGGCTTTGAAGCCGGAGACGGGCGCGTGATCGGCCCCTTCGTTCACCTCGGACGCCTCGCGCGCGCTGCCTTCGTCCTCGGTCGCGAGGGCGCGTTCGACCTCGTCGACGACCGCGAGCTGCCGCCCGGGCCCGCTCTCCTGGTGCGCGCGCTGCGCAAGCTGAAGCGCGGCGGCACGGCCGAGCAGGGACGGCTCGCGAAGGCGTTCGAGCGACTGGGGCCGAGTTGGATCAAGCTCGGCCAGTTCCTCGCGACAAGGCGCGACGTTGTCGGAGACGACATCGCCAGGGATCTCTCCGCACTCCAGGACCGGCTGCCGCCCTTTCCCGACGAGGTCGCGCGGCGCCAGATCGTCGACGCCTTCGACCGCCCGGTCGAGGGGCTCTACGAGTGGTTCGGGCCGCCCGTCGCCGCCGCCTCCATCGCCCAGGTGCACAAGGCCCGCACCGGGGGCATGGACGTCGCCGTCAAGATCCTGCGGCCGGGAGTCGAGGGCCGCTTCGCACGCGACCTGCGGACGTTCTTCTTCGCGGCGTGGATGATGGAGCGCTTGGACCCCATGTCCCAGCGCCTCCGCCCGGTCGACGTCGTCCAGACGCTCGCACGCTCGGTCACAATCGAGATGGACCTGCGGATGGAGGCCGCCGCCATCTCCGAAATGGCGGAGAACACGAAAAACGACCCAGACTTCCGCGTGCCGAGTGTCGACTGGTCGCGCTCCGGCAAGCGCATCATGACGATCGAGTGGATCGACGGCGCCCACATCGGCGACCGCGCCACGCTGATCGCCCAGGGCCACGACCTGAAGCGCCTCGGGCGGGTGGTCATCCAGTCCTTCCTGCGCCATGCGCTGCATCACGGCTTCTTCCACGCCGACATGCATCCGGGCAACCTGTTCATCGACCCGCAGGGCCGGCTCGTCGCCGTCGACTTCGGCATCACCGGCCGGCTGGGGCGCCGGGAGCGGCGCATCCTCGCGCAGATCCTGTGGGGGTTCATCCGGCGCGACTACTACGCGACCGCCAAGGCCCATTTCGAGGCCGGCTACGTTCCCCCGCACCACCGCATCGAGGACTTCGCGCAGGCGCTGCGCGCGATCGGCGAGCCCCTGCGCGACAAGCGCGCGAGCGAGATCTCGATGGCCAGGCTCCTGCAGCAGCTGATGGAGGTGACGGAGCTCTTCGACATGAGGACGCGTCCCGAGCTCATCATGTTGCAGAAGTCGATGGTGATCATCGAGGGCGTGGCGCGCGACCTCGATCCCGAGCTCGACATGTGGACGACGGCGGAGCCCGTCGTCGGCGACTATATCCGCAACGAGCTCGGGCCCCGCCGCCGGATCGAGAACGCGCTCGAGGGGTTGCAGGCGTTGATGGAACTGGCCGAGCAGGTGCCGGACGCCATGAAGCGACTGGAGAGCTTCGTCGAGTCGATCGATGATACCGTGAACAACGGCATGAAGCTGCACCCCAAGAGCGCGACGGAGTTCGGCCACGAGATCGCGCGCTACGCGCGCTCGGGCCGGATCGCGCTGTGGATCCTCGTGATCGTGGCGGCGGGCATCGCCGTCGGCGCCTCGATCTTCTAGGGAGGGAGTCTCGGCATGGATCGCGGCAAGCGCGTGCTCCTGATCGTCGGGGGCGGGATCGCCGCCTACAAGTGCCTGGAGCTGACGCGGCGGCTCGTGGAGCGCGGCATCGAGGTGCGCGTCGTCATGACGAGGGGCGCGACCGAGTTCGTGACGCCCCTCACCTTCTCGAGCCTCTCGCGCAACAAGGCGATGACCGAGCTCTTCTCCGTGACCGACGAGGCGGAGATCGGCCACATAAGGCTGTCGCGCGAGGCCGACCTCGTCGTCGTCGCGCCGGCGACGGCCGACCTTCTGGCGAAGATGGCGAACGGCCTCGCCGACGACCTCGCGAGCGCCGTGCTGCTCGCCACCGACAAGACCGTGCTTGCCGCCCCCGCCATGAACCCCCGCATGTGGGCGCACCCGGCCACGAGGCGCAACGTCCGCCAGCTTCAGGACGACGGCATCGCCTTCGTCGGTCCCGCCGAGGGCGAGATGGCGGAGAAGGGCGAGCCCGGCATCGGCCGGATGGCCGAGCCGCAGGAGATCCTCGCCGCCATCCTCGCGGAGCTGGACGGGGATGCGGGCCGGCTGAAGGGCCTCCTTCAGGGCCGCCGCGTCGTCGTGACGTCTGGGCCGACGCACGAGCCGATCGATCCCGTGCGCTATCTCGCCAACCGCTCGTCCGGGCGGCAGGGCCACGCGATCGCGGCCGCCGCCGCCCGGGCCGGGGCGGCGGTGACACTCGTCTCCGGCCCGGTGGCGATCCCCGATCCGGCCGGTGTGCGGACGATCCACGTCGAGACGGCGCGCCAGATGCTCGACGCGGTCGAGGGGGCGCTACCGGCCGACATCGCGATCTGCGCCGCCGCCGTCGCCGACTGGCGCCCGGTGGCGGAAGGCGAGCAGAAGCTCAAGAAGCAACCGGGTGCCGGCGCCCCCGCACTCGACCTCGTCGAGAACCCGGACATCCTCGCCACAATCTCGAAGCTCGCGAAGCACCGCCCCGGGCTGGTCGTCGGCTTCGCGGCCGAGACGGAGAACCTGATCGAACACGCGCGCGCGAAGCTTCAGCGGAAGGGCTGCGACCTGATCGTCGCGAACGACGTGTCCCCCTCCGGCGGGGTGATGGGCGGGGCGCGCAACACGGTCCACCTCGTCACCGCTTCGGGCGTGGAATCGTGGGAGGAGACGACGAAGGAGGAGGTCGCGCGGCGCCTGGTCGCGCACGTCGCCGGCCTCCTGGGGGAGCCCGGCGCATGACGCTCGCCCTGCGCATCAGGCGCCTGCCACATGCGGACGGCCTGCCGCTGCCGGCATATGCGAGCGAAGGCGCGGCCGGTCTCGATCTCGTCGCCGCCGTGCCGGCGGACGCTCCCCTGACGCTGGCGCCCGGCGAGCGCGTGCTCGTGCCGACGGGCCTCGCCATGGCCCTTCCCGCCGGACACGAGGGCCAGGTGCGGCCCCGCTCGGGCCTCGCGAGCCGATCGGGCGTCACCGTCCTCAACTCCCCCGGCACCGTCGACGAGGACTATCGCGGCGAGGTGAAGGTGCTGCTCGTCAATCTCGGCCGCGAAGCGGTGGAGATCGCGCGCGGCGACCGCATCGCCCAGCTCGTCGTCGCGCCGGTGACGAAGGTGACGATCATCGAGACCGGGACGCTTCCGGAGAGCCTTCGGGGCGAAGGCGGGTTCGGCTCGACGGGCCGCTGAGCCACCTGCGAGGGAAAGGCGTTCTCCGGCGCCGGCCGTCTACGGCAAGCCCGTTGCCGTCACCAGCCGGCAATCGCACGTCAACGCCCTCGTCAGCGGACGACGCTCGCCTTACCTTACGCTCTCGATCGGCCGGACAACTCGTCAGGGCCGTGAGCCAAGAGAGACATCAGGAGCTCCGACATGAGCGAGACGCCGAGCCGCGGCCGCATCTTCGATTCGATCACGGAAACGATCGGAAACACGCCGATCGTACGCCTGAAGCGCATCGCGGAAGAGCATGGCGTGAGGGCGAACATCCTTGCCAAGCTCGAGTTCTTCAACCCGATCTCCAGCGTGAAGGACCGCATCGGCGTCTCGATGATCGAGGCGCTCGAGCGCGAGGGCAAGATCGGCAAGGACACCGTCCTCGTCGAGCCCACCTCCGGCAACACCGGCATCGCGCTCGCCTTCGTCGCGGCCTCGAAGGGCTACCGGCTCATCCTGGTGATGCCCGAGACCATGTCGATGGAACGCCGCAAGATGCTGGCGCTCTTGGGCGCGGAGCTCGTGCTCACGGAGGGTCCCAAGGGCATGAAGGGCGCGGTCGCGCGCGCCGAGGAGCTCCTGGGCGAGATTCCGAACTCCGTCATGCCGCAGCAATTCGCGAACCCCGCGAACCCCGAGATCCACCGCCGGACGACGGCCGAGGAGATCTGGGCGGACACTGGGGGCGAGATCGACGGCTTCGTCTCCGGCATCGGCACGGGCGGCACGATCACCGGCGTCGGCCAGGTGCTGAAGCCCCGCAGGCCCCAGCTCAGGATCATCGCCGTCGAGCCCGAGGCGAGCCCGATCCTCTCCGGCGGCCAGCCCGGCCCGCACAAGATCCAGGGCATCGGCGCGGGCTTCGTGCCCGAAATTCTCGACCGATCCGTGATCGACGAGATCGTCCAGGTCTCGAACGAAGAGAGCTTCGAGATGGCGCGCCAGATCGCCCGGCTCGAGGGCATTCCCGTCGGCATCTCGTCGGGTGCCGCGGTCGCCGCCGCCGTCAAGGCGACCCGGGGCGAGGACTGGGTCGGCAAGAACGTCGTCATCATCATCCCCTCCTTCGCCGAGCGCTACCTGTCGACGGCCCTCTTCGACGGCCTCTGACCACCGCCCCTCACATGCGCCCCGTCCCCTGCTAGAGTGACGGGACAAGGGAGGGCCGCAGATGAGGATCGCAATCGCCGTCTTGCTCGCCGCCGCATGGGCCATTCCCCCCGCGGCGGCGGGCGACACCGCGGAGAGGCGCATCATCGGCTTCGCGGAGGAGGGCCGTCTCTTCGCCTTCGAGGAGTTCGGCGTCCAGGACGGCTCCGGCTTCCCGTACTCGAACATCTACGTCGTCGACACCGACACGGATTCCTGGGTCGCCGGCACGCCCATCCGCGTGCGCCTCGAGGAGGATGGCGCGGGCCTGGAGGACGCGCGCCGGCAGGCCGAGACGAGGCTCGAGGAGGTCGTCGGAGAGGAGCTGGGGGACGCACGTTTCGTGACGCTCGCACATTCGCCGCTGGGCGAATTCGAACAGAGCCCGACGGAGCTCCTCTTCGCACCGCTGATCCCCTCGAACCCGCTCGCCGATCCCGACCGGACCTACGCCGCCCGTCTCGACCTCTTCCATGCCGAGACCCAGGCGGCGGACTGCATCACCTATATCGGCGATCGTCCCATGGGCTTCCGCCTCACGGTGGACGGCCTCGAGAAGGGTGGCGGATCCGTGGTCCTGCACGAGGACGCTGGGCCGGTTCCCGCCTCGCGCGGCTGCCCGATCACGTACCGGCTCAGCGAGATCGTCGTGCCGGACTTTCCCCCCGATCGGCTCGCCGTGCTGATCAGCGTGTTCACGCCGGGCTTCGAGGGCCCGGACCGACGCTTCATCGCGGTCACGGGAAGGCTGCCGGAGTGAGCAGGCCCTCCCGGCCGACGGCGCCGCTCGCGCTGCTGGCGGCGGTCGCGCTGCCACCGCTCGCCCTCGGCGGCGCGTTCCTGTGGTACGTCTACGCTCCCGTCCGGGTCGAGGAGATGGTGCGCGGGCTCGCCGCGGAGGTCGTCATGATCGAGGGCATGCTTGAGGGGGTCAACGTGACCTGCCGCTTCGGACGGGGGGTCGAGCTGCGCGACGCGCGCGTCTCCTATGCCTGCGAGATCACGGGGATCTGCGACACGCCGGTGAGGCGGGAGGCCTTTGTCGGCCTCGAGCAGGGTCCGCATCTGGTAGGTGAGCCGCTGGCGCGCACGATCGCGGAAACGTGCCCCGACGCTGTCGGCACGGGCACCGACGAGGGATGAGCGCGCGGGCGGGGGCAGGAGCCTTCCACGGAGAGCCGGAACGGGACATGGAACTGACGTCGGAGGAAATCGAGCGCTACGCCCGCCATCTCGTCCTGCCGGAGGTCGGCGGAACGGGCCAGCAGAAGCTGAAGAAGGCGCGCGTCCTCGTGATCGGCGCGGGGGGCCTCGGCGCCCCGGTCCTCATGTACCTCGCGGCGGCAGGCGTCGGCACCCTCGGCATCGTCGACGACGACACCGTGTCGCTGTCGAACCTGCAGCGCCAGATCATCCACGACACGGACCAGGTAGGGGCGAAGAAGGTGGAAAGCGCACGGCACGCGATCGGGCGCGTCAACCCGCACGTGAAGGTCGAGCTTCACGACACGCGGCTCAGCGGCGAAAACGCCCGCGCCCTCGTGCGCGGCCATGACGTCGTGATCGACGGGTCGGACAACTTCGCGACGCGCTATTGCGTCGCCGACGCCTGCGAGGCCGAGGGCGTGGCCCTGGTGACGGGCGCGGTAGGCCGCTTCGACGGATCGGTCACGACGCTCCTGCCCTTCGCCGAGCGCGATGGCCGCAAGCTGCCGTCCTACCGCGACCTCTTCCCCGCGCCACCGCCGGAGGGAACGGTGCCGAGTTGCGCCGAGGCGGGCATCCTCGGCGCGCTCACCGGCGTCATCGGCTCGATCCAGGCTATGGAAGCCATCAAGCTCGTCACCGGCACCGGCGACGTGCTCGCCGGCCGCCTGCTCCTGGTCGACGCGCTGTCGATGCGCTTCGAGACGATCGAGTTCGGCTGAGGGCCGGCCTCAGGCCCCCACCCTTCGCGCGACGTCGAGATTGTAGTCGCGAATCCAGCCCGGGATCAGGAAGGCGTCGACCAGCCACCAGAGGCCCCAGAGCCCGAGGAAGAGGTAGCCGATGACGATCGGGGCGGTGAGCCAGCCGAGGCCGTGCAGCAGGATCTGCAGGATTCCGGTGCCGACGCGGCCGCCATAGAGTCGGTGGGCGCCGAGGAAGCCGAGGAAGAACCACAGGATGTAGCCGAGCGCCGTCGACTTGGCGCGCGCGTTGTACTCCATCATCGCCCTCGTGTGGGCGGAGTCGACATTGGCCATTCCGGCACTCCCTCGATCGAACGGACGTTGTTCATCCGATATCGGTGCGGGAGGCGGGTTTCGCAAGCTCTCGCCCGCGCTCATAGCCAGGGGTGCCGGCCGCGTGCCTCGAACATCGAAAGTTCCCCCCGCGCCGCCTGCGAGATGATCTCGAACCTCTCGCGGATCTTCCGCCTGTCGACCTCCAGGGCGACCTCCTGCTCCGCGCCGTCGAGCAGGTCGCGCGCCATCTTCATCAGGAGATCGGTGTTCTTCCGGTCCCGGCTGTCGAGCACGAGCCCGCCGATGCGGGCCATCATGTGCAGCGCCGCGGCCGGATCCCGCTGGAAGTATGGCCGAAGCCGCCCGAACGCATGCTCGAGCAGGTGCTGGAAGCCCCGCGCGCGCAGGATGAGGCGGGGCCGCCCCTCGGCGTCGCAGCGCACCGCCGGTCGCGGCTTGCCCCTCAGCGCACGCGACAGGCCCGAAGTGATCCAGTCGAGGCAGATCATCGCGGTGCGGGGGTCGTTGATGCCGGGCGAGAGGGCCCGCGAGGCGACGTCCATCAGGAGCTCGAACAGGAATTCGACGTCCTGGGCCGGCGTGCGGTTCGTGCCGATCGAGAAGCACCCGCAGATTTCCTCGGGGATCGCCTCGTCTGCCCTGCCGGCGGGCCACACCCAGGCGAGCGGCCGTCCCTTCACGACGTAGTCGCCGGAGCGTCGGTCGAGCCGGATGACGAGATCCTCGTCGCGCGCGAGATCGAGCAGGTAGCCGTGATCGACGAAGCGCACGTAGCCGTTCACCGGTGAGGGCACCGGCAGAGGTTCGCCTTGGGCCGCCTCTGCGGCCCTCTCGCGATCCGGCGCATCCTCCTGCTCCTGCGTGTCCTCCGGGAAGAGACCGGCGATCTCCTTCAGGAGCTGGTTCCCCGTGTCGGAGACGATCCTCATGAGCCGGATCGATTCCGGCGCGTGGTGGAAGAAGAACAGGAGCGCCATCACGCAGGCGACCGCGGAAGCCAGAGCGATCAGCACGGACAGGCCGGGCACGGAGTCCTCCCCGACCAGGCGAAGCACGAGCACGCAGTAGAGGAAGGTCGAGGAGAAAATGCCGAGGACGACCTGGTTCGCACGGTCGCGCATGAAGTTCGAGAGAATCCGGGGCCCGAACTGGCCCGACGCGAACACGAAGGCGGCAACGAGGATCGAGAAGGACACGCCGGCGACGCTCAGCATCGCGGTGGCGACGGTCGTGAGCACGGCGCGGGCGCTGTCGGCGCCGACCGTTTCCGCGAGGCCGAGCCGGGCCAGCGCGTCGTAGTCGCCCGTCGCGTCGAGATAGGCCGCGACGAAGGCGGTCGAGACCGCCGCGAGCGACAACGCCGCCGGCCAGAACCAGTAGCTTTCCCGGATGCGGTCGACGAGGTTCGCGATCCGGGCGCGCGCACCCGTGAACCGGCGGCGCCTTCGGCTCATCGCCCGCTCACAGCATCGAGGGCAGGATGCGGTTCGGCGGGCGGTGGCCGTCGGCGAAGGTCTTGATGTTGATGATGACCTTCTCGCCCATGTCGATGCGCCCCTCGATCGTGGCGGAACCCATGTGCGGCAGGAGAACCACCCGCTCGTTCTTCAGGAGCTTCGGGTTCACCGACGGCTCGTGCTCGAAGACGTCGAGCCCCGCGCCGGCGAGCTCCCCCGCCTCGATCATGCGCGCGAGCGCGTTCTCGTCGATCACCTCGCCGCGCGCCGTGTTGACCACGTAGGCTTCCGGCCGCAGCAATTTCAGCCGCCGCGCCGACAGGAGATGATAGGTCGCCGGTGTGTGCGGACAGTGGATCGAGATCACGTCCATCCGGGCGAGCATCTGGTCGAGGCTGTCCCAGTACGTCGCCTCGAGCTCCTCCTCGGTTTCGGCCGCCACCCGGCGCCGGTTGTGATAATGGATCTGCATCCCGAAGCCGCGGGCGCGCCGCGCGACGGCCTGGCCGATTCGCCCCATCCCGATGATGCCGAGACGCTTGCCGTTGATGCGGTGGCCGAGCATCCAGTTGGGCGCCCAGCCCTTCCACTTGCCCTCCTCGAGGACGCGCATGCCCTCCGCGAGGCGCCGCGGGACGGCCAGCATCAGCGCCATCGTCATGTCGGCCGTGTCCTCCGTGAGGACGCCGGGGGTGTTGGTGACGGTGACGCCCTGGTTGTTCGCGGTCTCGACGTCGATATTGTCGACGCCGTTGCCGTAGTTCGCGATGAGCTTGAGCCGGGGCCCCGCGTGCCGGAGCACCGCGGCGTCGATGCGGTCGGTGACCGTCGGCACGAGCACGTCCGCCTGCCCCGCCGCCTCGATCAGCTCATCCTGCGTGAGCGGGCGATCCTCGATGTTCAGCCGCGTGTCGAAGAGCTCCCGCATGCGGGTCTCCACGACGTCCGGCAGCTTGCGCGTCACGATGACCACCGGCCTCGTCTTAGACATCAGCGCCGCGCCTCTTCCCGCTGTTCACACACCGTTTACCCTACTCGCGCTTATGTGGCCTCGATGTTCAGGCACGCGTACCGCTACTCCTTAGCAGACCGGAATCCGAACGCAAATGACCGCCGCAGCGGGGGCGCGGCATCCAGGACGAACTGGATCCATCGCACCCGCACGGCAGAGACGGGAACGATGTCAAGCCGCGTCACACGACTGATCCTCGCCGCCCTGGTGGCGGCGGTGCTCGCACTCCCCGCTGTGCCTGCCGCGGCCCAGGATGGCATGCGCACCGGTCCGAGCGGGCTGCCGCTGCCGCGCTTCGTGAGCCTGAAATCGGATCGCATCAACCTTCGCGGCGGGCCGGGCCAGGACTATCAGGTCGAGTGGATCTACAATCGCGAGGGCCTGCCCGTCGAGATCGTGGCGGAGTACGACAACTGGCGCCGGATCCGCGACAGCGAGGGCGACGAGGGCTGGGTGTTCCACTCGCTCCTTTCCGGGCGCCGCACGGCACTGATCACACCCTGGATCAGGGACAAGGAGACCCGCGCCGAGCTTCACCGCTCCGCCAGCAACACCGCGAAGCCGACGGCGATCCTCGAGCCGAACGTGCTCGTCGACGTGCGCGAATGCGACGGCAGCTGGTGCCGGGTCAGGGTGCAGGACGTCGAGGGATGGATCGAGCAGGAGCGCCTGTGGGGCGTCTATCCCGGAGAAACGATCAGGCCCTGAGGCTCAGTCGTCCTCGCCGGCCTCGGGCGCTCTCGCGCCGGGGACGTCCTTCGAACGCCGCAGGCGCACCACGACATCGACGAAGGTGACCTCCATGCCGTCGGGCGCGTCGGGCACGCCGCTGACGCTGATCTGCCCCCCCTCGATGTCCATGAGGTGGTTGTCGTCCTCGACGTAGAAATGGTGATGGTCGGACGTGTCGGTGTCGAAGTAGGACTTCGTGCCGTCGACGGCGACCTCGCGCAGGAGCCCGGCCCGCGTGAACTGGTGCAACGTGTTGTAGACGGTCGCGAGCGAGACCGGCACCTGTGCCCGCACCGCGCGCTCGTGCAGTTCCTCGGCGCTGACGTGGTGGTCCTCGCCGGTGAACAGGAGGCTGGCGAGCGCCTGCCGCTGCCGCGTCGGCCGCAGCCCTGCCTCGCGCAGAAGCGTCGTGATGTCGGTGTGGTCTGGCCGCGTCAAGTCTCGAAACCTCGCCGCATGCGGCCTTCCTCAAGGTCATACGAGAGGCCAGCATGAAGAAAATGCTTATGCGGCAGGAATATATGCATCCCCACTCGCTGCGGCAAGCGGCACCTCGCCCTTGACTCCGGGCCCGCCCGCCCTCTTTCGACACGGGAACGGCTGTGTTACCTAACCGCGCCCGCCGCTGCAGCGCAGGCCCAACCCCCAACACCTCCCGGACGAGAGATCAGGTGTCTTTCCTCCGGAGACAGCAGAAGGGACCGCAAGGGAAAAGGGAATGAACGAGAGGCAATCCAGCTACGAATATGAAGAGCTTCTCGCCTGCGGTCGTGGTGAATTGTTCGGGCCGGGCAACGCCCAGCTGCCGCTGCCGCCCATGCTGATGTTCGACCGCATCTCCGAGATTTCCGAGGAGGGCGGCCCTCACGACAAGGGTCTGGTTCGCGCGGAGCTCGCCATCCGCCCCGACCTCTGGTTCTTTCCCTGCCACTTCAAGGGCGATCCGGTGATGCCCGGCTGTCTCGGGCTCGATGCGCTCTGGCAGATGGTCGGCTTCTTCCTCGGCTGGGGAGGCGGCAAGGGCCAGGGTCGCGCGCTCGGTGTCGGGGAAGTCAAGTTCTCCGGTATGGTGCTTCCGAGCGCCAAGCGCGTCGAGTACGGCGTCGACCTCAAGCGCGTGATCCGCCGCAAGCTGACGCTCGGCGTCGCCGACGGCTGGCTGAAGGTCGACGGAGATGAAATCTATCGGGCGCTGGACCTCCGGGTCGGCCTGTTCACGCCGGAATCGGCGGAGATGAAGGTCTGAGGCGGCAGTCGCCGCCATCGCAGCAGGAACGCCCGGCCCAGTGGAGAAAGACCCTTCGATGAGACGTGTCGTCGTGACTGGCATTGGCATCGTGTCGAGCATCGGCAAGACGGCCGACGAGGTCACCGCATCGCTGCGCGAAGCCAGATCCGGAATCGTGTTCGCGGAGGACTACGCTCAGCGCGGCTTTCGCTCGCAGGTGCACGGCGCTCCGGCGGCGGATGCGGCCGATGGCGTGGACCGCCGGGCGCTGAGGTTTCACGGCGGGGGCACCGCGTGGAACCATGTCGCGATGGAGCAGGCGATCGCGGACGCCGGCCTCGAAGACGGCGACGTGAAGAACGACCGGACCGGCATCATCATGGGCTCGGGCGGCCCCTCCACCCGCACGATCGTCGAGGCCGCCGACATCGTGCAGGAGAAGGGCAGCCCCAAGCGCATCGGCCCCTTCGCCGTCCCCAAGGCGATGTCGTCGACGGCGTCCGCGACCCTCGCGACCTGGTTCGGGATCCGCGGCGTCAACTACTCGATCTCATCCGCCTGCGCGACGTCCTCGCACTGTATCGGCAACGCGGCCGAGCAGATCCATTTGGGCAAGCAGGACATCGTCTTCGCCGGCGGCTGCGAGGAGCTCCACTGGAGCCTCTCGATGCTGTTCGATGCGATGGGCGCGATGTCCTCGCACTTCAACGACACGCCGGCGACGGCGAGCCGGGCCTATGACGCCAATCGCGACGGGTTCGTGATCGCCGGCGGGGCGGGCGTCCTCGTCGTCGAGGAGCTCGAGCACGCGAAGGCGCGCGGCGCGAGAATCTACGCCGAGCTCCTGGGTTATGGCGCGACCTCCGACGGCTACGACATGGTCGCGCCGTCCGGAGAGGGTGGCGAGCGGTGCATGCGCCAGGCGCTTGCGACGCTGAATGGCCGCAAGATCGACTACATCAACCCTCATGCGACCTCCACCAAGGTGGGCGACGGGGTCGAGATCGAGGCGATCCGCAACATCTTCGGCGCCGGCGAGTCCTGTCCGCCGATCTCGGCGACGAAGTCGCTGACCGGCCACTCCCTCGGAGCGGCCGGTGTGCAGGAGGCGATCTACTCTCTGCTCATGATGCAGCACGGCTTCATCTGCGAATCAGCCAATATCCAGGAACTGGACCCGGCCTTCGCGGACGTTCCGATCGTGCGCGAGCGTCGGGACAATGCCGAGATCAACACCGTCCTGTCGAACAGCTTCGGCTTCGGCGGGACGAATGCCAGCCTTGTGTTCGGCCGCCTCGACGGCTGATCGTGCGGCGTATTGGAGGTCGCTATGGCTGAACGACTGATGGAAGGTCGCCGCGGCGTCGTGATGGGGGTGGCCAACCACAACTCCATCGCCTGGGGGATCGCGAAGACGCTGGCCGAGCACGGCGCGGAGATCGCCTTCACCTATCAGGGCGAGGCGTTCGGCCGCCGCGTCAGGCCGCTGGCCGAATCGGTCGGGGCGAAGATTCTCGTTCCGTGCGACGTCGAGGATATCGGCACGGTCGACAACCTCTTCGCCACTCTCAAGGAGGAATGGGGCTCGATCGACTTCGTCGTCCACGCCATCGCCTTCTCCGACAAGTCGGAGCTGAAGGGGCGCTACGCCGACACGACGCGCGAGAACTTCGTCCGCACGATGCTGATTTCCTGCTTCTCCTTCACGGAGATCTCGAAGCGGGCGGTCGAGATCATGAACCCCGGCGGCTCGCTCCTCACCCTGACATACGCCGGCTCGACACGCGTCATGCCGAACTACAACGTGATGGGCGTCGCGAAGGCCGGACTGGAGGCGAGCGTCCGCTACCTCGCCTCGGATTTCGGGCCGAACGGCGTGCGTGTGAACGCGATCTCCGCCGGACCCGTCCGGACGCTCGCCGGCGCGGGCATCACCGACGCGCGCACGATGTACACCTACCACCGCCAGCACGCGCCGCTGCGGCGCGCCACCTCGCTCGACGATGTCGGCGGCGCGGCGCTCTACCTCCTCTCGCCGCTTTCCGGCGGCGTGACGGGAGAGGTCCACTTCGTGGATTCGGGCTACCACGTCCTCTCGATGCCGAAGCCCGAGCATCTGCGCTCGGAGGCCGTGCAACAGGAGCTGAAAGCGGCCGAGTGAGCGCGCCTCCTCCGCGGAGGGCGGCTCAGCGCGTGATCGTCCGGCACAGCTTCCGCAGGCCCGCAACCTGCTCCGGCGGCACGTCGGCGGCGCTACGGATGACGGTCGAGACGGTGACGGCCCGCGGGAGTTCCGACACTTCGCGCATGGCCGGCGTCACCTTGCTCTCCGGCAGAAGCGATATGCCGAGCCCCGCTTGCACGGCAGACGTCGCGCCAGCGAGGCTGCCGCACTCCAGAACGACCTCGAGGCGCCGGCCCGTCTCGCGCAGGGTGGTCTCGGCCCAGTCGCGATAGAAGCACTCGCGGTCGAACGAGACGTAGGGGATCTCGTCCTGGACGCCTCCCGGGGAATCGGCGGAAGCGACCCACACGAGGCGCTCCTCCCACAGGGTCTCATCCCCCGGCTCGAGACGATCCGTGAATGCCTGCAGGAGAGCCAGGTCGAAGCGACCCTCGCGCAGCCCCTGCGCGAGCAGCTTGCTCGTGTCGACGCGGCACCGCACGTCGACCTGGGGATAGAGCCGCCGGTACTGGCCTAGGACGCCCGCCAGATCCCCGCTGACGATCGCTTCTGTGAGGCCGAGTTCCACGACGCCGCTATAGGCGCCGCGTTGGAGGCTCTGCACCGCCTCGTCGTGGAGGGCGACGATGCGCTCCGCATAGCCGGCGAGGTCCGCACCCGCCCCCGTCAGCGACAGGGGACCATGGCCACGGAGCACGAGCGTCTGCCCGATCGCCACCTCGAGCCGCCTCAACCTGTGGCTGACCGCCGGTTGCGTGAGATGCAGCCGGGCCGCGGCGGCGGCGAAACCACCCGCGTCGCGCAGCGTGATCAAGGCCCTCAGTGACTCCACGTCCAACCGCAGGGGTTTCTCCTGATGCTCGTCATCGACGCGAACATGACAGTTCGTCATGCAACACGGGCAGATTGTCATTTGATGTCATGTCGGGCGCGGGAGCACAATCCCTCAATAGCCAAGGAGGTGGTGATGAGAACTCTCGTACCTGAAGACGCTCTGATAGGCCGTCAGCGCATCGCGCACGGGGTTCACGGAAGCGGCCACCCGCTCGTGCTGATCCACGGCACGCCGTCCTTCTCCTACGCCTGGCGCAAGGTCTTGCCGAAGCTGACCGGAGCGGGCTTTCGCCCGTATCTCTTCGACCTGCTGGGCTACGGACACTCCGAGCGGCCGCTCGATCCCCTGGTGGACACATCGGTCTCGGCCCAGGTGCCCATTCTCCTCGAGCTTCTGGACCATTGGGGGCTCGAGCGCGTCGACATCGTGGGCACCGATATCGGCGGCGCGATCGCCATGCGGCTCGGCGTGTTCCACCCGGAACGCGTGCGCAGCCTGACGATCATCGACACGGTCAGCTACGACAGCTGGCCCTCGCCGCGGACGCGCCGGCAGATCGCCGATGGCCTCGATGCGATCCGGGAGGCGCCGGAGGATCGCCACCGGGTGCACTTCGCGGAATGGCTGCGAACGGCCGTCCGGGAGGGGGAGACGATGCCGGAGGCAACGCTCGAGGCCTATCTCGCGATGATCTCGGGGCCGATCGGCCAGGCGAGCCTCGTGCAGCACCAGATGCGCCACTACGACGCTCGTCACACGATGGAGATCGTCGGCCGCCTCCACGAGCTGGGGGCGATGCCGGTCCAGTTCATATGGGGCGCCGACGACGCCTGGCAGCATGTCGACTATGGCAGGCGGCTGAACGCCGACGTCCCCGGCTCGGTGCTGCACGTACTCGAGGACTGCGGCCATTTCGCCCTCGAGGATCAGCCGGAGCGGATCGCGGAGCTGATCGAGGGCTTCTTGCCCCGCGAGTCCTGAGGCCTCGGGAGAGAGGCTCCCTCAAAGAAATCGGGCCCGGAGTCGCCTCCGGGCCCGGAATTCGCGCGACCAGGCGCGGGCGTCAGCGGCGAGCGATCACTCGGCCGCTTCCTCGCCCGGCTTGACCTCCTCGCCGGTCTCCTGGTTCACGACCTTCATCGAGAGGCGGACCTTGCCGCGCTCGTCGAAGCCCATGAGCTTGACGTAGACCTCGTCGCCTTCCTTGACGACGTCCGTCGTCTTCTGCGGCCGGCCGGTGGAGAGCTGCGAGATGTGCACGAGGCCGTCGCGGGCGCCGAAGAAGTTCACGAAGGCGCCGAAATCGACCGTCTTCACGACCTTGCCGCGGTAGATCTCGCCGATCTCGGGCTCCGCCACGATCGACTTGATCCAGTCGAGCGCCGCCTTGATCGCCTTGCCGTCCGCCGACGCGACCTTGATCGTGCCGTCGTCCTCGACATTGATCTTCGCACCGGTCTTCTCGACGATCTCGCGGATCACCTTGCCGCCCGAGCCGATCACATCGCGGATCTTGTCGACGGGGATCGTGATGACCTCGATGCGCGGCGCGAACTCGCCGAGCTCGGCGCGGGCGCCCGAGATGCCCTTGGCCATCTCGCCGAGGATGTGCATGCGGCCGCCCTGAGCCTGGCTCAGGGCCAGCTTCATGATCTCCTCGGTGATACCGGCGACCTTGATGTCCATCTGCAGCGAGGTGATGCCGTTCTTCGTGCCGGCCACCTTGAAGTCCATGTCGCCCAGATGGTCCTCGTCGCCGAGGATGTCGGAGAGGACCGCGAACTTGCCGTCCTCCTCGAGGATCAGGCCCATCGCGATGCCCGCGACCGACTCCTTCAGCGGCACGCCGGCATCCATCAGCGCCAGCGACGTCCCGCAGACGGTCGCCATCGAGGAGGAGCCGTTCGACTCCGTCACCTCGGAGACGACGCGCAGCGTGTACGGGAACTCCGTCGCCGCCGGAAGCATCGGCCGGATCGCCCGCCAGGCGAGCTTGCCGTGGCCGATCTCGCGGCGGCCGGGAGTGCCCATGCGGCCGGCCTCACCCACCGAGTAGGGCGGGAAGTTGTAGTGGAGCAGGAAGCGCTCCTTGTACGTCCCCGTCAGCGCGTCGACATACTGCTCGTCCTCGCCGGTGCCGAGCGTGGCGACGACGAGCGCCTGGGTCTCGCCGCGCGTGAAGAGCGCCGAGCCGTGGGTGCGGGGCAGGAAGCCGACCTGCGACTCGATCGCGCGGACGGTCGAGAGGTCGCGGCCGTCGATCCGGCGACCGGTCTCGATGATCGAGCCGCGGACGACCTTCTTCTCGACCTTCTTGAACGCGCCGGAGACGAGCTGGGGGTCCTCGCCGGACCCATCCTCGGGGCAGAGCGCCTCGATGACCTTCTTCTTGGCGGCCGCCACGGCCTCCTGGCGCTCGGTCTTCTGGGCGATCCCGTAGGCCGCCTTCAGCTCCTCGGTCGCGAGCTCGGCCACCTTCTTCTCGACCGCCTCGGTGTCGGGCAGCTTCAGCTCGCGCGGCTCCTTGGCGCAGCGCTCGGCCAGGCGGATGATCGCGTCGATCACCGGCTGGAAGCCCTTGTGGCCGGCCATGACGGCGCCGAGCATGACGTCCTCGGACAGCTCGTGGGCCTCGGACTCCACCATCATCACGGCGTCTTCGGTGCCGGCGACGATCAGGTCGAGCTTGGATTCCGGCAGCGAGTCGACTTCCGGGTTGATGACGTACTCGCCCTCGATATAGCCGACGCGCGCGGCGCCGATCGGCCCCTGGAACGGAATGCCGGAAATCGTCAGCGCGGCGGAGACGGCGACCATGGCGACGATGTCGGGATCGTTCTCGAGGTCGTGCGACAGGACCGTCGCGATGACCTGCGTCTCGGACTTGAAGCCGTCGACGAAAAGCGGGCGGATCGGGCGATCGATCAGGCGCGAAGTGAGGGTCTCCTTCTCGCTCGGCCGCCCCTCACGCTTGAAGAAGCCGCCGGGGATCTTGCCCGCAGCATAGGTCTTCTCCTGGTAGTGGACCGTCAGGGGAAAGAAATCGAGGCCGGGCTTGGGCTCCGGTGCGGCCACCACGGTGGCCAGAACCGTGGTGTCGCCGTACTGGGCGACGACGGAGCCGTTCGCCTGGCGGGCGATCTTGCCGGTCTCGAGCACGAGCGGGCGCCCGGCCCACTCGATCTCTTCTCTGTGAATCTTGAACATTGCTAGCCCTTCATATGGCTTGAGGAGCACCAGCCATGGGCAAGATGGCGGGGTTCTCCGGCGGGCGCGGAGAAACCGGCTATCCTCCCCATGGCGTGGCAGGTCTCCTTCTCAAAGTTTCGGCGCGGTCGACTTTCGACCGCGCCGGAGGAGTTCACGTCAGCGGCGGATGCCGAGACGCTGGATGAGGTCGCGGTAGCGGCCCTCATCGTGCTTCTTGATGTAGTCGAGCAGGCGACGGCGCTGGCTGACCATCTTGAGAAGCCCGCGCCGGGAATGGTTGTCCTTGGCGTGGGACTTGAAGTGCTCGGTCAGGTTCGTGATCCTCTCGGTGAGGATCGCGACCTGCACGTCCGCGGACCCGGTGTCGCCGTTTCCGCGGGCGAATTCCTTGATCAGTTCCTGCTTGCGCTCGGGAGTGACCGACATCGATGGGATCTCCAAAGATTGAAAGCCCGGGGGTTACCCAGGCAGGTTGAACACGCGCTTTGGGTGCAGTTCGCCCCGTTCGGCCTCGGCGAGGGCTACGAGCCTTTCGCCTGACGTCGCATAGACGAGACCTTCGAGAACGGGCGCATCCCGCCCGCGCAGCAGCACCGACTGCCCGTTTCGCAGCCGTGCCGCATCCGATGCCGTCACGGCCAGCGCCGGGATGTCGTCCAGCGCGGTCTCGACGGGTCGGAGGGAAGCGGCCAGGTCCTCCTGGCCGCCGGCACTATGGCGCAACTCCTCGAGCCGCGCCAGAGAAATCATGTCGCTTTCGGCAAAAGGACCGACCCTCAGCCGTCTCAACGCGACGACGTGCCCGCGACAGCCGAGCTTGCGGCCGAGGTCGCGGGCGATGGCCCTTACGTAGGTGCCCTTGCCGCATTCGCAATGGAACTCGGTGACCCCGTCGGCGGTCGGCCCGGTGCGCTCGAGCGTGAGGATCTCGACCTGGCGCGAGCGCAGATCGAGCACCTCGCCTTCGCGGGCGAGATCGTAGGCGCGCGCGCCGTCCACCTTCACCGCGGAAAACTGCGGCGGCACCTGGTCGACGATGCCGATGAAATCCGGCAGCTCACGGTCGATCTCGTCGTCGGTCGGCCGGAGCTCGGAGGTCGCGGTGATCTCGCCTTCCGTGTCGTCGGTCGAGGTCTCCTCGCCCCACTTCACGGCGAAGCGATAGGCCTTCTCCCCGTCGACCACGTAGGGAACGGTCTTCGTCGCCTCGCCGAACGCGATCGGCAGGCAGCCGGACGCGAGGGGGTCGAGCGTTCCGGCGTGCCCCGCCTTGCGGGTGCCGAACAGCCGCCGCGCGCGCGACACCGCTTCCGTGGAGGTCAATCCGGCCGGCTTGTCGAGCACGAGCCAGCCATGCACCGTCGCCTTCTCGCGCCGTCCCATGATGCGCCGTTCAATCTCCGTCTTGATCGAGATCGCGCGCGACCTTGGGCGAGCGCAACAGGTCGTCGATGTGCTGCGCCTCCTCGAAGCTCGGATCGAGCTCGAAGCGCAGGTCCGGCATGTACTTCACCTCGACCTTCTTCGCGAGGAGGCCGCGAAGGTAGGCCCGGTGACGGATCAGCGCCTGCACGACGGCCTCCTGGTCGCTGCCCCCGAGGGGCATCACGTAGGCGGTCGCGTGCTTGAGATCGGGACTCATGCGGACTTCGGGGACCGTGACGGGATGCGTCTCGAGCACAGGATCGGGGATGTCGCCCCGCTGCAGGATCTCGGAGAGCGCGTGCCGCACCAACTCGCCGACGCGCAGCTGACGCTGGCTCGGGCCGCCGCCGGCCCGGCTCGGGCTGCGTGCTGCCATGTCTCAATTACCTCGGAATATGGCGGCTCCGGACGTCGTGCGCCCGGAGCCTCGTCACTATAGCGTGCGCTGGACTTCTTCGACCGTGTAGCACTCGATCACGTCGCCAGGCCGCATGTCCTGGTACGACTCGAACGCCATGCCGCACTCCTGGCCGGCATTGACCTCGCGCACCTCGTCCTTGAAGCGCTTGAGCGTCGAGAGCTTGCCCTCGTGAACCACGACGTTGTCGCGGATCAGGCGGACATGGGCGCCGCGCTGGACGACGCCGTCGGTCACGCGGCAACCGGCGACCTTGCCGACCTTGGAGATATTGAACACCTCCAGGATCTCGGCATTGCCGAGCATCGTCTCGCGGAGCGTCGGCGACAGCATGCCGGAGAGGGCCGCCTTCACGTCGTCCACGAGGTCGTAGATGACGTTGTAGTAGCGGATCTCGATGCCCTCGCGCTCGGCCGCCTCGCGGGCCTGCCGGTTGGCGCGGACGTTGAAGCCGACGATGATGCAGTCGGACGCCTGGGCGAGCGCCACGTCGGACTCGGTGATGCCGCCGACACCCTGGAGGACGACGCGTGCGGCGACCTCCTCGTTGCCGAGCGCCTCGAGCGCGCCGGTGATCGCTTCCGCGGAGCCCTGCACGTCGGCCTTCACGACGAGCGGGAACTCCTTCGTGCCGGCCTCCTTGATCTGGCTCATCATCTGCTCGAGCGTCGTGCGCGACCCGGCCCCACGGGCCTGCAGCCGCTCGCGCCGCTTGCGCTGACGATAGTCCGCGATCTCGCGGGCGCGGGCCTCGCTGTCGACGACGGCGAGAAGATCGCCGGCTTCCGGCGTTCCGTTGAGACCCAGCACCTCGACGGGCGTCGAGGGGCCGGCTTCCTTCACGTTCTCGCCCTTGTCGTTGATCAGCGCGCGAACCTTGCCCCACTCGGCGCCTGCGACGACGATGTCGCCGACCCGCAGGGTGCCGCGCTGGACGAGCACGGTGCCGACCGGGCCGCGGCCCTTGTCGAGCTGCGCCTCCACGAGCACGCCCTCGGCGGAGCGGTTCGGGTTCGCCTTCAGCTCGAGAACCTCGGACTGCAGCTGGATCGCCTCGAGAAGCTCGTCGAGGCCGATATGCTTCAGCGCGGAGACCTGGACCTCCTGCGTGTCGCCGCCCATCGCCTCCGTCACGACCTCGTAGCGCAGGAGGTCGTTGCGGACGCGGTTGGGATCGGCATCCGGCTTGTCGATCTTGTTGACGGCCACGATCATCGGGACGCCCGCCGCGCGGGCGTGGTTGATCGCCTCGATCGTCTGCGGCATCACGCCGTCATCGGCCGCCACGACCAGGATCACGATGTCCGTGACCTTGGCGCCGCGGGCGCGCATCGAGGTGAAGGCCGCGTGGCCCGGCGTGTCGATGAAGGTGATCGTCTCGCCGTTCGGCGCCTGCGCCTGATAGGCGCCGATGTGCTGGGTGATGCCGCCGGCCTCGCCCTGCACGACCTTCGCCTTGCGGATGGCGTCGAGCAGCGACGTCTTGCCGTGGTCGACGTGGCCCATGACGGTGACGACCGGCGCGCGCGGCTTCAGATCCTCATCGCGGTCGGCCTGGCCCACGAGCCCCTCCTCCACGTCGGATTCCGAGACGCGCTTCGGGGTGTGGCCCATCTCGGCGACGATCAGCTCGGCGGTGTCGGCGTCGATGACGTCGTTGATCTTCATCATCTGCCCCTGCTGCATGAGGAGCTTGATGACGTCGACCGCCCGCTCGGCCATACGGTTCGCGAGCTCCTGGATCGTGATCGTATCCGGGATCGTGACCTCGCGCGTGACCTTCTCCTGAGGCCCGCTCTGGACGCCGCGGCGGTCGCGCTCGCGGCGGCGCTTCATGGAGGCGAGGCTGCGGCCGCGCGCGTCGTCTCCGCTCAGGGCGTTCGACACGGTCAGCTTGCCCCGGCGACGGTCATCGCCGCGACGTGCGGGCTTCGCCTCGGCGGCGCCGCGGCGCTTCCCGCGCTCCTCCTCGTCGGTGGCCGCCGCGCCGCGCGGCGTCGTGCGGGCCGCGAGGGCGCCCTTCGCCGGCGCCTCGTCGGCAGCCGCCGGCGCCGCGGCGGCCGGAGCCTCGCGGCTCAGGCGCTTCTGCGCGGTCTCCTCGGAACGCTTGCGGGAGGCTTCCTCGGCCTGACGGCGGGCTTCCTCCTCCTGGCGGCGGCGCTCGGCCTCCTCACGCTCGCGGGCGAGGCGAACCTCCTCCTCGGCGCGACGCTTCGCGTCGATCTCCGCCTGGCGACGCTCCTCGACCTCGCGGACACGGGCCTCAGCGAGCGCCCTGGTGCGCGCGTCCTTCTCCTCGTCGCTCAGCGACTTCAGGACGACGCCACCGCGTCCGCCCGGCTGCTGGCCGCCACGGCCGCCACGGCGCGGCTGTTCCTGCCGGCGCGGCTGCTGCTGACGATCTCCCTGGCGCATCACGCGCTCGGGCGCCTGCGGCGCCACGCGGGACGAGGCCTGCGGCTGCGAGACGGTCGGCTGCGCGGGCCGCGCGGCGGCGGCCGGGGCCTCAGGCTTCGGCTGGGGCGCGGCTGCCGGCTCCTCCGCGGGCTCGGCCTCGACCTCGGGCGCCGCCACGGGCGCCTCGGCCACGGGCTCCGCAGCCTTCGCCTCCGGCTCGGCCGCGGCGCTGGGGGCCTCGGCGGGCGCCGGTGCCGGCGCCTCCGCCTCGACCTGCGGTGCGGGCTGCGGCGCGGCCTTCGCGGGCTCTGCCGGCTCCTCCGCCACGGGCTCGGGCTGCGGCTGGGCCGCCTCGCCCGGAGACATCAGCGTGCGCCGCTTCTTCTTCTCCACGACGACGGACTTCGAGCGTCCGCGCGGGAAGTTCTGCTTCACCGTGCCGGACTCCACAGTCCGGCGCAGGCTCAGCGTCTTGCGCGATCCCAGGCTCAGAGTCTTGTCTTCGGGCTCTTTGGTATCCGTCATTCCGTCCGTCCTGCGACATCGCGCGCGACGCCGCGCTCTTCTGTGTAATTCTCGAACAGGCGGGTGCGCGCCACGACCGCCTCGCTGCCCGGGCTCGCTTCGAGGGCAGCATGTATCACATTCCCTCGACCGAAGGCCAAACTCATTTCCCGCGCGGTAAACGAGCGCGAGACGAAAGGTGTGGTCCCGCCGCTATGGGCGGCCTGATCGAGCTTCCTGATCCCGTCCGCGGCCGCTCCCGCCGCATGAAGGAGGAGCACCGCCCGCCCCTTCCGGAGTAGCGCCTCGCAGTCGGCGAAGCCCACAGCAAGCCGCCCCGCGCGCCTCTCCAGCCCGAGCGCCCCCAGAGCGGCGCCAGCCAGCCGGTCCCGGACCTGGTCGTCGAGATCCGCGGGCGGAACCGACCTGGCCTTGAACGCTCTTGCAAAATGGTTCTTTCGCGCGGCGATTGCAACCGACTCCGCGCGCGCCTCCACCCAGGCACCCCGTCCGGGCAGGCGCCGCTTGAGATCGAAGACGACGGCTCCGTCCGGCGCGCGGACGAAACGCAGCAGGCCGTCCGCCGGACGGCTCTCCCGCGTCACGATGCAGCGCCTGAACGGACCGCGGTCCGTCGGGCCCTCGTCGGTTTCGACGGCGTCTTCGATGTCGGTCTCGGATTGCGTCACGCTTCTCCCGCTTCGTCCACGTCGTCCGCTTCTTCCTCGTCCTGCGCGGCGGCCGCTGCGAGCTCCTCCTCCGTCACCCATCCCGCCTTCAGGCGGGCGGCCATGACGATGGCCTCCGCCTCGTCGCGCGACAGGTCGAAGCCCTCGAGGAAGCCCGGCTCCCGCTTCGTCTCGCCGTTCACGCGCTCGGTCCACCCGGTCAGGTCGTCGGTGGCGCAACCCGCCAGGTCCTCGAGCGTCTTGACGTCGTTCTCGCCGAGCGTGACGAGCATCGCCGTCGACAGGCCCGGGACGTCCTTCAACTCGTCGGCGACGCCGAGCTCCTTGCGCTTGGCGTCGAGCTCGGCCTCGAGATGCTCGAGATATTCGCGCGCCCGCGTCTGGATCTCCTCGGCCGTCTCCTCGTCGAAGCCCTCGATCGCCGAGACCTCCCCGAGGGGCACGTAGGCCACCTCCTCCATCGAGGAGAAGCCTTCCGACACGAGGAGCTGGGCCACGACCTCGTCGACGTCGAGGCCTTCCATGAACATCTCCGTGCGCTCGGCGAACTCCTTCTGCCGCCGCTCCGACTCCTCCTGCTCCGTCAGGATGTCGATGTCCCAGCCGGTGAGCTGCGAGGCGAGGCGCACGTTCTGGCCGCGCCGGCCGATGGCGAGCGACAGCTGGTCGTCCGGCACCACGACCTCGATGCGGTTCGCGTCCTCGTCGAGCACGACCTTCACCACCTCGGCGGGCTGCAGCGCGTTCACGATGAAGCTCGCGGCGTCCGGCGACCACGGGATGATGTCGATCTTCTCGCCCTGGAGCTCGTTGACGACCGCCTGGACGCGGCTGCCGCGCATGCCGACGCAGGCGCCGACTGGGTCGATCGAGGAATCCTTCGAGATGACGGCGATCTTCGCGCGCGACCCCGGATCGCGGGCGACCGACTTGATCTCGATGATCCCGTCATAGATCTCCGGCACCTCCTGGGCGAAGAGCTTCGCCATGAACTGCGGATGCGTGCGCGACAGGAAGATCTGCGGCCCCCGCTGCTCGGAGCGCACGTCGTAGACATAGGCGCGCACGCGGTCGCCGGGGCGGTAGGTCTCGCGCGGCACGAGCTCGTCGCGGCGGATGATCGCCTCGCCGCGGCCGAGATCGGTGATCACGTTGCCGTACTCGACACGCTTGACGACGCCGTTCACGACGTCGCCGATGCGGTCCTTGAATTCCTCGTACTGGCGCTGGCGCTCGGCGTCGCGCACCTTCTGCACGATGACCTGCTTGGCCGACTGGGCGGCGATGCGGCCGAAGTCGAGCGGGGGCAGCGGCTCGGAGATGAAGTCGCCGATCTCGGCGGCCGGGTTGCGCTCCTGCGCCTCCTCGAGCGAGATCTCGGTGACCGGGTTCTCGACCGCCTCCACCGTCTCGCGCAGCCTGTAGAGCCGGATCTCGCCCGACTTCGGGTTGATCTCCGCCTTCACGTTCGTCTCGCTGCCGTAGCGCGAGCGCGCGGCCTTCTGGATCGCGTCCTCCATGGCCGCGATCACGATCTGCCGGTCGATCACCTTCTCGCGGGCCACCGCGTCGGCGATCTGCAGAAGCTCGAGCCTGTTGGCGCTGACAGCCGTTGCCATACGTCTAAGCCTTCCCGTTCTCCGCCCCGTTCTCGGGCGCGTTTTTCTCGCGGGCCTTGCCCGCGCGGAGTGAATCCTCGACGAGCGCGTCTGTCAGCACCAGCCGCGCCTCGGACATGTCCTCGATCAGCAGAATCGCCACGGGCGGCTCCGAGCCCGACGGCAGGATCAGCGCGACCGCGCCGCCCTCGATGCCCCGGACGTGCCCGCGGAAGCGCTTGCGCCCCTCGACCGCCACCGCCATCTCGACCTTCGCCTCGTGTCCCGCCCAGCGCTCGAAATCCGACGCGCGCACCAGCGGGCGGTCGATCCCCGGCGAGGAGACCTCGAGATTGTAGGCCCCCTTGACGGGGTCCTCCACGTCGAGCGCGGGCGAGAGCGCCCGGCTCAGCTTCTCGCAGTCATCCACCGTGAAGGTGCCGTCCGGCCGCTCGGCCATGATCTGCACGGTGCAGCCCTCGCGGCCGCTGATCGTCACGCGCACCAGACGGAAGCCCAGATCCTCGGCCACGGGCTCCGCGATGGCGGCGACGCGCGCGGCGAGGCCCGTCTCCGTCACGAGCCGCGGTTCGTCCTGGTCGAGGTCCTGAATCATCAACTAGCCTCTTGCCGGCATCCTGTGGCGCGCCCAAGGCGGCCGCGACCGCTGGCACAAACAAAAAAGAGCGGGCCCGGCAGGCCCACCCCCCACGATCGATCCGAGAGAGTACCCGAACCGACGATGACGGTTCGGATGCCACGTATATACGCGCTTCACCCCGAACGGCGCAAGAGGCGGCTACCCCCGGCGGAAGGTCAGGTAGGCCGGAATCCGCCCCGCCGCCCCGGCCTTCGCCTCGTAGCGGGTGCCCGGCCAGCCCTCCCACGGCTCGCGCCAGTCCGACGGCCGCTCGGCCGTCCACTCGAGTTCCGGCACCCGGGCGACACGCCTGAGCGTCCAGTCGGCGTAGTCGGGGATGTCCGTCGCAAAGCGCAGCTCGCCGCCGGGCTTCAGGACGCGCGCCATGTGCGGCGCGGTGTCCTCGTTCAGGAGGCGCCGCTTGCGGTGCCGCGTCTTCGGCCAGGGGTCGGGGTAGAGCATCCAGATCCGGTCGATCGACGCGTCCGGCAGCCCGGCCAGCAGCAGCCTCGCGTCGCCGTCGGAGACGCGGACATTGTCGAGTTCCCCCTCCTCGACGGCGACCAGGAGCTTGGCGACGCCGTTCACGAAGGGTTCGCAGCCGATGAAGCCGACGTGGCGCTCCGTCCGGGCCCGGTGGGCGAGATGCTCGCCGCCGCCGAAGCCGATCTCGAGATGGACCTCGCTCACGGCCCGCGGAAAGAGGTCTGCGAGATCCCCGGGCAGCCGGTCCGGCTCGACGCGAAGCCGCGGCAGCAGGTGGTCGATGAGATCCTGCTGCCTCTGGCGGAGCGGGTGGCCCTTGCGGCGTCCGTAGAAGCGCTGGCGCTGTTCGGTCTGGTCTGAGCTCACGGGCGCCGTGCTTGTCTCACCCGAAGACCCGCTTCAGCTCGTCGACGAGGTCGGTGCGCTCCCAGGAGAAGCCGCCGTCGGGCTCCGGCGCCCGCCCGAAATGGCCGTAGGCGGCCGTGCGGGCGTAGATCGGGCGGTTCAGGTGGAGATGCTCGCGGATCCCCCGAGGCGACAGGTTCACCATGTCGTAGAGGACCTTCTCGAGCTTCGCCGCGTCGACCCGGTCGGTGTCGTGGCAGTCGACGTAGAGCGAGAGGGGCTTCGAGACGCCGATCGCGTAGGAGACCTGGATCGTGCACTTGTCGGCGAGGCCGGCGGCGACGACGTTCTTCGCGAGGTAGCGGCAGGCATAGGCGGCCGAGCGGTCGACCTTCGTGGGGTCCTTGCCCGAGAACGCGCCGCCGCCGTGCGGCGACGAGCCACCATAGGTGTCGACGATGATCTTCCGCCCGGTCAGGCCGCAGTCGCTGTCGGGGCCGCCGATGACGAAGCGACCGGTCGGGTTGACGTAGAACTCCGCCTCATCGCACATCCACCCTTCGGGCAGGACATCGAGGACGTAGGGCCGCACGATCTCGCGCACCTCGTCCGTCGAGAGATCGGCGCTGTGCTGCGTCGACACCACGATCGAGGTCGCGCAGACCGGCTTGCCTTTCTCGTAGCGAAGCGTCACCTGGCTCTTGGAGTCGGGCTCGAGGCCCGGCTGGGCGCCCGAATGGCGCGCCTCCGCCAGCGCCTTCAGGATGTTGTGCGAGTAGTAGATCGGCGCCGGCATCAGGTCCGGCGTCTCGGTGCAGGCATAGCCGAACATGATGCCCTGGTCGCCCGCACCCTCGTCCTTGTTGCCCGACGCGTCGACGCCCATCGCGATGTCGGCCGACTGCTGGTGGACGAGAACGTCGACCTTCGCCTTCTCCCAGTGGAAGCCTTCCTGCTCGTACCCGATCTCCCTCACCACGCGGCGCGCGACGTGCTCGATGTGGTCGGCATCGATCGAGGCGGGGCCCCTCACCTCGCCGGCGATCACGATGCGGTTCGTCGTGGCCAGCGTCTCCACGCCGCAACGGGCATCCGGCTGCGCGGCCAGGAACGTGTCGACCACGGCGTCGGAGATCTTGTCGCACACCTTGTCGGGATGGCCCTCCGACACGGACTCGCTCGTAAAGAGGTAGGAGGCTCTGGCCACGACCGTTTCCTTCACGGATATAAAGAAAAGCGAATGTCTTTCTATCGCTCTTCTGACAGCGCGCGCGGAGACCGTCAAGCGGTATGACCGCCGTCTTCGGGGGTAGGTCGAGAAGGGGTCCGGGGGCGTCACCCGCTCTTCGCGGCGAGGCTCTCCACGAGGTCGATGATGCGACGCCTCACGCGCGGGTCCTCGATCGCCATGAAGGCCTTCATAAGCTGCAAGCCTTCGCGGCTGCCGATGAAGTCGGAGACGTAGGTGTCGCCGTCCGCCTCCGCGAGACCCGCGGGGCTCGGTTGGCCTGTCTCTGCCATTTCACCGTAGAAGAACGAGACCGGCACGCCGAGCACCTGGGCGGCCTCCCACAGCTTGCTCGCGCTGATGCGGTTGGTGCCCTTCTCGTATTTCTGGACCTGCTGGAAGGTGATGCCGAGATGCTCGGCCAGCTTCTCCTGGCTGATGCCCATCAGCATGCGACGCAGGCGCACCCGACCCCCGACATGGATGTCGATGGGGTTCGGAGCCTTCTGCGGCGTTTCGGAGTCGGCGTTCCTCTGAGGCATCCCCGGGAGACCCTAACGGCATGCAATGGCTTCTACATATACTATTTTCCGTGAGACGCAGCCCCAAAGGAGCCGCTTCGAGCGGCGATCTCAGCGCCGCCGTGCGACGGCGCCCGCGGCTGCCACCAGGAGACAGAAAGCCATGAGGCCGAGGAACGGCATCTCGCGGTAGCGTGCGTAGAGCGTCGGCGGGGCCGCGGCTGGCAGGCCCGCGTCGATGACGCCCTTCTCGCCGAGGCCCAGCCGTCTCACGACCCTCCCCTTCGCGTCGATGACGGCCGAGATGCCGGTATTCGCCGCTCGCACGACCGGCAGCCCTTCCTCGACCGCCCGCACGCGCGCCTGCCGCAGGTGCTGCCACGGGCCCGGGCTGTCGCCGAACCAGGCATCGTTCGTGACGTTCAGGATCCACGCGGGTCGGGGCAGGTCGGGCCCGACGAGCCTGCCCGGAAAGATGATCTCGTAGCAGATGAGCGGCAGGAAGGGCGGTGCCGACCCGCTCGTCAGGAGATCACGCACCTCGCCGGCTTCGAACCCGCCGATCACCTGCGTCAGCTGCCGCAGACCGACCGACTCCAGCGTCGACTGCCAGGGGAGAAACTCGCCGAACGGGACGAGCTTCACCTTGTCGTAGACGTCCTCCACCTCGCCGCGGTCGTCGATCACGAAGATCGAGTTGTAGACGCGGTAGCCATAGGGGCGGGTGTCGTCGGGCTCGACCCGCTGCAGGCCGCTGACGAGCGAGGTGCCGGCGGGCAGCATCGCCGCGATCGCCGGCAGCGCCACGGTCTCGAAGTCGAACACGAAGGGGATGGCCGATTCGGGCCAGATCACGAGGTCGGCGTCCCCCGCCCCCATCGCGTCGGGCGAGGCGCTGCGGTCGGACAGCTCCAGATATTCGGCGAGGATCGCGGAGCGGTTCTCCGCGAGCCATTTCTGTCCCTGCGGGATCGACGGCTGGACGATCCTGAGGCGGACCGCCGGGTCCGGCCCGACCTCCCCCTCGCGCAGATGCCAGTGGCCGAAGCCGAAGATCCCGGGGATGAGGATCACGGCGAGCGCGCTCGGGAGAGCGCGGGCGAAGCCTTCGCCGGAACCGCTGAGAGCGGCCGGCGCGGCAAATAGGACGCAGGCGAGGACGGCGAGACCGTAGGTGCCGACGGCGGACGCCGCCTGCATGCTCGCCTCCGTGGCGGCGAGCGCGTAGCCGAACCCGTTCCAGGGAAACCCGGTCAGCACCGTGCCGCGGACGAACTCGGCACCGGCCATTCCGAAGGCGAAGGCGAAGACCCGCGCGGGCCCGCGCGACCAGAGGAGCCGCGCCACCGCCGCGCCCAGGCCGGTGAAGAGCGCAAGGCCGGCGGGCAGAAGCAGCATCGCGAAGGGGATCATCCAGGCGAAGGTCTCCGCCTCGACGAGGAAGGCGGAGCCGATCCACCACAGGCCGGCGAGGAAATAGCCGAACCCGAAGGCCCAGCCGGTGAGCGCGGCCGGAAGAAGCGACTTCAGCCGGCGCGCCCGCCCTGCCGCGACCGTGCCGTCCATGAGCCAGACGAGCGCCGGGAACGTTATGAACAGGATCGGGAAGACGTCGTATGGCGCCATCGCCAGCGCGGACGCCGCGCCGAGGAGGAAGGCCACGAGCAGCCGGCGCCATCCCCACAGAAGCGCGAGCCGTCCGGCGAGGCTGTCGACGAAATCGCTCATCCGCGAGACGCTCGCCCGTTCCGGGGCGCGTCAGCTCCGATAGCCACTGCTCTGTCAGCCCCCGAATCGACCGCTTCCGCCGCCTTCATACGCCGTCTGGCCGCGGCCGGTCGAGCCGATCCGAAGCCACGGCCGGACAAAGGCACCTATGCGGCATCGGAGCGTTCGGAGCGCATCGTCGCCTGCGGCCTCGTCTGCTCGGGCGGCTGGCGGCGATGGATGCGCACCCGCTTGATGCGCCGGGGATCGGCGTCGAGGATCTCGAACTCGAAGCCGCCCTCGAACGGGACGAGCTCGCCGCGCACCGGCACGTGGCCGGCACGGTTGAACACGAGGCCCGCCAGAGTGTCGACTTCCTCCACGAGGTCGCCGAGCTCGAGCTCGTCTCCGAACAGGGCAGAGACTTCCTCGATCGGTGCGCGCGCGTCGGCGATGAACCCGCCGTCTCCGGTCGGCTCGATCATCGGCGCCGATTCCTCGTCGTGCTCGTCCTCGATGTCTCCGACGATCTCCTCGACGAGGTCCTCGATCGTCACGAGCCCGTCCGTGCCGCCATATTCGTCGACGACGATCGCCATGTGCGCGCGGGTGGCCTGCATCTTCACGAGGAGGTCTCCGGCCGGCATGGACGGCGGAACGTAGAGCACCTGCCGGATGAGCCCGGTGCGGTTCAGCGGCGTGGTGAAGTCCACCTTCTCGAAGTGGATGCCGCCCGCCTTCAGCTGCGGCTGGCTCGCGACGTCGGCATCCGTGACGAGCGCCTGGTTCATCACGTAGCCCATCACGTCCTTGACGTGGACCATGCCGGCGGGGTCGTCGAGCCCTTCGCGGTAGACCGGCATGCGCGAATGGCCGGCCTCGCGGAACTCCTGGAGAAGCTCGCCTATGGGGGCATCGGCCTCCACGGCGTCGATGTCGGCCCTCGGCACCATCACGTCCTCGACGCGCAGGTCGCGCAGGCTGAGGACGTTGCGGAGCATCGAGCGCTCCTTCGGAGACAGCACGCTCGCAAGCTGCCTCGCGTCGGCATCGAGGACGTCCTCGAGATCGTCGCGCAGGGAGCCGCTCGTGCGGCCGGCGAACAGTTCCTTCAGGCGGGCGAAGAAGCCGTGCTGGAGGTTTGACTGGTCGCCGGCGGCGCTACTCGAGGGTTCTTCGGTGTTACTTCGGCTTTCTTCTGACATGTCGGCTCAGTTTCGGGTGGAACTCGCGAAGGCGGCGCCCGCCTCGGTTTCGGCATAGGGATCGGGAACGCCCATCTCCGCGAGGATCGCGACCTCGAGCGCCTCCATGCGCTCGGCCTCGTCATCCTCGATGTGGTCGTGCCCCAGAACGTGCAGTATGCCGTGGGCGACGAGATGTATGAAGTGGTGTTCCGGCTTCTTGTTCTGCTCGGCCGCCTCCCGCCACAGCGTCTCCCGCGCCAGGATCACGTCTCCCAGATGGTGGTCCTCACCGCCGACGCCAATGCCGGCGGCCGGAAAGGACAGCACGTTCGTCGGCCTGTCCTTGCCGCGGAAGCGGGAATTCAGATCGCGCAGCGTCGCGTCGTCGGCGAGCGCCACGGTCACCACGCCGTCGGCCCGCTCGTGGGCGGCGACGGCTGCCGGCAGACCCGCGAGGAGCGCCTCGGCGTCGAATTGCGACCAGTCGCCGGCCTGCTCCACGAGCTCGATCTCGAGCGGCGTGCTCATGCGCCGCCCCTGCGTGCGCCCTGCGCCGCCTCGGCCTTCTCGTAGGCCCGCACGATGCGCTGGACGAGGGCGTTGCGCACCACGTCCTGCTCCATGAAGGCGATATGCGCGACGCCCTCCACGGAGGCGAGGAGGTCGATCGCCTCCCGGAGGCCCGACTTCTGTCCGGGCGGCAGGTCGACCTGGCTGGGGTCGCCGGTGATGATCATCTTCGAGCCCTCGCCCAGGCGGGTGAGGAACATCTTCATCTGCATGGTGGTGCAGTTCTGCGCCTCGTCGAGGATCACGGCCGCGTTCGACAGGGTCCGGCCGCGCATGAAGGCGAGCGGCGCGATCTCGATGACCCGGTTCTGCACGCCCCGCTCGACCCGGTCTGTCGGCATCATGTCGTAGAGCGCGTCGTAGAGCGGACGTAGATATGGATCGACCTTCTCCCGCATGTCCCCCGGCAGGAAGCCGAGGCGCTCGCCGGCCTCGACGGCCGGCCGCGACAGGATGATCCGGTCGACCATGCCCTTTTCGAGCAGCGAGGCCGCGTAGGCCACCGCGAGATAGGTCTTGCCGGTGCCGGCGGGGCCCGCGGCGAAGACGAGGTCGTTCTCGTTGAGCGCGCGGAGATAGCGGTCCTGGGTGACGGTCCTGGCCGTCACGGTCTTCTTGCGCGTGCCGATCTGCGCCAGAGAGGAGAGCCCCGGCAGCACGGCCTGCTGCTCGCTGACGGCCGTCGCGACCCGGATCGCCCCGTCGACGTCGCCGGGCCCGATATCCTCGCCGCGCAGCAGGCGCTGGTAGAGGCCCTCGAGCACCTCGGCGGCCGTCGCACATGCGTCCCGGTCGCCGCGCAGGCTCACATAGTTGCCGCGCGCCGTCGCCTCGATGCCGAGCCGCTGCTCGATCAGCGCGAGATGCTGATCGTACTGGCCGTAGAGATCGCTCGCCAGCCGGTTGTCCTCGAATCCGACCACGCGCTCGCTCGTCCGAGCCGGATCGTCCTGCCGCCGGCCGGCGCGGGGCCGGCTGGACTGGGGCGTTTCGTTCAAAGAGGCGCCTCCGCCAGCGTTGCGCTCGTTGCATGAAGTGTCGGGACGGCGAGGCGGCCGCCCACGCTGTTCTGGCCGGCACTCTCGATCGCGACCTCCGTGATCGCGCCCATCATCGCCGCGGGCACCTCGGCGTGCACGGGGACGAGATAGGGCGAGCGGCCGATCAACTGCCCCTCGCGCCGGCCGGGCTTCTCGAACAGCACGGGCAGCGTCATGCCGACCAGGCCCTCGTTGAAGCGCCGCTGCCCGTCCGCGAGCACCGCCTGCAGCCGCTGCAGCCGCTCCGTCTTCACGGCCTCGGGCACGTGCCCGTCCATCTCCGCCGCGGGCGTGCCGGGGCGGGGGCTGTACTTGAACGAGAAGGCGTGGGCGTAGCCGACGCGGCGCACGAGATCGAGCGTGTCCTCGAAATCGGCCTCCGTCTCTCCGGGAAAGCCGACGATGAAGTCTCCGGAGATCGCGATATCGGGTCGCGCCTCGCGAATGCGGGAGATGATATCGAGATAGGTGTCGCGCGTGTGACGGCGGTTCATGGCCGCGAGCATCCGATCCGATCCCGACTGCACGGGCAGGTGGAGATAGGGCATCAGACGGTCGAGGTCACGGTGCGCCGCGATCAGGTCGTCGTCCATGTCGCGCGGGTGGCTCGTCGTGTAGCGCAGGCGATCGAGCCCCTCGATCTCGGTCAATTCGAAGAGCAGGCGTGCAAGGCTCCACTCGCGGCCGTCGAGACCCTCGCCGTGATAGGCGTTGACGTTCTGGCCGAGGAGCGTGATCTCCCTCACGCCCCGGTCGACGAGGCGCCTCGCCTCCTCGACCAGCGCACCGGCCGGGCGCGAGGCCTCGGCACCGCGCGTGTAGGGCACCACGCAGAAGGTGCAGAACTTGTCGCAGCCCTCCTGCACGGCGAGAAACGCCGTCGCGCCGCCGGAGCGGACGCGCTTCTCGCTCGCGGCCGGCATCCGGGTGAACTTGTCCTCCGGCGGAAAGTCGGTGTCGACCGCCTTCTCGCCCCGTGCCGCCTTGTCGATGAGGTCCGGCAGGCGATGATAGGCCTGCGGCCCCACCACGAGATCGACCACCGGCGCCCGCCGCACGATCTCCTCGCCCTCGGCCTGTGCGACGCAGCCCGCGACACCGATCATCGTCGGTTGGCCGCGCGCCTCGCGCTCGTCCTTCAGCGCGCGGATGCGGCCGATCTCTGAGAACACCTTCTCGGCGGCCTTCTCGCGGATGTGGCAGGTGTTCAGGATAACCAGATCGGCGTCTTCGGGCGTCTCGGTCGGCTCGTAGCCGCGCGCCGACAGCACGTCGATCATACGGCCCGAATCGTAGACGTTCATCTGGCAGCCGAACGTCCGGACGAAGAGCTTCTTGGAAGCTGTCATCAGCTGGTGAAACAATCGCTTTGCGTGGCGGCGCCCACCCTTCCAGGGCACCGATGTCATCGTCGAAGCCCGCGCCCTCCATTCCGTAGGGCTCGCCCGGGCCTCCTCGCTCCTTTCCTCTTTACCGGTTTTGCCGCCTTTCGGAAAGGGGAGCCAGCAGACCCTCGCCCGCGTGCAGGGCACGCATCGCGGCCGCGCGCACCGTCTCCTCGGCGAGCCGCGCCACCTCCTTGCGGCCGCGGCCTTCCTTCAGGGGGATCGGCTCGCCGAACACGACGACCGCGTCGAGCGGGCCCGTCCGCAGCAGTTCGAGCACATGGGGTGCGAGATCCTTGTCGCCGTGCCAGGCGACGAGCGGGCGGTGCTGCCGGCCCATCGCCACCCCGTTCACCCGCGTGTAGGCGATCGACACCGGCTGCACGAGAAGAGGCCTCTCGTCTTCGGCCCGCCCGTCCGGCACGGCACCGAACAGAGCCGTCTTGAACGCGAGCACCCTGTTCCCGTCATTCGACGTGCCCTCCGCGAACAGCACCATGACGTCGCCGTCCGAGAGGCGGCCGGCGATCTCCTCGCGCGTTCCGCCGGTCGCGCTCCTGCGCTGGCGATCGACGAAGACCGTGCGCTGGAGACGCGCGAGCGTCTTGACGACCGGCCAGGTTCCGACCTCGCTCTTGGCGACGAAGGACAGAGGGCCGATCGCGCTCAGGAGCGGGATGTCGAACCAGGAGACGTGGTTCGCGACGAGCAGGAGCGGCCGGCCGGGCGCCGGACGGCCGACGATCGTCAGCCTGGTGCCGAGAAGGCGCAGGAGGATCCGGTGATAGAGGACCGGGATTCGGCGCGCCGCAGGGCGGCTGACCCGGAGGGCCGCCCACTGCACGGGCAGGCCGACGAGCGTGACGGCAGCGAGTGCGCCAAGTATCCAGACGGCCCTCACCCTGCCCATGGAAACGTCACGCCCCGATGCCCGAGGAGGCTCTATCGCACGTCACGCGGCGGAAGTCGAAGCCTGGAGGTCGAGGCGCATGAGGATCGCGTCGGCGCCGTTGCTCGAGCGGTAGTAGTTCTTGCGGCGGCCGACGGAGACGAAGCCCAATCCGCGATAGAGGGCCCGCGCCCCCGCGTTGCCCTCGTCGACCTCGAGGAAGACCACCTCCGCGCCGCGCGACCGCACTTGGGAGAGACCGTGGCGCAGGAGCGCGCTCGCCAGCCCCTCGCGACGCCGAGCCGGCGCGACGGCGACCGTGTAGATCTCCGCCTCGCCCGGAAGCGCCCGGATGAGAAGCAGGGCGTCGAGGCCGCTCCCGTTCCGGCGAAAGCCGTGGCCGAAGAGCGTCGGGCTCTTCAGGAGCTCGCGGAAGGACTCCGCCGACCACGGCGCCGCCATCGTCTCCGCGTGCAGCCGCGACGCACATTCGGCATCGGCGGCGGAAAGGGTGACGCGCTCGCCGATCATCGCCTCGCCAGCACCTTTGCGCCCTGTGGCTTCGCGTCCGGCGCCCGCAGGTAGAGCGGCCGCGCGGGCAGCCCGCCGGGCTCGGCCGCCGCCGCGACGCTGCCTGCCGAAGGCGCCGCCTGGAGACCGATGATCTCGAGTCCCCGTCCGGCCTTCCCCGCGGCCGAGCACAGAAGCTCCGCGCCCGAGCCGTAGACCTGCCGCACGTCGGGATCGAGCGCCGCCACCGCCTCGTCGACGCGCACGATGCGCGGCTCGCCCGTCTCGATGCCCGAGGCGGAGAAGTCCTGCAGGTAGATCTCCTCGCGACGCGCGTCGATCGCCACCGCGAAGGGACGCGTCGCCACGCCATCCTCGAGTGCCGTCAGTGCCAGGCAGCGGAGCGTCGTCACGCCGACGGCAGGTGCACCCGTCGCGAGCGCGAAGCCGCGGACGGCGGAGACACCGACGCGCACGCCGGTGAAGCTGCCGGGCCCGACGGTCGCGGCGAAGAGGTCGATCTCGGCAAGACCGAATCCGGACGCATCGAGGCAGCGCTCGACCATCGGCATCAACGCTTCCGCGTGGCCGACCGGCATCGATTGGCTTTCTGATGAGAGGAGCCGTCCCGCCGCGCGATCGAGAACCGCGACCGAGCAGGCGGGCAGGCTCGTGTCTACTGCGAGGACGCGCATGAAAAAGGCCCCGCCGGACGCTCCGGCGAGCCTCCCGTTGAGAAACCGCCCCTGACCGGGAACCGGCGGCCGATCAGATCGGCCGCACCTCCTGAACGTCCGGCACGAAGTGGCGGAGCAGGTTCTCGATCCCGTGCTTGAGCGTGGCCGTGGAGCTCGGGCAGCCGGAGCAGGCGCCCTTCATGTGCAGGAACACGATGCCCGAGCGATAGCCCTGGAACGTGATGTCGCCGCCATCGGACGCCACGGCCGGACGCACGCGCGTGTCGATCAGTTCCTTGATCGTCGCCACCGTCTCGGCATCGGCCTCGTCGAAATCCTCGACGTCGGCCGCTCCCTCGCCGCCGTCCACGAGCAGCGGCTGGCCGGAGAGATAGTGCTCCATGATCGCGCCGAGAATCGCCGGCTTGAGGTGCTGCCACTCCCCGTCCGCCTTCGTCACGGCGACGAAGTCGGCGCCGAAGAAGACGCCGGTCACGCCGGGCACCTCGAACAGGCGCTCGGCGAGAGGAGAGGCCGACGCGTCCTCGCGGCTGCGCAGGTCCATGGGCTCACCCGGAAGCACCGGGCGGCCGGGAATGAACTTCAGGGTCGCCGGATTCGGCGTCGCCTCGGTCTGGATGAACATCGCTGTCTTTCCTGTCTCTCAAAAGACATCCTACAGCAAAAGGATGCCGGCCGCAGCGTCGAATGCACCGCGATTAGAATGATTCCATAGATGGCGATCCCGACGTCGAGGTCAAGCGGCAGGTCGCCGTGCCTCAGGAAACGCCGTCGATCTCCTCGTCCGACATCGAGCCCGGCACGATCGTGATCGGGATCGGGAAGGTCGTCGCGGTGCGCGAGGCGATCGACGAGACGAGCGGCCCGGGCCCCTCCTTGCCGGTCCCCGCGGCGAGCACCATGATCGCGATATCCTCGTCCTCCTCGATGACGCGGAGGATCTCTTCGGAGCGCTTGCCCTCGCAGATCACGAACTCGGGCTCGGTGCCGGTCCATTTCCGCATCTTCTCGGCGAACTCGCCGAGCACCCGCCGCGCCTCGTCCTGAGCTTCGGCCCGCATGACGGCCTCGACGCCGAGCCAGTGCTGGAAGTCGCCCGGCTCGATCACGTAGAGCATCACCACGATGCCGTTCGTGTGGAGCGCGCGCCGGGCGGCGAAGTAGACGGCGCGCTCGCATTCCGCCGTGTCGTCGATGATCACCAGGAACTTGCGCCGGTGGCCCGGCTGTGCGCTGCGTCGCAATGTGATCTCGCCCCGCGTGATGTCGCCTACGACACGTTACCGAAGAGCGCCCGCTCGTCCACCGTCGATCGCACGAAACCCACGACGTCCTTCACATCGTCCAGGATCGGGCGTGCGATGGCCCGGGCGCGCTCCGCGCCGTCGGCGAGGATGGCGTCGATCTGGTCGGGCTCGGCCGTCAGGCGCCGCATCTCGGCCGTGATCGGCGAGAGCTTTTCCACCGACAGGTCGGCGAGCGCCTGCTTGAAGCGCGAGAACGGCCCCGCGAACTCGGCGAGAACCGCCTGCTCGTCCGTGTCGGCAAGGCCGGCATAGATGCCGACGAGATTCGCAGCCTCCGGCCGCCCCTCGAGCCCGGCGACCTCGCCCGGCAGCGGCTCGGGGTCGGTCTTCGCCTTCCGGATCTTGAGGGAGATCGTGTCGGCGTCGTCCATCAGGTTGATGCGCGAATAGTCGGACGGGTCGGACTTCGACATCTTCTTCTGCCCGTCGCGCAGGCTCATCACGCGCTTCGCCGGCCCCGCGATCAGCGGCTCGGTGAGCGGGAAGAACTGCTCGCCGTGGCCGAGCTCCGCGATGCGTTCGGCATAGTCCATGTTGAACTTCTGCGCGATGTCGCGCGCGAGCTCGAGATGCTGCTTCTGGTCCTCGCCCACCGGCACGTGCGTCGCCTTGTAGGCGAGCACGTCGGCCGCCATCAGGTTCGGATAGGCGAACAGGCCGACCGAGGCGTTCTCCTTGTGCTTGCCCGCCTTCTCCTTGAACTGCGTCATGCGGTTGAGCCAGCCCATTCGGGCGACGCAGTTGAACACCCAAGCGAGCTCGGCGTGCTCCGCGACCTGGCTCTGGTTGAAGACGATATGGGCGCGCGGATCGATGCCGGCGGCGATGAAGGCCGCGGTCACCTCGCGCGTCGCGCGCGACAGGTCCTTGGGCTCCTGCCAGACGGTGATCGCGTGCAGGTCGACGACGCAGTAGATGCACTCGTAGTGGTTCTGCAGCTCGACGAAGCGCTTGATCGCGCCGAGATAGTTGCCGAGATGCAGGTTCCCCGTCGGCTGCACGCCAGAGAACACGCGCTGGTGAAAGCCCGTCATGAAACCCGTTACCTCGCCTCCAGAAAGCCGGCGCGTTATGGCCGATCGTCACTGCGCTTTCAAGTTTTCCGGGCGTCCCCGCCGAACGGCGCCCATGATCTCGCGCCGGTCGAGCACGCCGAGCATCACGGCCAGCCCGCCATAGACGAAGAGCCCGGTGCCCACGAGCAGGACGAGGAGGATCGCCTTGTCCCCGGCCATGCCGGCGAGCGCCGGCTCCGCCAAGACCCGCACACCCACGAGCGCCGCGCCCATGACCGCGCTCGCGACGACGAGCCGCGCGACTCGGGAGCCGAGGCGGTCGTCGAAGGCGAGGCCGCCGCGACGCCTGAGCACGATGGCGAGGAGGGCCGCGTTGACCCATCCCCCGACGGAGGTCGCGATGGCGATGCCGACATGGGCGAGGAAGGGAAAGAGCGCCAGGCTCAGAACGATGTTGATGGCGGCGTTGACGCCCGCGAACCACATCGGCGTCCTCGTGTCCTCGCGTGCGAAGAAGCCCGGCTGGAATACCTTGATCATGACGAAGGCGGGGAGGCCGAGGCCGAAGGCCGCGAGCGCACCGGCGGTCGCGGCGGCGTCCGCCTCCGTGAAGGCACCGCGCGCGAAGAGCCCCGAGATGATGGGCCCCGGCACGGCCGCCAGCGCCACGGCCGCCGGCACGGTCAGCGCCAGCGCGAATTCGAGCGCCCGGTTCTGCTGGTGCATCGCGGCCCCGTCCTCGCCCGCGCGGAGACGGCGGGCGAGCTCGGGTAGGAGCACGACGCCGATCGCCACGCCGACGAGGCCGAGCGGTAGCTGGTAGATGCGGTCGGCATAGTAGAGATAGGAGACGGCCTGCGGCGCCATCGACGCGATCATCGTGCCGATGACGATGTTGATCTGGGTGATGCCGCCCGCGAGAACGCCCGGCACGGCGAGCGCGACGAGGCGCTTCACGCCGGGCGTCAGGCGCGGTCGGACGAGGGCGGGCGCCATGCCGGCCCTCCGGGCCGCGAAGATCAGCATCAGAAGCTGCGCGATGCCACCGAAGAACACGGCCCAGGACAGCCAGACGCCCGCTGTCGGGGTCTCGGCATGTCCCGACCACACGATGAGCAGGAGCGCCCCGATGAAGACGACGTTGAGGAGCGTCGGGGCGAACGCGGCCACCGCGAAGCGGCCGAGAGCGTTGAGGAGCCCCGAGAACAGTGCGACCAGCGACACGAACAAGAGGTAGGGGAAGCAGATCCGCGTCAGCTGGACAGCGAGGTCGAACTTCTCCGGATCGCTCGCGAAGCCCGGGGCGAGCACGTACATGACCAGTGGCATGGCCAGTTCCGCCACGATCGTCAGCACGAGGAGCGTCAGCGTCAGTGCCGCCAGCGCCTGCTGGGCGAAGCTCCTGGCCGCCTCCTGCCCCTGCCCCTCGAGCTCGCGCGCGAAGAGCGGCACGAAGGCGGAGTTGAAGGCGCCCTCGGCGAAGATACGCCGGAACAGGTTCGGCAGGCGGAAGGCGACGAAGAAGGCGTCGGCCACCGGTCCGGCGCCGAGCGCGGCCGCCATCAGCATGTCGCGGCCGAAGCCGAGGATGCGGCTCGAGCCGGTTCCGCCGCCGACGAGCAGGAAGTTGCGAATCAGGGACATGGGCGAGGCTTTCCGCCGGATGGGAGCGGCATCGTTATCCGGCCTTCGACCACCGCGCCAGCGGCGGCATCATGCGGCGAGACCCGCTTCCTTGCCGCCGAAAGCGGCCAGCAGGTTGCGCTTGATCGCGTTCTGCCGGCTCTGATTGACGATCTTGTGGTTCATGAGATCGGTCACGTAGAAGACGTCGACCGCCCTCTCGCCGAAGGTCGCGATATGCGCCGAGGCGATGTTGAGGTTGAGCCGGGCGAGGACGTCGGTCAGGTCGAAGAGGAGCCCGGGCCTGTCGAGGCCGGAGACCTCGATCACCGTGAAGCGGTCCGACCAGCTGTTGTTGACGTGCACGTCCGGCTCGACGGAGAAGGCGCGCATGCGCCGCTGCTTCGGCGAGGGCGGGCGCCGCTTCACCATGTCGCGCAGCATCGCCTCGCCCGTGAGGGCCTTCTCGATCGTCTTGCCGATGCGCTCCGCGCGCCGCCGCTCGTCCTCGGGCTCGGGCAGTTCGCGCGACACGAAGATCGTGTCGAGCGCGTAGCCGTCGCTCGTCGTGAAGATCTGCGCGTCGACGATGTTGGCGTCCGACGCCGCGCACGCGCCCGCGAGGATCGACAGGAGGCGCGGGTGGTCGGGGGCGAAGACAGTGATCTCCGTGATGTCGGTGAAGCTGTCCGTCTTCACCTTCGTCGCGAGCCGCACGCCCTTCTCGTGCACCTCCTGCAGGAAGCGGGCGTGCTCCACCTGGCGATCGAGATCGGTGCGCAGCCAGTAGGCCTCGTAGTGGCGCTCGGCGAGGCGCGCGAAGGTCTCGTCATCCCAGTCCGACAGCTCGGCGCGCAGAAGCTCCCTCGCGTGCGCGATCCGCAAGGGGCGGTGCGACTGGCTGTGGCCGCCGGCGAGCACCGGCTCCGTCTCGTGGTAGAGCGTTCGCAGGAGCTGGCCCTTCCAGCCGTTCCACACGCCGGGGCCCACGGCCCGGATGTCGCAGACCGTGAGGATCAGTAGGAGCTTCAGGCGCTCGAGGCTCTGGACCGTGGCGGCGAAGTCGCCGATCGTCTTGCGGTCCGCGAGATCGCGGGACTGCGCCACCATCGACATGTCGAGATGGTGCTCGACGAGCCAGGCGACCGTCTCGACGTCGGCGGCGGAGAAGCCGAGCCGCCGCGCCACGCGCCGCGCGGCCTTCGCGCCGGCGATCGAATGGTCCTCCGGACGTCCCTTCGCGATGTCGTGCAGGAAGAGCGCGAGATAGAGCACCTCCCGGTTCGAGATCGTGTGAACGATCTCGTTCGCCAGCGGGTGGTTGTCGGCGCACCTTCCCTGCTCGATGTCGGCCAGGATCCCGATCGAGCGCAGCAGGTGCTCGTCCACCGTGTAGTGGTGGTACATGTTGAACTGCACCAGCGAGACGATGCGGCCGAAATCGCGGATGAAGCGGCCGAGCACGCCCGCCTCGTTCATCCGCCGCAGCACGATCTCGGGGTCGTTCTTGGAGGTGAGGATGCGCATGAAGAGGCGGTTCGCCTCGGGATCCTCGCGCAGCCGCTGGTCGATGAGCGACAGCGACCGTCGGGTGAGCTTCAGCGCATCAGGGTGGAACGACAGGTTGTACCTGTCGGCGATGTGGAACATCCGGATGAGGTTCACCGGATCCCGCTCGAAGGCGCCCTCGTCGACGACGTTGATGCGGCTCGCCTCGACGACGAAGTCGTCGGCACCCGCGATGTCGCCCTGCTTGCGCGGCCGCAGGCGCTCCATGAAGCGCGACAGCGGATGCGCCTTCTTCACGTGCTGCACCTCGAGTGCCGCACAGAAGATGCGCGTGAGGTCGCCGACATCCTTCGCCACCAGGAAATAGTGCTTCATGAAGCGCTCGACGTCGCGCTGGCCGGGATGCGGCATGTAGCTCAGGCGCTGGGCCATCTCGCGCTGCACGTCGAAGCTGAGGCGGTCCTCGAGCCGGCCCGTCATGAAGTGCAGGTGGCAGCGGACCGCCCAGAGGAAATCCTCGCATTTGCGGAAGAGCCGGTACTCGTCGCGCTCGAACACGCCGGCCTTGACGAGCTCCGCGCCCGTCTTCACGCGGTAGAAGTACTTGCCGATCCAGAACAGGGTCTGGAGGTCTCTCAGCCCGCCCTTCCCCTCCTTCACGTTCGGCTCGACGACGTAGCGCGACTCCCCGCCGCGCAGGTGGCGCGTATCCCGCTCGGCGAGCTTGGCCTCGATGAACTCCGGGCCGGTGCCCTTGACGACCTCCTGGTCGAACCGCCGCTCGAGCTCGGCGAAGAGCTTCTCCTCGCCGCAGATGAACCGGGCGTCGAGGATGGCGGTGCGGATCGTCAGGTCCTCGCGTGCGAGCCGCAGGCAGTCGTCGGTCGTGCGGACGGCGTGGCCGACCTTCGTCTCCATGTCCCAGAGGAAGTAGAGAAGGTGCTCGACGACGCTCTCGCCCCACGCCGTCTTCTTGTAGGGCATGAGGAAGAGGAGGTCGACGTCGGATGCCGGGGCCATGGTGCCGCGGCCGTAGCCCCCCACCGCGGCGACGCAGAGCCTCTCGCCCGACGACGGATTGTCGACCGGCTGGAGAACCTCCACCGCGAACCGGAACAACGCCTGCACGATCACGTCCTGGAGGTGGGACAGGCGCTCGGCGCAGTCGAGCCCCCGCCCGTCGGCCAGCAGGCGCTCTTCCGCCAGCCGGCGTTCTTCGGCCTTCACCCTCTTGAGCAGCGACAGGGCCTCCGGCCGGTAGGAGGCCTTGCCGCGGGTGTCGTAGAGGCCCTTCAGCTCCCCGAGCAGGCCGTCGACCGTCGGGAGGCCCTCGGCAATCTTCTTCGGCGTCACGTTTCCTCCGCCAACCGCTTGAGCTCGTAAAGCGCGGCGAGAGCATCCCGCGGCGTCATGTCGTCGGGCGCGAGATCCCTCATGCGCAGCCGCAGCGCGTCGTCCTTCGCCGCCGGCGCCGGCTTCGCCTCGCGCGCCAGATGCACGGCGAATAGCGGCAGATCGGAGACGAGCCCGGCGGCGCCGGACTTGCGTTCCGTGTCCTCCAGCCGCTCGAGCACCTCCTTCGCGCGGCTGAGAACGGCTTCAGGCAGGCCCGCGAGCCGCGCGACCTGCACACCGTAGGAGCGGTCGGCGGTGCCCGAGACGACCTCGTGCAGGAACACGACGTCGCCCTGCCACTCCTTCACCCGAAGCGTCGCGTTGAACACGCGCGGCAGCGTCTCGGCGAGCGCCGTCAGCTCGTGGAAGTGGGTCGCAAAGAGCGAGCGACAGCGATTCACCTCGTGCAGGTGCTCGATGGCAGCCCAGGCGATGGACAGCCCGTCGAAGGTCGCCGTCCCCCGCCCGATCTCGTCGAGGATGACGAGCGATCTCGGCCCCGCCTGGTTCAGGATCGCCGCCGTCTCGACCATTTCGACCATGAAGGTCGAGCGCCCGCGCGCCAGATCGTCGGCCGCACCGACGCGGCTGAACAGCCGATCGACGATGCCGATCCGCGCCCGTCTCGCCGGAACGAAGGAGCCGGCCTGCGCAAGAAGCGCGATCAGCGCGTTCTGCCGGAGGAAGGTCGACTTGCCACCCATGTTCGGGCCGGTGATGACGAGAAGACGCCCTGCATCCTGACCGTCGGCCGGACCGAGCACGCAGTCATTCGCGACGAACGGGCCCGACCGTTCGGCCTCGAGCGCCTGCTCGACGACCGGATGCCGGCCGCCCTCGATGTCGAAGGCGATGCCGTCCTGAACCTCCGGCCTCACGAAATCCCGCTCTGCCGCGATCTCCGCGAGGGAACAGAGGACGTCGAGCTCGCCGAGCGCCTCTCCGGCCGCGTCGAGCCTCTCGCCCTCCTCGGCGATCGCGTGGCACAGCGTGTCGAATATCTCGTTCTCGAGCGCCATGGCGCGATCGGCAGCGCTGGCGATGCGGCCCTCGAGGTCGGCGAGCTCGTTCGTGGAGAAGCGGATCTGGTTCGCGAGCGACTGGCGGTGGAAGAACTCCCCCGACAGAGGCTCCGCGCGCATCTTCGCCTCGTGCTGCGCCGTCACCTCGACGAAGTAGCCGAGCACGTTGTTGTGCTTCACCTTGAGCGACCTGACGCCTGTCCGGTCCTGGTAGGTCGCCTGGAGGCCTGCGACGACCTGGCGGCTCTCGTCGCGAAGGGCACGCGCCTCGTCGAGCTCGGGCCGGTAGCCGTCGGCGATGAAGTTGCCGTCGCGCCGGTTGAGCGGGGGTCGCTCGACCAGCGCCGTGGCGAGGGCGCCCCGCAGCTCATCGCTCAACGCGCCGAGGCGCGCGCTGATCTCTTCCAGCGCGGCTGGCAGTCCGCCGACCGCGAGGATCGTCGCCAGCTCGCCGGCCGCCACGACGCCGTCGCGGACGCAGGCGAGGTCGCGCGGGCCGCCGCGCATCAGGGCGAGCCGCGCCCGCGATCGCGCGAGATCGGGCGCCGCCTTCAGCGCCTCGCGGAGCGAGGCACGCATCTCGCGCGCCTCGACGAGATGCCCGACCGCGTCGAGCCGGCGGGTGATCTCCTTCAGGTCCGTCAAGGGCGCGGACAGGCGCTTCGCGAGCTCGCGCGCGCCGGCGGAGGTGACGGTGCGGTCGAGCGCCCAGAGAAGGCTCCCCTTGCGTTCCCCGGACAGGGTCTGCGTCAGCTCGAGATTGGCCCGTGTCGCGGGGTCGATCGAGACGACCGCGCCGCTCGGCTCGGGCCGCGGCGGGCGAAGCGGCGGGCGCCCTCCCTTCTGGGTCCGGTCGACATAGGCGACGAGGGCGCCGGCCGCAGCGACGTCGGCTCGCGACAGGTCGCCGAAGCCGTCGAGGCTCGCCACGGCGAAGAAGGAGAGAAGCCTGCGTTCGGCGGCCGTGGAATCGAACATCGCCGAGGGGAGCGGCGTCACCGACGTCTTCGCCTCGCGCAGGGCCTGGCGGTACTCCGGCGAATCGTAGAGCGCGTCCGAGACCAGGAGTTCCCCCGGCGCGACGCGGGCGAGCGCGGCGGGCAGCTCGCCGGCCGTGACGGCCATCAGGCGGAATTCGCCGGTCGAGATGTCCGCCCAGGCGAGCGCCAGCTCGTCTCCGCCAGCGCCCTTCACCCGACCGAGCGCGGCCAGGAAGTTGTTGCGGCTCGAATCGAGAAGCCGCTCCTCCGTCAGCGTGCCGGGGGTCACGAGGCGCACGACGTCGCGCTGCACGACGGACTTCGAGCCGCGCTTCCTGGCCTCCGAGGGATCCTCGAGCTGCTCGCACACGGCGACGCGGAACCCGCCGGCGATCAGGCGCTGCAGATAGTCGTCGGCCGTGTGGAGCGGCACGCCGCACATCGGGATGTCGCGGCCCAGATGCTTGCCCCGGACCGTCAGCGTGATGCCGAGGGCCCGGCTCGCCGCCTCCGCGTCCTCGAAGAAGAGCTCGTAGAAGTCGCCCATACGGTAGAAGAGCAGGCAGTCTGGATTGGCCGCCTTGATCTCCAGGTACTGCCGCATCATCGGGGTGACGCGCGGATCGTCCAGCACGTCTGCGTCGTCCGCCCGGGGCTCTTCGAGGGTCATGGCATTCATGGGCTCAGACGCTAGCAGATCGCGCAGGCGCTTTCACGGGCGCGGCCCGAGGAGCTCCCGATATATCCCCAGCGTCTCGGCCACCATCCTCTCGAGCGAGAACAGCGACAGGACATGCGCCCGGCCCCGCGCGCCCATCGCCCGCGCCGCCTCCGGCTCGAGGTCGAGCGCCTGGTTCAGCGCCTGGGCGAGCCCGAGGGCGTTGGACGGTGGCACGCGCCATCCCGTTCGCGCCTCCTCCGTAGCCTCCGGAGGCGCCAGAACCGTCTCGCGCACCGCGCCGATGTCGGAAACGACGACCGGCTTTCCCATCGCCTGAGCCTCGGCGGCCGAGCGGCCGAAGGCTTCGGGCTCCGTCGACGGCGTGGTCACCACGTCGGCCGCCGCGAGGGCCGCCGGCACGTCCTCGACATGCCCGACGATACGGACCCGGTGGCCGAGGCCCGCCTTCAGCATCCGGTCGACGAGTCGGTCCCGGTAGCCGGTGCGGCCCTGCTCGTCGCCGGCGAGCACGACGTCGAAATCCATCCGGCCCGCCGCCGCGAGGTTGCCTGCAGCGTCGATCAACACCTCCTGGCCCTTCCACGACGTCAGCCTGGCAGGCAGAAGGACGACCTTCCGGTCCGCGGCGACCCCCCAGGCGCGACGCATCGCGGCGACGCGTTCCGGCGCGACGGCGGCGGGGTCGAACCGTGAGAGGTCGGTGCCGCGATAGACGACGCGCGTCCTTCCCTCCGCCTGGGGGTGCCGCTTCAGGATCAGCGCCTGGGTGAACCCCGAGTTGGCGATGACGACGTCGCCGCGCGCCATCACACCGTTGTAGAAATTCTTGAGCCGGCCGACGCTGCGATAGGCGCCGTGATAGGTCGTGACGAACGGCACGCCGGTCCGCCGCGCCGCGATCAGCCCGCTCCACGCCGGCGCCCGGCTGCGCGCGTGGACGAGGTCGACGCCCTCTCGCCGGATCAACCGCGAAAGCGCGCCCGCATTGGCCAGGATCCTCGCCGGGTTCTTCGTCGCTGCGGGGAAGGCGATGTGGGTGCCGCCCGCCGCCTCGAGCTCCGGCACGAGCCTCCCGCCCGTCGTCGCCACGAGCGCCCGCGCCCCCGCCTTCACCAATGCGGCGGCGATGTCGACGGTGGTGCGCTCGGCGCCGCCCGCCTCGAGGTCGGGCACGATCTGCAGCACGGTGCGGCCGGCAAGGACCGGCGGGTTCTCCGACGGCGCCCGCGTCATGATCCGCGTACGGCTCCCGGTCGGATCGCGCGCCAGGCCGCCATCGCCATGGCGATTGCGAGGACGGCGGCGAGCGGGCTCAAGGCGAGAAACAAGACGGGCCCGAAATCCGGCACGAGCCAGGCGATCGTGAGCCCGCAGGCGGCCGCGCCGAGCGCGCCGGTGACGACGTTCGCGATGAGGAAGTACATGCCGTCCTCGGTGTAGAGCGCGACCGTCCAGGCGACGACGTTGCCGATGCACATGGACAGGATGATGGTGACGAGGTCCAAGCTGGGAATATCCGGGCCCGAGGGATTGCGCCCGCGATTGATAGCACGAAACGGAGCGATGAGGGGCGGCGCCCTTTTGTCCGTTGCCCCCGGAACGTCCCTTCGCACTTGCCCCCGTGCAGGCCCCCTGTCAGGTTCGCGACGCCTTCACGAAGAGCCGAGAGGAGGGACCAGATGGCCGAAGCCGAATATCACGAGATCCCGCTCGGGGAGGGGGAGAACGCCCGCCGCATCGCCCTGAAGCTGCGTCGCGGCAAAGGGCCGACACTGGTCTGGCTCGGCGGCTTCCGCTCGGACATGGCCGGCACGAAGGCGACGCGGCTCGACCAGTGGGCCGAGGCGCATGGGCGCGCCTGCCTCCTCTTCGACTATTCCGGCCACGGCCAGTCGAGCGGCCGGTTCGAGGATGGCACGATCGGCACCTGGCTTCATGATGCGGCCGAGGCTGTGGCGCAGTGCGCGGGGCAGTCGCCCCTGCTCGTCGGATCGTCGATGGGAGGTTGGATCGCGAGCCTGCTCGCGCTTCGCATGAAGGTCGAGGGTCATCCGCCGCACGGGCTTGTGCTGATCGCGCCGGCGCTCGACTTCACGGAGCGGCTGATGTGGGACCTGTTCTCCGAGGAGCAGAAGCGCGAGATCATGGAGACCGGCCAGTGGATGCGTCCGTCGGAGTATGATGGGCCCTACCCGATCACGCGGAAGCTCATAGAGGAGGGGCGCCGCCACCTGCTTCTCGATCGCGACCTGATCGAGTTCGGCTGTCCTGTCCACATCCTCCAGGGCCGCCTCGACGAGGACGTCCCGCTCGACCACACGCTCGACATCGTCACGAGGCTCGCCTGCGACGACGTGACGGTCAGCATCGTCCACGACGGCGATCACCGCCTGTCGCGCGAGCAGGACATCGCGCTGCTGCTCGAGAGCGTCGAGACCATGATCCGCGGAGATCACATGCCGGCGTGAGGCGGCACCCACCGCCCGGCCCACGCTCTCTGGCGCACGCATGAGTTGTGCTACCCTTGCGTCATGCTAAGGGGAGGGCCGGCGATGGCCGAGATCAGGATCACCAACTGCCACATCCACACTTTCACGGCGGAGCATGCGCCGCGGTACTATCCGGCCTGGCCGGTCGTGATCTTCCGGTGGTGGCCGTGGCTCCTTCGCGTGGTCCGCTTCCTCTTCTGGTTCTCGCCCTGGCAGGGCGTCTACCAGCGGCTCGTCCGGCTCGAAGCCTTCCACGACACCGGGCGGCGCACGCATCAGGAGGAGATCTTCCGGGAGGTCCGGCGCCACTACCCCCGCGACACGCGCTTCGTCGTTCTGCCGGTCGACATGACGCCGATCGGGCACGGCCCGGTGAACCGCGACATCGTCGCGCAGCACGACGAGCTTCACCGCCTCGCCGGGCACTACCGAGACAGCATCATCCCTTTCGGGACCGTCCATCCCGACACGCCGGGCTCGGCGGCCGAGTTCCGTCGCTGCGTCGAGGAGCTCGGCTTCCGTGGGCTGAAGCTCTACCCGAAGATGGGCTTCAGGCCCGACCATCCCGTGCTGATGAGCGAGGTCTATCCGCTCTGCGTCGACCGCAACCTGCCGGTCATCACCCACTGCTCGCGCGGCGGCGTCCGCCGCAAGGGGTGGAGCCAGGAGGAGGCCGACCGGGTGACGGCTCCGGAGGCCTACCTCCCGGTGATGGAGGCCTTCCCGACCTTGCGCATCTGCCTCGCCCATTTCGGCGGCGACCGCGACTGGCGCGCCTATCTAGACGAAGGGTTCGACCCGGATCGGCCGGAGGAGAAAGAGAGAAACTGGGTCTCGAGGATCGAGACGATGATCCGCGGCGAAGGTTGGCCGAACCTCTGGACCGACATCTCCTACACGCTGTTCAACTTCCAGGAATACGCGCCGCTCCTGCGCCTCTTCCTCAAGGAGAAGGACAGCCGGCTGTGCCAGCGCGTGCTCTTCGGCTCCGACTTCTACATGACGCGCCAGGAGCGACTTTCGGAGAAGGCCGTCTCGATCCTCCTGCGGGACACGCTGGGCGAGGACCTCTTCCGGCAGATCGCCGAAACGAACCCCCATGAGTTCCTGACGGGGGATGGGGCGTCCGGCGAGCTCGTCGCTGTGGCCGCCTCACCCTCGGCTCTCCCGGGGACCTAGGCCCCCTCGCCCGCGGCCGCGAGCGCCGTCAGCCCCTCGCGGTAGGTCGGATATCTCAGCTCCACGCCGAGCTCCTCCTTGATGCGGCGGTTCGAGACGCGCTTCGACGAGGCGTAGAAGCTGCGGGCCATGGGCGACAGCTCGGCCGTCTCGAAGGGGACCTCCGGCGGCGGCTCGACGCCGAGGAGACCGGCGGCGAACGTCACGACGTCCTGCGGCGGCATCGGCAGGTCGTCGGCGAGGTTGTAGACGCGGCCCTGCGCGGGCCTCGCCATCGAGGCGGCCACCGCCGACGCGATGTCATCGACATGGATGCGGTTGAAGACCTGGCCGGGCTTCACGAGCCGCTTCGCCGTGCCCTCCTTCAACTGCCTCAGCTGGTTGCGGCCGGGCCCGTAGATGCCGGCGATGCGGAAGACCGCCGTCGGCACGCCGATCGCGCGGCCGAGGGCGAGCCACTGCGCCTCCGCCTCGACCCGACGCTTCGTGCGCGCGTTCGGCGGCTCGGGGCTCGTCTCCTCGTCGATCCACGCCCCGCCCGCATCGCCGTAGACGCCGATTGTCGAGAGGTAGCCGATCCAGCGCAGCGTCTCCGCCTGCGCGGCGATCGCGTCGCGGTGCGTGAGGAGCACCGGGTCACCCTCCTCGCCGGGCGAAATCGAGGTCAGGAGGTGCGACGCGCCTGCCATGGCCTCGGCCGCGACGGCAGACCCGTCACGCCCGCCGTCGAAGACCACGGCCTCCACGCCCTCATCCTTGAGCGCCGCGGCCTTCTCCTCCGAGCGAACAGTGCCGCCGACCCGCCATCCCCCCGCCAGCAGCCTGCGGGCGAGCGTCGTCGCGGAATATCCAAGGCCGAAGACGAACAGCCTGTTCATGCCGCTGGGGCTCCGTCCGCCAATGCCATTCTCCACTCCTCCAGCACGTCCGCGTCGGTCTCGCCGCCCATCCTTAAGCCCGCCAGCGCGCGCAGTTCGTCGCCCGGCATCAGCCGCGAGAGTGCCCAGACCGCCGCACCTCGCACGAGCGGGCTCTCGTCGTCCAGCCGCCGGCGCGCCGTCCGGACCAGCGCCTCGTCGCCGGAGTTGCCGATCGAGATCAGGACGTTGCGCAGGAAGCGCTTCACGCCGATCCGCTTGATCGGCGACTTCGTGAAGAGCGCCCGGAAGGAGGCATCGTCCAGCTCGGCGAGGTCCTCGAGGTCCGGCATGTTCAACGTGTCGCGCGCCGCGAGCTTCGCCTCCCGGCCCTCTTTCGCGAACTTGTTCCACGGGCAGACCGCCAGGCAGTCGTCGCAGCCATAGATGCGGTTGCCGACCGCCTCGCGGAACTCGCGCGGGATCGGGCCCGAATGCTCGATCGTGAGATACGAGATGCAGCGCCTGGCGTCGAGCTGATAGGGCACGGGAAAAGCGTCTGTCGGGCAGGCGTCGAGGCAGGCGCGGCACGAGCCGCAATGGTCGGACTCCGGCGCGTCGGGCTCGAGCTCGGCATTGGTGAAGATCGCGCCGAGGAAGAGCCAGTTGCCGTAGGTGCGCGACAGGAGATTGGTGTGCTTGCCCTGCCAGCCGAGGCCCGCGGCGGCGGCGAGCGGCTTCTCCATCACGGGGGCGGTGTCGACGAACACCTTCACGTCGGCTCCGGCCGTCTCGGCGAAGCGGCGGGCCACCGACTTCAGCCTCTTCTTGATGAGGTCGTGATAGTCGTCGCCGCGGGCATAGACGGAGATGTATCCCTTCGCGCGTTCCGCGAGTTGCGGCAGCGGATCGCCCTCGGGCCCGTAGTTGAGGCCGAGCATCGCGACCGACCGAGCATCGCCCCACAGGGCGGAAGGCTGCCGCCGCCGATCCGCCGTGCGGGCCATCCATTCCATCTCGCCGTGCCGACCTTCGCGGAGGAAGTGGTCGAGCCGCGCCGCCGTCTCCGGCACCGCGTCGGGGCGCATGACCCGGACGAGGTCGAAGCCTTCCGCCAGCGCGTCCTCGATCAGGCGCGCCTTGAGAGCGTCTCGGTCGATCGTCTCAGAAGTCGAGGTCGGCATACGTCCTGGACGGCGTCATTCCGGGGATGCTGTCGGCGAGTATGGGCCGGAATGATGGCCGGGACTTGATGCGGGCATACCAGTGGCGGGCCCACTCGTAGTCGTCCCACGGCACGTCGCCGAGATAGTCGATGCACGAGAGGTGCGCCGCCGCCGCGAGGTCGGCATGGGTCAGCTGGTCACCGGCGAGCCAGTTGCGACGCTCGGCGAGCTTGGAGATGTAGTGCAGATGGAAGCGAAGGTTCTCCCGGCCGGTCCGGATCGCACCGGCACTCGGCGGACCGCCGCCGTGCTCGACGCGCATGAACCGCTTGTAGATCCGCTCCTTCAGCAGGAGCGCCGAGACATCGGCATGAAACTTCAGATCGAACCAGTCGAGCAGCCGGCGCACCTCGGCGCGGCCATAGGGGTCGTCGGGCATCAGCCGCCGTGCGCCCGGGTCCGCGCCCGCCGTCTCGTTGATGAACTCGATCACCGCCCGCGCGCCGCAGATCGGGCGGGCCGCGTCACGGTCGATCAGCACCGGCAGGCTGCCGGCCGGGTTGACGATCAGGAACTCCTTGCGCTTCTCCCAGAGACGCTCCTCGACGAGCTTGGCCTCCAACCCGTACTCGGCGAGCGCGATTCGCGCCGCGCGCGAGAAGGGACAGAAGGCGTGGTGATAGAGCGTCAGCATGGGGGGCAAAGTCGGTCCAAAAAAGCGAGGCCGCCACTCGATCACGAACCGCGCCGCCCGACGGGGAAGCCGGATCGCACGGCCCGACTCCCTCCGAACGCCGGCAGGGCCGCCGGCGTTGCGGCCGTGCCATAAGATCTCGTGGCGGTGAACAAGCGGTTAGCGAGGCAGCCTGCTTCGCGTCGCCAGCACCAGACCCTGGCGCCTAGATCAGCCTCTGGGTCGAATTGTGGCGAAGAGCGGTCAATGGCCGGGCCTTGTGCGGAAGCGCGCCCAGTGATGCAGCCGGAGCACTGCCCGCCCGGCCGACCTCAGGGCTGAAGTCTCGGCGTGTCGACGTTGTTCGTGAACTGCCCGGCGCGGCGGAAGCGCTGCAGGTAGGTCGGCAGGATCGCCTCCATGCCGACCGGGTCGATGCCGAGAGCCTCGATGGTGCGGCCTTCCTCGATCGCCGCCTGCGACACGACGTTGTCGTGCCTGAGCTGGATCACCTGGTCCGTCGTGAGGAGGCGGCCCGGCAGGGCGCCGAGGACGCCCGCCAGCCTGTCGGCGGCGCCGAACGGCACGTTGAGGAGCACCCGCTTGCGGCCGATCACGTGGAGCATCAGCTCCATGAGCTGCCGGAAGGTGCGGATCTCGGGCCCGCCCAGTTCGTACGTACATCCGGGCGTCGCCTTGCCGTCGACCGCGCGGGCCACCGCCTCGCCCACATCGCCGACGAAGACGGGCTGGAAACGCGTCTGGCCGCCACCGATCAGCGGCAGGAACGGCGACATGCGGGCCATCGCCGCGAAGCGGTTGAAGAACTGGTCTTCCTGACCGAACATGATCGAAGGGCGGAGGATGACCGCGCCGGGCACGGCGTCGCGAATGGCGGCCTCGCCGGCGGCCTTCGTGCGGGCGTAGTGCGATTCGGACTGCTCGTCGGCACCGATGGCGGAAACGGCCGTCAGCCTGGTGATACCTTCCTCGGCCGCGGCCCGCGCGATCAGACCTGCCCCTTCGGCATGAACCTTGGAGAAGCTCTGCCGGCCGCCCTCGGCGAGTATGCCGACGAGATTCACGACGGCGTCGGAGCCTTGCACCGCGCGCCTGACCGAATCCTCGAAGCGCAGGTTCGTCTGTATCGCCTGGATCTGGCCGACGCTGCCATAAGGCTTCATGAAACCTGCCAGCTCCGGCCGGCGGACCGCCACCCGAACCCGGTAGCCGCGCACAGCCAGCGCCCGCACGACGTAGCGCCCGATGAAGCCGGAGCCTCCGAACACCGTCACGAGCTCGTAGCGCATGTTTCGCCCCGCCATGGCGGCCCTTCTCCCAAGATCTTGCCGGTCGTGCCCTCCATAACGAAGCCCGATGGGCCTGTACAGGTTCACCGCCGTCGCAACGCCATTGACAAGCCGCGGACGGGCCAATAACTGTCTCGCGCACTTGCCCAGGTGGCGGAATTGGTAGACGCGCTAGCTTCAGGTGCTAGTGCCCGAAAGGGCGTGGAAGTTCGAGTCTTCTCCTGGGCACCATCGAACATGATGGTCATCTCGCACCGGCCTCCCCCGCTTCGGGGTCGAGCCTCCGGCACTCTCTGTCGAATCTCCGGTTCAGTTGCCGTAGCCGAACGTGGCTGTTAAACACTGCCGCCGAAGGCTCGGCCATCAATCTATACTGCGACAGGCGCGGACCGGGTCCCCGGGGCTCGGACCGCTGTTGATGCCGAGGCAGCGCCGGGCCCACGTCATGACAAGCGGAGGTCCCGTCCATTGACCATCACCCTGCACCGCGGCGACCTTCCGGCCGATCTCGACCTCGGTCCGGTCGTCGCCGTCGACACCGAGACGCTGGGCCTGAGCCTCGTGCGCGACAAGCTGTGCCTCGTGCAGCTGTCCGCGGGTGACGGAACGGCGCATCTGGTGCAGGTCGACCGCGGCACCTACGACGCTCCGAACCTGAAGCGCCTCTTCGCCGACCAGGGCGTGACGAAGATCTTCCACTACGGCCGCTTCGACATCGCGATGATCGCCCGGCATCTCGGCGTGATCGCGCAGCCCTGCTACTGCACGAAGATCGCCTCGCGGCTGACGCGAACCTACACGGATCGCCACGGGCTGCGCGACCTCGTGCGGGACATGCTCGAGATCGAGATCTCGAAGCAGCAGCAGAGCTCGGACTGGGGGGCGGACACCCTGACCGACGCGCAACTGTCGTACGCCGCCAGCGATGTTCTTCATCTCCATGCCCTCAGGGCGAGGCTCGACGCGCTGCTCGTGCGCGAGGCCCGGATGGACCTCGCCGAGGCATGCTTCCGTTTCCTTCCCGCTCGCGCGTTGCTCGACCTCGCGGGGTGGGACGAGGAAGATCTGTTCGCACATTCTTGACGGCTCCGGCGCTAGGATTGGCGCCGTTTTTCGATCAAATTCTTCGGACTACGTGCGCCGATGACCAGACAGGACAACGACAGGGTGGAGAGCATCGCAACCAGCTCCGGCATGCGGGACGTCCCGCATGACACGGCTGCCGTGCGCCACTCGACGTGGCAGCGCGCGCAGCGGCACTCGAGGCGGGTCCGGCGCCTGCGCGTCGTTCTTCCGGTCCTCGGCCTCCTCCTCGCACTGGGCCTGTTCGTTTCCTTCCAGTCGATCCCGTCGCCGATCGGCGACGTCGAGCTGAGCTCGATCGGCGTGGAGGGCGACACGGTCACGATGGAGGCGCCGAAGCTCACGGGCTACGGCGAGGAAGGGCTCAACTACGCGGTGAGCGCCGACAGGGCACAGCAGAATCTCTCCAGCCCGAACGTCGTTCGCCTCCAGGGGATCGACGGCCGCCTGGACGAGGAGGGAGGTCGCTGGACCGCGCTGCGCGCCGCGGAGGGCACGCTCGACACGGACGCCGAGACGCTGCGGCTCGACAATTCGATTGAGCTCACGACGAATGACGGCAAGCGGGCGACGCTGCAGTCCGCCGACATCGACTTCTCCCGCCGGACCGTCTCGAGCGAGGAGCCGGTCGAGCTCGAAATGGACGTGGGTCGCGTCGCAGCCGGATCAATCGAGGTCAGCGAGGGCGGCAAACGCATCGTCCTGCGCGGCAACGTCAAGGTCGACATGCGCATGAACGGGAGCTTGGAAAATGCCTTGGGCACACCTGAGTAAAGCGGCCGCCCGCCTGGCTGCCGCGGCGGGCCTCGCTCTCGCGATTGCCGCACCGGCCTCGGCCCAGAACGACGGCAATCCGCTACAATCTTCCGACAGGCCGGTGCAGATCGAGGCCGACATGCTCGAGGTGCTCGACGACCAGAGCATGGCCGTCTTCACCGGCAACGTCGTCGCGAAGCAGGACGGCACCACGCTGCAGACAGCCAGCTTGAAGGTGTTCTACGCCGGCGGCTCTGTCATGCAGCAGGCGGCCGCCCAGTCCGAGAACAACAATGGCGGCGGCGGTGGTGACGGGCAGAGGATCACGCGGCTCGAGGCCGAAGGCAAGGTCGTGGTCACGACGCGCGAGCAGAGGGCGACGGGCGACAGGGCCATCTTCCAGATGGACACCAACACGGTGACGCTGACCGGCGACGTCGTCCTGTCCCAGGGCCAGAACGTGCTGAACGGCACGGAGCTCGTGGTCAACCTTGATACCGGGCGCTCGCGGCTCGTATCCAACAGGTCTGGAGGGGCCGGCCGCGTCAGGGGCGTCTTCCAGCCGAGCGGCCGGGCGCCCGCAGGCCAGTAGGTACAGGCGCGAAGGACAGCGTCGCCGGGAGGAATGGAACGCGTGAGCCGTCATTCGCGCCTCGAGAGGCGCCGGGGAGAGCCCCAGCACGGTGAGCCGGTCGACGTCGCCGCCGGATCCCAGGACGTTCCGTGGGACCAGTACGCGGCCGAGGCGGGAGCCGACGAAGCCCTCCTGAGCGCGGGCACGAGCCACGAGAGCTGGCTCGAGGTCGCGGACATCCGCAAGTCGTTCAACCGGCGCCCCGTGGTCAAGGGCGTCAGCCTCTCCGTGAAGCGGGGGGAGGTGGTGGGTCTGCTCGGACCGAACGGCGCCGGCAAGACCACGGTCTTCTACATGGTCACCGGCCTCATCCGCCCCGATGCCGGGAGGATCGCCTTCGAGGGAAACGACATCACGCGCCTGCCCATGTATCGGCGGGCGCGCCTCGGCATCGGCTATCTCCCGCAGGAGGCCTCGATCTTCCGCGGGCTGACGGCGGAGGAGAACATCCGCGCCGTTCTGGAGATCATCGAGCCGGACCGCAAGGTGCGCGAGAAGGAGCTCGAGGAGCTGCTCGAGGAGTTCGACATCGCGCGCCTGCGCCATCAGCCGGCCATCGCGCTGTCGGGGGGCGAGCGGCGGCGGGTGGAGATCGCGCGGGCCCTGGCCTCTCGGCCGGTCTTCATGCTGCTCGACGAACCCTTCGCCGGCATCGATCCGATCGCGGTGGGCGACATCCGGATGCTCGTCCGCCACCTGTCGCGGCGCGGGATCGGCGTCCTCATCACCGACCACAACGTGCGCGAAACGCTGAGCCTGATCGACCGGGCCTACATCATCCACGACGGCCGCCTCCTGATGGAAGGATCGCCTCAGGAGGTCGTGGCGAATGTGGATGTCCGCCGCTACTATCTCGGCGACGAGTTTCGCCTTTAGAATCAAGGTCGGCGGTTGATGGCACTTGCGCCAAAGCTTCAGCTGCGCCAGTCGCAGTCGCTGGTGATGACGCCGCAGCTGATGCAGGCGATCAAGCTCCTGCAGCTGTCGAGCCTCGACCTGGCGAGCTACGTGGAAGGCGAGCTGGAGCGAAACCCGCTCCTGAAGGAGGCCGAGGCGGAGCCGGCCGTTCCGGGCGATGACACGGGCGAGACCGCAGCCCCCGAGGCCGCCGTGATGGATCTCGTGGCGGCCTCGAAGGACGCGGCCCTGCCGGCGGTCGCGGCCGATCTCGACGGCGACACCTCGAACGTCTACGACGCCACCGACGCGTGGGCGACGGCGTCTGTCTCGCAGGGTCCGGGACCGGCTTCTCGTGGCGAGGGACGCCAGTTCGACGGCGACGAGAACCTTCTCGAGACGACGGTGGCCGAGCGCGGCTCGCTCCAGGACCACCTCAAGGCCCAGCTGTCTCTCGTGCACTGCTCGGAGCGCGAGCGGGTGATCGCGCGCCATCTCGTCGACCTCCTCGACGAGTGCGGCTACTTCAGGGAGGATGTCGGCGAGGTCGCCGACCGGCTCGGCGCGCCGGAGGAGGACGTCCTGGACGCGCTCGAGATCGTCCACACCCTCGAGCCAACGGGGATCGGGGCCCGCGACCTGGCGGAGTGCCTGGGCCTTCAGCTCCGCGAGCTCGACCGGCTCGACCCGGCGATGCAGAGCCTCCTCGACAATCTCGACCTGCTGGCGCGACGGGACCTCGCGCGCCTGAGGCGTGTCTGCGGGGTCGACGAGGAGGACCTGGCCGAGATGCTCGCGGAGCTCCGCCGCCTCGATCCCAAGCCCGGGGCGGGATTTGCGTCCGACCTGATACAGACCGCGATCGCCGACGTCGTCGTCCGCCCGAACCCCGACGGCAGCTGGCACGTCGAGCTCAATCCCGAGACGATGCCGCGCGTGCTGGTCGATCGCAACTACCACGCGCGCGTCTCGGGTGGGCCGCGGAGCGATCGCGACAAGACGTACATCACCGAGTGCCTGCAGCAGGCGAACTGGCTGGTGCGAAGCCTCGAACAGCGCTCGCGCACGATCCTCAAGGTGGCGAGCGAGATCGTCCGGCAGCAGGACGCCTTCCTGTCGCGGGGCGTGAGGCATCTGAAGCCGCTGACGCTGCGAATGGTCGCGGAGGCGGTCGAGCTGCACGAATCGACGGTCAGCCGCGTGACGGCCCACAAGTACCTCGCGACGCCCCGGGGCCTCTTCGAGTTCAAGTACTTCTTCACGTCCTCGATCGCCGCGACGGAGGGCGGAGAGGCTCACTCGGCCGAGGCCGTGCGCGACCGCATCCGCGAGCTGATCGCGGCCGAAGCCCCGCAGAACATCCTGTCGGACGACACGATCGTGAAGATGCTGCGAGATTCGGGAGTCGACATCGCGCGCCGGACGGTGGCGAAATACAGGGAGTCGCTCCGGATTCCGTCGTCTGTCCAGCGCAGGAGGGAGAAGCAGGCGGGCCTTTGAACGAGGCGGCGGAGAGACGATTGACTTGCCCAGGGAGGCTACGTAGGTTCCGCCGCACTGTTGAGCCTGATGCCGGGAGGCACGCCCCGGCGGAGGGATCCGGTTCGGCAGCCGGGACGTTGAGCCTTTTTCGGTTCAGGATTGGTGCACTCGGCGGAAAGACATGCAGCTTCGCGTTACGGGAAAGAACATCGACGTCGGCGACGCCCTTCGGGATCAGGTGCGCGACCGCCTCGATTCCGCGCTCGGCAAGTATTTCGACGGCGGCGCCTCGGTGAACGTCACCGTCGAGCGCGAGCGCAGCGGCTTCAAGACCGACTGCCGCGTTCACCTCGACTCCGGGATGGATCTGCAGAGCACGGGCCAGGCCGGCGACGCCTATCAGAGCTTCGACCAGGCCGCGGTGAAGCTCGAGAAGCGGCTCCGCCGCTACAATCGCCGGCTGAAGGACCACCACAAGGAATTCAACGGCGCCGAGGCCGTCCAGGCGGCGAGCTATGTGATCGCCTCGGGCGACGAGGAGACCGAGGAGGACGAGACGCCCCTCGAGGACAATCCCGTCGTCATCGCGGAGAGCCAGACGGCCATCCGCTCGATGACTGTGGGTATGGCCGTGATGTCTCTCGATCTCAGCGACGCGCCGGTCTGCGTGTTCCACAACGTGGCGAGCGGCCGGCTGAACATCGTCTACCGTCGATCCGACGGCCATGTCGGTTGGATCGATCCGCCCCACGGCAGCGAACAGGGGGCACGCGGCTGAAGGCTCCTGCGTCGACGACGCAGGCGAGCTTCGGGGGCGTGGCGCACGAGGTATGGATGTAGGCGAACTCATCCGGCAGGACGCCGTCATCGCCTCGCTGAAGGCGAATTCGAAGAAGCAGGTGATTCAGGAGATCGCCGAGCGTGCGGGTCCGCTGTTGGGCCTGCCGTCACGCGACATTTTCGATCATCTGCTTCAGAGGGAGCGGCTGGGCTCGACGGGCATAGGTCACGGCGTGGCCATTCCTCACGCCAAGCTGCCGACGATCGAGAAGCTGTTCGGCCTGTTCGCCCGACTCGAGAAACCGATCAATTTCGAGGCGATCGACGACGAGCCGGTCGATCTCGTCTTCGTGCTTCTCGCGCCCGAGGCGGCCGGCGCCGACCATCTGAAGGCGCTGGCACGGATCGCCCGGCTGATGCGGGAACCGGGGCTTGCGGCCAAGCTGCGCAGCGCCCGCGACGCCGGCGCCGTCTATACCATCCTCAGCCAGGCAGCCGAACCCAACGCCGCCTGACCGCGTCTTGAGCGCCGGGCAGGAAGCTCAGTGAACGCTGAGCATATCGAGTTCCTGCTGCCGCGCCCCAGCCAGGGCTGATTCCCGGCTGTCCGTCAGCATGATCGGCGTCCCGTCCGCCGCATGCAGCGCGAACAGGCGGATACCCGGCGCCATTTCCGGGGCCTGAGGAAAGAGCTCCTTCAGGTTGTCGGACATGATCGGCTTCAGATACGCGATCTCGCTGTCCCCCAGTCGGGCCAGGTCTTCCTGCGAGATCGCGTGCGCCTCGTCTTCGAACAGGACGTGATCGATCATTCTCATACTCCTCACTGACTGCTGCCGGCCACAGAGGTCGGCGTCGTGATGTCGATCCGCTTCACGATGCGCTGCGGCTCCGGGCGGACGAGGTCCACGACAAGCAGGCCGTTGTTGAGGCTCGCCTGGTCCACCTCCATGCCCTCCGCAAGGACGAAGCTGCGCTGGAACTGCCGCGCGGCGATGCCGCGATGCAGGAACTCCCGCTCGCCCTCTTCCTCCGCCTGCCGGCCGCGAATGGTGAGCTGGTTGTCTTCGAGGGTCACTTCGAGTTCGCTCGAGGAAAACCCCGCCACCGCGAGCGTGATGCGCAGGCGGTCGGACTCGCCCTCGCCGCGAATACGCTCGATATTGTAGGGCGGGTAGCCGTCGCCGGCATTGCGCACGGCGCGGTCGAGAAGCCGCTCGAGGCCATCGAAGCCGACGAGGAACGGGCTGTTGAAGCTTGGGACGCGGGACACCGGATCAAGATCCTTCTCTTCTGAAAGCGACCTTGGACGCGGGCCCGTCGCGGCGCCCGCACGCTGAGTTCGTTGCCGGTGCACATGGCCGCCGGCTTGGCTGTGATATGGTGCTCGGGAGGGGTGCGATCAAGCGAGGCATAAGGCGCCGCACATCTTCCACTCCCCGGGTCGCGGGCGGAAGAACGCACCTAGCCAGGCGCCTCGACGATGGTAGAATTGCCGCTGTCCCGGGCGGGCAGAGGGAAGAGCCAGCCGATGGCGCCCTTGTGATTGCCCGCCCCGAGAGGACATGTCTCGAGAAGGTCCAAACCAAATGTGGCTCACCAGAGTCGCGCTCGTCGCAGGTGCGGTCGTCGCACTGGCTTCCGCCGCCCATGCCGACACGATCACCGGCCGCGTGGTCGAGTGGAGGCCCGCCGCCAAGATGCTCGTCATGGAAGACAGGACGCGCATCTATGTCGATCCGAAGCTCATCCCGTCGGATCCGACCAACAAGCGCGTCGTCATCACCTATGCGGCTCCGAAGGCATAGCCAAGATCCTCGACGTCAAGATCTTGAGGTAAGGCGCCGGCGCCTCGCGGCCGCAAAGAGGTCCACCCTGCCAGGTGGCCCCCATTGCTCCAGGCGATGTCGCTCCTCACGGAAACTCACCTCGATATGCGGATGTCCTGGAACGACGCCGTCATCTGCTGGAACGCCGCCGCGAGCTCCTGACTGTTGCTGGCGTCGAAGTAGTTGGAATCGCTGCTGGCGCAGCCTTGCAGGACATTCTTGATGTTATTGTCGTCGACCTCGAAGGCGACGGTGAATATCTCGATATTCTGTCGCTTGACGTTTTCGCAGATCTTCTTCACGTATTCGTCTGATTTATTGATCGACTCCTTGCCGCTGCAACCGGACCCCGGCATATGATAAGGGAAATTGTCGGTCGTCATCGTGTTCGCGCCGTCGCTGAGCAGGACCAGCACCTTCCGGGGATCCCGGTTCGCCGCGTCGTAGGCAGCTCCTTCGCCGAACGGCGCCCCCGGCGACAGGACCCGCCAGCCCCAGGCCAATCCCGCCGGGATATAGGTGCAGCTGTCGGCGCTCATCGACGAGATCGCGCTCGTCACTTCCGAGAACCGGTCGCTGAGCGGGGAGATGCTCTTGCCGCACTTCGGGACGTCGAGGGCGGGGATCTTCTTCGTCGCGTAGTTGTCGTCGGTGATGTTGAGCGCGTCGCCTCGCGATCCCACGCAGCCCTTCCATGTGGACTTGCTTGCGATGAGCGAGGTGTCGAGCCAGCTCGCGTTCACCATCGCTGGTCCGACATTCACGTACTCGGCGAAGGGCACGAGGGCGAACTTGGCCTTGAGATCCTTGTTGGAGGAGACGTCGTCCACGAGTTTCGTCGCGACGTCCTTCAACGAGGCGAGCTTCTGCCCTCGCATGGACCCCGTGTTGTCGAGCACGAGGGCGACCTCGAGCGACCCTTTCGAGCCGCGCATCACCTCGGAGGCAACGCTGATGTCCATCTCGCGGATTCCGACGACATTCGTCAGCGTGGTTTCGACGGACCCGTCGATGACCACACGAACGGCGTTGTCGGCGGTGAAGGCGATGTCGACGCGCTTCATCTGCGAGCGCAGCTGCGGCGGCACGTTCGCGTCGATGTAGTTCTGTGCCGCGGCCTTCACGGCCGCCAGGTCTTCCGAGTTCTCGCGGGCACCGGCGAGAGCCGCGGCGTCGGCGACCTCCTGGAGATGCGAATGCGCCGACGAGGCGCGGGAATAGTCGATCGCCGCGCCCACGCCGACCACCAACGGGATGAAGGCGAGCCCGAAGATGAGGGCCACCGCCCCGCTTCTGTCATGTAAGAACCGGCTGAACATCCAAGCCCCTCCTGTCGAGAGCGGGGCGAGGATGCACAGAAAAAACCTTCAAATCCCTTGCTTCGATTGCCGAAACTCGGGGGCACCTCCGGAGGTCAGGCCGTCCGCTGCAGCTCGAAGCTCGCTCCGCTCGACTGGGTGCAGGACAGGCGCGCCTGCCCCTGGAAGCTGCAAGTCGCCGAGCGCCGCTCATTGGAGGAGGTCGACAGCCAGTCGAGCTGCGCCCTGCCGCCCGACATCGTGTACGAGCCGTTCGCCAGCACCGCACCCGTCTGCGCATCGACCGACTGGAACGAGCCGCCGCGGAAGTTTGCGACGAAGATGCCGTCGGCCGAGGCCCACCGCCCGTCCATCGGCGAGGGAGCGGGCGCTGCCGCGGGCGCGCGACCCGGCGCCATGGCCATCTCCTGGCCGCCGCCCTGGCAGGCTGCAAGGCCGGTGGCGAGGGTGACGAGTGCTGCGAGCGTGCTGATCTGTTTCTTCATGGGTTGCCTCCGAAAACAACGGAACTCTGCCATTGTGCGGCGGTTCCAAACTTACACCATGCCACTGGCGCGGGACGCGGGGAATCGGCTGGCCGTGGCTATCACACCACAACCGGTTGGGCCATGAAGCCGCTCGGCCCGAACACTCTCTGATACCGGGCCAGCGCCTCGGCCTCGCCGCTCGCCTTCGAGGGATTGTCCGAAAGCTTCACGGCCGGGCGGCCGTTGGCCTCGGTCACCTTGCAGACGATCGAGATCGGATCGAGCCCCTGCAACGGCTCCGGCATGCACCCGCGGAAATCGGCGGTGAGGTGCGTCCCCCAGCCGAAGCTCGTGTTCACCCGCCCGCGGAAGTGGCGGTGGATCTCCTCGATGCTGTCGACGTCCATCCCGTCGGAGAAGATCAGGAGCTTGTTCGCCGGATCCTGGCCCTGGCTCTGCCACCACCTGAGGATCTCCTCGCCGATCGGAATGGGAGGCGCCGAATCGGGCCTGAAGCCCGTCCATCGCGACAGCCAGTCCGGCGCGTGGCGCAGGAAGGTCCGCGTGCCGTAGGTGTCGGGCAGGACGACGAGAAGGTTCCCGCTGTAGAGCTTCTCCCAGTCCTGCAGCACCCGGTACGGCGCCTCGAACAGCTCCTCGTCCGTCTCCGCCAGCGCCGCGACCACCATCGGTAGCTCGTGGCCGTTCGTGCCGATCGCCTCGAGATCGTTCTCCATGGCGAGAAGCACGTTGCTCGACCCGATGAAGGACTGGCCCAAGCCCTCCTTGAGCGCCTCGATGCACCAGCGCTGCCACAGGAAGCCGTGGCGGCGCCGCGTGCCGAAGTCGGCGAGCCTCAAGCCGTCGAGCTTGCGCAGACGCTCCACCTTGTTCCAGAGCTTCGCCTTCGCGTTCGCGTAGAGCACGTCGAGCGCGAACCGCCCCATCCCCTTCAGCGCGGCGCGCGAGCGGAGCTCGCTGACGATCGCGAGCGCGGGGATCTCCCACATCGTCGTCTGCAGCCACGGTCCGTGGAAGTGCAGTTCGTACTGCCCCTCCACACGCCGCAGCTCGTATTCCGGCAGCTGGAAGCGGCCGAGCCATTCGAGGAACTCGGGCTGGAAGATCTGAGACCGGCCATAGAACGTGTTGCCGGCGAGCCAGATCATCTCCTTCTTCGTCAGCTTCAGCGTCCGGGCATGGTCGAGCTGCTCGCGAAGCTCGCCCTCGTCGATCACATCGGCGATGGCGACATGCCGCGACCTGTTGATCAGCGAGAACCTCACCTCGACGTCGGGATAGAGGCTCCAGATCATCTGGAGCATCAGGAGCTTGTAGAAGTCCGTGTCGAGAAGGCTTCGGACGATCGGGTCGAGCTTCCAGTTGTGGTCGTAGACACGCCTCGCAATATCGATCGTCGGCATGGCGCCCTTCGTTTCCCCGTGAGCACGTCGCTCCCGCCAGCGTTTCAATCGCTGCCGGCCGCGAGCGTCACCGAAATGACCACAAAACAGGCGGGAGCGGTACCGTGGAATCGGGCATCCCGCAAACGGCTTCTGCTGCGGCAGGGCAACTCGCCGCTGCCGCGCAGGAACGGGACCGGCGGCCGCGCGTCTCCATGAACGGGCGCGCGCCTTGGCCGTCGGCCGCCGCGCGCATACCCATCCCGGCGTCGGGGCGGTCAGCCGTCACGGCTCGGGGCGCCTCCCGTGGGGAGGATGATGGAAATCGGGATCGTCGGCGCGACCTCGCCCGCGAGGCCGCCCGGGCCGGGCAGCCCCTGCCGGCCGAGTACCACCGCCTGTTCCGCTGGTGGTTCATCCTCGGCTGGCCCGCCTTCGCCGCGATGCTGGTCGTGTTCCACCTGATGATCCAGAAGCCGCAGCTGTGGTGACGCCGGGGTGAAGACAGGCGCGCTCACCTCCTGTATACAGTGCGTAGACAGCATAGCGGGGAGACGCGACCATGCGCCTGAGCGACTTCAAGGCCCTCACCTTCGACTGTTACGGCACGCTGATCGACTGGGAGACCGGCATCTTCACCGGGCTGCAGCCGCTCCTCGCCAAGGTCGGCCGCGAGCTCTCCCGCGACGAGGTCCTGGAGGCGCACGCCTTCCATGAATCCTCGACCCAGGCGCAGACACCGGCGAAGCGCTATCCCGATCTCCTCGCCGTCGTCTACAAGCGTCTGGCCGAGGAGTGGGGGGTTCCGGTCAGCTGGGGCGAGGCCGAGGCCTACGGCGCCTCCGTCTCGGCATGGCCTGCCTTCCCCGACACGGCGGAGGCCCTGCGGTATCTGAAGCAGCACTTCAAGCTCGTGATCCTGTCGAATGTCGACAACAGGAGCTTCTGGGCGAGCCAGCAGAAGCTCGGCGTCGAGTTCGACGCGATCTACACCGCCGAGGACGCCGGCTCCTACAAGCCGAGCGACCGCAATTTCGAGTACATGCTGAAGAACCTCGCGCGGGTGGGGATCGCCAAGGGCGACATTCTGCACACCGCCGAGAGCCTGTTCCACGACCACGTGCCGGCCACCCGCCACGGCCTCGCCAGGTGCTGGATCTACCGCCGCCACGACAAGGAAGGCTTCGGCGCCACGATGAACCCGGGCGACATGCCAAAGGTCGACTTCCGCTTCACCTCGATGGCCGAGCTCGCCGAGGCCCACCGGAAGGAAGTCGGCGCCTGAGCCTTTCCGGCCGGATCACGCTCTCAGGGATATTCCCTGCGTCAGCCTGGTCGACATCAGCGTGTCGACCAGCCGGTTGCGGAAGAGATCCACGTGTCCGCCGGCGGCGCGCTCCGCCGCATCCGCGTCGCCCTGGCAGATCGCGTCGAACATCGCCCGGTGGTCGCGCATCGTCTTCTGAAGGTGGCTCTCGAGCCGCTCGTCGGCCTGAGAGGTCTCGCTGAAGCAGAGGCCCGCGAGCCGCAGCGTCTCCGCGAGCACATGCGCATAGCCGCTGCACAGCCGGGCGCTGTGGGCGGCGTGGCCGATCGCCAGGTGGAAGTCGTGGTTCGCCTCGTTCGTGCGGCCGCTGTCGAAGGCTGCAGCGCCCGCCTCGAACTCCAGAAGGTGCACCTCGATCGCCTGAATGTCGTCCTTCGTGCGCCGGATCGCGGCGAGCCGGGTGACCGCGCGCTGCAGGACGTCGAGGCCCTCGAAATAATCCCTGAGGTCGCCGAGATCGAGCATCGCCACGCGCGCGCCGCGGCCACGCTGCATCGACACGAGCCCCTCCGAGGAGAGCCGGATCAGCGCCTCGCGCACCGGCGTGCGCGAGACGCCGAACTGGCGTGACAGGCTGCCCTCGTCGAGTTCGCTGCCGGGCGCGAACTCGAGCCGCAATATGCCGCGGCGCAGCGCCTCGTAGATCCCTTCCGGAGCCGCCGCCTCCGCGCCGCCACCTGCCATCCCGGATCCTCCTCTGACGGCTCCCATCAGCACTCGCTCTTGATCTTATGTATACATGCTGCATACACTCACTGCCGCACACATGGAAGCTTAACCCGGCTGGAGGCTCATGGACACGACCGACTGGCTCATCGGCGTCGACGTCGGCGGCACGTTCACCGATCTCTATGCCTTCGAGCGGACGAGCGGCGCACTAGCCCTGCACAAGCGGCCGAGCACGCCGGACAATCCGGCCGAGGCCATTCTCTCCGGCCTGCGGGAGCTCGCGGAGAAGGCAGGCTTCGAGGCCGGCACGGTCGGCGTCCTCGCCCACGGCACCACGGTCGCGACGAACGCGCTCATCCAGCGGACGGGGGCGAAGGTCGCCGTCCTGACGACGAAGAACTTTCGCGATCTCCTGGAAATCGGTCGTCAGGTGCGCCCGCGCCTCTACGACCTCAAGGCCGACCACCCCCATCCTCTTGCGCAAAGACAAGACCGGCTGGAGATCGACGAACGCATCGGTGCCGCGGGCGAGGTCGTCACCCCGCTTGACGAAGGTTCCGTCGACGCGGCGTTGAAGGCGTTGCGCGACGGCGGCGCGAAGGCCTGCGCGGTCTGCTTCCTGTTCTCCTACCTCAATCCCGAGCACGAGCGGGCCGTCGGCCGCCGGCTCGCCGAGGAGATGCCGGAGCTCTCCGTCTCGCTGTCGTCGGACGTGCAGCCGGAGTTTCGCGAGTACGAGCGCTTCTCCACGACGCTCCTCAACGCGTATCTGCAGCCGCTCCTCAACCGCTACATGCGGCACCTGAAGTCCGAGCTCGAGACGCTCGCGCCGCGCGCCAGGATCGGCATCAACCAGTCGAGCGGCGGCCTGATGTCGCCCGAGCGGGCGCGCGAGTTTCCCGTTCGCACCGCCCTCTCGGGCCCGGCCGCAGGGGCTATGGGCGCCGTCCACTCCGCGCGCAAGTCGGGCCGGCCGAACGTCATCACCCTCGACATGGGCGGCACGAGCGCCGACGTCACCCTGATCCGCGACCACGAGGTGTCGACGGCGTTCGACCGCGAGGTGGCGGGCTTTCCGGTCCGCCTGCCGATGGTCGACATCCACACGGTGGGCGCCGGCGGCGGCTCGATCGCCTGGTTCGACCGCGACGGGCTCATGAAGGTCGGCCCCAAGAGCGCCGGCGCCGTCCCAGGCCCGGCCTGTTACGGCCACGGCGGCGCCGAGCCGACCGTCACCGACGCGAATGTCGTGCTGGGGCGCCTGTCCGGGCGCGGCCTCCTCGGCGGCGCGATGGCGCTCGACACGCAGGCCTCGCACGCCGTCATGAAGCCGGTCGCGGAGCGGCTCGGCTTCACAGCGGAGAAAACGGCTCAGGGTCTCCTCGACATCGTGACGGCGAACATGGTGCGGGCGATCCGCGCCATCTCCGTCGAGCGCGGCCATGACCCACGCGACTTCGTGCTCATGCCGTTCGGCGGCGCGGGGCCACTTCACGCCTATGGCTGCGCGAAGGCGCTCGGCATCCGCGAGATCCTGGTGCCCCACTCGCCGGGCATCCTCTGCGCCGAAGGGCTTCTGGTCGCCGACCTGTCGGAGAACCTCGTCCGCAGCCAGCGCTTTCCGGCCATTCCCGAGAACCACGAGGCGGCGCAGCGCCTCGTCGACGAGATGGTCGGAGAGGCGGGAGACTGGTGGCGACGCGAGGAGATCGCCGAAGAGCGCCGATCGCTGAAGCTCGTCGTCGAGATGCGCTACCAGAGCCAGAATTACGAGCTGCAGGTGGCCGTGCCCGTCGAAGGCCTGTCGGCGCGACTGCCGGCGATGGAGCGGCTGACGGAGCTCTTCTTCGAGGCGCACGACCGTGCCTACGGTTTCCACAATCCCGACGATCCCGTCGACGTCGTCGCCGTCCGGCTGACCGCCATCGGGCGATTGCCGACACCGGGTGCGCCGACGCCCGGGCCTCGCGCGACGACGACGCCGGAGCCCGTCGAGCGCCGGAACGTGTGGTTCGCGGACGAGGCGCCGCACTACACACCTGTCTACGAGCGCGATACGCTCTCCCCCGGCGCCGTGATCGAGGGACCGGCGGTGATCGACCAGTTCGACGCCACCACCCTCGTCTTTCCCGGCGACGTCGCGCGGGTCGACGACGCGCTCAACCTGATGATCGAGGTCGAGACATGACGACATCCACGACGATCGACCCGATCACGCTCGAGGTGATGGCGAGCGCCATGCGCTCCGTCGTCGACGAGACCTTCATCGCGCTGATGAAGAGCGCCTATTCGACGAACATCAAGGAGCGGCACGACCACTCGACGGCGATCTGCGACCGCGACGGGCGCCTGATCGTGCAGGCGGAGATGTCGCTGCCGATCCACATCGCCTCGATGACCGGCCTCATGACGTCAGTCCTGTCCAAGGTGAAGCTCGAGGAGATCGAGGAAGGCGACATCTTCGTCGCGAACGATCCCCACGTCGCCGGCGGCACGCACCTGCCCGACATCAATTTCGCAGCGCCCGTCTTCGTCGACGGCGAGATCCTCTGCTTCGTCTGCAACATCGCCCACCACGCCGATATCGGCGGCATGGTGCCGGGCTCGATGGCGGGCGGCATGTCGGAGATCTACCAGGAGGGCCTGCGCATCCCCGTCGTGCGGCTGTTCCGGCGGGGCGAACTGCAGCGCGACCTCTTCGACATCCTGCTGCTGAACGCGCGGATCCCGGAGGAGCGGCGGGGTGACTACTACGCGCAGATCGCCTCGGCGCAGCTCGGCGTGCGGCGCGTGAAGGAGATCGCCGGGCGCTACTCCGCCGCGACGATCCGCAGGGCCTTCGACGATCTCGTCACCCGCACGAGGGCGCGCATGCGCCTTGCGATCTCGGAGATCCCCGACGGTACCTACACGTTCGAGGACGTGATGGACGACGACGGCCTGGGGACGGAGAACATTCCGATCCGCCTGAAGGTCGAGGTGACCGGCGACCGCGCCGTCTTCGACTGGCGTGGCTCGGCGCCGCAGGTGCGCGGCAACATCAACGTGCCGGTCAACGCGACACAGGCCGCGGTCGCCTACTCGCTGAAGGCGCTTCTCGATCCCGACATCCCGAACAACCAGGGCGTGATCGACTGCTGCGAGCTCCTGACCGAGCCCGGCACGATCGTCGACTGCCGGGCGCCCGCCCCGGTCGCGGCGCGCGCCAACACCTCGCAGCGGCTGATCGACATCATCATCGGCGCGCTCGCGCCCGCCCTGCCGCACGCGGCGGTCGGCGCCTCGAACGGCGCGAACACGACCGCCGTCTTTTCGGGCACCGATCCGCGCAACGGCAAGCCCTATCTCTACCTCGAGACGCTCGGCGGCGGCTTCGGCGGCCGAAACGATCGCGACGGCAAGGACGGGGTGCAGGTGCACATCACGAACACCTCGAACCTGCCGATCGAGGCGATCGAGACGGAATACCCGCTGCGGGTCGTCGGCTACGAGATCATCGAGGATTCGGGCGGCGCAGGCACCTTCCGCGGCGGCGCGGGCCTGCGGCGCATCGTGCAGCCGGTCGGCCATCGCTGCACCTTCAACGGCGCCGGCGAGCGCTTCACGAACGCACCCTGGGGCGTGTTCGGCGGCGGCCGGGGCCGGCCGGGCCGCTTCGTCCTCAGGAGCGACGGCGAGGAGACGCGCCTGCCGGTGAAGCCTTCCGGCATCGAGATCGGGCCGGACGATCAGGTCGTCGTGGAGACGCCCGGCTCCGGAGGCTATGGTGATCCCCACGGGCGCGAAGCGGAGGCGGTCGCCGACGATCTCGCGTCGGGCAAGTACAGCGCGGACTTCGCGAGGAAGCACTACCCGCAGGCATCGACCGGCGCGACAGACCCCGCCGCGGCGGCGGAATAAGCAAGAACGTACCTACCAGAGCAAGGGAACCACCGATGAAGTCAAAGATCCTATCGACGCTCACGGCGCTCGGCGTCGTGCTGGCCGCAGGTGGCGCCAGCGCCCAGTCGGTGAACTGGGACCTCGTGAACGAGTACGAGCCGAACTCGGTGCACGCCCAGACGGCCGACAAGTTCATCGAGGAGCTGTCCGCCCGCTCGAACGGCGAGATCAACGTCACGGCGCATCACGGCGCCTCGCTCGGCTACAAGTCGCTCGACCAGTTCGACGCCGTCGGCGACGGCGCGGTTCAGGTCGCGAGCTCCTATGTCGGCGCCTGGGCCGGCATCAGCCCGATCTTCCTTCTGCCCTCGCTGCCCTTCCTGGCCCCGACCGTCGAGGACACCCGGGCGCTCTACGAGGCGGCGACGCCCTATTACGAGGCCGTGCTCGAGGACAACAACCAGGTCTTCCTCTTCGCGACGCCGTGGCCGCCCTCCGGCATCTGGGCGAACAAGCCCGTCGACAGCAAGGACGCGCTCTCGGGCCTCAGGATCCGCACCTACGACGCCAACGGCACGGTGACGATGCGCGAGGCGGGCGCCAACCCGATCCAGCTCTCCTGGGCCGATGTCGTGCCCCAGCTCGCGACGAACGGCATCGACGCCGTCCTCACCTCCGCCGACGGCGGCGCCGCCGCGCAGCTCTGGGAGCACCAGTCGCACTTCACCGAGGTGAACTACGCGATGCCGCTCCAGATCGTCCACATCAACAGGGACGTCTACGAGGGGCTGACCGACGAGCAGAAGGAGGCCGTGGAGGCCGCGGCCGATGCGGCCGAGGAGTTCGGTTGGGGCCTGCTGGCGGAGCGCGTGCAGGAGAACTACGCTGAGATGGAAGGCCACGGCATGACGGTCGTGACCGACGTGTCGAGCGACTTCATCGACTTCCTCTCGCAGTCCGGCACGAAGGCGATCGACGACTGGAAGTCGAAGTTCGGCGACGAGGCCGAAACGCTCCTCTCCGACTATGAGAGCCGCCGCAACCAGTGATCCGTGGATGACGGCGGCCGGCCCGACGGCCGGTCGCCGCCAGCCCTTCCGGAGGTGCGATGCGCGCGTTTCAAACGGCGGTCTACGCCATTTCGCGGATCTCGGCGGTGTGCGCCTGCCTCATCCTCATCGGGATGGTCGGCCACATTCTCTCCGAGATCGTGTTGAGGACGCTGTTCTCGACATCGACCTACGTGCTTGACGAGTTCGTCGGGTACGGCGTCGCCGCGACGACCTTCCTCGCGCTCGGATATTCGCTCGAAAACGGAAGCCTCATCCGGGTGAACCTGGTTCTCGGACGGCTTTCGGGCCGTCCCCGGCGAATTCTCGAAGCGCTGAGTGCGGTCGGCGCACTGTTCATCATCAGCATGCTGATCTGGTTCTTCTGGCTCAGCGTCTCGCGCAACTGGACGCGCGGCCGGGTGTCGAGCTCGATCGCCGAGGTGCCGATGTGGATTCCCGAGGGGCTCGTGCTCGTGGGGCTCGCCGTGTTCTGGCTGCAGCTCCTCGCCTATCTCCTGCGCCAGGTCGCCGACACGCCCCCGCCCGTCGCCCCCCACTCAGACGAAGTCCCCCCGGAATAGCGGAGAGAACATGGAAGCCGTCGTCTCCGCCCTCGTCGTCCTTCTCCTCATCCTGTTCTATCTCGGCCTCGGCGTGTGGGTGTTCGCCGGGCTCTTCCTCGTCTCGGTGACGGGCCTTGCGCTGCTCCTCGACATGCCGCTCCAGCGCATCGGCACGATCGCGGCCTCGATCTCCTACCGCTACGCCTCGACATGGGAGCTCGCGGCCATCCCGATGTTCATCTGGATGGGCGAGATCATCTTCCGCACCGACATATCGGACCGGCTGTTCCGCGGGCTCGCCCCGTTCGTCGACCGGATCCCGGGGAGGCTCCTGCACACGAACGTCCTCGGCTGCACGCTCTTCGCGGCGGTTTCCGGCTCGAGCGCGGCGACCGCCGCGACGATCGGCAAGATCACGACGAGCGAGCTCGACCGCCGTGGCTACGACAGGAAGCTCGCGCTCGGTTCGCTCGCCGGCGCCGGCAGCCTCGGGCTCCTCATCCCGCCGTCGATCGTCATGATCGTCTACGGGATCCTGGCCGAGGTCTCGATCAGCCGGCTCTTCGCCGCGGGCATCCTGCCGGGCCTCCTGATCGCCGGGCTCTATTCCGGCTACATCATGATCCGCGCCATCCTGCGCCCCGAACTCGCCCCCTTGAGCGGCGACGAGAGCTCGGGCTGGGGAGACCGCTTCCGCGCGCTCGGCAACCTCCTGCCGATCATCATCCTGATGGTGCTCGTGCTCGGGTCGATCTATTCGGGCATCGCGACGCCCTCGGAAGCAGCCGCCGTGGGCGTCTTCGCGGCGCTCGTCATCGCGCTCGCGATGGGCCAGCTGACGCCGAAGCTCTTCATGGAGACGCTCGCCGGCGCGGTGCGGACGAGCTGCATGGTCTGCATCATCCTCATCTCCGCCGCCTTCCTCGCGACGGCGATGGGCTACCTCCACGTGCCGCGCAACGTCGCGAGCGCGATCGCGGCGATGGATCTCTCGCCGATCGGCCTGATCCTCGTCCTGTCACTGTTCTACATCCTGCTGGGGCTCTTCCTCGACGGCATCTCGATCGTCGTGATGAGCCTGCCGATCACGCTGCCGCTCGCCATGCAGGCCGGCTTCGATCCGATCTGGTTCGGCATCTACCTCGTCATCATGACGGAGATGGGCCAGATCACCCCGCCCGTGGGCTTCAACCTGTTCGTGCTGCAGGGCCTCACGGGCGACCCGATCGGCCGGGTCGCGGTCGCCTCGCTGCCCTTCTTCTTCCTGATGTGCATCGGCGTCCTCATCCTCACGGTCTTTCCCCAGATAGCCCTGGTCCTGCCGACGCTCCTCTACGGCTGACCCGAACTCCCCCAGGAGAACTCAAGACGTGCCTCGACATACCTACGACCCCGGCGGCATCGCGGCCGTCATGGCCGAGGCGTCGGCCGAGCCCGGCCAGCCCGACACGCTCTTCCGGGCCGTCGACGACCTCACGCGCGAGACGGTGGGCCACATCCTCTTCACCGTGCTCGCGAACCTCCCCAAGAGCGGGGAGGTGGAGCGCATGCACTCGAGCCGCCCCCGCGAGTACCCGCTCCTCGGGCGCAAGCGGATGGGGCCAACCCCCTGGGGCGACCGGGTGCTGAAGGACGGCAGGACCTGGTTCGGCCGAAACGCCGACGACATTCGCTGGGCCTTCCCGGACCACGAGCTCATCCTCTCGCTCGGCTGCGAAAGCTGTCTCAACGCGCCGGTGCGCTACGACGGCCGCGTGCTCGGCGTCATCAGCGTGCTGGGCCCCGAAGGGGCTTACGAGGAGGAGGATCTCGGTCTCCTCGCCCTCCTCACCCCCTACCTCGTTCCGCCTCTTCTCTCCGCCCAGACCACCCCCCGGAGCATCTCATGACGGCCATCCTGTTCGAGAACGCGAACCTCCTCGACGTCGAGGCGGGCGAGATCCTGCCCGACCGGCAGGTTCTGGTGCGCGAGGGACGCATTGCGGAGATCTCCGAGGGCCGGATCGCGGGCGGCGAGAGGACGATCGACCTCAGGGGCAAGACGCTGATGCCGGGCCTGATCGACGCCCATGTCCACGTCACCGCCATCAGCGCGAACTTCGCCGAGCTCGCCCGCACCTCGCCCTTCTACGTCTCGGCCAAGGCGGGCGAGATCATGAACGGGATGCTCAGGCGCGGCTTCACGAGCGTGCGCGACGTCGGCGGCGCCGACCACGGCCTCGCCCGCGCGGTGGAGGAAGGGCTCCTGAAGGCGCCGCGGCTCTTCTACTGCGGCAAGGCGCTGTCGCCCACGGGCGGCCACGGCGACGTGCGGGGACCGGGCGTCGAGGGCTACGAGACGCCCTACGCGCAGCCGGGCCTCGGCTGGATCGTCGACGGGGTGCCGGAGGTGCGGCGTGCGGCGCGCGGCGAGATCCGCCGCGGCGCCCACCACATCAAGATCATGGGCGGCGGCGGCATCTCCTCGCCGACCGACCGCATCTCGTCCGACCAGTTCTCGGAGGAGGAGATCGCCGCGGTCGTGGAGGAGGCGAACATGGCGAATCTCTACGTCGCCGTGCACGCCTATGCCGCCCGCTCGATCGAGCGCTGCGTCCGGCTCGGCGTCCGCTCGATCGAGCACGGCAACCTCGCCACCGACGAGACGATACGGCTGATGAAGAAGCACGACGCCTATCTCGTGCCGACGCTCGCGATCTTCCGCGCGCTGGTCGAGGAGGGGGTGAAGGCCGGCCTGCCGGAAGAGCTCGTCGGCAAGACCTACGAGGTGCTGGACGCCGGCATCAACGCGGTGGAGATGGCCTACAAGGCGGGGGTGCCGATGGCCTACGGCACCGATTTGCTCGGCGTCATGCACCGGCGGCAGCTGACCGAATTCTCGCTGCGCAAGGACGTGATTCCGCCGGTCGACCTCGTCCGCGCCGCGACGATCAACGGCGCGAGGCTCCTGCGCCGGGAGACCGAGCTCGGCCTCGTGTCGGCCGGCTACCTCGCGGACCTGATCGTCGTCGACGGCAACCCGCTCGACGACATCGGCGTCATGGAGGACCCGGAGCGCTCGCCGAAGCTCGTCATGAAGGCCGGCGAGGTTCTGGTCGACAACCTCTGAGGGGTCAGAGGCTCTCCTCGACCGGCGAGGAGAGCCCATACTCGCAGGCGACGCCGTTGCCGTTGCGGTCGTGCCTGTCCCAGTAGCCCGGCTCGCCGCGGAGCGCCGGGGCGAGCCGCACCATGCGCGCGCGTTCGCAGCTCGGCGCCGCGACGATGTGGCGGACAGTCACTCCGGGTGGCCAGGGGCTGGAGGCGAAGCCCACGCCCACCGCGACCAGCAATGCCGCGGCGCAGCCGCTCGCGATCAGGAGACGGCGGCGGCGGCGCTGCCTGGCCCGTCCCTGCAGAACCCGCGCGACGCGGGCGGCCTGTCGCCGGATCCGCTCGGTGTCGGCCTGCGCGCCGGCCGCAATCCCCTCGTGCTCGATGGATGACATGACACACTCTCCTTCCGAGGAAGAGTGTAGGCTCTGTCGTGCTGAGCTCTGATTGCAGCCTTTCCTCGAATGCGAGAAGGCGCATCAATCGAATGTTAGGGAACGGCGGGCAGCGCTCGAAGATGTGTGCCTGCGGCGGCGGAGCCGGCAAACCCGGCCCCGCCAGCCGGTCCGTCAGAAGCCGTCGTCTCCGAGATCGTCGAAGAAGCCGCCCTCGTCCGCCGCCTCTTCCTCGGCGAGGCCTTCATCAGCCGGGGCTGCCTCGGCCTCTCCAGCGAACATGCTCCTGCTCGGGATCGGCATGGGCCGGCGCACCCATCATGGCCCGCTCGTCGCGGGTCGCGCGCGACGCCGCCGCCCGGCGGCCGTCGACGAAGACGTTGTGCAGGATCGAGAAGAGCCACGTCCTGAGATTGCGGCGCTCGTCGTAACTCGACCGCCTCTCGTAGGCGCGCACCAGCGCGTCGTGGACGAGGTCCTCGGCGTCCTCGTCGTTCCGCGTCAGGGCGCGCGCGTAGCGCCGCAGGCTCGGCAGCTCGCCCAGGACATCCGGTCGTGGAGGCGTGTCGCGTCTCATGCCCCATATACGGAACAGACGCGGGATCTATTCCACCCGCCGCTTCATTCGAGAGCCGCGGGCGGGAACGCCCGACCTGTCTCCCCGTTGTCGAACCGCCGGGCGAAACGGCAGCCATCCATCATATGGGCAGGGAGAGAGCGGACATGTTGAAGTTCATCGGTGGAACGGTCGGAGTGATCTTCCTGATCGGGCTCCTGGTCGTCATCGGCCTGTTGGCGCTGATCTTCTGAGCGGCGGGCGCCTTGGGCGGCCGTCACGCCGCCGGCGCCTGCCCCACTGATCCCTCCCCGCCGGGAGGCGACCACCTCTCATGTCGGGTCGTGTGCGGCCTGCCGCAACGATGGCGATGAGCGAACGGCTATCGCGGGAGAGGAATGGTGGAGCCGAGGGGGATCGAACCCCTGACCTTCGCATTGCGAACGCGACGCTCTCCCAGCTGAGCTACGGCCCCATCCCTGAGTGAGACGCGATGTAGGATGGCGGGGGGCTCCCTGTCAAGCGGCAGCGCGAGGCGGATCGGCTTGCGGGCGGCGCGCAGGAAGGTTAGGAGGTCGTCACGTACCGCCCCTCTGCCGTCGGAACCCTGAAATGCGCGCCCTTCTCGACGTCATTCTCCTCGCCCTGCAGCTCTACGTCTACATCCTCATCGCGGCGGCGATCTTCTCGTGGCTGATCGCCTTCAACATCGTCAACATGCGCAACCAGTTCGTCGGCACGATCGGCGAGGCGCTGTGGCGGCTGACGGAGCCGGCGTTGCGCCCCGTCCGGCGGATGCTGCCCAATCTCGGTGGCATCGACATCTCGCCGATCATCCTGCTCCTGATCATCTTCTTCATCCAGCGCGTGATCCTTCTCTACGTCTATCCCGCCGTCTACTAGAGCCCCCACTTGAGCGGCTGGTGGCGGGAGACGAAAGACGGCGTGACCATCACGGTGCGGCTGACGCCCAGGGGCGGCGCCGACCGGATCGACGGGCTGCGTCCGGTCGAGGGGGGAACGGCGCTCGCGGCGCGGGTGCGCGCGGCGCCGGAAAAGGGGCTGGCGAACCAGGCGCTCGAAGAGCTGATCGCCGGGCTGCTGGGGGTCTCGAAGACGGACGTGACGGTGGCCGCCGGCCGGACGTCGCGGCTGAAGACGGTTCAGGTGGCCCGCCCGCCGGGCGTGCTGAAAGACAGGCTAGACGCCATAACGAGAGAAGAAGAGGGAGACGAGGCATGACGGCAAGCGTGATCGACGGCAAGGCCACGGCGGCGACAATCCGCCAGGAGGTGGCCCGCGCGGTCGAGAGGCTGAAGGCGGAGGCGGGGCTGACGCCGGGCCTCGCCGTGGTGCTGGTGGGAGAGGATCCCGCGAGCTCGATCTATGTCCGCAACAAGAACAAACAGACCGTCGAGGCCGGCATGGCCTCCTTCGAGCACAAGCTCGACGAAGGGACGAGCGAGGCCGACCTCCTCGCCCTGATCGACCGGCTGAACGCAGACCCCGCCGTGAACGGCATCCTCGTCCAGCTGCCGCTGCCGAAGCAGATCGATTCCGCGAAGGTGCTGGCGGCGATCGATCCGGCGAAGGACGTCGACGGCTTCCACGTCGTCAACGCGGGGCGGCTGGCGACGGGGCAGGACGCGCTCGTGCCGTGCACGCCGCTCGGCTGCGTGATCCTCGCCAAGCAGACACTCGGCGACCTGTCCGGCCTCGAGGCCGTCGTCGTCGGCCGCTCGAACATCGTCGGCAAGCCGGTGGCGCAGCTTCTCCTGCAGGAGAACTGCACCGTCACGATCGCCCATTCCCGGACGAAGGACCTGGCCGCGACCTGCCGGCGCGCCGACATCCTGATCGCCGCCGTCGGCCGGCCCGAGATGATCAAGGGCGACTGGGTGAAGCCCGGCGCGACCGTCATCGACGTCGGCATCAACCGGATCGAGGGCGAGGGCGGCAAGGGCAAGATCGTCGGCGACGTCGCCTATGACGAGGCGGCCGCCGTGGCCGGCCACATCACGCCCGTTCCGGGCGGCGTCGGGCCGATGACGATCGCCTGCCTGTTGCGCAACACGGTGACGGCCGCCGCCCGCCAGAACGGCCTTAGCTCGCCCTTCGCGGGCTGATCGCAGGACGGGCGGCCGCCGGCCGCCCTTTCTACTCCAGCACCGCTTCCTGCAGCCGCAGGACGTGGCCCGCGAGGTAGAGCGAGCCGCAGATCAGGATTCGGCAGGGCCCGTCCGACCGCGGCAGGTTCCGGAGCGCCTCCTCGACGCCCGGCTCGATCCGCGTCGTGAGACCGGCGCTCGCGGAGTGCGCGGCGAGCTCTCTCGGCGGGAATGAGGCCTCGGCGTCGGGGATCGGCACCATGATCGCCTCGCGCGCGAGGCCGGCGAAGGGCGCGAAAAAACCCGTCGGCTCCTTTGAGGTCAGCATGCCGACGACGAGCACGAGCGGCCGCGGCGATTTCTCCTCGAGCTCGGCCATCGCCGCGGCGAGCGCCTCGCCGGCGGCCGGGTTGTGGCCGCCGTCGAGCCAGATCTCAGCGCCCGGCGGCGCCGCCTCGGCGATCGGGCCGGCGGTGATCGATTGCAGGCGCGCGGGCCACTCGACATCTCCCAGGCCCTGCGCGATCGCCGCCTCGTCGACCTTCCACGGCACGTGGCGCAGCGTGGCGATGGCCGCGCCGGCGTTCTCGATCTGGTGGCGGCCGGACAGGCGCGGCAGGGGCAGGTCCATGAGACCGTGATCGTCCTGGTAGACGAGGCGCCGCCGCTCCTCCGTCGCCGTCCAGTCCTGTCCGGAAATCGAGACCGGCGCGAGCCGCTCCGCGGCCGTGCGGTCGAGAAGCTCCCGGACCTCCGGCAGCTGGGCGGAGATGATGCAGGGCCGGCCGCGCTTGATGATGCCGGCCTTCTCGCCCGCGATCTTCAGGATCGTGTCGCCGAGATAGCTCGCGTGATCGAGAGAGATCGGCGTGATGATCGTGGCGAGCGGGCGCCTGACGACGTTCGTCGCGTCGAGCCGGCCGCCGAGACCCGTCTCCAGCAGGAGGTAGTCCGCTTCGTGGCGGGAGAAGATCAGGAAGGCGGCCGCCGTCGTGATCTCGAAGATCGTGATCGGCTCGCCCGCGTTCACGCGCTCGCACTCCTCGAGCGCGGCCGCGAACTCGTCCTCGCCGACGAGCCCCTTCGGGCCGAGCCGCACGCGCTCGTGGAAGCGCACGAGGTGGGGCGAGGTGTAGACCTGCACGCGCGCGCCGGCCGCCTCGAGCATCGCCCTCAGATAGGCGAGCGTCGAGCCCTTGCCGTTCGTGCCGGCGGCGTGGATGACCGGAGCGAGCTTGTCCTGCGGGTTGCCGAGACGCTCCAGGATCTTCCACATCCGGTCGAGCGACAGGTCGATGATCCGGGGGTGGAGCTTCGAGAGGCGGTCGAGGATGATGTCCGAGTGGGCCATGTTCTTGCGTGTTCTGCTGTCGGCGGGGGTGCGCAGGTCGGTCGAGGGGCACCCGCCGCGTGTGCGCGGCGGGCCGGCCATGCCGGGCGGTGCCGCGTCGGCGTCGGCGCTTCACACCGGTGCGCAGCCCCTCGTAGGGAGGCTGCGCAGGCGGCCATTACTGCGCCGCCTGTGAAACCGCCTCGCTCTCCATGTCGGGGGCCGGCTCGGCCTCGGCCGGCGGCGCCTCGGCGAAGGCCGGCGCGCCCATCAGCATGCGGCAGATGCGGCTGATCGTGCGGCGCAGCTCGTGCCGGTGCACCACCATGTCGATCATGCCGTGCTGCAGGAGGTATTCGCTGCGCTGGAAGCCCTCCGGCAGCTTCTCCCGGATCGTCTGCTCGATGACCCGCGGGCCGGCGAAGCCGATCAGGGCGCCGGGCTCCGCGATATGGACATCGCCCAGCATCGCGTAGGACGCCGTCACACCGCCCGTCGTGGGATGGGTGAGCACCACGATGTAGGGCAGGCCCGCCTCGCGGTGGCGCTGCACGGCGACGGTCGCACGCGGCATCTGCATGAGCGAGAGGATCCCCTCCTGCATGCGGGCACCGCCGGAGGCCGCGAACATCACGAAGGGCGTGTGGTCCCTCAGCGCGGTCTCGAGCCCGGCGACGACCGCCTCGCCGGCCGCCATGCCGAGCGAGCCGCCCATGAACTCGAAGTTCTGCACGGCAGCCGTCACGGGAAGCTCGCAGAGGCTGCCCTTGGCGACGCGAACCGCATCGCGGGCGTTCGTCTTCGCGCGCGCGTCCTTCAGGCGATCGGTGTAGCGGCGCTCGTCGCGGAACTTCAGCGGATCGGCGGGCACCTCGGGCGTCTCGACCGTCTCGTAGACGCCGTCGTCGAAGAAGCTCTTCAGGCGCGCCTCGACGGGCATGCGCATGTGGTAGCCGGAATTCGGCACCACATAGCCGTTCGCCTCGAGGTCGCGATGGAAGACCATCTCCCCCGTCTCGGGGCACTTCACCCAGAGATTGTCGGGCGTTTCGCGCTTCTGCCCCCAGATACCCTGGATCTTCGGACGGACGACGCTTTGAATCCAGCTCAAGCTTCAGCTCCTCTAGAGACCGTTCACGCGGGCTGACGGGCCGCGTCCCTGACACCGGCGGCAAGCGCTCCGACGAGGTCTCCGACGGCCGACACGGTGCCGTCGGTCGCGCGGCCCTCCCCGTCGAGCGAGGTCCGGACCGCCTCGACGAGCGCCGTGCCGACGACGACCCCGTCGGCGGCCTCGGCCACCGTCTTCGCCTGCTCGGGTGTCCTCACCCCGAACCCGACCGCCACCGGCAGGTCCGTCTTCGCCTTGATGCGGGCGACGGAGGCTGCGACGCGGTCGGTGTCGAGCGCCTTCGAGCCGGTCACACCGGCGACGGAGACGTAGTAGACGAATCCGGCCGAATTCCGGAGCACGTGGGGAAGGCGCTCGTCGTCCGTCGTGGGCGTCGCGAGACGGATGAAGGCGATACCGGCATCGAGCGCCGGCAGGCAGAGCTCGTCGTCCGCCTCCGGCGGCAGGTCGACGACGATCAGCCCGTCGACGCCGACGGCGGCCGCATCCGACAGGAAGCGCTCGTTCCCGTAGGAATAGATGGGGTTGTAGTATCCCATGAGGACGATCGGCGTCTCGCGGTCCTCCTCGCGGAAGCGCTCGACGATCTCGAGCGTCCTCACCATCGTCTGGTGCGCCTTCAAGGCCCTCAGGCCCGCCGCTTGGATCGCCGGCCCGTCGGCCATCGGATCGGTGAACGGCATGCCGATCTCGATCACGTCGGCCCCCGCCTTCGGGAGCGCCTTCACGATCTGAAGCGAGGTCTCGGCGTCGGGATCCCCCGCCATCACGAAGGTCACGAGCGCCGCCCGGCCCTCGTCCTTCACCGCCTGGAAGCGCCTGGCGATACGCGCGCCCGGTTCCGGAGCCGTCACAGGTCCCACCCCATCATCTTGCCGACGGTGAAGACGTCCTTGTCGCCGCGGCCGCACATGTTCATCACGATGATCTCGTCTTCCGGCATCTCCGGCGCGAGCTTCATCACCTGCGCGAGAGCATGAGCGGGCTCGAGCGCCGGGATGATGCCCTCGAGCCTCGTGCAGAGCTGGAAGGCCTCCATCGCCTCGTCGTCGGTGATCGGGACGTAGGTCACGCGGCCCGTCTCGCGCAGATAGGAGTGCTCGGGCCCGACGCCCGGATAGTCGAGGCCGGCCGAGATGGAGTGGCCCTCGAGGATCTGGCCGTCGTCGTCCTGCAGCAGGTAGGTGCGGTTGCCGTGCAGCACCCCCGGACGACCCGCCGTCAGCGACGCGCAGTGCTCGTGCATGTCGCCCTCTATGCCGTGGCCGCCTGCCTCCACACCCCAGATGCGGACGTCCTTGTCGTCGAGGAAGGGGTGGAACAGGCCGATCGCGTTCGAGCCGCCGCCGACCGCGGCCACGAGCGCGTCGGGAAGCCGCCCCTCGGCCGCCTGGACCTGCTCGCGCACCTCGTTGCCGATCACCGACTGGAAGTCGCGCACCATCTCGGGGTAGGGGTGCGGGCCCGCGGCCGTGCCGATCAGGTAGTAGGTCGACTCGACGTTCGTCACCCAGTCCCGCAGCGCCTCGTTCATCGCGTCCTTCAGCGTGCCGGCGCCGGCCGTGACGGGCACGACCTCGGCGCCCAGGAGCTTCATGCGGAAGACGTTCGGCTTCTGACGCTCGACGTCGGTCGCACCCATGTAGACGACGCAGGGCAGGCCGAAGCGCGCGCAGACGGTCGCGGTGGCGACGCCGTGCTGGCCGGCGCCCGTCTCGGCGATGATGCGGGTCTTGCCCATGCGGCGGGCGAGCAGGATCTGGCCGAGCGTGTTGTTGATCTTGTGCGAGCCGGTGTGGTTCAGCTCGTCACGCTTGAAGTAGACCTTGGCGCCGCCGAGATGCTCCGTCAGCCGCTCGGCGAGGTAGAGCGGACTCGGGCGACCGGCATAGTGCTTCGACAGGCTGTCGAGCTCCCGCTCGAACTCCGGATCCTTCTGCGCCGCCCGGTAGGCTTCCTCCAGCGACAGGATCAGCGGCATGAGCGTCTCGGCGACGAAGCGGCCCCCGAAGATGCCGAAATGCCCCCTCTCGTCTGGTCCGGCGCGGAACGTGTTCGGCTGGGCGATCGTCATTCTTCAAACTCCTTCGCCGGTGCGCCTGCGGCCTCGGCCGCGCGCACGGCTGCCACGAATTCCCTGATGCGGACGGGATCCTTCCGGCCGGGCGCGCTCTCCACGCCGGAGGACACGTCCACGCCATCGGGGCCGGCGATGGCGATGGCCTCGCCGACATTGCCGGCATCGAGCCCCCCCGACAGCATGAGCGGCGGGTGCGCGCCCAGGCGGTCGAGCAGGCTCCAGTCGAAGCTCCGGCCGAGGCCGCCCGGCCGCTCCGCGTCCTTCGGCGGCTTCGCGTCGACCAGAATCCGGTCGATCACCCCATGATAGCCGCGAATGGCATCGACGTCGCCGGCATCGCCGATCCCGAACGCCTTGATGAGCGGCAGCTTGTGGCGACGCCGCAGCTCGACGCAGCGCTCCGGCGTCTCCTGGCCGTGGAGCTGGAGGAAATCCGGCGCCAGCCCCTCGACCACCGCGTCGACGAGATCGTCGGGAGCGTCCACGAGCAGCGCCACGATGCCGATGCGCTCCCGCGCAGTCGCGGCGAGGCCGGCGGCGGACGCGACGCCGATGTTGCGCGGGCTTCGCGAGAAGAAAACGAACCCGGCGAGATCCGCTCCCGCATCGCAGGCCGCCCGCAGTCCGGCCGCCTCCGTCATCCCGCAGATCTTGATGTCGACATGCATCGAAAATGCTCGTTCGCGGCCGGGGGTTCAGCCGGTCGTTGCGCAGGCTCCGCGTCCCGGCCGTGCCGCCTCGGCCGCGCCTCCCGCATGGGTAACGGATGAGGTAAGTGCCACGGTTCCGGGCCGGCTGTCCATGCCGCGGACGCCGGGGCCGCCTGGCGGCCGTCAGCGGCCGGCCGTCGGTGCCGGCAGGCCCGGGCCCGCCGGCGATGTCGCCGTCTGGGCCTCGATCTCGCTCGCCCGGGCCTTCCATCGCCGCGCCTCGGCACGGCGGGTGCGCGCCTCGCTGCGCCATCGTCCCTGGCTGACCCACGCGGCTATACCGCCGACCAGCACACCGAGAAGCAGTGTCCCGAAGAGCAGGAGATAGAGCGGCAGGTCGAGCGCGAGGGAGGGATCCTCGGGAGAGAAGGGATCGAGCGACACGAGGACGGGGTGACGGTTCGAGACGGCGAACACGATCAGGATCACCGCCAGCGGCACCAGAACGACAAGCTGGAGGATTCGGCCCATCCGCGTCTCAACCTTTCCTGTTGGTCCGCGGCATCAGTTCGGCGCGCCGCCGTTCAGGCGCTCGCGCATCTCCTTGCCGCTCTTGAAAAATGGCACGAACTTCTCGGAGACGGAAACCTTGTCACCGGTGCGCGGGTTCCGGCCGGTTCGGGCCGGACGGTTCTTCACCGAGAACGCCCCGAAGCCGCGGAGCTCCACCCGGTCGCCCCGGGCGAGCGCCGAGCATATCTCATCCAGGATCGTGTTCACGATCAACTCGACGTCGCGCTGGTAGAGATGCGGATTGGCTTGTGCAATCTTCTGCACCAGCTCCGACTTGATCATGACGCCCCCGAAATCATCCTTATTCTTCAATAAGTTGAGGGTGCCAAAGGGCGATCACCCCGTCAAGGCCGAGATCGGAGCCAAAGCCGCGGGCGATCTGCCGCGCAAGGCCTTCGAGCCCGAGCAGCCGGGCCACCCCCGCAAGGCCGGCCAGGCCGAGGCTTCCGAAGCCGCGGTCGACCTCCCAGTCGCGGACCCGCATGGTGCGCAAGATCCCGTGCTCCCTCTCGAGCCAGCCCCGGGCCACGCTCTCGTCTCCCACCTCGTCGACGAGCCCGAGCTCGGCCGCCTGACCGCCGGTGAAGATGCGCCCGTCGCCGATCGCCCGCGCGGCCGCGTCGTCGAGGCCCCGCCGCTCCATCACCAGTGTCAGGAACCACTCGTAGGAATCCATGATCGCGGCGCGCAGCGCCTCGCGTGCCTCGTCGGAGGTCGGTTCGAACGGGTTGGGCTCGGCCTTCAGCGGGCCGCTCTTCACCGTCTGCATGTCGACCCCGATCGAATCGAGAAGACCGGTGACGTTCGGCCACTGCGCCAGCACGCCGATCGAGCCCGTCAGGCTCGTGCGATGCGCGACGACATGGTCGCCGGCAAGCGCGGCGATGTAGCCTCCGGAGGCTGCCGTCGTGCCCATCAGCGTGACGACGGGCTTCTTGTGGGCGATCTCGCGCACGGCGTTGAAGAGCTCTTCGGATGCCGTCGTCGATCCGCCGGGGCTGTTGACGTAGAGGATCACCGCGCGCACCGAGTCGGCGTCCGCCATGCGGCGGAGCATCTTCTCACGGTCGCGATCGTTGACGATCAGCCCTTCGACGGAGACGCGGGCGATGTGCGGAGTGCCGGCAGGAACGGCGCCCGGCCCGGCGAAGGTGATGCCGAGGCCGACCAGAACCAGAGCGGCCAGCACGAAGGCGGTGACGCGCCACACCGAGAGGCTGCGGCGAAGGCGCCGCCGGTCGACGAGATATTCCGCGTCAAGCGGCATGCGGAACGCCTCCGATGAGAGAAAACGACGCCGGCGACCATAGCAGCCGCCGGCGAAGTGTCACGTCACTCCTTGTCGGAGCCGTCGTTCTGCTGCTGCTTCAGGGCCGCGCCGAGAATATCGCCGAGCGAGGCGCCGGAGTCGGTCGAGCCGAACTGCGCGACGGCCTCCTTCTCCTCGGCGATCTCGAGGGCCTTGATCGAGACGGACACCTTGCGCGCCTTGCGGTCGAACTGCGTGACGCGGGCATCGACCTTCTCGCCGGGGGCGAAGCGCTCGGGACGCTGCTCGGAGCGGTCGCGGGCGAGGTCGGCACGGCGGATGAAGGAGGTCAGGTCGGTGCCGACGAGCTTGACCTCAAGGCCACCCTCGCGGACATCCGTGACCTCGCAGGTGACGATCGCGCCCTTGCGGACGTCGCCGGCCTCCTCGGCCAGGAACGGGTCACCGCCCAGCTGCTTGATGCCGAGCGAGATGCGCTCCTTCTCGACGTCGACGTCGAGAACCTGCGCCTTGACCATGTCGCCGCGGTTGAACTCGTCGATGACCTGCTCGCCGGGCCGGTTCCAGTCGAGGTCGGAGAGGTGGACCATGCCGTCCACATCGCCCTCGAGGCCGATGAACAGGCCGAACTCGGTCTTGTTCTTGACCTCGCCCTCGACGACGGTGCCGACCGGGAAGCGCTCGGCGAACTCGTCCCACGGATTGGCGAGCGTCTGCTTCAGGCCGAGCGAGATGCGGCGCTTGACGGGGTCGACCTCGAGAATCATCACCTCGACCTCCTGGGAGGTGGAGACGATCTTTCCGGGGTGGACGTTCTTCTTCGTCCAGCTCATCTCGGAGACGTGGATCAGGCCCTCGACGCCCGGCTCGAGCTCGACGAACGCGCCGTAGTCGGTGATGTTCGTGACGCGGCCGGTGAAGCGGGTGCCGACCGGGTACTTGACCTCGACGCCCTCCCACGGATCAGCCTCGAGCTGCTTCATGCCGAGCGAGATGCGCTGCGTCTCGTGGTTGATCTTGATGATGCGGACCTTGACGGTCTGGCCAACCTGCAGGACCTCGGTGGGATGGTTGATGCGGCGCCACGCGATGTCGGTGACGTGCAGCAGGCCATCGATGCCGCCGAGATCGACGAACGCGCCGTAATCGGTGATGTTCTTGACCACGCCCTCGATCGTCTGGCCTTCCTCGAGGCTCTGCACGAGCTCCGAACGCTGCTCGGCGCGCGTCTCCTCGAGCACCGTGCGGCGCGAGACGACGATGTTGCCGCGGCGGCGGTCCATCTTGAGGATCTGGAAGGGCTGCGGCGTGTGCATCAGAGGCGTCACGTCGCGCACCGGGCGGATGTCGACCTGGGAGCGCGGCAGGAAGGCCACGGCGCCGTCGAGGTCGACGGTGAAGCCACCCTTGACCTGGTTGAAGATCTGGCCCTCGACCTTCTCGTTGGCCTCGAACGCCTTCTCGAGCTTCTCCCAGCTCTCCTCGCGGCGGGCCTTGTCGCGGCTGATGACGGCGTCGCCCAGCGCGTTCTCCACGCGCTCGAGATAGACCTCGACGATGTCGCCGACATTGATGCCGCCCTCGCGGCCATGACCACCGAACTCGCGCAGAGGCACGCGGCCCTCGGTCTTCAGGCCGACATCGATGACGGCCATGTCCTTCTCGATGCCGATGACGGTGCCCTTGACGACACTGCCTTCCTCGAGCGTGGAGGTGGTGAAGCTCTCTTCGAGCAGCGCGGCAAAGTCTTCGCGCGACGGATTGGTCTGGGTATCGGTTACGGCCACGTTGGCTCCTGGCAATCGTTCGGTCTTGCTGCGCCCCTCCCGCAACGGCATTCAATGCGCGGGGACGGGCTGGTTTCACATGCGCCCGGCTGGCGGAGACGCGCGTCCGAACCCGCGCATCACGACACGACCGTGCGTTCGCTGTCTGCCGTTCCGGGAGCTGCGCGCCCCGCGACCCGCCTGAGGCGGGCACACCAGAAGCTGGTGTCGGGATAGCGCAAAGAGGGCACGCCTCGCAGCGCACCCCGCATCACCTGTGGGCGCTGATCAAGTCCACAGCGGCCCGAAACGCGGTTTCTATATCCAACTCCGTCGTGTCGAGCAAGTGCGCGTCCTGCGCGGGGACGAGCGGTGCGACCGCGCGCTGGGCATCCCGCGCGTCCCGGCGCCTTATGTCGTCGAGCACCTCTTCGTAGCTGACGTCGGCCGAGGAGGCATGCAGCTCCTGCCAGCGCCGGGTCGCCCGGACCTCCGGGCTGGCGGTCACGAAGATCTTCACGTCCGCGTCGGGGCAGACGACAGAGCCTATGTCCCGGCCGTCGATGACGGCGCCGGGCGGGCGCTGCGCGAATTCGCGCTGCACGTCGAGGAGGGCGGCCCGCACCCTCTCGTCGGCGGCGACGCGAGACGCCGCCTCTCCCATCGCGCTCGACCGCAGGAGCGAGGGGTCGAGCGTCGCGGGATCGAGATCGCGCGCCGCCGCCTCGCGCGTCGCAGGATCGTCGAGGTCGCCCCCATCGGCGATGATCCTGTAGGCGACGGCGCGATAGAGAAGCCCCGTGTCGAGGTGGCGCAGCCCGAAATGCTGGGCCAGTCGCCGTCCGAGCGTGCCCTTTCCGGACGCAGCAGGCCCATCAAGCGCGACGATCATGCCGCCGAACCCTGTCCGATCCCGCCGCCGAGCCCCCGTATCATCTCGACGAAGCCGGGGAAGCTCGTGGCGATCATCCGCCCGTCATCGACCGTCACCGGCCGCTCAGCCGCGAGACCCATCACGAGGAAGCTCATGGCGATACGGTGATCCATCTCGGTGGCGACCAGTCCGCCGCCGGCAACCCGGCCACGCCCCGTAACGATGAGGTCGTCGCCCTCGATCCTGTGCTCGACGCCGTTCGCCGCGAGCCCCGCCGAGACGGCGGCCAGCCGGTCGGATTCCTTCACGCGCAACTCGCTCAAGCCCCGCATCACGGTCTCTCCTTCGGCGAAGGCCGCGGCGACGGCGAGGACCGGGTACTCGTCGATCATGGACGGGGCCCTTGCGGCAGGAACCTCGATTCCGCGCAACCGTCCATGCCGGACGACGAGGTCCGTCACCGTCTCACCGCCGGCCTCCCTGGTGTTCTCCTCGCCTATCTCGGCGCCCATCTCCCGAAGGGTGTGAACGAGCCCGAAGCGCGTCGGGTTCGTCATCACGTTGCGAATGACGATCTGCGACCCCGGCACGAGAAGCGCGGCAACGAGCGGGAAGGCCGCCGAAGAGGGATCGGCGGGCACGTCGACCGGCCGTCCACGCAGCTCCGGGCGGCCCGTCAGCACGATGCGCCGGCCCTGCCCGTGCTCGGCCACGTCGACCTCGGCACCGAAATGCCGCGCCATCCGCTCCGTATGATCGCGGGTCGGGCTCGGCTCGATGACGGTCGTCGTGCCCGGCGAGTTGAGCCCCGCGAGCAGGACGGCCGACTTCACCTGGGCGGACGGCACGGGGAGCTCGTATTCGATCGGGATCGGATCCTGCGTGCCGCGAAGCACGAGCGGCAGCTTCCCGTCATTGCTGGAGACGAGCTCGGCGCCCATCCTCAGGAGCGGATCGATCACCCGCCGCATGGGCCGGCGGCGAAGGGAGGCGTCCCCGTCGAAGGTTGCGGTGATGCCGTGACCGGCGACCACCCCCATCGCCAGGCGGACGCCCGTGCCGGCGTTGCCGAAATCGAGCGGCGCTTCGGGCTCGAGCAGGGCGCCGAGGCCGACCCCGTCGACCCGCCAGCGTCCCTCGCCGTCGCGCACGACCCGGGCGCCGAGCGCGCGCATGGCCTCGGCGGTGGCGAGCACGTCCTCCCCCTCGAGGAGACCCTGGATCTCGGTCTGCCCGCCGGCCAGCGCACCGAAGATCAGCGCGCGGTGCGAGATCGACTTGTCGCCGGGGACCACCGCCTCACCGGAAAGTGCCGAGGACGGATCGGCGGTCAGGGCATGTTGAACGGGAGCGTCGGAGCGCCGCATCAGGGAACCTCGCGATAACGGAGTGACTTTCCGCTGGTGACGCGCGGGCTCTTGACGCGTGGCCCCGATCGCGCGTTCCACCGAGGGTGGTCTAGCACGGGTCCGCCGTCTCTTGTAGAGCAGCCCCGTCGCCTCCCGGCTTTTCACTTTGACACGTGTAGGGGGAGCGTCTATGGGAAGCGCCGCTTTTTTTACAGGCGCAGCCCGACATTCCGAAGGCCGAGCCCCCCGATAAGGCTACGAGCGATGGCAAAACCCGAACTTGGAACCAAGAGAACCTGTGCCGAGTGCGGCACGAAGTTCTACGATCTCGGGCGAATGCCCCCGATCTGCCCGAAATGCGGCGCCGAATACAGCGTGGCGGCCGCCGTCACGCCGACGCGCGCGAAGCCGCAGAAGGCCGCTCCGAAGCCCGCTCCCGTCGAGGACGAGGAGGAGTTCGAAGAGGAGGAAGAGGACACGGTCGCGCTCGAGGACGTGGACGCCGAGGAGGAGGACACGGGACGGGCGAGCAGCGACGTCGAGGAGGACGAGGATCTGCCCGATCTCTCCGACGACAGTGACGACAGCGAGAGCGACTCGGACGAGTTCCTCGAGGACGAGGACGAGGACGGCGACGTGTCCGACTTCGTCGAGGGCGACCTCGACGAAGACGAGGACTAGCCGTCGTCGAGAAAGGCTGGTTGCAATCGGGTCGAGAATATCCTAGATCGTCCCGCGCGCCGCTGCTCCACGGGGCCGCGGCGCTCCCAAATCCTGAACGCCGCGCGCAAGACGCGGTGCTTCACGGGGCCATAGCTCAGTTGGGAGAGCGCTTGAATGGCATTCAAGAGGTCGGGGGTTCGACTCCCCCTGGCTCCACCAAAACTTCCAGGATTCGATCGACGCTGAAGCCGCCGCGAGGCGGCTTTTTCGTTTTCTGTAGGGCTCAGCGCATCGACGCGGCCATGGAGCCCCTTCGGCATCGACAGCGACGACCCGTGCCCGCCGGTCCACCACGGGCGGGCACGAAAAAGGCCGCCCGAGGGCGGCCCAGCATCGACGACGATCACGGAAATGGTCGCTTCCGCCCTCAGTCGAGAGCGGTCCCGTCGGCCACGAGCCGACCATCCTCGTAGGTCAGACCTTCCACGTTGGCCGTCTCCATCGAGCCGTCCGACCGGCGCACGATCAGGGCCTCCGGCACGCCGCCGCTGCCGTCGATCACGTCCTCGACCTCGCCGAGGGTCGCGCCGCTCTCGTCTACGATCCCGAGACCCACCCACCGAGGCGGCATCGCCTGACCGGCAGTGCCCTGATCCTCGACGGCCTCGTCCAGCGTCTCGAGCTCTATGCCGCCGATCGACGCGCCGCCCGTCCGGGGCTGCTGGTCGGGCGGGGCGCTCGGCACCTCGGCGCCCGTGGTCGGTGGCGTGCCCTCGAGGAGCATCTCGCTCGGGCGGTCGGTCGGCGCCCCTTGGGCGAAGGCTGCCGCGGAGATCACGAGGGTCGCGAGGGCGACGGTCGGCCCGAGTATCTTCATGATGGCGTCTCCATCCGTGTTCCGGCGGCCGCGCAAGGCCGTCAGGTGAGCACGAAAGCGTAGATGACCCACACCGCCAGGAGCGCGACGACGGCGAGCACGATCCCGACGAGGCGACCATTGTTTCCTCGCGCGCCTTGACGGGCTTCGATTCCGCTACGGTCGGTGGGATCTGGCTCGGTCATGAAACGCCTTTCGGGTCAGAGGTTCGGAACTGATCCGGGATCAGTGCTTGTGGCGCGCACGGCTCCAATGCCGCACCCGCGCCGGCATCGCGATCCGGCGGCTGCGCTCGGAGTCGAGGTAACGCAGCGCGAAATGCGCGGCGAACGAGGCCAGCAGGAAGTTGATCACGAGAAGGGGCAGGAAGGTCATCTTCGGCTCCGAAGTCGGGCGGCCCGGTTGCCGCGCATCATGCGGGGTGGTAACGGCGCGCCGCCCCGTGGGTTCCGTGCTGTTGGGGATATCGCCCGTCAGGCCCGTCGATCGATCGTCGGCCCACCGTTCTGCTCTGCCGTTTCCTCGGAGCGCCCGGCGGATGCCCCGCCCTTCGGACCGCCCTTGGAAACGCCGACCATGGCCGGACGCAGCACGCGGTCCGAGATCACGTAGCCGGACTGCAGGACCTGCACCACCGTGCCGTGGGGAACCGACGCGTCCTCGACCTCGAACATCGCCTGGTGCACGTTGGGGTCGAACTTCTCGCCCTGCGGCTCGAGCTTCTTCACGCCGTGGCGCTCGAGCGTCTTCAGGAGCTCGCGCTCCGTCATCTCGACGCCTTCGAGCAGGCTCGCCACGGTCTGGCGCTCCTCCTCGGGAACCGCCTCTATGGCCCGGCGCATATTGTCGGCGACGCCCAGCATGTCTCGGGCGAAACCGGTCACGGCGTAGGCCCTGGCGTCCTTCACCTCGCGCTCGGTGCGCTTGCGCAGATTGTCCATCTCCGCGGCGATGCGCAGCATCCGGTCCTTGAGCTCGGCGTTCTCGACCAGGAGCTTCTCCTCGGCCGAGGGCTCGGTCAGCTCGCTCTCCGCCGCCTGCCCCGAGTCCTGCTCGATTACGCGCTCGGCTTCCGGAGACACGGACTCGTTCTCGTTGGCGGGATCTTTCTGTTCGTTCATCGTTGTCTCACCAGTCGAAAGGGAGGGTCTCAGGCCCCGATATCAGCGCCTGCCGGGCGAAAATCAACCGCCGCGAAGGAGCCGCCTGTCTCAGTCGAGCAGCCGGCCCACGACCTGGGCGGTGTAGTCGACCATGGGAACGACCCGCGCATAGTTCAGGCGCGTCGGCCCGATCACGCCGAGGACGCCGACGATACGCTGCTCCGAATCCCGGTACGGCGCGACGACGACGGACGAGCCGGACAGCGAGAAGAGCTGGGTCTCGGATCCGATGAAAATACGCACGCCCTCCGCCTCGTCGGCGAGGGTGAGCAGCTCCACGATGTCCTTCTTCTTCTCCAGATCGTCTATCAGGACGCGGATCCGCTCGAGATCCTCGAGCGCCTTCAGGTCTTCCAGAAGGTTCGCGCTGCCCCGCACGATGAGCGTCGGCGGCCGTTCGCCGGCGACGCCCGCCCAAGTCGCGAGCCCGCCTTCGACGAGACGCCGGCCGACCATGTCGAGCTCCGCCTCGACGCGCGCGGCAGAGCGCTCGATCTCGGCGCGGACCTCGTCGATCCCACGCCCCTGCATACGTGCATTGAGGTAGTTCGCCACCTCCACGAGCGTCGAGGAAGGAATGTCCTCGTCGAGCGTCAGCACCCTGTTCTCGACATTGCCGTCGACGCTGACGAGGATCACGAGCAGGCGTCGCGGCTCGAGCCGAACGAACTCGATGTGCTTCAGCCTCAGGTCGGACTTGCCGGCGAGAACGAGACCGGCGCCGCGCGACAGGCCGGACAGGAGGTCGCCCGCCTCCGTGAGCACCGATTCGATCGAGCGGCCGGGATGCCCGGTCCTGATGCGGCTCTCTATGCTCGCGCGGTCGTCCTGCGTCAGGTCGCCGAACTCCAGGAGCGCGTCGACGAAGAACCGCAGGCCGATCTCCGTCGGCAGGCGCCCCGCGCTCGTGTGCGGCGAGTAGATCAGGCCGAGCGCCTCCAGGTCGCTCATGACGTTGCGGACGGAGGCCGGCGAGAGATTGCTCGAGAGCACGCGGGAGAGGTTGCGCGAGCCGACCGGCTCGCCGGTCTCGAGGTAGGATTCGACGATGCGGCGGAAAATCTCGCGCGAGCGCTGGTCGAGATCGGCGAGCGCCCTCATCGGAAATCCACTGGTGATGTCGCGGTGCACCCTTGTCATCTCACTCGTCTGTCGACCTTTTATGTGCTTTTCCCGATCGCTTCCGTCAAGCGGCAGGCCTCCCCCCTGCCTCCGACACTGGCGCCGGAACGGCCTCTTGCGATAGAACCCCGAGGCTCGAATCATCCGCGACAGAACCCGCCAGGACCAGCCCATGCGACCCTCCAAGCGCGCCCCCGACGAACTGCGCCCCGTGAGCCTCGAACGCGGCATCTCCCGCCACGCGGAAGGCTCGTGCCTCGTGCGGTTCGGCGCGACCGAGGTCCTGTGCATGGCGAGCCTCGAGGACCGCGTGCCGAACTGGCTGCGCGGCCAGGGGCGCGGCTGGGTGACGGCCGAATACGGCATGCTGCCGCGCGCCACCCACGAGCGCATGCGGCGCGAGGCGTCGAGCGGCAAGCAGGGTGGGCGTACGCTGGAGATCCAGCGGCTGATCGGCCGGGGCTTGCGCGCGGTCGTCGACCTCGAGGCGCTGGGCGAACGCCAGATCACGGTCGACTGCGACGTGCTGAGCGCCGATGGAGGCACCCGCACCGCCGCGATCACCGGGGCCTGGGTGGCGCTGCGCGACTGCCTGTCCTGGATGGAGCGGCGCTCGATGATCGGCCCGAACGTCATGAAGGACCACGTCGCCGCCGTCTCCTGCGGCATCCATGACGGCACCGCGGTGCTCGACCTCGACTACGCCGAGGACAGCCAGGCGGGCACCGACGCGAATTTCGTCATCACCGGCTCCGGCGCGCTCTGCGAGGTGCAGGCGACGGCGGAGGGGGCGACGTTCTCCGAGGAGGAGCTTCTCGAGCTCCTGAAGCTCGCCCGGCACGGCGTGAGGAAGCTCGTCGACCTCCAGAAGATGGCGATCGGCTGATGCGGCGCAGGTTCGAGGGGCGCCGGCTCGTCATCGCGAGCCACAACGAGGGCAAGGTCCGGGAGATCGGCGAGCTCCTCGCCCCGTTCGGCGTCGAGACGGTGTCGGCGGGGGAGCTCGGCCTGCCGGAGCCGGAGGAGACCGGATCGACCTTCGAGGCGAACGCGGAGCTGAAGGCCCTCGCCGCCGCGACCGGCTCCGGGCTCCCGGCGCTCGCCGACGATTCGGGGCTCGAGGTCGACGCGCTCGGCGGCGCGCCCGGCATCCACACCGCCCGCTGGGCTGGCCCCGAGCGCGACTTCGCGATGGCGATGCGCAACGTGGAGGAGAAGCTGCAGGCAAAGGGCGCGACCTCGCCCGACGGGCGCACCGGTCGCTTCGTCGCGGCCCTTGCGCTCGCCTGGCCGGACGGCCACGTGGAGACGGTTCGCGGCGAGGTGGAAGGCACGCTCGTCTGGCCGCCGCGCGGCGAGAGGGGCTTCGGCTACGACCCCGTCTTCCTGCCGGAGGGCATGGAGCGGACCTTCGGCGAGATGCCGTCGGAGGAAAAGCACGGCTGGACGCCCGACAAACCGAAATCGCAGGCGCTGTCGCATCGCGCGCGCGCCTTCGCAGAGCTCGTCGAGGGCTGCTTTGTCAGATGAGACCGGCGCCGGCTTCGGCGTCTACGTGCACTGGCCGTTCTGCGCGGCGAAGTGCCCCTATTGCGACTTCAACTCCCACGTCCGCCGCGAGATCGACGAGCAGGCCTACGCGGACGCGCTCGCCCGCGAGCTCGCCCACATGGCCGAGCTCGCGCCCGGCCGCACCGTAGGATCCGTCTTCTTCGGCGGCGGCACGCCCTCGCTGATGAAGCCCTCGACCGTCGCGCACGTGCTCGACGCGATCGCCCGCAACTGGAATGTCGCGCCGGACGTCGAGGTCTCGCTCGAGGCGAACCCGTCGAGCGTCGAGGCGGAGAGGTTCGCGGGCTACCGGGCTGCCGGCGTCAATCGCGTCTCGCTCGGCGTCCAGTCGCTCGACGACCGGCAGCTGCAGTTCCTCGGTCGCCTGCACAACGCGGAGGAAGCGCGCCGGGCGATCGAGGTCGCACGGTCGAATTTCGACCGCATGTCCTTCGACATGATCTATGCGCGGCCCGGCCAGACGGTCGAGGACTGGTCGCGCGAGCTTCAGGCGGCGATCGATCTGGCCGTCGACCACCTGTCGCTCTACCAGCTGACGATCGAGCCGGAGACGGCGTTCGCCGCGCTCCACGCGCGGGGGCGGATCCGCCTGCCGGACGAGGAGCTCGGCCGCGCGCTCTACGACGCGACGCTCGAGGTGACGGAGCGCCGCGGCCTGCCGGCCTACGAGATCTCGAACCATGCCCGGCCGGGCTCGGAGTGCCGGCACAACCTGATCTACTGGCGCTGCGGCGAATATGCCGCGGCAGGCCCCGGCGCGCACGGGCGGCTCGACATCGACGGGCGGCGCACGGCGCTCGCGACCGAGAAGCGGCCGGAGGAGTGGCTCGCCTCGGTGACGGCGCATGGGCACGGTCTCGTCGAGCGCGAGACGCTCTACCCCCAGGAGGTGGCCGACGAGCTTCTGGTGATGGGCCTCAGGCTGCGCGAGGGCTTCGATCTCGCCCGCTACATGAAGCTCATGGGCAAGCCGCTCGCGGAAGGCCGCGTCAACGACCTCGTCGGATACGGGCTGATCGAGCGCCTGTCGCCGGAGCGGCTGCGAGCGACGCCGGCCGGCTTCGCCGTGCTGAACGCCGTGGTGGCCGATCTCGCGGCGTAGCTAGCTCCCGAACGCCGACGGCGCCGGGTCCCTGACCGCCGCCGCGCCGTCGCGGATCTCCATCACGGCGAGCCCGCGATCCACGAGGCCGGTCTTGCGGAAGCGGAAGACACCGTCGATGCCCGCGAAGCCGTCGGCGTTCGTCAGGATCTGCTCGTCGAACCCCCGTTCGCCCCCGAGCCCTGCAAGCGCCGCCACGAGGCTCACGGCGTCATAGCCGACCGTGGCGTAGCGCGGCGGCGGTGCGTTGAAGCGCGCCTGGTACTTGCGCCCGAACGCCTCGAAGCCGGTCGGCGTCGGCGCCGCATACCACGCGCCCGCGGCCTCCGGCATCGCCCACACCTCGGCCTCGTTCCATTGGCCGGAGCCGAGGATCTGCACCTCGCCCTGCTTCACCCCCGCCTCGGCGAGCTTCGGCAGCGTCCCCGCCTCGAGGACGAACAGCGCGTCGACCTTCGGCTTTTCTCCGCCGGCCACCTCGGCGATCGCGGCGATGGCCGCCTCGAGCTGCGCCTGATCGCCGTAACGCTCTATCGCGACCGCCTCCCGTCCCGCAAGCCCGACCCGGCTGCGGAACGTGCTCTCGGCGACGTCGCCATGCTCTCCCCGGGGAAGGAGGGCGGCGAATCTTCGCGCACCTCCGCCGATCGCATGGCGCAGCACGCGGTCGATCTCGCCCTCGGGCATGAAGCTCAGGAGGTAGACGCCGGAGGTCGCGACGGTGCTGTCGGTGGAAAAGGAGATGATCGGCACGTTCGCCACGCGGGCGACGGGCGCAACTCCGCGCACCTCGACCGCCGTCAGCGGCCCCAGGACGAGGCGGACGTTGCTGCCGAGCGCTGCCTGGGCGGCGGCGCGCGCCCCTTCGGTCGTGCCGCCCGTGTCGATCGGCAGGATCTGGATCTGCGGATCGGAGATTTCGGACATGGCGAGGTCGGCGGCATTGCGCAGGGCGCGCGCCGCGCGTGCGTTGCCGCCCGACGCGGAGAACGGCAGGAGGAGCGCGACCTTGATCGGCCCCGCACCGATCGGTTGCGTCAGCTCGGCCTTGCTCACCGCCTCCCGCCCGAGGTCGAGGCCGTCGCCGCAGGCGGCGAGCGCCAGCAGGCAGAGACAGGCGACGAAGTTGCGCCCGGCCCGGCCGAGGCGCAGCATCAGAGGCCCCGCCAGTCGCTCCACTTGAGGCATGCCTCCCCCGCGACACATGGCCGGCGCTTTACGCGCCGGCGGCTGCCCATCAAGATGGCGCGCATCCTAGTCGGTCGATTTCGCGATTCCAACCGGCAGCAAGATCCTCTTCATCCCGGAAAGGGCGCCATGACGCCGGAGCACGACCCGAACGCGCCGGCCGCCGTCGCGGCCCTCCTGCGTCGCGAGGCGAGGCCCGCTCCCGGCCTCTACATCGTCGCGACGCCGATCGGGAACCTCGCCGACATCACCCTGCGGGCGCTGGCGGTGCTCGCCGCGGCGGACGTGATCGCATGCGAGGACACCCGCGTGACGCGCAAGCTCGCAGAGCATTTCGGCTTCGCGGGCAGGCTCCTCTCGGCGCACGAGCACAACGAGGCCGCGCGCGCGCCGCAGATCATGGCCGCCATCGAGGACGGCAAGGTCGTCGCCCTCGTCAGCGATGCCGGCACGCCGCTCCTGTCGGATCCGGGCTATCGCCTGGTGGGCGCCGTTCTCGAGGCGGGACACGAGGTCCATGCGGTGCCGGGGCCCTCGGCCCTGCTGACGGCACTTGTCGCCGCAGGCCTGCCGACGGACCGCTTCTGGTTCGAGGGCTTCCTGCCCACGAAGGCGGGACAGCGGCGCAGGCGCCTCGAGGCGCTCGCCCGCCTCGAGGCCACCGCCGTCGTCTACGAGTCGCCCCGTCGGATCGCCGCCACGCTGCGGGAGCTGGCCGAGCACGTCGATCCGGACCGACGTGCCGTCGTCTCGCGAGAGCTGACGAAGCGGTTCGAGGAGACGCGGCGCGGGACGGTGGCGGAGCTCGCGGCCGCCTATGCCGGGGAGCCGGCGCCGAAGGGCGAGATCGTGCTGATGCTGGCTCCCGCGGGCGAGGAAGCGGCCCGCGAGGCCGCGGATCCCGCCACGATCGACGAACGTCTCGAAGCGATGGTCGGCGAGCTGGGCGTGAAGGAGGCGGCGAGCCGCCTCGCCGCCGAAACGGGCCTCAAGCGCCGCGATCTCTACCAGCGCGCGCTGAAGCTCGAGGCCGAGCGGCAGGGATGAGCTCGGAGGCGCGCCGCCGGGCGGAGCGGGCGGGCCAGCTCTGCGAAACGGCGACCGTCGCCTATCTCCTGCTCAAGGGGTTCCGGCCGCTCGGCCGCCGGGTGAAGACGCCGGTGGGTGAGATCGATATCGTCGCGAGACGCGGCGCCACCGTCGCCTTCGTCGAGGTGAAGCTGCGCCGGAACGCCCCGGATTTCGTCCTCAGCGCGACGAACAGGCGCCGTATCGCCGCCGCGGCCAAGTGGTGGCTTGCGGCGAACCCCTCCCATGCCCAATACACGTTGCGCTTCGACGTCGTGATCTGGCACGGCCCCGGCTGGCCTCGCCACATTCCGGCGGCTTTCGACGCCGAACCGTAGAAGAAGGATCGCCATGAGCCTCTCAGTCGCCGTTCAGATGGACCCGATCGAGAAGATCTCGATCAAGGGGGATTCGACCTTCGCCCTCATGCTCGAGGCGCAGAAGCGGGGCCACGCGCTCCACTACTACACACCCGACACGCTCGCGATGCGCGACGGAAAGGTGCACGCGACGGTCGCGCCGCTTCAGGTGCGCGACACCGAGGGCGACCACTTCACGCTGGGCGAGTCCACCCGGCGGGAGCTGAGGGACTTCGACGTCATCCTGCTGCGGCAGGATCCGCCCTTCGACATGCACTACATCACGACGACCCACATGCTGCAGACGCTCGAGAGAGAGCGCACGATGGTCGTCAACGATCCGGTCGCGGTGAGGAACGCGCCGGAGAAGCTCTTCGTCGTCGAGTTCGCCGACCTCATGCCGCAGACGCTGATCACCCGCGACAAGGGCGAGATCGAGGCGTTCCGCAGGGAGTTCGGCGACATCGTCATGAAGCCGCTCTACGGCCATGGCGGCGGCGCCGTGTTCCGCGTGACGCATGACGACCTGAACTTCGGCTCGCTCTACGACATGTTCGCGACCACCTGGCGGGAGCCGTGGGTGGTGCAGCGCTTCCTGCCGAACGTGAAGGACGGCGACAAGCGCATCATCCTCGTCGACGGCGAGTTCGCCGGGGCGATCAACCGCATCCCGGCCGCCGGGGACCTGCGCTCGAACATGGTGCGCGGCGGCGCCGCGGCCTTCACCGAGCTGACCGCGCGCGAGCGCGAGATCTGCGAGCGCGTGGGCCCGAGATGCGCCGAGCTCGGCCTCCTCTTCGTCGGCCTCGACGTGATCGACAACCTCTTGACCGAGATCAACGTGACATCGCCGACCGGCATCCGCGCCGTCGCGAGACTCGGCGGACCCGACATCGCCGCCATGATCTGGGACCGCATCGAGGAGAGACGCGGCGCCTGACGCCCGAGCCGGGGCGAGGCCGAGGCCGCCTTGCACGCGGGAACTAAGCGGGTCCGGGCGACGCAGCCGCCCGGCCCGTGCCTCTCGGGATCACTGCTGGCCCTGCAGCGACCTCGCCTCCTCGATCGCGGCCATGCATTCGGCCTCGTCGCCCCGGTCGCTCGCCTCGCGCGCCCGGTCGAGTGCCGCGGTGACCGTCTCCCCACCGCTCTCGCCCGCCGTGCCGCCCTGGCCCGCCTGCTCGGCCGCCGTCTGCTCGCCTTCCTGCTGCGCCTGCGCATCCTGGCCCGACATGGCGACGGCGGCGTCGCCCCCGCCCTGTGCGTCGGCGAGCGGCATCGTCGAGCCGTCCTTCTCGACCTCGCCGGCAGCGGTGCCCTGCGTCGCCGCCCCGGCGCCGGTCGAGCCGGTCGTCTCGGCGGATGCGTCACCGGTCTGAAGCGGCGCGAGGCTGCCGTCCTTGGCGATGCCGGCATCGGCCATCTGTCCGGCACTGGCCGAGCCCGGCATGGAGCGCTCGAAACTCGCGATCTCCTCCGCGCAGTCGGCGTGGGCCGCACCCATGCCGAGCAAGAGGACGCCGGCGGCGAGAAGTGGTGTCTTCATGGTGTTTCCTCCAGAGTTTCTTTGATCCTCGGGATGAACTTCCGCCCGGGAGTCATGTTCCGCTGGGGAAGCAGGCGGTACGGCGGAAGACACAGCCCGGTGACGGCGAAATGTTCCCGATGCGTTCTTGTCATCGCCGACGACCCCGCATAGACTTCCCCTGCGGGATCAGCTGGAGGACTGGCCATGGTGGCTCGGGTGACGACGGTCGCCTTCGTCGGCATCGAGGCGAGGCGTGTCGACGTTCAGGCGCAGGTGGCGCCGGGCATGACCGCCTTCCAGATCGTCGGGCTGCCGGACAAGGCGGTCGCCGAGAGCCGCGAGCGCGTCCGCTCGGCTCTGATCGCCATCGGTCTCGCCCTGCCGCCGAAGCGCATCACCATCAACCTCGCGCCGGCCGACCTTCCGAAGGAGGGGAGCCATTTCGACCTCGCCATCGCGCTCGCGCTGATGGCGGCGATCGGAGCGGTGCCGGCCGAGGCGCTGCGGCGCTGGTGCGTCCTCGGCGAGCTTGCGCTCGACGGGCGCATCACCCCCGTCGCGGGCGTGCTGCCGGCGGCGATCGGCGCGAACGCCATGGGGCTCGGCCTCATCTGTCCGGAGGCCTGCGGGCCGGAGGCCGCATGGGCGAGCCCCGACATGGACGTGCTCGCGCCCGCCGACCTCATCGCCGCCACGAACCATTTCAAGGGAAGCCAGCTCCTGCGGCGGCCCTCGCCAGCCGTGCGGGAAGAGACCGGCACCACGCTCGACCTGGCGGAGATCCGCGGCCAGGAGAGCGCGAAGCGGGCGCTCGGGATCGCGGCGGCGGGAGGGCACAACCTGCTTTTCGTCGGTCCGCCGGGGGCGGGCAAGTCGATGCTCGCCCAGCGTCTGCCCTCGATCCTGCCGCCGCTGTCGCCGGCGGAGCTGCTCGAGGTCTCGATGATCCACTCCGTCGCCGGAGCCCTGCCCGGCGGCCGCCTCTCCGCGCGAAGGCCCTTCCGCGCGCCACACCACTCCGCCTCGATGGCCGCTCTGGTCGGCGGAGGCATCAAGGCTCGCCCAGGCGAGGCCTCGCTCGCCCATCGCGGCGTGCTCTTCCTCGACGAGCTGCCGGAATTCGCGCCGCAGGTGCTCGACAGCCTGCGCCAGCCGCTCGAATCCGGCGAGACAGTGATCGCCCGCGCCATGCACCGGATCACCTATCCCTCGCGGTTTCAGCTCGTGGCCGCGATGAACCCCTGCCGCTGCGGCCAGGCTTCCGAGCTCGGCGGCCATTGCCGCCGCGGGCCGCGCTGCGCCGCCGACTACCAGGCCCGCGTGTCGGGGCCCCTGCTCGACCGCATCGACTTGAGGCTCGACGTGCCGGCCGTGACCGCGACTGACCTGATGGGTCCGTCCCGCGCAGAGCCGAGCGAGGCCGTCGCCGCCCGGGTCGCCGCCGCGCGCGACGTGCAGCGGGACCGGTACCTCGCCCTCGGCCTGCCGGAATGGACGACCAACGGCACCTGTTCGGCGAAGGTCCTCGACGAGGTGGCGCGGCCCGACCAGGCCGGGCTCGCGCTCCTCCGCGACGCGGCCGAGGCGCTCGGGCTGTCGGCGCGCGGCTATCACCGGGTGCTTCGCGTCGCCCGCACGCTCGCCGATCTCGCCGGCGCCGGCGAGGTGAAGCGCATCCACGTCGCGGAGGCGATCGCCTACCGGGGCGCGGACACGGGAATCGTCGCGGCGGCGTGACGGGGCGGCTCGCATATTGGCTTAAGGCAACGTAAGGACCATCTCCCTAAGGTGGCCGCACCGTTCAACCCGGTCACCGTCGATGCCCGAAGCCGCCACGTCCGCCGACTGCGAGAAATCCGCCGCCCGGCGACCGTTTCCAGTGTCAGGCGCCCTGGTGGTCGCCGCCGCGACGGGCGCCCTCCTCACCTGCCTCCTGCTCGCCACGTCCTGGGCGGCGGCGACGGCAGTGGCCGGTGGAGCGCTTCTGGGCGCCCTCGCCACGCAGCAGCGCAGGCTGCGCCGCAGCGAGGCCCGGTGTGCGCAGCTGCATGCGCGGGAGGCCGTCCTCGTCGGCCGCAACTCGGCCCTCGCCGGCGCGCTGGCCCTGCAGCGGGCCGCCTCTACCGACACGGCGGCCTATAGCTGCGACGCCACCGGACGCCTCGTCGAGGCGAATGCCACCTTTTTCGAGACCTTCGGACTCGGCGCCGACGCGATCGGCCACAGATTCTTCCCTGAACGCGTGCCCGCAAGCGATCAAGCCTCCTCCCAGGAGGATGGAGACCAGTGCCTGCGCACCGCCACGGGGCCCCGCTGGTTCGCCGTGGAGGAGCGCGTGCGCCTCGACGCGGCCGGGCGCGAGGCGGGACGCCGCATCGTTCTCAGAGACGCCGACGAACGTCATCGGCGCGAAACCGAGCTGGCGCGACGGCTGTCGCAGGCACGGTCCGCCGAGGAGGCCCAGTCCCGGCTCGTGGCAGCCGTCACGCATGAGGTCCGCACGCCGGTCGGCGGCATCCTCGGCCTCACGAACCTCCTGCTCGAGACCGAGCTCACGCCCTCGCAGCAGAGCTACGTGCAGTCGGTGCGCAGCTCCGCCGGCGCCCTTCTCGGCCTGATCGACGACCTGCTCGACCACGCCTCGCTGAAGGCCGGTCGCCTCGCCGTCGTCGAGCGCCGCTACGATCTCCCCTCGCTCGTCCAGGAGGTGTGCGAGCTTCTCGGACCTCGAGCCGAGGAGAAGGGCCTCTCGCTCGGCGTCTTCCTGCCGCGCAATATGCCGGCCGCGCTCCTCGGCGATCCCGCGCGCGTCCGGCAGGTCCTGATCAATCTCGTCGGAAACGCGATCAAGTTCACCGACCACGGCGGGGTGCTCGTCTGCGTGCGTCCGCTCAAGGACAAGTTCGAGCTCTGCGTTCGCGACACCGGGCGCGGCATCGCGCCGGCCGACCAGGATCGCATCTTCGGGGAGTTCGAGAGGGCCGGCGAGGCCGGATCGCTCGCCGGCAGCGGCCTCGGCCTCGCCATCAGCCGCAAGCTCGTGGAGATGATGGGGGGATCGCTGGCGCTGATCAGCCGGCGCGGCCACGGCAGCGCGTTCACCATGACCCTGCCGCTGCGCGCGGCGGACGGCGTGCCGGACCGGCAGCCACCCTCGCTCGCCGGCCGGAGGTTCATCGTCGCCTGCGGATCCTCGGTCCTCCGGAAGTCCATCGCGCTGTCGCTACGGGACGAGGGCGCGGCCGTCGCCGCGTTCGCCCGGCCGCGCCGCGTCGGGCAGGCGATCGCCGCCGGCACGGGGGCGGACGGCATCCTTCTCGACCTCGCGATGTTTCGCAGGCTCCGGCCCGAATTGGGAGACGCGCACGCCGTCGTCGCGCTCTCGCCGGCTCAGCGCGAGGCGCTGCCCGAGATCCTGCAGCGGCCGGCGACCTCTTACCTCATCACGCCGATCCGCCGCGGCTCGCTCCTGGCCCAGCTGTCGCCACGCTCCGTGTCGCCTGCCGTGGAGCCGGACGGCAAGGACGGCCGTCGCGCGCTCCTTGCGGACGACGACGCGGTGGCGGCCCTCGTTGTCGGCTCCATGCTGAGGAAGCGCGGCATGATCGTCGAGCGCGTCGGGAGCGGGCAGGAGGCTGTTGCCCGCGCGGGGCGCTCGCCCTCGCTCGACCTCGTCCTCCTCGACATCAATATGCCGGGGCTCGGCGGGATCGCCGCTGCGGCGGCCATCCGGAACCGTGAAGCCCGTCTCTGCCGCAGGCGCACGCCGATCGTCGCACTGAGCGCCGGCGCGACCGAGACGCAACTCGCCAGCGCGGTCGCCGCGGGTATCGACGCCTTCCTCGAGAAGCCCGTCTCCCCTCAGGACCTGTCGCGCTGCCTGGAGGCGTTGGAACCCGAGTGGACGATGGACGGCGGCGGATCCGATCCCAGGCTCGAAACATTGTCACAAATGGTTCGATAAACTATGGTCAGAAGCTGGTCGGGCGATGCGGCAGTCGCTTGCGAACAGGGGCATCCCGCCGCCTCCGCGAGGAGTGACGGACGGGGCGGGCACACGGCTGGACCAGGCAATGAAACTCGGCGAGAAATTCCACCCGGCTCGACTGATGCGACGTTTCGTGCCCTCGACGCTCACGCCTCTCCAAGCCGATTCGACCTATGGTCCGCCGCCGGAGACGCTCGGCCGCATCGGCTCCCTCGAGGTCCGGCTCGCTCGCAGCCAGCGCGAGGTGAAGCTGGCGCAGGCCCTGCGATTCAACGTCTTCTACAAGGAGATGTCGGCCCAGGCGAACGCGGCCCTGATGCTCCGGCGCCGCGACGTCGACGGCTTCGATGCGATCTGCGACCACCTTCTCGTCATCGACCATGATGCCGAGCCGCAGGGGGCGCCCGCCTATCGCGGACGCAAGGGCCCGGCCGTGGTCGGCACGTACCGGCTTCTCCGACAGGAGGTGGCCGAGCGCAACGGCGGCTTCTACACGTCGGGCGAGTTCGAGATCGAGGGGCTGATCGAGCGCAAGCGCCCGCTGCGCTTCATGGAGCTCGGCCGGTCCTGTGTTCTGAAGTCCTACCGCAACAAGCGGACCGTGGAGCTTCTCTGGTCGGGCATCTGGTCTTACGTGCAGCACTACGAGGTCGACGTGATGCTCGGCTGCGCGAGCCTGGAGGGCTGCGACGTCGACCGGCTCGCCCTGCCCCTCTCCTTCCTCCAGCACAACGCTGCGGCGCCGGACGAATGGCGGGTGCGGGCCGTGCCTTCACGACGCGTCCCGATGGACAGGATGCCGGCCGGCGAGGTCGACATGCGGCAGGCGCTGAACCAGCTTCCTCCGCTCGTGAAGGGCTATCTGCGGCTTGGAGCCTATGTCGGCGACGGGGCGGTGGTGGACTATCAGTTCGGCACCACCGACGTTCTGGTCGTGCTGCCCGTGGCGTCGATCAACCCGCGCTATTTCGGCCACTTCGGCGCTCCGAAAGAGCGCGCGCCGCGCCCGACCCACTGAGCGGACGCGCTGCGACGCCTCCGCAGGGCTGCCCTGCGGAGGGGGACGCTTGCCAATCCGCGAGACCGGGGCTTCCATCTCCGCCTCGACCTTCGGCCATCCGGTGTCAGCAGTGTCAGATCACGATTTCGTCGTCCGCCCCGCCGCGCGTGCCGACCTTCCGGCCATCACCGCGATCTACGCGCAAGCCGTCCTGCACGGGACCGGCAGCTTCGAGATCACCCCGCCCGACGAAGCGGAGATGGGGCGCCGCGTGTCGAGCCTGCTCGACGGCGGCTTTCCCTATTTCGTCGGGGAGCGCGGCGGCCGGGTCGTGGGCTACGCCTACGCGGGGCCTCATCACACCCGCCGCGCCTACCGATGGTCGCTCGACACGTCGGTCTACATCCTGCCGGAGGCGCAGGGCGCGGGGCTCGGCAATGCCCTCCTCGCGGCGCTGATCGAAACGGCGGAGACACAGGGTTTCCGCCAGATGATCGCCGTGATCGGCGACGCGGCCAATGCCGGCTCGATCGCCCTGCACAGGCGCCACGGCTTCCGCCATGTCGGCACCTACGAAAGCGTAGGTCGCAAGCACGCACGCTGGCTCTCGACCGTCCTCATGCAGAGGGCGCTGGGGCCCGGCGACGACGCGCCGCCTCCCGAAGAGGACTGATCCCGCTCAGGCCTCGACGAGCTTCAGCTTCTTGTCGATCGCCCGGAGCACGTTGCGGAGCTCGTGGCCTCGCTTGAGGATGAGGCCCGTCGCCGCCACGACGGAGTAGAGGCCCTGGCGACGGGCATTCTTCGGAATTTTCTCGATGCGGTAGAGCGGCGCCTCGCTCGTGCGACGAAACACGGAGAACACGGCGCGCTCCCGCGTGGCATCGATCGCGTAGTCGCGCCATTCGCCGGCGGCGACCATGCGGCCGTAGACGGAGAGGATCTGGGAAAGCTCGTGGCGGTTGAAATGGACGTCGGAGGGAGTCTTCTTCGGGGCGGCCGTTTCGGCCGGCGCAGCCTGCTGGCCTCGGCGGCCGACGAACGCTATCGGCTCACTTTCGCTCATGAGGCGCCTCCTCTTGTAGACAACATGACAGTCAGGCGACAGCCATTCTCGACCTCTGGACAGGGTCGTGCAAGCCGCGATCGCGGGCACGTCTCTAAGCGCTTGAGCGCGGCCAAAAAATCACAGTTTCGCCTATATCCGGCCCAGCGCACGCCAAGTTGCGGATCGATATTCCAACCGTTGCCTCTTGGCCTGGTTCGGTGAGGCTTCGGACACCCCAGCCCCCCAGCCCCCCGGGGTCGAGCCGGACCAGGTCACCCTCTTTCCATCCTCGATGGTTTGGCACAGGCCGGCGTTCCCAGCGGAGCGCCGGCTTTCTTCGTTCGGCCGGGCCTTGAAAGCCGCCCCCGGACGGGCCTATCTCCGCGGCGGATCCACGAGAAGATGCCCTGGAAGAAGGACCCGTCCCGTCATGGCCGAAACCGACAGCGCCGCGCAGGCGGCCACCTCTCACGCGTTCGAAGCCGAGGTCGACCGCCTGCTCGACCTCGTGGTCCACGCGGTCTACTCCGACCGCGAGCTGTTCCTCCGCGAGCTCGTATCGAACGCGGCGGACGCCTGCGAGAAGCTGCGCTTCGAGGCGCGCCGCAACGACGCGCTCCTGAAGGACGATCCCGACCTCAGGATCACGATCCTGCCGGACGCCGGCAACGGCACGCTAGAGATCTCCGACAACGGCATCGGCATGAGCCGGGAAGACCTCCAGCAGAATCTCGGCACGATCGCCCGCTCCGGCACGCGCGCCTTCGTCGAGGCGCTGCACGCCGGCGAAGAGGCGAAGAACCTGATCGGTCGGTTCGGCATCGGCTTCTACTCCGCCTTCATGGTAGCCGACCGGGTCGAGGTTCTGAGCCGCCGCGCGGGCGAGGAGCAGGGCCACCGCTGGAGCTCGACGGGCTCGGGCGCCTTCGAGATCGCGTCCGCCGACGACGCCCCCTCGCGCGGCACCAGGGTGATCCTGCACCTCAAGGAGAACGCGAGAGAGTTTGCCGAGGAGCACCGGCTCGAGCACGTCATCCGCTCGCATTCGGGCCACGTCCCGATACCGATCAGGCTCGGGAAGGACGGTGCCTTCCGGGAGATCACCGACGGCAGCGCACTGTGGCTCAAGCCGAAGTCGGAGATCTCGGCCGACGACTACGCCGACTTCTACCGCCATGTCGGCGGCCAGTTCGACGAGCCCTCCATCACGATCCACTATTCCGCGGAGGGGCGGCAGGCCTACCACGTCCTGCTCTTCGTGCCGTCGGAGCGGCCGTTCGACCTGTTCGATCCCGAGCGGAAAGGGCGCGTCCGGCTCTATGTCCGCCGGGTCTTCATCACAGACGAGGCGGACCTCCTGCCGAGCTACCTGCGCTTCGTGCGCGGTCTCGTCGATTCAGACGACCTGCCGCTCAATATCTCGCGCGAGATGCTGCAGGAGAGCCCGATGCTCTCCCAGATCAAGAAGGGCATCACGAACCGCGTCGTCTCCGAGCTCAAGAAGCGCGCGGAGAAGGAGCCGGAGGGCTACCTGAAGATCTGGCAGACCTTCGGCAACGTCCTGAAGGAGGGCCTCTACGAGGATTTCGAGCGTCGTGGCGACCTCCTCGAGCTCGCCCGCTTCCGCACGACGAAGTCCGGCGAGGATTGGCGCTCGCTGAAGGAGATCGTCGCCGACTTCAGGGAGAACCAGAGCGCGATCTACTACGTCACGGCCGACAGCCACGCGCAGGCGGCGGCGAGCCCGCAGCTCGAAGGCTTCCGCGCCCGCGACATCGAGGTGATCCTGCTCTCCGACCCGGTCGACCATTTCTGGGCGCGCATGGCCCCCGAGTTCGACGGAAAGCCGTTCCGCTCGATCACGCAAGGGGCGGCGGACATCTCGAATATCCCCCGCGCGGCCGCGGCCGAGGACGGAGACGAGGCGCCGACGTCGGACGTCGCGACCCTCGCGGCCCTCGTGAAGCAGACGCTCGGCGACGTCGTCGGCGAGGTCAGACCCTCCGACAGGCTGGCCGAGAGCCCCGTCTGTCTCGTCGCCAAGGAAGGCGCCCTCGACCGCAGGCTCGAGCGGATGATCCGCCGCCAGGAGAACAACCAGATCCCCGGCACGGCGCCGGACCTCGAGCTCAACCCGCGCCACAGGCTGATCCGCCACCTCTCGGCGGAGGCCGCGAAGGGTGGCGCGAGCGAGCGGCTGGCGGATGCCGCCTGGCTCCTGTGGGACGAGGCCGCGATCCTCGAGGGCGAGGCGCCGAGCGACCCGGCCGCCTTCGCGGCCCGGTTGACACGGCTTCTCCTGCCCTCCGAGCCGCAGGGCTGAGGCCGCCCGCGCGTCACGTCTCGAAGGATGTCCAGCTGTCCGAGGGAATGCCGTAGACGGCTTCCATCCGCCGCTGTGCCCCCGCGACACCCTCGCCGATGAACGAGCCGAACCGGGCGAAGGGCCGTCCGTCATAGACGGCGACGGCCCAGAGACGGCTCTCGTCCCGGCGACCGACGAGGAGAACCCGGACGGCGGGCGTCTCCTCCGCGCCGGGCGTGCCGGCTTCCCGCCGCGGCAGGACGCTCACGCGCCCGCCGGACTGCCTCACGGAGAGGCTCGCCCGCGTCTCCGCGAAGCGCTTCGGCGGCGCGACGGCCGCCGCGGCCGCGGCGAGGATCTCGAACTGCCGCGAGGTCGCCGGCGAGTGCGCCTGCATGAGCGTGGCCAGGGCCTCGCCGCGATAGCGGGATTCCTCGTCGCGAGTGCGTGCCTTGCCGGCGACCGGATCATAGTCCCAGCGCAGGGATCCGGCGGCCGAGACGAGAAGCGCTTCGCCACCGGTCTCCTCGAACGGGGCCTCCTCCAGCATCAGGAGCGCCAGCCGGAAGACGCTCGGCGTCTCGAGGCCGAGCTCGAGGAGCAGCCGCACCTCGTCGATGTCGAGCCTCCAGAGCGGCAGATGCAGCGCCGTCCGGGCCCGGACGGTGTCGCTTTCATCTTCGGCCGAGGGCTCGTCCGGCTCCACGGCGTCGATCTCGCTCGCCGAGCGGGTGCCATCGATCCCGAAACGCCGGGAGAGAGGCGGCCTCCAGTCGACCGGCGGGGCCGGCCGCGCGCGCGCCGCCTGCCTTGCCGCCTCCCGCACGCCCTTGCGCCGCCCCCAGATCATGCCGCTCCCCCGTCCCCCCTCGAGATCGGGAGACCGTAAGGAGCAGAAGCCCTTCGCGCAACGAAAAGACCGGAATTCCAGCACGTTGAGGAGAGAGATGGCGGAAGCGCGCCGTGCGTGCGCCAATGGCCGCCGGCGGCGCGCCTCAGAGCCGCGCCGCCCCGAGGACCCGGCCGAGCTTCTCCTCCGTGCCGAGCTGCACAAGGACGGCGCAGCGCAGCCCCTCCGGGGGCAGGGTGAAACTGTAGGTCTTCGCCGTGCCGCGCCACTCGCCGAGGCGCACGATCTTCTTCACGACGTTTCGGTAGGTGATCGTCTGACCGGCATTCTCGCCCCGGCCGATCTTCACCGTCGCCTCCGGGTCGAAGACGATGAGCAGCACGATCGCCTTCGCGGCTGCGGACCCGCTGCCGACGGTCACGCGGGCCTTCGTCTCCCCGGCGCTCGCCTCGACCGACACCGGCGATTCGTCGGAGGTCTTGCCCAGCGCATCCAGCAGGGCCTGACGGTCGGACCCGACCCGGTGATCGGCGCCGTTGACGACGACCTGCGGCGTGTAGACCTCGCGGTCCCCCCTCGCCTTGGCATAGGCCCTCTGGCGGGCGGAGAAGGCCGGCGAGGCGAGCGTGTCCTTCCAGCCGATATAGTCCCAGTAGTCGATCGGCAGGCTGAGGGCGAGCACGTCGTCGCGCTCGGCGAACTCGGCGAGCAACTCGTCCGCGGGCGGGCAGGACGAGCAGCCCTGGCTCGTGAAGAGCTCCATCACCGAAAACCTCTCACCGGCCGCGGCCTGCCCTTGAAGCAGGACGATGAGGATGAGTGCGCCGGCGATGCGAAACATGTCTTCTTGCGCCCTTCTTGTCGATGGAGCCTTCGGTACCGCCGCGCCCGCTCACACGCCAGTCAATTCAGGGTGACGCCACGAGCGCCGTCGGCGCGGCTTCGCGCGAAAGACCATGTCCTGCAAGAGCATAGGTCGTCAACGCGCGACCCGAGCCTCGCGCCGCCGAGCCGCAAAAATTGAGCCGGGGCCCGTGGGCCCCGGCTCGCGTCCCGTCGAGGATCTCGCGGGGTCAGGCGGCGAGGCGGCGCAGCACGTAGTGCAGGATGCCGCCGTTCCTGAAGTAGTCGAGCTCGTCCTCGGTATCGATCCGGCACAGCAGGTCGACCGTCTCCTTCGAGCCGTCCGGCCGCTCGATCTCCGCCTGCATCGTCGCGCGGGGGCGGATGTCGTCGAAGCCGAGGATCGTCACCTTCTCCTCGCCGGTGATGCCGAGCGACTGCCAGGACTGTCCGTTCGTGAACTGCAGCGGCAGGACGCCCATGCCGATCAGGTTCGAGCGGTGGATGCGCTCGAAGCTCTCCACGATCACCGCGCGCACGCCGAGCAGGTTCGTGCCCTTCGCCGCCCAGTCGCGCGACGAGCCGGAGCCGTACTCCTTGCCCGCGAAGATCACGAGCGGAACGCCCTCCTGCCTGTAGCGCATCGCCGCGTCGTAGATCGGCATCTGCTCGCCGGAGGGGTGATGCACCGTCACGCCGCCCTCGACGCCCGGCACCATCTGGTTCTTGATGCGGATATTGGCGAACGTGCCCCGCATCATGACCTCGTGATTGCCGCGCCGCGTGCCGTACTGGTTGAAGTCGACCGGCTGCACGTTGTGGTCGAGGAGGTAGCGGCCCGCCGGGCTCTGCGCCTTGATCGAGCCGGCCGGCGAGATGTGGTCGGTCGTGATCGAGTCGAGGAAGAGGCCGATGACGCGGGCGCCGACGACGTCCTCGGGGCTCTTCGGCTGCGCGTCCATGCCGACGAAATAGGGCGGGTTCTGCACGTAGGTCGAGTTGCCGTCCCAGGCATAGGTCATGCCGCCCTCGACCTGGGTCTCGCGCCAGTGCTCGTCGCCCTTGAAGACGTCGGCATATTTCGACGCGAAGAGCTCGCGGGTGATGTTCGCCCGCACGAACTCCTGAACCTCCGTGGAGGAGGGCCAGACGTCCTTGAGGTAGACCGGGTTGCCGTCCCTGTCCTCCCCGAGCGGCTCGGTCGTCAGGTCGACGTTGAGCGAGCCGGCGAGCGCGTAGGCGACGACGAGCGGCGGCGAGGCGAGGTAGTTCGCCCTGACGTCTGGATTGACGCGCCCCTCGAAGTTGCGGTTGCCGGACAAGACCGAGCAGGCGACGAGATCGCCCTCGTTCACCGCCTTCGACACCGCTTCCGGCAGCGGCCCGGAATTGCCGATGCAGGTCGTGCAGCCGAAGCCGACGAGGTTGAAGCCGAGCGCGTCGAGATCCTTCTGGAGATCCGCCTTCTCGAGATAGCCCGCGACGACCTGGCTGCCGGGCGCGAGCGAGGTCTTCACCCACGGCTTGACCTTGAGGCCCTTCTCGTTCGCCTTCCGGGCGAGCAGGCCGGCCGCGATCATCACGTTCGGGTTCGAGGTGTTGGTGCACGAGGTGATCGCGGCGATGACGACGTCGCCATGGCCGATTTCGTAGTCGGTGCCCTCGACCTTCACGCGCTTGCCCGCCTGGTCGGCGCGCTTGAACTCGGTGTCCATCGCCTTCGCGAATTCCTGCTTCGCCTGGGCGAGCAGCACACGGTCCTGCGGACGCTTCGGCCCGGCGACCGACGGCTCGACCTCGCCGAGGTCGAGCTCGAGCGTGTCGGTGTAGGTCGGATGCGCGTCGCCGGTCGAGCGGAACATGCCCTGCGCCTTCGCGTAGGCCTCGACGAGCGCGACGCGCTCGTCGCTGCGCCCGGTCTCGCGGAGATAGCGCAGCGTCTCGGCGTCGATCGGGAAGAAGCCGCAGGTCGCGCCGTATTCCGGCGCCATGTTGCCGATCGTCGCCCGGTCCTCGAGCGGCAGGTGGTCGAGCCCGTCGCCGTAGAACTCGACGAACTTGCCGACGACGCCCCTCTTGCGCAGCATCTGCGTGACGGTGAGGACGAGGTCGGTGGCGGTGACGCCCTCCTTCAGGCTGCCTTCGAGGCGGAAGCCGATCACCTCGGGGATGAGCATCGAGATCGGCTGGCCGAGCATGGCCGCTTCCGCCTCGATGCCGCCGACGCCCCAGCCGAGCACGGCCGCGCCGTTCACCATCGTGGTGTGGCTGTCGGTGCCGACGAGCGTGTCGGGGTAGGCGACCTCCGTCCCGTCCTCCTCCTTCGCGGAGAAGATCGTCTGGGACAGGTACTCGAGGTTCACCTGGTGGCAGATGCCGGTGCCGGGCGGCACGACGCGGAAATTGTCGAACGAGCTCTGCGCCCACTTCAGGAAGCGGTAGCGCTCGCCGTTCCTCTTGTACTCGAGCTCGACGTTGCGCTTGAAGGCCTGCGGGTTGCCGAACTCGTCGACGATCACCGAGTGGTCGATGACGAGGTCGACGGGCACGAGCGGGTTGATCCGCTTCGGATCGCCTCCGAGATGCTTCATCGCGTCGCGCATCGCCGCGAGATCGACGACGGCGGGAATGCCGGTGAAGTCCTGCATCAGCACGCGGGCCGGGCGGAACGCGATCTCGCGGGTCGACTTCTGCTCGGCCAGCCAGCCCGGCATGGCCTCGATGTCCGCCTTGGAGACGGTGCGGCCGTCCTCGAAGCGCAGGAGATTCTCGGTGAGGACCTTCAACGTGTAGGGAAGCCTGGACACATCCTTCAGGCCGTTCTCCTCGGCGGCCTTCAGGCTGTAGTAGGCGTAGGACTTGTCGCCGACCTGGAGCGTCTGGCGGGACTTGAAGCTATCGGGCGAGCTTGTCACGGGCGTGGACCCCCTTCCTTTGGATACAATTCTGGTTTGCATGGAGCGGGAGCGCGCTAGGAGCGCTGAGCCGGCGACCTTGTCCTTAGGGCAGGGGCCGGCCTCGGGGGGTGCCCCGATTGGCCGTCCTTATAGGGCATTTGTCGGGCATGTGCCAGATGCGGACGGCGCCACCGCAGGGGCGGCCGGGGCGGCGCGCACGGCCGCACGGATGGCGGGCACGGGGTGAGTGAGCCGACCTGTGGCTCAGCGCCCACTGTCGCCGGAGGAAGACGTCGCCGCGAACCGAGATTCTGATCCGCGTCAAAGTCTGCGCCTGCCGAACGTGGTGGCGTCTGGCCCGTCTTCGGGCGCCGGAACCAATCGGCAACGTTCGCTGGTGTCCTCGATCTCGGCGGTCTGGCCCCCGTCACGCGGTCCACCGCCCTTGCACGAGCGGCGGCGATCGGTTTTCTGGCGGCGAGCGAACAGGAGGCGCAAAGGACGATGAGATTGGTGGCGCAAGGCCTCGCCTGCCGGCGCGGCGGGCGCGACGTCTTCGCCGGCGTCGGGTTCGAGGTGAGGAGCGGCGAGATCCTGGAGCTCAGGGGACCGAACGGCGTGGGCAAGTCCTCGCTCCTGCGCCTCGTCGCCGGCCTCGTCGACCGGACGGCTGGCGACATCGCGCTCCAGGGCGGCGACGAGGAGCTCACGCTTCCCGAGCAGGCGCACTATGTCGGCCACCTCGACGCGATCAAGCCGCCGCTGACCGTCCTGGAGAACCTACGCTTCTGGGGTGAGATGCTGGGCGAGGGAAGCGTCGAGCCGCGCGCCGCGCTCGAGGCGGTCGGCCTTTCGGCGCTGGCGCAGTTCCCGGCCTACACCCTGTCGGCCGGCCAGCGCCGGCGCCTGTCGCTTGCGCGCCTCCTTTGCGCGAAGCGCCCGGTCTGGCTTCTCGACGAGCCGACGACGGCGCTCGACAGGGCGTCCCGGGAAACGCTCTACGGCCTCGTGCGCGCCCATGCCGCGGATGGAGGCCTCACCCTCGTCGCGACGCACGACGATCTGCCGCTTCAGGCCAGGCGCCTCGAGATGAGGCGGGCGGCATGACGGGCCAGATCATCAGCCTCTTCCGCCGTGAGGTGGCGCTGGCGACGCGGGCGGGCGGCGGCGCGACGATGGGCGTCGTCTTCTTCCTGATCCTCGTCGCGCTGATGCCCCTGTCGCTCGGTCCCGACCTCGCGCTTCTGTCGCGCATCGGCCCGGCCCTGCTCTGGCTCGGCGTGCTTCTGGCGACACTCCTAGGCCTCGACCGCCTCTTCAAGGCCGACTGGGAGGACGGGTCGCTCGACCTCCTGACGATGAGCGAGGTGCCGCTCGCCCTGACGGTCCTGACCAAGACGCTCGCGCACTGGGTGACGACGGGCCTGCCGCTCGTCCTCGCGGCGCCCCTTCTCGGCATCATGCTGAATGTCGAGCCGAAGGGCCTCGCCGTCGTCGCCTTCACGCTCCTCGTCGGCACGCCGGCGCTCGCCTCGATCGGGGCGATCGGCGCGGCGCTGACCGTCGCGCTCCGCAGGGGCGGCCTGCTCGTGCCGGTTCTCGTCCTGCCGTTGTCCGTGCCCGTCCTGATCTTCGGGATCTCCGCGACGCAGTCGGCGCTGATCGGGCCCGTGCCGATGACGACGCCGCTGGCCGTGCTCGCGGCCCTGTCGCTCGCGAGCCTCGTCTTGGCGCCGTGGGCATCCGCCGCCGCCCTGCGCCTCGCGCTCGAGTGATAGAGAAAGGCGAATATGTCGCGTGACATGCTGTTGCGGCATGTCAAACTGTGGCCCCATAGAAGAGGCTACATGAGACGCGTGCCAGACCGATCGCCCCGGAACATGCTCCAGTTCGCCAACCCGACCCGCTTCATGACCTTCTCGGCCAGGCTGCAGCCCTGGCTGTGGGGCTCCGCCGCGCTCGTTCTCGCGGTCGGGCTCTATTTCGCGCTCGTCGCCTCGCCCGTCGACTACCAGCAGGGGCAGACCGTACGTATCATGTACGTGCACGTGCCCGCCGCCTGGCTCGCGATGTTCTGCTACACGACGATCGCGATCTCGTCGCTCGGCACGCTCGTCTGGCGTCACCCTCTCGCCGACGTCTCGGCGCGGGCCGCGGCCCCGATCGGAGCCGCCTTCACCTTCCTCGCGCTCCTGACGGGGTCGCTGTGGGGCAAGCCGATGTGGGGCACGTGGTGGGTCTGGGACGCGCGGCTGACCTCCGTCCTCGTCCTCTTCCTGCTCTATCTCGGCCTGATGGCGCTGTGGCGGGCCTTCGACGATCCGGCGCGGGCGGCGCGGCCGGGCGCGATCCTCGCGCTCGTGGGCTTCATCAACGTGCCGATCATCAAGTTCTCCGTCGACTGGTGGAACACGCTCCACCAGCCGGCCAGCGTGTTCCGGCTCGACGGACCGACGATCGACATGTCGATGCTCGTGCCGCTCCTGATCATGGCGCTGGGCTTCACCCTTCTCTTCCTCGCGCTGCACGTCGCCGCCATGCGCAACGAGATCATGCGCCGCAGGGTGCGGGCCCTGCGCGTGCGTACGGCGAGCCAGCTCAGCCTTGCGGAGGCCACTGCATCATGAGCCACATGGGATTCGTCGTCGCCGCCTATTCGGCGACAGCCCTCATCGTCGTCGGGCTGATCGCCTGGGTTCGCCTCGACGGCGCCGCGCAGCGCCAGGCGCTGGAGGAACTCGGCGATCGCCCCCGCGGCGGCCGAGACTGACGCCATGACCGACACGACCGAACGCAGCCAGACAGGCGGACGCCGCTGGATCCTCCGCGTCGCGCTGATCGCCCCGCTCGCCGTCTTCCTCGGGCTGGCGGGCCTCTTCTACGTGAGGCTCTACTCCGGAGACCCATCCGTCATCCCCTCCGCCCTGATCGGCAACGAGGTGCCGCAGTTCGAGCTCGCCGCCCTTCCCGGCCTCAGCGGCCCCGGGGGGCCCGTGCCGGGCTTCTCGTCGGCAGATCTCAGGCAGGGAGAGGTGAGCATCGTCAATGTCTGGGCCTCGTGGTGCGTGCCGTGCCGCGACGAGCACCCGATCGTCGCGCAGCTCGCGGAGGACGGCCGCTTCCGCGTCTATGGCCTGAACTACAAGGACAGGCCCGAGAACGCGCGCCGCTTCCTCGGCCAGCTCGGCAACCCCTTCGACGCCGTGGGAGTCGACGGCAATGGTCGCGTCGGGATCGACTGGGGGGTCTACGGCGTCCCCGAGACCTTCGTCGTCGACGGCCGGGGGCGGATCACCTACAAGCATGTCGGCCCGCTGACCCCGCAGTCGCTGGAGCAGCGCCTGATGCCCGAGATCGAGAAGGCGCTTTCCGCAAGCTGAACCGCCTGATAAGCCGCGACACGACCCTGCGAGGAGGATGGTGGTGCGGCTTTCGGTGATCGCGTCGGCGCTCGTCGCCTCTCTGGTCGGCTTCGGCGGAACGCTGGCGCTCATCGTCGCGGCGGCACAGAGCCTCGGCGCGAGCGACGGCGAGACCTCCTCCTGGGTCGCCGCGATCTGCCTCGCGATCGCCGGAACGAGCGGCATCCTCAGCCTGCGCCACCGCATCCCGATCATCACGGCCTGGTCGACGCCGGGCGCCGCGCTGATCGGCACGGCCGCCGGGGCGGCGACGATGGCGGAGGCCGTGGGGGCCTTCATGATGGCGTCGGGCCTCGTCCTCCTGACGGCGCTCGTGGGGCCGGTCGGCCGGACGATCGAGCGCATCCCCGCCTTGATCGCCGCGGCCATGCTGGCCGACGTCCTCTTCGGATTCGTGGCGTCGGCCTTCCAGTCGGCCACCGCGCTGCCGGGCCTCGTCCTCCCGCTCTTCGCCCTCTACCTCGCCGTGCGGATCGTGCGGGCGGACCTGGCCGTGCTCGCCGTCCTCGCCGGCGGCCTGGCGCTCGCGTGCGGCCTCGGCCTCGCCGACCTCACCGCGGCCGACTTCCACCTCTCCCGCCTCACCCTCGTCGCGCCGAGCTTCGACGCGGGCGTTCTCTTCGGCCTCGGCCTTCCGCTCTACCTCGTGACCATGGCCTCGCAGAACCTGCCGGGCTTCGCGGTGCTGAAGGCCTCGGGCTACCGCGTCCCGGCGCGGTCGATCCTCGGCGTCACGGGCGCGGCCTCTCTCCTCGTGGCGCCGCTCGGCGCGCACACGGTCAACCTCGCGGCCATCACGGCCGCCATCTGCACCGGCCCCGACACCCATCCAGATCCCGCGAAGCGCTGGCATGTCGGCCTCGCCTATGCCGGCTGCTACATCGTGCTGGCGGCGTTCGGCGCCTCTCTGGCCGCGCTCCTCGCCGCGATGCCGACGGAGCTCGTCGCCACGGTGGCGGGGCTTGCCCTCGTGACCCCGCTGACGGGTGCCCTCGCCACCGCCCTCGGCGCGGCGGAGGACCGGTTTCCCGCCGTCGTGGCGTTTGCGGCCACCGCATCGGGCATCGCGTTCTTCGGCATCGGAGCGGCGTTCTGGGGGCTCGCGGCAGGGCTCGTGTGCCTCGCGCTGGAGCGGCTCAGGCGCTAGCGTCCCGGGATTGCCAAGCGCGAGAAGCGTCGGGCATCCTCCTGACCATGAGCGCGGATCTCCCGGACTTCGAACACCTGGTCCCCGAAGGCGACAGCGTCACCCGCGCGGTGTGCCGGCGCTGCGGCTTCATCAACTACCAGAACCCGAAGATCGTCGTGGGATCCGTGGTCAGGGCCGATGGCGGGATCCTGATGTGCCGACGGGCGATCGAGCCGCGCTCGGGCTACTGGACGTTGCCCGCGGGCTATCTCGAGCAGCATGAGACGCCCGAGGACGGGGCGAGGCGGGAGGCGCAGGAGGAGGCATGTGCGGAGATCGCGATCGACGCGCTCCTCGCGGTCTACTCGATCCCGCGGCTGTCCCAGGTGCAGCTCATCTACCGCGCGAGGCTTGCGAGCGACTATGCACCGGGCCCCGAGAGCCGGGAGGTCGAGGTGTTCGCCTGGGAAGCCATCCCGTGGCCCGACCTCGCCTTCCCGAGCGTCCACTGGGCGCTCCGCCACGAACGCGAGGCGGCCGCCAACGGTGGCGCGCCCTTCGCGAACCCCGATGGGACATCCGGCGGCATCATGCCGGACGGAGGCCCGTGGGGCGGCGAAGAGTGACCCGGACCGCCCTCTTCTGACGCGTCGTTTGGGACGCACAGACATAATGTCGTCACTGTGGCGTTTGCGCGACAGTGATGGTGTCGGCATTTGCCGGCGCGTTCTGCCTCGAAAACGGCGCTTTTTCCAGCATTTCCGGTCGCGGCCGCTCCTCCGCCACACAAGCTGTCACCTCTGGGCAACGTTTCGCCGAGTTTGTCCCATACCGTGCCGGAACATTTGCGCGAGTGCGCATTTCGGCCCAAAATCTGGGCAGCCTAAAGGGTGGCCATGGTTAACGTTCTGCTAAGAATTCGCCGCGCAGTCTGAGGGGGACCGCGGCGAGAGGCGACGGCTCCGTGGTCGAACCAACTTGGTGGGACGGGGGAATGTCACTGAGTTTTCTACCTATGAAGATGAAGTTTGCGCTCATCGCGCTGGCTCCGGCGCTGCTCGCAACGGGACCTTCACACGCGGACGATCGTCTGGTCGAAGCCTGCAAGGCGGCCGTCGAAGTCCACGCTCACGGGGTCAAGCTGGATTTCTCCGAAATCAGCCACGAGAACCTCGACGTCGAGGTGGCGATCGCCTTCGAGACCGGGGGCACGTCCTACACCGGCAACGGCAAGTGCAGCTTCCGGCCGACGAGCCTCGACGTGCCGCCGAGCCTCGCTTCCGTGCAGGCGATGGGAAAGAGCGGCGCCTCGATGTTCCTGATCTCGCACCACGCCGTGTGGCAACGCTTCACCGAGACGGGCCGGCAGGCCTCCATGCCCGAGGTGGAGCTGCCCAAGGAGCCTCCAGCCCCGCGTCGTGGCAAGCGCAGGCAATTCGCCGGCGGCTTCTGAAAGAGCCGCGCGGCCGGGCTTTCAGTCGGGCCTCAGGCTGACCGTCACGATCATCAGCGCGAGGGCGAACACCGCGATGCGCCAGGCGTCCTTGCGTCTCTTGAGGCCGGGCAGCCCGAGCGGCCGTATGAGATGGGCCACCATGGCGAGGCCCAGGATGATGCTGATCGTCTTGGCCAAGGGTCGGCCTCGCCTCCTCTTTCGGCCGATCCTAGCGTCCTGAACGGATGCGGCAAGCCGGAGCGGGCGATCCTTCCCATGGAGGGGCCGCGAGACCGCCTCCGGCGCCCGACCGGAGGCGGTGGAATCGCGACCGTCTATCCGAAGAGGGCGCCTCCGGCCAACCCGCCGAAGATCAGAATCAGCACGAAGATCACCAGGAACACGAAGAACAGGATCTTCGCGATGCTCGCCGCCCCCCGGGCGATGCCGGTGAAGCCGAGAGCGCCGGCGATGATGGCGATCACGAGGAATACCAGGGCCCATTCAAGCATTGTCGTTGCCTCTCTTCTGGCCGGGCCACCGTACGCTGCCCGACATCTCCCCCTGAACCCTCCGCTGCCGCGGAAGGTTCCTCACGCCCGCGTGAACACGTCTCGTCAGACCCAGTACCCGGGGACGTTGAAGTGCTCGTGAATGTGCTGGTCGCGCTCGCGGCTCGTCCAGCTCTTCTCCGACGGCTCGATCGCCGGCGCCCCGCGCAGCTGCTCGTCGGCGACGTTGATCTCGTAGCCGCCGAGCTCGTCGCTGTAGCGCAGGAGCGACCAGGGCACCGGGCAGTGGCGCTCGCCGACGCCCAGGAAGCCGCCGAAGGCCAGAACCGCATAGGCGACGCGGCCGGTTTCCTTGTCGATCATCAGCCGGTCGATGTGTCCGATATGCTCCCCGCCCGAGCGGAAGACCTCCGTCCCCTGCACCCGGTCGGACGGGATGAGCCCCCCTCCGTCGGGCGAGAGCACACGAAATTGGGTACCTTGTTCCATCGTCTCCTCCAGACCTTTGTCTTTGGAACGGCGCGCGGAAATCGCCGGTTCCGGGAGGGCGGGAACCGCACGGAGCCGCCGGGGCTTTCTGGCGATGCACCACGACGGGACCCAGATGGCACAGCCGACCTCGACAGTTCTGCTCAGGACGTTCACCGCGCTCGCCCTCTGCACCGGGCTCGCGCACGCGCAGGAGTACGACGCGCCGGCGCCCGCCGAGGGACCGGAGACGATTGTCGGGGAGTCGCTGGAGACGCGGCAGACACTCATCGGACTCGTCGCCTATGCCGAGGATCGGGGCCTGCCGGAAGGGCAGAGCCTGATCGGCATGAAGCTTCAGATCCTGCTCGACCGCGCCCACGCCTCGCCGGGGGTCATTGACGGCTATGGCGGCGAGAACACTGCGAAGGCGCTGAGGGTGTTCGAGGAGCTGAACGGATTTCCGGTCGACGGCGTGCTCGACCCCGATACCTGGGAGGCCCTGAGCTCCGATGCATCGCCGACGACGCAGATCTACGAGATCACAGGGGAGGATCTCGAGCATCCGTTCGAGCCGTTACCGGAAGACTATGCCGAGCTCGCCGCGCTCGACAGGCTGGGCTGGGAAAGCCCGACCGAGATGCTCTCCGAGCGCTTCCACATGGATGTCGACCTTCTGAAGGCGCTGAATCCGGGCGCGGCCTTCGACAGGGCGGGCGAGCGGATCCTCGTCGCCGACCCCGCGGGTGCGCCGCCGGCGGACAGGGTGGTGCGGATCGTGGCCGACCGCAGCGCGGCCAAGCTCTCGGCCTTCGACGCCGACGGCAACCTCGTCGTCGCCTACCCCGCGACGATCGGCAGCCGCGACACGCCGAGCCCCTCTGGCACGTTCGAGGTGACGGCGATCGCCCCGGATCCGGTCTATTACTATCGGCCGGACGAGAACTTCCAGCAGGGCGACAACGACGAGCCCCTAGAGCTCCCGCCCGGCCCCAACAACCCCGTCGGGACGAGGTGGATCGACCTCTCGAAGGACACGTACGGCATTCACGGGACGGCCGAGCCCGCCGAGATCGACAAGACGTTCTCGCATGGCTGCGTCAGGCTGACGAACTGGGACGTCGAGGAGCTGGCCGAGCTCGTGGAGGTCGGTGCGACGGTGGAGTTCGTCAAGTGAGGCGGCCGTTCCTCCTGCTCGCGGCGCTGACGCTCGCGGCGCAGGCGCCCCTTCCGCCAGACCCGCCGGATCCGCCCGGGATCGACGAAGAGCAAGCCCTCCCGGCACCGCGAGAGAAGCCAGCCGACGCGGCGGCACAGGGCGAGGAGGCTGTCGTTCCGGCTCCGCCGGAGAGGCCCGCCGAGGCGGATGAGGATAAGGCGGCCACGGAGGCCGGGACCGAAGCCGAGACGGTGCCGACGCCTCCGGCCCCACCAGCGGAACTGGAGGACACCCGGCAGTCGGAGAATGCCGGTGAGGAAAGCGCCGAGGAGCCGAGCACGCGACGGCCGCTGGTCGTGGACACGACGGACCCGGCCGAGGAGACCGCCTGCCGCGCCCGATTGGCGGCGCTCGCCGCGGAATGGGAGGAGGTCGAGACGCTGAAGGAGGGGCGCTGCGGCCTGTCTCGCGGGGTTCGGCTCGCGGAGGCGGCAGGCCTTGAGCTCGTGCCGGCGGCGACGCTGAACTGCCGCACCGCGGAGGCACTGACGTTATGGTTGCGCGACGACGTCATCCCCGCCGCGGAACGCCATCTCGACATGGCGCCGACGGGCGTGATGATCGGCGGGTCGTATGTCTGCCGCGGCCGAAACGGCCGCCGCGGCGCCCGGCTGAGCGAACACGCCTTCGGCAACGCGGCCGATGTCGGGACGCTCGTCTTCGACGAGAAGGCCGTCCAGGTGAAGCTGCGCGCGGACGACGGTAACCCGAAACGGGCCGCGTTCCAGAAGGAGATCCGCGCCGCGGCGTGCGAGCGCTTCACCACCGTTCTCGGCCCCGGCACCGACCTGGCCCACCGAAACCACCTCCATCTCGACCTGCGGCAGCGCAAGAACGGCTACCGCCTGTGCCAGTGATCAGCCGGAGGCCGAAGCGCCGGGAACCGGCGGCGCGAGGCGCTTCGGGCCACGCCGCAGGGGAAGCGCCAGGAGGGCCAGCCCCGCGAAGGCCGGCATGGCAACCGTGGGCCCACCTCCCTGGAGGAGCGCGCCGAAGACCGGTGCACCCACGGTCTGCCCCACCGCGATCATCAGGAAGGCGACACCGAGGCCGCTGGCCGGCCGTTCCGCCATCGCCTCCACCCCCCACAGGAGATAGACGCCCGTCAGCGTGATGTAGGCGATGCCGAAGAGCGCGCCGCCGATCACCGCGATCGGCGGATGGAGCATTCCGGCGCCCACGAGAGCGATCGCGGCGGCCAGTCCCGCCAGCATCGCCCGGTGCACGAGGTCGAGCCCGAACCGCTCGCTGAGGCGTCCCGCCCAGGCTCCGACGAGGCCTGCGACACCGATGACGGTCCAGAAGGCGGCGACCTCCTGCCGCCCCCACGAGGCGCTCGCCAGGAGATCCGCGCCGAAGGTCCAGCCGGCCGTGCTGGCCGCGCCCGTGAGGAAGGACGCGGCGACCAGCGCGCGCATCTCCGGGCGCAGGAACGGTCTCCAGTCGAAGGCGCCCCCGACAGGCCCGGCGCCGGGGCGGGACGGGGTGAAGAGGAAGGACGCGACCGTCGACAGGGCCGCCACGGCGGCGAAGCCCAGATAGGCATCGCGCCATGCCGCGCCGATCAGGATCGCGGCGGGACCTGACAAAGCGATTCCGGCGCCCGCGCCGGCGTTGACGATCGTGTTCGCCGCCGCCCGTCGGGCGCCCGGCACCGCCGTCGAGATCGCCGCGGCGAGCGGCGGGGAGGAGAGGCCGGTGCTGAGGCCCGCGACGAGGACGCAGGCGGCGAGCACACCTGCGTTCGGCGCGAAGGAGATCCCCAGGAGACCCAGGGTGGCCACGCCCCCCGCGGCGACGGCCACGACTCGCGGGCCCAGACGCTCCGTCGCCACGGCAGCGGCGACGATCGCGACGCAGTAGCCGAGAAAGACGCCGCCGCCGATGAAGCCTGAGACGACGCGGCCGAGACCGAGCTCCTGCGACATCTCCGGGAGGAAGAGCCCGTACGCGAAGCGCGCGAGGCCGTAGGTCACTGCGATCAGGGCGAAGCCCGACCAGGTGAGGCGGTAGACGGCGCTCACGACGCCGCCCGTCCCGCGGCGAGGAGAGCGCGCGCGGCCCGTCGCGCCGACTCGACCGCCGCAGCCGCTCCCCGGTAGACGGCGGCCGCCGTGGCGCCCTCGAAAAGGATCTCGATCTCCGCCGCCAGCGCCTCGTCCGGCCGGCCGAGCTCCTGTTCGACGCGGCGGGCGATCTCCCGCGCGAAGGCGTCCTTGTGCTCCCGAACAAGAGCTGCGAACGCCGGATGCCGCGAGCGGTACTCGCCGTGCGCTCGCAGGAACAGGCAGCCATTGGCGCCCTCACGGTCGATCCAGCGCTGCAAGCCCGTGAAGAGACCGTCCACCCCGTCGCCGTCGACAGCCTGCTCGAAGCGCTCCTGGCGCGCCTTCAGGACCGACAGGGCGAGCTCGTCCTTCGAGCCGACATGCTTGTAGAGGGTGCGGCTCGAGACGCCCGCCGCCCTCACGAGGGCGTCCATGCCGGTGCCGTGGAAACCGCCGCCGTCGAAGGCCTTCTCGGCGGCGGCGATGATGTCCGTGCGCGTGCTCATGAGACGACATGTAAAGTGATCGTTTTACATGTCAAGCCGGACGGTGGCGATCCTGCCGAAGGCACGACGAGGAAAGGCCGCGGACCCCGGGCGGGGCGCGGCCCTTCTCAGAAAACCGAATCGGGAGCGCGCGGCGCCTGAACGGGCGTCAGTCGCCGAGCCAGGCCTTCGCGCGGTCGAGCTGGGCGACGGGGAACACCTTCGTCTCGCTCGGCAGCATCGGGCCCATCGTCTGGATCATGCCGGCGATCATCTGGTTGTCGGTGACGACGGCGATACGGTCGAAATCGTTGATGTGGCGGATGCCGAACATCGAATCGTCGAACATCGCGGTGGGATCGTATCCCTCGAACTTCTTCCCCAGCACGAAGAGGAAGCGGACCTTGCCGTGCTCCTCGAGGGCTGCCTCGAGGGCTGGTATCAGCCGCTCCTTGTAGTCGTCGTGGGTGATGTGGCCGGCGGCTTCGAAGCCGACCGTTCCCTCGGGCAGGCCCCAGACTGGCGTGAGCATCGCGTCACCTCTCCTTGCCTTGAAGCGCTCAGGCGCGGAGGAAGGGTGGCGGGCCCGCGGGGGCTTGGCAAGCCCTCGTGGCCGGAGGGGAAGGGGCGGCGGGGCGGGGCGGCAATGCGCCCCGGCCCGGCAGGGCGCTCAGCGGCGCTTGCCGCTGCCGCCACCGCGGCGCTGGCCGCCACCGGCCGGAGCCGGGCCGCCGGTCTTGTGGCGGTAGTTGATGCGGCCGCGATCGAGATCGTAGGGCGACATCTCGACGACCACCCGGTCGCCGACGAGCGTGCGGATGCGGAACTTGCGCATCTTGCCGGCCGTGTAGGCCAGAACCTCGTGGTCGTTGTCGAGCTTCACGCGGAAATTGCCGTCGGGCAGCATCTCCGTGACCGTGCCGTCGAATTCGAGCATCTCTTCCTTCGCCATGGGCGAATTCTCCTTCTACCGTTGACGATTTCAGCTGCGGCCGGCGCGGGGCGCCGCGGCCACGAAGGGAACCTTGGAAATGTCGTGCACCGCCTCGGCCGGCGTGAAGCGCGCGGCGCCGCCGGCGGGCTTGCGACGGCGCGGCCGGCGCTTCTTCGCGGGCGCCTCGGCGCTGCCGCGAGCCCCGGTCGAGCCGCCCTTCGGCGCGCCGCCGGCGGACCTCGCCGGCGCGGCCGCGACCGCCTCGGCGGGCGTTTCGCCCTCGACGGGGATCCGCAGGCCGATCAGCTTCTCGATCGACTTCAGATAGGGCCGCTCCTCGGCGTCGCAGAACGACACCGCACAGCCGTCGGCCCCCGCACGGGCCGTGCGGCCGATGCGGTGGACGTAGCTCTCCGGCTCGTTCGGCAGGTCGTAGTTGAAGACGTGGCTCACGCCCTGCACGTCGATGCCGCGCGCGGCGATGTCGGTCGCGACGAGCGCCCGCAGCGAGCCGTCGCGGAAGGCGCCGAGCACGCGCTCGCGCTGGTTCTGCGACTTGTTGCCGTGGATCGCCTGCGCCTCGACGCCATCCTTCGCGAGCACGCGCACGAGCTTGTCGGCGCCGTGCTTCGTGCGGGTGAAGATGAGCGCCCGGTCGATCGGCTCCTTCTTCAGCATCTGGGCGAGGAGCTTCGTCTTCTCCGCCTTCTGCACGTGCACGACACGCTGCGCGATCCGGTCGGCGGTGCGCGCGACGGGCGTCACGGCGACTTGGACGGGATCCTTCAGGAGCGTGTTCGCGAGATCCGCGATCGGCTTCGGCATGGTCGCGGAGAAGAACAGCGACTGCCTCTCCTTCGGCAGATGCGCCACGATACGGCGGATCTCCGGCAGGAAGCCCATGTCGAGCATGCGGTCGGCCTCGTCGAGGACGAACATCTCGACCCGGTCGATATTGACCGCGTTCTGGGCCATCAGGTCGGCGAGGCGGCCGGGCGTGGCGACGAGCACGTCGACGCCGCGCTGGAGCGCCTTGATCTGGCGGTTGGCCGACACGCCACCCATGACGAGCGCCGTGGTGGGCTTCAGGTGCTTGCCGTAGGTCTCGATGCTCTCGAGGATCTGGGCGGCGAGCTCGCGCGTCGGCGACAGGATGAGGACGCGGCAGCGCCGCGGCACGGGGTGGCGCTTCTCGGCGCCGGCGAAGAGCCGGTGGAGGATCGGCAGCGAGAAGGCGGCGGTCTTGCCGGTGCCCGTCTGGGCGATGCCGATCAGGTCGCGGCCCTCAAGGAGGTGCGGGATCGCCTGCGCCTGGATCGGCGTCGGGGTCTCGTAATTCGCCTCGGTGAGGGCCTTCTGGATGGGCTCGAGGAGCCCGAGTTCGGAAAACAGGGTCAAAGTCTTCATGTCTTTCGGATTGGCGGCGCGAGCGCAAAGGCTTCGCACCGTCGCATGTGCGCCGGATGGAATCCGGGCGCGCGAATGGGTGGTGGACACCCCGCGCGGCCTGGGCTGTCGGTGCGATTGACTGGCGTGACGGGCTGACGCTGGCCTTCGGAAGACGAAGGCGCGTCCGCTACGCGGCCCGTGTGCGGCATCCCCTCGGGGACGCGCACGTTAATGTGCGCCATGGACGGGGATATGGGGTGTGCGGAGCGTGTTGCCAACCGCAAAGCCGCCCGACATCGCCCGGAACCGGCGCTGCTGTGCCCTATAGCAGGGTTGAAGGCGTTTGGAAACAGCGTGTTTCGGCCGGTCTCCCCGCTGGAGGCGACGAGGCCTGTGGCCTTCCCGCCACATCCGCGAGGGCGCGGGTCCGCCCTGCGGAGCGAGCCCACAAACTTGCCGCAAACCCCTCCGATGTAGAGGCCCGACGAACGGGAGAGAGCCGGCATCGCCGGCCGCCGAAGGAGCAACCGCCCCGGAAACTCTCAGGCAACAGGACCGCTTCGTCGACACGACACTCTGAAAAGTGGGGCGCGAGCCTCCGCCGACGGTGTAAGCGGCGCTTCCGGCAGGAGGCCCCGCGAAGCTCTCAGGCCAATGACAGAGGGGGCAGACATGCGCGGCACGCATGCGACGCGAACCTCTGGAGGCCACCCATGCAGCCGATCTGAGAACTGCCCGACCAGCCTCCCCTTCCATGAAGGGAAGGCGGCGCGCGCGGCGCCGGCCTTCTGCCGGCCGTTGCCCGTCCCCTCCACCAGCCGCAGCCGCGGCAGATCCCGAAGTCGACACGGGGCGACGGATCTTCCCTCGCGTGCTCTCGCGAGACCTTCGCCACCCAAGAACGAAGACGACAAGATGACCGAAACCCTCACTCACCCCAGCCGCCGGCTTTTTCTGGGCGGCATAGGCAGCATGCTTGCCCTCTCCGCCGCCGGCTGCGCCACCATGCCGCCGGTCTCGCAGACGCCGCCGGCGCCCCCGGCCCCGACCTTTCCGGCCCACGCGCTGATGATGTATCGCGCGATGCCGGAGGAGGAGTTCCCGGTGCCGGCCGTCGACCTGAGCGAGCTCGACCCGCGCTACTACCGCGAGGTGGTCGACTACCAGACGGACGAGAAGCCCGGCACCGTGATCGTCGACACGCCGAACCGCTACCTCTACCACGTCGAGGAGGGCGGCACGGCGACCCGCTACGGAGTCGGCATCGGCCGGGCGGGTTTCGACTGGTCGGGCCGCGCGCACATCGCCTACAAGCGCGAATGGCCGAAATGGACGCCGCCCGCCGCGATGATCGAGCGCCAGCCGGAGCTCGAGAAGTGGCGCCACGGCCAGCCGCCCGGCATCGAGAACCCGCTCGGCGCGCGCGCGCTCTACATCCATCAGGGCAACCGCGACACGCTCTACCGCATCCACGGCACGGGTGAGGCGTGGTCGATCGGCAGCGCGGTCTCGTCGGGCTGCGTGCGCCTCGTGCACCAGGACGTGATCGACCTCCACGCCCGCGTGCGGCCGGGCTCGACGATCGTCGTGATCGGCTGAGAGAGTGGCGCGGGGGCGGGCCATCGTCCCGCCCGCGCCGTGATCCCCGGAGGACGGACATCCGATGTTCGACACGCTCGCGGCGATGCTCGACTGGTTCGGCATCGTCGTCTTCACCGTCACCGGCGCGCTCGTCGCCTCGCGCAAGCAGATGGACGCGGTGGGCTTCGTGCTTCTCGGCACGGTCACCGGCATCGGCGGCGGCAGCGTGCGCGACATGCTGCTCGGGCGCCTGCCGGTCTTCTGGGTCGCAGAGCCGGCCTATCTCCTGACCTGCGTCTGCGTCGCCTTCGCGGCCTTCTTCCTCGCCCACATCCCGGCGTCGCGCTACCGGGCGCTCCTGTGGCTCGACGCGGTGGGCATGGCGCTCTTCGCGGTCGCCGGCGCCGAGCGGGCGCTCCTGTCGGGCACCGCGCCGAGCGTCGCCGTCGCGATGGGCGTGATCACCGCGACCTTCGGCGGCATGATCCGCGACGTGCTCGGCGGCGAGACGCCGGTCATCCTGCGCCGCGAGATCTACGCCACCGCGGCGCTCGTCGGGGCCGCCCTGTTCGTCCTGCTCTCGCTCGCCGGGGCGTCCCGCGAGGCGGGCCTGACGGCGGGCTTCCTCGCGGCGCTCGCGATCCGCTTCGCCGCGATCCGCTGGGACTGGTCCCTGCCGCGCTACCGCCCCCGGCCGCCGCGCGTCTGAGGAGCGGCGCGCCCACCTCCGGACGCGCGGACGCGCCCCGCGGGCCGGTGGGTCGAGAGACCCGGCCCCGGAGGCATGCTGCAGTCCGGTGCACTCCCCGACGGTCCAGGCGAGCCTGGCTCGAGGGCGTGCGGGACGCCGGGGCTGTCCGGCCCCACGGCCCTGCGTGCGATGATTTTTGACACGCAGGAGTAGTCCAACCGCGAAACCGTCCGATATCCTCGGCGTCCCGCACGCGGTGTTTCTAGGCCTGCTTCGGCGCACCCCCGGAGGCTAGACTCTTGTTATCCTCCGCTGCGACGGGCCGCGATTCGTCCGCCAGGTCCGCGGTGTCCGAAGTCCCCATTTCAGGTGGACCTGGAGCCGTAAGGCAACGCGCAAAGTCCCGTCAGTGACCCATGGCCTTATGGGCCGGGATGGCCGACTTGAGCCGCCTCCAGCGCCGGAACGTCACACCCGGACATCCAAAGGCCACCGCACCCCGCCCCGCGCCTCCCGACGTTCCGGACACGCCCCTCGAAGTGGGACGGAGTAGGGGGATTATACGGGAGGGCGCAGGAGTGTGACCACGATCGCGGGCGGATGGCCGGCAACGTGCTGACGCGGCTTTGGAATTGGCCGGCCGGCGCCGGTACTTGTTCACGCTTCCGTATGCGGTTGCCGGCCCCGGAGCAAGCAGCCCCTGGATCCTGAACTCGGTTCAGGATCCAGGGGCGACACGGGGAGCATCTGCCCTGCGGCCTTGCAGCCTCAGATGAACAACTCCTCCGCGAGGTCCCGCCACTGCGGGTTCGCCTCCTCGATGAGCCGCATCTTCCAGGCGCGCCGCCAGGCCTTCAGCTGCCGCTCGCGGTACAGCGCCTCGTAGACGTCGGAGAACTGCTCGGCATGGACGAGCCGCTTCACGCCATATCGCCGCGTGAAGCCCGGCACGACGCCGGAGCGGTGCTGATCCATCCGGCGGACGAGGTCGCTCGTCATCCCGACATAGAGGGCGCCGTTGCGCTTGTTCGTGAGGATATAGGCCCAGAATTTCTGTTCCATGCGGGCATGGTCGCGTGCAGCCCGCGCGTGATCAAGATGCTGCTGCCGAGCAAGCGGCCCCTGGATCCTGAACCAAGTTCAGGATGACACCGTGCGTGTGGCGGGCGCAGGGGCACACGCCGGCGCTGCTTAGTTCCTCGCTCAGGTGCACAGGCTGCATGGTCGGCGTCCGTGGCACACGGGAAGAGGCTGCGGCATATTCCGTTTCATCCTGAACATGGGTCTCAGGATCCAGGGGCGACACGGGAAGCACCGGCGCGTCCCTTCACGTCAACCCTACCCGCCGGCACTCGCCGGGAACCTAACCGGTGCTCAGGATGCAGGCCTCACAAGCCTGACAGCAAGTCGAGAGCGCGAGCCCCCCTACCCATCCATCTTCAGCGCCGCGATGAACGCCTCCTGCGGGATCTCGACCTTGCCGAACTGGCGCATGCGCTTCTTGCCCTCTTTCTGCTTCTCGAGGAGCTTGCGCTTGCGGGTGGCGTCGCCGCCGTAGCACTTGGCGGTGACGTCCTTGCGCAGGGCCGCGATCGTCTCGCGGGCGACGACGCGGCCGCCGATCGCCGCCTGGATCGGGATCTTGAACATGTGGCGGGGGATCAGGTCCTTCAGCTTCTCGCAGAGAAGCCGGCCGCGCGGCTCGGCCTTCGAGCGGTGGACGAGCATGGCGAGCGCGTCGACCGGCTCGCCGTTGACGAGGACGCTCATCTTCACGAGGTCGCCCGCGCGGTAGCCCGTCATCTGGTAGTCGAAGGAGGCGTAGCCCTTCGAGATCGACTTCAGCCGGTCGTAGAAGTCGAAGACGACCTCGTTCAGCGGCAGGTCGTAGACGACCATGGCGCGGCTGCCGACATAGGAGAGGTCGACCTGCTCGCCGCGCCGCTCCTCGCAGAGCTTCAGGATCGCGCCGAGATAGTCGTCGGGCGTCAGGATCGTCGCGCGGATCCAGGGCTCGGAGATCTCCTCGATATGGTTCGGCTCCGGCATGTCGGCGGGGTTGTGGAGCTCGATCGTCTCGCCCTTCGTGAGCTTGATCTCGTAGACGACCGACGGCGCCGTCGCGATGAGGTCGAGGTCGAACTCGCGGTGGAGGCGCTCCTGGATGATTTCGAGATGCAGGAGCCCCAGGAAGCCGCAGCGGAAGCCGAAGCCGAGCGCGGCCGAGGTCTCCATCTCGAAGGTGAAGCTCGAATCGTTGAGCCTCAGCTTGCCCATCGCCGTGCGCAGATCCTCGAAGTCGGCGGCGTCGATCGGGTAGATGCCGCAGAAGACGACGGGGATCGAGGGGCGGAAGCCCGGCAGCGCCTCGGCCGTCTGGCGCTTCTCCTCGGTGATCGTGTCGCCCACGTTCGTCTCCGCGACCTCCTTGATCGAGGCCGTGAGGAAGCCGAGCTCGCCCGGCCCGAGCTCGCCCCAGTCGACGAGCTTCGGCGTGAAGATGCCGACCTTGTCGACGTCGTAGGTCGCCTTCGCCTTCATCATGCGGATCTTCATGCCCTTCTTCAGGACACCGTCGATGACGCGCACGAGGACGACGACGCCGAGATAGGGGTCGTACCAGCTATCGACGAGGAGGGCCTTCAGCGGCGCGGCGCGGTCGCCCTGCGGCGGCGGCAGGCGCTTGACGATCGCCTCGAGCACGTCGGCGACGCCCATGCCGGTCTTCGCCGAGATCTCGATCGCGTCGGAGGCGTCGAGGCCGATCACGTCCTCGATCTGGGCCTTCACGCGCGGGACGTCGGCGGCCGGCAGGTCGACCTTGTTGAGCACGGGGACGAGCTCGTGGTCGACGGCGATCGCCTGGTAGACGTTGGCGAGCGTCTGCGCCTCGACGCCCTGGCTCGCGTCGACGACGAGAAGCGAGCCCTCGCAGGCCGCCAGCGACCGGTTGACCTCGTAGGAGAAGTCGACGTGGCCCGGCGTGTCGATGAGGTTGAGGACGTATTTCTCGCCGTCGGCGGCCGTGTAGTTCAGCCGCACGGTCTGCGCCTTGATGGTGATGCCGCGCTCGCGCTCGATGTCCATCGAATCGAGCACCTGCTCCTTCATCTCGCGCTCCGTCAGGCCTTCGCACAGCTGGATGAGACGATCGGCCAGCGTCGACTTGCCGTGGTCGATATGCGCGATGATCGCGAAGTTTCTGATATGGGCGAGATCTGTCATGGGTCAGGCAATTAACACCGGGCGGAACGGGCGCCAAGCGGGATCGTACGGGGCGCGCCGGGTGGCGAAACGCCCCACCGGGCGGGGGCCTTGCGGCCGGCCCGTCCGGGAGGTAGAGCCGCCAGCGGGGCGCGGGCGCCGGAAGGCTCCCGCCGCGGGCTATATAGAGGACGCCTTGGCTCACTTCATCACCCCGGCCGCCATCGGCCTTCTCCTGGGGCTTCTCGTCCCGCTTCCCGCCGCCGATGCCGCCGCCGCGGAGGGGCCGGCGCGGGAGGCGCCCGCCGCCGCCATCGCCGCCGGGGCGGTCGAGAGGGTCGCGGGGCCGTTCGACTTTCCCTGGTCGATCGCCTTCCTGCCGGAGGGCGGGATGCTGGTCGGCACGCGGCCCGGCCGGCTGTGGCGGGTCTCGGCCGACGGGGAGCGACGCGAGATCGCCGGCGTGCCCGAGGTCTTGACCGGGAACCATGCCGGGCTCCTCGACGTGATGGTGACGCGCGACTTCGCCAGGAGCGGCACGGTCTATCTCGCCCATGTGCGCGGCGAGGAGCCGGCGAACACGGTGATCCTGTCGCGGGCGCGGCTTCAGGGCGACGAGCTCATCGACCGCGAGGAGATCTTCGTCGCGGAGCCGATGGCCGACGGGCTCGACGAGTTCGGCGGGCGGCTCGCGGAAGGGGCCGACGGCCACGTCTTCCTGAGCCTCGGCTTCAAGTTCGACCCCGAGCGCAGCCAGGACCTCGGCCAGCACTGGGGCAAGATCCTGCGGCTCGATCCCGACGGCGAGGCTCCCTTCGACAACCCCTTCGCGCACGTGCCGGGCGCCAGGCGCGAGATCTGGAGCTTCGGGCACCGGAACCCGCAGGGCCTCGCCTTCCACCCCGTCACCGGCGAGCTCTGGTCGCACGAGCACGGGCCGCAGGGCGGCGACGAGGTGAATCGGATCGAGCCCGGCCGCAACTATGGCTGGCCGGTCGTCACCCACGGCATCAACTATGACGGCACGCCCGTCGGCATCGGGGTGCAGGCGCCGGGCATGGCGGACCCGCTGCACGTGTGGACGCCGTCGATTGCGCCCTCGGGCCTCGCGATCGACGCGGAGGGCACGTTCTGGGCCGGCGCCCTCGCCGGCATGACGCTCGTGCGGCTCGAGCCGGACGGAGAGGGCGGCTTCGCGGAGACGCGGATGCTCGAGGGGGAGTTCGGCCGCATCCGCGACGTGCGGCGGGGGCCCGACGGGGACCTGTGGTTCGTCACCGACGACCCGGAGGGCCATCTCTACCGGGTGCCGAAGGCGGCGATGGAGTAGGGTCGTGCGCCCTCCGAGCGTCGCGGAGGGGGCACGAGGCGACGAGGCAACAAGAGGAGAGCGGCATGGAGATCACGCGGGCGGACGAGCGGAAGGCCGGGCCGGGGCCGGCCGAGTGGTTCACGGGCGAGGTCAGGTTCGAGCGGCTCTTCGCCTGCGAGGCGCCGGCGCGGGCGGCGGGCGCGAAGGTGACGTTCGAGCCGGGGGCCCGCACGGCGTGGCACACGCATCCGCTCGGCCAGACGCTCTACGTCACCGAGGGGCGGGGCCTCGTCCAGCGCGAGGGCGGGCCGGTCGAGGAGATCCACCCCGGCGACGTCGTCTGGTTCGCGCCGGGCGAGAAGCACTGGCACGGCGCGGGACCGGACGCCACGATGACCCACATCGCCGTGCAGGAGGCGCTCGACGGCAAGACGGTCGACTGGATGGAGCACGTCAGCGACGAGGAATACGCCGGACGCTGAGGGTCAGGTTCGAGCTTGGCGGGTCGGGCCGGACGGGAGCCTGCCCGCCGCGGCTCGAGGATCGAACTCAACTTCCAGGAGCTCATCGAGCGTGAAGGGGCAGGCCTCGGGCAGTCCCGTCACGACAATCCCCCGGTCCTCCAGGGACCGGCGCGCTCCATTGCAGGCAAGCCTCCAGATCGTGGGGAGATCGATCCGCTTCCGGATGCCGGGCGAGCAGGCGAGAACCGCATCCCCCTGGAAGGCCAGCACCTCGTCGAGCCAGTGCGCGGCAGCCTCCGCATCGGGCTCGGCGGCCAGCTTGATCAGGTGAACGAGGACCTGGCGCAGGAGCGAGGAGGTCTCGCGGATCTCGGAACGCCCCAAATCCGCCACCTCCTCCGCCAGCCGCTCCGTGTCGAGCCCGATCGTGCCGCCGGGAATGCCGCGAAGGATGCGCGACTGACGCTCCGTCCACGCGACGAAGTCGCCGTCCTGCTCGTCGAGATGCGCTGCGTCCATGGCATCCACTCACTCTGCCGCCCCCGGCCGATGAGATGATATCACGGACGCGGGCGGCGGTTCAGGGGGGCGTCCGCGCGCGGCGACGCGGTCTAGAGGCGCTTCTCGAAGAACAGGTCGGGATAGGGATCGTCGTTGAAGCGCTCGATCTCGCTCCAGCCGGTCGCACGGTAGAGCGCGAGCGCCTCGACGAGCGCGCTGTTGGAGTCGAGGCGGAGCACCTCGACGGCGAGATCGCGCGCGGCCGCCTCGGCCGCCTCCATCAGACGCCGGCCAAGCCTCAAGCCGCGCGCGGCGGGCGACACCCACAGGCGCTTGATCTCCGCCGCGGTCCCGCCCGTGCCCTTGAGGCCGACGCAGCCGATCGGGATGCCGTCGGAGGTCGCGATCAGGAAGGCGCCGCGCGGCCGGCGCATGTCGGCGGCGTCGGGATCGCGCGACAGGGCGACGTCGAAGCCCCTTTCGAAGCGGCGGCCGAGCTCGGCGTAATACTCGCCGAGGCAGTGGCGCGCCTCCGGACAGGCGGGGTCCGCCTCGACGACCGAGACGCGGTCGCGGCCGAGCGCGGAGGCCACGAGATCCATCGCCGCGAGCAGCGCGTCGGGCTTCGGATGGCGGGCGAGAAGCGCCTGGGCGCGGGCGTTCGAAAGGGCTTCGTAGGCTTCGAACTCGCGTTCGCCGGCCGGCGTGAGCCGCGCCACGCGTCGGCGTGCGTCGGCCGCGTGCGGCACCGTCTCGACCAGGCCCTCCTCCTCGAGAGAGCGCAGGAAGCGGCTCATGAGACCGGAATCGAGGCCGAGATAGTCGCGGATATCGGCGACATCGGCACGCCCGTGGCCGATCGCGTTCAGGACACGGGCGACACCCAGCGGGCGGCCGCGGCCGAGAAATCCGGTGTCGAGCGCGCCGACCTCGGAGGTGACGGCACGGTTGAAGCGGCGGATGCGGGAGACGGGATCGAGCATTAGCTGACTTTAGTCAGATACCTTCGCCGGTCAAGCGGCCGCACAACGAGTAGGGCCGGCGACTTTCGCCGCCGGCCCGAAGCACAAAACCGGTCGGACCGAGCGCCTACTCCGCCGCGTCCTTCAGGACGGGCGCGGCCCTGAGCACCGTCTGGTCGACATGGTCGGCGAATTTCGCGAAGTTGTCGCGGAACATCGAGGCGAGCCGCTGTGCCTGGCTGTCATAGGCGGCGGGATCCTTCCAGGTCGAGCGCGGATCGAGGATCCTCGTGTCGACGCCCGGCACGTCGGTCGGCACCTCGAAGCCGAAGACGGGATCCCTGCGCATCGGGGCATCGTTCAGCGAGCCGTCCAGCGCCGCCTTGAGGAGGGCCCGCGTGACCTTGATCGGCATGCGGTGGCCGTGGCCGAAGGCGCCGCCCGTCCAGCCCGTGTTGACGAGCCAGCACTTCGTGCCGTGCTGCCTGATCTTGGCGCGCAGGAGGTTGCCGTAGACGCTGGGGTGGCGCGGCATGAAGGGCGCGCCGAAGCAGGTGGAGAAGGTCGCCTCGGGCTCGGTCACCCCCTTCTCGGTGCCGGCGACCTTCGCGGTGTAGCCCGACAGGAAGTGGTACATCGCCTGGCCCTCGTCGAGCCTCGCGATCGGCGGCAGCACGCCGAACGCGTCGGCGGCGAGCATGATGATGTTCTTCGGGTGGCCGGCGAGCCCGCGCGGATCGGCGTTCGGGATGTAGTCGATCGGGTAGGCGCAGCGGGCGTTCTCGGTCAGGCTGCCGTCGTCGAAGTCGGGCACGCGGGTCACGGGGTCGAGGACGACGTTCTCGAACACCGTCGCGAACTTCTCCGTCGTGCCGTAGATCTCGGGCTCGGCCTCGCGCGACAGGCGGATCGTCTTGGCGTAGCAGCCGCCCTCGAAGTTGAAGACGCCCTCGTCGTTCCAGCCGTGCTCGTCGTCGCCGAGGAGGGTGCGCTCCGGATCGGCCGAGAGCGTCGTCTTGCCGGTGCCGGAGAGGCCGAAGAAGAGCGCGACGTCGCCGGCCTCGCCGACATTCGCCGAGCAGTGCATGGGCATGACGCCCTGCGGCGGCAGGAGGTAGTTCAACGTTCCGAAGACCGACTTCTTCATCTCGCCGGCATAGGAGGTCGAGGCGACGAGCACCTCCTTCGTCTTCAGGTTGACGGCGATCACCGTCTCGCTGCGGCAGCCATATTTCTTCGGGTCGGCGCGGAAACTCGGCAGGTCGAGGATCGTCATCTCGGGCACGAAGCTCGAGAGCTCCCCGAACTCCGGCCGGCGCAGCATGTAGCGGATGAAGAGCGCGTGCCAGGCGTACTCGGCGAAGACGCGGACATTGATGCGCGACTGCGCGGCCGCGCCGCCGTAGAGGTCCTGCGCGTAGAGCCGCATGCCCCGGGCATGCTCGAGCATGTCGGCCTTGAGCGCGGCGAAGGCCTCGGGCGTCATCGCCTGGTTGTTGTCCCACCAGATCTCGTTTTCGGTGAACCCGTCGCGGACGATGTACTTGTCCTTTGCCGAGCGCCCGGTATGCGCGCCGGTTATGGCGGCGAGGCAGCCATGGGCGGTCACCTCGGCCTCGCCGTCGGCGACCGACGCCTCGAAGAGCTTCGCCTGCTCCCAGTTCCAGCGTACCTCGGACAGGTCCTTCAGACCGAACTCGTCCGTGCCGTGCGCTGGATTGCGCGTTCCTTCTTCCTTCACAGCCTTTGTCCTTGTTGCTTGTGCTCTTATGGGGCGCCTGCCGTCACCCGGCGCGCCGCTCCCGGGGGCGCGCATCAACCTAGGGTAGGAGGACGAAGGGGAGCAACAGTCACTTCGTATTCACTCGTGTGCACGCGCATCTTTCGCGAGCTGGACCAGCACCGGGCGCAGATCGGCCGGCCGCGTCAGCGGCTCTTCGAAGTCGAGCCGCGCCGAGCGTACGCCGCAGACGAGGTCGAGGCCGAGCGCGTCGAGCCCGGAGAGCCGCCACGGACCAGGCTCCTCGCCCAGGAGACGCGTCGCGTAGAGCTCCAGCGCGTCGAGATGGTCCTCGTTCATGTGCGCGACCGCCCCCGCCTCCGTCGCCTGAAGGTCGGCGCAGCCGTCGGGGACGAGGAACTCCCCGGCGGGAACGGCGTGGATGCGCCCGAAGCCCGCGACGAGGTGGGCGCTGTCGCAGGCGAGGCGATAGAAGCCGAAGTCGGCGAAGCCGGCATAGGCTTCCGCCTCGGGATGGCGGGCAAGGAACCTTGCGCGCGCCAACGCCTTGTCCTCGGCAGGCACGATGCGGCCGGTGACCGTGACGCGGGCACCGGCCAGGGGATCGCCGCCCTCGCCGCCGGGCGCCACGAGGAGAAGGCTCGCCCGCGGGTCGGCCTCGAGGTTCCGAGTGTGCACGGCGAGGCCCGAGAGGAGGAGAACCGGCTCGCCGGCAGGCAGTGTCGCGACTGTGACGAGCGACGCGAAGGGATGCCCGTCCGGGCCCAGCGTGGCCAGCCCGCCGGTGCGGGCGAGCCGCATCACCCGCCGTATCGGCGGCACCGGATCGTAGAGCTCGTCCTTCGCGGCGTCCATCGCGTTCACCTCCAATGACTTGACTGATGCACCAATGACACGGCACACCTCATATCCTATGGTGGTCGACCGTTTCCAGCGAACGCGGGGGACGGCCGCCACATTCCTGCTCGGACCTGCCGCTAGAGCCGGGACCGGCCAGACGCCAGAGAACGAACGGACCTATGCCCACGATCGCCCTCGTCGACGACGACCGCAATATCCTGACCTCGGTCTCGATGCTTCTGGAGTCCGAAGGATACCGGATCCAGACCTACACCGACGGCGCCTCCGCGCTCGACGGGCTGGCCGAGACGCCCCCGGATCTTGCGATTCTCGACATCAAGATGCCGCGCATGGACGGCATGGAGCTGCTTCGCCGCCTGCGCCAGCGCACGGAGATGCCGGTCATCTTCCTGACCTCCAAGGACGAGGAGATTGACGAGCTGTTCGGCCTGAAGATGGGCGCCGACGACTTCATCCGGAAGCCGTTCTCGCAGCGCCTTCTCGTGGAGCGCGTGAAGGCCGTCCTGAGGCGGGCGGCGGCGCGCGATCCGGCCGCCGGCAAGGTCGATTCGACGCGGGTGCTCGAGCGCGGCAGCCTCGTCATGGACCCCGAGCGCCATACCTGCACCTGGAACGGCGAGAACGTCGTCCTGACGGTGACGGAGTTCCTGATCCTGCATGCGCTGGCGCAGCGACCGGGCGTCGTGAAGAGCCGCAACGCGCTCATGGACGCGGCCTATGACGACCAGGTCTACGTGGACGACCGCACGATCGACAGCCACATCAAGCGGTTGCGCAAGAAGTTCAAGGCCGTCGACCCGTCATTCGACATGATCGAGACGCTCTACGGGGTCGGATACCGCTTCAAGGAAGGCTGAGCGCCGGCCGATGGCGAGCCAAGCCGACGACGAGGAAGGCGTCGCCGCGCCGCGCCCCTGGCTCGGCCGGATGAGAGCGCTCGGCCGCTTCGTCGCCGACAACGTCTTCTCGAGCCTCACGCGGCGCATCGCCATCATCAACCTCGCGGGGCTCGTCGCGATGGTGTCGGCGATCCTCTACCTCAACCAGTTTCGCGAGGGGCTGACCGACGCGCGCGTGGAAAGCCTGCTGACGCAGGGCGAGATCATCGCCAACGCGCTCGCGCAGGCCGCGACCGCACGGGAATCGAGCCCGCGGCAGGTCGATCCGGAGACGTTCCTCGACCCGGACTCCCGCCACAGCTTCAGCGCGAGCGGCGAGCAGCTGGGGGCGCTCGAGTTTCCTCTCAATCCCGAGGAGATCGCCCGCATCCTGCGGCGGCTCATCCAGCCGACGAGGACGCGCGCGCGGATCTACGACCGCGAGGGCTCGCTGCTCCTCGATTCCCGCTACATCCTGTCGCGGGGGCAGATCCTGTCCTACGAGCTGCCGCCGCCGAACGCGGAGGGGCCGGGCTTCTTCACGCAGACCTGGGACGGGGTGCAGAAATGGCTGCGGCGGGGCGATCTGCCGAGCTACCGCGAGCTCGGGCCGCAGGAAGGCCGCGGCTATTCCGAGGTCGACGCCGCGCTGAACGGCTCGCCGGCGAGCCTCGTGAGGGTGAACGAGCGGGGCGAGATGATCGTCTCGGTCGCCGTGCCGATCCAGCGCTTCCGGGTGGTGCTCGGCGCGCTTCTCCTGTCGACGCAGGGCGGCGACATCGACGCCATCGTGCGGGCGGAGCGCATGGGCATCCTGCGCATCTTCCTCGTCGCCGCGGCGGTGACGGTCATCCTGTCGATCCTCCTCGCCGGCACGATCGCCGGGCCCGTCCACCGGCTCGCGGCGGCGGCGGAGCGGGTGCGCTACGGGCGGCGCGCGCGGGCGGAGATCCCTGACTTCACCGACCGGCACGACGAGATCGGCCACCTGTCGCGCACGCTGCGGGAAATGACGCGGGCGCTCTACGCCCGCATCGACGCGATCGAGACCTTCGCGGCCGACGTGGCGCACGAGCTGAAGAACCCGCTGACCTCGCTCCGGAGCGCGATCGACACTCTGCCCCTCGTCAAGAAGCCCGAGGACCGCGAGCGGCTCCTCGCGATCATCCAGCACGACCTGCAGCGCATCGACCGGCTGATCAGCGACATCTCCGACGCCTCGCGCCTCGACGCGGAGCTCGCGCGCTCGGACGCGGAGCCCGTGGAGATGCGCACGATCCTCGAGGCGGTCGTCGCGATGGCGAACGACCTGCGGCCGGCCGGCGCGGCGAAGGTGGTGCTGCAGGTCGCCGACAGCGACGACGAGACCGCCTACTACGTGAACGGGCACGACACGCGGCTCGGGCAGGTGATCAACAACCTGATCGACAACGCCCGCTCCTTTTCGCCGGAAGGCGGCGAGGTCCGGGTGAAGGCACGCCGGTTGCGCAACGCCGTGGAGATCGCGGTGGAGGACGAGGGGCCCGGCATCCCGCCCGACAACCTCACGCGCATCTTCGAGCGCTTCTACACCGATCGCGGCGAGCGCGAGACCTTCGGCAGCCATTCCGGCCTCGGCCTGTCGATCTCGAAGCAGATCGTCGAGGCCCACCAGGGCAGGATCTACGCCGAGAACCGGATGTCGAAGGACCCGGTGCCGAAGGTCGAGGGTGCGCGCTTCGTCGTGCGCCTGCCGGCGATCACGCCGTGAAGACGCCGCTGATCGCCGGCACGGCCGTCCTCATCGGCGCGGGCGGCGTTCTCCTGCGCGGCCCATCGGGCTGCGGCAAGTCGAGCCTCGCCTTGTCGCTGATCGGCCGCGGCAGCGAAGATCTGCCGGTGCGGCTCGTCGCAGACGACGCCGCCGAGGCGGTGGGCGAGGACGGCGTCGTGGTCCTTCGGCCGCCGCGGGCGACGCGGGGGCTGATCGAGATCCGCGGCGCGGGCGTGAGGCGCATCCCGTTCGCGGAGGCCGCCCCGCTCGCGCTCGTGGTGGACCTCTCGCCGGACCCGGAGAGGCTGCCGGAACCGGCAACCTGCAGGACCCCGGTCTGCGGCGTCGACGTGCCGCGCGTGACGCTCGATCCGCGCAATCCGGCCAATGCCGACATCGTGATCGCGATCATGACCGCGCTCTGCGAGGGCGCGACGCTGCCGTTCGAAGACGGCCCCGCGCCGCCGCCGACAGGCGCCCAGTGATCGGATTGTCGCACCGCCCGGCGCGGGACGCATGACGCTACGGCATTTGCCTTCCGTTCACGAGTTCGGCGCCTTACGTATCTGTCACTTGAATCATTCGAACAACACAGGTCAAATTGCGCCGCTCAATAATGTGCCCCGATTCAACAAAGAGCAGCGGAAGCGGCATGAGCGACGTGAAGGCCCGCCGCTCGGAGCCGACGCCCCTCACATGATCGGTCTTGTTCTCGTAACCCACGGCCGTCTCGCGGCGGAGTTCCGCGCCGCGCTCGAGCATGTCGTGGGCGTCCAGGAGGCCTTCGCCACCGTCTCGATCGGGCCCGACGACGACATGGAGCAGCGCCGCGAGGAGATCGTCCAGGCGATCGACGAGGTCGACCGCGGCGACGGCGTGATCGTCCTGACCGACATGTTCGGCGGCACGCCTTCGAACCTCGCGATCTCGGTGATGCAGTCGGCGCGGGTCGAGGTGGTGGCGGGCGTGAACCTGCCCATGCTGATCAAGCTCGCCAGCGTGCGCACGAACTCCGACCTCGCCGCCGCGGCGATCACCGCCCGCGACGCCGGCCGCAAGTACATTTCCGTCGCGAGCGAAGTCCTCACCGGCAGCGCCTGAGAATGAACGAAACGAGCGACCCCGTGGTGCGGACCGTCTGCATCATGAACCGGCGCGGCCTGCACGCGCGCGCCTCCGCGAAGTTCGTGAAGTGCGCCACGGCCTACCCCGCCACCGTCACCGTCACCCGCGATTCCCAGACGGTCGGCGGCACCTCGATCATGGGCCTCCTGGCGCTCGGCGCCGGCCCCGGCTCGCAGATAGAGATCGCCGCCTGGGGCGAGGGGCGCGAAGAGGCGCTCGCCGCCCTCGTGGAGCTCGTCGAGGGTCGCTTCGGCGAGGAATAGCCGCCGGCCAGGCCGTGCCGCCCCTACCTCCCATGCCGCATTGAGCAGCCGCGCCGCGCCTGATATAGAGCTGCGCTGTCGCTGCGATATTGCGATATAAAGATATCATCATATGGGCGGGCGCCCTCAGACCGACTCACCGACGAGGACACGATGACCACCGATTGCAAAGTCAAGGACCTGTCGCTGGCCGACTGGGGCCGCAAGGAGCTCGAGATCGCCGAGACCGAGATGCCGGGCCTCATGGCGACGCGCGAGGAATACGGGCCCTCGCAGCCGCTGAAGGGCGCGCGCATCGCCGGCTGCCTGCACATGACGATCCAGACCGGCGTGCTGATCGAGACGCTGAAGGCGCTGGGCGCCGACGTGCGCTGGGCGTCGTGCAACATCTTCTCGACCCAGGACCACGCCGCCGCCGCGATCGCCGCCGCCGGCACGCCGGTCTTCGCCGTGAAGGGCGAGACGCTCGAGGAATACTGGGAATATGTCGACCGGATCTTCGACTGGCCGAACGGCGAGACGGCCAACATGATCCTCGACGACGGCGGCGACGCGACGATGTACATCCTGCTCGGCGCGAAGGTCGAGGCCGACGCCTCGAAGATGCCGACCCCCTCGAACGACGAGGAGGAGGCGCTCGTGAAGGTGATGAAGCGGCGCCTTCAGTCCTCGCCCGGCTGGTTCGCGAAGGTGCGCGACGCGATCCGGGGCGTCTCCGAGGAGACGACGACGGGCGTGCTGCGCCTCTACGAGATGCAGAAGAAGGGCGAGCTGCCCTTCCCGGCGATCAACGTGAACGACAGCGTCACGAAGTCGAAGTTCGACAACAAGTACGGCTGCCGCGAATCGCTCGTCGACGGCATCCGCCGCGCGACCGACGTCATGATGGCGGGCAAGGTCGCCGTCGTGGCGGGCTACGGCGACGTCGGCAAGGGCTCGGCCCAGAGCCTGCGCGGCGCCGGCGCCCGCGTCGTCGTCACGGAGATCGACCCGATCTGCGCCCTGCAGGCTGCGATGGACGGCTTTGCCGTCACCACGATGGAGGACGCCGCGCCGTCGGCCGACATCTTCGTCACGGCCACCGGCAACAAGGACGTCCTCACCGTCGACCACATGCGGGCGATGAAGGACATGGCGATCGTCTGCAACATCGGCCACTTCGACAACGAGATCCAGGTCGCGGGCCTGAAGAACTTCAAGTGGACGAACGTCAAGCCGCAGGTCGACATGATCGAGTTCCCCGACGGCAAGCGGATGATCCTGCTGTCGGAAGGCCGCCTCGTGAATCTCGGCAACGCGACCGGCCATCCGAGCTTCGTCATGTCCGCCTCGTTCACGAACCAGACGCTCGCCCAGATCGAGCTGTGGCAGAACAACGGCCAGTACGAGAACAAGGTCTACGTGCTGCCGAAGCGCCTGGACGAGAAGGTGGCGGCGCTCCATCTGGAGAAGCTGGGCGTGAAGCTGACGGAGCTTTCGCCCGAGCAGGCCGCCTATATCGGCGTGACGCAGGACGGTCCGTTCAAGACCGAGCAGTACCGCTACTGATCTCGCGGGGCGGGCGCACGATCTGGTTGGTCTGCCCGCCCCGAAGCGGGTAGATTGCCCATGATTCGAGGTTGAGGTCGGGCACAGGGCTCGCTCGGCGGCGAGGTGCCCGGCTGAAAGGGGAGCGGATGAGGATCGCGAAGCCACGACCATCGGCTTCCGGAGTGGCGGCGTCATGCGCCGCGCTGCTCGCATCCGCCACCCCAGCCTTCGCGCAAGACGGGCCCGAGCTGCGCCGCACGATCGTGGAGCCGGTGCGCGACATGTTCGCCGGCCGCGCGCAGGACGAGATGCTGACGCTCGCGCTGTTTCTCGGCACGCTGCTCTTCGCCGTGATGGCGGCCATCGCGCTCGTCCGCGCGAAGCGGGCGCTCGCCAAGGAGCGGGCAGCCCACGAGGAGGCGCTCGGCGAGACGAAGGCCCGGGCCGACCGGGCTGACGCGCTGCTCGAGGCCGAGAGCCAGGTGCTCGTCGTCTGGGATTCCACGAAATCGGAGCCGGAGATCCGCCTCACGCCCGACAGGATCGGCAACCTGCCGGCGATACGCAGCGAGGTCCTCGCCTTCGGCAAGTGGCTCATCCCGCAGGCGGCGGCGGAGGCGGAGCGCCTGGTCGGCCAGCTGCGGACGCGCGGCGAGGGCTTCAACGTCATGGCGCGCACGCGCGTCGGCGGCCATGTCGAGATCGACGGCCGCACGGTCGGCGGCCGCGCCGTGCTGCGGGTGCGCGACCTCGCCGGCGAGCGGGCGCAGCTCGCGGAGTTCCACGACCGCCACAAGAGCCTCGACCGCGAGGTGAAGGCCCTGCGCGAGGCGATAGAGGCGCTGCCCGTCGCGGTCTGGATGCGCGGGCGCGACCAGCACCTGCGCTTCGCCAACCGGGCCTGCCTCGCCGCCGCCGGCGCCAGCGACATGCGCGCGCTCGCCACCGGCGGGGTGTTCTCCGAAGCGCAGATGAGCGAGCTCGGCGCGGCGCGGCGCGAACGCGGCACCGGCAACGGCCGCATCGCCGTGAAGAAGGGCAACGAGCGCCGCATCTACGCGGTGCACGAGACGAATGCCGAGGAGGGCAGCGTCGGCTACGCGCTCGACGTCACCGAGCTCGAAACGGCGCGCCAGGAGCGCGAACGCCAGCAGCGGGCGCTGGCTGCGACGCTCGACAAGGTGGCGACGGCGGTGGCCGTGTTCGACGCCGACAAGCGCGTCGTCATCCACAACAAGGCGTTCCACGAGCTCTGGCCGGTCGACGAGGACTTCCTCGCCGAGCGGCCGAGCCTGGGCGAGCTGCTCGACCACCTGCGCGCCAATCGCCGCCTGCCCGAGCAGGCGAATTATCGCGAGTGGCAGCGCGCGATGGTGTCGGGCCGCGACGCGAAGGGCGAGGAGATCAGCGCGAAGCCCGTGCTCTGGCACCTGCCGGACGGCCAGGTCCTGCGGGTGGCGCGGAGCGCGAACGCCGACGGCGGCGTCACCTTCCTGTTCGAGGACCTGACGCGCACGCTCGATCTCGAGGCACGCTTCGTCGCCCTGACCCACGTCCAGCGCGAGACGCTCGAGAGCCTCGCCGAGGCGATCGCCGTCTTCGGCAGCGACGGCCGGCTGAAGCTGACGAACCCCGCCTTCGCGCGGATGTGGCGCCTCGACCCCAAGGCGCTCGAGGACGAGCCCCACATCGAGACGGTGATCTCCTGGGCGCGGGTACTCTACCCCTCGGACGAGGAGTGGCAGGAGCTGCGGGCGGCCGTGACGGGGCTTGCCGACCAGCGCCAGCCCGTGACCCGGCGGCTCGAGCGCGCCGACGGCTCGGTCGTGGACCTGCGCGCCGCGCCGCTGCCCGACGGCGCAACGCTCGCCGTCTTCACCGACATGACCGACACCGCGCGCGTCGAGCGGGTGCTGCGCGACCACAACGAGGCGCTGATCGCGGCGAGCCGGATCAAGAACGAGTTCGTCCACAAGGTGTCCTACGAGCTGCGCGCGCCGCTCACGAACATCATCGGCTTCACCCAGCTGATGAGCGACGACACGGCCGGGCCGCTCAACCCGCGCCAGCGCGAGTACGCCGACTACATCCTGTCCTCGTCGAGCGCGCTCCTCGCGATCATCAACGACATTCTCGACCTCGCGACGATCGACGCGGGCGTCCTCGAGCTCGAGCTCGGCGACGTCGACGCGAGGGTCGCGGCCGAGGCTGCGGCGGCCGGTCTCGCCGACCGCCTGAAGGAGGCCGGCATCCGGCTCGACTTCGACATGCCGGCCGACATCGGCACGTTCCGCGCCGACGAGAAGCGGGTGCGGCAGGTCCTGTTCAACCTCCTGTCGAACGCGATCGGCTTCAGCGAGCCGGGCCAGGCCGTCCGTCTCTCCTGCCGGCGCCAGGACGGCGAGATCGTCTTCACCATGACGGACGAGGGCCGGGGCATTCCCGAAGAGGTGCGCCGTCTCGTCTTCGAGCGCTTCGAGAGCCACGCGCTCGGCACCGGCCATCGCGGCGTGGGCCTCGGCCTGTCGCTCGTGAAGAGCCTCGTCGAGCTGCACGGCGGGCGCGTCGAGCTCAGGAGCGAGGAAGGGCGTGGCACGACCGTCTCCTGCCACTTCCCCTTGAGGGCGCCCCATCGCGCCGTCGGCAGCACAGGCAGCGTCACCCAGCTCGAGCCCCGGCGCGCCGCCGCGCTGCCGCCCGCGGAGCCCGCCCCCTCCGACAGCCGGACGGCCTCGACAGAATGACGACGGAGCCACCTGCCCGCCGCGCGCTTCGGCTCGCCGGCGAGGCCGCCACGATCCGCCTGGCCGAGGCGATCGCCTGCGTCGCGCTGCCGGGCGACCTCATCCTGCTGAAGGGCGATCTGGGGAGCGGCAAGAGCACCTTCGCGCGCGCCTTCCTGCGGGCGCTCGCGCGCGACGACGCGCTCGAGGTGCCGTCCCCGACCTTCACGCTGCTGCAGACCTACCCGCTCGACCCGCCGGCGGCGCATCTCGACCTCTACCGGATCTCCGATCCCCACGAGCTCGACGAGCTCGCGATCGACGAGCATCGCGACGGTGTCGTGCTCGTCGAATGGCCGGAGCGGGCCGAAGGGATGTTCGGGGACGACCGGCTGGAGATCTCGCTCGCGATCCCCGATGGCGACGCGGCGGCGCGTAGCGTCAGGATCGAGCCGGTCGGGGAAAGCTGGCGGCGCCGTTTCGACAGGCTCGACGCGATCGACCGGCTGCTCGCCAGGGAAAAGCTCGGCGACGCCCGCCGAAGGCCGCTCGCGGGGGATGCCTCGACCCGGCGCTACGAGCGGCTGAGCGCCGGCGGGCGCAGCCTCGTCCTCATGGACGCGCCGGCGCAGCCGGATCCGGGTCTTCCGGGCGCCGTCCCCTATAGCCGGCAGGTACATCTCGCCGAGGATGTCGGCGCCTTCGCCGCGATCGCCGGGGCGCTGACGACCCGCGGCTTCTCGGCGCCCGAGATCGTGGCGCACGACCTCGAAGCGGGGATCCTGGTCGTCGAGGATCTCGGGAACGAGGGGATCGTCGACGAGGCGCGCCGGCCGATGGCCGACCGCTATCTCGCAGCCGGGGAGCTCCTGGCGGAGCTTCACGCCCACGACTGGCCGCACCGGCTCGAGGGCACCGCCTCGCACACGCTGCACGATTTCGACCTCGACGCGATGGTGGCGGAGACCCGCCTGCTGACCCAGTGGTTCGCGCCGGCGGCGCTGGGGCACGACATGGAGGACGACGCCACCGCCGCATTCGAGGCGGCCTGGCGCGAGGTGCTCGCGCCCTATGCCGACGGGCGGCGCGAGACGAGCCTTCTCCTGCGCGACTACCACTCGCCGAACCTGATCTGGCTGCCCGAGCGCGCGGGCACGCGCCGAATCGGGCTGATCGACTTCCAGGACGCGATGATCGGGCCCTCGGCCTACGATCTCGCCTCGCTCGCCATGGACGCCCGCGTCGACGTCTCGCCGGACCTCTTCGAGGAGATCCTGCGGGCGTACCTCGCCGCCCGGGCCGAGCTGGGGCGGCCGGTCGCGGAGGAGACGCTGCGGCAGGACGTCATGGTGATGGCGGCGCAGCGCACGACGAAGGTGCTCGGCATCTTCGTGAGGCTCGCGCGGCGCGACGGCGAGCCGCGCTATCTCTCCCATCTGCCACGGCTCGAGGCCTATCTCGGACGTGCCCTCGCGGAACCGTTGTTGCGGCCGGTGAAGGAGTGGTACGAAGAGCACCTGCCCGCCAGCGTCCGCCGATCGGCAGGCACGACACGACCCGCCTGAAGCCGAGGAAGACATGAAGCCGGCCAACCGACCGCGCAACGCCATGGTGCTCGCCGCGGGGCTCGGCACGCGCATGCGCCCCCTGACCGAGAGCCGCCCGAAACCGCTCGTCGAGGTGCTCGGGAAGCCGCTGATCGACCACACGCTCGACCGGCTGGCCGAGGCCGGGATCGAGACGGCGGTCGTCAACGTGCACTATCTCGCCGACCAGCTGACGGAACACCTTCGGGCCCGCGCGCGGCCGCCGGAGGTCGTGATCTCCGACGAGCGCGACGAACTGCTGGAGACCGGCGGAGGCCTGAAGAAGGCGCTGCCGCTCCTCGGCCATGAGCCGTTCCTCCTCGCCAACACGGATTCGATCTGGATCGAGGGCACCACGCCCCTCCTCGCGCGGCTCGTCGACGGCTGGGACGAGGAGGCGATGGACGCGCTCCTCGTCGTCGCGCCGACCGTGCTCGCCTTCGGCTATTCCGGCACGGGCGACTTCCTGATGACGCCCGAGGGCAGGCTCCGGCGCCGGCCCGAGCGCACGCTCGCGCCGTTCGTCTACACCGGGCTCGGCATCATCTCGCCCCGCCTTCTCTCCGAGGCGCCGGACGGGGCCTTCTCGCTGAACCTCTCCTTCGACGCGGCGATCGAGCGCGAGCGCCTGTTCGGGCTGCGGATGGACGGGCCGTGGATGCATGTCGGCACGCCCGACGCCATCGCCGAGGCCGAGCGCGTCTTCGAGGAGAGCACGCTCTAGGGCATGACCGAGCGTCCCGCAGCCCCCCGCATCCGCAACGTCCCGCCGACGGCGCCCTTCCTGCCGACGCTGGCGGACGCGCTCATGGACGGGCGGCTCGTGCCGCCGCGCGGCGACGGGAGCCCGCACCGGCTCGAGGACCATCTCGTCCTGCTGCCGACAAGGCGCGCCTGCCGGGCGCTCGCCGAGGAGCTGCTCGACCGGGCCGAGGGACGGGCGACGCTTCTGCCGCGCATCCGCCCGATCGGCGATGTCGACGAGGTGGAGCTCGCGCTCGGCGGCGCGTTCGCCGATCCGGCGGAGCTCGAGATCCCGCCGGCGATCCCGCCCCTGACGCGCCAGATGCTGCTCACGCGGCTCGTCCTCGCCTGGGGCCGCTCGACGGCGCGCGAGCTGCAGGTGCCGGGGCGCGAGGAGCCGGTGGCGGTGCCGGTGGGCCCCGGCGACGCGGCCCATCTCGCCCGGGACCTCGGCACGCTGCTCGACGATTTCGCCGCCGAGGGCCAGGATCTCGGTGTGCTCGCGACGCTCGTCTCCGAGGACCACGCCGACTACTGGCGGATCACCCTCGAGTTCCTGAAGATCGCCACCGAGACCTGGCCGGCCGTGCTCGGGGAGCGCGGCATGGTCGATCCCGCCGCGAGGCGCGACGCGCTGCTTGCCGCGCAGGGGCAGCGCTTCCTTGCCGCTCCGCCGGCGACGCCGGTGATCGCCGCCGGCTCGACCGCGGCCCTGCGCTCGACGCAAGGCCTGCTCGGCACGATCGCGCGCCTGCCCTACGGCGCCGTCGTGCTGCCGGGGCTCGACCAGTTCATGGACGAGGAGGCGTGGAGCGCGATCGACGCCCCCGGGGAGCCGCTGCCCGGCCACCCGCAGTTCCGCCTGAAGCGCTTCGTCACCTCGCTCGGGCTCGAGCGCAAGGACGTGGAGCCCCTGGTGGCGACGCCGGCTCCGAGCCGCGAGCGGCTGATCGCCGAGGTCTTCCGCCCCGCCGGCACGACCGAGCGCTGGGCGATGCTGCGCGAGACGCTGACGCCGCTCGAGATGCAGGGCGCGCTCGAGGGGCTGACGCTCGTGACGGCGGAGAGCGAGCGCGACGAGGCGCTGTCCGTCGCGCTGATCCTGCGCGAGGCGCTGGAGACGCCGGGACGCACGGCCGCGCTCGTGACGCCCGACAGGAGCCTCGCGCGGCGCGTCTGCGCCGAGCTCGTGCGCTGGGAGGTCGAGGTCGACGATTCGGCCGGCGTTCCCTTGGGCGACACCCCGCCGGGCACGCTCCTGCGGCTGATCGCCGACGCGGCCGCGAACGCGTTCTCGCCGGGCACGCTCGTGCCGCTCCTGCAGCATCCGCTCGTGCGGCTGGGCCTCGAGGAGGCGGAGATCCGTCGCCGGGCGCGCGCGCTCGAGCTCGCCGTGCTGCGCGGGCCGAGGCCCGGGCCCGGCCTCGCGGGGCTCGAGGCGGCGGCGGCGGAGCGGCGGCACGAGGCGGAGGCGCGGAAGGCCCTGTCCGACGGGGCGCTCGAGCGCTGGCAGGCGGTCGAGGCGCTGATCGGGGCACTGAAGGACGCCGTGCGGCCGATCGAGGCGCTCGAGCGGGGCACGCAGGGGCTCGCCGCGATCGCCGAGGCGCATCTTAAGGCCTATGCCGCGCTGAGCGCGCTGCCGGAGGGCGAGGAGCCCAGGCCGCACGAGGCCGACGCGACGATGGCGCAGTTCGTGGCGGAGCTCATGGAGGCGGCCCCCGAGGGGCCCGACGTCACGCTGCGGGAATATCCGAACGTCCTCTCGGCCATGCTGTCCGGCCGCAGCGTGCGGCCGCTCAGGCCCGGCCATCCGCGGCTGCAGATCCTCGGGCCGATCGAGGCGCGCCTCCTGAGCGCCGATCTCGTCGTGCTCGGCGGCCTCAACGAGGGCACGTGGCCGGAAGCCGCGCGCACCGCCCCCTTCCTCAACCGGCCGATGCGGGCGGGCGCGGGCCTCGAGGCGCCGGAGCGCTTCGTCGGCCTCGCGGCCCACGACGTGGCGCAGCTGATGAGCCTTCCGCACGTCGTCGCGACCCGCACGACGAAGGCCGGCGGCCAGCCGACCGTCGCCTCGCGGTGGCTGCAGCGGCTGAAGGCGGTGATCGGCGCCGAGACCTACGAGGGCCTCGAGGCCGGCGGGCGCCGCTACACCGACTGGGCGCACGGCATCGACCTCGCCCCGACATTCGAGCCCTTCCCCGAGCCGCGGCCCACGCCACCGCGCGACCTGCGGCCGGGCCGGCTGCGCGTCAGCGAGATCGAGACGCTGATCCGCGACCCTTACGCGATCTACGCGCGCCGCATCCTGCGGCTCGACCCGCTCGACCCGCTGGAACAGGAGCCCGACGCGGCGGCGCGGGGCTCGCTGATCCACGACGCGCTCGCATCCTACGTGCAGGCGGTCGATCGCGGCGAGAGGCCCGGGCGCGAGACGCTTCTCGCGATCGGCACCAGGCGCTTCGAGCCGCTCTCCGCCTTCCCCGAGATCACCGCCTATTGGTGGCCCCGCTTCGAGCGGCTGGCGGCCTGGTTCGCCGCGGTCGACGAGGAGATGCGGGCCGACGCCGTGGAGCGGCTGACGGAGACGGAGGGCCGCACCACGATCGCGATGCCGGAGCGGGAGATCGATCTCGTCGCCCGCGCCGACCGGATCGACCGGCTGAAGTCGAGGGGCTTGCGCATCATCGACTACAAGACCGGCAGTCCGCCGAGCGCCGCCCAGATGCAGTCGGGGCTCGCGCCGCAACTGCCGCTCGAGGGCGCCATCGCGCTCGCGGGCGGCTTCGGCGACGCGCTGAAGGCGCGGCCGATCGCGGCGCTCGAGCACATCCAGGCGACGGGGCGGACGCCGCCGGGCCTGCGCTGCGCGTTCGAATCGAAGGAGGCGACGACCGAGGAGGTGGTGCAGAAGGCTTGGGGCGGCCTTCTCGGCCTGCTCGAGAGCTTCGAGCGCGAGACGACGCCCTATCTCGTGAAGCCGCGGGCGAAGTTCGCGAGCCGCTGGACCGAATACGACCACCTCTCCCGCGTGGCGGAGTGGAGCGTGTCGGGCGAGGGCGACGGCAATGGCTGAGAAGCTGTCGATCCCCGACCACGTCAAGCATCGCCAGCGGCAGGCCTCCGGCCCGGACGCCTCGGCCTGGGTGCGCGCGAACGCGGGCGCCGGCAAGACGCACGTTCTGACGCAGCGCGTGCTGCGGCTGCTGCTCGCCGGCGCGGAGCCCTCGAAGATCGTCTGCATCACCTATACGAAGGCCGCGGCGGCCGAGATGTCGAACCGCGTCTTCGAGCGGCTGGCCGCCTGGGCGACGGCGGGTGACGAGGAGCTTTCGCGGAACCTTCAGGAGATCGAGGGGCGGCCGGTGAAGCCGCGCGAGCTGAAGCGGGCCCGCCAGCTCTTCGCGGCGGCCGTCGAGACGCCGGGGGGCCTGAAGGTCCAGACGATCCACGCCTTCTGCGAGCGCCTCTTGCAGCAGTTCCCCTTCGAGGCGAGCGTGCCGCCGGGCTTCGAGGTGCTGGACGAGCGGGCGCAGGCGGAGCTCCTGATCGAGGCGCGAACCGCGGTGTTCCGCGCGCTCGGCGACGACGGGCCGGTGCGGCGGGCGATCGCGAGGCTGAGCGCGCGCGCGGCCGACCAGACCTTCGAGGCCCTCCTGGCGGAAGCCGTGGCGCGGCGCTTCGAGCTGCGCGCCTGGCTGATCGAGGCGGGCGAGCGCGACGAGGATGCGACGAGCGATCTCGCCGCGGCGATGGCACGGCTCCGCCGGGAGCTCGGCCTCGGTCCCTGCGAGACCGAGGCGTCGATCCTCGCGGAGATCCTCGACCGCGCGGACCCCGCCCGCGCCGCATGGCAGGGCGTCGCCGACACGCTGATCGCGGCGGGCGGCAAGATGGCGCCGCTCGGCGTCCACCTTGCCAAGGCCTGCTGCGCGCCGGACGACGAGGCCTGTTTCGAGGCGTACCGCAACGTCTTCCTGACCGGCGGCGGCGAGCCCCGGAAGAACCCCATCACGAAGGCGTTCCGCAGCGAGCACCCCGAGCTCGCCGAGCGGCTGGAGGCCGAGATCGGCCGCGTCTGCCCACTCGTCGAACGCCTGTCGATCGCCCGGATGGCGGAGGACACGGAGGCGCTGTTCACGCTCGCCGACGCGGTGATCGCCCGCTACGAGGCGTTGAAGGCCGCCGGCGGCCGGATGGACTTCGACGACCTCGTCCGCCGCGCCGCCGACCTCGTGACGCGCGCCGACACGACCTGGGTGCTGTTCAAGCTCGACGGCGGCATCGACCATATCCTGGTCGACGAGGCGCAGGACACGAGCCCGATGCAGTGGCGCGTGATCGGGTCGCTGGCGGAGGAGTTCTTCGCCGACAAGGGTGCGCGCGAGGCTGGCCGCACGGTCTTCGCGGTCGGCGACGAGAAGCAGTCGATCTACTCCTTCCAAGGCGCCGACCCGACGGGCTTCAAGGCGATGGAGACGACGTTCAGCAAGCGGGCGGAAGGCGCGGGGCAGACTTGGCATCCGGTACGGCTCGATCTGTCCTTCCGATCGGCGCCGGCTGTGCTCGAAACCGTGGACCGGGTGTTCGGCCCTCCGAAGGGCGGCGGCGAGGGCCTGCGCTTCGGGGCGGAGCACCAGCCGCACGAGGCGATCCGCGCCAGCGCCCCGGGACTCGTCGAGATCTGGGAGCCGGTCCCGCCGCCTGCCGTGCCGGACCAGAGCCCGTGGGACGCGCCGCTCGACGCCGAACGCGCCGACAGCCCGGCCGCGACCCTCGCCGCGCGCATCGCCCGCACGATCCGCCGCTTCATCGACGAGAAGGAGCCGCTTGAGTCGACCGGGCGGCCGGTCCGCCCCTCCGACGTCATGATCCTCGTCTCGCGGCGCGACCCGTTCTCGGCGAACATGATCCGGGCGCTGAAGGCTCAGAACATCCCCGTCGCCGGTGCCGACCGGCTCGTGCTGACGAGCCACATCGCCGTCATGGACCTGATGGCGCTCGGCCGCTTCGTGTCGCTGCCGGAGGACGACCTGACCCTCGCCTGCCTCCTGAAGAGCCCGCTCCTCGGTCTCTCGGAGGAGGAGCTGATGGACCTCGCCGCCGGCCGCGGCGGCACGCTGTGGGGGGCGCTGCAGGCGCGATCGGCGGAGAGCCCGCGCCTCGCCTCGGTGCGGGCGAGGCTCGCGGAGTGGCGGGCGCGGGCGGGTTACGAGCGGCCGTTCGAGTTCTACGCCCGCATCCTCGGGCCCGACCGCGGCCGCGAGGCCTTCCACGGGCGGCTCGGCTCGGAGGCGTTCGAGGCGATCGACGAGTTCCTGTCGCTCGCGCTCGCCTACGAGCAGGGCCACACGCCGTCGCTGCCGGGCTTCCTGCGCTGGCTCGACCTCGCACCGGCCGAGATCAAGCGCGACCTCGACCAGGGGCGCGACGAGGTGCGGGTGATGACGGTGCACGGCGCGAAGGGCCTCGAGGCGCCGATCGTGTTCCTGCCGGACACCTGCACGCTGCCGCGCGAGCAGCGCGTCGGGCCGATCTTCCAGACACCGGAGGGCTGCCTCGTCTGGGCGCCGTCGAAGAAGGCGGACGCGCCGCTGACGGCGGTCCTGCGCGAGGCCGGGGTAGCCCGCCAGATGGAGGAGCACCGGCGCCTGCTCTACGTCGCGATGACCAGGGCGCGGGACCGCCTCTATGTGGCGGGCTATGTCGGCGCGAAAGGCCGCCCCGAGGCGTGCTGGCACGCGCTGGTCGATGCGGCGTTGCCCGAGGAGATCGCGCCGCAGGTCGAGACGCCCGAAGGGCCGGCCAGGCGCTACCGCAGTGGCGAGGCGAGGTCGGCGGAGGCGGGGAAGCCCGCACCGGCCCGCGCCGAAGCGCCCGGCTGGCTGCACAGGCCGGCGCCGGCCGAGAGCGCGGCGCGGACGGTTCAGCCGTCGCGGCTCGTGCCGCATCGCGGCTTCGCGGCCGACGCGGCCGCTGCGGAGGCCCGCGCGGCGGCGCTCCAGCGCGGCACGGCGCTGCACCGGCTGCTCGAGAGCCTGCCGGAGGCGCCGCCGGAGCATCGCCGGAGCCGCGGCGCACGGGCCCTGGGTCTTCTCCTGCCGGGCCTGCCGGAGGAGAGGCGTGACGCGCTCCTGGCCGAGGTCATGGCGATCCTCGACGATCCACGCTTCGCGGAAGCGTTCGGGCCGGACAGCCGCGCGGAGGTCTCCCTCGGCGGAGAGGTCGCGGGTGTGGGTGACCGGTTCAGCGCGCAGATCGACCGGATGGCCGTGACGGATGGCCGCGTCCTGATCGTCGACTACAAGTCGGACCGCGCCGTGCCCGCCTCGATCGGCGAGGCGCCGGCCGCCTATCTCGCCCAGCTCGCGGCCTATCGCCAACTCGCCCGGCAGATCTACCCGGAGAAAGTGGTCGAGGCCGCGATTCTCTGGACGGCCGCGCCGCGGCTCGATCCGGTGCCCACAGACCTGCTCGCCCCGCATGGCGGCCCTGCGTCGCTTGACGCGGCAGGGCCTCATCCATAGCTTCGCGGCCAATAGCCGAGCCTGGAACGGGCGACCGCGCGCGGCCGATTCCCGCTCCATCGCGACACGAGAGGATTGAAGACCATGGCCAACACGGCTGCCGTGACGGACGCGAATTTCGAGACCGACGTCCTGAACTCGAACGAGCCCGTGCTCGTCGACTTCTGGGCGGAGTGGTGCGGCCCCTGCAAGCAGATCGCCCCGGTCCTCGAGGAGATCGCCGGCGAGATGGGCGGCAAGGTGAAGATCGCCAAGATGAATGTCGACGAGAACCCGCAGGCGCCGGCGACCTACGGCGTGCGCGCGATCCCGACGATGATCCTGTTCAAGGGCGGACAGCCCGTCGGCACGCAGGTGGGCGTGCAGCCGAAGAGCCGGCTCGTCTCCTGGCTGAACGACTCGATCTGAAGCGGGCGCGAGCCCGACGGCACGCGACGCGAGGCCGGTCCCGTCACGGGGCCGGCCTTTCTTCTTTGGCGGCGCAGCGCCGACCTTTGCAGCTTTGGCGCCTTGCCGCGGCGGCACTGTCTCTGCGCCCTGTCGCCGTTTCCCACAGACCTGAAGGAGGAAGAACCCCATGCAGTCGCACCCCCTCGGCCGCTCCGACCTCTCGATCGCCCCGCTCGTCTTCGGCGGCAACGTGTTCGGCTGGACGGCCGACGAGAGGACGAGCCACGACCTGCTCGACCGCTTCGTCGACCGCGGCTTCAACGCCGTCGACACCGCCGACGTCTATTCGCGCTGGGTGGAGGGGCACGAGGGCGGCGAGTCCGAGACGGTCATCGGCAGCTGGCTGAAGGCCAACAAGGGCAAGCGCGAGAGGATCGTGCTCTTCACGAAGGTCGGCTCGGACATGGGACAGGGCCGCAAGGGCCTGTCGGGACAGCGGATCGCCGAGGCGGTCGACGCCTCGCTGACGCGGCTGAAGACCGACTTTATCGACCTCTATTTCTCGCACTTCCCCGACCCTTCGGTCGCGCATGACGAGACGCTTCGCGCCTACGAGAAGCTGATCAAGGCGGGAAAGGTGCGCGCGCTCGGCGCCTCGAACTACGACGCGGAGCTCCTATCCGGGGCGCTTTCGGCGAGCGCGGAACAGGACCTGCCGCGCTACGAGGTCATCCAGCCGGAGTACAACCTGCACAACCGGAAGGACCTCGAGGGGCCGCTGCTCGACCTCGCGCGCAAGGAGGAGATCGGCGTCGTCACCTATTTCAGCCTCGCCTCCGGCTTCCTCTCCGGCAAGTACCGCTCGAAGGAGGACCTTCAGGGGGCGAGCCGCGCGGGCATGGTGGAGAAGTATCTCGACGAGCGCGGCATGAGGATCCTCGACGCGCTCGACGAGGTGTCGAAGGCGCACGGCGCCGAGCCCGCCGAGGTCGCCATCGCCTGGATCATCGCGCGCGACGGCGTGACCGCCCCCATCGCGAGCGCGACGAGCCGCGACCAGCTCGAGAGCCTGTTCAAGGCGGCGGAGCTGCAACTGACGCCCGAGGACATGACGCGGCTGGACGAGGCGAGCGCCTGAGGCGGGCTCGGGGCCTCGGGACGCTGTCCCGCGGCCCGTTCACGATATCGCGAGCATCCCCGCCCGGAGCTCCGACACGTCGCCGAGCGCCGCGTCGATCTCGTCGTGCTCGCGCTGCCAGATCGGCAGGGCCCCGAGAAGCGCCGCCTCCCCCTCCGGCGTGAGGGCGACGCGGCGGCTCCGCCGGTCGGCCGGGTCGGGTGCGATCTCCACGAGGCCCCGGCGCTGGAGCGGCTTCAGGGCCGCCGTCAGCGTCGTGCGGTCCATCGCCAGGACCTCCGCGACCGCGCCCATCGTCGGCGGCTCCGGCCGGTTGAGCGACATCAGCAGCGAGAACTGGCCGTTCGTCAGGCCCACGGGCTTCAGCGCCTCGTCGAAGCGCCGCGCGAGCACCCGCGCGGCCCGCTGCGCATGCAGGCACAGGCACCGGTCGCGGACATGGATGGTGGTGGCGTAGGGGATCGCGGGAGGTTTTGACATGCCGATTATATGTTGATATCAACGCTAAAGGTCAAGGCCGGGCGGGCCCAGCGCAGGAGATCGAAATGCAACGGAATCCGGTCGTCGGACGCGAGGAATGGCTCGAAGCGCGACGGGCGCTTCTGGCGAAGGAGAAGGCCGAGACGCGGATGCGCGACGAGGTGAGGGCGGCGCGGCAGGCCCTGCCGTGGGTTCGGGTGGAGAAGGACTACGTCTTCGGCACGCCGACGGGCCGCAAGAGCCTCGCGGAGCTCTTCGACGGGCGCAGCCAGCTGATCGTCTACCACTTCATGATGGGGCCGGGCTGGAGCGCGGGCTGCGACGGCTGCTCGTTCCTCGCCGACCATCTCGACGGCACGCTGCCCCACCTCAACCACCACGACGTCACCCTGATCGCCGTGTCGCGCGCGCCCCTTTCCGAGATCGAGACATACAAGCGGCGCATGGGCTGGCGCTTTCCCTGGGTTTCGTCGAACGGCAGCGACTTCAACTACGATTTCAACGTCTCCTTCACGCCCGAAGCGATGGCGGCCGATACGGTCTTCTACAATTTCCGCGACACGCCGGTCGAGCGTGCCTTCGAGGAACTGCCGGGCCTCAGCGCCTTCTACCGCGACGAGACCGGCGAGGTCTTCCACACCTATTCGAGCTACGCACGCGGGCCCGAGGAGCTGATCGGCACGCTGATGATCCTCGACCGTGCGCCGAAGGGCCGTAACGAAGAGGGCACGATGGACTTCGTGCGCCGCCACGACGAGTACGAGGCGGCGCCGAAGCCGGACCGCGCCTGCCACGGCGAAGCGGCCGAATGAGGGTCGGCAACGCGCTCGCGGGCCTCGCGGTCCGCGACCTCGTCGATTCCGCCGACTGGTATGCGCGCCTCTTCGGCCGGCCGCACGACGCCTCGCCGATGGAGGGACTCGTGGAATGGCGATTCCCCGGCGGCGGCTGGCTGCAGGTCTTCGCCGACGCCGAGCGGGCCGGGCACGGCTCGGTCACCCTCGCCGTCGCCAATATCGAGGAGACCCGCACCGAGCTCGAGGCGCAGGGGCACCCGATCGAGTGGAGCTTCGACGGCGACATCACGAACGGCGCCGTCATCCGCGATCCCGACGGCAACCGCGTCGTCTTCGCGCAGTCCGTGAACGAAGAGATCAACCCTTCCGCCCACATCGATGGGGCCGGCGAGGGCACGTCAATCAAGGTCCGCCGAGACGGAGCGGGCCCATCAGGGAGGACCACGGCATGATGAACCCCGAACCCCAGGATGAGCACCGCTGGCTCCAGAAGCTCGTCGGCGACTGGACGGTGACGATGAGCGCGGAATGCGGAGCGGCCGGCGAGGCGCCACAGGACGTGAGCTGGTCGGAGACGGTTCGCGCGCTGAACGACCTCTGGATCGTCGGCGAGGGCAGCGGCGCCATGCCCGACGGGACGCCCGTCACGACGATCATCACCCTCGGCTACGACCCGCGCGTGAAGGCGTTCGTCGGCACCTGGATCGGCACGATGATGACCCATATGTGGGTCTATCGCGGCTCGCTCGACGACTCCGGCAAGGTCCTGACGCTCGACTGCGAGGGGCCCGACTTCGAGAACCCGGAGCGGACGCTGCGCTATCAGGACGTCATCACGATCCTCGATGATGACCGCCGGACCCTGACGGGCAGGGTGCAAGGCGCCGACGGCGAGTGGAAGGTGATGATGGTCGCCCACTACACCAGGACGCGGGCGGCGGCCGCCGCCGTCGCCTGAGCGAAAGGACCGACAGATGAGCGACCCCACCGGAACCTTCGTCTGGTACGAGCTGATGACCAGCGATCCCGCCGCCGCCCTCGCCTTCTACGGAAGCGTCGTCGGCTGGACGACGAGCGGCATGCCGATGCCCGGCAAGCCCGACGAGACCTACACGATGCTGCACGCGGGCGACCGGCCCGTGGCGGGTCTCATGGCGCTGCCCGAGGATGTCGCGAGCCAGGGCGGCCGGCCCGGGTGGATCGGCTATGTCGTCGTCGAGGATGTCGACCGGGCGGCGGAGAAGCTCGCCGCCGCGGGCGGGACCGTTCACCGCCAGCCCGCCGACATTCCGGGCGTCGGCCGCTTCGCCGTCGTCGCGGATCCCGCGGGCGCCGTGTTCTGCCCGTTCCGCGGCGCGCCCGAGATGAGCGAGGGGCCCGCGCCCGCGCCGATGGGCACGCCGGGCCATGTCGGCTGGCACGAGCTGATGGGCGGCGAGGTCGACGACAGCCTCGCCTTCTATGGCGGCCTGCTCGGCTGGACGAAGGAGCATGACATGGACATGGGCCCGATGGGCGCCTACCGCCTGTTCGCGGGCCCCGACGGCCAGATGATCGGCGGCATGATGAGGAGGCCTTCCGAGGTGCCTCAGAGCTTCTGGCTCTACTACTTCAACGTGCCGGCGATGGACGCAGCGATCGAGAAGGTGAAGGCCGGCGGCGGGCAGGTGATCAACGGGCCGATGGAGGTGCCGGGCGGCTCGACGATCATCCAGGCGCTCGACCCGCAAGGGGCGATGTTCGCCCTCGTCGCGCCGCCTGCGCAAGGATCGGGCGCTCAGTAGAGCCCGCGGCGGGCGCCGTAGCCGGGATAGGGGTAGAGGCGGTTCGCCCCGCCCGGCGCGCGGCGGGGCTCGACCGGCTCTATCCTAACGGGCGCCGGCGGCCGGTAGGTCGGGGCGGGTGTCTCGTGACGGCCGAACTCGCCCGTCGCCAGGCGATCCTGCCGGCGGTTCGTGCGGGTCTCCCAGCGGTAGCGATCTGGCTCGCCCGCGCGGTCCGTCGGGTCGTATCTGACGACGGGAAGGGCGGAGGAGCGTCCGCTCCGCAGGATGGTCGTGCCCCCGCCAGTGCCTTCGAGCGCGAGGTAGCGGGCCGACGCCCAGCCACGCCGGCCGTTCCAAGCGACCTCGCACCAGGCGAGGTCGGAGAGGCAGCCCTCGACGTCGACCGCCCCGCCGCGCGGGATGGTCGCGATGACGGCGTGGCCGGTTCCGGGCCCCGCGCGCAGGTTCAGGTCGCTCGTGGCGAGCCCCGGCTTCGCCGCAGCCGGGACGGCGGCGATAAGAGCGGCGGCCGTGAGGATCGCGAGGTGCCGCATGAGCTCTGGCTTTCCCGGGCGCGATGGACAATAAGCGCGAACGGAGCACGGAGGCCGGCCGTTCCATCGCGGCTCCTCTCTGAAGGAGCCGCGCGAGGAAGACAGCCGACGCCGACGCGGCCTGGTTCGGGGCCGGCGTCAGCCCGCGGAGGGCTCGAAGCCCTGCTTCTTCGCGCGCTCGATCGAATCGACGATCAGCTGCTTCGCCTCCTCGACCGAGGCCCAGCGCACGACCTTGACCCACTTGCCGCCCTCGAGATCCTTGTAGTGCTCGAAGAAGTGGTTGATCTGGTGGAGAGTGATCTCCGGCAGGTCCTCGTAGGTCGCGATGCGCTCGTAGCGGCGCGTGAGCTTCGTCGTCGGCACGGCGATGATCTTCTCGTCGAGGCCGGACTCGTCCTCCATCAGGAGCGCGCCGACCGGGCGGCAGGCCATCACCGCGCCCGGCACGATCGGCCGCTGGTTCGGGATGAGCACGTCGATCGGATCGCCGTCGTCGGACAGGGTGTGCGGGACGAACCCGTAATTCCCGGGGTATCGCATCGGCGTGTAGAGGAAGCGGTCGACGAACAATGTCCCCGCGGCCTTGTCCATCTCGTACTTGATGGGCTCGCCACCCACCGGGACCTCGATGATGACGTTGATCTCTTCCGGCGGATTCTTCCCGGTCGGAACGGCGTCCAAGCGCATGTCTTACCCTTGAAATTGAGGAAACGGCGTCAAGCCCAGCCGAAGGCGAGCTTCTCGAGCCGCCGATCGGCGAAGCTTTCGTAGGCGCGCGCCACCGTAGCGCCACCGAGCCTCTTGTAAAAGCCGCAGGCGGGCGAATTGTCCGCCAGCGCCCAGATGATCGTGCCCTTGAGGCCGCGGTCCTCGTTGATCGCGCGGACGCGCCCGAAGAGCCGACGCCCGAGGCCGAGCCCCTGGTGCGTGGGACGCAGATAGAGCTCGTAGATCTCGCCGCGATAGGGCAGGCGCGGCACGCGGCTCGGCCCGTGCGTGGCGTAGCCCGCCACCTCGCCGGCGAAGACGAGGACGCTCAGCGTGTCCGACCGCCGGCTCGCGAGCCGGTGCCAGTAGGCCGGCCCCCGTTTCGACAGGATCTTCTCGAGCGACAGCGCCGGCAGGATCCCGGCATAGGCGTTGCGCCACGCCTCGTCGTGCACCGCCGAGATCACCTCCGCATCGCCGGCGCGGCCGGGGCGGACGTCTATGAGATCCGTAGCCATGTCAGAAGGATAGTACCGCGAACGTGGCCGGACAACGACGGAGGGGGCGACTGCGGTGCCGTGCCTCGCAAACCCTCGATCGGAGAGAGGAAAGCCGGGAGGCCGAAATCTCCGGGGTTGCTCACGGCCCGTCCATGCGCATGCGCCAGATCCTCTCCCCGATGTCGCACGGAACCCGCGGCTCGTTCGCGGCCTCCCGCGCGGGCAGGGGCCCGGCGATCTCGAGCACGAGCTTCTGCCGGATGGCGGTGGCGAACTCGCTCGGATCCCGCACCGGGACGATGAAGGCGCCGGGACCGCCGATCACGCAGTCGGCGTAGTAGAGATCGAGGTCGGCGATGTCGAAATAGGCGAAATAGCTCGCGGGCGCGGTCAGGAACGGCAGGCCGTTGATGACGATGCCCTGCGCCACCGCACGGTCGCGGGCCGCCGTCACCCGCTCGCCCTGATTGTTCGGTCCGTCGCCCGAGACGTCGATCACCCGCTTCAGGCCACGGAAGCCGCTGTTCTCGAAGAGGCCCGCGGAAAAGCCGATGGCGCCGGAGATCGACGTCCGGCGCGCCCGGGTGAAGGGAAGGGCCTCGAGCCGCGCGGCGAGCTCGGCCGCCGCGTCCGGACCGTCGACCAGCGTCCAGTCGAGGACCAGGTTCTGGGTGGCGGTGCCCGCCCACTCCACGAAGGCCACCGCGATCCGCTGGTGCAGCCCGCTCGCGATCGCGTTGATCACCCGGGGATCGCGGAAGGCCGCGACGTAGCCTTCCCGCTGCAGCCGCTGTTCCTTGGCGTCCATGCTCATCGAGATGTCGACGGCGATGACGAGCTCGACATCGACCACCGTCTCCGCCGGCTGGGCCGGGAGGCGCGTGGGCAGGGTAAACGAGAGCGCGGCCGCCAGAAGCACGGCCAGCGAGAGGTTCCGTGGCGTCATCGGAGAATGCTACGGCGGAAGCTCGCAGGCGAACAGGGCCGACCGCTTCACGAGTTGGCGAACCGGCGAAAAGCGGCGGCGCCTGATCGCCGGAGGGGACAGGTTCAGAGGTTCTGACCGCCGGAGATCTCGATGCGCTGCGCGGTCATCCAGCCCGTCTCGGGCGAGAGGAGTGCGGCGATCGCCGGACCGATGTCGTCCGGCCGGCCCGCACGGCCCATTGCGGTCGTCGAGGCGACGGAAGCGTTGACCTCGGCGTCGTCGCGTACGAGGCCACCGCCGAAGTCGGTCTCGATGGCGCCCGGAGCGACAGCGTTGACGGCGATGCCGCGGGGGCCGAGCTCCTTCGCGAGATAGCGCGTGAGCACCTCGACCGCGCCCTTCATGGTCCCGTATGCGGCGTAGCCAGGAAGAGCGAACCGCGCGAGGCCGGGGGAGAGGTTCACGATGCGCCCGCCGTCGCGGATCAGCGGGAGCAGCTTCTGGGTGAGGAAGAAGACGCCCTTCACATGGACGTTCATGAGGTCGTCGAACTCGGCCTCGGATGTCTCGGCGAAGGGGCGGTGGACGCCCGTGCCGGCGTTGTTCACGAGACAGTCGAGACCTTCGGTGCCCCAGCTATCGGAAAGGACCGTCCGGAGGCCGTCGACGAAGGCGTCGAAGCCTCCGAGATCCGCCGTGTCGAGCGGCAGCGCGACGGCCGTGCCGCCGAGCGCCTCGATCTCCCAGACCACCTCCGCCGCCGCCGCGCCATTCGCGCGGTAGGTGAGGACGACCCCGGTGCCGGCCCGCGCGAGGGCGAGCGCGGTGCTGCGGCCGAGGCCGCGGCTGCCGCCGGTGACGAGGGCGATGCGGCGCGTGTGTGCGTCGGTCATGATGTTGCATCCCATGTGACGTTGTGGCGATGCATCGGAAGATGCGGGCCGGGCGGCGCGCGCGATTGCCGGATCCTTCGCGGCTCTTGCCCGTTCCTCCAGACTTGTGACGGCCCGCGCCGCCGGGGGATGGCAGCGGGCCGCCCCTGCGCAATACTCCGCCGAGGAACAGCGGAGGCGACATCTTGCCCATAACGCTCAGAGACGGCCTGGCCGCGCTCGCCGAAAGTCACCGCGCCGGCCTCGAGCCCGTGCCGATCGGGCTGGGCGACGTCTCCGTCATGCGCGCGCACGAGCCGTCGGGGCCGCTCTACACGGTCTACGAGCCGGTCTTCTGCCTCGTCGCGCAAGGGGCGAAGCAGGCGACGATCGGGGAGACGATGCACGAGTTCTCCGCCGGCCAGTCGCTCGTGGTCAGCGTCGAGCTGCCGGCGATCGCGCGGGTCGTGCGGGCAAGTCCCGAGGCGCCTTACCTGGCACTCGCCGCCCCGCTGAAACTCGATCTGCTGCGCGAGATCATGGCCGAGATGTCCGGACGGGAGGCGGGCGACGAGGAGAAGACGGCCGCCAGCTACGTGCACGAGGCCGACGAGGAGCTGTTCGAGTGCGGCTCACGGCTGATCCGGCTCGCCTCGCGGCCGGACAGCGCGGCCGTTCTGCTGCCGTCCCTGCTCAGGGAGATGCACTACTGGCTGCTGGCGGGACGGCAGGGCGACAGCCTGCGGCGCATGGCGCGCCCGGACGGACAGGGCGAGCGGGTCGCCCGCGCGGTGCGTCACCTGCGACGGGAATTCGCCCGCCCGATGCGGGTGGAGACCCTCGCGGAGATCGCCCATATGAGCGTCTCCTCGTTCCACCACCACTTCAAGGCCGTCACCTCGATGACGCCGCTGCAATACCAGAAGCAGCTTCGCCTGATCGAGGCCCGGCGGCTCCTGCTCGCCGAGGCGACGAGCGCGGCGCACGCCGCCTACAGCGTCGGCTACGAGAGCGTGCCGCAGTTCACCCGCGAATATGCCCGCATGTTCGGCACGCCGCCGAAGCGGGATGCCGACAGGCTGCGGGCGACGGCGTGAGGGGCCGCGGGCGTCACGCGACGCCGGCCGCCCTCGCCTTCTCGGCGCGCTTGCGGTCGTTGGGATCGAGGTGGATCTTGCGGAGCCTGATCGATTCCGGCGTCACCTCGACGAGCTCGTCGTCGCCGATCCAGGACAGGGCGCGCTCGAGCGTCATGCGGATCGGCGGCGTCAGCCGCACCGCCTCGTCCTTCGAGGTCGTGCGGATGTTCGTCAGCTTCTTGCCCTTGAGGACGTTCACCTCGAGGTCGTTCTCGCGGGTGTGCTCGCCGACGACCATGCCCTGATAGACCTTCGTGCCGGGGTCGATCATCATCGGCCCGCGATCCTCGAGGTTCCACAGCGCGTAGGCCACCGCCTCGCCCGGCTCGTTGGCGATCAGCACGCCGTTGCGGCGGCCGGCGATGTCGCCCTTGTAGGGCGCGTAGGCGTGGAACAGCCGGTTCATCACGGCCGTGCCGCGCGTGTCGGTGAGAAGCTCGCCGAGATAGCCGATCAGGCCGCGCGTGGGGGCGTGGAAGACGAGACGCTGGCGGTTGCCGCCCGACGGCCGCATCTCGATCATGTCGGCCTTGCGCTCCGAGAGCTTCTGCACGACCGAGCCGGCGAACTCCTCGTCGACGTCGATCGTGACCTCCTCGACCGGCTCGAGCGCCTGGCCCGTCTCCGGATCGCGCTTCACGACGACGCGCGGCCGCGACACGGCGAGCTCGAAGCCCTCGCGGCGCATCTGCTCGATGAGGATCGCGAGCTGCAGCTCGCCGCGGCCCGAGACGACGAAGGCATCGGCGTCGGCCGTGTCCTCGATCTTCAGCGCGACGTTGCCCTCGGCCTCCTTGAACAGCCGGTCGCGGATGACGCGGCTCGTCACCTTGTCGCCCTCGGTGCCGGCGAGGGGGCTGTCGTTGACCATGAAGGTCATCGACACGGTCGGGGGGTCGATCGGGTGGGCGGGGATCGGCGCCTCGACCTCGGGCGCGCAGAACGTGTCGGCCACGGTGCCCTTCGTCAGGCCCGCGATCGCCACGATGTCGCCGGCCGAGGCCTCCTCGACGGCGACGCGCTCGATGCCGCGGAAGGCGAGGATCTTCGAGACGCGGCCCGTTTCCACCTGCTTGCCGTCGCGCGCGAGCACCTTCACCGTCTGGTTCGGCTTCAGCGTGCCCGACGTGATGCGGCCGGTGATGATGCGGCCGAGATAGGGGTTGGCCTCGAGGATCGTGCCCAGCATGCGGAACTGGCCCTCTTCGGTCTTCGGTGCCGGCACGTGGGAGAGGACGAGCTCGAACAGCTTGTCCATGCCCTCGACCTGGTCGAGCGCATCGTTCATCCAGCCCTGCTTGCCCGAGCCGTAGAGCACGGGGAAGTCGAGCTGCTCGTCGTCGGCGTCGAGGGCGGCGAAGAGATCGAACACCTCGTTCAGCACCTCGTCGATCCGCGCATCGGGCTTGTCGACCTTGTTGATCGCGACGATCGGCTTCAGGCCCACCTTCAGCGCCTTGCCGACGACGAACTTCGTCTGCGGCATCGGGCCTTCGGCTGCGTCGACGAGCACGATCGCGCCGTCCACCATGTTGAGGATACGCTCGACCTCCGCGCCGAAATCGGCGTGGCCCGGTGTGTCGACGATGTTGATGCGGGTGTCCTTCCAGACGACCGAGGTCGCCTTGGCGAGGATCGTGATGCCGCGCTCGCGCTCGAGGTCGTTTGAATCCATCACGCGCTCCGCGACCTTCTGGTTGTCGCGGAACGTGCCGGACTGCTGGAGCAGCCGGTCGACCAGGGTCGTCTTGCCGTGATCGACGTGAGCGATGATGGCGATGTTGCGAATATTCATGGGGCGATGAACCGTGCCAAAACGAAAAGGCGCGGCACCGTCGCCCGGCCCGCGCGTGAAACCTGTCGCGGCGTTATATACGCGCGTGCCCCCGATTTCGCAAATGCGAAGGTGACGGAAGGGGAAGGTGGCTGCGTGCGGGGCGCGTGTCGGAAGCGGTGAGCCCCATGCGTCCTCGGTTCATAGGCGCGAGAGGCGGGGCACTCGCTTCCCGGCGTCGGTGCAGTCCCGCTGCGGTGCTCTTCGAGAGCGCCGGGCAACCCGCGGAGCAAGCCAATGCCTCCCATCATCACGGCTTTCGAGAGCTCTCCCGATCGCGGCCGGGGACAGGCGCGCGACATGCGCGTGCGCTGGGCGCTCGAGGAAGTCGGCCAGCCTTACGGCGTCCGTCTCGTCTCGTTTAGCGAGATGAAAGAGCCCGGGCATCGGGCGCTTCATCCCTTCGGGCAGATACCGACCTATGAGGAAGGCGATCTCGCCCTGTTCGAGACGGGGGCCATCGTCCTCCACGTCGCCGAACGCCATGCGGGTCTGTTGCCGGACGCCGCTCATGCACGCGCACGCGCGATCGCGTGGATGTTCGCGGCGCTCAACACGGTGGAACCGCCGATCGTCGAGCGCGAAATGGCATTCTACCTCGAGCGGGACAGGATCTGGCACAGGGAGCGCATGCCTATCCTCGAGCAGCGCATCCGCGTGCGGCTCGAGGAGCTGTCGACGCGGCTCGGCGATGGCCCCTGGCTCGACGGCGCCTTCAGCGCCGGCGACCTGCTGATGGTGACGGTGCTGCGCAGGCTGGCGGGATCGCCCGTGCTGGAGGCGTATCCGAACCTCGTCGCCTATGTCGCCCGGGGGGAAGCGCGGCCGGCTTTCGAGCGCGCCTTCGCGGCTCAGCTGGCGGTCTTCACCGCCTCGTCGGGCCTCTGACGAGGGCGGACCGCGATGGCGGCCTCAGCCCTTCGCGTAGGCGTCCATCGACTTCGCGAGCTTGACGTCGAGCTCGGTCAGGCCGCCGGCGTCGTGCGTCGACAGCGTGACGTCGACCCGGTTGTAGACGTTCGACCACTCGGGATGGTGGTTCAGCTTCTCCGCCCGAAGCGCCACGCGCGCCATGAAGCCGAAGGCCTCGTTGAAGGTCTTGAACCTGAAGCTCTTGGCGATCGCGTCGCGGCCCTCGACCGGCTCCCAGCCGTCGAGCTCGGACAGCGCCGCCTCGCGCTCGGTGGCTCCCAGTCTGTCTGCCATGTCGTCCTCCCGTGGCCTCTGGCTCCGGACCAACAGTAGTGTCCGGCGCCCGACGGACAATGCGTTCCGGTCTTGCGGAACAGGGCCCGACTGTTTTACGTTAGGTCATCGCGTTGTCATATCACGCGCTCCGGACGGGACGGCCCAGGCAATGTGCCGCCTTGCGCAGATGGGAGCAGCGGAGACGACGCGGGAACCGAAGGAGCGGAACGACATCCCGAGGTTTGTTCACCGGCCTTCCGGGCGACGGAACGGCCGGCATCCGTGCGGCCAGGGCCGTGCGTTGCCTTCCGGGCAGCTCCGGCACAGCCTCACCTTCTCCCGCTAGCCGCCCTCGAGCGGATATTCCTCCTCCACGACGTAGGGCCCGCCGCCCGTGCTGGCGCGCGCGGAGAAGAGGACGAACTGCGTCACCTCGAAGGGCATCGACATGAACCCGCCCCGGCCCTCGAGATAGCCCGCGACCGAGCCGGCCGAGACGCCGCGGAGGCGCGCGATCATGACGTGGGGCGAGTAGCGGCGCCCCTCCGGCGGCAGGCCTATCATCTGCATGAGCCGCTCGTGCTCGGCCTGGAGCGCGTGAAGGGCCGGCGAGGGCTGGACGGAAGCATGGATCGAGTGGGGCTTTCGCCCGCCGAAGGCGTCGAGCCCGGTGAGCTGCAGCGTGAAGGGACCCCGGCGCACCCGCCGCAGCGCTTCGTGCACCTCCGCCGCCGTGCCGTTCTCGACGTCGCCGATGAAGCGCAGCGTGACGTGATAGTTTTCCGGGTCGATCCACCGCGCGCCCGAGAGGCCGCCGCGCAGCGTCGTCAGGTGCGCGGCCACCGCCTCGGGGATCTCCAGGCCGGTGAACAGGCGGGGCATGAGCGGCCTCCACTGATCCGACGGGCAGGACGGCCGGCAGGGGCCGGCGCGCGCGAAATGCCTACGGGCTCGGATTCTGATGGAGAAGGTGGATCTGGTCGACCCTTTCCTCCAATTCCGCCCTCCAGGGCAGGTCGGCGGCGTCGAGATCTGTGGATAGCTGCTCCGGCGTGCTGGCGCCGATGATGACGGACGTCATGAAGGGCCGCGTCAGCGCGAACCTGATGGCGAGCTGCGAAGGCGGAATGCCCTCTTCCCGGGCGAGCTCCACATAGGCCCTGACCGCGGCCTCGGATCCCGGCTTCTCGTAGCGCTGCAGCCGGTCATAGAGCGCCTTGCGCGAGCCCGCCGGCAGGGCACCGTCGAGATACTTGCCCGTCAGATATCCCTGCGCCAGCACGGAGTAGGCAAGCAGCCCCACCTCTTCGCGCATCGCGATCTCGGCGAGCGCCACCTCGAAGGTCCGGTTCACGAGGCTGTAGGCGTTCTGGATCGACTGGACGCGGGCGAGGCCCTTCGTCTCCGACAGGGCGAGATATCGCATCGTGCCCCAGGCGCTCTCGTTCGAAAGGCCGACATGGCCGATCTTGCCCTCGCGCTGAAGCTCCGTGAGCGCTTCGAGCGTCTCCTCGATCGGCACCTCGTCCGGGGCCGGCTCAGGCGCGCGGTAGATCGTCGGGTTCGATCCGAACTGCGACACCGCCCGGTCGGGCCAGTGCACCTGGAAGAGGTCGATGTGGTCGAGGCCGAGCCGCGTCAGGCCCTTGTCGACGGCCTCGCGCACATGGTCGCGGGAGAGGTTCGCCGGCCTGCCGTCGCGGAACCAGGTGTTCTCCGAGCGCCCGACGACCTTCGAGGCGACGAGCACCCGGTCGCGGTTGCCCCGCGCCCTGATCCACGAGCCGAGGATCCGGTCGGTCGCGCCCTGCGTCTCGGCTTTCGGCGGGATGGGGTAGAGCTCAGCCGTGTCGTAGAGATTGACGCCGCGCTCGAAGGCCATGTCGAGCATGCGATGCCCCTCGGCCTCGGTCCGCTGGTCGCCGAAGACCATCGTGCCGAAGGAGAGCGCGCTCACGCGCAGGTCGGTCCTGCCGAGACGCCGGTATTCCATGAGCCTGCCATGTCGGTTGGAGGTCCGGCACGGCCTCGCGGGCCGGCTGGCCTAGTTGATCTGCCAGAGCTGCCCCGAATAGTCGCCGCAGGGCACGAGGTGAGCGTGGCCGTTCTGCGGACCGCCATTCACGATGTCAAGGCACATGGCCCCGCCGCGGAACTGCGTGGTCAGCCGGTACCAGCCGTTGTCGTTGCGCAGGCTCCAGAGCTGTCCGGAGTAGTTGCCGCAGGGGTTGAGCACGACGAAATCGTTGTTCGCACCGCCGTTGACGACGTCGAGGCACATGCCGGCGCCCCGGAACTCCGTCGTCAGGCGATGGAAGTCGCCGTCGCGCGTGACCTTCCAGTTCTGGCCCGAGTAGTTGCCGGCGGGCCGAATGACCGCGAAATTGTCGTAGGGCCCGCCATTGGTGATATCCAGCACCCGATCCCGCCCGAGCCACTGCGTCCACAGACGCGCCCATTCGGCCGCCTGCGCGGCTGGCGATGCGGCGCAAGCCAACACGACGGCGAGCGCCGTGACCTTCGAGATTTCGAACATGCGTCCCCCTTGCCCCCGAACCGTCCGATCCCCCTCGGACGGTCATGGCAGGCGAGACTACAGCCACGGAGCGGCGGCTGTCCTGCCGGAATTCGCGGCGCAAACCGGCAAAGGCTGCCGGGTCAGTCGGCGCGAGCCGCTTCGATGCGCGCGATGAACTCCTCGACGGTCGGCAGGATGCGCTCGACGATGACGGCGACGCCGTCGGCGGTGGGGTGAAGGCCGTCGTCCTGGATCAGGCTGTCGTTCAGAGCGACGCCGTCCATGAAGAAGGGATAGAGGAGCGTGTCGTGCTCCTCGGCCAGCTCCGGGAAGATCGCATTGAACCGCCGGCCGTAATCCTGCCCGAGATTGGGGGCTGCGAACATGCCGGCGAGCAGGATCGGGAGGTCCCTGTCCGTCAGCCGCGTCAGGATCTCGTCGAGATTCTCGCGCGTCCTCGCCGGATCGAGGCCGCGCAGCATGTCGTTCGCGCCGAGCTCCACGATCACGCCGTCGACATCCTCCGGCACGGCCCAGTCGAGCCGCTCGAGGCCCGCGGCCGTCGTGTCGCCGGAGACGCCGGCGTTCCGGATCGTGACGTCGTGGCCCTTCTCGCGGAGCGCCGCCTCGAGCTGCGCGGGGAAGCTCTCGTTCTGGGCAAGCCCGTAGCCCGCCGTCAGGCTGTCGCCGAACGCGACGATGTCGACGGCCTCGGCCGCCGCCGGCCGGCTGAATGCGATGAAGGCCAAAAGAAGCACAACCACGTATTGTTGAACAACATTGCAGCGCAGCAGGCGGGGCCCATATGGGTGGAACCATCCCCGGCCCCGCTTTCCGAGGAGTGCCGCCACGTGTCTCATTCCGCCATCTCCGTCGAAAATGTTCACCTGAGCCTCGGCGATGCCGCGGCCCGCGTGCATGTGCTCCGGGGTCTCGACGTGCATATAGGGCGGGGCGAGGCGGTCGGCATCGTCGGTCCCTCCGGCTCGGGCAAATCGACGCTCCTCATGACGATGGCCGGCCTCGAGCGCCCCGACGAGGGGCAGGTGAGGGTCGCCGGCGAGGATCTGGGCCGGCTCGACGAGGACGGCCTCGCCCGGTTCCGTGGCGAGAATGTCGGCCTCGTCTTCCAGTCCTTCCACCTCATCCCGAACATGACCGCGATCGAGAACGTCGCGGTGCCGCTCGAGCTCACGGGCCAGCCCGACGCGTTCGAGCGGGCACGGGCGGCGCTCGAGCGGGTGGGCCTGTCGCACCGCCTCGACCACTATCCGACCGCGCTGTCGGGCGGCGAGCAGCAGCGCGTCGCCCTCGCCCGCGCGCTCGTGACGGAGCCCAAGATCCTGTTCGCCGACGAGCCGACCGGCAATCTCGACGGCGAGACGGGCAAGCAGATCATCGAGCTCGTCTTCGCGCTCCAGCGAGAGCATCAGGCGACGCTCGTCCTCGTGACGCACGACGAAGGCCTCGCGGCGCGCTGCGACAGGGTGATCGCGATGCGCGACGGCGAGATCGTCGGCGGCGAGGCCGGCATCGGGCGGGCGGCCGAATGACGGCCGTCACCGAGACCGCAGGGGAGGCGGCGGCCACGTCTCCCGTAAGCCGGCTGCCGCTGCCGCTGAGATTCGCGGCGAGGGAGCTGCGCGGCGGCCTCAGGGGCTTCGCCGTGTTCATCGTCTGCATCGCCCTCGGCGTCGGCGCGATCGCCGCCGTCGGCTCGATCTCCCGCGCCCTCGTCGACGGGATCTCGGAGCAGGGGCAGACGATCCTCGGCGGCGACGTGTCGGTGTCGCTCGTCCACCGCGAGCTGCCCGAAGGCGAGCTCGCGGGTCTCGAATCCCTGGGCGAGGTGTCGAAGATCGCGACGCTGCGCGCGATGGCGCGGCGGCCGGACGGCGAGACTCAGACGCTCGTCGAGCTGAAGGCCGTCGACGACGCCTACCCGCTCGTGGGGGAGCTCGAGGTTTCGGGCGCCGACACGGCATCCGGGGCCCTAGCAGCGACGGACGACACACACGGCCTGCTGGCGGAGGCGGGTTTCGCGGCGCGGCTCGGCATCGAGGTCGGCGACGCCGTCGAGATCGGCAACGGCAGGTTCACCCTCTCGGGCATCATCGAGCAGGAGCCCGACCGGCTGTCCGACGGCGGCATCGGCTGGGGCCCGCGCGCCATCGTCTCGCATGAAGGGCTCGAGGCGTCGGGCCTCGTCCAGCCGGGCAGCCTCCTGCGCTACACCTACCGGGTGCTGCTCGACGGCGTGGCATCCGACGCGCGCGTCGCGCAGGTGGCCGAGGGCCTCGAGAGCGAGTTCCCCGATGCCGGCTGGCGCGTCCGCACGCGCGACAACGCCTCGCCCCGGCTGAAGGAGTCGATCGACCGCTTCTCCATGTATCTCGTGCTCGTCGGCCTGACGGCGCTGATCGTCGGCGGCGTCGGCGTGGCGAATGCCGTGACGGCCTATGTCGAGCGCCGCCGCGAGGGCATCGCGACGTTGAAGAGCCTCGGCGCGAGCCGGCGCGTCGTCTTCCTCACCTATCTCTCCGCGATCCTGATCCTGGCCGCCGGCGCGATCCTGATCGGGCTCGCCTTCGGCGCCGCGGCCCCGCCGATCGCCGGGCTCTTCCTGCGCGACGCCCTGCCCGTGACGAATTACGGACCCTTCCCCGGCGAGCTCGCGAAGGCCGCGCTCTACGGCCTCCTGACGGCGCTCGCCTTCGCGCTCTGGCCGCTCGGCATCGCCCGCGAGATCCCGGCGCGCGCGCTGTTCCAGGGGCGGGCGCAGGATCAGGGTGCCTGGCCGGCGCGGTGGCTGACGGTGCTCCTCGCCGCCGTGGTGCTCGCGCTCTGCGGCCTGGCGATCCTGTTCGCGGCCGACCGCTTCCTCGCCGCCATCATCGTCGGCTCGGCGGCGGCCATCTTCGTCGCCCTGAGGCTCGTCGCCTGGGGCATCATGGCGGGCGCTCGCGCCCTGCCCCGATCGGGCCCCCTCGCGTGGCGCATGGCGCTGACGGCGATCCACCGGCCGGGCGCGGTGACGCCGAGCGCGGTCCTGTCGCTCGGCCTCGGGCTCACGCTGCTCGTCGCCGTGGCGCAGACGGACGGCAACCTCACGCGCCAGCTCACCGTCTCGCTGCCCGACCGGGCGCCGAGCTTCTTCTTCCTCGACATTCCCCGCAATGCCGCGGAGGACCTGCGCCAGACGATCGAAGAGGTCGCGCCCGACGCGACGGTCGAGGAGGTGCCGATGCTGCGTGGCCGGATCGTCTCGCTCGAGGGCGTCCCGGTCTCCGAGATCGAGCCGCACCCGGACGCCGCCTGGGTCCTGCGCGGCGATCGCGGCCTGACCTATGCCGAGACGCCCCCCGGCAACGGCGAGATCGTGGCGGGCAGCTGGTGGCCCGAGAACTACCAGGGCGAGCCGCTCGTCTCCTTCGCCGCCGAGCTCGCCGAGCAGCTCGGCCTCGAGGTCGGCGACAGAGTCGAGGTCAACGTGCTCGGGCGCACGATCGAGGCGCGTATCGCGAACCTGCGCAAGGTCGAGTGGGAGTCGCTGTCGATCAATTTCGTGATGGTGTTCTCGCCCAACACCTTCGCCGGGGCGCCGCACATGGTGCTCGCGACCGCGAGCCTGTCCGACGCCGAAGAGCGCGGCGGCGCCGAGGCGAGGCTGATGCGCGAGGTGACGCGCGATTTCCCGACCGTCACGATGGTGCGGGTGCGCGAGGCGCTGAACTCGATCAACGATATCGTGCGCCAGCTCGCCTGGGCGATCCGCGGCGCGAGCGGCTTCACGCTGCTGGCCGGAATCGTGGTGCTCGGCGGCGCACTCGCCGCGAGCCACCGCCACCGCATTCACGATGCCGTGATACTGAAGACGCTGGGTGCGACGCGGGGCCGCCTGCTCTGGACCTACGTGCTCGAGTTCGGCCTGCTCGGACTCGTCACGGCGGCTTTCGCGACGATTGCCGGCACAATCGCCGCCTGGGCGGTCGTGACCTTCGTCATGCAGCTCGATTTCGTTGTTTTCCCGTGGGTTGCGCTGGCGGCGGCGACCGGTGCGCTCGCCGTCACGATCGGCCTCGGTCTCGTCGGCACCTGGCGGGTGCTCGGCCAGCGGCCGGGTCCGTGGCTACGGAACGAGTAGCTTCTTCTTCTGCAGCGGAGCGTGCTGTCTCAACGGGTTACGATACGTTCATGATGCGGCAACTCCGTATTGCGGGGTTTCCACACCTCCCCCATATTCACGCCATCCCGTGGTGTCACTTCTAAGCGAGGGGAACTCGATGGCAGAGTGGAATAGGCAGGCCGCACCGAGATACGGCACTGCCACGGGAGCCCGGGTCGGGGAGATCGACCAGGGGCTCCGCAGCTACATGCTGCAGGTCTACAACTACATGGCGATCGGCCTTGCCGTGACCGGTGTCGTCGCGTTCGGCGCGTTCACGATGGCGGTCAACAGCCCCGACTTCGCCCAGCTGATGTATGGCAGCCCGCTGCGCTGGGTGATCATCTTCGCGCCTCTGGCGATGGTGTTCTTCCTGTCGGCACGCATGCACAAGATGAGCACGTCGGCTGCGCAGATGGCCTTCTGGGCCTTCGCGGCCCTGATGGGGCTCAGCCTGTCGTCGATCTTTCTCGTCTATACCGGCAACTCGATCGCGCGGGTGTTCTTCATCACCGCGGCGTCGTTCGGTGCGCTGAGCCTCTACGGCTACACGACGGCGAAGGATCTGAGCGGCTGGGGCTCGTTCCTGTTCATGGGCCTGATCGGCATCATCATCGCCTCGATCGTGAACCTGTTCATCGGCTCAAGCGCCGTGCAGTTCGCGGTGTCGGTCATCGGCGTGCTCGTCTTCGCCGGCCTGACCGCCTACGACACGCAGCAGATCAAGGAGATGTACTACGAGGGCGACTCCGCGCTCGTCTCCAGCCGCAAGGCGATCATGGGCGCCCTGCGGCTCTACCTCGACTTCATCAACCTCTTCGTGATGCTGCTCAGCCTGTTCGGCAACCGCGAGTGAGCTGGCAGACCGATCCGAAGACCTGATCTTCAGGGGCCCCGGCGCGAGAACCGCGCCGGGGCCTTTTTCATGGGGCGGGTGCGAGAACGCCGCCCGCGCCGGCCGCTACCCGCCGATGTCGTAGGCCGCGATCGAGGCGATGTTCACGAGGTCGCTGTCGGTGGCGCCCATCGGCGCGATCTGCACCGCCCTGTCGAGCCCGACGAGGAGCGGGCCCAGCACCCGCGAGCCGCCGAGCGCCTTCAGGAGCTTCGTCGAGATCGAGGCGGAATGGATCGCCGGCATGACGAGCACGTTCGCCGGGCCCGAGAGGCGGCAGAACGGGTAGGACGCCATGAGGTCGGGATCGAGCGCCACGTCGGCGCCCATCTCGCCGTCATACTCGAAATCGACCTTGCGGCGGTCGAGGATGCGCACGGCCTCCCGCATCTTCTCCGAGCGCTCGCTGTCGGGGTTGCCGAAGGTCGAGTACGCCACCATCGCGACGCGCGGCCGGTAGCCGAGCCTCCTGGCGGCGGCGGCCGCCTCGACGGCGATCTCCGCGATCTCCTCGGCTTCGGGCATCTCGTGGATCGCGGTGTCGGCGACGAGGACGGTGCGGCCCCGCGCGACGATCAGCGAGACGCCGATGACCCGGTGGCCGGGCTTCTCGTCGATCACGAGGCGGACGTCGCGCACGGCGGCGGCGTAGTTGCGCGTGACCCCCGTCACGAGCGCGTCGGCGTCGCCCATCGCGACCATGGAGGCTGCGAAGACGTTGCGGTCGGTGTTCACGAGCCTCGTGCAGTCGCGCAGCAGATAGCCCTGCCGCTGCAGCCGGACGTAGAGCCGCTCGGCATATGCCGTGCGGCGGTCGGAGACGCGGGCGTTGACGATCTCGATTCCCTCGCGCGCCGACAGGCCCATGTGGTCCATCGTGCGCTCGATCTCCTCGTTCCGGCCGACGAGGATCGGCTGCCCGAGGCCCGCCTGGGAGAAGGCGGCGGCGGCCCGGATGACCTGCTCCTCCTCGCCTTCCGCGAAGACGACGCGCTTCATCGCCTGCCGGTTCGAGCCGCGGACCTGGGTCAGCATGCCGGCGAGCGGATTGCGCCGGACGGCCAGGCGCTCGTGATAGGCGTCGAAATCGTCGATCGGCTTGCGCGCGACGCCCGATTCCATGGCGGCCTTCGCAACCGCCGGCGGAACGGCGCTCAGGAGGCGCGAGTCGAACGGCGCGGGGATCAGATATTCGCGGCCGTAGCGGGGGCGCTGGCCGCGATAGGCCGCCGCCACCTCGTCGGGCACGTCCTCGCGGGCGAGCTCCGCCAGGGCCCGCGCGGCGGCGATCTTCATCTCGTCGTTGATCGTCGTCGCCCGCACGTCGAGCGCGCCGCGAAAGATGTAGGGAAAGCCCAGCACGTTGTTTATCTGGTTCGGGTAGTCCGAACGGCCCGTCGCCATGATGGCGTCGCCGCGGATCTCGGCGACCTCCTCCGGCGTGATCTCGGGATCCGGGTTCGCCATGGCGAAGATGATCGGGTTCTCCGCCATCGAGCGCACCATGTCGGCCGTGACCGCGCCCTTGACGGAGAGGCCGAAGAAGACGTCCGCCCCGTTCATGGCGTCCTCGAGCGTGCGCGCGTTCGTGTCGACGGCGTGCTCCTCCTTCCAGCGGTTCATCCCCTGCTCGCGGCCCTTGTAGACCACGCCCCGCGTGTCGCAGAGGAGGACGTTCTCGTGCCGGAAGCCGAGCGACTTCAGTAGCCTGAGGCAGGCGATGCCGGCCGCCCCGGCGCCGTTGCAGACGAGCTTCGTGTCCTCGATCTTCCGGCCCGTCAGCTCGAGCGCGTTCAGGAGCCCCGCGGTCGCGATGATCGCGGTGCCGTGCTGGTCGTCGTGGAAGACCGGTATGTCGAGCTTCTCGCGCAGGGCCTCCTCGATGACGAAGCACTCCGGCGCCTTGATGTCCTCGAGGTTGATCCCACCGAAGGACAGGCCCAGGAGCCGGACGCAGTCGATGATCTCCTGCGGGTTCTCCGAGTTCACCTCAAGGTCGATCGAATCGATGTCGGCGAAGCGCTTGAAGAGCACCGCCTTGCCCTCCATCACGGGCTTGGCGGCCAGCGCGCCGAGATTGCCGAGGCCGAGGATCGCCGTCCCGTTCGTGACCACGGCCACGAAGTTGCCCTTGGTCGTCAGCTCGAAGGCGAGGTCGGGATCGGCGGCGATGGCCTGCACGGGCACGGCCACGCCCGGCGAATAGGCGAGCGAGAGGTCGCGCTGCGTCGCCATCGGCTTCGTGGCCTGGATCTCGAGCTTGCCCGGCCGGCCGTGCGCGTGGAAGTTCAGCGCGTCCTGGTCCGTGAAGCTCGGCCGTTCGCGGCCGCCGGTCTTTTGCTGCGTCATCTTGGGGTCCCTCGCCTTCCGTCGCGTCGTGCTCATCAACCTCTGGGGGAGGCGGACGATATGGGGCGGGCGGACGCGGTTCAAGCTGGCGCCTTCGAAGGCGCCGAATTCCTTGACTTCCCTCACATCCCGAACGATCTTATTCACTGCGCCTCGCGGCAGCCGTCGCGGGCGCTTTTCGTCATGCCGGTCCCGAATGCCGGCATCGCCGCAACGGTAGAGGAGCTACAGCGATCGCCCGTCGTCCCATGAAAGCCGCGCCGGTCCAGAAGGAAGGGCCGCGCGTCAACGATGAAATCGACTCCCCGCGGGTCCAGCTGATCGACCACACCGGCGAGAACCACGGTCAGATCAGCATCCAGGAAGCGCTCGACATCGCCGCCGAGGCGGGCCTCGACCTCGTGGAGGTCGTGCCGAACGCGCAGCCGCCCGTCGTGAAGATCCTCGATTTCGGCAAGTACAAGTACCAGTCGCAGAAAAAGGCCGCCGAGGCCCGCAAGAAGCAGCGGACCGTCGAGGTCAAGGAAATCAAGATGCGGCCGAACATCGACACCCACGACTACGAGGTGAAGATGAAGGCTATGCGGCGGTTCTTCGACGAAGGCGACAAGGTCAAGGTGACGCTGCGCTTCCGTGGCCGCGAGATGGCGCATCAGGAGCTCGGGATGCAGCTCCTCCAGCGGGTGAAGGGCGAGACCGAGGAGTATGCCAAGGTCGAGGCCGAGCCGAAGCTCGAGGGCCGCCAGATGATCATGGTGCTCGCACCGCGCTGAGGTGTCCCGTGGCTGCGATACAGCCTCCGATCGCGGGCGGCGACGAGAGCGCCGCCCTTCAGCTTCTCCAGCGCCGCCGGAAGGTGTTTCTGGCTGGCCTGTGCACGGTAGCACTTCTCTTCTCCCTGCTCGGCGCACCCGGCATTCCGGCCGGGAGCTATCCGCACGAATGGATCGAGTATGGCGGGATGCTGCTGATCGGCGTCTGCATCCTCGGCCGTGTCTGGGCGACGCTCTATATCGGCGGACGAAAGAAGACGGAGCTCGTGCGACACGGGCCCTATTCGCTGTGTCGGAATCCGCTTTATCTGTTCTCCTTCCTCGGAGCCGCGGGCCTCGGCGCCCTCTTCGGCAGCCTGATCTTCAGCCTCGTCCTCCTCGCGGGCTGCTGGGCGGTGTTCCACCTCGTGACGATCCGGGAGGAGCGCTTCCTGCGGAGCCGCTTCGGCCAGGCCTACGAAGAGTATTGCCGGGAAGTACCGCGCTTCCTGCCGCGCTTCGCAGGGTGGCGGGATCTGGGGACGGTCGAGGCGAGCCCCCGGCTCGTCCTCGTGGCGATGCGCGACAGCTCGGTCTTCCTCGCCGCGGTGCCGGTGGCCGAGGGCATCGAGTATCTCCACCAGGCGGGCCTTCTGCCCACGCTCTTCCAGCTCGTCTGACGGCGGCTCGCGGCGACGCTCCCGCCTTCAGGCGGCGCCGCGGATGCCTGCCGCGGCGGGCACCGCCGACGCGACGCCCTCCCCCTCATCCGCAACGCGCCGAGGCCCCCCATGCGCCGGCAGGTCTTCGACCGGCATCGGGCGGCCCATGAGGAAGCCCTGCGCACCGTCGCATCTCTCCGCCTTCAGCAGATCGAGCTGCGCCTTCGTCTCGATCCCCTCCGCCAGCACCGCGATCGTCAGGCTGCGGCCGAGGGCGGTGACGGCGCGGACGATCGCGAGGGACTGGGCGTCGGTGCAGACATCCTGGACGAACGAACGGTCGAGCTTGATCTTGTCGAACGGGAAGCTCCGCAACGTCTCGAGGGACGAGTACCCGGTCCCGAAATCGTCGAGCGCCACGCTCACGCCGAGCGCCTTGATCTGCCGGATGGCGTGGAGCGAGCGCGCCCGGTCGCGGATGAGCGCCGTCTCCGTCAGCTCGAGCTCGAGGCGCGCAGGGCTGAGGCCCGAGGAGACGAGCACCTCGTGCACGAGGTGCGGCAGATTGGCGTCGACGAGCTGCACGGCCGAGAGGTTGACCGCCACGCCGTAGGGCGGGCTCCACCGCGCCGCGTCGGCGCAGGCCCGCCGGAGCACCCATTCGCCGAGCTCCAGGATCAGGCCGCTCTCCTCGGCGAGCGGAATGAACTCGTCGGGCGGCACCAGGCCGCGCACGGGGTGGCGCCAGCGCAGGAGGGCCTCGTAGCCCATGATCTCGCCTGTCTCGACCGAGGTCTGCACCTGGTAATGGACGGCGAGACTGTCGGTGTCGATCGCGGCGCGCAGGTCCCTCGCCAGCATCCGGCGCTCGCGCACGAACTGGCCCATCTCGGTGTCGTAGAAGCAGACGCTGTCCTGGCCGGCGCCCTTTGCCCGATACATCGCGAGGTCGGCGTTGCGCACCAGCACGTCCGCGTCCGCCCCGTCGCGGGGATAGACCGCGACGCCGAGGCCCGCCCCGAGCGAGACGCTGCGTCCGCCGACGTCGAGCGGCGTGGTGAGCATCGCCTCGATCTCCCGCGTCGCGCGGCGAAGCTCGTCCTGCGTGTCGAACGGCAGCGCCACGAAGAACTCGTCTCCGCCGACCCGCGCGAAGCACGCCTCCGCCCGCTCGAACTCGCGCATGCGCGCGGCAAGCGCGCACAGAGCTTCGTCACCGGCCTCGTGGCCGAACGTGTCGTTCAACTCCTTGAAACGGTCGAGGTCGATTCCGATCAGCGCGCAGGATGTCTGACCGGACCGGCAGTCAGCCACCAGGCGCTCGAGATGCGTCGCGAACTGCGTCCGGTTCGGCAGGCCCGTGAGCGGATCGTGGAGCGCCATGTGACGGAGCTGCTCGCTCGATTCCGCGCGCGTCCTGGACTCGATGAGCTGGCTCGTGATGCCGGTGCCGACGATGATGAAGCCGACGAGCGCGACCGCGAGCGCCATGGCGCGGAAGGCCTCGCTGTCCGCGCCGACACCCGCGCCGGGCAGCGGAGAGACCTCGAAGGCCGCCATGCCGGTGAAGTGCAGCGTGACGATCGCCGTGACGAGAAGGCCGGGCGCGACGTGGCGGGCCCACCCCCGCCGCAGGCGGGCGGCCGCGCAGGTGAAGGCGGCGCCGAAGCCGCTCGCCAGCGCGATCGACGCCACGACGTGGTCCGCCCGCCACGAGACGATGCCGTCGACCCGGTAGGCGAACATGCCGGTGTAGTGCATCGCCGCGATCGACAGTCCGAGGACCGCGCCGCCGACCGGAAGGAAGGCCGTTCCGCCTCGTCCCGCCGCGGCGAGAGCGAAGCCGGCGGAAGCACCGATCACCGCGACCAGAACCGACAGCACGGTCAGCGTCGCATCGAAGGTGACGGGCGCCGGAGGCGCGTAACCGAGCATCGCGATGAAGTGCGTCGACCAGATGGCCGAGCCGGCGCAGACGCCGGTCAGGAAGACCCATCCGGCCCGGGACAGGCCGCCGCAGCCGAATGCCTGACGGAAGAGACCCGTCGTCGCGAGAGCCCCGAGGAAGCAGACGAGCGAGGCGAGCGCGACCAGATAGAGGTTGTGCTCGTAGATGAGACAGCCGACGACACGCAAACCCTCTACTCCGGCGATCGGGGCCCTAAGTCGCAACAGCCGTAGCCCGGAACGGGTTAAGACGAGGTACCCGGCCCGTCGCCGGGCACGCGCCGATGTTGCGCTGGCCCTTCGCTCCCGCTATAAAGCGCGCCTCACTCGAGCGGTCCGGCGACCAAGGGCATGCCGTGGCTGCTCAGAATGCTCAAGCAATTCACGTTCGACGCGACAGCGCCTCGAAGGCGCCGCCTCCTCGGCGTGGCAGTTTCAGGAGACGAGCAAAATGCCCAAGCTCAAGACGAAGTCGAGCGCCAAGAAGCGCTTCAAGATGACGGCCTCCGGCCGGGTCAAGGCCCAGCCCGCTGGCAAGCGCCACGGCATGATCAAGCGCACCACGAAGTTCATCCGCCAGGCCCGCGGCACGTTCGTGCTGTCTGAGGCGGATGCCGGCATCGTGCGCCAGTTCATGCCCTACGCCCGCACGAAGCGTCGCAAGTCGACCGCTTCCGAGCCCAGCCAGGACTAAGGAGAGCCCGCCATGGCACGTGTGAAGAGGGGCGTCACCGCCCACGCGCGTCACAAGAAGGTCCTGAAGAAGGCCTCCGGCTATTACGGCCGCCGCAACAACACGATCCGCGTCGCGATGCAGGCGGTCGACAAGGCCGGCCAGTACGCCTATCGCGACCGCCGCAACAAGAAGCGCGTGTTCCGCAGCCTGTGGATCCAGCGCATCAACGCCGCCGCGCGCGAGAACGGCATGACCTACGGCCGATTTATCGAGGGCCTCGGAAAGGCCGGCGTCGAGATCGACCGCAAGGTGCTCGCCGACATCGCCGTGCACGAGCCCGCGGCCTTCGCGGCCCTCGTCGAGCAGGCGAAGAAGGCGATCGCCTGAAGCGAGGTCTCTCCGGCACTTCCGGGGCCAGCCGTCCGCGTGTAACCACTCACGCGGACGGTTTCGCTTTGGCCTCGAGGGATGATCGCCCCGACCTTTCCCCTCGAACGGCCGACAGACGCTGAACGACGGGAAAGACGGGAGACGTTTTGAAGATGTCCGAGATCGAGCAGCTCGAAGCCGATCTTAAACGACGCATCGACGGTGCCGACAGCGAGGCCGCGCTCGAGAAGGTGCGCGTCGAGGCGCTCGGCAAGAAGGGCTCCGTCAGCGAGCTCCTGAAGGGCCTCGGGAAGATGAGCCCCGACGAGCGCAAGGTCATGGGGCCGGCGCTGAACGGCCTGAAGGACCGGCTGAACGACGGGATCGCCGCCCGGCGGCAGACCCTCAAGGCCCAGGAGCTCGAGCGCCGGCTCGCCACCGAGACGGTCGACGTGACCCTGCCGGTGCAGGAGAGCGCGCTCGCCCTCGGCCGGATCCATCCCGTGAGCCAGGTGATAGACGAGCTGACGGCGATCTTCGCCGACATGGGCTTCGCGGTCGCCGAAGGTCCTCACATCGAGGACGACTTCCACAACTTCACCGCGCTCAACATCCCGGCCGACCACCCGGCGCGGGCGGAGATGGACACGTTCTACTTCCCCGCCAAGGAAGACGGCACGCGCAGGCTCCTGCGCACGCACACGAGCCCGGTGCAGATCCGCACGATGGTGCATCACGAGCCGCCGATCCGCATCATCGCGCCCGGACGCGTCTATCGCTCCGACTACGACCAGACCCACACGCCGATGTTCCACCAGGTCGAGGGCCTCGTCATCGACGAGAAGGCGCATCTGGGGCACCTCAAATGGGTCCTGCAGGAGTTCCTGAAGGCGTTCTTCGAGGTCGACGACGTGAAGATGCGCTTCCGCGCCTCGCACTTCCCCTTCACCGAGCCGTCGATGGAGGTCGACATCAACTGCGACCGCTCCGGCCGCGAGATCCGCATCGGCGAGGGCGACGACTGGCTCGAGATCCTCGGCTGCGGCATGGTCCACCCGAACGTGCTCAGGGCCTGCAAGCTCGACCCCGAGCGCTACCAGGGCTTCGCCTGGGGCATGGGGATCGACCGCATCGCCATGCTGAAATACGGCCTGCCCGACCTTCGCGCCTTCTTCTCCGGGGACCTTCGCTGGCTGAGGCACTACGGCTTCGCCACGCTCGACATGCCGTCTCTCGCCGGAGGACTGAGCCGATGAACGCGGCAGTCCTGACAGCACTAATTGCCCTTGTTTCATCCGTGGTGGGAGGTGCAATAGTTGCCGCAGTGAATCACCACTACTCTGTTAAAGAAGATTTGCATGCCAGGAGACTCGATCTGAGTGTCGACCGCTTGTCTGAGGCGTATATGTTCATGCTTCTTAATCTGACAATCGATAAAGATAAGCACCGAGAATATCAAATACATCTGGCTAACATACAGTTATTTGGAAGCCCTACCACAGTTTCACTAACTAACAACTTGATGCGGCGTCAAGCAGGCGAACCTGTAGATGTGACTACGGGAGCCCTACTTTCTGATATACTAAATTCTATTCGGAATGATCTGGGTCTTGATCGCATCGACACCGCCGATCTTGTGAGGTTGAACCTCGGGGACGAGGTCGACTTGCTCAAGAGGGAATCAAGTAAATGAAGTTCACCCTGTCCTGGCTCGAGGAGCATCTGGAAACCGACGCGAGCGTGGCGGAGATCGCCGAGAAACTGTCGCTGATCGGCCTCGAGGTCGAGGAGGTCGTCGAGCCCGCGAAGAAGCTCGCGCCGTTCCGGACCGCGCGCGTCGTCTCCGCCGAGCAGCATCCGAACGCCGACCGGCTGCGCGTCTGCGTCGTCGACACCGGCACGGAGAGGCTGCAGGTCGTGTGCGGCGCACCGAACGCGCGGGCCGGCATGATCGGCGTGTTCGCGCCGTCGGGCACGCACATCCCGGGCACCGGCATCGACCTGAAGCCGTCGAAGATCCGCGGCGTGGAGTCGAACGGCATGCTCGTCTCCGAGCGCGAGATGGGCCTGTCGGACGAGCATGCGGGCATCATCGATCTGCCCGAGGACACGGAAATCGGCGTGCCCTTCGCCGAGGTGCTGGGGCTCGACGATCCGGTGTTCGACATCGCGATCACACCGAACCGGCCGGACGCGCTCGGCGTCGCGGGGGTTGCACGCGATCTCGCGGCGGTCGGCCTCGGCCGCGTGAAGACGAAGGACGCGCCGCGCGTCCAGGGCTCCTTCCCCTGCCCGGTGAACGTGACCCTCGACCTCGGCGACGACCGCGATCTCTGCCCGGCCTTCGCCCTCCGTCTCGTGCGCGGCGTGCGGAACGGCCCCTCCCCGGACTGGCTGAAGCGGCGGCTCGAGGCGATCGGGCTGAGGCCGATCAACGCGCTCGTCGACATCACGAACTACATGACCTACGACCGCAACCGGCCGCTGCACGTCTTCGACGCGAAGAAGGTCAAGGGCGATCTCGTCGTCCGCCGCGGCGTCAGCGGCGAAAAGCTCCTCGCGCTCGACGAGCGGACCTACGAGGTCGACGAGGATGTCGTCGTGATCGCCGACGAGCGGGGCATCGAATCCCTCGGCGGCATCATGGGCGGCGAGGAGTCGGGCTGCGACGAGGGAACGACCGATGTTCTGATCGAATCGGCCCTCTGGGACACCGGCAACATCGCCCGCACCGGCCGGAAGCTGAACATCAACTCCGATGCCCGCTACCGCTTCGAGCGCGGCGTCGACCCGGCCTTCACCCTGCCGGGCCTCGACATGGCGACGCAGATGGTGCTCGACCTCTGCGGCGGCGAGGCGAGCGAGGTGACGCTCGCGGGCCAGATCCCCGACCCGTCGACGATCATCGCGTTCAGGCCGCAGGAGGTGAAGCGCCTGACGGGGCTCGACATCTCCTTCATCGAGATGCGGCAGATCCTGAGCGACCTCGGCTTCTGGGTCACCGGCGAGGCGGAGAACTGCCGCGTCGCGGTGCCGACCTGGCGGCCGGACGTGCACGAGCTCGCCGACCTCGTCGAGGAGATCACCCGCATCGTCGGCGTCGACCGCGTGCCGACCGTGCCGCTGACGCGGGCGCCGGGCGTGGCGAGGCCGGTGCTGACGCTGCTCCAGACGCGCGAGCGCCTCGCACGCCGGACGCTCGCGGCGCGCGGCCTCGTCGAAGCCGTCACCTGGTCGTTCATCGCGAAGCCGCATGCGGAGGCCTTCGGCGGCGGCAGCCCCGAGCTCGCCCTGTCGAACCCGATCTCGTCGGAAATGAGCGACATGCGGCCGAGCCTCCTGCCCGAGCTCCTGCTCGCCGCCCAGAGGAACGCCGACCGCGGCTCGGCCGACGCCGCGCTCTTCGAGGTCGGCGCGACCTATCGCGGCGACCGGCCCGAGGACCAGGAGGCGGTCGCCGCCGGCGTCCGCCGGGCGAGCGCGAAGCAAGCGGGCCGCGGCCGGCATTGGACGAATGGCGGCAAGCCTGCCGCGGTCGACGTCTTCGAGGCGAAGGCCGACGCCCTCGACGTGCTCCGCGAGCTCGGCGCTCCGGTGGAGTCTGTGCAGATCGAGGCCGGCGCCGCGGCGTGGTACCACCCCGGGCGCTCCGGCACGATCCGCCTCGGCCCGCGCGTGATCCTCGCCCAGTTCGGCGAGATCCACCCGGCCACTCTCGAGGTGCTCGACATCGCCGGGCCGGTCGTGGCGTTCGAGGTGTTCCTCGACCGGCTGCCCGCGCCGAAGGCGAAGCCGACGCGGGCGAAGGCGCCGCTCGACGCCTCCGATCTCATGCCGGTGACGCGCGACTTCGCCTTCGTGGTCGATGCGGGCACGCCCTCGGCCGAGATCCTGAAGGCGGCGCGCGGCGCCGACCGCCAGGTCGTGACCGCGGGCAGCGTGTTCGACGTGTTCGAGGGCGCCGCGATCGGCGAGGGCAGGAAGTCGGTCGCGATCGAGCTGACGCTCCAGCCGCGCGAGCGCAGCTTCACCGAGGAGGAGCTCGACGCGATCTCCGCGAAGATCGTCGCGGCCGTGGAGAAGAAGACGGGCGGCAGCCTCCGAGGCTGACGGCCCATCGCCGATCGTGCGACGAGGAACGGGCCGGGGCGACCACCCCGGCCGTTGCACCGTTCCGGCCGCGGTCAGCGCAGTCGCCGGAACTTGTAGGTGTCCTTGATGTGCTCGCTGTAGTAGGCGCCGGCCGACGGCGCCTCGAGCAGCGCCTCGTACACCTCGCGCGGCACGCGGAAATAGTCGTAGCGTCGGCCGCCATCGTGAAACCAGATCGTCAGCACCTGCGACTGGGGATCGTGCTCGACCTGGCTGATGACGGAGGAGTCGATCTCCGGCATTTGCTCCCTTTCAGAGTTTTCTGAGCCAGACTTCCTCGATGAGGTGGTCCGGCCCTTTTTTTAGGATCAGGTCCGCGCGCTGGCGGGTCGGCTGGATGCTCTCCAGGAGGTTCGGCAGGTTGATGCGGCGCCAGATGCCCGTCGCCGTCTCGACCGCCGCCTCGTCCGACAGTGATGCGAAACGATGAAAGTAGGCGCCCGGGTCCCGGAACGCCGTCTCGCGCAACGTCATGAAGCGCTGCACGTACCACTTCTCGAGCTCGTCGAGCTCGGCATCGAGGTAGATCGAGAAGTCGAAATAGTCGGAAACGAAGGGAATCGCCTTGCCGTCGCGCGGCGGGCGGCTCGTCTGCAGCACGTTCAGCCCCTCGACGATCAGGATATCAGGCCGGTCCACCGTCACGGTCGTGTCCGGCAGCACGTCGTAGACGAAGTGCGAGTAGAGCGGCGCTCGCACCGCCGGCTCCCCCGCCTTCACGCGCGCGAGGAACCGGAGCAGCGACTGGATGTCGAAGCTCTCCGGAAAGCCCTTCCGCTCCATCAGCCCCTCGCGCTCGAGATGGGCGTTCGGATAGAGGAAGCCGTCCGTCGTCACGAGGTCGACGCGCGGGGTGCCCGGCCAACGCGCCAGGAGCGCCTGAAGGACGCGTGCGGTCGTCGACTTCCCCACCGCCACGCTGCCGGCGACGCCGATGACGTAGGGCACCTTGTGCCCCGCCGTGCCGAGGAAGTTCTGGGTCGCCTCGAACAGGCGCTGCGTCGCGCGCACATAGAGGTTCAGGAGGCGCGACAGCGGCAGGTAGATCTCCACGACCTCCTCGGTCGAGAGCCGCTCGTTCAGGCCGCGCAGCCGTTCGATCTCCCGCTCCTGGAGCGGCTGTGGCGTGTCGGCGCGCAAGGCGGCCCAGTCGTCGCGGCGGAAGACACGGTACGGCGAAAGCTCGCCGTTCGTCGCCGCGATCGACTTCAGGGCCCGCCCGGCCGTGCCGCCGCGGGGTCTGCGGCTCATGCCTTGCGGGCCGCCTTCTCGGCCAGACCCGACATGGCGCGCCGGCGGCCGAGCTCGGCATAGACGTCGTCGAGCGTCACGCCGGCCGCTTCGAGCAGCACGGCGAGATGGTAGAGCACGTCGGCCGCCTCCGCCTTGACGTTCGGCCGGTCTTCCGCCGCGGCCGCGATGACGAGCTCGACGGCCTCCTCGCCGAACTTCTTCGCACACTGCCGCACCCCCCGATGGAGGAGCTGCGCCGTGTAGGAGGCGTCGGGACTCTCACCGCGCCTCGAGGCGACGGTCGCCACCAGATCCTCGATCGTCACCCGTTCTTCGCTCACGCGGGCCTTCTCCCTGAGGTCATTCTTCTTCTTGTCAGTTCTCGAGCCGCATCGGCAGCCCGGCGCGGGCCATGTGCTCCTTCGCCTCGCCGATCGTATGCTCGCCGAAATGGAAGATCGAGGCGGCGAGCACGGCGCTCGCATGGCCGTCGCGCACGCCGGCCACGAGGTGATCGAGATCGCCGACCCCGCCGGAGGCGATCACCGGCACCGGCACGGCATCCGCCACCGCGCGCGTCAGCTCGAGGTCGAAGCCAGACCTCGTGCCGTCCCGGTCCATCGAGGTGAGCAGGATCTCGCCCGCGCCGAGCGCCACGACCCTCTTCGCGAACTCCACGGCGTCGATACCGGTGGCGGTGCGGCCGCCATGTGTGAAGATCTCCCACCGCGCGGGCTCGCCGTCTGCGGACACGCGCTTGGCGTCGATCGCGACGACGATGCACTGCGCCCCGAACTTCTCGGCCGCCCGGCGCACGAAGTCCGGATCCTTCACGGCGGCCGTGTTGATCGAAACCTTGTCGGCGCCGGCCTTCAGGAGCTCGCGTATGTCCTCGACCGTGCGGACGCCGCCGCCGACCGTCAGCGGCATGAAGCAGCGCTCCGCCGTCCGCCTGACGACGTCGAGCAGGATGCCGCGGTCGTCGCTGCTCGCCGTGATGTCGAGGAAGCAGAGCTCGTCCGCTCCGGCAGCGTCATAGGCCGTCGCGGCCTCCACGGGATCGCCGGCGTCGCGCAAGCTCACGAAGTTCACGCCCTTGACGACGCGGCCGTCCTTCACGTCGAGACAGGGGATGACGCGGGGGGCGAGGGTCACGGCGTCACCTCCGCCCCGGCGATCACCCGAAGCGCTTCGGCGGGGTCGATGCGCCCGTCATAGAGGGCGCGGCCGGTGATCGCGCCCTCGAGGATCGCGGCGTCGGGCTCCATCAGCCGCTTCACGTCGTCGATCGAGGCGAGCCCGCCCGACGCGATGACGGGGATCGACACGGCGCGGGCGAGGCTCAGCGTCGCCTCGATGTTGAGGCCCGTGAGCACGCCGTCGCGGTCGATGTCGGTGTAGACGATCGCCGCGACGCCCGCATCCTCGAAGCGCCTCGCGAGGTCCTCGGCCTCGAGCTCGGAGGTTTCCGCCCAGCCCTCCACCGCCACCTTGCCGCCGCGCGCGTCGATGCCGACGACGATGCGGCCCGGAAACCGGCTTGCCGCCTCGATGACGAGGGCGGGGTCGCGCAGGGCCACCGTGCCGAGGATGACGCGGCGTATGCCCTTGCCGAGCCAGGTCTCGATGCCGGCCATGTCGCGGATGCCGCCGCCGAGCTGGACGGGGATCGTCACGCTCTTCAGGATCTCGTCGACCGCCGCGCCGTTGACGCTGCGGCCCTCGAAGGCGCCGTTCAGGTCGACGACGTGGAGATGGCTGAACCCCGCCCTCTCGAAGGCCGCCGCCTGGTCGCCCGGGCTGTCGGAGAACACGGTGGCGGCCGCCATGTCGCCCTTAACGAGGCGGACGCACTGCCCGTCTTTGAGGTCGATCGCGGGAAAGAGGATCATGGATTCCACTTGAGGAAGTTCGAGAGAAGCTTGAGCCCCACCCTCTGGCTCTTCTCCGGGTGGAACTGGCTGCCGATCATGTTGTCGCGCGCGACGATCGCGGTGACCGGCCCGCCATAGTCGACGGTCGCGACGACGTCGCCGGGGTCGCGGGCCTTCAGGTGGTAGGAATGGACGAAATAGGCGTACGCGCTGCCGCCCGCGTCGAGCCCGTCGAGAATGTGGTGTTTCCCGTGAAACACGAGCCGGTTCCAACCCATCTGCGGGATCTTCAGCGACACGTCCGCCGGCTCGAGCCTGACGACGTCGCCGCCGATCCAGCCGAGGCCGTCGCTCGTCTCGTGCTCGAGCCCGCGCTCGGCCATCAGCTGCATGCCGACGCAGATCCCCAGGAAGGGCCGGCGCTTGCCGCGCACCGCCTCCTCAAGCGCCTCGCGGAGGCCCGGGACGGCCGCCAGGCCGCGCATGCAGTCGGCGAAGGCGCCGACGCCCGGCAGCACGATGCGGTCGGCGGCCGCCACCGCGTCCGGATCGTCCGTGACGGCGATCGACGCCCCGATCCCCGCCTCGGCGGCGGCGCGCTCGAGCGCCTTCTCGGCCGAGCGGAGGTTGCCCGAGCCGTAGTCGACGACGGCCAGTTTCATCATCGGCCGGCCTCCGGGAACAGGCCGCCGACCACGGGAACCCCACGTGCACGCCGGCCGGCGCCGTGGGGGGAGGCCGCGGACGTGAACGGCACGGCCGTCTCCGCCCGGCGGAAATGCGAGAGCTCCGCCTGCCAGCGATCCTCGCCGCTGACGATGTCGACGATCTCCCAGCCCTTGCGGCCGAGGCTCCAGCGCCGGAGCGCGTTCGCCTCGAAGGCGAACCAGATCGAGACGAGGATGGTGACGATCGTGACGCTACCCTCGTGGGCCTCGCCGAGCCACGAGCCGAGGACCCCGATCAGCACCGTCACGGCGAGCCAGGCGAGCGTGACGAGCCACATCCGCCGGAAGAGGAGCCAGATCAGCGGAAAGAACAAGGCGGGCCAGTTGAAGCCCTCCTTCACGAGGATGATCCGCGCCTCCTCGTCGTCCGACGAGAAGGCGTCGCGGCGCCGGTGCACCGTGTAGGTCTTCATGCCCATCAGCCTGCGAGCGAGCCCTTGGTCGAGGGGATGCGGTCTGCCTCCCGCGGGTCGATCGTGATCGCCGCCCGCAGGCAGCGCGCCAGGCCCTTGAAGCAGCTTTCGGCGATATGATGCGAGTTGACGCCGTAGAACGTCTCGACGTGCAGCGTGATGCCGGCATTCATCGCGAAGGCCTGGAACCACTCGCGGAAGAGCTCGGTGTCCATCGCCCCGACGGTGGCGGAGGGGAAGTCGACCTTCCAGACGAGGAAGGGCCGCCCCGACACATCGACGACGAGCCGGGTCAGCGTCTCGTCCATCGGCAGGTGCCAGACCCCGTAGCGCGTGATGCCGCGCCGCTCGCCCAGCGCCTCGCGCACCGCCTGGCCGAGGACGATCGCCACGTCCTCGGTCGTATGGTGCATGTCGACGTGTAGGTCGCCCTTCGCCTCGACCTCGAGGTCGATCAGGCCGTGCCGCGCGAAGAGCTCGAGCATGTGGTCGAGAAAGCCGATGCCCGTCGATATCTTCGCCGCGCCCGTGCCGTCGAGGTCGAGCGCGACGGTGACGGTCGTTTCCGCGGTCTGGCGGGACTGGCGCGCCGTCCGGTTCTGTGCCACCGGCCTTACATCCTGCAGAGACAAAGTGTTGCCGAAGGGGGCTATCTAGCACCGCCGGCCCGCGCATGCCAGCGGCAGCCTCTCGCGTTGAACGGCGCCGGCGAATGCATACATGGGTCAGCGACCCACAAACGAAATCAGCATTTCCCCCGGAGTTCATGAGAGCCGTGGAACGCGAGAAGCAAGCAGGCTGGCACGCCACGACCATCCTGACCGTCCGCAAGGGCGGCAAGGTGGTCATTGCCGGCGACGGACAGGTGTCGATGGGCGACACGGTGGTGAAGAACACGGCGCGGAAGGTGCGCCGCATCGCCGACGGCTCGGTGATCGCGGGCTTCGCCGGCGCCACCGCCGACGCCTTCACGCTCTTCGAGCGGCTGGAGAAGAAGCTCGAGCAGTATCCGGGCCAGCTCCTGCGCGCCTGCGTCGAGCTCGCGAAGGACTGGCGGACCGACCGCTACCTCCGCCACCTGCAGGCGATGCTGATCGTCGCGAACAAGGAGATGACGCTCCTCGTCTCGGGCAACGGCGACGTGCTCGATCCCGAAGGGGGGCTGGCGGCGATCGGCTCGGGGGGCAACTATGCGCTGGCCGCCGCCCGGGCGCTCTACGACACGGACATGGACGCAGACGCGCTCGCCCGGAAGGCGATGAAGATCGCCGCCGACATCTGCATCTACACGAACGACAACATCGTGGTCGAAACGCTCGAGGAAGCCTGACAGCGCCATGACCTCCACCGAGACAGAGCACATGACCGACTTCTCTCCGCGCGAGATCGTCTCCGAGCTCGACCGCTACATCGTGGGCCAGGCCGAGGCGAAGCGCGCCGTTGCGATCGCGCTCAGGAACCGCTGGCGGCGCCAGCAGCTCCACGAAGCGCTGCGCGACGAGATCCTGCCGAAGAACATCCTGATGATCGGCCCGACGGGCGTCGGCAAGACGGAGATCTCGCGCCGCCTCGCCAAGCTCGCGAAGGCGCCATTCCTCAAGGTCGAAGCGACGAAGTTCACCGAGGTCGGCTATGTCGGCCGCGACGTCGAGCAGATCGTCCGCGATCTTCTGGAGATCGCGATCGGCCTCGTGCGCCAGGCGAAGCGCAAGAGCGTCGAGGCGAAGGCGCACCTGGGCGCCGAGGAGCGCGTGCTGGACGCGCTGGTGGGCCCGGGGGCGGGGCCGCAGACCCGCGAGGCCTTCCGCAAGAAGCTGAGGAACGGTGAGCTCGACGACAAGGAGATCGAGATCGAGCTGCGGCAGACCGCCGGCGGCCTCGGCCAGATGGACATTCCGGGAATGCCGGGCCAAGTCTCGATGATCAATCTCGGCGAGATGTTCGGCAAGGCGTTCGGCGGCCAGAAGAAGGCCCGCCGCACCACGGTGAAGGACAGCCACGACCTCCTGATCGCCGAGGAGAGCGACAAGCTCCTCGACGACGAGCAGATCGTCCAGGAGGCGATCTCGCTCACCGAGAACCACGGCATCGTCTTCCTCGACGAGATCGACAAGATCACCGCGCGCTCGGAGCAGGGCTCGGGCTCGATCAGCCGCGAGGGCGTGCAGCGCGACCTCCTGCCGCTGATCGAGGGCACGACGGTCGCGACGAAGCACGGCACGGTGAAGACCGACCACATCCTCTTCATCGCCTCGGGCGCGTTCCACGTCGCGAAGCCTTCGGACCTCCTGCCCGAGCTCCAGGGCCGCCTGCCTATCCGGGTCGAGCTGAAGCCGCTCACGGAGGAGGACTTCCGCCGCATCCTCACCGAGACCGAGGCGAGCCTCATCAAGCAGTACGTGGCGCTGATCGGCACGGAGGGCGTGGCACTCGACTTCACAGACGACGCGATCTCGGAGATCGCGCGCCTCGCCGTGGAGGTGAACTCGAACGTCGAGAACATCGGCGCCCGCCGCCTGCAGACCGTGATGGAGCGGATCCTCGACGACATCAGCTTCGAGGCGCCCGACAAGGCGCCGGGCGAGGAGCTGACGATCGACGCGGCCTATGTGGAGAAGCATGTCGGTGACCTCGCCCGGAACGCCGATCTGAGCCGCTTCATCCTGTAGGCGAAGGCCCCGTGGCCTCAGCCTCCGCCAGCCGCCCGGGCGCCGGAAACAGGTTCCTCATCATCTCCGGCTGCTCCGGCGGCGGCAAGTCGACGCTCCTGTCCGCCCTCTCCCGGCGCGGCCACGCGGTGATCGAGGAGCCCGGCCTGCGCATCGTGCGGAAAGAGACCTCCTCGGGCGGTGGCGCACTGCCCTGGAGGACCGGGTGCGCGCCCCGGCGATCGGCGGCACCGTCTTCTTCGATCGTGGCCTGGTCGACATGGCTGAGGCGGGGAGGCCTGTGCGGAACGGCCTCCCCTTCGGGTTCTTGGCCGATCCGCACCGGGGCGGATCCCGGTGTCAGTCCTCTTCCTGCTTGAGGATCTCGAACGTCTCGGGCGCCAGGTGCAGGTCGTATTCCTTGCCGTCCGCACCGACCGCGTCGTCGACCTCCCAGTAGCCGTCGTCGTCGAACTCGATGTCGTCCCAGGAGGTGAAGCCGTGGCCGCGCAGCGCGTCCTCGACGGCGGTTCGCTCCTCGGGCGTCGGGTCGCGATCGGCGAGGGCGGGCGCGGTGGCGAAGGCGGCCGCGACGACACCGATGACGAGGGTCCGGGTATTCATGGTCTTCAGTCTCCGATCGTGAAAGGGACACGAGGCTAACCCCTGGACCTTCCTCCTGTTCCCCACTGCGGCGGGAGGTCGCCCCTCCTCAGCCCTTGCGCCGCCTGATCTGGATGTAGAGCGCCCCCTCACCGCCCTTGCGGTGGACCGGGCTCTCATAGGCGGAGACGAGGTCGCGGAACGGCGGGGTCTCCAGCCAATGAGGGACGCTGCGCCGGAGGATGCCGGCCGGCGCGTCCCACCAGTCGCGCTCCTCGATTGCCTGGGGGCGGCCTTTCCCCGTAACGACGAGGACGACGCGCAGGCCCTGTGCCTGGCTCGAGCGCAGGAAGCCCAGGAGTCGGTCATGCGCCATGCGCTGGGTCAGGCCGTGCAGGTCGATCACGGCCTCGGCCCGGCGCTGGCCACGGTCGAGGCGGCGCTTCGTCTTGCGGTCGAGCGCGGCGGGCCGCGGCTTGGCGAGGGCCTGCGGCGCGGTCGCGGCGGCCGGCGGAACCGGGCGCGCGGGCTTCGAGGGCGTCTCCGGCTGCTCCGCCGGAGGCTCCGGCGCCTGATCGTCGAGCACGGTCTCCGGCCCGGCCCGCGCCTTGAGCGGGCTCACCGTCCTGGCGACCCGCTTCCACAGGGCCAGGTCGTCCGGGTCGAGCTCTTTCTTGCGGCGGCGGACCACGGCTGGCCTTTCCCGTTCCTTCTTCGCGACGTCGTATCTAGAGCGGCAGGAGCGCCACGAAACGGGCGGGTGCCTGGATCTGACCCGCCTCCTCGCCCGCTTCGGGTCCCGTGCCCCAGAAGATGTCGCCGCGCGCCACGCCCCTGATCGCGCTGCCGGTGTCCTGCGCGATCGTCAGCTGCCGAAACCGGCCGAGCGGCCCGAAATCGGCGTCCACGAAGATCGGCAGGCCGTAGTCGTAGAGCGTGTCGTCGACGGCGATCGATCGTTTCGCCGTCAGTGGCACGCCCTCCGCGCCCACCGGGCCGAGTTCGTCGGAGAGCCCCTCCACCTCGCGGAAGAATATGAAGGAGCGGTTCACCGCCATGATCTCCCTTCCCTCTTCCGGATGGGCGAGGAGATAGCCGCGAAGGCCCGTCATGCCGAGCCCGCCCGGCGGCTCGATCCCCGCCTCGCGCATGTGCCGCCCGATCGACGTGTAGGGGTGGCCCGTCTTGCCGGCATAGCCGATCCGCATCGTCGATCCGTCCGGCAGTGCGATCCGCGTCGAGCCCTGCACGTGGACGAAGAACGCCTCGACCGGGTTCTCGAGCCAGACGAGGGGCTCCAGCTCGTCCGCCAAGGCACCGGCCTCGATCTCTCCCCGCGTCGGATAGGCCACGATGCGGTCGCCTTCCTCCCGTCCGGCGACGAGGGCGGGATCGAAGTCTTCCGGACGGTTCCCGTCGGTGACGACGACGTGGCCCTGCGGCAGGCGGTAGAGCGGCGTCGTGAAGCGCTCAGTCCGCTCCCGCGAGCCGGGAATGACGGGCTCGTAGTAGCCGGTCAGGAGCCCCGGCGCGCCTTCGTTGCCCGGCGGCTCGAGGGCGAAGGGCGCGAAATTGTGCTCGAAGAACGATCTGGCGGCGTCCCGTTCCGCGTTGGCCGGCACCTCGGCAAGCCGCCGGCAGACCCTGTGGAACGGCGTGCCGTCGCGGGAGGCGCCATCGAGGCACGAGCGGCGAAGGGTTTCGAGCGCAGCCCCGTGATCGTCCTCCTCCCACCCTTCGATTTCGGAGAACGCGAGCGGAGTGAGGCCCACGCCCGTCGTCTTGAGCGGTGCCGGCGGTGGGACGGTCAGGCGGGCGTGCAGGAACAGGGCGGCGGCCACGACGACGGCGAGGCCCAGGAGGGCACCGGCAACCGCCCGCGGCCCGAGCCTCGCCCCGCCCCCGGGCGGTCGACCCGGAGCGGCCGGCATGGGCTAGTCCGCGCTCGAGGTTTCCACGAGCCTCCAGTTCGGATCGCGCGACGAGGTGTCGCGCGCGAAGGTCCAGACATCGACCGTCTCGTCGACGCGCTTCGGGTCGCCTGCGATGATCTCGCCGTCCCTGTCGCGCGTCACCGTCACGAGCTCGGAGACGAAGCGGACGGTCACGAAGGCGTCGCGCCCGCTCACGCCCGCGTCCTTGATCTCCGCCTTGTCTATCCCGACGAAGGACGACGACATCGTCTCGCCGCGGCTCTCGCGGTCGGTGATCGCCCGCTCGAAGTTCTCGTAGACCTCGGGGCTGAGCAGGTTCTTCAGCGTCTTGCGGTCGCCCTCGGCGAAGGCCGTCACGATCATCTCGTAGGCCGCGCCGGCACCCTGCAGGAAGCCCTTCGGGTCGAAGGTGCGGTCAGCGGCGTGGATCGCGTCGAAGCCCTTCGCGAGCGGCGTGCCCGCCGGCGCGAACTCGCCCCAGTCGTGGCGCGCCGCCGCGGCGTCGCGGCTCGCGGGCCGGGTGTCGCCCTGCCGCTGCGGCAGCGTCACGACCTTGTCGTTCGACGCCGGGGCTTCGGACGTGCGGGAATAGGGGTCGAAAGGCGGGCGCTCTTGGCCCGTTCGACGGCCGAGCACGCTGCGCAGCCGCAGGAAAACGACCACCGCCAGGACGAGGAATAGGAGGGTATAGATGTCGAAGAAGCCGTTCATCGGTGCTCGCTGTCGGAATTTTTTTGCTTCGGGAATGCGTGTCCTGGCTCCCGTCCCTACTATGTAAGAACGATCGCCGAACGGTCTAGACCGAAACCCCCGGACGAGCCCCGACATAGCGGACCGGACCCTAACAGAATGCGCCTCATCCCCTTCCTTCTCTTTCTCGTGATCCCGGTCATCGAGATCAGCCTGTTCATTCTCGTCGGCCAGCATATCGGCGTTTGGCCCACGATCGGCATCATTCTGATGACCGCGCTCATCGGCGCGACGCTGGTCCGCCATCAGGGCCTGGCCACCCTCGCCAGGCTGAGGTCCGAAGTCGAACGCAACGAGATGCCGGCGAGGACGCTCGCGGAGGGCGCGGCGATCCTCGTCGCCGGGCTCCTTCTCGTGACGCCCGGCTTCCTGACCGACACGATCGGCTTCAGCCTCCTCGTGCCACCGGTCCGGCGCGGCCTTCTCGACCGGATCGGCAAGGGCATCATGCGCTTCGTGCGGGTGGTCGACGTCGGGGGGACGGCGGCCGGGCCGCGGCGCCAGCCGCCCGGGCAGGGCCCGGTCATCGAGGGCGAGTTCGTCGAGGTCAGCGAGGAGGAGACACGCGAGCGCGACCCGAACTCGCCCTGGCGGGGCTAGCCGCCCCCAGCACGGGCTTCGCAACTTGCCGCTCATGGGCCGCCGTGCTAGCCGTCCTGCACCTACGTACACGGACTATTCTGGCAATCCGGAGAAGATGATGGCCGACCAGGGAACGAACGGCGAGGGCACCGCGGCCGCCGCGCCGCAAGAGGGGCAGCAGCAGGCTGCGCCGTCGATCAACGTCGTCGGGCAGTACATCAAGGATCTCTCCTTCGAGAACCCGCGCGCGCCGAACTCCTTCCAGCGCAGCGAGAAGACGCCGCCCCTCAACGTCACCGTCAATGTCGGCGCGAAGCCGATCAACGAGACCGACGTCGAGGTCGAGCTGAAGATCGACGCGAAGGCCGGAGAGGGCGAGGAAGTGATGTTCGCGGTCGAGCTGCTCTACGGCGGCATCTTCCGGGTGCGCAACGTGCCGCAGCAGCAGCTTCACCCCTTCATCCTGATCGAGTGCCCGCGGCTGCTCTTCCCCTATGCACGGCAGATCATCTCCGAGACGGTCGCGGCAGGCGGCTTTCCGCCGCTGATGCTCGACCCGATCGACTTCGTCTCGCTCTACCGGCAGCGCCAGCAGCAGGCGCAAGCCGCACAGGCTGCGCAGGGCGGCCAGACGCCGGGCCAGGCCTGATCCGACGGCGTTTCGCCGTCACGCCGCCTATGCCGGGAGACCCTGAGGGGCCTCCTGGTACTTCTTCCAGAGGGCGCCCTCGCCGATCGTCTCGACGAAGGCCGCGTGCGCCTTCTCCTCGGCTTCCGAGATGAGGCTCGGAAGCGGCTGCGGTCGCACCTGCGGCCGCCGCGCGACCGACGCCCCCGCATCCGACACCGCCTCGACGAGACCGAGAGCGGTCTGGCGGCCGCCGATCAGCTCGATATAGACCTCGGCCAGAAGCTCGGCATCGAGAAGCGCCCCGTGCAGCGTGCGGCGCGAGTTGTTGATGCCGTAGCGGCGGCAGAGATCGTCGAGATTGGCGGGCGCGCCGGGGTTCTTCTTCTTCGCGAGCATCAGCGTGTCGATCGCCCGCGCCGCCGGCAGGACCGGCCGGCCGCACAGCCCGAACTCGTGGTTCAGGAAGTTCATGTCGAAGACGGCGTTGTGGATGATCAGCGGCGCGTCGCCGATGAAGTCCAGGAACTCCTCGACGAGCTCGGGAAAGCAAGGGTGAGAGGACAGGAACTCCGCCGAGAGCCCGTGCACCGCGAAGGCCTCGGCCGGCATGTCGCGTTCCGGGTTGAAGTACTTGTGGAACGTGCGCCCGCTCGGGACGTGGTTCAGGAGCTCGACGCAGCCGATCTCGACGAGGCGGTGCCCTTGCGTCGGCTCGAGGCCCGTGGTCTCGGTGTCGAGCACGATCTCGCGCTTCATGCCGCAGCTCCGTGTCCGTCGCCCATCTGCCTCGCATAGGCGCTGCCGGGCCGCCCCGCAAGGGCCAGCACCACGTCTTCCACCTGTTTGGCGGTGACGGGAAGCGCGGCGCCCGTGTCGATCACGAAATGCGCCCTTCGCCTCTTCTCGCCGTCACCGATCTGGCGCGACAGGATCTTCATGAACTTCGCCTCGTTCATCTCCGGCCGCGCCAGGACCCGCGCCTTCTGCACCTCGGCCGGCGCCGAGACCACCGCCACCGCGTCGCAGCGCAGATCCGCCCCCGTTTCGAGGAGCAGCGGGATCTCCAGGATCGCCAGCCCGCTGCGCGCCGAGAAGGCCTCGGCGAGGAACGCCGTCTCCGCCCTCTGCACGAGCGGGTGGACGACGGTCTCGAGCCGCCGCATCGCGGTCTCGTCGCCGACCACCTTCGAGGAGAGTATCCTGCGGTCGACAGCGCCGTCGACGACGGCTTCCGGGTGGAGCGCGGCGACCGGAGCCACCGCCGCACCGCCCTCGCCGTAGAGGCGATGCACCTCCGCATCGGCGTCGTGCACGGGAACGCCGAGGTCGCGGAACATCCCGGCGACCGTCGACTTGCCCATGCCGATCGAGCCCGTCAGGCCTAGAACGAACATCGCGCTCATCGAGCCTCGAGGGTCGCGACGACGCGGCGCCTGAGCTCCTGGTCGACCTGCGGCCGCACGCCGAACCAGCGCTCGAAGCCCGGCACCGCCTGGTGCAGCAGCATGCCGAGGCCGTCCACCGTGCGCAGCTCTCGCGCCCGCGCCGTGCGCAGGAGCTCGGTCTCCAGCGGAACATAGACGATATCGCTCACGACCGCCCGCGGCGGCAGCTCCGAGATCGACATCTCGAGCGACGGCTTGCCCTCCATGCCGAGCGACGTCGTGTTCACGAGGAGATCGGCGTCGACGAGGAGGGCCTGGACGTCGCCCCAGCCCGCCACCTCGACCGGACCGGCGACCTGGCTCGCAAGCTCGTTCGCGCGTTCTGCGTTGCGGTTGACGACGCTGATGCGCCGCGCGCCGCGGCCCGAAAGGCCGTGCACGATCGCCCGGGCCGCCCCGCCGGCCCCGAGAACGACGGCATGGGCGAGATCCTCGTCCCATCCCGGCGCGCCCTCGTCGAGACTGGCGAGGAAGCCGTAGCCGTCGGTGTTGCCGCCGACGAGCTCGCCGTCCTCCCGCCAGATCGTGTTGACGGCGCCGAGCGCCTGCGCGGCCTCGTCGAGCCGGTCGACGAGGCTCGCGGCGGTGACCTTGTGGGGCACCGTCACGTTGCAGCCGCGCCACGGCTCCTCGCGCAGCCCCCGCACGAAGGCGGCGAGGTCGTCCTCGGCCACGTCCTCGGCGGTGTAGCTGCCCTGGAGCCCGTGCCTTTCGAGCCAGTGTCCGTGGATGACCGGCGAGCGCGAGTGCCGCGCCGGCCAGCCGATCACGCAGGCCTTGGGTGCCGCCGTCATGCGACGAGCAGGTCGCGGCGCCTGAGCTCGTCCATCAGCGGGATGAGCGGCAGGCCCTGGATGGTGAAGACATCCCCCTCGATGCGGGAGAAGAGCTGCACGCCCGGCCCCTCGATCCGGTAGCAACCGACGCTGCCCAGGACGTCCTCGCCCACTTCGTCGACATAGGCGCGCAGGAACGTGTCGGAGAAGTCACGGACGGTCAGCCAGGCCGTCTCGAGCGTCGACCACACCGTCTCGCCGTCGAGCGCGAGCGCCACAGCGGAATGGAGGGCGTGGGTGCGGGCGCGCAGTTGGCGCAGGGTCATGATGGCGCCCGCCAGGTCCTCCGCCTTGCGGAACAGCGCGCCCTCGAGCTCGAGCGTCTGGTCGGCGCCGATGACGAGGCGGCCCGGCATCGCGGCCGAGACGGACTGGGCCTTGGCCTCTGCGAGTATCGCGGCGACGTCGGCGGGCGGCGGGCGGTCGCCGTCGATCGAGAGCGCGTCGATCACCGCCCCCTCGTCGGTCGCCGGCGGCACGAGGTCGATCGCCACTCCCGCGTCGTTCAGCACCTTGCGCCGCGTCTGGCTGGACGACGCCAGAACGAGACGGTTACGGCTCAAGTCCACCATCGTCGGCAGTCCTCTTTTCCCTGTAGAGCGCCATGATGGCGGCAGCCGTCTCCTCGATCGAACGCCTCGTGACGTCGATCATCGGCCAGCCGTGGCGGGCGCACAGCTTTCTCGTGTAGGCGATTTCCTCGGCCACCGCCGCCTTGTCGACATAGGCGCCGAGGTCGGCGGCACCCATCGTGAGGACGCGGTTCTGGCGGATCTGGACGATCCGCTCGGGGCTGGCGAGCAGGCCGACCACCAAGGGCCCACGCAGCTCCTCGAGCTCGGCCGGCACGGGGATGGACGGGATGAGCGGAACGTTCGCCGCCTTGATGCCCCGGTTGGCGAGGTAGATCGAGGTCGGGGTCTTCGAGGTCCGGCTGATCCCCGTCAGGACCACGTCGGCGTCCTTGAGCCCGTGCAGGTTCTGCCCGTCGTCGTGGACGAGCGTGTAGTTGAGCGCGTCGATGCGACGGAAATAATCGCTGTCGAGCACGTGCTGGCCGCCGACGCGCGGCGTCGATTCCGTGCCGAGATAGGAGCGGAAGATGTTCAGCACGGGCGACAGGACGGAGACGCAGGGAGCGCCGATCGCCTCGCAATGCTGCTCGAGCCTTTCGACGAGCTCCGGGCTCACCAGCGTGTAGAGCACGATGCCGGGCGAGATCTCGATCTCGTTCAGGACACGCTCGAGCTGCTTCGTGGAGCGGATCAGCGGATAGACATGCTCCACCGCGCGCACCGAGACGTATTGCGCGGCCGCCGCCCGGCCCACCGCGATCAGGGTCTCGCCCGTCGAATCCGAGATGAGATGGAGGTGAACGTAGCTTTTCACACGGTCGCGCGTCATCTGTGGACGGATGTGGAAGGAATGGACCGCCAGCTGCCCCGGCTCGCATTCATGCGCCCATCTAGCCCGTCATGCACAGGGGCTTCAACAGATTGCCTCTCGGGGGACGTCCAGATCCACAAATGCGAGTCATTTGAATCGATTAGCCAGCCTTCCGAGCAGGCGCGGCAGCGCCGATCGTTAACGCATCCTTAACGATTCCGGCACCCGGGAGGGGCGTTGCCCTGCCGCATCCCGGGCCGGGAAAGCCACGGGAGAAGCGCGGGACGACGTTGTGGAGAAAGCGGAATCCCGGTAGTTCGCCCCCTAAGAGAGTCAGAGTCGAAGACAAGATAGATTCTCTCTTTGGAGGCGGGGTGTGGATTGATGGCCGAGCGAAAGATGCTGACGGTGCTGGGCGGGCAGACATGCGACGTGCCTCCCATCTGGCTCATGCGGCAGGCAGGCAGATACCTGCCGGAGTATCGCGAGATCCGTGCCCGCTACCCGTCCTTCCTCGACCTATGCTACGCCCCGGAGTCGGCTTGCGAGATAACGCTCCAGCCGATCCGGCGGTTCGACTTCGACGCCGCGATCCTCTTCTCCGACATCCTCGTCGTGCCCGACGCCCTCGGTCAGGACGTGAGGTTCGAGGTCGGCGAGGGACCGAGGCTTCAGCCGATCACCACCGAGGCACATCTCAGCACCCTCGATCTTAACGGGGCGTTAAGGCGCCTCAGCCCGGTGCTGGAGACCGTCGAGCGGGTTCGGGCGGCCCTCGCCCCCGAGAAGACCCTTCTGGGCTTCTGCGGGGCTCCCTGGACCGTTGCGACCTATATGATCGCCGGCCATGCAACGCCCGACCAGGCGCCGGCCAGGATGCTCGCCTACGAGAACCCTGGCTTCCTCGAGCGGCTCCTCGACATGCTCGTCGAGGCCTCCGCGCAATATCTCGTCGCCCAGCTGAAGGCGGGCGCGGATGCCGTTCAGATCTTCGAGAGCTGGGCCGGTCCGCTGCCGGAGCGCGAGTTCCATCGCTGGGTGATCGAACCGACCCGCGCGCTCGTGCGCCGGGTCCGGGCGGAGGTGCCGGGCGCCAGGATCATCGGCTTTCCCCGCGCCGCGGGCCTGAGGCTCGAGCCGTATCTCGACGGTGTGGCCCCCGACATGGTGGCGCTCGACTGGACGGTGCCTCTCGAATATGCGCAGCGCATCCAGTCGCGCATCCCGATCCAGGGCACGCTCGATCCGCTGGCGCTGCTCGTCGGCGGCGAGGCACTCGATGCGGAGGTCCGTCGCATCCTCGGCGTGCTCGGCGGCGGCCCCTTCGTCTTCAATCTCGGCCACGGCATCATCAAGGAGACGCCGATCCCGCATGTCGAGCGGCTGGTCGCGCTCGTGCGCGGAGAGGCGTGAAGGCAATGGACCTCTATCCCTGGATCAAGACGGCCCACATCCTGTCGCTCATCGCCTGGATGGCGGCGCTGTTCTACCTGCCCCGGCTCTACGTCTATCATGCCGACGCATTGCAAGGCGGCGAGGCGTCGGAGACCTTCAAGGTGATGGAGCGGCGGCTGCTCCGGGCGATCGCCAACCCGGCGATGATCGCGACCTGGATCTTCGGACTCTGGCTCGCCGTCGCCTATGTCGGCTTCGCCGGCAATGGCTGGCTGCACGCCAAGATCTTCCTCGTCGTCCTGCTGACCGGCTACCACATGATGCTCGCCCGCTGGCGGCGCGGCTTCGCCGGCGACGCGAACGAGAGGAGCGCGCGCTTCTACCGCATCATGAACGAGGTGCCGACGCTCCTCCTGATTGCCATCGTCATCCTCGTCGTCGTGAAGCCGTTCTGAGCGTCTCCGCGCTTTTACGGGCTTGTCTCGCCACGGCGAGGCGTCTATATCTGTCTTGCCTACCTTCCGTGGTGGCAGGCTAGAACGCGCCTGCGTCCGCTCCCGACCCGCGAGTTTGAAACGATATCCTCGACGCGTATGAGCGAGGAGCGGGCTCGTCACAGCACCATCTTCCCCGATATCCGACAATCGCCAGACAGGGCACGTGAGGAATTCCCGATGAGGGAAATCAAACTCCAGGAACTCAAGGCCAAGAGCCCGGCCGATCTTCTCGCCTTCGCCGAAGAGCAGGAAGTCGAGAACGCGAACTCGCTCCGCAAGCAGGAGTTGATGTTCGCGATACTGAAGCAACTCGCGGCGCGCGACATCGACATCGTCGGCGAAGGCGTCGTTGAGATCCTTCAGGACGGGTTCGGCTTCCTGCGCTCGCCGGATGCGAACTACCTGCCGGGCCCGGACGACATCTATATCAGCCCGAGCCAGATCCGCCGCTTCTCCCTGCGCACCGGCGACACGGTCGAGGGGCACATCCGCAGCCCGAAGGAGGGCGAGCGGTACTTCGCGCTCCTGAAGGTCGGCCTCATCAACTTCGAGGAGCCGGAGAGCGCCCGGCACAAGATCCACTTCGACAACCTGACGCCGCTCTACCCCGACGAGCGACTTCACATGGAGCTGCAGGCCCCGACGGGCCGCGACATGTCGCACCGGGTGCTCGATCTCGTCGCGCCGCTCGGCAAGGGCCAGCGCGGGCTGATCGTCGCGCCGCCGCGGACCGGCAAGACGGTGCTCCTGCAGAACATCGCCCACTCCATCACCTCGAACCACCCCGAGTGCTACCTGATCGTCCTCCTGATCGACGAGCGCCCGGAAGAGGTGACCGACATGCAGCGCTCGGTGAACGGCGAGGTCGTGTCCTCGACGTTCGACGAGCCGGCGGCCCGCCACGTGGCGGTGGCGGAGATGGTGATCGAGAAGGCCAAGCGCCTGGTCGAGCACGGCCGCGACGTCGTCATCCTGCTCGATTCGATCACCCGCCTCGGCCGCGCCTACAACACCGTCGTGCCGTCCTCGGGCAAGGTGCTGACCGGCGGTGTCGACGCGAACGCCCTGCAGCGGCCGAAGCGCTTCTTCGGCGCGGCGCGCAACATCGAGGAGGGCGGCTCGCTCACGATCATCGCCACGGCGTTGATCGACACCGGCAGCCGCATGGACGAGGTCATCTTCGAGGAGTTCAAGGGCACCGGCAACTCCGAGATCATTCTCGACCGCAAGGTCTCCGACAAGCGCATCTTCCCCGCCCTCGACGTCACCCGCTCCGGTACCCGCAAAGAGGAGCTCCTGGTGTCGGGCCCGCAGCTCAAGAAGATGTACGTCCTCCGCCGCATCCTGAACCCGATGGGCACCGTCGACGCGATGGAGTTCCTCCTCGACAAGATGCGCCAGACGAAGAACAACGACGAGTTCTTCGACTCGATGAACACGTGATCGGGGCGGGCTGAAACCGTCGCCGTTCTCTCAGATGTCCGGAAAGGGTCCGCTCGCGGGCCCTTTTCTTTTGGATCGAGGCCTGGCGGCGTCACCCGGTGGCGTCACGCGGGCTTGCGGTCTCGCGCAGCCGGAAGCGCAGGGCGAAGTTGTCGAGCGTGCCGGGCAGGGGATGGTCTGGGTGGAGCGTGTCCGGCTGGACGAGCTCGAATCCGGACGCACTCAACAGTTCCGCCAGCATGAGGCTGCCCACGGTCGGCACGAGGTTGCGCGCGGGGCAGATCGCGGGGCCGCCGCTGAACGGTATCAGCGGCCAATCTCCCTGCCTTTGCGGATTAAGCCAGATGTCGGGCTCGAACCGGTGCGCGAAGGGCAGGTTCTCGTCGTCGCGATGGAAGAACGGCGCGTAGATGAAGACGCCCGTGCCGGCGGGCATCGTGCCGGCGTCCCACTGCGTGTCCCGCGTCGTCTGGCGCAGCACGGCCGGCGTTGTCGGCCAGAGGCGCAGCGATTCGAGGATCGTGGCGCGCAGGAATGGGAGGTCCAGCTTCTCCGTCGCTGCCCGGTCCGCGGCCTCGTCGCGGGCGCGGGCCTCGGCGGCCCGGTGGCTCGCGAGAAGGACCAGCGCCCTCGCGGTCGCCATTCCCGCCGGGCCGAAGGCGAAGAGCCATTGCGCGACCTGGTGGGATGGCGCTGTTTCAGGTTCCTGCGGCGTCCGGGCGATGGTCTCCGCGAGGCTGCCGCTCTCCGCCCGGTCGAGATGATCCTGCACGCGCTGATGAAAGCGCGCGCGCATCGTCCTGTCCTTGGGGGCCAGAAACGCCCAGTTGGCGCGCGAGCGGAGCGACGTCATCATGTCGGACAGGGCGGTGTCGTCGGCTGCTCCATCGCCGAAGATCACGCGTCTCACGATGCGGCCCCAGGAAGCCACGAAATCGTCCCAGCCGAGCTCTCCGGCCGGCGCGACATTCGCCATGAGCCTCTCGGCCTCCTCGGCTACGATCCTCGCGAAATGTCCTGTCTGCCGGTGCACCGGCCGTTCCGCTTCCAAAGCGCGCTCGTTGAACTGCCGGCGCTCAGCCCTCTTCGCGCCTTGGGAGACGAGGGCGTTCTTCGGCTCGAAATGCGACAGGGCGGCCCGCTTTTCGCTCGAGGCGGTGGCGAAGGGCTCCGGCGACTCGTCGAGCACCCGGCGGACATGCTCCGTGCCGAGCACGATCGCCTGGTTCCTGACCGGAAGCCTCAGCAGAAGCGGACCGTCGCCATACTTGCGTCGCAGCGCCTGCATCTGCCTGACCGCCCGCTCGTCGAGGCGTGCGCGCTCCGCCAGCGCGACCGCTCCCGGCCGGCGGACGATGAGGCCCTTAGACCAGGTGGGCAGGGCCACCTGCGTGGCGAAGGCCACGCTGTCGGCGATGCTCGCCTGGGGCAGTGAAGCTGCCTTGTTCCGCTTGGCCATGTGCTGCTCCTGTTCCACACCGCCATTGCGGGGGCCGCTATGTCCGGGGAATGCCGGGCACGGCGGGTAGGCCACCTAGACGCGGTGGCCTTCGCGACGGTTCCGCAGACGCGGCGGCGGGGGCGTCGGCGCCCTTTGGAACCCGATCTACCGCTCGCAGAGCTTGCGGGGTCCCCGGTAGGGCTGGAAGGTGCAGTCGGCCGCGCGGAACGAGCGATAGGCACGGGAGCAGGCGCGAATATTGCAGGTCGGCCCGTCCGTCCGTGCCGCCGGCCGCGCGGCGAAGCCCGCGCGCGCGGGCACTTCCTCCAGGGACACCGTCACCTCTCCCTCTTTCGCGGGCGGGCCGTCGTCGCGCGGCATCGGCTGGCTTTCGAGGTCGCGCAAGACTGTGTCGGCACCCGTCATGAAGCGCCGCCAGATCTCAGCCGGCAGCGTCCCGCCGGTCACGCCGTTCATGGGGGAATTGTCGTCGTTGCCCAGCCACACGCCGGCGACGAGCTGTCCGTTGAAGCCGATGAACCATGCGTCCCGGTACTCCTGGGTGGTTCCAGTCTTGCCAGCGGCCGGCTCGCTCAGGCGCGCCGCCTGCCCCGTTCCTTCCTCCACGGCGAGCATGAGCAGTTGCGTGAGTGGTCGCTGAAGCGCGCCGAGGGGCTCGGAATCCGCCTGGGTGCCGATCCCGAAATACTGTCCGTCCTGCATGCTGAACCCTGCCAGCCCGTGGGCCTCGATCGGCGCTTTCCCGGCGCGGATGGCCGCATAGGCCTCCGTCATGTCGAGAAGCGTAACCTCCGAGGCGCCCAGCGCGAGGCTGGGCGTGGCGGTGAGGTCGGATTCGATGCCGAGCTCGCGCGCGGCCTCGATCACGGCGTCCAGCCCGACATCCATGGCGACATTGACCGCCGCTGCGTTGAGAGATTTCGCGAAGGCTTCGGCGACGGTGACCCTCCCCGAATAGCGCTCGCCGAAGTTGTTCGGGACGTAGCCGTCGTAGTCCACCGGCGCATCCTCGATGACGCTGGCCGGCGCCAGTCCCGCCTTCAGCGCGGCGAGATACACGAAGAGCTTGAACGTGGAGCCGGGTTGGCGCCGTGCCTGTACAGCCCGGTTGAACTTGCTTCCGGCATAGTCTCGGCCGCCGACCATGGCGACGACGGCGCCGTCCGGACGCATCGCCACGAGTGCCGCCTCCGTCGCTTGGGTCTCGGCCCCGAACTCGTCGAGCACCGCGTTCACGGCATCTTCCGCGACCGCCTGCAGCCGTAGATCGAGTGTCGTGCGTACCGTCACGGGTCCCCTGAAAGTACCGGCGACCTCGCGTGCGGGAACGATCGCCCAATCGGCAAACCAGTTCCCGCCGCCAGTGGAGGGGACGGCCGGCTGGAGCCGCTCGATCTTCGCCACGGCTTCTTCAGCTTCTTCCGGCCTAAGGTGCCCCTCTTTCGCCATGACGGCGATGACGGTCTTCGCGCGCTCCTGCGCCGCCTCGAGGTTTACCAGCGGGTTGAGGCGGGCCGGCGCACGAATGATGCCGGCGAGCATGGCGCTCTCATCGACCCCGAGATCTGCGACCTCCTTGTCGAAGTAGCGCCTCGCTGCGGCGGGCAGACCGTGTGCGCCGGAGCCCATGTAAATTTCGTTGAGGTAGCGCTCCAGGATTTGTGGCTTGCCCATCCGCTTCTCGGCAAGGAAGGCGAGAACGGCTTCCTGCACTTTGCGCCGGAATCTCCGTTCCGGCTCGAGGTGGCGAATCTTGACGAGTTGCTGGGTGATCGTGCTGCCGCCCTCGACCACGCGCCCGGCCCACAGATTGTTAACCGCCGCCCGGGCGATGCCCCGCCAATCGATCCCGAGATGCTCCCAGAACCTCCTGTCCTCGATGGTCAGCACGGCCTGGATCGTGTGCTGTGGAAAGGTTTCGAGAGGGGCATCCGGTGCCCTGAAGGCGCCGTCGCGCAGCAGGAGTTCGCCGTCGGATGCTTCGAGCACAACCACGGGAGAGGCGCCCGTACCCGTCAGAGCCTCGTAGGAAAGATCGTGCAGCGCCCAATAGGCCGATCCTGCCAACGCCGCCGCGGCGGCGATCAGGACGGCAGCCGGGCCGTAGACCCAATATGCTCGGGAGCGGGTCTGGCCTTGGGCAGGTGATGTGCGGGGATCCGCCGACCGCCGGTCGATGTTTCTGGAGCTCCACTGCAAAGGTCGCGGAAGCCTGAGCTGCAACGGCCGCGTCGATTTGGGAATTGAATCCAGAATAGATTCAAGACACGCTTTTCCTCGACCTAACAAGTACATGATATCGCGGCCAGTGGATGCGAAGAACATCTTGAGAGCCCGCGCAGTGTGGCTTCTGTGTCTTCGCATGCCGACCGTGTCTACGGGTTCCGAGCGATTGCCGTGTCCCTCGGGGGCAGCCATGGTGGTGGGTATCTCCGGCCGTGTTGTCGCGATCCGCCGCAGTTGTGGATGCCGGAGGGAACGGGTCCGACGGGAGAAAGATCCAGCGGCTGGTCGCGTTCTTCCGCCGCGATCTTCTTTGGGGGCGACGCCGGAGTCGGATGGGGAGACCGGCGGCATTTGCGGCGAGTCAGGAACCGCATCTTCCAGCGGGGCGTTCTCCGACGCGGGCGGAGGGCTCAAACCATTGTACTGGAGATCCCCGACATGAAGATGCATGTCCTCGCCGTTGCTGGCGCTCTTGCGATCGGTGCTCCCGCACTGGCTCAGACCGTCGTGATCCAACCCGAGCAGGAGACGGTCATCCGCGAGTATGTCACGACGCATCAGGTCCAGCCGATCGAACCGCCAGCCGATGTGCAGATCGAGGTGGGCGCGACGCTGCCGGACACGGTGGAAGTGTATCCGGTCGAAGCTCAGGATCTCGACAGGGACTACAGCTACGTGGTGGTCGGTCAGCGCACGGTGCTGGTCGAGCCCGAGACGCGCCGGGTCATTCACATCATCGAGTGACTGCTGGTGATCGCCAGCCTCGTGCGGTGAGGCCGGGGCTGGCGGTTTCCATCCAGCGAGTCAGCTCTGGTCGTTGACCGCCGTTCAGACGCTTGAGCAGGGGCAGGAGCAGGACCTCTGTCCAACCGCCGAATGACGCCTCTCGCCAGCAGGGAGGATGCGAGCCGCCGCACCATGAGCGGCCGTGGCCGTTAGCGGACGGCTTGCGGGTTCTCCAGCGCCTCTCGGAGCGCCGCCGGGTCCTGGAGCGGAAGCGAACATGTCGTGCCGCGGCAGACGAAGGCTTGCGGCGCGCCGTCGGAGGCCTTGCCGTTCGCGGGGTGACCGGCGGGCAACTCGTGGCCCGCGCCGATGACCTGGAGGACGAGGTTCGGGTCTGCCACGCTCCGGGCGACACGTTCGAGCTCATCGCGCTCCGGGCCTTCCGGTCCCACGACGACGATCTGAAGCGCGCCGATCCTCAGGTCGAGCGCGGCGACCAGGGAGGCGTGCGCGAACGGGTTCTGCATGATCGCGGGCGTCAGCACTTCGAACAGCCTGTCGGCCCGCTCAAGCCACCTCCCCTCGCCCGTCGCGTGGTAGAGCCTGATCATCGCCTCGGCCGCGAGCCCGTTCGCGTTCGGCACGGCGTCGTCTGCCGCGGAGCGGATGCGCATCGTCACGTCGTCCGCGTCGTCGGCTGCCATCACGTAGCCGAAGCCCTCCACCCAATGATGCGCGTGCAGGTGGTCGAGCCATCGCGCCGCGTCCCCGAGAAAGGCCTGAGCGCCCGTCGCCTCGCGCAGGTGCAGGGCGGCCCGCGCCATGGCGGCGTGGTCGCCGGCGATGCCCGGGAAGACGAGGGCGCCGTCGCGGTAGGAATGGCCGAGGCGCGTTTCACGTGAAACGGCGTCCGAAATGAACCGGTAGGCCCTGAATGCGGCCTCGAGCCAATCGGGCCTCTCGAAGGTCATGGCCGCGTCGGCGAGGGCCGCGATCATCAGCCCGTTCCAGTCGGCGAGAACCTTGTCGTCGCGCCCGGGGCGCACCCTTTCCTCGCGACGGGCGAAGAGCCTGTGCCGCATCCGGTCGAGCAGCGCCTCTTCGCCGGGCAGCCCGGGAAAGGGATCGCCGAGCCGGTTCGGGATGTTGTGGCCCTCGAAGTTGCCGCCCTCGGTGATGTCGTAGGCCCGCGCGAAGAGCGGCGCCTCGTCGCCCAGCACCTCGGTCACCTCGTCGAGGCTCCAGACGTAGAACTTCCCCTCCTCGCCTTCCGAATCGGCGTCCAGGCTCGCGGCGAAGGCGCCGCCCTCGGCGATCATCTCCCGGAGCAGCCAGTCGACCGTCTCCTCGACGGCGCGGCGGAACACGGGCTCGCCCGAGCGCAGGTAGGTGCGGGTCAGGAGCTCGACGAGCTGCGCGTTGTCGTAGAGCATCTTCTCGAAATGCGGCACGAGCCAGCGCTCGTCGACGGCGTAGCGCGCAAACCCGCCGCCGATGTGGTCGTTGATCCCGCCCCGGCAGATCTGGCGCAGCGTGTGGTGCAGCGCGCCCAGCATCCGCTTCTCCCCCGTCGCGTGGCCCGCATGCTCGAGGAGTTCGAGGATCGAGCATTGCGGGAACTTCGGTGCGCCGTTAAGGCTCCCGTTCACGGGATCGAAGGCCTGCAGCAGGCGCTCGCCCGCAGCCGCGATGATGCGCGGGTCGAGCTGGGGCTTTCCCTCCGGCGCCTTCGGCGCCAGCGCCTCGGCGATCGCGGCCGTGTTGTGCTCGACCCGCCCGCGCTCCTCGCGGTAGAGGCGGGAGATCTCGGTCAGCACCTGCACGAAGCCGGGGCGGCCGTAGCGCGGCTCCTTCGGGAAGTAGGTGCCACCCCAGAAGGGCTTGCCGTCGGGCGTGAGGAACATGGTCAGCGGCCACCCGCCCTGCTCGCCCAGCGAGTGCAGCGCCTGCATGTAGAGCTGGTCGATCTCCGGCCGTTCCTCCCGATCGACCTTGATATTGACGAAGCCTTCGTTCATCACCGCGGCGACGCCGTCGTCCTCGAAGCTCTCATGCGCCATGACGTGGCACCAGTGGCAGGCGGCATAGCCGACCGACAGGAGGATCGGCTTGTCGAGCCGCTGAGCCTCTTGAAGCGCCTCACGCCCCCAAGCCCGCCAATGGACCGGGTTTTCGGCGTGCTGCAGGAGGTAGGGGCTCTTCTCGTGCCTGAGGAGGTTCTCGCTCATGTCGGGGCTCCGTGCTGCTGCTCGACCGAAGTGAACTAGGGGAACAGTCTTGACCGGGAACGGGTCCGGCACGCCAGACACGATTTTTGCAGCCGCCACGCCGTTCGGCCGCTCCGCCATCGGCGTCTTACGCCTGTCCGGGCCGGCTTGCCGGGCAGTGTGCGAGAAGATCGCCGGCAAGGTGCCGGAGCCGCGCCGGGCAGCCTTCCGCCGGCTGCGCGACGAAACGGGCGAGGTGATCGACGAGGCACTCGTCCTGTTCTTCGCCGGCCCGAACAGCGAGACCGGCGAGGACTGCCTGGAACTCCAGGCCCACGGCAGCCCGGCCGTGCTCCAGCGCCTGGCCGCGCTCCTCGGCGACTTCCCCGGCTGCCGGCCGGCCGAGCCCGGCGAGTTCGCGCAGCGCGCCTTCCTGAACGGCAAGGTCGATCTCACGGCCGTCGAAGGCCTGGCCGATCTCGTCGATGCCGAGACGGAGGCGCAGCGGCGCCTCGCCGTGCGCCAGATGGGCGGCTCCCTGCGCGACCTCTACGAGGGCTGGCGCACCCGCCTCGTCGAGATCCTGGCGCTCGCCGAGGCCGGCATCGACTTCGTCGACGAGGGCGATGTCGGCGGCGACATCGGCCACACGATCGCGCCCATTCTCGAGGAGCTGAGGCGGGAGATCGAGGCCCACCTCTCCGACGCCCGCCGCGGCGAGCGCATCCGCCACGGCGCGGTCGTCACGCTGGCCGGGTCGCCGAATGTGGGCAAGTCGTCGCTGATGAACGCGCTGGCGCGGCGCGAGGTGGCGATCGTCACCGACGTGCCCGGCACGACGCGGGACCGGCTCGAGGTCAGGCTCGACCTCGACGGCATGGCCGTCACCGTCATCGACACGGCGGGCCTGCGCGAGACGGCCGACGTCGTCGAGCGCGAGGGCGTGCGCCGGGCGCGGCTCGCCATAAAGGAGGCCGACCTCGTCCTGCTCCTCGGCGCCGGCGGCCCGCCGATCTCGACTCACGACGGCGAGGTCGAGACGTGGCGGGTCGAGAGCAAGGTCGACCTCACCGGCTCGCTCCCCGGCCGCCGCGACGACGGCACGTTCGGGATCTCGGTGAAGACGGGCGACGGCGTAGCCGACCTGCTCGACGCCCTCGCGGAACGGTTCCGCCACGACGTGGCGTCGAGCGGCGACGTGCTGTTGACGCAGGCCCGACACCGTCGCCATCTCAGCGAGTGCGTCGACGCGCTGGCGGCGGCGGTGCGCATCGGCTACGACGGCGAGCCCGACCTCTTCGCCGAGGAGTTGCGGCGCGCGGCGAGGAGCCTCGGCCGCATCACCGGCCGCGTCGACGTGGAGGAGGTGCTGGGCGCGATCTTCGAGCGGCTCTGCATCGGGAAGTAGATGTTTCACGTGGAACAGGACCGGAAGCCCATGGACGGCAAGAGCTTCGACAGCTTCGACGTCGTCGTGATCGGCGGCGGCCATGCCGGCTGCGAGGCGGCCGCGGCCGCGGCGCGCACCGGCACGGCGACCGCCCTCGTCACGCTGAAGGCCGACGCGATCGGCGTCATGTCGTGCAACCCGGCGATCGGCGGCCTCGGCAAGGGCCACCTCGTGCGCGAGATCGACGCGCTCGACGGCGTGATGGGCCGCGTGGCGGATGCCGCAGGCATCCAGTTCCGCCTCCTCAACCGCCGCAAGGGCCCGGCCGTGCGCGGGCCCCGTGCCCAGGCCGACCGGGCGATCTACCGCCGCGAGATGCAGGGCGCCCTCCGAGCCCGGCCGAACCTGGAGATCGTCGAAGGCGAGGCGGCCGATCTCGTGGTGGAGGAGGGACGCGCCCGCGGCGTCGTCCTCGCCGATGGCCGCACGCTCCGCACAGGTGCGGTGGTGGTCACCACGGGCACCTTCCTGCGCGGCCTCATCCATCTGGGCGAGCGTTCCTGGGCCGCCGGCCGCATCGACGAGGCGCCGAGCGTCAGGCTCGCCGAGCGCTTCGAGGCGATCGGCTTCGAGATGGGCCGCCTGAAGACCGGCACGCCCCCTCGCCTCGACGGGCGCACGATCGACTGGCAGGCGCTCGAGGAGCAGCCGGGCGACGCAGAGCCGGAGTTCTTCTCCTACCTCACCTCTTCCGTGCAGGCGCGCCAGGTGCCCTGCCACATCACGCGCACGACGCCCGAGACGCACGAGATCATTCGCGCTAACCTCGAGCGCTCGGCCATGTGTTCCGGCCGCATCTCCTCGCGGGGCCCGCGCTACTGCCCGTCGATCGAGGACAAGATCGTCCGCTTCGCCGACCGGGAGAGCCACCAGGTCTTCCTCGAGCCCGAAGGGCTCGACGATCCGACCGTCTACCCGAACGGCATCTCGACCTCCCTGCCGGAAGACGTGCAACTTGCCCTCGTGCGCTCCATGCCGGGCCTTGGACGGGTGGAGATCCTGCGGCCGGGCTACGCCATCGAATACGACTATGTCGACCCGCGCGAGCTCGACCCGACGCTCGAGACGCGGCGCATGGCCGGCCTCTTCCTCGCCGGCCAGATCAACGGCACGACGGGCTACGAGGAGGCGGCGGCGCAGGGCCTCGTCGCCGGCCTCAACGCGGCGCGCCGGGCGGGCGGGCTCGACGGCGCCGTCTTCGACCGGTCGGAGGCCTATCTCGGCGTGATGATCGACGACCTCGTCACGCGCGGCGTGTCGGAGCCCTACCGCATGTTCACCTCGCGCGCCGAGTACCGTCTCAGCCTGCGGGCCGACAATGCCGACCTCCGCGTCACGGCGAAGGGAGCCGGCCTCGGCCTCGTCGGGGCGGAGCGGCTCGAAGCCTTCGCGCGGCGCGAGGACGCGCTGCGCGCGGCCGAGGACGTGGCGCGCTCGCTGACGATCACGCCGAAGGATGCTAACGCGCGCGGCCTTTCGGTGAACCAGGACGGAAAGCGCCGCTCGGCCTACGAGCTCCTCTCCTATCCCGACATCGGCTTGGATGATCTTTCGGAGGTCTGGCCGGAGCTCGCCGCGCTCGACCCGGCGACGGCGCGCCAGCTCGAGATCGAGGCGTCCTACGCGGTCTATCTCGACAGGCAGCAGGCGGACGTCGCGGCGTTCCGGCGGGAGGAGGCGATGGTCATCCCGGCAGACTTCGACTTCGACGCCCTGAAGGGCCTGTCGAACGAGGTGCGCGAGAAGCTGAAGCGTGCGGGCCCCCGCTCCCTCGGTCAGGCGTCGCGTCTGGACGGTGTGACGCCGGCCGCCATTCTCCTCCTCGCCGCGCGGCTGCGCGGCATGGCGCCGGCGCGTCGTTCGGCATGAGCGACCGCGCAGAGGGCGAGAAGCTGCTGCAGCAGCTGACGGGCGGTGTTTCACGTGAAACGCTGGAACGTCTCGAAGCCTATGTCGAGACGCTGCGCCAGTGGCAGTCGGTGAAGAACCTCGTCGGGCCGGAGACGCTGGCGCATATCTGGACGCGCCACGTGGCGGATTCCGCGCAGCTCGTTCCCCACATCCCGCCGGGTGCCCGCATCGCCGATCTCGGCAGCGGGGCCGGCCTGCCCGGCCTGGTGCTGGCCTGCTGCCTCGAAGGCACCGGCGCCCACGTCACGCTCGTCGAGGCGAACGGCCGCAAGTGCGGCTTCCTGCGCGCCGCCGCCCGCGCCGCCGGCGTCAAGGTCACGGTCGTGAACGCGCGCATCGAGGACGCTCTGGCAGCACCCGATCTTTCTGTGGATATCGTCACGGCGCGCGCGCTGGCGCCGCTGCCGGAGCTTCTGCGGCTGGCATTTCCGCTGCTCGCGCAAGGTGCTATCGGGCTCTTCCACAAGGGCCGAGATGTTGATGAAGAATTGACCGACTCCGCAAGATATTGGAGTATCGAGCATGAGCTCCTGCCGAGCGGCACCCACGAGGACGGCAGGCTGCTCCTGATCCGCGGCTGCCGGCCGAGATCGGCCGCATGAGCCTGCGACGCGACCTGCCAGAGGAGGCCCGAGAGCGGTGAGCCCGCGCGTCATCACTGTTGCCAATCAGAAGGGTGGCGTGGGCAAGACGACCACCGCCATCAATCTCGGCACGGCCCTGTCGGCCGTCGGCCAGCGGGTGCTCGTCGTCGACATGGACCCGCAGGGCAACGCGTCGACGGGCCTCGGCGTCGGCCGTGCCGACCGCTCGACCTCGATCTACGACGTCTTGAGCGGCGACATGGGGCTCGACGAAGCTGCGGTCGAGACGGCCGTGCCGCGGCTCCACGTGGTCCCGTCCACGCTCGACCTTCTCGGGTTCGAACAGGAGGTGATGGGCGCACGCGACAGGGCCTTCCGGCTGAAGCGGGCCGTCCAGGCGCTCGGTCCGGCCGAGACGGGCCCTTACGACTACGTCCTCGTCGACTGCCCGCCCTCGCTCAACCTCCTCACGATCAACGCGCTCGCCGCCGCCTCCTCGGTGCTCGTGCCGCTCCAGTGCGAGTTCTTCGCCCTCGAGGGTCTGAGCCAGCTCCTCCAGACCGTCGACCACGTGAAGGAGACGCTGAACCCCGAGCTCACCATCCACGGCATCGTGCTGACCATGTTCGACCGCCGCAACAACCTGTCGACGCAGGTGATGGAGGACGTGCGGGAATATATGGGCGGTCGGGTCTACGAGACGGTGATCCCGCGCAACGTGCGGCTCTCCGAGGCGCCGTCCTTCGGCAAGCCGGCCCTGCTCTACGACATCAACTGCACCGGCAGCCAAGCCTATATTCGCCTGGCCTCCGAAATCATCCAGCGCGAGCGCAGCCTCCGCGCTGCGTGATCGACCGCTCGGCCGGAACCGTTAGGGATAGGTTAACCACATGATTTCGCAGGATAAAGCGCCTTCTCGCCTCGGCCGCGGCCTCGCCGCGCTGATCGGCGACGCCGACGCGACGGAGCTTCAGGCGGAGCCCCGGCCGCGCGGCCAGAAGCGCGTGCCGATCGAGCACCTGACGGCGAACCCACGAAATCCGCGCAAGGTGTTCGACGCCGACGAGCTCGCCGATCTCGTCGCCTCCGTGAAGACGCGCGGCGTGATCCAGCCGATCCTCGTGCGCCCTGCCCCGGGCCAGAGCGGCCACTACGAGATCATCGCCGGCGAGCGCCGCTGGCGCGCCTCGCAGGCCGCCGGGCTGCACGAGGTGCCCGTCGTCGTCATCGAGGCGGACGACCGGCTGGCGCTCGAGATCGCGATCATCGAGAACGTCCAGCGCACGAATCTCAATCCGGTCGAGGAGGCGGAGGGCTTCCAGCGGCTCGTCGACGAGTTCGGCTACACCCAGACCGAGCTCGCCCAGTCGATCGGCAAGAGCCGCAGCCACCTCGCGAACACGCTGCGCCTCCTGAAGCTTCCGACCTCCATCCGCGCGCACCTGGCCGAAGGGCGGCTGTCTGCCGGGCACGCCCGCACGCTGATCAATGTCGAGGATCCCGAGCGCCTCGCCGACGAGATCCTGAAGAACGACCTGAGCGTGCGCGAGGCGGAGAAGCTGGCGCGCGATCCTGCGAAGCCGGTGCGGGCGAAGTCGGCCACCGCGCAGGGCAAGGACGCCGACACCCGTGCGCTCGAGCGGCAGCTGGCCGAGCTCCTGGGTCTTTCGGTCGATCTGCGGCACGACCAGTCAGGCTCGGGCGAGCTGCGCATCCGCTACAGGTCGCTCGAGCAGCTCGACGATGTGGCGCGCAGGCTCGGCTACCGCTCCTGAGGGAGCCTTCCTGTCAACTTCTTTAGCCGACGAAGCTTTGGCGTTCAGCGCCGGCTCGGCACGCTGGCGACCGCCATGATCAGCCGGCTAACGATCTCGGTCGAGATCTCGGCCCTCAGACGCGTGTCGGCCTCCGCCCGGCTCATATGCGGCAGCATGCGACCCAAAGCATCGGCCGACCAGAGGCTGAGTTGTCGGCGGAAGGAGGGCTGCCGCTTGAAGAAGACGGGCGGCCGGAGTTCCCGCATGGCTGCATCGGCCGTCGCACCGCCGTCGATCCTCTCGCGCGCGACCATCAGCTGCATGAGGTGACGCGTCAGCCCCCCGACGATCGAGGCGGGCGCGACGCCGGCCTCGAGCGCCCGGTGCAGGCCGTGCTCGGCGCTTCTCACGTCGCCGATGAAGGCGGCGTCGGTAATCTCGTCGAGCTCCAGAGCGGAGGCGTCGCCGCACACCGCGACGACATCGGCGAGCTCGATCGTCTCGGACCCCATGCAGTAGGTCGCGAGCTTCGCGAGTTCGCCGCGCGAGGCGAGCCGGTCGCCGCCCAGCAGGTGGCGCAGCGCCGAACGGGCCTCATTCGCAACCCTCAGACCCGCGGCCTCGGCCTCCTGCGTGATCAGCCGGTCGACCGCCGCCTCGTCGTCGACATAGCAGGGCAGGGCGACCGCCGCGTCCGACGCCTCGACCATCTTGCGCAGCGGCGCCGACGGCTTGAGGTCGCCCGCCTCGAACACGACGATCGTCTCGGCCGGTGGCTGGCCGAGGATCGCGGCGAGGGCGGGGGCGATATTCTTCGAGGTCGGCGTCACGCGGATCGCCTGCCGGCCGCCGAACATCGGCACCGAATGCGCCTCGTCGACGAGCTTCCCGGGATCGCCCGACAAGCTGTCGCCGTCGATCACCACCCGGCCCATGTCGTCGCCGCGGAGGTGCTTCTTCACGAGAAGGCCCGCCCGCTCGGTCACGAGTCCGGTGTCGGGCCCGTAGACGAGCACCACCATTCGGTCCGGCCGGTCTAGGAACCTGTCGATCGCGGGGCCTTTCAGGGCGACCATGCGCCGTCAGTCCCAGTCGGTTCCGAGATCCGTCTCGCCGATGTCGACGCCGATCGCCCTGCCCGAGCGGTTGATGATCGGCGGGCTCATCTGTGGCGTCGCGTTCGCCCCTTGCGCGAAGAACGCGGCGAGCCGGACCCGGATCTCCTCGGCAACCTCGGCCGCGGCGCGCTCCCGCGCATCCTTCTCCGCGCGGTCGTTGGCGAAGCGCTGGTTCGTCCACTCATATGTAGCCTGGCGGGTGACCGAGCCCTGGAAGATCGGCTGGGAAAGGTCGTCCCGCCTGAAAAGCACGAACTCCGCCCGCACGTTGAGGAGGCGTCCCTGGGGCTCCCCGCCGACGAGGCGCACGATCACGTCGCCCGTCGTGGCGTTCGCCCTGAGCCGCAATTCGTAGGCGTTGCCCTCCTGGCCGCCGCCATTCAGCAGGAAAAGCAGGTCGTTTCGGATGATCTGGCCCATCCGGCCGGGCGCCGGAGCTACGTAGATCGAGGTCAACTCGGCGGTCAGCGGCGCGCCGCTCGCCGATGTCGCCTGATAGAGCGGCTGCACCTGGCAACCCCCTAGAAACGCTGCGATTCCGAGAACCGCGAGCCCCGCCCGCAGGCGGTGCCGGTCAGCCGACGACATTCACGATCCTCCCCGGTACCACGATGATCTTCCGCACCGGCCGGTCGCCGAGCGCGCGCTTGACCGCGTCGAGCTCGAGCGCCGCCTTCTCGACCGTCTCCTGGTCGGCGTCGGCGGCGACCCGCAACTCGTCGCGGCGCTTGCCGTTGACCTGCACCGGCAGGACGATCTCGTCCTCGACGAGGAGCGCGGCCTCGGCCTGCGGCCAGGGGGCCAGCGCGAGGAGCCCTTCTCCGCCCAGCGCCTCCCAGGCCTCCTCCGCGAGATGCGGCACCATGGGCGCGGAGACGCGCACCACAGTCTCCGCCATCTCCCGGAGCGCATAGGCCATGTCGGGGCCGGGCGCGCCATGGAGCTTCGCGACCTGGTCGCCCCAGGCGTTCACCGCCTCGTGCACCCGGGCGATCGCCCGGTTGAACCTCAGCTGCTCGATGTCTTCGGACACCGCGGCGATCGTCTTGTGCGCCACCCGGCGCAGCGCCAGGGCCTCGTCCCCGAACTCCGCAGGCTGCGCGATCTTCTCCGGCACCAGTTCGATCACCTGGCCGACGAGGCGCCAGACGCGCTGGGTGAAGCGCCACGCGCCCTCGACGCCCGATTCCGTCCACTCCGAATCGCGCTCGGGCGGCGTGTCCGACAGCATGAACCAGCGCGCCGCGTCGACGCCGAAGGTCTCGAGGATCGTCTCCGGCGAGACGACGTTCCGCTTCGACTTCGACATCTTCTCGGGCGCCCCGACCTTCGCGGGCAGCCCCGTCGCCTTCACGATCACGCTCCCGTCGGCCTGCCGCTCGACATCCTCGGGGAAGAGCCACCTGCCGTCCGGGTCGCGGTAGGTCTCGTGGGTGATCATGCCTTGCGTGAAGAGGCCCTTGAACGGCTCCCTGATCGCGCCGAAGCCGACGCGGCCCATCGCGCGGGTGAAGAAGCGCGAGTAGAGGAGGTGGAGCACGGCGTGCTCGACGCCGCCGATATACTGGTCGACCGGCAGCCAGGCATCCATCAGCGCGCTATCGACCACGTCGTCGGCCGCGGGGCTCGCGAAGCGCGCGAAGTACCACGAGGAGTCGACGAAGGTGTCCATCGTGTCCGTCTCGCGCCGGGCGGCACCACCGCATTTCGGGCACGACACGTCTTTCCAGGTCGGATGGTGGTCGAGCGGGTTGCCCGGCCGGTCGAAGGTCGCGTCGTCGGGCAGGAGGATCGGCAGCTGATCTTCAGGCACCGGCACGATGCCGCAATGGTCGCAATGGACCATCGGGATCGGGCAGCCCCAGTAGCGCTGGCGCGAGATGCCCCAGTCCCTCAGGCGGTAGTTCACCTTGCGCTCCGCCCGGCCCGAAGCCTCCATGCGACGGGCGATCTCCTCCTTCGCGTCCGGCACGGAGAGGCCGTCGAGAAACTCCGAGTTCACGAGCCGGACGGCATCGCCTTCCGTGTCGGTGAAGGCCTCGTCGCCCACCTCGAGGTCCGGCTCGTCCTTCGGCGCGACGACCGGGAGCACCGGCAGGCCGTATTTCCGTGCGAAGTCGAGGTCGCGCTGGTCGTGCGCCGGGCAGCCGAAGATCGCGCCCTCGCCGTAGCCCATCAGCACGAAATTCGCGACATAGACCGGCAGGCGCGCGCCCGTGAACGGGTGGACCGCGTATAGCCCCGTCGCCACGCCGCGCTTCTCCGCCCGCTCGATCGCTTCCTCGCTCGTGCCGAGCGCGGCGCAGTCTCGGCGGAACTGGGCGATCTCCTCGTTCCGCGCGCCGAGATCCTTCGCCAGCGGGTGGTCTGGCGACACGGCGCAGAAGCTCGCGCCGAAGATCGTGTCGTGGCGCGTCGTGAAGACGGTGAGGTTCTCCTCCATCTGCACGCCCTCGCCGTCCACGAGGTCGAACGAGAACTTCAGGCCCTCCGATCGGCCGATCCAGTTGCGCTGCATCAGCCGCACCTTGTCGGGCCACTGGTCGAGCGTCCCGATCGCGTCCAGAAGATCATCCGCGAAGTCGGTGATCTTGAAGAACCACTGGGCGAGCTCGCGCTTCTCGACGACGGCGCCCGAGCGCCAGCCGCGCCCGTCGACCACCTGCTCGTTTGCGAGCACCGTGTTGTCGACCGGGTCCCAGTTGACGAGCGAGGTGCGCCGCTCGACGAGCCCGGCTTCGAACATCTTCACGAAGAGCTTCTGCTGCCGCGAATAATAGGCGGGGTCGCAGGTCGCGAGTTCGCGGCTCCAGTCGAGCGAGAGGCCGAGGAGCTTCAGCTGCTCGCGCATCGCCGCGATGTTGTCGTAGGTCCAGCCCTTGGGGTGGATGCCGCGCTCGATCGCGGCGTTCTCGGCCGGCAGGCCGAACGCGTCCCAGCCCATCGGGTGCAGCACGTTGAAGCCCTTGGCCCGCTTGTAGCGCGCCACCACGTCGCCCATCACGTAGTTGCGGCCGTGCCCGATATGGATCTTGCCGCTCGGATAGGGGAACATCTCCAGCACGTAGTATTTCGGCCGGGGGTCCTCGTCGATCGCCTTGAAGACCTCCCTCTCGTCCCACACGCGCTGCCAGCGGGCCTCGGTCCGGCGGGGGTTGTAGCGTTCGATGGCCATCGCGTGATAATCGCTCTTGAACTTGAAAAAACGCGGGAAACGCGGGGCGTAGATGGCCCCGAAAACGGGCGGTGGTCAACAGCGCCGGCCGGCCCGCCCCCCGTTCCCTTTCCCTCACAGGCGAAGCGTAGACCGTGACCATGACCGACGACCAGCGCGACGAGGCCACACCGGCCGGGCTAGACGAGGTGCGGGCGAGGATCCGGGCGGCCGAGGAGGAGGCGGGGCGCGAGCCGGGCTCCGTCACCCTCGTCGCCGTGTCGAAGACCTTCGAGGCCCCTGACATCCGCCCGGTGCTCCAGGCCGGCCAGCGTGTCTTCGGCGAGAACCGCGTGCAGGAGGCGATGGGCAAGTGGCCTGAACTTCGCGAGGAATTCCCCGACATCGAGCTGCAGCTCATCGGGCCGCTGCAGACGAACAAGGCGAAGGAGGCGGTCACCCTCTTCGACGTCATCTCCTCGGTCGACCGGGAGAAGCTAGCCGGTTCCCTTGCGAAAGAGATCGAAAAGCAGGGCCGGGCGCCCCGCCTTCGGGTGCAGGTGAATATCGGCGAGGAGCCCCAGAAGGCCGGTATCCCCCCCGCCGAGACGGAAGAGTTCGTGAGGCGCTGCCGCGAGGAGCACGGGCTAGAGATCGAGGGCCTCATGTGCATCCCCCCCTTCGACGAGGCGCCCGCTCCGTTCTTCGCGCTGCTGGCCAAGCTCGCCGACCGGCTCGACCTGCCCGTCCGCTCGATGGGCATGAGCGGGGATTTCGAGATCGCCGTGGCGCACGGGGCGACCGAGGTGCGGGTGGGGAGCGCGATATTCGGGGGGCGGCCGCCGCTGAAGAGCGATTAGCGGCCGCCAGCCGTAAGGTTCCCCCGTGCCGCCCCTGGGCCCCGGCTCGGAGGCCGGGGCACGCCAAATGTGGCGCGGCCGGCGGGAAGGTCGCGGACCGCCCCCCCCTCACGCCTTCTCCACCTCGCCGTGCGACTTCAGCACGCGGTCGCCGTCGTCCTGCTCGATCAGGTAGGCGGGATCGTCGGCGGTGGCGTTGCGGGTGATCTCCTTGCCCTTGATGGTGCGGGTCACGCGCTCGCGGAAGATCTCGGTCACCTTGCCCTCGCCGGTGCCGTTGCCCCAGTTCCACTTGACGCGGCTGCCCTTGCCGAAGGATTGCGCCATTCTTCCAGGCTCCCGAGAGGTTGCGGTGCGGCCGGGGCGCGGGGGATCCGTTTCGGGTGCTCTCTTGGCGACGGCGGCCGGGAGAGAGCATATACTGCGCATCGACGCGTTTTCGAGTCCGGCCGCGAGTGCCCCATGACCACGATCCCCTTCCGCAAGATGAACGGCCTCGGCAACGAGATCGCGGTGGTCGACCTCAGGCAGGCGAAGGCGCGGCCGCAGGCGGTGGTGGGGGCGCTGTCGGCGAAGGCCGGGCTCGCCTTCGACCAGGCGATGGTGCTTCTGCCGCCGAAGGCGCAGGGGACCGACGCCTTCGTCGAGATCTACAATTCCGACGGCTCGAAGGCCGGCGCCTGCGGCAACGGCACGCGCTGCATCGCCGACCACGTGATGGCGGCGACCGGCCGTGACAGCGCGGTGTTCCAGACCGCGGGCGGCCTCCTCGTCTGCCACCGCAACGAGGACGGCTCGATCTCGGTCGACATGGGGGCGCCGCGTTTCGAGTGGCACGAGATCCCGCTGTCGGAGAGGTTCGCCGACACGCGCTTCATCGAGTTCGAGGTCGGCCCGCGCGGCGCGCCTGTCATGCACTCGCCGGCGGTGGTGAATGTCGGGAACCCGCACGTCGTGTTCTTCGTCAACGAGCTCGAGGCGATCGATCTCGGCCGGATCGGGCCGATGATCGAGTATCACCCGATGTTCCCGGAGCGGGTGAATGTGGGCGTGGCGGAGGTCGTCTCGCCGGAGCGGCTGAGGCTCAAGGTGTGGGAGCGCGGGGCGGGGCTGACGAAGGCCTGCGGCTCGGCCGCCTGCGCCGCCGCCGTGTCGGCCGCCCGCAGGCGGCAGACGGGGCGCTCGGTCCATGTCGAGCTGCCGGGGGGCGAGCTCCACATTCTCTGGCGCGAGGACGACGACCATATCGTGATGACCGGCCCCGTCGCCCACGAATATGACGACGAGGTGGAGCTCGACGCCACGCCAGCCGGGGCGTGAGGCGCGCCGCTCGAGCCCCCGCACTTTGCGGCCAGGGCGCCGGGCGCGTATAGGGACGGGCGAAAGCAAGCCGCCCCGCACCACCGGAACGCCGATATGCCAGACGTCGTCACCTTCGGATGCCGGCTCAACATCGTGGAATCGGAAGCGATGCGGAAGGCCGCCGATGAGGCGGGCCTTCACGACGCGGTGCTGATCAACACCTGCGCGGTGACCGGAGAGGCCGTGCGCCAGGCGCGCCAGGCGATCCGCCGCGTCGCCCGCGAGCGGCCGGGCGTGCGGATCGTCGTGGCGGGCTGCGCGGCGCAGACCGAGCCGCAGACCTTCGCGGACATGCCGGAGGTCGATCTCGTGCTCGGCAACCGCGAGAAGACGCGGCCCGCGAGCTACCGGCCGGAGGCGTTCGACCTGCCGCGCCACGAGCGGGTGCGGGTCGCGGACATCTTCGCGGTGGAGGAGACGGCGGGGCACCTCGTCGAGGGCTTCGAGGGGCGCACGCGAGCCTTCCTGCAGGTGCAGAACGGCTGCGACCACCGCTGCACCTTCTGCGTCATCCCCTATGGCCGCGGCAACTCGCGGTCGGTGCCGATGGGCGCGGTGGTCGACCAGGCGAGGGCGCTCGTCGAGCGGGGCTATGCCGAGATCGTGCTGACGGGGGTCGACCTCACGGCCTACGGCGCCGACCTGCCGGGGACGCCGCGGCTCGGCACGCTCGTGCGCCAGGTCCTGCGCCACGTGCCGGAGCTGAAGCGCCTGAGGCTCTCCTCGATCGATTCCGTCGAGGCGGACGCCGACCTGATGCGGGCCCTGCGGGACGAGGAGCGGCTGATGCCGCATCTCCATCTGTCGCTGCAGCACGGGCACGACATGATCCTGAAGCGCATGAAGCGGCGGCACAGCCGGGCAGACGCGGTTTCCTTCTGCGAGGAGGCGCGGCGCCTGCGGCCGGAGATCGTGTTCGGCGCCGATTTGATCGCCGGGTTTCCGACCGAGACGGAGGAGATGGCGGCCGAGAACCTCTCCGTCCTCGAGGCCTGCGGGATCACGAGGCTTCATGTCTTTCCGTTCTCGCCGCGGGCGGGGACGCCGGCCGCGCGGATGCCGCAACTTCCCCGCCACGTCGTGAAGGCGCGGGCCGCCGCCTTGCGCGAGGTGGGAGAAGCGCGCCTGAAGGCCCATATGTCCGGTGAGATAGGCCGCAGGCGGATGGTGCTCGCCGAGCGCGGGGGCCGCGGCCGCACGGAAGATTTCACGCCGGTGCGGATCGAGGGCGTCGAGGCAGGCACGCTTCTGGCGGCCACGATCACCGGCCATGACGGCAGGAACCTGGAGGCAAGCCCGGCATGAGCGCCGAGGAGAAGAAGCGCGGCTGGTTCGGCCGGCTGTTCGGAGGCGGCAGGCCCGAGGAGGCCGAGCCCGCGCCGGAGGCCGAGGAGCCGGCGGAGGAGAGCGCTACCGGGGAGCCGGAGGCGTCCGGCGAGGAGGCGCGTCCGGCGGAGGCCCCCGCCTCCCGCGACGAGGCGGCAGCGGCCGCGGCCGAGGCGGAGGCGGAGGAGCCCCTCGCGCCGATCGACGCCATTCCGTCCGCGCCGGAGCCCGAGACCGGGCCCGCGCTCGACGTCGAGCCTGAGGCGGAGCCCGAAGCCGAACCGCAGCCCGAGCCGGTCGCGGTCGCGCCGGTTGCGCCCGAAGCGCCCGCCGAGCCGAAGCAATCCTGGTTCCAGCGCCTGCGGGCCGGGCTCTCGCGCTCCTCGAGCGCGCTCGGCCAGTCGATCACCGGGCTCGTGCGCAAGCGCAAGCTCGACGACGAGATGCTGCAGGATCTCGAGGACGCGCTGATCCAGGCCGATCTGGGCGTTGACACGGCGATGCGCATCACCGAGGAGCTCGCGCGCCGCCGCTACGACAAGCAGGTGACGGCGGACGAGGTGCGCAGCGTGCTCGCCGAGGAGGTCGAGAAGGTCCTGAAGCCGGTGACGAAGCCTCTTCAGCCCGATTTCTCGCATAAACCCCACGTCCTCCTGATGGTGGGGGTCAACGGCTCCGGCAAGACCACGACGATCGGCAAGCTCGCGGCGAAGTTCCGAGCGGACGGCCGCAAGGTCGTGATGGGGGCGGGCGACACGTTCCGCGCCGCCGCGATCGAGCAGCTGAAGGTCTGGGGCGAGCGCACCGGCGCGACCGTCGTCGCGAAGGCGCAAGGGTCGGACGCGTCGGGGGTCGCCTGGGAGACGCTCGATGTGGCGAAGCGCGAGGGCGCGGACATCGCCCTCGTCGACACGGCCGGGCGGCTCCAGAACAAGGCGCATCTGATGGACGAACTGACGAAGATCGTTCGCGTGATCCGCAAGCACGACGAGACGGCGCCGCACGACGTCATCCTCGTGCTCGACGCGACGACCGGGCAGAACGCGATGCAACAGGTCGAGATCTTCCGGCAGGTCTGCGGCGTGACGGGCCTCGTGATGACGAAGCTCGACGGGACGGCGCGCGGCGGCATCCTCGTCGCCATATCGGACAAGCACGAGCTGCCGGTCCATGCGATCGGCATCGGCGAGGGGGTCGAGGATCTCGAGGCGTTCGACGCCGGCCAGTTCGCCCGGGCGATCGCCGGCGTCGCGGAAGCAAGCACGGAGGAGCGGGCATGAGCGAGACCACCACCACGACCGCCGCGAAGCCGCAGCCGGAGTGGCTTCAGCCGCTTCTCGAGATCGGCCCGCTCGTGATCTTCTTCATCATGAACTGGCAGCTCGGGATCTACTGGGCCACCGGGGGCTTCATGGCCGCGATGGTCGTGTCCGTCTCGGCGTCGCTCTTCATCATGAAGCGCCTGCCCGTCATGCCCATCTTCACCCTCGTCGTCGTTCTCCTGTTCGGGTCGCTGACCCTGTGGCTGCAGGACGAGACCTTCATCAAGCTGAAGCCGACGATCACGAACCTCGCCTTCGCCCTGATGCTGTGGGCCGGCCTCGCCTTCGACCGGCCGCTCCTGAAATACGCGTTCGGAACGGTCTTCAACCTCACCCGCGAAGGCTGGCGCATCCTCACGTTCAGGTGGGCGCTGTTCTTCGTTTTCCTGGCGTTGGTGAACGAGGTCGTCTGGCGCAATTTCTCGACGGACACGTGGGTGGCCTTCAAGGTCTTCGGCATCATGCCGATCACCATGATCTTCGCGATGGCGCAGCTGCCGGTTCTCAATCGCCACGCGCTGGCGGAGGACGGCGGCGAGCGCCCGTCCTGATCAGCCCCGCGCCTCGCCGGTGCTGGAAGGGGCAGGCGACGCGGACCCCGAATCGGTCACTGCAGGGCTTCGGCCGAATCCGCCGGAGTCTCAGCGGCTTGAGCTTTTCGTCCCGCATTTGTTCCCGATTGAGTCACGGTGAACGAATCGGGATTCATAAAGCCGAGTCGGATCAAGCACTTAACAAGCGGTAAAATCGCGGGCGGCGCCCCGGCGGCGACGCAACGCGCCCGCCCGCCGGAGCCTGGATGAACGAGTGCGGCACGACGGCGTTGATCTCCGGCACGGTCAAGCACGCCATCCGGCTGAAAAGGAGATACGCCATGCTGCGCCGACTGGTGAAACTTCTGCTGCTCCGCAAGGGAATCCGGTTCCTCAGGCGCCGCCTGTAGGCCGGGGAGCCCCCGTTTCCCGCGCCTGCGGTCCCGCGACTTGCGGCCCAAAATCGACCTTCTTATATACGCTGCAGCCAGCCGGCCCTTCCCGGCGCCGGCCTGAGAATTCAGTGATTTCGAGGGGGCCGTTCCAGACCCCTGTCACCAGTACCCTGGGCCGGGTGCCTCCTTGGAGGGCCCGGACGGCCTGCCACAAGAAAGGTTCGAAGATATGGGCAAGGTAATCGGTATCGATCTCGGGACGACGAACAGCTGCGTCGCCGTCATGGACGGGAAGAACCCGCGCGTGATCGAGAATTCCGAGGGCGCCCGCACCACGCCCTCGATGGTCGCCTTCACCGAAGAAGGCGAGCGGCTCGTCGGCCAGCCGGCCAAGCGCCAGGCGGTGACGAACCCGGAGAACACGTTCTTCGCCATCAAGCGCCTGATCGGGCGCACCTTCGCCGACCCCATGACGGAGAAGGACAAGGGTCTCGTTCCCTACGAGATCGTCAAGGCCGACAACGGCGACGCCTGGGTCGAGAGCCGCGGCGAGAAATTCTCGCCCTCGCAGATCTCGGCCTTCATCCTGCAGAAGATGAAGGAGACCGCCGAGGCCAATCTCGGCCAGAAGGTCGACCAGGCGGTCATCACCGTCCCGGCCTACTTCAACGACGCCCAGCGCCAGGCGACCAAGGACGCCGGCAAGATCGCGGGCCTCGAGGTGCTTCGCATCATCAACGAGCCGACAGCGGCCGCGCTCGCCTACGGGCTCGACAAGAAGGACGGCAAGACGATCGCCGTCTACGACCTCGGTGGCGGCACGTTCGACATCTCGATCCTCGAGATCGGCGACGGCGTCTTCGAGGTGAAGTCGACGAACGGTGACACGTTCCTCGGCGGCGAAGACTTCGACAACCGCCTCGTCGGCTATCTCGCGGACGAGTTCAAGAAGGAGCAGGGCATCGACCTGCGCGGCGACAAGCTCGCCCTCCAGCGCCTGAAGGAGGCCGCTGAGAAGGCCAAGATCGAGCTGTCGAGCGCGACGCAGACCGAGATCAACCTGCCCTTCATCACCGCCGACCAGACCGGCCCGAAGCATCTGACGATGAAGCTGACGCGCGCCAAGTTCGAGGCGCTGGTCGACGACCTCGTGCAGAAGACGGTCGGCCCCTGCAAGGCGGCTCTCAAGGACGCGGGCCTCTCGGCCGGCGAGATCGACGAAGTCGTCCTGGTCGGCGGCATGACCCGCATGCCGAAGATCCAGGAGAGCGTGAAGCAGTTCTTCGGCAAGGAGCCCCACAAGGGCGTGAACCCGGACGAGGTCGTCGCGATCGGCGCCGCGATCCAGGCGGGCGTGCTGCAGGGTGACGTCAAGGACGTCCTGCTTCTCGACGTGACGCCGCTGTCGCTCGGCATCGAGACGCTGGGCGGCGTGTTCACCCGCCTGATCGACCGCAACACGACGATCCCGACGAAGAAGTCGCAGACCTTCTCGACCGCGGAGGACAACCAGACCGCGGTGACGATCCGCGTCTTCCAGGGCGAGCGCGAGATGGCGGCCGACAACAAGCTGCTCGGCCAGTTCGATCTCGTGGGCATCCCCTCCGCGCCGCGCGGCATGCCGCAGATCGAAGTGACGTTCGACATCGACGCCAACGGCATCGTGAACGTCTCGGCGAAGGACAAGGCGACCGGCAAGGAGCAGCAGATCCGCATCCAGGCCTCGGGCGGCCTGTCCGACGCCGACATCGAGCAGATGGTGAAGGACGCCGAGAGCCACGCCGAGGAGGACAAGAAGCGCCGCGCCCTCGTCGAGGCGAGGAACCAGGCCGAGGGTCTCGTCCATTCGACGGAGCGCCAGCTCCAGGAGCATGGCGACAAGCTGCAGGCCGCCGACAAGCAGGCGATCGAGACGGCGATCGCGGAGACGAAGACCGCGCTCGAGGGGGAGGATCCCGAGGCGATCAATGCCAAGGCCCAGTCGCTCGCGCAGGTCGCGATGAAGCTCGGCGAGGCGGTGTACCAGTCGCAGTCCGGTGAGGCCGGCGCGGAGGGTGCCGATGCCGAGGCGTCCGCGGAGAAGGACGAGGACGTGGTCGACGCCGACTTCGAGGAAGTCGACGACGACGATCGCAAGAAGTCGGCCTGATCGGTCCGATCCGACACGAGCATGTCATCCCCGGCCCGCGAAACGGCCGGGGATGATGGTTAAGAAAATGGAAACGGGACGGATGCGACCTTCCGCGCGCGAAGCGAACCCGCTTCGTGCCCACCGCACGTGAGGTCCCCGACGCACCATGGCAAAGCGCGACTATTACGAGACACTGGGTATCGAACGCGGTGCCGGCGACGCGGATGTGAAGCGGGCCTTCCGCAAGCTCGCGATGCAGTGTCATCCCGACAAGAACCCGGGTGACGCGGAGGCCGAGCACCGCTTCAAGGAGATCAACGAGGCCTACGAGGCCCTGAAGGATCCCCAGAAGCGCGCGGCCTACGACCGCTTCGGGCACGCCGCCTTCGAGAATGGCGGAGCCGGCCCGCATGGCTTCGGCAACGACTTCGCCTCCTCCATGTCTGACATATTCGACGATCTGTTCGGCGACATGATGGGCCGCCGCGGCGGAGCCCGCAACGCGCGCCAGCGCGGCGCCGACCTGCGCTACGACATGGAGATCACGCTCGAGGAGGCCTTTGCCGGCAAGGCCGCGGAGATCCGCGTCCCCTCCAGCGTCACATGCGACATCTGCACCGGATCGGGCGCCAAGCCCGGCACGAGCCCGAAGACGTGCCCGACCTGCGGCGGCGCGGGACGGATCCGGGCGCAGCAGGGCTTCTTCGCCATCGAACGCGCCTGCATCAGCTGCCAGGGCCGCGGCGAGGTGATCGAGGATCCCTGCACCGGCTGCGGCGGCACGGGCCGGCAGACGAAGGAGCGCACGCTCTCGATCAACATCCCGAAGGGGGTCGAGGACGGGACACGGATCCGCCTTGCCGAGGAAGGCGAGGCGGGCCTGCGGGGCGGGCCCTCGGGAGACCTCTACATCTTCCTGTCCATCAAGCCGCACGAGATCTTCCAGCGCGACGGCGCCGACCTGTTCTGCCGTGTGCCGATCTCGATCACGACGGCCGCGCTCGGCGGGCAGTTCGAGGTGCCGACCCTCGACGGCGGGCGCTCCCGGGTGAAGATTCCGGCGGGCACCCAGAGCGGCAAGCAGTTCCGGCTCGCCGGAAAGGGGATGCCGGTCCTCCGGTCGTCACATTCCGGGGATCTTTACGTGCAGACTCTCGTTGAAACTCCCGTCAACCTCAGTCGGCGGCAGAGAGAGCTCCTGGAAGAATTCGAGCAGGCATCGTCCGACACGAACAACCCGGAATCGAACGGCTTCTTCGCGAAGATGCGCGAGTTCTGGGACGGTCTCGGCACCTAAAAGCCCGCATCAACGACCTATTCGGGAAACACCGTATGTCCTTGCAGACCGAGCGCACGCCGAAAGAGCTGATCCAGGACGAGCTCGTGTTCTTCCGCGAATGGATCGGAAACCCGCTGAGGACCGGGGCGTTGAGCCCCAGCAGCCGCAAGCTCGCCCGTGCGATGGCGGCGGAGATCGACCCCGACACCAGCGGGGCGGTGCTCGAGCTCGGCCCCGGGACCGGCGTGTTCACCAAGGCCCTCCTCGACCACGGCATCGCCGAGGAACGGCTGGTGCTGGTGGAGGCGAACCGCGACTTCGCACGCATGCTCGGGCGCCGCTTCCCGAAGGCGCGCATCGTGTGCGGCGACGCCTACGCGATCGACCGCCACCTCGACGAGCTCGGCGAGCGCTCGCTGTCCGGCATCATCACCGGCCTGCCGCTCCTGACGAAGCCCGTGGGGCAGCGGGTGAGCCTCGTCGAAGCCTGCCTCGACCACGCCGTACCGGGCGCGCCGCTCGTCCAGTTCACCTATGCGCTGCAGCCGCCGGTGCCGGCCTCCCTCGGCTCCTACGACGTCCGGCGCGCCAGCCGCGTGCTCCTGAACTTCCCGCCCGCGACCGTCTGGGTCTACAGCCGGGCGACATCCTGATTCGGGCGGGCTTGGCAGCCCGATTCGCAGCCGCTATTGCTGCCCGCGAGGCAACCGACCGGGAGTGACGGCAGCATGGCGATCAAGGGCCAGGATCGTCTCATCGTGGCACTCGACGTGCCGAGGGTCGATCAGGCGCGGGATCTCGTCGCCCGGCTCGGCGGCGCGGTGCGCTGGTACAAGATCGGCATGGAGCTCGTGTTCTCCGGGGAAGGCCTGCCGCTCGCGCGCGAGCTGACGCGGGAGGGCAAGCACGTCTTCCTCGACATGAAGCTGCTCGACATCCCGAACACGGTCGCCGCCGCGGTCGCGAACATCGCGCGGCTCGGCGTGGCGATGACGACGCTGCACGCCTACCCCCAGACGATGCGGGCCGCCGCCGAGGCCGCCGCCGGAACGGAGCTGAAGCTCCTCGGCGTCTCCGTGCTGACGAGCTTCGACCAGGACGACCTCGCGCAGACGGGCTACGCCCTTCCGCTCGGCGACCTCGTGGAGCGGCGGGCGCGGCAGGCGCGCGAGGCGGGCGTGCACGGGATCGTGTGCTCACCCGCCGAGGTGGCCCAGGTGCGCCGTCTCGTGGGCCCCGAGTTCCGCATCGTCGTGCCGGGCATCCGGCCGCAGGGGGCGGTGGCGGGCGACCAGAAGCGGGTCGCTTCGCCCAGGCAGGCGATCCGGGAGGGGGCGAGCCACGTCGTGGTGGGACGGCCGATCACCCAGGCGGAGAACCCGCTGGCGGCCGCGAAGGCGATCATCCAGGAAATCGAATCGGCCTGAGGCCGGCAGCACTTACGGAGGAGGCGAGCATGGCCAAGGGATACTGGATCGTTCACGTCCGGGTGGACGACGCGGAAGGCTACAAGCGCTACGTCGAGGCGAACGCCGCGGCCTTCGCGAAGTACGAGGGCCGGTTCCTCGTGCGCGGCGGGCGCTTCGAGATGATGGCGGGCGAGATCGCGGGCGACCGGCACGTCGTGATCGAGTTCAAGGATTTCGACACGGCGGTGGCCTGCTACCGCTCGCCGGAATACCAGCACGCCCTTCAGGTCCGGGGCGACGCGGCGAAGGCGAACGTGATGGTCGTCGAAGGCTACGAGCCGGCGTGACGGCGGGACCGACGGGAGCGGGGCGATGACGGACATGCGGCTGATCGTGGTGGGGGCCGGCGGGCGGATGGGCCGGTCGCTGATCGGCGCGGTGGCCGAGGCCGACGGCGCAATCCTCGTCGGCGCGATCGAGCGCGAGGGATCGGAGCATCTGGGGAAGGATGCCGGCGAGCTCGCGGGCGTCGGCCATCTCGGCGTCGAGATCGTCGACGACCCGCTGCCCGTCTTCGCCCGTGCCGACGGCGTCCTCGACTTCACCTCGCCGGCGGCGACGCTCGCCTATAGCGAGCTCGCCGCGCAGGCCCGCATCGTGCACGTGATCGGCACGACGGGCCTTTCCGACGAGGAGATCGCGCGCCTCGAGCCCGCGGCGCGCCATGCGGTGCTCGTCCGCTCCGGCAATATGAGCCTCGGCGTCAACCTGCTGGCGGCGCTGACGAAGAAGGTCGCGGCCGCGCTCGACCTCGCCTTCGACATCGAGATCCTCGAGATGCACCACCGCAACAAGGTCGACGCGCCCTCGGGAACCGCGCTCCTCTTCGGCGAGGCGGCGGCGGAGGGGCGCGGCGTGAAGCTCTCCGACCATGCGGTGCGCTCTCGCGACGGCCACACCGGCGCACGGCGCGCCGGCGACATCGGCTTCGCCAGCTTGCGCGGCGGATCGGTCGTCGGCGAGCACAGCGTGATCTTCGCGGGTTCCTCGGAGCGCATCGTCCTGTCGCACGCCGCCGAGGATCGCGGCATCTTCGCCCGCGGCGCGGTGAAGGCCGCGCTGTGGGGCAGGGGGCGCAAGCCCGGGCATTATTCCATGGCCGACGTGCTCGGCCTTTCCGACTGACATCGTCGACCGCCACGGAGCCAATCAAGCATGGACCGCCTCCTCGTCCTCGTTCGCCACGGCCAGAGCGAGTGGAACCTGAAGAACCTCTTCACCGGCTGGAAGGACCCGGGCCTGACGGAGAAGGGCATCGAGGAGGCGCGCCTCGCGGGCCGGCGCCTGAAGGAGCACGGCCTCGGCTTCGACATGGCCTATACGAGCGTGCTCGTGCGGGCGCAGCACACGCTCGACCTCATGCTCGAGGAGATGGGCATCTCCGACCTGCCGATCACCCGGGACCAGGCGTTGAACGAGCGCGACTACGGCGACCTGTCGGGGCTCAACAAGGACGACGCGCGGGCCGAGTGGGGCGAGGAACAGGTCCATATCTGGCGCCGCTCCTACGACGTGCCCCCGCCGGGCGGCGAAAGCCTGAAGGACACCCTGGCACGCACCCTGCCCTACTATGTCACCGACATCCTGCCGCAGGTCATGCGCGGCAAGCGCGTGCTCGTCGCCGCGCACGGCAACTCGCTGCGCTCGATCGTGAAGGTGCTCGAGAACCTCTCGGACGAGGAGATCGTCGGGCGGGAGATCCCCACGGGCATCCCGATCGTCTATCGGCTGGCCGCCGACACGACCGTCGCGGAGAAGACCGACTACGCCGACTGAGGCGGGCGGAACGGGCGGGCGCCCGCGGCGCCCGGCCCGGCCGGGATCACGGCTTCATTGCGCGATGTCGCGCGCCGCGGCGCCGGTGGCGTCGGCGGTGTTGCTGATGTCGCGGCCGGCGCCGCGGATCGTGTTCTCGCATGCGGCGAGGAACACCGTACTCGTGAGGAGGGCGGCAATGACAAGGCTGCGGCGCATCGTTCTCGTCCTCTGCTGAATCGGAAACCTGCCGGGTTTTCGACAAGAAGAACGTCGCCGCTTCTCCGCCAGTTCCGCCAAGGGAGGTCGCCGGCCCGCTCACGAGGCGAGATCGCTGCCCTCGCAGATCGCGCGTTCCCAGCCGAGCATCGCCCGCTTGCGGGTCAGGCCCCAGTGATATCCCGTCAGCCGGCCGGTGCCCGCGACGACCCGGTGACACGGCACGACGAATGAGATCGGGTTCCGCCCGATCGCCGCGCCGACGGCCCGCGCGGCCGTCGGCCTGCCGATGCGGCTGGCGACATCGCCATAGGTCGTGGCGCGGCCGAACGGGATGCCGAGCAGCGTCTCCCAGACCCGCACCTCGAAGTCGGATCCGATGAGCACGACGCGCAGCGGCGTGTCGGGAGACCAGGCACCGGTGTCGAAGATGCGCCTCGCCGTCGCTTCGGTCGCCGCCTCGTCGCGCACGTACTCGGCGGCCGGCCAGCGGCGCGTCATGTCCTCGAGCATCGCCGCGCGGCCGTCGGCGCCGTCGGCGAAGGCGAGGCCGGCGAGCCCGCGCGGCGTGGTCATGACCAGCGCCTCGCCGAAGAGCGACTCGTGGAAACCATAGGTGATGGTGAGACCGCCGCCGCGCGCGCGGTACTCGCCGGGCGTCATCGCCTCGTGCACGACGAACAGGTCGTGGAGCCGGCCCGGCCCGGAAAGCCCTGCTTCGTAGGCGGTCTCGAGCACCGTCGCCTGCTGGTCGAGGAGGCGCTTGGCATTGTCGAGCGTGATCGCCTGCAGGAAGCATTTCGGCGTGAGGCCGCACCAGCGCGCGAAGAGGCGCTGCAGCCGCACCGGATCCATGCCGAGATGGCCCGCGATCTCGGGCATCTGGGGCTGGTCCCGCCAGTTCTCGAGGATGAACTCGATCGTGCGCCTGACGACCTCGTAATCCGAGGCGGATCGTGGGGATGTTTCCCGTGAAACAAGCGCTTCCGTCACTGCCGTCTCGACCCGTGCCGATTCGTCCAGCATGGAGTCCTCCCGGTCATGCATTCTTCAGATGCCGTCGAGATTAGCCCCCTCACCCCGGGCCCGCGACCCGATTCCGGACGGGCGCCGTTCAGGGCGTCGCGCCGGATCGGGCTTCGGAAAGCGCGGCCTGAAGCGCCCGCGCGAAGCTGTCGCGCTCCTTCGGCGACAGCCACTCCGCCACCCGGACCGAACGGCCCCGTGAGACGAACGCCACCGCCTCGACCTCGCCCTCCGCGTCCCGCCGGATGTCGAGCTTCGTCCAGTAGGGGTTGAAGGTCCATTCGGCCCGCGCGCCGCTGTGCGAGGCGCGGCGGACGATGATCTGCCTGCCCGTGAGAATGACGGTCTCGCGGGCTCGGGCGGCGCGGTAGTTCGCCCGGAACGCCCAGTAGACGAGGGCGATGTCGAGCCCCATGAAGCCCATGACCGGCCACGCGCCCATCGCGAAGAAGACGAGCCCCGTGCCGAAGCCCGCGAGGCCGATCGTGCCCATCAGGAGCAGGAAGCCTCGAGGCGACAGCGACCGGTGCGGGGTGATCACCGCGTTGAAGATCAGCTGGTCCGGCGGAGCCGGATCGTCATTGTCAGACGCCATGAGGGGCGAATATAGAGCACGGATGAAAGCTCCACACCCCTCTCCCGGCGCAGGGAAGAAGAAGCCTGCGAAGAAGGCCCGGGCCAAGCCGAAGAGCCTTCTCTCGGCCGACGAGGTCGAGCGCCTTTTCGAGGCCCTGAAGGAGCGAGACCCGGAGCCCGAGAGCGAGCTTCAGTACCGCAACCCGTTCACGCTTCTGGTCGCCGTCGTCCTATCGGCCCAGGCGACGGATGCCGGCGTCAACAAGGCGACGGCAAGGCTCTTCGACATCGCTGACAGCCCGGAGAAGATGCTCTCGCTCGGCGAGGACGCGGTGCGCGACCACATCAAGACGATCGGCCTCTTCCGCAACAAGGCGAAGAACACGATCGCCCTCAGCCAGGCGCTGATCGAGCGCCATGGCGGCGAGGTGCCGCGCGACCGCGAGGCGCTCGAGGCGCTGCCGGGGGTCGGCCGCAAGACCGCGAACGTCGTGCTGAACGTCGCCTTCGGCGAGAAGACGATGGCTGTCGACACCCACATCTTCCGCGTGTCGAACCGCACGGGGCTGGCACCCGGCAAGGATCCGCTCGAGGTCGAGAAAGGGCTCCTGGCAGTGGTGCCGGATGCCTACATGCTCCACGCCCACCACTGGCTGATCCTGCACGGGCGCTACGTCTGCAAGGCCCGGCGTCCGGACTGCCCGGTCTGCCCGATCCGCGACATCTGCCGCTATCCCGACAAGACCGGCTGAGCGGACGGCAGCGCTTCCCTCTCGCCGGCGAGGCGCCGGTGGTAGCGGACGAGGAACGAGGTCGCGAAGAGCGGCGTCGTCAGGTTGAGGAGCGGGATCGACACGTAGCCGGCGACGAGAAGCCCCGCCGCGAAGACCCGGCCTCCGTTCACCCTCCTGACCGATCTCGCCTCCTCGGGCGGGCGATAGCGCATCGCCGCGAGCTCGAAATACTCCCGTCCCAGGAGGTAGGCGTTGACGAGGAGGAAGATCACGAGGTTGACCCCCGGCACCAGGAGCAGGACGAGCGCCGCCAGGTTCGCCGCGAGCGTGACCGCGAAGAACCGCAGGGACAGGACGACGGAGCGCACGAAAGGCACGCCCGTGCCTTCGCCGATCGCCGGGAAGGCCTGGCGCTCGACGCGCGCGGCGATGTCGTCGAGGAACAGGCCCGCCACCACCGTGCTCGCCGGCGCCACGAGGAACGCGAGAGCGATCAGCAGCCCCAGAGCGGCGACGATGTCGAGGCTCCATTCGGCCCAGCCCCACGGCAGGGCAACGAAATGGGCGAAGAGGAGGTAGAGCCCGACCCCCAGCCCCGCGAGGACGGCGACCGTGAGGCCGAGCGTCTTCAGGAGCGTCGCCCGGAAGGGCCGTGAGAAGACGTCCCGGAAGGCGTCGAGCGCGTCCTTGAGCATGTCGGCTGTTCTCCCATCCGGCGAAGTCTCACCGGCCGAAGACATAGGCGCTCGGAGCGGCGCGCCCAAGGGCCGGTTGCCCCGAGAGCCTGCCTCACTATAGTGCGCCCCCGAACCAAGAAGGAAAAGGAAGCCATGGCAGATCCCCGCTACGACGTCCTCGGAATCGGCAACGCGATCGTCGACGTGATCGCCCGCAGCGAAGACGACTTCCTGGTGTCGGAGAAGCTCGCCAAGGGCACGATGCACCTGATCGACCAGGCTCAGGCCGAAGCGCTCTATGGGAAGATGGGGCCCGGTATCGAGGCCTCGGGAGGCTCGGCGGCGAACACGATCGCCGGTCTCGCCTCGTTCGGCGCGAAGACCGCGTTCATCGGCAAGGTCGCGGAGGACGAGCTCGGCAAGACCTTCACCCACGATTTGCGGGCGCTCGGCACCGCCTACGACACGAAGCCCTCGAACGATGGCACGGCCACCGCCCGCTGCCTCGTGCTCGTGACGCCCGACGGCGAGCGGACCATGTCGACCTTCCTCGGCGCGAGCCAGGGCCTGTCGCCCGACGACGTCGACCCGGCGCTCGTCGAGGCCTCGGCCATCACCTATCTCGAGGGCTATCTGTGGGATCCGCCCGGCGCCAAGGAGGCCTTCGTGAAGGCGGCCGACATCGCGCATGGCGCGGGGCGGCAGGTCGCGCTCTCGCTGTCCGACCAGTTCTGCGTCGACCGCTTCCGGGCCGAGTTCCTGCAGCTCCTGAAGGACGGCAAGGTCGACCTCGTCTTCGCCAACGAGGGCGAGCTGCACTCGCTCTACGAGACGGCCGACACGGACACCGCGCTCGACGCGCTCGAGCGGGACGCGAGGAGCGCCGTCGTCACGCGCAGCGAGAAGGGCGCGGTGGTCCTGCGCGACGGGCAGCGCATCTCGGTGCCGGCGAAGCCGATCGACCGGATCGCCGACCTGACGGGTGCGGGCGACCTCTTCGCGGCGGGCTTCCTCTACGGGCTCTCGCGCGGGATGGCCCCGGACACCTGCGCCCGCCTCGGCGCGATGGCGGCGGCCGAGGTCATCTCCCATGTCGGCGCGCGGCCGGAGGTGAGGCTGAAGGATCTCGCTGCGGCCGAAGGGCTCGTGAAGCACTGAGGCAGAAGGCCGCTCGGGGAGCGAGCGCGGCGGGCGACACGATCCCGCTCTCTCTGGACGAGCCGCGGCGAACCCCGCGTCTCGGCCTCGCGCTCGCCCATCTCGCCATGGTGCCCTTCGTCGCCGGCGCGGCGGCCGCGTGGTGGCTCGCAGGCACCGAGGCGTGGTTCGCCGCGCGGCTGACGATCATATGGGGCGGGGCCCTCCTCATCTTCTTCTCCGGCGTGCGGCGCGGCCTGTCCTTCCGCACGCCCGGCGGGCCGCGCCCGGCCCAGATCGTCATGTTCGCCTGGCTCTTCTGTCTCGGCCTCGCCGTCCTCCTGATCCCGAGCGAGGCGACGGCGCTGTCGCTCCTTCTCGCGGGCTTCGTCTCGCTGTGGGTGCTCGACCCCCGGGCGGCGGCGCGGCGCGAGGTGCCGCCGTATTTCGCGCGGCTCCGCCGGGTTCAGATGCTGATCCCGATCGCCTGCCTCGCGATGCTTCTGCTGCGTGCAGGCAGCCTCTGACGGCCACGCGCCGTCAGTGGAAGTTGCGGCCCTTCGGCATCGCGGTCGCCACCTCGCGCAGCTCGGCGTTCGCGTTCGCCGCGGGGGGCTGCGGGGGCAGGCCCAGCATCTTCTGGCGCTTGTCGGTGCGGCTCACCTTGTCGCGCATGTCGATGCCGGGGTTCTTCACCGCGTCGGCGCGCGACAGCGTCTCGACCTCGCCCCCCTCGTCGCACAGCGTCGTCAGCATGTGCGAGAGGTCCTCGATCTTCCGCGCCACGACGTGGATGACCTCGCCCTCCTTCTGCAATTGCCCCGTCACCGAGACGAAGCGGCCGCCCAGCACCTCCGGCCGGAAGCGCTCGAACGCCTTCGGCCAGACGATGACGTTCGCGATGCCCGTCTCGTCCTCGAGCGTCATGAAGATCACCCCCTTGGCGCTGCCCGGCCGCTGGCGCACGAGGACGAGCCCGGCGACCGTGACGGTGCGGCCGGTAGGTGTCGTGCGCAGGACCTCGTGGCGGAGCGTGCGGCGCTGGTTTAGCGCCTCGCGCAGGAAGGAGACGGGGTGGGCTTTGAGCGACAGGCGGAGGAAGCGGTAGTCGTGCACCACCTCCTCGCCGGGCGGCATGGGCGGCAGGTTCACGTCCGGCTCCTTCTGCAGCGTTCCGAGGCCCGCCATCTCGAAGAGCGGCATGCGCTCGGCCGCGCCGCCGGGATCGAGCCCGCGAGCCGCCCACATCGCGGTGCGCCGGTCGAGGCCGAGCGAGGCGAAGGCGTCGGCATCGGCGAGCCGGGCGATGGCCGAGGCGGTCAGGCCGCTCCGGAGCCAGAGGTCGCGCACGGAATCGTAGCCCCGGCCCCGCCGCTCCACGAGGAGCCGCATATCCGCCTCGGACAGGCCCTTCACCTGCCTGAGACCGAGCCGGATCGCGTGGGTCGACAGGATGTCGCCCGCCTGGTCGGCGTGCATGGGGTGGATGGGCGGTCTTTCAGGTGAGGCGTCCGTATCGTCCTGCTCGAGCGTGCAGTCCCAGTCGGAGAGATTGACGTCGACGGGGCGGATCCCGACGCCGTGCTCTGCCGCGTCGCGGACGATCTGGGCGGGGGCGTAGAAGCCCATCGGCTGGCTGTTCAGGAGGGCTGCAGCGAAGGCGTCGGGGTAGCGGCACTTGAGCCAGGACGAGGCGTAGACGAGGAGGGCGAAGCTCGCCGCGTGGCTTTCGGGGAAGCCGTACTCGCCGAAGCCCTCGATCTGGGAGAAGCAGCGCTCGGCGAACTCGCGCCTGTAGCCGCGCTTGACCATGCCCTCGACCATCTTCTTCTCGAAGGTGCCGATCGTGCCCACCTTCCGGAACGTCGCCATGGCGCGGCGCAGCTGGTCGGCCTCGCTCGGCGTGAAGCCCGCCGCGACGATGGCGATGCGCATCGCCTGCTCCTGGAAGAGCGGCACGCCGAGCGTCTTGCCGAGCACGGATTTCAGCTCGTCGCGCGGCCCGTGGGCCGGCGCGGGGGAGGGATAGGAGACGCGCTCCTTGCCCTCGCGGCGGCGGAGATAGGGGTGGACCATGTCACCCTGGATCGGGCCCGGCCGGACGATCGCGACCTCGATGACGAGGTCGTAGAATTCCTTGGGCTTGAGGCGCGGCAGCATCGACATCTGCGCGCGGCTCTCGACCTGGAAGACGCCGAGGGAATCGGCGCGGCTCAGCATCCGGTATACGGCGTTCTCCTCGGGGGGAATAGTCGCCAATGTCAGTTCGCGCCCGTAACGGTCGCGCACGAAGTCGAAGGCCTTGCGGATGCAGGTCAGCATGCCGAGGGCGAGGACGTCGATCTTCAGGATGCCGAGCTCGTCGAGGTCGTCCTTGTCCCATTCGACGAAGGTGCGGTCCGCCATCGCCGCGTTGCCGACAGGGATCGTCTCGTCGAGCCGGTCGCGCGTGATGACGAAGCCGCCGACATGCTGCGAGAGGTGGCGGGGAAAGCCGATGATCTCGCGGGCGAGGCGGATCATGCGCTTCAGGCCGGGGTCGTGCGGATCGAGGCCGCGGCGCTTCAGGTCGGTCTGCCCGATATCCTCGCGCGAGATGCCCCAGACCTGGCCGGCAAGCCCGCCGGCCACGTCCTCCGACAGGCCGAAGACCTTGCCGACCTCGCGCAGGGCCGAGCGGGCGCGGTAGGTGATGACGGTCGCGGCGATGCCGGCGCGCTCGCGGCCGTAGCGCTGATAGATGTACTGGATCACCTCCTCGCGCCGCTCGTGCTCGAAATCGACGTCGATGTCCGGCGGCTCGCGGCGCTCCGCCGAGACGAAGCGCTCGAAGAGCACGTCCATGCGCTCGGGGTCGACCTCGGTGACGCCGAGGCAGAAGCAGACGGCGGAGTTCGCCGCCGAGCCGCGCCCCTGGCAGAGGATGCCGCGCGAGCGGGCGAAGCGCACGATGTCGTGCACGGTGAGGAAGTAGGGCTCGTATTGAAGCTCTCCGATCAGCTTCAGCTCGTGGGCGACGAGGCCCTTCACCTTCTCCGGCACACCGTGCGGATAGCGCTTTGCAGCGCCCTCCCAGGCGAGGCGGGCGAGCTCCTCGGCCGGGGTCGCGCTCTCGCCCGTCGGCTCGTCCGGGTACTGGTACTTGAGCTCGTCGAGCGAGAAGACGAGCCGCTGCATCAGCGCGACCGTCTCGGCGACGGCCTCCGGCAGGTCGCGGAAGAGACGCGCCATCTCCCGGGGGCTCTTCAGGTGGCGCTCGGCATTGACCTCGAGCCGGCGGCCGGCCGCGGCGAGCGTCGTGCCCTCGCGGATGCAGGTGACGACGTCCTGCAACTCGCGCCGGGCGGCGACGTGATAGATCGGGTCGTTCGTCGCGAGGAGCTTCACCCCCGCTTCCTGGCCGAGCGCGACGAGGCCGCCGAGATGGCGCCGGTCGGCGCCGCCATAGCCCATGCTGGCGGCGAGGCGCACATGGTCGGGGAAGGCTTCCGCGAGGATCTTCAGCGGCTCGACGAGCGGCGAGACGCGGCCCGAGCGCAGCGGCGCGAAGGCGAGCTCCACCCCCTCGCCGTGGGCGAGAAGGTCCTGAAGGGTCAGCTCGCAGTCTCCCTTCTTCGCGCGGCGGTTGCCGAGCGTGAGGAGGCGGCAGAGCCGTCCGTAGGCCGCCCGGTCGCGCGGCCAGGCGAAGATGTTGGGGGTGCCGTCGGCGAAGACGAGCCGCGTGCCGACCCGGAAGGGCAGGCCGATCTCCTTCGCCGCCGAATGAGCCCGGACGATGCCCGACAGCGTGTTGCGGTCGACGACACCGAGGCCCCGGAGCTTCAGGAGCGCGGCCTGCCGCACCAGCTCCTCGGCATGCGAGGCGCCGCGCAGGAAGGAGAAGTTCGTCGTCGTGCATAGCTCGGCGAAGGGCAGCATGATCGTTACGGATACGGTCCTATAAATTCATCCGAACAGGCCGTGCACGTACCAGCGCGGCCGGTCCGTCTCGCTGCCGTAGAGGCCGGCGCGATAGAGCCAGTAGCGCCGACCCGCGCGGTCCTCGACGCGGAAATAGTCGCGCGTCAGCGCCTCCTCGTGGCCGCGCCACCACTCCGGCGCGATGCGCTCCGGCCCCTCGCAGCGCACGACCTCGCGGAAGGCCCGCCGCCAGCGGAAGCGCATGGGCGGCCCGTCCGGCACCTCGGCCACGGCCTCGACCGGCTCGGGCCGGTCGAAGAGGCGCAGCGGCCTTTCCGGTGCGGCCTCCCCTGCCCGGACCGGTTCCGGCCAGGCGACGGCGCGGGACGGCGCGCCGCGGGCGGCGGCATGTTCGGGGAGATGACTGTCGCCCGGCACGAGACGATGCAGCGTCTCGGCGCCGAGCCGCGCGCCGAGCCGGTCGGCCAGCCGGTCGACTTCGCCCTTCAGCGCGAGGCGGCCGTCGAGGTCGACCTGCTCGTGCTCGAGCCCGTCCGTCTCCTCGACGGAGAGCCGCACGAGGTCGAGCCCCTCCCCGGTGTCGAGGCCCTGATGGAAGGCTTCGATGCGGCTCGAGAAGAGCCGTCCGATCGCTTCCGCGTCGCGGCTCGGACGGGCGAGGCCGAGATCGACGGCGAAGAAGGCGCCGTCGCTGCGGTAGAGCGAGAGCCGGAGGCGTCGCGCGCCCTGCCCGTGGCGGGCCAGCGGCTCGGCGAGACGGAAGGCGAGGCCGGTGACGACCTGGTCGAGCGCGTCGAGGTCGCGCAAAGGCTCGGCGAAGAGGCGCTCGGCCGAGAAGACCGGGGCGGGCCGCAAGGGCCTGATCGATTCCTCCCGCCGGCCGAGCGCCATGTCGAGAAGACCGAGGAGCTCGCGGCCGAAGCGGGCGGCGAGCGGCGCGCGCGCCATCTCCGCGAGCTGCCCGATGCGCTTGAGGCCGAGACGCTTCAGCGCGGCCGCCGTCTCCTCGTCGAGGCCGAGCGCGGCGACGGGCAGGGGCGCCAGCGTCTCCTCCGTCGCCCCGGCGGGCACGATCCGGCGCAGGCCGCAGCGGGCGAGCGCCCGCGCCGCGCCCGGCGTCGCCGCGACGGCGATGTCGGCGGTGAGGCCGCGCCGGGCGAGGCGCGCCTCGAGGTCGCCGAGGAGCGCTTCCTCGCCGCCGAAGAGATGGGCGCAGCCGGTGATGTCGAGCATCAGCCCCGGCCCGTCGCGGCCGACGAGGGGCGTGTAGCGCGTCGCCCAGCCGGCGAGCCTCGTCCACGCCTCCTCGTCCCGCTCGGGCTCCGGGTCGAGCATTTCGAGCTCCGGCCGCCTCGCGCGCGCATCGGCGAGGGTGAGGCCGGGATGAAGGCCCAGCGAGGCGGCCACGCGGTCGACGACCGTCAGCCGCATGGCGTTCCTCACCATGTCGGCGACGACGACGGGCCGCTCAGACGGCGCGCCGGCGCGGGCCGGCCGCCGCCGCTCGATCGGCAGACGTGGCAGACGAAGCGACAGATAGCGTCGCGTGAGGTGCGAAGGAGAGGACATCGGGCCTCCAGCTCAGGGACCAGGAGCCGCCCCGGCCGCCGCGGTTGCGCTCGAGGCGCGCGCGCCAGGCGGGGGGCGGCAGGACGAAGGAGGGATCGGCGGGGCCGGCCAGCGGCGCGACCTGCCAGCGCGTGGTGGCGGCGGTCGCCTCGCCGCCACCGCCCGGCCGCACGAGGAGCGCCGAGACGCCGTGACGGGCGGCGCGCAGGGAGAGCCGCCTGGTGGCCGTCAGGTCGACCGCGGCGGGCTCGCCCGGGATCTCGAGCACGACGGCGCCGAGGGCCGCGCAGAAGAGCCCCTCCTCGGCGGCCCACAGCGCGTCCGACGGCCGCTTCGCCTCAACGAAGAGGATGCGGCCGGGATCGAGCCCGAAGGCCGAAAGACCGGGACCGTAGGGCCTGCCCCACTCGCCCCCGACATGGGGCAGCGTGACGTGGAGGAGGGGAAGCGGCGGCGGGCAGAGCCTGATGGCGAGCGCCAGCGCGAAGCCGAAGGAGGAAGGCGCGTCGGCGCCCTCAGCCCGCACCTCGTGCAGCGCCCCCGCCTGCAGGCCGCCGCCGAGCACGCGGTCGAGCGGCTCCACCCCGAGCGGCCGCGGCGGCCGCGCCTCGGCCGCCGCCGGGGCCTCGAGATGGGCTATCGTCTCGCGAAGATTCTCGATTCGCACGGCAGGCACGAAAAACTCCTCGGAGCCGCCCGGAGAAACCTTCGGGAGTGCTCTCATGTTCCTGTTTTGTTCTTATAGGGATTCCACTGCCCGCGAAGGGAGTCAATCGGATGTGTGTCGCGGGTTGGGGATTGGCCGGGGAGCTGCCGGCGTGCGGGAGAGGATGGCGAGGCCGACGCCGCCGAGAATGAGGGCGCCTCCGACCAGAATACGCAGCGTCAGCACCTCCGACAGGAAAAGCACCGCGCCGAAGGCGGCGATGACGGGCACGGTCAGCTGAACGATGCCGGCCTGTGCGGGGCTGAGCCCGGGAAGCGTCCGGTACCAGACGGCGTAGCCGAGCCCCGACGTCACCGCTCCGGAGACGACGGCGAGGATGCACCCGGCGAGGCTCAGAGCCCCTGCATCGCCGAGGAAGACGAGGAACAGCGGCGGGCAGAGCATCGCCGCACGCAGGAAATTCCCGGCCGTTTCGTCCAGGGGATTCCGCGCCGAGCGGCCGCGCAGCGAGTAGACCCCCCATGCCGCGCCCGAGGAGACCATGAGCAGGCTGCCGACGAGGTCGGGCGTCTGAAGCCCCGGCATGAGGAGGTAGACGAGGCCCCCGAGCGCCAGAACGAGGCCCGCGAACTCGAGCGGCGTCGGCCGGTGGCCGCGCGCGATGCCCCAGCCGATCATCGTCGCCTGGACGGAGGCGAAGAGGATCAGCGTGCCGATGGCCGCGCCGAGCCGGAGATAGGCGAGGGAGAAGGCGAGGGCGTAGGCGAAGAGAGCCGCCGCCGAGGCCCAGCTGCCGGGGAGCGCAGCGAGCCCCCGCGGACGTTGCCGGGGCAGGAGGAGAAGCCCGAGCACGATGGCGCCGGCGACGAGGCGGACGAGCGTGTAGCTCGCAGGGTCCATCGCACCGTCGGACAGGGCGGCGCGGGCGAGCAGCGAGTTGCCCGCGAAGGCCGCCATCGCGACGGCGGTCAGAAGCAGCGTCGTCGACCCAGGCTTGCCCATGCGCCTCGTCTCCACCGTCAAGAGAGAGTGCGCATTGAAGGCAGAGCGGTGGGAGGGCGGCAAGCCTTGTTCTTCAGGTGCAGGCCGGGATGAGCCGGCGGCGCAGGCGCATCGCGCCGCCGGCTCGTTTCGTAGACGTTACTTTATTCGAGACCCATGCAGCTCGCGTAGTAGCTGACGGTCGCCGGCCAGTCGGAGAAGATGCCGACGACGCCCACGTCCTGCGCCAGCGCGTCGACGACCTCGTACATCATGCCGTCGGAGTCGATCACGTCGCTCATCGATTGGTAGTACCAGCCTCCGCCCGTGGCGAGGGGCCCCGAGCGCTCGAGCGACCAGGTGATGATCCGGAGGCCCGCCTCCTTCGCCGCATTGGCGTAGGGCGACGGCACGATCTCGCCGTTCTCGACCGTCAGCAGCATCCAGATCGGCGGCGCGACGTAGGTGACGCCCATGTCCTTCAGCTCCTGCATCGAGGGCCTGAAGGTCTCCGGGTCCATCGGGTCGAGGCCCTCGGTGTCGTTGCGCTCGTCGAGGAACACCGCCTGACGGCCGAACTCCGGCTCGTTCTCGATCCAGTAGAGCACGTCGTCGAGGACGAAGGACTGCGGCCACACGTCCTCCGGCGGAACGCCCGCCTCCTTGTACTCGTCGATCATCTTCTGGGCGTAGTCGGCCTGCGTGAAGCCGTCGAAGGGCATCTCGACGGAGGGCGCCTTCAGCTCGGGCGTGAACTTCGCGCCGAGCGACTTGAAGAGCTCGATCGACTCCTTGTGGCTCAGGAGCCTGCCGCCCTCACCCGCGTAGGACTGCGTGCGCCAGGCGGGGTTGCCGTCCATGTAGGCCTCGACGGAGGTCGCGCCCTTGTCGGCGCCGTCCATCTTGCCCTGAAGCTCCCTGAACTCGGCGAGCGTCAGCTCGCTCGTGCGGCACTCGGCCTTCGCGTCCTGGCCGTCCGCGGCCGGCTCGAAGCTCTGCACGCAGGTCTCGGCCAGCGGCGTCGCCAGGATGTTCGTCGAGGTGTGCAGGTCGTTCTGCGCGTGGCGGCAGACGAGCTCCTTGTCCTTCGTGAAGGTCACGTCGCACTCGACGATGCCCGCGCCCATGCGGAAGCCCGCGCGATAGCTCTCCTCCGTGTGCTCCGGGAACATCAGCGGCGCGCCGCGATGGGCGATCGAGAACAGCGTGCGCTTCACCGGCTCGTTCGCGCAGGCCTGGAGCTTCTCCTTCAGCTCGCCGTCCTGCATGCGGTCGATCAGGTAGTAGGGGCGCGGGCCCACCTCGATCTCGGCGGCGAGAGCGGGGCCGGCGACGGAAACGAGCGCGATCAGCGACACGAGGGTGCCCTTGGCGCACATGATGCCTCTCCTGTTTTTGAGCGGAGTGAGACGAACGGGCATGCGAGCCCGCATGCCGGCGCCCCTATAGGCGCGGCACATTGCCGTGCGATGACGGTGGAGCGGCCGAGGAGGACAGGCGCCCCGGGCCTACCGGTCGTCCCCGATCGACAATAGCGCATGGCGCGCGCGGGCGAGGTCGGCCGACATCTCGGTCAGCCGCTCGGCCATCGTCCGGCGCATCCCGGCGGCCATCTCGGGGTACTCCATCAGCACGCGGCGGAAGAGCCGGCGCGAGATCACCATGAACCGGCTGTCGCCGACCGTCACAGCCGTCACGCCGCGGCTCGTCTGGCAGAGGAGCGCCATCTCGCCGATCATCCCGCCGGGGCCGACGTCGTCGTGGCCCGCCTCCTCGCCGTTCTTCAGGAAGTGGACCGCGCCGGACACGACGATATAGGCCGTCTCCGCCGGCGCGCCCTCGCGGAAGAGCGTCGTGCCGCCCGGCAGGCTCAGCGCCTCCGCCGAGAAGGCGATGAGGCGCAGCTGCTCGTCGTTGAAGCCCGCGAAGAGCGGCAGCGCGCGCAGGAGGGAGACGTCGTCCTGAAGCGTCAAGACGCTGCTCGCGGCGAGAGCTTGTATCCGCCGCCCTCCGTGATCAGGAGCTCGGCCTGCGAGGGATCGCGCTCGATCTTCTGGCGCAGGCGGTAGATGTGGGTCTCGAGCGTGTGGGTCGTCACGCCGGCATTGTAGCCCCACACCTCGTGCAGGAGCACGTCGCGGGTCACCACCTTCTCGCCGGCGCGGTAGAGGAACTTCAGGATCGAGGTCTCCTTCTCCGTCAGCCGGATCTTCGAGCCGGTGGGCGCGAGGAGGAGCTTCTGCGCGGGTTTGAAGGTGTAGCTGCCGATCGTGAAGACGGCGTCCTCGCTCTGCTCGTGCTGCCTGAGCTGAGCGCGGATGCGGGCGAGCAGCACCGCGAAGCGGAAGGGCTTCGCCACGTAGTCGTTCGCGCCCGCCTCGAGACCGAGCACCGTGTCGGATTCCGAGTCCTGCGCCGTCAGCATGACGATCGGTGCCCGGAAGCCGTGCTTGCGCAGGATCTTGCAGGCCTCGCGCCCGTCCATGTCGGGCAGGCCGACGTCGAGGATCATGAGGTCGACATGGTCGTCCTTCACGGCGGCGATCGCGGCCTGCGCGGTCGCGACCGTCTTCACGTCGAACTCCTCGTGGAGGTCGAGCTGCTCGGCCAGCGATTCGCGCAGGTCCTCGTCGTCGTCGACGATCAGTATGGTCTTCGTGCTCATGGCCGAGGCCGTCCCCGTTTCCCTAGCGTTCCGCCCGATGTAGAGCATGGCCTCAAGGCCAGGCAAGCAAGGTGGTGTTCACAGAATGGCGACATTCCTGCCCTCGATCCACGTCCACGCCCTGCCGGGCGACCGCCGGAACGGCATCCTGCAGGCGGGCGGCCTCGCCCTGCCCTGCCGCCTCGGCCGGTCCGGCCCTGTCGCCCGCAAGCGCGAGGGAGACGGCGGAACACCGATCGGCGACTGGCGCCTGAGGCGTGTCTTCTACCGCCCGGACCGGATGGCGCGTCCCGTCTCCGGCCTGCCCGTCAGCCCGATCGCGCCCGACCAGGGCTGGAGCGAGAACCCGGACGATCCCGCCTATAACCGCCTCGTCACCCTGCCGCACCGCTTCTCCCACGAGTACATGTGGAGGGACGACCACCTCTACGATATCGTCGTCGTCGTGGGGCACAACGACGATCCGGTGCTGAAAGGCGCGGGAAGCGCGATCTTCATGCACCTGTTGCGTCCCGAAGGCACCCCGACCGCCGGCTGCGTCGGGCTGAGACCGCAGGACCTGCGGCGCCTCCTGCCGCGGCTCGGGCCGGACACGCGCCTCGTGGTGCAGGGGTGAGGCCGGCGGCGGCTTGAGAAAGATCATAGCGCGGCCTCTCGTCGAACGGCAGAGGGGCGGTCGTCCGAGCCACGCGGGACCAGAGGACGTTCTTCCGACATGCCGCCGATGCCTGCCCCAGAGACTGCGACGATCCATATCGTCGACCAGCGCTTCAAGCTTCGCCTGTGGATCCGGACGAGGCTGTGGGCGCAGGTTCTCGTCGCCATGGCGCTCGGATTCGCGCTCGGCATCCCGCTGGGGCCGGACGTCGGTTGGGTCGAGCCCCGCACGGCCGAGCTCATCGGCGCCTGGCTCGCGCTGCCGGGGCAGATCTTCCTGGGCCTCATCGCGATGGTGCTCGTGCCGCTCATCTTCGCCTCGATCGTCGGCGGCCTCACCGGCGCATCCTCCGGCGGCGAACTGAAGGTGATCGGCGGCCGTCTCGCGGCCTTCATCGTGACGACGACCTTCGCGGCCGCCTGGATCGGCGTCCTCCTCGCGCGCTGGCTGAAGCCCGGCGACAGCATGATGCTCCCGGCGCCCCGGGCCTCCTCGGCGCCACCGGCCGACACGCCGTTCGACCTGGCGCAGGCCCCGGACATCATCGCCGGCATCCTGCCGACCAACCCGACGGCCTCGATCGTGCAGGGCGACACGCTGGCGGTCGTCGTCCTGGCCCTGCTCGTCGGGCTCGCCGCCACCCAGGCGAGGAGCGAGAAGGTCGCGCCGTTCCTCGCTCTGCTCGACGCGCTGCTCTCGATCGCGATGACCATCGTGAAGTGGGCGATGCTGCTCGCGCCGCTGGCGGTGTTCGGATTGATGGCGCAGCTCGTCATGCGGGTCGGGCTCGAGACGGTCGCCGGCATGTCGAGCTACATGGGGACCGTCCTTCTGGGGCTCGCGCTCCTCCTGGGGCTCTACCTCGTGGTGGTCGCGCTCGTCGGGCGGCTCGATCCCTGGGGCTTCCTCTCGACGGCGAGTGGAACGCTCCTCCTCGCCTTCTCGACGTCGAGCTCCTCCGCCATCATGCCGATGACCATCCAGACCGCGCACCGGCTCGGCGTGCCGGACCAGGTGGCGCGGCTCGTCGTGCCGCTGGGGGCCACGATGAACATGGCCGGCACCGCGCTCTACCAGACGGTTGCCATGCTGTTCCTCGCGCAGATGGCCGGAATCGAGCTCGACCTCGGGCAGATCATCGTCATCACCACGACGCTCGTCGCCTCCTCGATCGGCGCGCCCGGAACGCCCGGCGTCAGCATCGCCATCCTCCTGAGCGTCGCCGCCGCCTTTGGCATCCCCACCGAGGGCATGGTGATCATCCTCGGTGTCGACCGCCTGCTCGACATGAGCCGGACCGTGGTCAACGTGACCGGCGACCTCGTCGCCGCCGTCATCCTGCGCAACAGCGGCGACGCCGGGGCCGTCGCGCCCGCACCGGCGGCCCTATAGCGACGGCGGAGCTGACCGGGGCCCTTGCGCCACGATCAGCCGCCGCCGGACCCCGTGTCCGCGACCGGCACCACCTCGTCGCCGACCCTGATCCGGCCCGGACGGATCACGCTCGCGCACCAGCCCCCGTGGCCGCGCATGGCGTTGTAGCCGCCGGGGCCGAGGGCGGCCTCCATCTGCGAGCAGGGTGCGCAAGGTGTGGTGATCTCGATCAGCGCCTCGCCGATCGCGAGGCGTCCGTTGCGGAAGGCCGTCAGGTTGAGACCGGAGACGACGATGTTCCGCCGCAGGGTCTCCGGCGCCACCGCCTCGAGCCCGGCGAGCGAGGCGATGGCGGGGAGGTGCTCCCCCTGGATCAGCGTCACCGCGCGCTTTCCGGCCCGCCCCCGGTCCCCCTCGAGACCCGCCTGCGTCACGCCCGCCTGTTCGACCACGACCACGGGGGCGTGGCGCTGCGGCCGCAAGCCGATCCACGCGACCCGGCCCGGGCGGGCGTAGCGCGACATGAGATCCTTCAGCGTCGACATCGTCTTCCTCCGTGCCCCAGTCGCGGGACAGCGAGAAGCCTGTTTCCGCCGTCACGGCGCATCGGATAAGAAGGTCCCTTCCGCGCGAGATTCCGCTCGCGACCCGGCCCAACCCCGCGAAGCCACGAGTTCCGACATGACGCTCGCCACAGGCAGCCAGTTCCTCGCCATTCCAGGCCCCACCCCCGTGCCGGAGGAAGTGCTGCGGGCGATGCACCGACCGGTGATCGAAATCTACGGGGGAGAGATCGTCGAGACCACCGAAAGCTGCCTGCGGGACCTGAAGAAGGTGTTCCGCACCGAGGGCGAGACCTTCATCTATGCGGCGAACGGCCACGGCGCCTGGGAGGCCGCGCTAACGAACACGCTCTCGCGCGGCGACAAGGTGCTCGTCTGCGAATCCGGCCGCTTCGCCCACAACTGGGGCGTGATGGCCGAATCGATGGGGATCGCGGTCGAGACGCTGCCGGGGAGCTGGACGGCAGCGGTCGACGCGGAGGCGATCCGCCGTCGCCTGGAGGCCGACACGGGCCACGAGATCAAGGCGATCCTGGTCGTGCAGATCGACACCGCCTCGGGCGTCCAGAACGATGTTCTGGCGATGCGCCGGGCGATCGATGCCGCGGGACACCCCGCGCTGTTCATGGTCGACCTCATCGCATCGCTCGGCGCGGTGCCCTTCGAGATGGACGCGTGGGGCGTCGACGTCGCCGTCTCGGCCGCGCAGAAGGGGCTGATGATGTCGCCCGGCCTGTCCTTCAACGCGGCGGGTCCCAAGGCCATGGAGGCCCATCGGAGCGCGAACATGCGCACCCGCTACTGGGACTGGACGGAGCGCCTGGGCGAGATCCCCTACCAGAAGCACTGCGGCACGGCGCCCGTGCACCTGATCCTCGGCCTCAGGCAGGCGCTCGACATGCTTCTCGCGGAGGGGCTCGAGGCGGTCTGGCGCCGCCACCGGATGCTCGCCCGCGCAACGCGCGCCGCGGTGGCCGAGTGGGCGAAGGGCGGTGCGGTCGCGTTCAGCATCACCAAGGAGGAGGAGCGCTCCGACTCCGTGACGACGATCCTGACCGGCGAGGGCCAGGATCCCGCGGACCTTCTCCGGTGGCTGACGGCGAACACGAACGTGACGCTCGGCATCGGCATCGGCGACCTGAAGGGACGCGCGATCCGCATCGCGCATATGGGCTACTGCAACGCGCCGATGCTGCTCGGCACGCTGTCCTCCGTCGAGCTCGCCTTCAAGGCGCTCGGCATTCCCCATGGCTCGGGCGGAATACAGGCTGCGCTCGAGAGCCTGGCCCACGATCTCGGCGATATGCGCGGTTGACCATCCAAGCCGGGGCAGCGCCTCGAAATTTTGGGCATGGCAGGGATCCGTCATCCCCACCGGCGCGCTCATTCCCTGTTCGAACGACGAAGGAACCTTCAAGATGCACCCGGCCCTGGTGACCTACGGATCGCTCGGCCTCGCGATCACGCTCGAAGTGGTCGGCACGACCTTCCTGCAGCGCTCCGAGCAGTTCACGAAGCCGGTGCCGACCTTGATCATGGGCCTCTGCTATGCCGGCGCGTTCTACTTCCTGTCGCTGACGCTGAAGACCATTCCGGTCGGGCTGGCCTACGCGATCTGGAGCGGCCTCGGCATCGTCCTGATCTCGGCGATCGGCTTCTTCGTCTTTCGCCAGACCCTCGACCTGCCCGCCATGATCGGCCTCGCCTTCATCATCACGGGGGTCGTGATCGTGAACGTGTTCTCGCAGTCGGTCGCCCACTGAAGCGGCCGGGCTGCCGGGGCAGGCGGCAACGCCGACCCGGTAGCGCGGGGATGGACGCTCAGGCCGCGTCCGCGGCGGCCCGTCGCTTCCGGCTCGCAAGCTTCGCGGCGAGCGTGATGGCGCTCTCGTAGGCGCCGGGGTCGGCCACGCCCTTGCCGACGATGTCGTAGGCCGTGCCGTGCGCCGGGGTGGTGAAGACGGTGTCTAGGCCCGCCGTCACGGTGACGCCCTTGTTGAATCCCTTGAGCTTCGTCGCGATCTGGCCCTGGTCGTGATACATCGCCGTCACCCCGTCATACTGACCGGCGAAGGCCTTGAGGTAGACCGTGTCGGACGGGAAGGGGCCCTCGCAGGCGATGCCTTCGGCCGCCATCGCCTCGACCGCGGGTCGGATGATGTCGATCTCCTCGCGGCCGAAGAGCCCGCCCTCGCCGTTGTGCGGATTGAGCGCGGCGACGGCGATGCGCGGCCGCTCGATGCCGGCCTTGCGCATCGTGTCGTCGGCGAGACGCAGCGCGCGGCAGATCGAGTCGAACGTGACGAGATCGATCGCCTCGCGCAGCGAGACATGCGAGGTGACGCGCGTCATCCACTGGCCGTCGAGCACGTTCATCTCCGAGAACGGCCCCTCGTGCTTCAGGAGATGGGCGAACATCTTGTGCTCGTCGGGGAAGCGCCAGCCGCCCTTGAAGAGGGCCTGCTTGTTGAGCGGCGCGAAGCTGATCGCCTCAACCATCCCTTGCCCGGAGAAGCCGATGGCGGCGGCCAGCGTGTCGCCGGTCAGGCGGCCCGAGTCGGGGCTCGCCTCTCCGAGAGGCAGCGCGTCGGGGTCGATGTTGCCGAGATCGACCATCGGCACGGCCGGCGACGACCAGTCGGCATCGGCGGGCGATGCGACAATGTCGACGTCGAACGAGACGCCGGCCTCCCGCATCCCGCGCTCGAGCACCCGCCGGTCGCCGACCACGACGAGCCGTGCCCGGTCCGCCATGCGGCCGCCGGCGAGCACCTTCGCCGTCAGTTCCGGACCGATGCCGGTGCAGTCGCCCGGCACGAGGGCGACGATGGGGCGGCTGTCGTGATCGGTCATCTCGGAACGCTCCATGAGGGCTCGCGGCTTCTCAGGCGAGGGCGTCGGCCACCGCCTTGCCGCAGGTGACGGTGTCGGCGCTGCCGCCGAGGTCTCCGGTCCGGAGCTTCGGCTCGGCGAGCACGGCCTCGCAGGCCTTCACGACCGCCTCGCTCGCTTGCGTGTGGCCGAGATGGTCGAGCATCAGGGCGGCGGTCCAGATCTGGCCGATCGGGTTCGCCATCCCCTTTCCGGCGATGTCCGGCGCCGAGCCGTGCACGGGCTCGAACAGCGAGGGGAAGCGGCCTTCCGGGTTGATGCTCGCCGACGGCGCGATGCCGATCGTGCCGGTGCAGGCGGGACCGAGATCCGACAGGATGTCGCCGAAGAGGTTCGAGGCGACGACGACGTCGAAGCGGTCGGGGTGGAGGACGAAGAGCGCCGTCAGGATGTCGACGTGGTACTTGTCGCACAGGACGTCGGGATAGGCCTTCGCCATCTCCGCCACCCGCTCGTCCCAGTAGGGCATCGTGATCTGGATGCCGTTCGACTTCGTGCAGGACGTCAGGTGCTTCTTGCCGCGCTTCTGCGCGAGGTCGAAGGCGAAGCGCAGGATGCGATCGACGCCGAACCGCGTCATCACCGTCTCCTGCACGACGAACTCGCGGTCGGTGTCGGGGAACATGCGCCCGCCGATCGAGGAGTACTCGCCCTCCGTGTTCTCGCGCACCACCATGAAGTCGATGTCGCCCGGCTTCCGGTTCGCCAGCGGGCAGGGCACGCCCGGCATCAGCCGCACGGGGCGCAGGTTCACGTACTGGTCGAACTCGCGGCGGAACTTGATGAGCGAGCCCCAGAGCGAGACGTGGTCTGGCACGGTGGCGGGCCAGCCGACGGCGCCGAAGAAGATCGCGTCGTGGCCGCCGACCTGCTCCTTCCAGTCGTCGGGCATCATCTGGCCGTGCTTCGCGTAGTGGTCGCAGTTGGCGAAGTCGAACTCGTCGAGCCTGATGTCGAGGCCGAACTTCTTCGACGCCGCCTCGATGACGCGCACGCCCTCCGGCACCACTTCCTTGCCAATTCCATCGCCGGCAATGACGGCAACCCGCTGGGCATTCTGCGACATGTCTCGACCTTCTCTGATGTGACGGCTGGGGTACGACCTATTCGTTGTCGCCTTCGATAGCGGCGATGACCGCATCCGTCACCTCTCTCGTGGTGGCGCGGCCGCCGAGATCGGGCGTGTGCAGGCCTTCGTCGGCGGTCACCTGCTCGATCGCCCGCATCAGCCGCCGAGCGGCTTCCGGTTCGCCGAGGTGATCGAGCATCAGGGTCGAGGTCCAGAACGTGCCGACCGGGTTCGCGATGCCCTTGCCGGCGATGTCGAAGGCCGAGCCGTGGATCGGCTCGAACATCGAGGGGAAGCTGCGCTCGGGGTTCAGGTTCGCGGTCGGCGCGATTCCGAGCGAGCCGGCGAGCGCAGCGGCGAGGTCGGACAATATGTCGGCGTGGAGGTTCGTCGCGACGATCGTGTCGAGCGTCTCGGGCCTGAGCGTCATGCGCATCGTCATCGCGTCGACGAGCATCTTGTCCCAGCACACGTCGGGGAACTCGGCCGCGACTTCGGCGGCGATGTCGTCCCACATCACCATCGCGTGGCGCTGGGCGTTCGACTTCGTGACGACGGTGAGGTGGCGGCGCGGCCGCGAGCGGGCGAGCGCGAAGGCGAAGCGCATGATGCGGGCGACGCCGGCCCGCGTGAAGACGGAGACGTCGGTCGCGACCTCCTCCGGCAGCCCCTTGTGCGAGCGCCCGCCATGGCCGGCATACTCGCCCTCGGAGTTCTCGCGGACGATGACCCAGTCGAGATCGCCCGGCTTCACCCGCCGGAGCGGGCTCTCGATGCCGGGCAGGACACGGGTCGGCCGCACGTTCGCGTACTGGTCGAAGGGCTGGCAGATTGCGAGCCTGAGGCCCCAGAGCGTGACGTGGTCGGGAACGTCGGGCGCCCCCACCGCACCGAAGAAGATCGCGTCGTGGTGGCGGATGCGGGCGAGGCCGTCGGCGGGCATCATGACGCCGTGGCGCTTGTAGTGGTCCGTGCCCCAGTCGAAATGCTCGAAATCGAACGCGAAACCGCCGTCGCGGGCGGCCAGCCGGTCGAGAACCTCGATGCCGGCCGCGATAACCTCGACGCCGATGCCGTCTCCCGGGATTGCCGCGATCCTGTAGCGATTCATGAATCCTCCGATCCCGCCCGCCTGCCGTCGGATCCCGGAGTACAATAAGAGAGGATTGTCGACAATCCTTCGCTGCCACGGCCGCAGAACTCCGGCCGCGCCTCTAACACGGAGCCGGGTGGGGCGGGCGCGCGATGGATTGTTGATCGTTGACAGTTTGGAGCGGCCGTTGGTAGCTAGGCATGAGGGTTCCGGCCGCCTCCGCCGGCAAGGTCGGCGCGCCGGGATCCCGCGGAGGAAGCGACTTCGGGCACCGGCGCGGCCACAAGCCCGAGCGACGAGAGATCGCCAGCGAGAGCAGGACATGGAACAGCGCACGCCCAAGCACTTCACGCCCCAGAGCGACCCCTCGATCGGCGCGGGGCTGACCGAGGAGGTCGCGGCCTTCGTGCTCGACACCGGCTTCGACGCGATCCCCGGTGAGGTCGTCGAGCTCGCGAAGAAGTCGATCCTCGACGGGTTCGGGCTCGCGCTGTCGGGATCGGTCGCGGCGTCGGGCCGAATCGTGCAGGCCCACCTGAAGGACGTGGCGGGCGCCGGCGAAGCGGTGGTGATCGGCACTGGCATGAAGGTGCCGTCGCGCTTCGCAGCCTTCGCGAACGGCGTCGGCATCCACGCCGACGACTACGACGACACCCAGCTCGCCGTCGCGGAGGACAGGGTCTACGGCTTGCTCACCCACCCGACGGCGCCGTGCCTGCCGGCCGCCTTCGCCGAGGCGCAGACGCGGTCTTTAAGCGGTCGCGACATGCTGGCGGCCTATCTCGTCGGCGTCGATGTCGAGTGCAAGATCGCCGAGGCGATCTCGCCGCGCCACTACCAGCACGGCTTCCACGCGACAGCGACCTGCGGCACCTTCGCGGCGGCGTCCGCGGCGGGGAGGCTTCGCGGCTTCGACCGCGAGACCCTGCAGCGCGCGCTGTCGATCGCCGGCAGCCAGAGCGCGGGCCTGCGCGAGAATTTCGGCACGATGACGAAGCCGTTCCACGCCGGCCGCTCCTCGGAGGCCGGCGTCGTCGCCTGCGACTTCGCCGAGCTCGGCTGGAGCGCGACCGACAAGATCCTCGAGGCGCCGCGCGGCTTCTTCCAGGCGCATGGCGGCGGCTACGACCTCGACGCCATCCGCGGCAAGCTCGGCGCGCCGTGGACGTTCGCCGACCCCGGCATCTCGATCAAGCCGCACCCGTCGGGCTCGCTCACCCATCCCGGCATGACCGAGATGCTGTCGCTCATCAAGGAGCACGGGATCCGGGCCGAGGATGTCGAGAAGGTCGACGTCGGCACGAACCACAACATGCTGAACGCGCTGATCCATCACCGGCCGAGAAACGAGCTCCAGGCGAAGTTCTCGATGGAGTTCTGCATGGCGATCCTGCTTCTCGACGGGCGCGCGAACCTGCCGGAGTTCACCGACGAGACGGTGCTGCGCGACGATGTGCAGGCGATGATCGAGCGCGTCGACTTCCACATGCATCCCGACGCCGAGGCCGCGGGCTACGCGAAGATGACGACGATCATCGACATCCGCATGAAGGACGGCCGCACGATCTCGGGCCGCGCCGATTTCGGCAAGGGCTCGCCCGCGAACCCGATGACCTACGAGGAGGCCGCCGACAAGTTCCGAGGCTGCGCGGAGTTCGCGGGCTGGCCGAAGGACAAGGGCGAACGGATCATCGACCTCGTCGCCGACCTCGACGGCGCCCGCGACCTCGAAGCCCTTGCCGCGGCGCTTTCGGCCTGAGACTGAAGGGGCGCGCCCGACGCCGAGGCGTCGGATGCGCTTCCCCTGAAGTCGAAGATGGAGACATGGCGGTGGACACTCCCGCGACGCACGAGACCACGGGCTCCCGGACGGGACCGCTCGAGGGCTTCACCTACCGGCGCGTCAGGACGCGCGGCGCCGAGATCAACGTCGCGACGGCCGGCGACGGGCCACCGCTCGTCCTCCTCCACGGGAACCCGCTGACCCACTACAGCTGGCACCGGATCGCGGGCCCGCTCGCGCGCGACTTCACGATCGTCGCGACCGACCTCCGGGGCTACGGCGACAGCTCGAAGCCCGAGGGCGGCGAGAACCACGAGAACTACAGCTTCCGCGCGATGGGCGAGGACGTATTCGACGTGATGGACGCGCTCGGCCACGAGCGCTTCCAGGTGGCGGGCCACGACCGCGGCGCCCGCGTCGCATTCCGCATGGCGCTCGACCGGTCCGAACGCATCGAGCGCGTGGCGCTGCTCGACATCGTGCCGACCTACAACATCCTGACGAACGTCACGAAAGGCTGGGCCAAGGAGAGCTATCACTGGTTCTTCATGGCGCAGAACGCGCCGTTCCCGGAGAAGCTGCTGACAGCCGACCTCGACTATTACATCGACTACAAGCTGAACAAGAAGGGCGTGGGCCTGTCGATCTTCAGCCCCGAGGCGATGGCGGAATACAAGCGCTGCACGACGCCGGAGCAGATCCACGCGGTGTGCGAGGACTACCGTGCGACGCTCGGCATCGACTTCGAGACGGACGCGGCGGACCATGGAAAGCGGCGGATCGCCTGCCCGACCCTCGCGATCTGGGGCTCGAACAGCCACTGCGACCGCCATTTCAGGCCGGCGGAAGCCTGGGGCGAGTGGTGCGACGACCTGATCGCCTACAGCGTGCCGACCGGCCATTACCCGGCGGAGCACCGGCCGGACCTGATCGAGCCGGCCTTCCGGACGTTCTTCCAGGGCGGCAGGCCCGAGGCGCCCGCGACATGACGCGCCAGGTCCCGCCCGCCGAGGCGAAGGCCCGGGTCCATGGCGGCGGCGAGATCGCCTTCCTCGACGTGCGGGAAGCGGGGCAGTTCGGCGAGGGGCATCCGCTCTTCGCCGTGCCCTGCCCCTACAGCCGGCTCGAAAGCCTCTCCGCCCGGCTCGTGCCGAACCCGGCGGTGCCGGTCGTGCTGATCGACGCCGGCGACGGGTTGGCGGAGAAGGCGGGAGAGAGGCTGCGAGCGCTCGGCTATGCCGACGTCTCCCGCGTCGAGGGCGGCGCGCCCGGCTGGCAGCGGGCGGGATTCACGCTCTTCAAGGGCGTCAACGTGCCTTCGAAGACACTCGGAGAGCTGGCCGAGCACGAATGGCATCCCCGGACGGTCGACGCGGAACGGTTGCGCGAGTGGCAGGCCGAGGGAAGGGTTCGCCTCTTCGACGGGCGCCCGCCTTCGGAATACGCGAAGATGCACGTGCCGGGCGCCGTCTGCATGCCGAACGGCGAGCTCGCCCACCGGATCGACCTCGTGGCCGACGGCGAGGTGCCGGTGGTCGTGGGGTGCGCGGGCCGGACGCGCGGGCTCGTCGGCGCGATCGGGCTCGGTCTCATGGGCTATTCGGGCGAGGTCTACGCGCTGGAGAACGGAACGCAGGGCTGGGCGCTCGCGGGGCAGACGCTCGAGCGCGGCGTCGCGGCGGCGCCGCTGCCGGAGCTCGACGTGCCGGCCCGTGCGCGGGCCCGCGAGCGGGCCACCGCCTTCATGGCGCGGTGGGGCATCCCCTCGGCCTCGGCGGCGGATCTGTCCGACATGGTGGCGGAGACCGGCCGGACGACCTTCGTCTTCGACGTGAGGTCGGCGGAGGAGGCCGCGCAGGACCCGATCGAGGCGGCGCGCCACGCCCTGAGCGGGCAGCTCGTCCAGTCCACGGACCAGTTCGTCGGCGTCCGCCATGCACGCATCGTCCTCTGCGACGACGAGGGCGTGCGGGCCGCGCTCGCGGCTTTCTGGCTGCGCCAGCTCGGCTTCGACCCCGTCGTCGTGCTCATCGACGACGCGGTCCGGGCGCTGCCGGCGACGCGGCGGGTCGAGGTGCGGCCGGCACGGGCGCACGAGATCTCTCCGGCCGACGCGCTGCGCCTTCTCGGCGACGGGCGCGCACAGCTCGTGGACCTCAGGGCCTCGAACGTCTTTCGTGAGGGCCATGTCGAAGGCGCGACCTGGGCGATGCGTTGCCGGCTCGCTTCGCTGACCGGAAAGCGCCGGCCGGTCCTGATCGCCGACGACGAGGAAGTCCTGGCGGGGGCGCTACGCGAGCTCGAAGCCTGCGGCCTCGCCGCCGTCTCCGTCGTCCGGGGCGGCCACGCCGCCCTCGTCGCGGCGGGCGCGACGGAGGTGAGGGGGGCGGGATACCCCTCCGACGAGGAGGCGATCGACTTCCTCCGCTTCGTTCACGACAGGCACGACGGCAATCTCGAGGCATCGCGCCGCTACCTCGCATGGGAGCAGGGCCTGATCGCGCAGCTCGACCCGGAGGAGCGCCGGGAGTTCCGGCCGGCGGCTGACGCCGGCTCGTGAGCACGCGTGCCGGACGAGCAGGCGGAAACTGTCTTCTGTTGACAATTTCGGATGCCGCCGATCTAGTTGACGTGGCAGCCCTGGCGGGCCTCTGCGGCCTGCAGGTTGCGTGGCGGGTGGCGCGACGGTGGAAACGACCACGATCCCGGAGAAAACGCCGATGACCTCCCCAGCCGTGACCCGAAACCTCGCCGATTGGATCGTGGGAGTGCGGGACGACGACGTCCCGGCGGAGGTGCGCCGCGAGGGTGTCCGCACCTTCGTCAACTGGGCAGGCTGCGCGGTGGGTGGCGCCTCGCACGAAACGGTCGACGCGGCGCTGAGGGCCGTCGACCCGTTCTCGGGGCCGCGGAAGGCGAGCGTGCTCGGGCGATCCGAGCGGCTCGACGTCCTCCATGCGGCGCTCCTCAACGGCATCTCCTCGCATGTGCTCGACTATGACGACACGCACCTGAAGACGATCATCCACCCCGCGGGCCCGGTCGCCTCCGCGCTTCTCGCGGTGGCCGAGGCGCGCCCGATGAGCGGCCGGGCGTTCCTCACCTCGCTCGTCGTCGGCGTCGAGGTCGAGTGCCGCATCGGCAACGCCGTCTATCCCGACCACTACGACCGGGGCTGGCACATCACCGGCACGGCGGGCGTGTTCGGCGCGGCCGCCGCGGTCGGCCGGGCGATCGGCCTCGACACGACGCGGATGCAGTGGGCGCTCGGGCTCGCGGCGACCCAGGCCTCCGGCCTGCGCGAGATGTTCGGCACGATGACGAAGAGCTTCCACCCGGGCCGGGCCGCGCAGAACGGCGCGATGTCGGCCTTCCTGGCGGAGGCCGGCTACGACAGCTCGCTCCAGGGCATCGAGGCGCCGCGCGGCTTCGCGAACGTCCTCTCCGACAAGCAGGATTACGGCGAGATCCTCGACGGGCTCGGCAGAAGCTGGGAAGCGGCGCTGAACAGCTACAAGCCCTTCGCCTGCGGCATCGTCATCCATCCCACGATCGACGGCTGCCAGCAGCTGCGCGAGGAGCTGGGCGAAAGGGTTTCGGAGATCGCGGAGGTGCGGCTGACGACGCACCCGCTCGTGCTGGAACTGACAGGCAAGCGCACGCCGAAGACGGGCCTCGAGGGCAAGTTCAGCGTCTACCATTCCGCGTCCTGCGCCCTTCTCACCGGCGACGGCTCGCCGACCGCCTTCACCGACGAGATGGTGAACCGGCCCGACATCATGGACCTTCGAGACAGGGTGCAGGCGACGGCCGACCCCGCCTGCCACGAGGCCTCCGTCGACATCGAGCTCGTCTTCAGGGACGGCTCGACGGTGGCCAAGCACATCGAGCGGGCGATCGGCAGCCGGGAGAAGCCGCTGAGCGACGAGCAGGTGAGCGCGAAGTTCACCCACCAGGCGGAGCTCGTCGTCGGCGCCGACCAGACGCGCCGGATCCTCGACGCGGCCTGGGGGGTGGAGGATCTCGCCGACGCCGGCGAGGTGGCACGGACGGCGGCGACCGGCGCGCGCGCCGCGGCCGAATGAGGCGGCTTCCATGGGCGCGCTGAAGCTCGGCATCCTCGAGGGCGACGACATCGGCCACGAGATCGTGCCGGCCGCCGTCGAGATCGCGCGCGCGGCCGCCGAGGCGACCGGGCTTCGCATCGACTGGCACGAGATCCCGATCGGGCGGCGGGCGCTCCACACGCACGGCCACACGATGCCCGAGGGAACGCTTCAGAGGCTCGGCGCGCTCGACGGCTGGATCCTGGGGCCCATCGGCCACCGCGACTATCCGAAGGTGCCGGAGGCGGTGAACCCGCACCCGATCCTCAGGAAGCAGTTCGACCTCTTCGCCAACGTGCGCCCGACGCGCTCCTATCCCGACATAGGCTGCCTCTACGACGATATCGATCTCGTGATCGTGCGGGAGAACAACGAGGGCTTCCAGCCCGACCGGAACGTCGTCATGGGATCGGGCGAGTTCCGGCCGACGCACGACGTCACGATCTCCGTCCGCGTCATCACGAGCGAGGGCAGCCGAAAGGTCGCCCGGGCCGCCTTCGAGCTGGCGCGCGCGCGGCGGAAGCACCTGACCCTCGTCCACAAGAACACCGTGTTCAAGCTCGGCTGCGGCATGTTCGTCGACAGCTGCCACGAGGTGGCGCGGGAATTCCCGGACGTGACGGTCGACGAGGTGATCGTCGACACGATGGCGATGCGCCTCGTCCGCGACCCCCAGAGCTTCGACGTCGTGGTCACCACGAACATGTTCGGCGACATCCTGACGGACGAGGCGGCGGGGCTCGTGGGCGGCCTCGGCATGGCGCCCGGCCTGTGCATCGGGCGCGGCTCGATCGCGATGGCGCAGGCGACACACGGCTCCGCGCCCGACATCGCCGGCAAGGGTATCGCGAACCCCTACGCGATGATCGAGTCGACGCGCATGCTGCTCGACTGGCTCGGCCGCCAGCGCGGCATCGACGAGGCGGTGGAGGCGGCCGGGCTGATGAAACGGGGGATCGACCACGCCCTGTCGCGGCCCGGGACCCGCACGCGCGACATCAACGGCACGGGCGACCAGCGGGCGATGGTGGACGGCATCCTCGCGGGCATGGGCGCGGTGTCGGTGTCGGCGGGGGCGTGAGCGGCACCTGCGGAGAGGCGTTGAGCGAAAGTTGAGTCGCGGTTTCGACTGTCGACGATTATCTAGGGCTCCATGACGAAAGCCGGTTCAGACATTCCCGACATCGCCGACCAGCTCGCCACGCTGCGCAGCTCCTCGCTGACGAGCGTCGTGGAGAAGGAGATCGAGCGCCTGATCCTGAGCGGCGCTCTGCCGCCCGGCGAGCGGCTGAACGAGTTCCAGCTCGCGGCGCGGTTCGGCACGAGCCGCGGCCCCTTGCGCGAGGCCATGCGCAGCCTGCACGCGAAGGGCTACGTGGAGGTGGTGCGCAACAAGGGCGTCTTCGTGCGCAAGATCCCGATCGAGGAGGCGCTCGAGATCTACGACCTGCGCTCGGCGCTGTTCGGGCTCGCGGGGCGCCTGCTGGCCGACCGGCTGACCGACGAGATGCTCATCAGGCTGAAGGAGTATCTCGACCTGATGGACGAGATCGCGGCGGCGGGGGATTTCGAGCGCTACTACCCGACGAATCTCGAGTTCCACGCCTATCTCGTCGAATCCGCCGGCAACCGAACGCTCGTGAAAGAGTATCGCAGCTTCGTGCACCGCCTGCATCTGTGCCGCCAGCGCACGCTCGTGCAGGCGAAGGGGCTCTACGTCTCGAACCACGAGCATCGCGAGATGATCGACGCGCTCGCCTCGGGCAACGAGAACCGCGCGCACGAGGCGTTCTTCCGGCACGTCCAGCGCGCCAAGCAGCGCTTCCTGTCGACCTTCGACGAGACGGCGAAGGCGCAGGCCACGAAGGCCGACTAGGCCGCGCCGCCCCGCGAGGGGGTTTGCCGCGGCGGGCGGCACGCACCATGTCTCTCCCGACGGATCCGGCGCGATAGCCGGCACAGGTTCGGCGCGGCGGACGGGCCCCGCCGCCGGAAGGAGAAACGGGACGATCGACATGCAGAAGGACAGCTTCACGGGAGAGGCCGCGCAGGACCCGCGCCTCGTCGGCGAGCGGATGCGGCTGGTGGCGGAGGAGTTCTGGCCGCGGCTGCGCAAGGTGGCGGCGCGGATCCCGTTCACGCAGGACCTCGTGGCCGCCTATTACTGCGTGATGGATCCGGAGACGCCGATGCGCGTGCGGGCGATCCTGCTCGGCGCGCTGGCCTATTTCATCATGCCGTTCGACGCCGTGCCGGACTTCCTGGCGGTGGTCGGCTTCGCCGACGACGGCGCCGTGCTGATGGCCGCGCTCTCGGCGGTCGCCGCCCACATCAAGCCGGTGCACCGCCGCGCCGCAGCCGAGGCGCTGTCGGACCCGGACATGCCGGTCGCCGGCTGACGCGCCGCCCCCTGTTGCGGGCCTGCCGCATGGGGTGCGATAAGGGCGCGGGGGCTGGGCGAAGAGCGTAAACGAAGTGTTCATCCGCACGGGTGAATCCTCCGATACGTCAAATTGCTGCCGCCATTTCTCGGCAACCGGTCGGCCGCCCGACGCCCGTCGGCGCGACATCCTCCGGAACTGGCGGTCAGTCGAGGCGCTGGCCCTGACGCCGGCGCATCCGGGAACGATGCGACCATTGGTGGTGAACATGACGCTTGCACGACTGGCCCTCGCGGCCATGGCCCTCGCGATCGGCGCGGGAGGGGCCCTGGCGCAGAGCGCCCCGACGCCGCTGGGGCAGTTCAACGACTGGGCCGCCTATTCCGGCCAGAACAGCGGCAACAAGGTCTGCTACATCCTCTCGCAGCCGAAGAGCAGCGAGCCGCAGGGTGTGAACCGCGATCCGATCTACTTCTTCGTCACGGCCAGGCCCGGGCAGGACGTCGACAGCGAAGTGTCGATCATCATGGGATATCCGCTGCAGCCGAACTCCACCCCCACCGTGACGGTCGACGGGACGAGCTTCGATCTCTTCGCCAAGAACGACAGCGCGTGGGTCGCCAATGCCGCGGAAGAGCGGCGGCTCGTCGCGGCGATGCGCGCGGGGCGCGACATGAGCGTGCGCGGCACGTCCACCCGCGGCACGAACACGACCGACACCTACTCCCTCTCCGGCGTCACCGCGGCGCATAACCGCATCCAGCAGGAGTGCCGGTAAGGTTTTGCGGCGTCGAGGGTTCAAGTGCACGGGCGCGCGCCTTATGTTTTGCGGCATGCGCGCGCCCGTGCTAAGCACGCGCCCTGTTTCCCGGTGACGCCATGACCCTGACCCTCGACCTCGCGCGGCGCAACCCGAACGCGCCGACCGTAAACGCCGCGTCCGACGCGCCGGCGGATCTCCTGCCGTCGCTCGTCGGCCTGTCGCGCCCCGATCTCGCGGTGCGGCTCGTCGAGGCGGGCGTGCCGGAGCGGCAGGCGCGCATGCGCTCGAACCAGCTCTGGAAGTGGATCTACGCCCACGGCGTGACCGACTTCAACGACATGACCGACGTGTCGAAGGCCCTGCGGACGGAGCTCGCCCGGCGCTTCACGCTCGCGCGGCCCGAAATCGTGACCGAACAGGTCTCGAGCGACGGCACCCGCAAGTGGCTCCTGCGCTTCCCCGGCCGCAACCCGGGCGAGGGACCAGCCGACGTCGAGGCCGTCTACATCCCCGAGCACGACCGGGGGACGCTCTGCGTCTCGAGCCAGGTCGGCTGCACGCTGACCTGCCGCTTCTGCCACACCGGCACCCAGCGCCTCGTGCGGAACCTGACGGCGGAGGAGATCGTCTCGCAGATCCTGATCGCGCGCGACCGGCTCGGCGAGTGGCCGGGGCAGACGCGGCCGACGGACGGCTTCGTGCCGGATGTCGAGCGGGCGATCTCGAACGTCGTGCTGATGGGCATGGGCGAGCCGCTCTACAATTTCGAGAACGTGAAGGAGGCGATGCTCATCGCAGCCGACGGCGAGGGCCTGAGCTTCTCCAAGCGCCGGATCACGCTGTCGACGTCGGGCGTCGTGCCGATGATCGAGCGGGCGGGCGCCGAGATCGGCGTCATGCTCGCGATCTCGCTCCACGCGGTGCGCGACGAGCTGCGGGACGAGCTCGTGCCGCTCAACAAGAAATACCCGATCGCCGAGCTGCTCGAGGCCTGCCGGAACTATCCGGCCCTGTCGAACGCCAAGCGCATCACTTTCGAATACGTGATGCTCAAGGACAAGAACGACTCCATCGAGGACGCCAAGGAGCTCGTGCGGCTCCTCAAGGGTATCCCGGCGAAGATCAACCTCATTCCGTTCAACCCGTGGCCCGGCAGCCCGTACGAGTGCTCCGACTGGGAGCGCATCGAGGCCTTCGCCGAGGTCGTGAACCGGGCAGGCTATGCGAGCCCCGTGCGGACGCCTCGCGGCCGCGACATCATGGCGGCGTGCGGCCAGCTCAAATCCGAGTCCGAACGGGTCCCCGCCTGGAAGCGCCGCGCGGAGGAAGAGGCGCGACCGCATTGACGGACGGCGCCCGGGATCGTCGCAGCGACGCCTCCGGGACGCCCCGGCGCGCGCCGATCCTGCCGCGGCTCGTCGCTGTTCTCGTGGGCTACGGCGCAGCGTGCCTGATGGCGGCCTTCGTGCTCCTGATCGGTGCCTCGGCGCCGGACAGGCTCTGGGCGCCCGGCATCCACATCTCCGGCAACCTCGTCTCCTCCGGCCTGTTCGTCGTCGGCATTCTCAGTGTCTTCGTCGCGGCGCTCGCCGCGGCGCCGGCCGCCGTCGGCATCATCCTGGGCGAGCTCCTCGTCGTGCGGAATTTCTTCTACTACACGATCGGCGGCGGCCTGCTCGCCGGGCTCGGCTACTACGCCGCGGCGGCTCGCGGCATGATGCCCCTGACCGGCATCGAGCAGCGCACCTCCGAGACGATCCTGATGACGGCCGCCGGCCTCGTGGCCGGCTTCTCCTACTGGGCGGTGGCCGGCCGCCGCGCCGGCGTCGATCGCTACCTGCGGGACTGAAGCTCCGCGACCGCCCATTCGAGCGCCTGGTCGAGACGGTCGTCGCCCCAGAAGAGCTCTCCCCCCTCCGTCACGAAGCTCGGCGCGCCGAAGATACCCGTCTCCTGGGCCCTCGCGGTCTGGATGCGCAGGCGCTCCTTGTTCGACCGCGCGAGCGCCCGCTCGATTGTGTCCTCCGGATCGAGGCCGAGCGGGCGAAGCAACCCTCCCAGCGTCTCGCGGCTCGAAATGTCGAGGCCGCGTCCGAACTCGGCCGCGAAGACCGTTTCCGTGAAGCGCTCGCCCCAGCCCTCGTCGAGCCCCACGAGCGCGAGACGCGCGGCGAGCACGCTGTTCTGGGGAAACGGGTCCGGACGCCGGAACGGCAGCCGGGCGCGCGCGCAGAGACGCTCCATGTCGCGCCACATATGGGCGCCTTTCGCGGGCAGGAGGTTGAAGGGCGAGGTCGTCCACCCCTGGGCCGCGAAGATCGGGCCGAGCAGGAACGGCCGATACCGGACCGTCACGCCGCAGGCCGCCGCGGCCCGCCCGATCCGCATGGCCGAGAGATAGGAATAGGTGGAGGCGAAGTCGTACCAGAAGTCGAGCGTCGGCAAGGATCGTCTCTCCCTGGATCCCGTCGACACTATCGGGCCGCCGGCTGCTCATGCGCAACGGCCGGCGCGGGTTTCCGCGCCGGCCGTTGTGCGTTCGATCGTCCGTGAGAGGAGAGGAGGGTCAGAACTCCTCCCAGCCCTCCTCCTCGACGGCCGGGGCGGTCTGGGCGACGGGCCTGAGCTGCGGCACAGGCCGCTTCGAGGCTTGGCCGCGCGACGGTGCCGCGGCGGGAGCCGGCTTGCCGGCCCTCGCGCGGGCGGCCGAGGTGCGGAAGCGCGCCACACTGGCCGCAAGGTCATCCGTCTCACGGGCCAGCGTGGCTGCCGCGGCGGTGGCTTCCTCGACCATCGCGGCGTTCTGCTGCGTCACCTTGTCCATCTGGTCGGCGGCCGTCGCGACCTCGCGGAGGCTGACCGCCTGGTCCTTCGCCTTTCCGGCGATGTCCGTCACGAGGTCGCTCATGCGGGCGACCTGCGCGACGATCTCCGACAGTGACTTGCCCGTCGCGCTGACGAGCTCGACGCCCGTCCTGACCTGGCCGTTCGAGGTCTGGATCAGGTCCTTGATCTCCTTCGCCGCCTCCGCGGAGCGCTGGGCGAGCGCCCGGACCTCCTGCGCGACGACCGCGAAGCCCTTGCCGGCCTCGCCGGCGCGGGCCGCCTCGACGCCTGCGTTGAGCGCCAGGAGGTTCGTCTGGAAGGCGATCTCGTCGATGACGCCGATGATCTTCGCGATCTCGTCGGAGGAGCGCTCGATCTCGCTCATCGCCGACACGGCCCGGCCGACGATGTCGCCACCCTTCTCGGCGTTGCCGAGCGCGGTGTGCGCCGCCGTCTGCGCCTCGTCGGCCCCGGCCGCCGTCTCGTTGACGGCACCGGTCACCTGCCCCAGGGCCGCGACCGTCTCCTCGAGGTTGGCCGCCTGCTGCTCGGTGCGCTGCGACAGGTCGTTCGAGGCCGACGTGATTTCCGACAGGCCGGAGCGGATCGAGCCGACGGCGTTCACCACCGAGCCGATCGTCTCTTCCAGGGCCGAGACGGACGAGTTGAACTGGCCGCGGATCGCCTCGTATTCCGGCGCCACCGGCCGATCGAGCCGGACGGTGAGGTCGCCCTGCGAGAGCCGGCCGAAGCCCTTCTCGATCTCGGCGACGAAGGAGCGGAGATCGCCGGCCTTGGCCTGTGCTTCCGCCGCCCGGTGGTTGCGCTCGCTCTCCTCGCGCTCGCGCATCGTCCCGGCCTCCCCCTCGAGCCGCTCCTTCTCGAGGGCGGCCAGCTTGAAGGACTGGACGGTGTCGGCCATCTCGCCGATCTCGTCGCGACGCCCGACGAAGGGCACCTCGACCTCGTTGTGCCCGCCCGCGAGCTCGCGCATGACGCCGCTCATCTGCGACAGCGGCCGTGTGATCGAGCGGGCGATGGGCCATGCGCAGGCCCCGAGCGCGACGAGGATGGCCACGAGCCAGCCGAGAGAGACATAAAGTTCGCGCCAGAAGATCGCCTCGAGGTCGTCGACGTATACACCCGTCGCCACGACCCATTGCCAGGGCTCGTAAGCCTCGGAATAAGCAAGCTTCGGCGAGGTCTCGCTGCCCTTGAGGCGCGTCCAGACATATGGTGTGAACCCGCCCCCTGCCCGCGCCTCGGCGACGATCGAGCGCGTGTGGTGGAAGCCGTTCGGATCCTGGTCGTCCCACGTCTGGTTCCCCTCGCGCCCCTCGCGCGGGTGGACCAGCATCAGTCCCTGGTAGTCGAGGATCCAGGAATAGTCGCTGCCGTTGTAACGGATCGCGCGAATCGCGTCGCTCGCGCGCTTCTGCGCTTCCGGAAGGCTGACCGAGCCCGCCTCCGCCTGAGCCGCGAAGCCCTCCATGATGGCGATCGCGGAATCGACCTGCGCGACGAGCATCTCCTCGCGATCCGCCCAGATGCGGTTCTTCAGGCCGTAGAGCTGAACCGCCATGGCGGCGGTGGTGAGAACGGCAGAGGTCGCGATCAGGATCGCGAGCTTCCGCGGGATGGTCAGTCGCACGTCTAGTCCCCCTCAAAACGCAATACAGGGGGAGAGATCTACGGCGATCCACCTTAAAATCTGCTGCTACTGCAGCAGCAAATGCGCACGGTCATTCGAGCATGCGAAAACGGCCGGCGGAAACCGCCGGCCGT
>NZ_AWXZ01000018.1 GCF_000496075.1 Lutibaculum baratangense AMV1
AGTCTGAACGGCCGGCGGAAACCGCCGGCCGTCTCGCGTCTCTATAGAAGCCGATCAGTTGGGCTCGGTCGTCGTGTCGTCGACCGTGCCGCCCTCGGCGCTCGGGATGCTGCCGCCGCCAGAGCCGCCACCGACGATCGCCGGCATCGGATAGTCCTCGTTGAAGCGGCCATACTCAGGGGCGCTCCACGAGCCGTCTTCGTCCTGATCGTACTCGGCGAAGACGTCGTCGGACGTCATGTCGTTGTCCCACTCGCCGAATTCGCTGGTCTCGAGACCGGCATTGTACTCTTCCTGGGAGACGACGCCGTCCTGGTCCGCGTCCCACTCGTGGTAGGTCTGGGCGGCGACGGGGCCGGCGGCCAGGGCCAGGGCGACGAAGCTCGCGCCAGTCAGCTTGAGAAGATCGTTCTTCATGGTACAGCTCCCTGTGTTCGTTGCTGTCTGGGGCTAAGAATGCCCGAGGCCGCGAGACGTTCCCCGATCCCCGACATCGATCCGTCTCACGAAAGCGCGAGGATGCGGCCGGGCCGCTACGCCAGCGCCGGGCATGGCGGGGCCCTCCTGGAGTCGGGCCCGGCTCCGGATTGCGCCGCCGGACCCGGCACGGCATAAGGCCGACATCCGGGCGAGCGCTACGGCATCGCCGGCGGCGGGAGCATGTCGAGGGCATGGCGGAAGAGGCGGCACGCTACGAACAGGGGGCCGCCGCGGCGATGCCCGGCGGCGGCGACCAGCGGGTGCTTCGCGCGCTTGGCCGCGTCTCCGCCTCGACGCGGCTCGCCTCGCTCGTCCTCGTCCTCTTCTGTCTCCTCGCCTACCTGCCGGGCGTCTTCACCGTTCCGCTCGTCGACCGGGACGAGGCCCGCTTCGTCCAGACGACGAAGCAGATGGTCGAGAGCGGCGACCCGATCGACCTGCGGCTTCACGAGGAGAACCGGTACAAGAAGCCGGTCGGCATCTACTGGCTGCAGGCCGCGTCCACCCTCGTCTCGGGATACGGCGCGGAGGCGCCCGTCTGGGTGTACCGGCTGGTGTCGCTTCTGGGCGCGATCCTCGCCGTCCTCCTCACCTTCCGGCTCGGGCGCCCGCTGGTGGGAGCGGAAGCGGCGTTCGCCGGCGCCCTCTTCCTCGCGGCCTGCATCATCCTCAACGTGGAGGCGAGGCTCGCCAAGACGGACGCGGTGCTGCTCGCGACCGTCATGGCGGCGCAGCTCGCGCTGGCGCGCGTCTATTTCGCGATCCACGGTTCGGGGCACGGGAAGCCGCCCTCCAGGGCGCAGCTCGCGCTGGCGCGTGTCTTTTTCGCGCCGCCGCGCACGGCGGAGGACGGGCGGGAGCCCTTCGGCCGCTGGCCCTTCGTCTTCTGGGCCGCCATCGGCGTCGGCATTTTGGTGAAGGGGCCGGTGACGGCGATGGTGGCCGGGCTGACGGCGGGGGGCCTCGCCGTGCTCGACCGGCGGGCCGGCTGGCTGAAGCGCCTCCGGCCGCTGCCGGGCCTTCTCGTCGTCGCCGTCATCGTGCTGCCCTGGCTCGTCGCCATCAACGTCGTCTCCGAGGGGCGCTTCCTGCAGGAGTCGCTCGGCAACGACATGCTGGGCAAGATCGCGGAGGGGCAGGAATCCCACGGGGCGCCGCCCGGCTACCACTTTCTCCTGTTCTGGGTCCTGTTCTGGCCGAGCGCAGCGCTGCTCGGCGTCTCGATCCCGGCGATCTGGCGGTCGCGGCGCGAGCCGGCGACGAGCTTCCTGCTCGCCTGGATCCTGCCGTCATTCATCGTCTTCGAGGTCGTCGCGACGAAGCTGCCGCACTACACGCTGCCGGTCTACCCGGCGATCGCGCTTCTGGCGGCCTCCGCGCTCGTCGCGGGGAAGATCTCGGACCAGGCGTGGGCCCGGCTCTTCATGATGGCGTCGGGCGTGGGCGGCGGCCTGACGGCGCTCGCCGGGCTCGGGCTGCTCGCCTATCTCGAGGGGGTCTGGTCGCTGCAGGCCGTGCTTATGGCCGCCGCGGCGACAGGGCTCGGCGCCGCCGCCGCATGGGAGGCCGCGAAGGCGCACTATCCCACGACGATGGCCCTGCTCCTCGCCCAGGCCGTGATCGTCTACGCCACGGTGTTCGGCACGGTGGCGCCACGGCTCGACAGCGTGTGGGTCTCGCCCCGCCTGGCCGCGGCCGCCGAGGCGGCGGCCGCGTGCGAGAACCCGCACGTGTTCTCGGCGGGCTTCACCGAGGCGAGCCTCGTCTTCGCCGTGGGCACCGACATACGCTTCGGCAGCGGCGAGCAGGCAGCGGACTTTCTTTCCGAGGGCGGCTGTCGCGTCGTCGTCGTGACGGACCGGCAGAGTGCGGCCTTCGTCTCGCGCGCGCAGTCGCTGGGGTTCAGACCTGTGATCGCGGAGACACTCTCGGGGATCAATATCGGCAACTCCAGATGGCTGACCTTCCAGATCGCGACGCCGGCGCCCTAGAACGGTTGCGCGGTCATCTCCGCCGCACCTTCGAGCGCCGCCCGAAGCCGCTTCACCCTGTCCGGCCGCCGGTCTGGCAGCGACCCGCGGATCTCGCCGGCGCCTTCCTCGTCGCCGTGCTCGTGACGATCCTCGTCCTCGACCCGCATGCGCAGGCGTGGGCGATGTCCTACGACGACAGCGTGCGGGGCTTCTTCTACTGGGTGACGCGCTACGGCAAGGCGGACTGGTTCCTGTGGCCGCTCGGCCTGACACTGCTCGCGATCCTGATCGCGTCGGGCTTCGAGTGGCCGCTCAAGGTGCGGGCGGCGCTTCACCATTGGGGGGCGAGAATCGCCTTCATCATCGCCGCGGTCGCGATCCCGGGCCTCGCGACCTCGCTCCTCAAGCTGGTCGTCGGGCGCGCGCGGCCGGGCGTGGAGGGAAGCCACGGCATACTGGACGTCACGACCTTCGCCCTCGGAGCGGACTTCCAGAGCTTTCCCTCCGGCCACACGACGAACGCCATCACGCTCGCGGTGGCGCTGACGGTGCTGTGGCCGCGCTACTGGGCCTTCTTCCTGTCGTTCCCGATCATCATCGGCACGAGCCGCGTCATGGTGCTCGACCACTATCCGAGCGACGTGATGGGCGGATGGCTGCTCGGCGCGGTGGGGGTCCTGTGGATCCGCAACTGGTGCGCGCGGCGCAAGCTCGTGTTCCGCCCGTGCCCCGGCGGCCGAGTCGTGCGGCGGCGGCTCCCGCACGTCGAGTCGGCGACATGGCCGGCGCTTCGTGATACGGCGCAAAGCCTGCTCACTGCTGCTGCTGCCATGCCTCAATCGAGGCCGAGGGACTGATGCCGAAGATCTCCGTCGTGGTGCCGGCCCGGAACGAGGCAGGCGCGCTCGGCGACCTCGTCGCCGAGATCCACCGGGCGCTCGCCGCCGAAGATCACGAGGTCATCGTCGTCGACGACGGCTCGAGCGACGCCACGCCGCAGGTGCTGTCCGAACTCGCGGCGGCCGACGGTCGGCTGCGGCCGGTCCGTCACCCGGTCTCCTGCGGCCAGAGCGCCGCCGTCTATACCGGCATCAGGGCGGCCCGCGGCGAGATCATCGTCACGCTCGACGGCGACGGGCAGAACGACCCGGCCTTCGTGCCTGCTCTGATCGCCGCGCTCGAGGACCCCGAGGTCGGGCTCGCGGCGGGGCAGCGCGTCGGCCGCAAGGCCTCGTGGTCGAAGCGCTGGGGCTCGCGGATCGCGAACGGCGTGCGCGGCTGGATGCTGCAGGACGGGACGCGCGACTCCGGCTGTGGGCTGAAAGCGGGGCGGCGCGAGGCGCTCGAAGGGCTCCCCTATTTCGATTCCCTGCACCGCTTCCTGCCGGCGCTCGTTCTCGCCGACGGCTGGAAGGTGGCGCATGTCGACGTGATCGACCGGCCCCGGCTAAAGGGGACGTCGAATTACGGCATACTCGACCGGTTGGCGGTCGGCATTCCCGACCTCTTCGGCGTGGCGTGGCTCACGCGTCGCCGCCGCCGGCGACGGCCGCTGCGGCCTTTGTGAAGGACTTTCGTCATGAGCACCGAGACCCTCTGGCTGGGCATCGGCTTTCTCGGCCAGATCTTCTTCTCCGCCCGCTTCCTCGTGCAGTGGATCGCCAGCGAGCGGGTGCGACGGAGCATCATCCCGCCCGCCTTCTGGCTCTTCTCGGTGTTCGGCGGCGGCACGCTCCTGGCCTACGCGATCTACCGCAAGGACCCGGTGTTCATCGCCGGTCAGGCCGCCGGCCTCCTGATCTACGCCCGCAACATCTACTTCATCTTCCGGGAGACGCGGGCCGCCGACGGCTCCCTCGATCCCGCGGGCCGCTCGTGAAGGGCGGACGGGAGCGTGTCTCCGGCAAGCGCCGCGACGACGTGGAGCGCGACCGCCACGCGGACGGCCTCCGCTTCGGCGGTCCGAATCTCGGCTGAAAGAGCGTCGAGCCGACGCTGTTCCAGGGCGGCGATCTCGCCTGATGGCTTCCCTGTCATGGCGGCCAATCCACCACGCGGCGCTTGAACCCGCCTTGAGCCGCCCGTTCATCTGCCGTTCATCCACGTCTGCAGGAAGCGCGTTTCATGTCGCAGCGAACCACCCTCATCGCGGCCGCCGGCATCGTCGCCGCGACCGCTCTGGTGCTCCACCTGATGGGCCGGGTGCCGATCTGCGAGTGCGGCGAGATCCGCCTCTGGTACGGCGACGCAGGCGGCCCCGGGAACTCCCAGCATCTGAGCGACTGGTACACGTTCTCGCACGTCATTCACGGCTTCATCTTCTACGGGGCCCTGTGGTTCCTCCGTGGCCGGCTGTCGCTCGGAACGCGGCTTCTCCTCGCCATCGGGATCGAGAGCGCCTGGGAGATCGTCGAGAACACGGACTTCATCATCGACCGCTACCGCGAGCAGACCGTGTCGCTCGACTATCACGGCGACTCGATCCTGAACTCGGTGTCGGACATCCTGTTCATGGTGGCGGGCTTCTTCCTCGCCCGGAGGCTGCCGGTCGCCGCGACCGTCGCGATCGCGGTGGCGCTCGAGATCTGGGTCGGGTTCATGATCCGCGACAACCTGACCCTGAACGTGCTGATGCTGCTGTGGCCGCTCGAGGCGGTGCGCGAGTGGCAGGCGGGCGGCTGACGGCTCGCTTGCCGCGCCTCGCCCGGGCGTCCTATAAGCGCGGCCAGCATTCCCATCCCCAGAGCCTTCCCGAGGATCTCATGTCGGACGTCAAGAAGGTCGTGCTCGCCTATTCCGGCGGCCTCGACACCTCGATCATCCTGAAATGGCTGCAGACCGAGTACGGCGCGGAGGTCGTGACCTTCACCGCCGATCTCGGCCAGGGCGAGGAGCTCGAGCCGGCGCGGCGCAAGGCGGAGAATCTCGGGATCGAGCAGATCTACATCGAGGATCTGCGCGAGGAGTTCGTGCGCGACTTCGTCTTCCCGATGTTCCGCATGAACGCGATGTACGAGGGCGTCTACCTCCTCGGCACCTCGATCGCGCGGCCGCTGATCGCCAAGCGCCTCGTCGAGATCGCCCACGAGACGGGCGCCGACGCGATCGCCCACGGCGCGACCGGCAAGGGCAACGACCAGGTGCGGTTCGAACTCGCCGCCTATGCGCTCGATCCCGACATCAAGGTGATCGCGCCGTGGCGCGAGTGGGACTTCAAGAGCCGCACGGACCTCATCGACTTCGCCGAGAAGCACCAGATCACGGTGACGAAGGACAAGCGCGGGGAGGCGCCCTTCTCGGTCGACGCGAACCTCCTGCACTCCTCCTCCGAGGGCAAGGTTCTCGAGGACCCGAACGAGGAGGCGCCGGACTACGTGTTCCAGCGCACGCTCTCGCCCGAGGAGGCCCCCGACCGGGCGACGACGATCGAGATCGGCTTCGAGAGGGGCGATCCGGTGTCGATCGACGGGCGGGCGATGAGCCCGGCCTCGCTGCTGGGCGTCCTGAACGAGCTCGGCCGCGACAACGGCATCGGCCGCGTCGACCTCGTCGAGAACCGCTTCGTCGGCATGAAGTCGCGCGGCATCTACGAGACGCCGGGCGGCACGATCCTGTCGGTGGCGCACCGGGCGATCGAGTCGATCACGCTCGACCGCGGCGCCGCCCACCTCAAGGACGAGCTGATGCCGCGCTACGCCGAGCTCGTCTACAACGGCTTCTGGTTCGCGCCGGAGCGCGAGATGATCCAGGCCCTCGTCGACAAGAGCCAGGAGAAGGTCGAGGGGACGGTCAGGCTCAAGCTCTACAAGGGCAACGTCATCGTCACGGGCCGCGCCAGCGAGCAGTCGCTCTACAACGACGCGCTCGTGACCTTCGAGGACGATCGCGGCGCCTACGACCAGCGCGACGCGGCCGGCTTCATCCGCCTCAACGCACTGCGTCTCAGGACGCTCGCGATGCGCGACCGCCTGAAGGGGTGACCTCGGCGGTACGGCACCGGACATCTCTCGGCGTCTGACGCGGAAGGCGTCAGCCATTTCGAACCTCCCGCACCTATCGGCGTTTACGGCCACAACGACCAGGGAGTGGAGAACGAGATGATGAACTTCCGGAACACCGCGCTCGCGGGCAGCATGATCGTCGTGTTGGGCCTCGCGGCCTGCGGCGAGGACGACCAGACTGCCGAGGCCCCGACCGAGAACGAGCAGGTCGTGGTCGAGGAGAGCACGACCGACGCGCCCGCCACCGAGGAGATGGCCGCGACGGACGAGCCGGAGCTGGCAGAGGAGACCGCCACGGCCGAGGCTCCCGCCGTCGAGGAGGAGACGGTGGCGGTCGAGAACACCGCGCCCGCGGCCGGGCAGGAGCAGACGGCGGCCGGCGGCACCACCGGCGGCCAGACCGACGTCGCGACGATGGAGCCTCAGAGCGACGGGGCGGGCAGTGACGCGCTCGCGGAGCTCGAGGGCCGCTGGGCCGAATCCGAGGAGCAGTGCGGCACGACCGAGATCGCCTTTGCGCAGGACGCCATCACCCTTCCCGAGGGCATGTGCGAGATCCAGTCCACGGAGGTCGGCGACGGCACGCTGAACCTTCAGGTGGCGTGCGGCGGGGATGCCGGCACGCAGGACTGGACGGTCGAATCCGCCCAGGGCGACGCGAGCGCCGACGAGATCACGCTCGATCGCGCGGCCGGCGGCACGATCGACCTCGTGCGCTGCGAGGGGTAATCCCCGCCGAAGTGACGACGACGGCGCGGCCTCCGGGACCGCGCCGTTTTCGTGTGGTCGCTGCGGCGGCTACTGTGCGGTGTAGCCACCGTCGATCACGAGCTCCGTGCCCGTGACGAACTTCGATTCGTCCGAGGCGAGGTAGAGCACGCCGTAGGCGATGTCGTCGGGCTCGCCGACATGGCCGATCGGGTGCAGCGCGTCGAGCTGGGCGCGGCCCTCCTCCAGATTGTCGTTCTCGCGCAGGTAGTTCTCGACCATCGGGGTCCAGATGTAGCCCGGATGGACCGAGTTTGCGCGGATGCCGAGCCCCTCTTTCGCGCAGTAGAGGGCGACCGACTTCGTGTAGATCCTGACGCCGCCCTTCGATGCGTTGTAGGCTCCGAGATTGGGGTCGCCGACGAGACCCTCGATCGAGGAGAGGTTGACGATCGAGCCTTGCGTCATCGGCTTGTGGGCCTTCATCGCGAGGATCGCGTGCTTCGTCCCGAGGAAGACGCCGTCGAGATTTATGCTCATCAGGCGCCGCCAATCCTCGAGGGTCTGCTCCTCGGGCGGGCAGCCGGTGCCGATGCCGGCGTTGTTCACGAGGACGTCGAGGCGACCGAAGCGCTCGACGGTCGCCGCGATCACCTGCTCCCACGCCGCCTCGTCGGCCACGTCGTGGTGCAGATAGAGGGCCTCGCCGCCGGCCGCCGCGATATCCCTGGCGACCGTCTCGCCCTTCTCGTCCTGGATGTCGGTGACGACGACCTTGGCGCCCTCCCGGGCGAGGAGCCTCGCCGTCGCCTCGCCGAGGCCGACGGAGCCACCCGTCACGAGCGCCACCTTGTCCTTCACGCGTCCCATCGTTTTCTCCTTCGCCAGTCGATCGAGGCCGGAGGATGCCGCACGGTGCCCCGCCTCGCCTTGCGCCGGGTCAAAGCGACGGACGCGGGGGGCAGCGAGGTCTACTCTGCCGCGTCGCGCATCTCGTCCCGTGCCTCGCGCAAGCCGCCGACGAGGCGCTTGGCCGGCGGGCCGACATAGCCGGCGGGGTCGGTGCCGCCCATCAGCTCGTAGGCCGTGGGGTCGAGCCGCTCCTCGCGCCGCTTGGCGGCGGCGAGCCCCAGATGCGCGACGACGGCGAGAAGCGCCATGCCCGGCAGGATGGTGGTGAGCGCGGCGACGGGATCGGTGAAGAGGCTCGAGACCATCGAGCCCAGAAGGCCGCCGCCGATCTGGAAGAAGCCCATGAGCGCGGACGCCGCGCCGGCGATCGCCGGGAAGCCGGCCATCGCCGCCGTCGTGGCGCCCGGCATGATCATGCCGATCCCGAAGGCCCAGATGGCGACCGGGCCCATGACGGCGACGACGCCCGGCTCGACGAGGCGCAGGACGACGAGCATCAGGCAGGCGGACACCGCCACCAGGGCGAGGCCGACGGGGACGAGGGCGGCGGCGTCGTGCCGCTTCAGGAGGCGCTGCGTGGCGACGGCGCCGGCGATGTAGAAGCCCGTCTGCAGCATCATCGTCATGCCGAAGACGGCCGGGGCGAGACCGATCTCGTCGATCATGACGAAGGGCAGGATGGAGGCCAGGGTGTAGACCCCGCCGAGGGTCGCGCCGACGACGAGGGCCGGCCGCATGAAGCCGGGGCTCGCCATGAGCCGGCCGTAGTTGCGCACGAGCCGGACGGGGTGCGCCATCGCCGGATCCGGCGACTTCAGCGTCTCCGGCATCCAGGAGACGAGGGCCACGGCGACCGCGCCATAGGCGAGCATGACGACGAAGATCGCGTGCCATCCGGCGAGCGACAGGATCGTGCCGCCGATCGTCGGCGCGAGCGCCGGGGCGATGCCGAGCATGATGCCGATGAGGTTCAGGATGCGGGCCGAGGCCTGGCCGACGAACTGGTCGCGCACCATGGCGCGCGAGATCGCGATGCCCGCGGCCGCGCCGATCCCCTGGACCGTCCGCGCGACGAGGAGCCACTCGATCGACGGCGAGACCGTCGCGATGGCGCTGCCCACGAGGTAGATGCCGAAGAAGGCGAGGGCGACCCTGCGCCGCCCGTAGGCGTCCGACAGCGGGCCGCAGAGGAGCTGGGCGAGCGCGAAGCCCGCGAAATAGACGGTGAGGGTGAGCTTCACGGCGCCCGGCTCCGCGCCGTAGGCGTGCACCAGGGTCGGCAGGGCCGGCGTGTAGAGCGCCATTGACAGCGGCCCGAGCGCGACCATCAGCGCGCCGATGAGGGCCATCCGGAACTCGCTCATGACGGGCGTCATGCCGGCACCTCCTCGCCGCGGCGGGCGAGGTTGCCGCGCATCTGCCCCAGGATCTCGCGCAGCGTCTCGATCTGCTCGTCGCTCAAGCCCCGGGTCGCCTCGCGCCGCGCCTCGGTGGCCAGGCGGTGGATGCGGCGCACGGCGGGGCCCGCCGCCTCCGTCAGGACGACGATCTTCGCGCGGCGGTCGGTCGGGTCGGGCTCGCGCCGGACGAGGCCGTGCGCCTCGAGCCGGTCGAGATAGGCGACGAGCGTCATCGGCTCGACGCCGATCCGCTCGGCCAGAGCCGACTGGCGGAGGCCCGGATACTGGTCGGCATAGGCGAGGGTGCGCGCCTCGCCGACGGTGAGGCCGAGGCCCGCGCTCTCGAAGGCGCGGTCGATGTGGGAGCGCAGGAGCCGCGTGACCTCGACGAGGGCGAAGCCGAGCGGCAGTGGCTGGGAGCAGTGTTGCATGGTGAAATCTTATAATAAGGATCCCTTATCAATTGGTGCAGGCGGCCGTCCGGGCAAGCGCGTCCCGCGCATGGCTGGAGCGCGTGGCGCCGGGAGTGCCACGCGAGCTTCATCCGGCTGCGACGGCGGCGTCATCAAGTGCGGCTAAGGGATCCTCCTTCATGTCACCGACCGGAGGAGGTCAGCCATGTCTCGCCCCGTTCTCTCGCCGTCCCGCCGCCGCTTCCTGGCCGGCGCCACCGCCGCGGGCGGCGCCCTCGCGCTTATGCCTGGTGGGCTGTTCGCGCCCCGCATCTCGCGGGCGGCGGATCGCCCCGTGCTCACCCACGGCCTCCAGTCGGGGGACGTCGGCCCCGACCGCGCGGTGCTGTGGACGCGCGCGGACCGGCCGGCGAAGGTCGTGTTCGAGTGGTCGACGACGGAGAGCTTCAGGGAGGTGAACCGCCTCCCGGCGCTCGACGCGCTGCCGGAGAGCGACTTCACGGTGAAGATCCTCGCCGAGGGCCTGCCGGCCGACCAGGAGATCTTCTACCGCGCGCGGACGATGGACCTCGCCGAGATCAACGTCGAGGGCGAGCCGCTCGTCGGCCGGCTGCGCACGGCGCCGGCGTCGCTGCGCGACATCAGCTTCGTGTGGTCGGGCGACACGGCGGGCCAGGGCTGGGGCATCGACGAGAGCCGCGGCGGCATGAAGGGCTATGCGACGATGCACGGCCATCGCCCGGATTTCTTCATCCACTCCGGCGACAACGTCTATGCCGACGGCCCGATGAAGGAGGAGGTCGAGCTGCCGGACGGCTCGGTCTGGAAGAACGTGATGATCGAGGAGAAGGCGAAGGTCGCCGAGACGCTCGAGGAGTTCCGCGGCCAGTACAAGTACAACCTGATGGACCGCAACGTCCGCGAGATGTACGCCGAGGTGCCGGTCCTCACGCAGTGGGACGACCACGAGGTGACGAACAACTGGTCGTCGGTGAAGGCGCTCGCGGCCGACGAGCGCTACGGGGTGAAGTCGATCGAGCTCCTCGCCGCCCGTGCCGCGCGCGCCTTCCACGAGTACATGCCGATCGCGACGACGTTCGCCGAGCCGCAGCGCGTCTACCGCAAGGTGCCCTACGGCCCGCTGCTCGACGTGTTCTTCCTCGACATGAGGACCTATCGCGGCCCGAACACCGCGAACGACCAGGGCGAGGAGGGCTCCGAGACGGTGTTCCTCGGGACGGAGCAGCTCGACTGGCTGAAGCGCGAGCTGACGGCGTCGCGCGCGACGTGGAAGGTGATCGCCGCCGACATGCCGATCGGCCTCATCGTCAACGACAAGCTCGCCGACGGCTCGACGGGCTCCGAGGCGATCGCTCAAGGCCATGGCGAGCCCCTCGGGCGCGAGCTCGAGATCGCGGGGCTTCTGTCCTTCATCAAGCACGCGAACGTGAAGAACGTCGTGTGGCTGACCGCGGACGTGCACTACACGGCCGCCCACTACTACAACCCCGACAAGGCGAGGTTCCAGGACTTCGCGCCGTTCTGGGAGTTCGTGTCCGGCCCGATCCACGCCGGCACGTTCGGCCCCAACGAGCTCGACGACACGTTCGGGCCGGAGCTGCGTTTCGTGAAGGCGCCGGAGGACGGCCAGGTCAACCTGCCGCCCTCGGCCGGCCTGCAGTTCTTCGGCCAGGTCGACATCGCCGCCGACACCCGCGTGATGACGGTGACCCTGCGCGACACCGACGACACTGCGCTCTGGTCGACGGACATCGAGCCCGAGCTCGCCTGACCGGTCGCAGGCCCGGGCGGCGACCGGAAGGCCGCCGCCGACTTGATCTCCTCGGGGACGTCCGCCACATCGACGCATGGATCCGCCGGTCCCTGTCCTGGATGGCGGCCGTCCCGAGGAGCGAAACCCAAATGTCATGGTCTTTTCCGATCGGCCGGCTGTTCGGCAGCGAGATCCGGATCCACGTCACCTTCTTCCTGCTCCTCGCCTGGATCGGGATCGCCCATTACCAGATGGGCGGCACGCAGGCGGCGATCGAGGGCGTCCTGTTTATCTGCGCGATCTTCGCCTGCGTCGTCGCCCACGAGTTCGGCCATGCGCTCGCCGCTAGGCGCTACGGCATCCGGACGCCCGACATCACGCTCCTGCCGATCGGCGGGCTCGCCCGGCTCGAGCGCATGCCGGAGAACCCGCGCCACGAGATCGTCGTGGCGCTCGCGGGGCCCGCGGTGAACGTCGTCATCGCCGTGGTGCTGATCGCCTTCATGAACGCGCGCTTTGACGTGGAGGCGCTGCAGCGGCTCGAGGATCCCGGCCTCTCCTTCATGGTGAGGCTCGCCTCGGTGAACATCTTCCTCGTCCTGTTCAACCTCATCCCGGCCTTCCCAATGGATGGCGGCCGGGTGCTGCGGGCGCTGCTCGCCTTCAGGTACACGCGCACCGAGGCGACGAACCTCGCGGCGCGCATCGGCCAGGCGCTGGCCTTCGTCTTCGGCTTCTTCGGGCTGATGGGCAATCCGATGCTCCTGTTCATCGCGATCTTCGTCTATCTCGCCGCGACGGCGGAGGCGCAGTCCGTCGGCCTGCAGGACGTCTCCCGCCATCTCGGCGTCGGCGACGCGATGATCACGCGCTTCGAGGTGCTCGGGCCCCAGTCGACGGTCTCGGACGCCGCGGAGCTTCTCCTGCGCACGACGCAGCACGAGTTTCCGGTCGTCGACGGCGGCGGACGGCTGCGCGGCGTCCTGACCCGCAACGCGATGATCCGGGCTCTCTCGGGGTCGGGGCCCGGCACGTCGGTCCTCGAGGTGATGGACGAGGTGCCGACCGTGGCGCTCGGCTCGCGCCTCGAAGCGGCGCTGACCCTGATGCAGGGGCGCAGCTCGCCCGCCGTGGGCGTCCTCGACCCAGGAGGGCGCCTCGTGGGCTACCTGACTTCAGAGAATATCGGCGAGCTGATGATGGTCGAGAACGCAGGCCTCGGCCGCCGGCCGCGCACGCCGCGGGGACCGCTCCTGCCGCAATAGGTCGGCTGTTATGCTGCAGCCGCGATCCCGCATTGCGCTGGCGCGGTTGCTCCGCCGGTCTGCCTCGTTATATTGCAGCGCAATAATCGCGCATGCAGCATGAGGTGAACCTGATGTCGAACGGTATCCGTTCGCTCCACGACGATCTTCGCAGCCGGGGCGTCCTGAAGGACGCGCAAGGCATCCACGAGTTCGAGATCCGCCAGGCCTTCGCGCAGGCCGAGGCCCTCACACTCGCCGCCGAGGTAACCGGCCGCCTCGTGCGCCTCGCCGGCCGTGGCATTGCCGGCCTGTTCGGCCGCTCCTCCGGAGAGAACGGATCCGGCCTCGCCCCGACCGACTTCGCCGGCAAGGCGAGGGGCTGAGTCGGGCAGCGCTCGCGCGGCTCCGGTCACGACATCAGCGCGGTCACGACGGCCTCCGGCTGCTCGTACATCGCCCAGTGGCCGCAATCCGGCACGATCGTCGCCCGCGCGTCGGGCGCGCCCTGCCGCAGGACCGATAGCCGGCTCTCGATGAACGGCCCGACGGTCGCGTCGCCGTCGCCCCAGATCGCGTGGACCGGGCACGGCACCTCGCGCAGAATTTCGGCCAGGACCGGCGTGCGCGAATAGCGCCTGGTGACGATCGTCGGCCGCGTCTCCGTGTTGCGGCGCTGGATCTCGAGCGCCAGCGCGTCGATGCGCGCGGGGTCCTTGAACATGAGGGCCGCCAGGTTGTGCCGGTGGACCTCGAGGATCTCCCTTGCGCTCATGCCGCGCGCCCTGCTGCGCATGACGATCTCCGGCCTGGCGCTTCCGAGGCCGCCGCTGCCGATCAGGGCGAGCGACCGGGCGCGGCCGGCGAGGGCCCGCGCGAGATGGCCGGCCACCGTGCCGCCGAATGAGAAGCCGGCGACGCCGAGGGGTGTGGCCGTCCCGAAGAGGTGCCCGAGGCCCTCCGCGACGGCGACGGCGATCCGCGGCGGATCGTAGGGAGGCTTTCGGCCGCCGGACTGGGCGAAGCCCGGCATGTCCGGGCAGGCGACGCGCCGGTGGCCCGCCAGCGCCTCCATGGCCTTCAGCCAGTGCATCCACGAGCCGTAGCCACCGTGCAGGAGCACGAGCGGCCGCCCCTCGCCGATCAGCCGCCACCGGATCCGGTGCTCGCCGTCGGGCGTCCAGGCGTGCTCGCACGCCCCGTCGATCCGCTCGATCGCGGCGGATGCCGCGTCCTCCACCCCTGTCTCCGCCTCCACGCCCCGCCGCTCCTCCACTCGTCCGTCCACGAGTTGCTGCTATTGCAACTACTAACCCCCTGGCCTAGGATCGGGTCAACCGGGACAATAGGCAGGGAGGCTGCGGAGAGCGATGGCGATCGTCGACGTGAAGACGGAGATCACCGGCAATGTCTGGAAGATCGTGACGAAGGTCGGCGACGAGATCGACGAGGACGAGCCGATCATGATCCTGGAATCGATGAAGATGGAAATCCCCGTCGCGGCGCCCGAGCCGGGCAAGGTCGCCGAGATCCTTGTGTCCGAGGGCGACACGGTGACCGAAGGCTCGGTCGTCGCGCGGATCGAGGCCTGACGGCGGCGCCGATGAAGAAGATCCTCGTCGCCAACCGGGGAGAGATCGCGCGGCGCATCTTCCGGTCCTGCCGCGATCTGGGCATCGCCACCGTCGCCGTGCACTCGGAAGCCGATGCAGACGCCGCCCATGTCGCGGAGGCGAACGAGGCGCGGCTGATCGGCCCGGCCTCGCCCCGCGAAAGCTATCTCGTGCGCGATCGCGTGCTTCAGGCCGCGCGCGAGACGGGAGCCGAGGCGATCCATCCGGGCTACGGCTTCCTGTCGGAGAACGCCGACTTCGCCGAAGAAGCGGAAGCGGCGGGGCTCGTCTGGATCGGTCCCACCCCACGTTCGATCCGCCAGATGGGCGACAAGCAGCGGGCGCGCGACATCGCCGAGGCGGCCGGCGCGCCCGTTGTTCCAGGCAGCCGGCGCTTCGAGCCGGGCGAGCTTTCGGGGCTTGCCGAGGCGGCCGAGGAGGTCGGCTTTCCTCTGCTCGTGAAGGCATCCGCCGGCGGCGGCGGTATCGGCATGCGGCGCGTCGACGATCCGGCGAAGCTCGAGGAGGTCGTCGAGGGCACGCAGTCGATGGCCGGCAAGGCGTTCGGCGACGGCGCGGTGTTCCTCGAGCGCTTCGTGCCGAAGGCGCGTCACGTCGAGGTGCAGGTCTTCGGCTTCGGCGACGGCGGGGCGGTGCACCTCTTCGAGCGCGACTGCTCGCTGCAGCGCCGCTTCCAGAAGGTGATCGAGGAGAGCCCGGCGCCGGGCCTGGCGGGCGAGGTGCGGGCGCGCATGGCGGAGGCCGCGCTGAAGCTCTGCCGCGCCACCTCCTACCGCGGCGCGGGCACCGTCGAGTTCATCGTCGATGCGGAGACGTTCGAGTTCTTCTTTCTCGAGATGAACACCCGCATCCAGGTGGAGCACCCCGTGACCGAGATGGTGACGGGGCGCGACCTCGTGGCGATGCAGATCGAGCTCGCGCGCGGCACACTGCCGACGCTCGACCAGGACGGGATCCTGAGCCGCGGCCACGCCGTCGAGTGCCGGCTCTACGCCGAGAACCCCGCGAAGATGTTCATGCCCTCGCCGGGACCGCTCGACGTGCTCGCCTTTCCCGACGGCATGGAGCACGTGCGGGTCGACAGCGGCTACCGACAGGGCGATATGGTGACACCGCATTACGATCCGATGATCGCGAAGGTGATCGCCTGGGGCGAGACGCGGGACGAGGCCCGGGCACGGGCGGCCGAGGCGCTGCGCGCGACGAGGGTCGAGGGGATACGGACGAATCTGGCATTCCTCGTCGCCTGCCTCGAGGACGAGGCCTTCGCCGCCGGCGACGTCCACACGGGCTTCATCGAGACGCGGCGCGGCGAGTTGCTGGTGGCGTAGCGGAAACAGGAAGAGGTTGAGGGACATGACGAACTTGGTGCTCACCCGCGCGGCGCTGGGCCGCGAGACGACGGTCGCGCGGTCGGCCGCCCTGGCTGTGGCCGGCAGCCTGCTGATCGCGCTCTGCGCGAAGATCCAGGTGCCGATGTGGCCGGTGCCGGTGACGATGCAGACCTTCGCCGTGCTCCTGATCGGGCTCGCCTATGGCAGCCGGCTCGGCACCGCGACGGTCGCGCTCTATCTCGCACAGGGCGCGGTCGGACTGCCGGTCTTCGCCGCGGGCGGCGGCATCGCCTATCTCGCGGGACCGACGGCCGGCTACCTCCTCGGCTACCTGCCGGCGGTCGCGCTCGTCGGTTGGCTCGCCGAGCGCGGCTGGAGCCGGCCCGCCGGCACCGTCTTCCTCGCGATGCTTCTCGGCTCGGCGGTCATCTATCTCTGCGGGGCCGGCTGGCTCTCCGTGCTGGTCGGGCCCGAGAAGGCCGTGACCCTCGGCGTCGTGCCCTTCCTCCTCGGCGACGTCGTGAAGGCGGCGCTGGCTGCGGCACTCCTGCCGGTTGCGTGGCGGCTCCTGTCGCGCTTCTGATGCGTTGCCGTGAGGGCGCCGGCATCGACCGGCGCCCCGATCAACCAGGGACGTGACGGCGGAAGAGCCGCGAGAGAGGCGCATTGGCGGGGAAACTGGCGGTCACGCAGGACGCTTCGAGCGACCTCCTGCAGGATCTGAAGCGGCTCGGCTTCACCGAGTACGAGGCGCGAGTCTACGTGCAGCTTCTGCGGCAGAGCCCGGCGACGGCCTACGAGATCGCGAAGGCGGCGAGCGTGCCGCGGCCGAACACGTACCAGGCGCTCGAATCCCTCACGAAGCGCGGCGCCGCCCTGCCGGTGAGCGAGAACCCGGTGCGCTACGTCGCGGCCGAGCCCGAGGAGTTCCTCGCCTCGATCGCGCGCCAGACGAAGTCGCTCTGCACCGACCTCGCCGACCGGCTCACATCCCTCGCGCCGAAGGCCGACGACCAGTATGTCTGGACGCTGCGCGGGGAGCCCGTCGTCCACGACCGGATCGCGGCATTGATCGCGTCGAGCCGCGAGTCGATCTGGATCAAGGCGTCCGACGACGTGGTGCGGCTCCACAAGGAGGCGCTGAAGGCGGCGGCGGAGCGCGGCGTCGAGATCCTGATGGTGCTCTTCGGCTTCGACGCCGACGAGTTCCGCTTCACCGACCGCTGCCGGATCTACATCCACGAGGCGAACGGCGTCCGTATGGGCACGGCCGACAACCTGTTCACGCTCGCCGTCGACCACGTGGAGATGCTGACGGCGGCGATGACGGACGAGTTCATCGCCGCGCACTCGCGCAACCGGCCGATCGTGACGGTCGCGGAATCCCTCATCCGCCACGACTACTACATGGCCGAGATCTTCGCCCGGTTCGGCGAGGAGATAAACGCGGCCTTCGGGCCGCATCTGCGCGACCTGCGCCTCGGCTGCTTCTCGCCCGAGCAGGCGGCCTCCTTCAAGCGCCGCACGGGCCTCTGACGACGGATCCTCAGCGGCCGGTCCGCGCCAGCCGCCGCTCGAGGTGGCCGACGGCCGCGAGCGCGCGGGCCATGGCGGGGATCTCGTCATAGACCGGCACGCCGACCGCCCGCGCCTTCTCGCGGTACTCCCGCCTCTTGTCGTCGAGCTCGGGCGAGCCGTCCGTGCGTAGCGCCAGGCAGAAATGGGCGATGCCCGGCCACTTCCGCTGCGTCTCCTCGACGACCGCGAAGAGGTTGCCGACCGGATCGACCGTGCCGCGCCCGACGAAGGCCGCGAGGTTCAGGTGCATCGCCACCGCATCGGGCCGCGCGTGCTCGTAGACGATGTCGAGGATCTCGCCGGCGACCCAGCCGTCCTTCTCCTGCAGCGTGCGCACCGGCGTGTCGATCGGGTTCGCGACGCTCGTGCCGGGCGGAAGGCCCATCGCCTCGAGCAGCCGGCGCGCCTCCCCGTCGAGCGGTGAGACGTCCAGGCCGTACTTGGCGAAGATGTCGGTGCCGAGCACGCTCGACCCGCCGCCATTGCCGAAGAGCGTGACGGACTTCGTCGGCTTCTCGGGCCTCAGGCTGAGGTGCTGGAGGGCGAGCAGGGCGTCGATGAACTCGTCGACCGTCTCGACGAGCGCGACCGGCGTCTGGGTCGCGAGCGCGCGCCAGGAGCGGTCGTCGCCGGCGAGCGCCCCGGTGTGGGAGGCCGCCGCGGCCCGGCCGAGATTCGACAGCCCGCCCTTCAGGATCACGACCGGTTTCGTCGCCTTCCTCGAGCGCAGGAGGTCGAAGAAGGCGCGGCCCGACTTCACGTCCTCGAGGTAAAGGCCGACAGCCTTCGTCTGCGGGTCTTCGAGGTAGTAGTCGAGAAGCTCGTGCGGCTCGACGTCGGCGCTGTTGCCGATCGTCACGAGGCCGCTGAAGCGGATGCCCCGCCACTGGCCGCGCTTGATGATGTCGGTCGACAGGCCGCCCGACTGAGAGACGACGCCGATCGTGCCCGTCTCCTTCGGCGCGTTCGACGGGAAGGTGAGCCCGCCGCGCGGCGAATAGGTGCCGAGGCAGTTCGGGCCGAGCACCCGCACGCCCGCCTGCCGCGCCTTGCGCACGAGATCCTCCTGCAGCTCGCGGCCCTCCTGGACCTCGCCGAAGCCCGACGAGATGACCTGGGCGATGCGGCAGCGGCCATTCGCCTGGCCGAGGGCGTCCGGGATGCGCTGGGCGCCGACCGCGACATAGGCGTAATCGACGGGCTCCGGCGTGTCGGCGAGGCTCGGATAGGCCTTGAGGCCCTCGATCTCGTCGGCCTGCGGGTGGATCGGGTAGATCTCGCCCTGATAACCGAACTCCTTCATGCGCCGGATGAAGGTGTTGGCGATCGCCACGTCCCTCGTGGAGGCGCCGAGCACGGCGACGGTGCGCGGCTCGAAGAGCGGGCGGAAGGTCTCGAGGCTCAAGCCTGACCCGCCGGCCCGGCCTGCGGCTGGTGTCGCCTCGCTCTTAGAGAGGAGGAAGCGGGCATCCGCCGCGACCGCGCCCGTTTCGCCGACGATGACGGGATTGACGTCCATCTCGGAGATCTCGCCGGCGAAGCGCATCAGGAGCCCGTCCTCGCCGCCGAGCTTCAGCATGATGTCGACGAGGGCCGCCTTGTCGGCCGGCGCCTGGCCGCGCACGCCGTCGAGGAGCGGGGCTCCCTTCAGCTCGGCGAGCATGGCCTCGGCGTCGTGCCGCGTGATCGGACAGAGGCGGAAGGAGACGTCCTTCATCACCTCGACGAAGATGCCGCCGAGCCCGACCATGATCATCGGGCCGAACTGCGGGTCGCGGACGCCGCCGATGACCATCTCGCGGCCGGCCGGGATCATCTCCTCGACGAGCCAGCCCTCGACACGGGCGGAGGCGATTTCAGGCAGGGCCGACATGCGCTCGACCGCCGTCCGGACCTCGCCCGGGGTCGAGAGATGGAGCGCGACGCCGCCGGCATCCGACTTGTGCAGGATCTCCGGGGAGACGACCTTGGCGACGAGCGGCGCCTGCATCGACGCGGCGAGGGTTTCGGCGTCGGCCGCGGCGTGCGCCACGGCGGAGCGCGGCACGCGCACGCCGAAGGCCGAGAGCAGGGCCTTGCCCTCGGCCTCGCCGAGCGACGTGCGGCCCTGCGACAGGGCTTCGGAGACGATCGCGGCGGGATCGGGAGGCGTCATGTCCATCTTTCCTGCCACCCCCTCAGTAGCTCGTCGGCCAGCTGCGCATCAGGTGCTGCCCGATGCCGCCCGAGCGCCGCCGCCGCTGGATGTCGAGCATGCGGGCGAGATAGGCGCGGGTTTCCTGCGGCTTGATCACGTCGTGGGCGGAGAAGATGCGCGCCATGTCCCAGATCTCGAGGTCTTTCTGGATATGGGCGAGCGCGTCCTCGAACCCCTCCTGACCGGCCGTGAGGTTATGGACGATGCTCGTGGCGAAGACTGGGTCCATGAAGCTCACCTCGGCCATCGGCCAGGCGACCATCGCATCGTTGTGGGCGCCGCCCCCCATCGCGACATAGGCGCGGCCATAGGCCTTGCGGCAGATCACGGTGACCTGCGGCACGGTCGTCAGGCAGGTCGCGTTCATGAAGTTCATGATCTGGCCCGGCGCGCCCCGCCGCTCCGCGTCGGTGCCGACGACGAAGCCTGGCGTGTCCATCAGGCGGACGATCGGCAGGTTGAAGCTGTCGCAGAGCACCGTGAAGTCGATGATCTTGCGGCAGGCTTCGGCCGACAGCGCGCCGCCCCCGACCTGCGGGTTGTTCCCGATGACGCCGACGGGCCGGCCCTCGAGCCGGGCGAGGCCGACGATCGCCGACTTGCCGAAGCGGGGCTTCAATTCGAAGAAGGAGTCGCGGTCGAAGATCACCGCGACGACCTTCTTCATGCTGTAGACCTGCGTGCGCTTCTCCGGGACGATGTCGAGGATCGCCTCCTGGTTCTCGCCCGAGCCCTCGCTCACCTCCGCCACGGGCGGAAGCTCGCCGTTGTGGCTCGGCATGTAGGAGAGGAAGTGGCGGATCGCCGCCATCGCCTCCTCGTCGGTGTCGACGAAATGATCGATGAGGCCGGTCTGCTCGGCATGCAGCCGCCATCCGCCGAGCTCCTCGAGGTCGACCTTCTCGCCGATCGCCATCGACACGAGCCGGGGGCTCGACACCGACATGATCGACCCCTTCTTCATCACCGCGAAGTCGGAGCAGCAGCAGAGCCACGCCGAGGAGCCGAAGGCCGTGTCGAGGGCGGCCGCCGCCCACGGCGTGTCGCGCATCCGGCGGAACTGCGTCGTGTCGTTGCCGAGAAGGGCGCCCATGCCCTTCGAGCCCATCGCGTCCGGCAGGCGGGCGCCGGTCGACTCCCCGACATGGAGGAACGGCATGCCCTTCTCGGTGCACACCTTGCGGACATAGCCCATCTTCTTGGAGTTCGTGGCGCTGGTCGAGGCGCCCTTCGTCGTGAAGTCGTTGACGACGACGCCGACGTCGCGGCCGTCGACCTTGCCGAAGCCGGTGATCTTGCCGTCGCGCGGCGTGTTCGGGGCGTCGTCGTCGAAGACCGAGGCGCCGAGGAGCCCGACCTCGAGGAAGCTGCCCTCGTCGACGAGGGCCGAAAGCCGCTCCTCGGCGTTGAGCTGGCCGCGCTCGCGGCGCTTGTCGAGCTTGCTCCCGCCGCCCATGCGGCGGGCGTCCTCGCGGCGGCGGTCGAGCTCGGCGAGAAGTGCCTCATGCGCCATGGTGGGTTCTCTCCCTCTCTCTCGTCGTCGTGCCGAAGGCGAGCGCCTCGGTCGTCAGGCGCTGAAGCGCCTCGGTGTCGAGCTCCGGCCGATAGCCCGCCGGCAGGCGGATCGAGCCGCGCTCGAAGCTCATCGTGGGGCGGAGCAGGCGCTCGTGCGGCTTTAGGAAGCCGTTGAACTCGCCCGCATTGCGGATCGTCGTGCGGGCGACGCAGGCCTCGAGCCAGTTGTGGACGTCGCTGCCGAGCCCGTCGCCGAGCACCGGCTCCATGCCGTGCGCGCGCACGGCGTCGAGCCCCTCGCGCAGCCGGTCCAGGCCGCCGAAGCGCTTCAGCTTCAGCTTGCAGAAGCGGACGTTCGGGATCGTGCCCGCCCGCTCGATGTCCGACAGCGTGCAGATCGGCTCGTCGAGCATCAGCGGCACGACGGAGGCTTCGGCGACCGCGGCGTTCGCCACCCAATCCTCGGACGAGCAGGGCTGCTCGAAGAGCTCGATCCCCTCGGGATCGAGGCGCGAGGCGAATGCGATGCCCTGCTCGCGGTCATAGGCGCGGTTGGCATCGAGCCTGAGCGTCGCTCGGCCCTCGACAGCCCTCTGGATCGCCGCCACGCGGGCGAGATCGGCCTCGACATCCTTGCCGACCTTGACCTTGAAGGTGCGGAACCCCGCGCCGAGCCATGTCTCGATCTCCGCCGGAATCTCGGCGAGGTCCGTGGAATTGACGGGCGTCAGGAGCGGCAGCTCGACGTCCTCGGGAATGTCGAGCTGGGGATTGTGCTCGAGAACCTCGAGCGCGGAGACGATCGCGGTGGCGGCGACCTTGCTCTCCTCGAAGCGGGACAGCACGAGCGCTTTCGCCTCCTCGACCGGCCGGCCAAGCATCTCCTCGATCCGTGCGACCGCGAAGGCCCAGGCGCCCTCGCGGGTCTCGCTGCTCGAACCGGGCGAGACATGGGCGTCGGCGAAGCCGAAGCGCCCCTCGCTGTCGGTCACCTCGACGAGGTACGGCTCGAACTCCTGGAAGGTGCGGTAGGAGAGCCGGTAGGGCCGGATCAGCGGCAGCCTGAGGCGCCTGAGGACGACGCGTTCAACGGCCATGGCACGCTCCGTGCGCAGCGGGGTGTCGCCCGATGCCGCTCGACGGCCTTCCCCGGCCCGCCCTTGTGTGCTGCCACCCCACCTGTCTCTCCCCGTCGCGACGTAGGCTTCCCAGATTAGTTGTTGCTATGGCTACTACGCTGATGCGGCCAATGCAACACGAGGGGACGGAGGTTCGCCTAGCCGTTCAGTCGAGCTTGAAGCCCTTGCGCCGGACATAGGTCCCGAAACCCTGCCGCTGGGGCTCAGTGTACTGGCGGGTCTTGTCCTCCTCCCAGCCATAGGTCGCCGCCTCGCCGAAGCGGTCGACGGCGCGCTGGCGCCGGTAGGGCTTGCGGAGGCGCCGCCGCGCCTCGTATTCGGCCAGCGTCTCGGCAAAACTCGGCCCCTCGCCGAAGTGATCCTCGTGAACGGTCGCATCGAGGCCGAGGCGCGGGGTGACCGTATCTGCCTCCGCCGGCCAGCCGAGGCAGAGGCCCGCGACGGGGATCACGCGGGGCGGCAGGCGGAGCAGGCGGTCGACGCGTTCCGGATCGTTGCGGATCTGGCTCACCGGGCAGGTGCCGAGGCCGAGGAGGGCCGCGGCAGCGACCATGCCGCCGAGGACGAGGCTCGCATCGACGACGGCATTGAACGCCGCGTCGAAATGGTCGTTCGGGAAGGTCCTGCCGGTGCGCTCGAACATCCCCGCGAGCCGCGCTCCGTCGGCGCACACGACCAGGAACTCGGGCGCCGCGAGCATCCACTCGGCCCCTGCGACGCCCTCGAGAACCTGCTCGCGGAGCGCGGCGTCGGCCACCCGCACCACGTCGGCCTGCTGCAGGTCGCTCTTCGTCGGCATCGAGAAGCCGGCGGCGAGGACGAGGTGGAGAAGCGCGGGCTCGACGGGGCGGCTCGCGTAGGACCGGCATGACCGGCGGTCGAGCATCGGCCGGAGCGGTCCCGCCAGCGCGTCGAGCCCGGCGAGGCCCGCCGCTCCCGGCCGTCCGAACCGCTCCTCGAGCAGATCATCCAGTGTCGGCTGCGTCGTGACCACGATCCGTCACCCCCTGCTCCGCCTTCGCCTCCCCAGACTTTAGAAGAGTAGTTGCGAAGGCAGCAACTCCGTCCTACGCTCGATCGACAAGGGGGCTTGCTGCGGCACCCACGACGCGTCATTGTGTAGACTGTCGACAATCCGGCGTGAATGGGCGGGGGGCGCGTCGACGCTCTTCCGGCGCCTGGATCGGCAAACAAAACGAGCCGAACGAAGAAAACGGCACTCGGGAGGAAGAGAATGAACGGGACCAGGATGTTCGAGGGACGGATCTCCCTCAGGCGGGCGGTGGCCACGGGCGTGGCTCTCGCGGCCTTCGGGCTGGCCGGCAGCGCCCTCGCCCAGGACGATTTTCCGACGAAGAAGATCGAGATCGTCTCGCACGCAGCACCGGGCGGCGGCACAGACATCACCGCGCGCATGTGGATGGATGCCGCCACGGCCGAACTCGGGCAGGACTTCGTCATCGTCTACAAGCAGGGTGGCGGCGCCCGCTCCGCGCACGAATATGCGATGAGCAAGGAGGCGGACGGCTACACGGTGGTGGCCTTCACGCCGACCCATCTCTACTCGATCGCGCGCGGCAACTCGCCCGCGTCGATCGACGACTTCACGGGTCTGGCGCGCGCGATGCAGGACCCCTCGCTGATCGTGGTGCGCGCCGACAGCGAGATCGAGAGCTACGACCAGATGATCGAGGCTTCGAAGGAGAGGGCGCTCAACTGGGGCGTGGCGCAGGTCGGCGGCACGGAGCATATCGGCATCGCCCGGTGGGCGGACGCGGCCGGCGTAGAGTTCCGCGTCGTGCCCTTCGGCAGCGGCGGCGAGATGATCACGGCCCTGCGCTCGGGCGCGATCGACGCGACGCTCGCGAATGTGAGCGAGGCGCTGAGCCAGATCCAGAACGGCGAGCTGCGCGCCATCGCGGTGCTGGCCGACGAGAAGGTCGAGGATCTCCCGGACGTTCCGACCGCCGCCGAGAACGGCCACGACGTCTCCGTCTACACGACCCGCGGCTACATGGTGAAGGCGGGCACGCCGCCGGAGCGGGTGCAGAAGCTCTCCGACGCGCTGGTGAAGGCGATGCAGAGCGACCGCTTCAAGGAGTACCTGACCGATTCCGGCCTCGATCCCGACGACAGCGTCGCCGGCAGCGAGGAGTGGGACGCCCAGCTGAAGGAGATGTATGCCGAGGAGAAGGCCGTCATCGACCGCCTCGGCCTGGCGAACCAGTAGGCCCTGCGCGAGCGGGCGCTCCGAGGACCTTTGCATCATGAACCCTGCTGATCACCAGCAGACGGAGGGGGGCGCCGAGCGACGGCCGGCGCCCCTCTCGGTCCACCGCACGGATCTCGTGCTGGCGCTCGTCCTGCTCGGGATCTGCGCCATCCTCTGGTGGGACACGACGACGTTCCCGGAGATCCCGGCCTCGCTCGCCCAGAACGCGCCGCCGACCGTCTTTCCGCGGCTGATGCTGGGGGCGATCATCATCATGGCGCTCTTCCTGCCCTTCGAGCACCGGATGAAGCCCGACGGCGGCGAGGACATCGACCGGGGGCGTGAGGAAGCGCCGCGCCCGATCGTCTTCCTGACCGGCGCCGTGATCATCGCCGTCGTGTTCCTGACGCAGTGGATCGGGTCGCTCATGGCGATGGTGCTCGTGACGGCCGTCATCCCGTGGCTCTGGGGCGAGCGCCGCTATGCCGCGATGGCCCTGTTCGCGATCGGGCTCCCGATCGCGGTCTGGTTCGTCTTCACGGTGCTGCTCGAAGTCAATCTCGTCGCCGGCATTCCCGGCCAGTTCTTCGAATAGGAGAGAGCCCCGTGGACCTCGATTCAATCATGACGGGCATCTCGCTCATCATGGCGCCGACGAGCCTCCTCCTGATCTTCGTCTCCGTCCTGATCGGGATCACGGTCGGCGCCCTGCCGGGCCTCAGCTCGACGATGGCGGTGGCGCTGCTCCTGCCCTTCACGATCGGGCTCGATCCCGTGCTCGCCATCTGCATGATGGCCGCGCTCTACTGCGCGGGGACCTTCGGCGGCTCGATCACCGCGATCCTGATCAACACGCCCGGCGCGCCGCCGGCCGTCGCGACCTCGTTCGACGGCTACCCGCTCGCGCAGCGCGGCGAGGCGGGGCGGGCCCTCGGCATGGCGGCCGCCGCGAGCGTCGGCGGCGGGCTCTTCAGCCTCGTCATCTTCATCATCGCCGCGCCGCTGCTGGCGGCGATCGCGCTCAGCTTCCGGCCCCAGGAGTATTTCGCGCTCACCCTGTTCGGCCTGTCCATGCTCGCCGCGATCAGCGGCAAGTCGGCGCTGCGCAACCTGATCGCCGGGGCCTTCGGGGTCCTCGTCTCCACCGTCGGCATCCACCTCGTGACCGGCATCGAGCGCTTCACCTTCGGCATGCCGGCCCTCTATGACGGGATCGACTTCGTGCCGGTCCTGATCGGCATCTTCGCGATCTCCGAAATGCTGAACCAGTCGCAGTTCACCAAGGAGGTGAAGAAGGTCGTGCGCTCGGCGGCGCTGAAGCTGCCGAGCCGGGAGGATTTCCGGCGCTGCCGCGTCACCATCCTGCGCTCGAGCGTCATCGGCACGCTGATCGGCATCCTGCCCGCCGAGGGCACCACGGTCGCCGCCATCATGGGCTACAACGAGGCCAAGCGCTGGTCGAAGAACAAGGAGGAGTTCGGCAAGGGCTCGATCGAGGGCGTGGCCGGCGCCGAGGCCGCGAACAATGCCGGCACGGGCGGGGCCATGGTGCCGACGCTCGCGCTCGGCATCCCCGGCAGCGGCACCACCGCGATCATCCTCGCCGCCCTCATGATGCACGGCTTCCGGCCGGGTCCCTTCCTGATGGAGGAGACGCCGGAGTTCATGTACGCGATCTTCACGGCGATGTTCCTGGCGAACTTCATGTTCCTCTTCGTCGGCCTCGCCGGCGTGAAGGTCTTCGCCCTGATCAGCCTGATCCCGCGCACCTTCCTCTGGCCGGCCGTCTTCGTCTTCGCGATGATCGGCGCCTACGCCTACCGCCAGACGATGTTCGACGTGTGGGTGATGCTGACGGCGGGCGTGATCGGCTTCTTCGCGCTGCGCCACGGCTTCGGGCCCGCGCCCTTCGTGATGGGGCTCGTGCTCGGCGGGCTGATCGAGAAGTCGTGGTCGCAGTCGATGATCATCTTCGACAGCAACTGGCTGCGCTTCTTCGAAAGCCCGATCTGCAACCTGTTCTTCGCCCTGACCGTGCTGTCCCTGCTCGGACCGGTGATCGGCGGGCGGATCGCGGGAATGCTGCAGTCGGCGATGCGAACCTACTTCCCGCGAAGATCGAGCCTAGAGGAATGACGGACGCTGCCGGACGGGCTGGCACGCCCGGACCGGCAGCGCCCCCGGCTCGCGGCCCTCGCGGGACCTCATCCACACGAGCGGAACCCTGAAGGAGCGAGCGATGGCGAACGGCGCGGAGGGAGGCGAGCTTGCGGGGAGCGTGGCGATCGTCACGGGCAGCGCCCGCAACATAGGTCGTGCGATCGCCCTTAAGCTCGCGGCGCAAGGGGCCGCGGTGGTCGTCCACGCCAGGTCCTCGCGAGGCGACGTCGAGGCCGTCGTGGCCGAGATCGAGGGGCGCGGCGGCCGGGCGGCCAGCCATCTGGGCGACCTCGGCGACCCCGAGGCCGCGAGAGCTCTCGTCGCGGCGGCGGTCGAACGGTTCGGCAGGCTCGACATCCTCGTGAACAACGCCGCACTGCGGCGCGACGCGCCGATCGAGGAGATCTCGGCCCAGGACTGGACGGACGTGATGCGCAGCATCCTCGACGCGACCTTCTACTGCTGCCAGGCGGCGATCCCGCATCTCTCGGCCGGCGGGCAGGGCGCGATCGTCAACATCGCCGGCGTCGCCGCCCATTCCGGCATCGGCGGCCGGGCGCATGTCGTGGCGGCGAAGTCCGGCGTCGTCGGCCTCACGCGCGGCCTCGCGGCCGAGCTCGCCGGCCGGGGCGTCACCGCGAACTGCATCTCGCCCGGCTATATCGACACGAAGCGCGACCACGTGCCGCCGCATTTCCAGGAGCGGCCCGTCCCGCTCGGCCGGCCGGGCACTCCGGACGAGGTGGCGGCCGCCGCGCTCTATCTCTGCGGGCCCTCGGGCCGCTTCGTCACCGGCCACACGCTCCACCTCAACGGCGGCTGGTTCATGGGCTGAGCGCTATCGCAGGCGCCGGACGATCTCTGCCGCCACCGCGGAGGCAACCTCCGCCATGTTCGAGGAGCCGCCGTAGAACCAGTCGATCTTCGCCTGGCCGCGCCACCCGGCGGCCGGGTCGGCCTGCCAGCGGCGCGCGAGATCGCCCAGCGTCGCCGCCACCTCCGACACGTCGAAGCTCGCAAAGCTCGTGATGTTGTCGTGGGTTTCCGAGAGATCCTTGGAGCGGTAGGTGTTCGCGAGCACGAGCACGCCCGCCTCCGCCATCTCCAGCGGCGGATAGCTCGGATGGGGCGACACCATCAGCGAAACGCCGAGTGCGGCGCGCGAGGCGAGATCCGCATAGTCCCTGAGGCTCAGCCGCCCCTGGACCTCGATCTGCCGGCAGGCGCGGAGCTCGTCCGCCTGGAAGTCCTCGCCGATCGCGATGAACCGCCAGCCGCTCCAGAGCTCGGGCTCCGCCCGGAGGGCCGAGGCGACGAGCATGTCGAGGAACGGCAGGCAGTTCCGCTCCGCGTGCGGGCGCGCGTAAAGGAGGACGATTTTCTCCTTCGGCGTCTCGCGGCGCAGGAAGCCCTGGAAGATCTTGTTTATCCCCGGCAGGAGGACGTGGCCGCCCTCGTAGTAGCCCATCCTCACGAAGTCGTCGCAGAGGATCCGGGTGTTGAAGATCGGAATCGTCCGCCCGGGGTGGCGGTAGGTCGCATCCGCGAGGGCGTACTTCGTCGACCAGGCATAGAAGCCGCACTCGTAGTCCTGGATCATGTAGGCGAAGAAGCGATCACGCTGGCCGAACAGATCGTCCTGCTGGCGCAGGAGATCGACTGCGTTCTGTGCGGTCCACCAGGCGGTGGCCAGGAAGACGTCGTTGTCGCGGACGAAATACGGGTAGCGGTGGCGCTGCGCGGCGTCGAAGACGGTGTCCATGTCCGCGACGTCGAGGCCGACCGGCGAGGCCAGCTCGTGGCCCTGCGGCGGGAAGTACTGCGGGCCCGGCGAGGCGTCCGTGGCGATGAGGCGGCCGTCGAACGCGTCACCGAGCTCGTCACGGACGGCATGGAAGAGGTCGAGCGCGGTGGCCACACCCGCATAGCCCTGGCTCGTATCCACCGTCGGGATGAGCAGATTGAAGCGAGGCTTCTCCACGTCTGATTTGCGCGCGAGGAAGAGCGTCGTCTCCGGGTAGTAGTGGCGCAGCTCCCCCTTGTCGCGGCGGCAGGGGAAGAAGCGGTTCGGCCGCGGCGTCAGATCCCGTGCCCGGGACCGCTCCACCGAGCGGCCGACATAATAGTCGAAGCCGGCGATCTCCACGAAGTAGAAGAAGCCGCGCTCGATCGCATGAGCGAGCGTGCCGTCCACCTGGCCCGCTTCGGGATCGAAATGGTCGAGCGTGAGGTTGAGGTCGAGGAGCGGCGCGAGCGCTTCTCCGCGGAACCAGAACATCGAGCCCGAGGGAAAGTCGAGCACGTGCTCGCGCGTCAGCTCCTCGCCCAGGAGGTCGATCAGGCCCGACAGGAGCCTGAAGTCGCCACCCCACTGGATGAGCTTGCGGATCGGCTCGTAGTGGTCCGGCGCGTAGGCACCTGCCTTCTCGCGCGACAGGAGGCCCAGAATGTTGCGGACGGTGGCCTCGCTGCCGAGATTGCCGGCGATCAGGTACCGCCGCCAGGCCTCGAACTCCTGGGCGTAGTGGCGCGACTTCTTCGTGTGGACGTGAACGCCGAAGTCGACCTCCCGCAGGCGGTCGCGGAAGCCCACCACCATCGGCGCGATGTCGCGGCCGCGATTGGGGTGGAGCCGGATCTCGAAGGGATGGCGGGAGATCGCCTCGCAGGTCGCCTGGATCTCCTGCAGCTTGCCCATCGTGTCGGTGCTGATGAAGAGCGTGCAGTTGCCGGGCACGTTGTTCGCAGCAGGGACGATCTCTTCGGCGAGGTCGGTGTAGAAGATGTGGGCGAAGACACCGATTCTCGCCCTTTCGAGGGCGTCCGTATCGTCCGGCTCGATGACCACCTCGTCGCTCGGCACGTCGAAGACGCGCCTCGCCTCCGGCAGCGGCTTCGTGCGCTGGTCGGGCTCCTCCAGCGCACGGCAGTGAAGGCCGAGGCGCGACCCGACGGTCAGGTAGTGGTAGAGGGGGTTCGTGTGTGCCGCCTCCGGCGTCGCCCGCGCGTAATGCGCCGCATGGAAGAGGGGGTGGGGCTGCGCCCGCCCCTCGCTCCAGCCGCCGTGCAAATAGTGCAACAGCGCGTCCTGTGCCGCCTCGAAGACGTCGGGGCTGTGCCGGTAGTAGGTGCGCTTGGAGAAGAACGGGTGCGGATCGAGAAGGCTCGCATGGCCCCGCTCGACATACTCGACGAGCGGGTGGAGTTCCGCATGCTCCGAGGCCGCTCGATCGCGGGCGAGCTGCTCTCGGTAGAAATCCACGTCGAAGAGCGGATGCGGGCTCGGCGCCTCCGGATCCGACAGAATCTCCTCGAGCGGCGACCGCTTCAGATCCGCGAGCGTTCGCTGCGTGCGCGCGGCGAAATAGACGGGATCGACCAGCGGATGTGGCGTGAAGCCCTTGGACCAGCCGACATGCATGTAGTGCGACAGCGCGTCCGGCTGGAGATCGCTCGAGAGGCCGTTGGCATGGATGTAGTGCCGGACGTCGAAGAGCGGGTTCGGGTTCCGGTCCCGCCAGCCGCCGAGGATATAGTCGAGGAACGGATCGGTCGGAGCCACGCCGCGGAGATAGGTCTTCGCGTACCACTCGGCCCAGAACATCGGGCAGGGACGGTTGCCGAGCCGCCAGCCCTCGCTCACGTAATGCTCGAACGGCCGCGCCTCGGCCTGAGTGTCCTTCAGATAGGTGTTCCAGTACCAGTGCGCGCGGAAGGCGGGGTGGGGATCCTTGTGGTAGGGAATTCCCGTCGTGACGAAATGCTCGAGCGGGTCGATCTCGGTGTCCGCGAGCTCCGGGTTCGTGAGCTTGTACCAGCCGAGGTCGAGATAGGGCGACGGCGAGAGGCCCTTCCTGCGGCCGATGGCCCGGTAGTGATCGAAGAGGTCGCCTTGGACGGCCGCGCCACCCAGCTGCCGCCGATAATGGGAAGGATCGAAAACCCGCCGCATGGCGGCGAGCGTGCTCTCATCTGTCATAGGACGATTCCGATCAGGGCCGACCGTGGACCCGGGGTTCTCCTCGGCCATAGAACCCGCCTTCCCCGCTGTCAACGAACCTCCTCCATGCCGCTTCAAGTTGCTTGACCGGCTGTCGCACGTCCGGGTATGGGACCCCGTTGCCGGAGCGCCGGCATCGGCCGTTGTGATCTAAAGGAAGTGCCGTGAGGTATTTTACCTGTATCGGAGCGCAGAAGTCGGGCACGACTTGGCTCTACGAGGCTCTTTCGGCTCACCCGGATGTCGGCCTCTCTCCGATCAAGGAGCTCCACTATTTCGACGAGAAATATATTGGTGAAGGTCACTTTAAGTTGCGCCTTTCGACTTTTTCTCAACAAATTATGAAATATATTACTGAAGCAGAGATTTCTCTGGGGTCTAGACAGCCGTATCGCGACCGTTTTTCTCCTGTCCCGCAAGAGACTATTGCTTTAAGCAAGTTTTTTGGAATTCATGATGATGCTTCATACAAACGATACGTGACCTCTTTCGCGCGGGGAAAGCGGGTATGCGGTGACATTACACCGGAGTACGCTCTTCTTCCTCCACGAGGCTTTCAGAATATCGTAAGAATATTTCCGGGCGCCAAGATCATATTTATGATGCGCGATCCGATCGGCCGTTTTTGGTCACAAATAAGAATGGAAGCCAAGAGGTCGGGCAAGCGAGCTGATCAGATTGCGAACAACAGATTGGACCAATCGCGTGGAGTGATACCTGCGCGATCAAACTACAAAAGGACTATATTAAATATTGATAAAGCTGGCCTTGAGAATGAAAGAGTAATGTATGTTTTCTATGAAGATTTTTTTAGGAACGGTGTTTCTCCCAGTTCCTTCGCGAACCTGACAGGCTTTTTAGGTATAAACCATTTTTCAGAACAGCTCCGAGAGGATCTGTCGGCCCGACATGTACATAAGGGGGAATCAGAGGAAATTCCCGAGTCACTGGTGCCGCGCCTGTACGAATTGATGCTACCGATCTATGAGTTCTGTCGTGGCCGTTTCGGGGCTCTTCCGGAGGAGTGGGAGATGCGCGGCTCTACGTAACGCCGGAGAACGAGGGCCTTTGCCTGCCTCGCCGTCGAGTTGAAGGCGCGCGCAGATGCAGCAGGCCTGCCTCTTCCATATGAGCTTTGTGTCAGGCGCGCTCACGGGCGGTTCTCGGCGGCAATCCGTGCGGGGTTATATGCCGGGCGGGAAACGCCCCGAAAACTAGCACAGAGGCCTGCGCCAGCGGTTGTCTCTCTCGGGGCGTCGCCTCGGGAAGTCAGCCGGAGTGAAATCCGGGGCAGGGGGCGGGGCCGGCAGGTGGCTGTGCCCGCGGGCCCTCTCCGTTCGCAGGGTGGCCGTCACACGACCATGAAGTCGGCGGCCGTCATGGTGAGGCCGGTGTTCAGGGTGGCGAAGCGGATCTGCGCTGCGCCGCCCGCGCCGTCGGCGTCGTAGAAGAGGTCGCCCGTCGCCTGGTTGTAGATGACGTGGTCGTCGGCATCCGCCGCCGCGGCGCCGATGCGGAAGGACGAGGCCGACAGGGCGCCGACCGACAGCGCCGCGAACACTGCGTCGTCGAGCCAGATCGTGTCGTCGGCGACGACGAAGCCCGTGATCTCGTCGACATTCGTCGCGGCGTTCAAGGCCGTGTCGAAGACGAAGACATCGTTGCCCAAGCCGCCGATCAGCCGGTCGTCGCCGTCTCCGCCATACAGCGTGTCGTTGCCCGCGCCGCCGTTCAGCGTGTCGTTGCCGCCGAGGCCATGGAGCGTGTTCGCGCCCGCGTCGCCGGCAAGCGTGTCGCCGAAATTCGATCCGACGAGGTTCTCGATGGAATAGAGCGTGTCGCCCTCGGCATCGCCGCCGGACGCGGTGTTGTTCCACAAGCCCACCGCCACGGCAGCCGAGGACGAGGCGTAGTTCGCCGTGTCGATGCCGGTGCCGCCGCCGAGGACATCCGCGCCGGCGCCGCCGATCAGCGTGTCGTCGCCGGCTCTGCCGATCAGAGTGTCGTTGCCGCCGCGGCCGAAGAGCAGGTTGCCGACCGCATCGCCGGTCAGCCTGTCGCCGAAGGCCGAGCCGACGAGATTCTCGATCGACAGCAGCGTGTCGCCCGCCGCATGGCCGCCGCTTCCCGTTCCTGTGTTGAGCGAGACGTCGACCGCCGCGTTCGAGGCGGTGTAGTTCGCGGTGTCGTTGCCCGCACCGCCATGGAGCGTGTCGGCCCCGGCCCCGCCGATCAGGGTGTCGTTGCCGCCGCGGCCGTAGAGCGCGTTCGCGGCGCCGTTGCCGGCCAGGAGGTCTCCGAAATCCGAGGCCACGAGGTTCTCGATGGAGTAGAGCGTATCGCCGGCGGCGTGGCCGCCGGTCCCCGTGCCTGTGTGCAGCGAAACCTGGATGGCCGCGCCGGACGTGGCGTAGTTCGCCGTGTCGATCCCCGCGCCGCCGCCGAGGACATCGGCTCCGGCGCCGCCGACGAGCGTGTCGTCGCCGCCCCGCCGATCAGCGTGTCGTTGCCGCCGAGGCCGAAGAGCAGGTTGCCGCCCGCGTCGCCGGTCAGCCTGTCGCCGAAATTCGATCCGACGAGGTTCTCGATGGAGTAGAGCACGTCTCCGGCCGCGTGGCCGCCGGTGGCGGTGCCGGCCTCCAGCGAGACCTGAACGGCTGCGCCCGACGAAGCGTAGTTTGCCGTGTCGACGCCCCCGCCGCCGGCCAGTATGTCCGCGCCGGCGCCGCCGATCAGCGTGTCGTTGCCCGCAAGCCCATAGAGCGCGTTCGCGCCGCCGTGGCCGACCAGAATGTCTCCGAACGACGAGCCCACAAGGTTCTCGATGGAGTAGAGGGTGTCGCCTTCGGCGTCGCCGCCGCTGCCCGTGCCGTTCTGCAGCGACACCTGGACGGCCGCCCCCGAGGAGGCGTAGTTCGCCGTGTCGACGCCCGCGCCGCCGCCCAGCACGTCGGCGCCGGCGCCGCCGATCAGCGTGTCGTTGTCGGCTCCGCCAGCGATCGTGTCGTTGCCGGCATTGCCGGTCAGGACATTGTCCGCGGCGTTGCCGGTGATCCGGTCGTTGCCGGATCCGCCGACCGCGTTCTCGATCACCGTGCCGTGGGCGATGGTCAGGCCGCCGAAGACGCCTTCCACGAAGGAGACGTAGCCCGCGCCGCCTTCCTCGTAGAGCAGGGTCGCGGCCCGGAGGTCGATCGTCGCATTCTTGTTGCCGGTGTACTGGAAGGTGTCGTTGCCGCCGACGTCGTGGATCGTGCGGAAGCCGGTGCCGTCGACGTTGGCGTCGACGATCGTGAAGGTCGAGTCGCCGCTGTTCATCGTCGTGCTTGCGCCGTAGCGCGCCTGCAGATTCGCGACGTCGAGCGTCGAGGGACCGAGCGCGAAGCCGTATCTGTCAAGGAGGCTGGGCGCAGTGCCGCCCGGCGCCGACCCGTTCGTGTCGCCCCGGTAGTTGTAGCCCATGATGGTGAAGGCGCCGTGGTTGAAGTCGAAGTCGCCATAGTCGCCGGTGGACGAGGTCACGCCGTTCATCACCGGCGAGATGCCGCCGATGTCGTGCGCGTGGGCGAGGCCGAGGGCGTGGCCGAACTCGTGGATCAGCGTGTGATAGGCGCCGTTTCCGGGATCCCAGTTGTTCGTATAGAGCCCCGGCGCAAGGAAGCTGCTCGACTGCAGGTTCCACTTGCCGACATTCGCGCCGAGCGTGCCCGAGGGGCCGAAGCTGCCTGACGACCCGTCGCTCGCGTTGTAGGTGACGAGGAAGAGGTTCGCGTCGGCGGGATTGAGTGTGCGCGTGACCGTCAGTTCGGCCGTGTAGGACGCCATCGTCTCGAGCCCGTGCATCGAGGCGTCGATCATGTACGGATCCCAGCCGAGCGACGTCGTGCCGTCATAGGTCTCGCCGGCATTCGCGAAATAGACCCGGATGTTCGGGTCGTAGACGTTCACGCCCCAGTCGACGGCGTCCGTCGGCTGGTTGACCGTCATGTCCTCGACGATGATCGAGTACTGGCCCGTGCCATCGTCGCCGAAGTCGGCCGCCTCGAGATAGTAGGTCCCTGTCGTCGAGGGAGAGAAATCGAGATAGGAGTTAAGGTAGTAGAAGCCTTGACCCGAGCCCTTCGCCCCGTCGTCGTTGAAGGCGATCTGGTTCGTCAGGGCGGCATCGTCGTAGACCCTGAGGACGGTGTCGGCCAGAGAGTTCGTGTTGCCGGCGCTGTTGCCGAAGAGGTAGATCGAGTAGGTCTTCCCAGCCTCGAGTGTGATCGAGAAGGAGTCCCGCTCCCCGGCGAACGAGATGTCTCCGTTCGTGTAGCCGTCGAGCCCGATCGCCACCGTTGGCGAGCTCGTGATGCCGGTGCCCTCGTTGGGACCGGACTTGGAGATCGGGGCGGCGTCGAGCGAGCCGATCGGCGCATCATAGGGTCCGAGCTCGGCGGCCTTCGGGTCGCTGATGGCCAGGAGCCCCGCCGCGGGATCGAAGATGCCGGTGGTGGCATCGTCGTCGGCTTCGCTGGAGGTGGACGCCGTGTCCGTGAGCGGTCCGGCGGATCCGGCCGCGTCCGGCGACCGCGCGCTCTCGAACAGGTCCTCGATGGCGTCGAGCAGGTTCGTGAATGTCTGCCACCCCTGCGCCAGCGGATCGTTCGCGGGGCGGTCACCGACGACCAGGTCCTCGATCTCGTCGAGCAGCGACCGGAAGCCCGTCCACACTCTGAGCAGGCCGTCGTCATCCAAGGTGCCCGTGCTCGACTGCAGCAGGTCGCGGAAGTCGTCCGCCAGGAGCTGCGGCCGCTCCCAGTCGAATGCCTCTTCCGCGCTCGCCGTCTGCGATGCGAGGAGGTCGCGATACTTCGCGAGCACCTCCAGAAGCGTGTCGCCCGCGGCTGCGGGCTCGTCCGGGTGCCAGAACCGGCTGTGCAGGCCGCCCGTCAAGGCGGTGAGCCCGGCCCACCTGTCGAGATCGCTTCCGCCGTCCGCGAACCTGTTCTTCAGGTCCTCCAGGTCAGCGCCCTCGCTCTCGCCGGTTGCTCCGTCACCGAGCCACTCTTCGAAACCGCCCTGCCAGATCCCCATCGAACTGCCCCACCCCTGCCCGTTTTCGGGTTTCCTTTAGGGTAAGGCTAGCAGGAAGTCGGATACCGGCAAAGTCGCATCATGTCACTGAATGGATTGTGATCTCTTCGGAAGAGCAGGTGGAATTACCGGCTTCCGGGGAGAGGCGGCAGATTTCGCAGGAGCGATTGGGCAAATTCTGCTGGTTCTCAACGGGTCGCGGCGGAGGTGCGGGGAGATGAGGCGGGTGAGTGGGCAGTCCGGATCGGCCCCGGCAAGGCTGCGGAACGCCGAGGATCGGACGTCGGGAGGTCCGGAACGGTCCACGGCGATCGCCGCGGCACTCGTCGCGTCCATCGCCGCTCTCGGCGCCGGCGCGGCCTCCGCCGAGGCGATGGGGGGAGACATGACGCCCGGTCCGGCCGTGACGGAGGGGGCGGGCGTCGGCGGGCTGCCCTTCGCGGGCGAGCGGCGCTTCCGCTGCCTCGACGACTATCTCGCCTATCTCAGGCAGGCGAGCGCCATGGGTGCCTCCTACTGGGAGGAGGTCTCGCCCGGCCTCTACCGCCGCACCGGCGGCGAGCCGATGGCCATTCCGGAGGAGCGGCCCGTGCGCACGCGTGCGGAGCTGATGCGGGAGTTCGGGTTCGACTGCTGACGCGCCACCTGCTCAGCCTTCCGGCGTTTCCGGCGGGAGGAGCGTCCGCAGCGCGCGGCGCGCCTCGGTGACGATGGTCTGGAGGCGGCTCGCCGTCGCCTCGTCGCGCGCCTCCTCCGCAAGCAGCATTGCCGCCTGCTCGATCGTCTCGAGCGAGAACCTGACGCGCTCCCCATCCGCCTCCTGCGCCCGCGCGGCCGGTGCCTGGGGCCGCGCCCGCAGCTCCTGCTCGGCTCGGGCCGAGCGCAGGACGTGGAGCAGGTGGTAGCTCAGCTGCCGCCAGTTGACCGGCTTCGTCGCGAAGGAGCTCGAGCCGAGCGCATAGGCGCGGTCGATCGAGGCGATGTCCTCGCGGCCGGTCAGCATGACGCAGGGCAGGCCCGAGAGCCGGGGATCGGAGCGGATCAGCCGCAGGAGCTCGAAGCCGTCCCTGCCCGGCATGTCGATGTCGAGGAGGACGAGGTCGAATTCCTCCTCCTGCAGCTTCCGCCAAGCCTCGTCCCCGTCGGCCGCAGCCTCGACCGTCGCCTGCGGCGTCGCGAGATGGACCTTCGCGAACTCGCGCAGGATCGGATCGTCGTCGGCGGCCAGAAGTCTTACGGGCTCGTCGAGCACGTAAGACCATGCGGTCTCTTCGGCCATGGTTTCACCTTGTCTTTCTCCCCGTGGCAATGCCCGAGAAAAAGCGCCGGTTCAACGCCTCGCTCACCTTTGTGGTGGCATGGTCGTCCCGAGGGGGACCACACGTGCATATCAGAAAAAGCCGCTCGATCAGGACGAGGCTGGCAATTCTCGTCTTCGCCGCCGTCGGCGCCGCCGTGGTGCTGACGACGCTCCTGGGGGTCTGGAAGGAAACCGTACGCTATGCGGAGGCGCGGCGCGAGACGACGCTCGCGGTGGCGCACGCCTTCGCCGCCGCGGCGGCACCGGCCACACGGACCGGCGACGGGACGGCGGCCTTCGCCGCGATCCGCGGGATCGCCGACGTGCCCGGCATCCTGTTCTCGGAGCTGCGTTCGGCTGCGGGGCCCGTGCTGGCGACGACGGGCGCCGCCACGCGCCTGCAGTCCGACGTCGAAGCGCAGGAAGAGGGCATCTCGCCGCTTCGCCTTCTCTTCAGCCGCGATCTCGGTGTGCGCGTCCCTGTCGTCAGCGGCGGCGAGGAGGTCGGCACCCTCGCGCTCGTCGCCGACATGTCGGGCCTCCGGCGCGCGATCCTCCAGACGCTTCTCGTGACGCTTCTCGGCGGCGCCACGGCGCTTGTCGTCGGCCTCGCCGTCGCCGCCCGCCTGCAGAGGGGCCTGACGGGCCCGCTGGCGCGACTGACGGAGACGATGAGCCGCATCCGCCGGAGCCACGACTATCGCACCCGGCTCGAGGTCGAGAGCGACGACGAGGTCGGCATCCTGGTCGACGGCTTCAACACGATGCTCGGCGAGATCGGCGAGCGCGACCTGAAGCTCGCCCGTCACCGGCAGGACCTCGAGCGCGAGGTCGATGAGCGCACACGCGACCTGAAGCTCGCGCGCGACGCCGCCGAGGAGGCGAGCGCGGCCAAGTCCGCCTTCCTCGCCACGATGAGCCACGAGATCCGCACGCCGATGAACGGGGTGCTCGTGATGGCGGAGCTGCTCGCCTCCTCCGGCCTGCCCGAGCGGCAGCAGCGCTATGCCGACGTCGTCGCACGCTCGGGGCAGGGGCTCCTGGCGATCATCAACGACATCCTCGACTTCTCGAAGATCGAGTCCGGCAAGCTCGAGCTCGAGAGCGTGGCCCTGAACCCGGCCGACCTCGCCGACGAGGTGGTGACGCTGTTCGCGGAGCGGGCGCGCTCGAAGGGTCTCGACCTCGCCGCCCATGTCGCGCCGGACACCGCCGCGGCGGCCACGGGCGACCCCGTGCGGCTGAACCAGATCATCGGCAACCTCGTGAACAACGCGCTGAAGTTCACGGAGGCCGGCTACGTCCTCCTGACGGTGCGGCCCGATCCCGAGCGGCCGGGCTTCACCGAGTTCGCCGTCCACGATTCCGGCATCGGTATTCCCGAGGACAAGATCGGCACGCTGTTCGAGGCGTTCGCGCAGGCCGACCAGTCGACGACCCGCCGCTTCGGCGGCACCGGGCTCGGCCTCGCCATCTGCCGCCGGCTCGTCGAGGCGATGGGCGGGGAATTCCGCGTGACGAGCCGGGTCGGCAAGGGCTCGACCTTCGCCTTCTCCGTGCCGCTCGCGGGCGAACCTGCCGCCTGGCCGGCCGTGGCCGGAGCGAAGCGGGCGGTCGTGGCGGTCGGCGGCGAGGCGACGACGCTCGCGCTCGTGCGCTACCTCGCCGCCGCCGGCTACGAGGTCGCGGGCGCGGACGAGCGGGCCGGCGCCCGCGTGGCGCTCGCCGTGGTGGGCGAAGACGCGCCCGCGCCCGAAGCGGACGTCGTCCTGCGCCTGTGCCCGATCGGGGCGGAGGTCGCGCCTGCGGGCGCTGTGGCGCTCCTCACCAAGCCCCTTCTCGCTGCGGAGCTTCGGGAAACCCTGGGCCGGGTCGCTGCCGGCAGGAGCCTCCGAGACGCCGCGGCGCGGGCCCGCAAGACGGAACGACTACCCCAGTACCGCGGGCTGCCGGTGCTCGTCGCCGACGACAGCCCGGTCAACCGGGAGGTCATGGTCGAGACGCTGTCGCGCTTCGGCATCGTTCCAGACCTCGCGGCGGACGGGCTCGAGGCGGTGTCGGCCGTTGCGGCGAAGACCTACGCGCTCGTCTTCATGGACGGCAGCATGCCGGAGCTCGACGGCTTCGAGGCCACGAGGCGCATCAGGTCTGCCGAGCCGGCCGGCAGCCACGTGCCCGTCGTGGCGCTGACGGCCCATGTCGTCGGCTCGGAGGCCGAAGCCTGGCGCGGTGCCGGGATGGACGGCGTCGTCCACAAGCCCTTTACCATCGACGACATCGCACGCTGCCTCGCGACCCATTGCGCGGGCCGCCGGACGGAAGCGGTGGAGGGGGCCGATCCGGTCGAGCCGCCGGTGGCGAGCGCCGCCGTCCCGGTGGCCGCGCCCTCTCCGGCAGGCGAGGCAGAGCCGCCGCTTCTGTCTCCGGAGATGCTGGCCCAGCTCGACGAGATGGCGGCGGCCGGCCGCTCCGACTTCGTCGAACGGGTCTTCGGGCTCTATCTCGAGCACGCCCCGGGCAGCCGCGAGGCACTTCGCGCCGCCGTGGGGAGCGGCGATGCGGAGGCCGCCGGCAAGGCCGCGCACGTGCTGAAGTCGATGAGCTACAATATCGGCGCGGCGAGGGTCGCGGCGCTGGCGGGCGCGGTCGAGCGGGCCGCCCGCGAGCGTGGGGAGCAGCCCGGGACGGCCGAGCGCGGCCGGCTCGACGCGGCGCTCGACGCCACGCTCGAAGCCATCCGCCGGCGGCTCGCGGGCGGAAGCGAGGAGCCGGACCCGTCCGCCACCCTCATTAGCGGACCCGCCTCCGGGGAGGATGAGCTGGCGGCGGCACTTGAATCCGCGCTGGCGAGTGATGAGCTCACGCTCGTCTACCAGCCGCTCGTCGACCGGCATACGCGTCTCACCGCCGGGGTGGAGACGCTCCTGCGCTGGGACCGGAACGGTTTGCCGGTCTCGCCGGGAGAGTTCATCCCGGTGGCCGAGCGCAGCGGCCTCATCGTCGGAATCGGCGACTACGTGCTGCGGCACGCCTGCGCGCGGGCGAAGGGCTGGGGCATCGATCTCGCCGTCAACATCTCGCCGGCGCAGCTGCAGGATCGGGACTTCCCGGCGCGGGTCGAGACGATCCTCGCCGAGACCGGCTGCGACCCGCGCCGCCTCGTGCTCGAGGTGACGGAGTATGCGCTGCTCGAGGACGAGGAGACGGGGCTGGCCGCAATCGGGCGCCTGAAGGAGAAGGGCATCCGCTTCGCCCTCGACGATTTCGGCACCGGCTATTCGAGCCTCACCTATCTGCGGCGCCTGCCCTTCGACGAGATCAAGATCGACAGGAGCTTCGTCGCCTCCGCCGAGACGGCGATCGACTGCGCCACGATCATCCACGCCGTCGTCAGCATCGGCCGCTCCCTCGGCAAGAAGATCGTCGCCGAGGGCATCGAGACGGAGGGACAGCTGCGTTTCCTGTCGGCTGCCGGCGTGCACCTCTTCCAGGGCTACCTGCTCGGCACGCCGATGAGCCCCGAGGACATCGAGGCGCGGCTTGCGGCGGAGCGCGAGGAGGCGCTCGCGAAGGCGATGTGAGGGCCGGAGACGGCGCTCGCCGCCGCTGGCGGGGGCACGGGCCGCCGCGGGCCTCTGATCCCGTGCGACGCGGCCCCTCGCTTGTCCGATGTACCCGGCCTCGGATGCCGCGGCACGGATGCGTCACCGGGAGGATCTCTGCGGCTGGCCCGTGGGCCGGCTACTTCGTCAGGCGCGACGTTCCGACCGGGCCGACCCCGGCCGGCACCGGCACGTCGGTCCGGTGGTAGTCCGTGTTGAGGAAGAGGCGCGGCGAGCCGCGGAGCATCAGCCGGTTGGCGACGATCGCGGTATAGGCTGAATCCTGCGAGACGTCCTCGTCCGTGTCCACCACGAAGCGGCCGCGCGGCAGATAGATCGTGCCGACGAGCTTCCGCGCCTTCACGCTCAGCACCTCGTAGCGCAGATTCGGCGCCATGTTGCGGTCCTCGAAGAGGAGGATCCCCGCGAGCGGGCCGTCCTTCGGCGCGCTGATCTCGACGACGGATGCCGGTTCGAACCGCATCATGCTGTCGCCGTAGACCGGGTTCTTGCCGAGGTCGCCGGTGAAGTAGAAGGCGACGTTGTCGCCCTTCAGCGTCGCGCCGTGTTCGAGCCGGTGGCAGCCCTCGCCCTCGTCGTCATCGTCGTCGTCGTCATCGTTCTCGCCACCCTTGCAGACGGGCCCCCCGGGGCCGACGATGAGCGGGCCGTCCTTGATGACGTACACCCCCGGCATGAGGTGGACGACGGCGTCCCTGTGGATGTGGAGACCGCCGCAATAGGTGCCGGGGGAGAGCGTCACCGTTCTGTTGTTGTAGATCGACGGGCCGGACCGGCACGGGCCGACGACGGGTGCCGCCCGCTGTGTGAGCGGGTCGGTCAGACTTGGACAGTCGGTGAGCGCGGGCGGATAGAAGCCTGTGCCTTCCGCCCCGCCGGCCGAACAGTTGCGGGCGGCCTCGAATCAGCGCACCGGACACGCTCCGCATCCCCCGTGTCGCGGTGGAGTTCGAGTAGACGGAGCACTCCCGCGCGCTCAGGCGGGCCCGGTCGTCGAGGTCGATCACCGCCGTCGACCGGTCGTCGAGGCCGATGACGCAGACCTTCTCGCCGAGGGCCGAGGCCGTCGAACGGGTGGTGACGGGGTAGTGGTCGTCTCCGAGCACCCGGCCCACGAGCGATTCGAGGTGAAGCCGGGCCACCACGGTGACCGCGGACTGCCGCGTCTCGACGGCCACCTCCACGCTCAGTTGCCGCCCGCCGCCGAAGCGCGCCTCGACCATGCTGCGCGCCACCGCCTGGATCTGCGTGACGGGGGCGGCGGTCAGAAGCTCGCTCGCTCCCGCCAGCGCGGCGGCATCGGTCGCGGACTGCAGCTTCGAACGATGCAGCGTCAGATTGCCCATCTCGACCGCGACCGCCACCCCGACGAAGATCACCGGGCTCATAATGCCGAAGACGACGGCCATCGCTCCCGACCGACAGCGGAAGAAATGCGAACACAGACGCAACACGACGGAACTCCCCAACTCCACCGTTCAGCTTGCGCCCGTCCGGTTCAAGGCTCCGCTTATCGTTCGTTTAAAATCCTCCCCAATTCCATAATCGCAGGTCACCCCGTTGCCGCACCGGGCGACACTGTGACCTGCGCGGGCCTAATCTTGCCCGGGCTGCGACGAGGACTTTGCGGGGCTGCGAGGCCCTCTTGCCGCAGGCCTGGCGTGCTCGTGCTTTGACTCGCCGGCCGCGACGGCGGATCTTTCGGGATGGGGCGCCGATCCGGCCGCCGCCGCCTTCAACCGGGAACAAAGGACACGATGGCACAGAACAGCGCCAAGCCAGCCGCCGACGACACCGACGATCTCGCCACCGGCTCGACGGCTCCGCGGTCCGACCAGCGCACCCTCGAGCGTGCGCTCGGCTCGCATGTCCGGCGCCTTCGCCGGCAGAAGGACCTGTCGATCGCCGACCTCTCCTCCTCGGCGGGGATCTCGAGCGGCATGCTGTCGAAGATCGAGAACGGCCAGATCTCGCCGTCGCTGTCGACGCTGCAGCAGATCTCCTCGGCGCTGGGCGTGCAGATGTCGACGCTGTTCGCGGAATTCGAGGAGCAGCGCGACTGCTCCTTCGTGCGGGCCGATCAGGGCGTGGTCATCGACCGGCGCGGCACGAAGGCCGGCCACATCTACCGCCTGCTCGGGCATGGGCTTCGCGACGACGTCGTCGTCGAGCCCTACCTGATCGAGCTGCGCGAAGACGCCATGCCCTACACGAACTTCCAGCATGCCGGCACGGAGTTCATCTACATGCTGACGGGCCGCGTCACCTACCGGCACGGCGAGCAGATCTACGAACTCGGCCCCGGCGACGCGCTCCTCTTCGATTCCGCCGCGCTGCACGGGCCGGAGCGGCTGATCGAGCTGCCCTCCACCTACCTCTCCATCATCGTCTACACGCGCGACCAGGTGTAGCCGCGCGACGCCGTGCGCCGGCAGGAAAATCCGCTTCTCGAAATTGACGGGCGCACACCGATCGCATATTCCTGTTGGTCACGAAACTTAACTGACAGGAAAAAGGCATGTGCGGGATCGTAGGGCTCTTCCTGAAGCGTCCTGAACTCGAGCCGGAGCTCGGCACGCATCTGTCGCGTATGCTTGCGACGATGAGTGCGCGGGGCCCGGACAGCGCGGGCTTCGCCGTCTATGGCAGCGGTACGGCCGGCAAGGTGAAGCTCACCGTGAGCGCCGCGGCCGCGGCGGATCTCGAGGCCGGCCTCGCCGACCTCGGCGCCCATCTCGAGGAGCCGCTCGCCCCGCAGTATCACGAGACGCATGCGGTCGTGAGCGTGCCGGAGGGCAAGCTCGCCGAGGCTCGCCGAATGGTCGAGGGCGACGAGCGCCTTTCGCTCGTCGGCGTCGGCACGCGCATGGAGCTCTACAAGGAGGTCGGGCTGCCGGAGAAGGTCGCCGAGCGTTTCGGCCTGTCCGACATGCACGGCACCCACGGCGTGGGCCACACCCGGATGGCGACGGAGTCGGCGGTGACGACCCGCGGCGCCCATCCCTTCTCGACCTCGCTCGACGAATGCCTCGTCCACAACGGCTCGCTGTCGAACCACAACGCCCTGAGGCGCATGCTGTCGCGCGAGGGCATCCGGTTCTCGACCGAGAACGACACCGAGGTCGCCGCCGGCTACCTGACCTGGCGGCTGCAGCAGGGCGCCTCGCTGAAGGAAGCGCTCGAGGCGAGCCTGAAGGATCTCGACGGCTTCTACACCTTCGTCGTCGGCACGGAGAACGGCTTCGCGGTGCTGCGCGACCCGATCTCCTGCAAGCCCGCCGTGATGGCGGAGACCGACGACTACGTCGCATTCGGATCGGAATATCGCGCGCTCGCCGGCCTGCCCGGCGTCGACAAGGCGCGCGTCTTCGAGCCCAAGCCCGCCACAGTCTATGCATGGGAGCGTCAGTAATGCCCGAGTTCGACCTTGCAAGGAGTGAGGTGCGCGAGCTCAACCAAGCGCTGCATGCGCTTCAGCGCGAGACGAACGAGACCCACTGGAAGGTCCGCAACCCGGGCGGCAAGCATGCGCTGGCGGTCGGCCTCGACCTGCCGATCACCGTCGAGATCGACGGCCATGCCGGCTACTACTGCGCGGGCATGAACAAGGAGGCGACGGTGATCGTCTCCGGCAATGCGGGCGTGGGCGTGGCCGAGAACATGATGTCCGGCGAGGTCCGCGTGAAGGGCGACGCGAGCCAGTCTGCCGGCGCGACGGGACATGGCGGCCTCCTGGTGATCGAGGGCAATGCGTCGGCGCGTTGCGGCATCTCGATGAAGGGCATCGACATCGTCGTGAAGGGCTCGATCGGGCCGATGTCGGCCTTCATGGCGCAGGCCGGCAACCTCGTGGTGTTCGGCGACGCGGGCGAGGCGCTCGGCGATTCCATCTACGAGGCGCGCCTCTTCGTGCGCGGCAAGGTCTCGGGCCTGGGCGCGGACTGCATCGAGAAGGAGATGGGCCCGGAGGACAGGGAGGCGCTCGAGGGCGTTCTCGCCAAGGCCGGCATGGACGGCGAGGTGACGCCGGACGACTTCCGCCTCTACGGCTCCGCCCGGCGCCTCTACCACTTCAACATCGACAATGTCGACGCGTACTAAAGGGGCGCGGGAATGAACGACCACAGCCACCAGCACTCCCCGCGAACCCTGCCGCGCTACTCCGCGACGTTCGACCAGCACTCGATCTCGGAGATCGAGCGGGCGGCGGCGACCGGCATCTACGACATCCGCGGCGGCGGCGCGAAGCGGAAGGTCCCGCATTTCGACGACCTGCTCTTCCTCGGAGCGTCGATGTCGCGCTACCCGCTCGAGGGCTACCGGGAGAAATGCGGCACCGACGTCGTGCTCGGCAGCCGGTTCGCGAAGAAGCCGATCGAGCTCAAGATTCCGATCACGATCGCCGGCATGAGCTTCGGCTCGCTGTCGGGCCACGCCAAGGAGGCGCTGGGACGCGGCGCCTCCGCCATGGGCACCTCGACGACGACGGGCGACGGCGGCATGACGCAGGAGGAGCGGGGGCACTCCAAGACCCTCGTCTACCAGTACCTGCCGTCGCGCTACGGCATGAATCCCGACGACCTCCGGCAGGCGGACGCGATCGAGGTCGTGGTCGGTCAGGGCGCGAAGCCCGGGGGCGGGGGCATGCTGCTCGGCCAGAAGATCTCGCCGCGCGTCGCGCGGATGCGCACGCTGCCCGAGGGGATCGACCAGCGGTCCGCCTGCCGGCACCCCGACTGGACGGGCCCCGACGACCTCGAGATCAAGATCGAGGAGCTGCGGGAGCTGACGGACTGGGAGAAGCCGATCTACGTCAAGGTCGGCGCGACGCGGCCCTATTACGACACCGCCCTCGCGGTGAAGTCGGGCGCCGACGTCGTCGTGCTCGACGGCATGCAGGGGGGCACCGCCGCCACCCAGGAAGTCTTCATCGAGCATGTCGGCATCCCGATCCTGGCGGCGATCCGGCCGGCCGTGCAGGCGCTGCAGGACCTCGGCATGCACCGCAAGGTGCAGCTCATCGTCTCGGGCGGCATTCGGAACGGGGCGGACGTGGCGAAGGCCCTGGCTCTGGGCGCCGACGCGGTCTCGATCGGCACGGCCGCGCTGATCGCGCTCGGCGACAACGATCCCAAGCTCGAGGCCGAGTACCAGAAGCTCGGCACCACGGCCGGCGCCTATGACGACTGGCACGAGGGCAACGATCCGGCCGGCATCACCACGCAGCGCCCCGACCTCGAGGCACGGCTCGATCCGGTGAAGGCCGGGCGCCGGCTCGCCAACTACCTGGCGGTCCTGACGCTCGAGGCGCAGACGATCGCCCGGGCCTGCGGCAAGAACCACGTCCACAACCTCGAGCCCGAGGATCTCGTGGCGCTGACCGTCGAGGCCGCGGCGATGGCGAAGGTGCCGCTGGCGGGAACGAACTGGATCCCGGGACAGGGAGGATACTGAGAGCGGGCGGCGCGAAACGCCTCTCTGCACGCAGCTCGACGCCCGCCGTCATCTGCGGACATAGTGGCGAAGCCGCCTGTGTCGGGAACGTGTCGCTCTCGGACGGAAGGGGCAGCAGGAGAAACCTGTCCCTTCGCGTCCGGCCGATCCCGACGACTGAAACGGACAGAGGCACCAGTGGGGACCATGAATGACCGATCTTGAGAAGACAGCCAAAGATCGCGGTATCAAGCACTTCCTGATTTCCTATACCGATCTCTTCGGCGTCCAGCGGGCCAAGCTGGTTCCCGCGCGCGCCATCGGCGGGATGGCGAAGAACGGGGCGGGCTTCGCCGGCTTCGCCGGCGGCATGGACATGACGCCCGCCCATCCCGACCTGATCGCGCTGCCCGACCCCGACAGCTTCATCCAGCTTCCCTGGAAGCCGGAGGTCGGCTGGCTCGCATCCGACCTCTGGATGGACGGCAAGATCGTCGAGCAGGGCCCGCGCAACGTCCTGAAGCGGCTGAAGGCGGAGGCGGCCGAGAAGGGTCTGCAGGTCAAGAGCGGCGTCGAGTGCGAGTTCTTCCTGATCACGCCGGACGGCAAGGACGTCTGCGACACCGCCGACCGGCAGGCCAAGCCCTGCTACGACCAGTCGGCGCTGATGCGCCAGTACGAAGTCGTCGCCGAGGTCTCGGACGTCATGAGCCAGCTCGGCTGGGGCCCCTATCAGACGGACCACGAGGACGCGAACGGCCAGTTCGAGATGAACTGGGACTTCGACGACGCGCTCGTCACAGCCGACCGCCACGCCTTCTTCAAGTACATGGTCCGGTCGATCGCGGAGAAGCACGGGCTGCGGGCGACGTTCATGCCGAAGCCCTTCGTCGACCTCACGGGCAGCGGCTGCCACGCGCACGTCTCGGCATGGGACGGCGACCGCAACCTGTTCGCCGACGATTCCGACGAGCTCGGCATGTCGGAGCTCGGCTACAACTTCATCGGCGGCATCATCCATTCGGCCGAGGCGCTCTGCGCGCTCTACAACCCGACCGTCAACTCCTACAAGCGCATCAACGCGCCCCGCACCACGTCGGGGTCGACCTGGGCACCGAACTCCGTGACCTACAGCGGCGACAACCGTACGCACATGATCCGCGTGCCGGGCGGCGGCCGCTTCGAGCTCCGCCTGCCGGACGGCTCCGTCAACCCCTACATCCTCCAGGCGGCGACGATCGCGGCGGGTCTCGACGGCGTCGAGAACAAGCGCAACCCGGGCAAGCGCCTCGACATCAACATGTACACGCACGGGCACACCGTGACGGATGCCAAGAAGCTTCCGCTCAACCTGCTCGACGCCTTGCGGACGCTCGAGAAGAACGAGATGCTGAAGCAAAGGCTCGGCGGCTTCATCCCCTCCTTCCTCGCGAAGAAGACGGAGGAATGGAACAGCTATTGCGGACACCTGACCCAGTGGGAGCGCGATCACACGCTCGACTGCTGAGGCCTGCCGGACGCGCAGCGAACTTCAACAAGAACTTCTGAACTGGGGACGGACACATGACCAGAAGCTGGAGATTCTCGGCGCTCGCCGACCGCCACAGGGCCTTAGGCTCCGATCTCGGGGACTGGAACGGGATGGGCACGGCCTGGACCTACGACAAGGACCAGGACGAGGAGTATGTCGCGATCCGCACGAAGGCGGGTCTGATGGACGTGTCGGGCCTGAAGAAGGTCCACGTGACCGGGCCGCATGCGAGCCACATCCTGGACCTCGCCACGACCCGCGACGTGGAGAAGATCTACCCCGGCAAGTCGGCCTATGCCTGCATGCTGAACGATGCCGGCAAGTTCACGGAAGACTGCATCCTCTACCGCACCGGCCCGAACTCGTGGCTCGTCGTCCACGGCTCCGGCACCGGTCACGAGGAGCTGCAGCGCGCGGCCGTCGGCAAGGACGTGTCGATCCGCTTCGACGACAACCTCCACGACCTGTCGCTCCAGGGCCCGCTGGCGGTCGACTACCTCGAGAAGCACGTCGCCGGCATCCGCGAGCTTCCCTATTTCCACCACATGCAGACGAGGCTCTTCGGCCTGCCGGCGATGATCTCGCGCACGGGCTATACCGGCGAGCGCGGCTACGAGATCTTCTGCCGCGGCCAGGACGCGCCGGCGATCTGGGACCGGATCGTCGACGAGGGCAAGGCGATGGGCATCATCCCCTGCCGTTTCACGACGCTCGACATGCTGCGCGTCGAGAGCTACCTGCTCTTCTACCCTTACGACAACTCGCAGATGTACCCGTTCGAGAACGAGGGCCCCGGCGACACGCTGTGGGAGCTCGGCCTCGACTTCACCGTCAGCCCCGGCAAGACGGGCTTCCGCGGCGCCGAGGAGCACTACCGCCTGAAGGGCAAGGAGCGCTTCAAGATCTACGGCGTCCTGCTCGAGGGCAACGAGCCCGCCGACGAGGGCGCGGAGATCTGGCGCGACGGCAGGAAGGTCGGCGTGTCGACCTGCAGCATGTACTCGCCGCTCGCCAAGCGCGCGATGGCGATCGCCCGGCTCGACGTCGACTGCGCCGCCGAGGGGACGCCGCTCGAGGTCCGCAACAAGAGCGGCGCGATCAAGGCGGCCGCCCACCCGCTGCCCTTCGACGATCCCGACAAGAAGAAGCGCACGGCCAAGGGCTGATCCGCGCTGAAGCGCCCGGCGGGCCCGCCCGCCGGAACCGATGCCTGCCGAGCGGCGGCGTCTTTCCGGAGCCTCTCCACTGGAGAGCCGCCGGATGGGCGCCGCCGCTTCCGTGCGTCGGTCTAGATTCCTCTACGGAAGCTTCGAGAGCGCACCGCAGGTGGAAGCCGTTCCTGTTCTTGTCGATCCTTTCGGCAGGCGGGATGTCCTGCCGCCTATACCGTGCGAAACGAGCACTTGTTGTGCAGGTCTGCACAAAATAAAGCGTCCGGCATCATGAGCGGCGGGCCCACCGGCACGATGTCCGCGTCCGGACCGGCCGCGAAGGCCCCGCCGGCCGGACTCCGTGACGGGGTAAAGCGGGCCTCCTCCCTTGAATTGCCTGAGCTTTCCCCACCCGGCACACCCGGCGTCTCGCCCGGTGCCGGCGCTGGCATGCATCTCGCATAGTCCTCGTGGTTTCTTCTCAGGCATCAACGAAGCTTGAGAGGAAACGGCTGCCCGTCTGCGACAGCGGCCGAACGGGGAACGAAGGAGACCTGCATGGAACAGCAGCTTTTGGAACTGGGGGAGAAGGTGGCCGCGCTCGAAGCGGGTGCCGGAATGTCGAACACCATCAACATGGAGATCTTCTACTGGTGGTGCACGGCGCTGATGATCACCATCCACGCCGGCTTCCTCGCCTATGAGATGGGGGCCTCGCGCGCGAAGAACGTGCTGGCGGCCGGCACGAAGAACCTGCTCGCCTTCGCCTTCGTGGTGCCGACCTTCTTCTTCTTCGGCTGGTGGATCTACAATGCCTTCCCGTCGGGCTTCACGATCGCGGAGGGCTCGGAGGTCGCGCTGCCGTGGTCCGCGGCGATGGGGCCGAACCTGACCGACAACGCCACGGGCATCTTCTGGGCGGCCTTCGCGCTCTTCGCCGCCACGACCGCCTCGATCGCGTCGGGCGCGGTGATCGAGCGGATCAGGCTCACGGCCTTCCTCGTTCTCGCGATCGTGCTGGGCTCCGCCGTCTGGATCCTCGGCGCCGCCTGGGGCTGGCATCCCGACGGCTGGCTGACCGTCCAGTTCGGCTTCCACGATGTCGGCGCGGCCGGCTGCGTGCACCTGATCGCCGGCGCCTTCACGCTCGGCATCCTCCTCAATCTCGGCCCCCGCCACGGCAAGTACAACGCCGACGGGTCGATCAACGCCCTGAAGGCCCACTCCGTGCCGCTGACGGTGGTCGGGCTGATGCTGATCATCGTCGGCTTCTTCGGGTTCCTCGGCGGCTGCATCATCTACAATGGCGGCGCGCAGTGGACGAACATCTACGGCCAGCCGGCGACGCTCTCCGCCTTCGCCTTCAACACGCTGATGGGCTTCACCGGCGGCATCATCGGCGGCTGGGTGAAGACGCGCGATCCGTTCTGGATGATGTCCTGCGGCCTCGTGGGCATCATCTCGGCCGCCTCCGGCCTCGACGTCTGGTACCCGCCGCTGGCCTTCGCGATCGGCATGGCCGGCGGGGTGATGGCGCCGATGGTGGCGCTCTTCCTCGAGAAGCGGGGCATCGACGACGCGGTCGGCGCGGTGGCGGTGCACGGCTTCGGCGGCGCGTGGGGCGTGCTCGCCATGGGCCTCTTCGCCTCGGGCTACCCCAATGTGGACGGGATGCCGGCTGTCTCGCTGACGGGGCAGGTGGTCGGCCTGGTCGTCCTCGGCGCGCTGGGCTTCATCCCCGGCTATGCGATCTCGGCGGTGATGAAGGCCGCAGGCGTCCTGCGCGTGCCGAGGGACGTGGAGATCATGGGGCTCGACGCGGTCGAGGTGCCGGTCGAGGCCTATCCCGAGGGGCTCGTCCGGATGGCTCCGTCCGCTTCGGATGAGGACGGCGGGATGGCGGCCGCGAAACCCGTCCCGGCCCAGTGAGCCGAGCATCAACGCAAGCAGGAGACCATCATGAACTCTTCCCCGCTCACCTCCTGGGACGGCGCCGAAGCCTATTTCACCTTTGCCGGCAGCGGCCTCGGCACGGGTTTCTGGCTGCTCGTCGCCGTCGTCCTCGTGGCCGGCTCGATCTGGTACGGCACGCGCCACGAAGCCCGTGACTTCGCGAAGTGGCACAAGACCCACCCGCACGGGTGAGACACCAGCGGCGGGTCGCCCGCCGCCGATCATGACGGGGCCGCCGCGACTGCCGAGGCGCGGCGGCCTCTCGCGTCAGAGTTGCGCGTGACGCTACGGCGGCCGGAGGACCCGCGGCGGCGCACGAGGCTGTCCGCCCAAGAACTAGGCAGCCGAAAGCTTAAGCGCTTGATCAAGTTGCGCTTGCAATATCAAAAGGGCCTGTCGGATGATGCCTAACAAGAAAAAAAGTTCGAGGGGGGAACGGCGCCTCGGTCATGCGGTTGAAGGCCGCATCACCCGACCGCGGGACGGCAGCTGGACAGGCTCGAGGCCGCCCGTTGTTCCGTCGACGTCCCATCTCCCCCGAAGACGAGATCAGACCACCGGCCATGATGGAGGAGGCAGCCTCCCGCGGCCGGGCCGATGCACCAGGGGGATCCATTGGGAAACAATCTCGACGCCCTGACCACGTTGTTCACCGAGTTCTACTACTGGGTGACCGTGGTCTTCATGTTCCTGATTCACGTCGGGTTCTGCCTCTACGAGGTCGCAGCGAGTCGCCGGCGCAACCACCTGCACACGCTGATGAAGAACACGATGTGCATCCCGCTGGTGACCATCACCTTCTTCTTCTTCGGCTGGTGGATCTATTTCGCCTTCCCGAACGGCCCCTTCATCACGGGCGGGATCGAGTTCGAGGCGGCGAGCGGCGCCCGTGCCTTCGATCCGGCAATGGGCACGAACCTTCAGGACCACATCAACGGCGTGTTCTGGGCCGCCTTCCTCCTGTTCTCCTGGACCGCGGCCTCGATCGTATCGGGCTCCGTGATCGAGCGGATACGGTCGGGCGCGTTCTGGATCCTCGCGGTGGTGATCGGCTCCTGCACCTGGATCATCGACGCGGCCTGGGGCTGGCACTACGGCGGCTGGATGGTGAAGGTGCTCGGCTATCACGACGCCTACGCCTCGGGCGTCATCCACGCGATCGCCGGCGGCTTCGCCCTCGGCGTGCTCGTGGTGCTGGGGCCACGGATCGGCAAGTTCCGGCCGGACGGGACGGCGCGAGACATCCCGCCGCACAACCCCTGGCTCGCGACGCTCGGCCTGTTCCTGATCTACACGGGCTTCTGGGGCTTCTATGCCGCCTGCAACATCCCGATCATCTCGCCCGAGGGCATCGACGGCGTGATCACCGGCGAGACCTGGACGGCGACGAACATCTATCTCGCGCCGACGACGCTCTCGGCGATCACCTTCAACTTCCTGATGTCGCTCTCGGGCGGCCTGCTGATGGGCTACGTCGTCTCGAAGGGCGACGCCTTCTGGACATACTCGGCGGGGCTCGCCGGCATCATCGCGGCGTCGGCGGGCAACGACCTCTACCATCCGATCCAGGCGATGTTCATCGGCGCGATCGGCGCGTTCGCCGCCTACAAGCTGCACTACTTCGTCGAGCGCACCTTCAAGATCGACGACGCGGTCGGTGCCGTCGCGGTGCACGGCTATGCCGGGTTCCTCGGCGTCGTCATCGCGGGCTTCATGCTCTGGGGCCAGCCCTCCTCGCCCTATGCCGGCTACGCCGTGATCAACCCCGTCGGCAACTTCCTGGGCGCGGTCATCATGTTCGGCGTTCTCGGCTTCCTGCCGGCCTGGATCATCTCCACGGTCCTCAACTCGTTCGGCATTCTGCGCATCCCGCGGAAGGTCGAGCTCGAGGGGCTCGATTTCGAGGCCAACCAGGCCTACCTCGCCGCGGTCGAGGAGGTCCGGCAGGCCGAAGGTTTGATGGTGCGCTGAACCGTCTGTTCACGTCTCACAGGAGAGGACTTCGATGTCGACCAACGGACTGACGAGCTGGGCCGTGGACCTCGCCGAGATCGGCGCGATCTACCCCTTCCAGGGAACCGAGGTGCCGCTCTACATCGCGGGCCTCGCGTTCTGGATCTGGTTTCACTGGGCGCAGCTGCGCAACGAGAAGGTGGAGCTGCAGCACGAGATGGACGCGGACGCCTCGGGCGAGGCCACGCGCGCGGCCATCAACGCCTACTGACCCGGGTACGGGCGTGCGAGAATCGACCTGGCCGGCGGGCCCTGCCCGCCGGCCGCGTCGCGTGAGAAGGCCGTTTCCATGAGTTACAGAAGTGCCCTCGCCTCGGTGCCGCAGAAGCCGGTCATCGCGGCGTGTCTCGTCGTGACGGCGCTGGTGGCGATCTGGTACGGCTGGAGCCGGTACGAGGTCTGCCGCGAGCGGGGAGAGCTCTCGGCGGCCCTGCGGGACTGGGCCCGCTCGACTCTCGACGGCCACACGCGCCCGCTCGAGGCGGCCGCGCCGTTCGTCTGGGACGAGGTGCGGATCGCCGAAGGCGTGGCGGAAACCGAGATCGCGCCCTTGGCATGCCCCTTCGGCGGGCACTGGGGGAAGGACGAGCGCGCCTCGCTCGCTCGGGCGGGGGGGCTGACGCTCTTCGGCTTCTTCGCGGGCGGCCGCCTGGTGGCGCTCGGCGACTTCCGCCGCGACTGGGCGAGCTTCGAAGGCGTGGAGGGTGCGCTCGCCCGCGAGGCGGCCGTGTTCGAGGCGGCGGACGGGCAGACCCTGAGACCGGTGGCTCAGTAGCGCGCCGCGAGCATCATGACGCTGCCGAAGACCATCGCGATCCCGACGCCCTGCACCAGATTGATCGGCTCCTTCAGGAACAGCCTGGCGAGCAGGATCGTGACGACGCCGAATCCCGAGGCGACGACAGCCGCCATCTCCGGAGAGGGCAGGCTGCCAGCCGTCACGACGAAGGCGATGGCCGCGACATCGAGCGTCGCGATCAGCGCGATGAGGGGCAGGTATCGCCGGCCGCCCGTGGGATAGCGCTCGTGTCGCGGCTGGGCCGCGAAGAGCGGCAGCACGGCGAGCACCGCGACGACACGCGCGATGGCGGTCACCGCGATCTCGTGCTGGCTGTCGGTCGCGGCCTGGCCGGCGGCGAAGGCGACGGCGAAGCCCGCGCTCGAGCAGAGCGCGGCGACGATCGCCTGGCCGGTGGTGCCGGGGCGCGGCCCGTCCGCGGCGGTGTCCTCGCTCCGGCCGTAGCGGGCGACGATGGCGACGCCGCCCACGATCGCCGCCGTGGCGACGAGGTCGAGGATCGCCGGCTTCGTGCCGGCGGCGATGGCCCATGCGACGGACAGCACGGGATAGGAGGCGATGATCGGCGCGACGAGCGCGAAGGGACCTATGGCGATCGCCCGGTAGAGGCCGAGGCAGGCGACGGCATAGGCGAGGCCGCTGAGCGCCGGCAGCCAGAGCCGGCCGGGCTCGATGCTGAGCGGGATGCCGAGCAGGAGCACGGCGGCGCCGAGGCCGACCGCGCCGATGGCGAGCACGCTCATGAGGGCCGTGACGCTGCCGAGGCCGCGGCCGATGAAGCGGATCAGGAGGTCGTGCAGGCCCCAGGAGAGGGCGGCGGCCGTTCCGAAGAGGATCGAGTTCATGCCCGGCGCGCTGCCGCCCCCGCGTGAAGGAAGGGGGCGGCGTCCGGCCCCCTCCGGGTGATGTCGATCAGTCGGCCCGTTCCTATCGCTGGAAGTCCTGCCAGTCGTCGGGGAAGAACCCCGGCGAGGTTGGCGAGCCGTCGTCATATCGGGAGAGCCACTCGACGGTCATGCCGTGGTAGCGGCTCAGCCCCTTGTAGTCGATGAGCTCGGGCGGCAGTGTCTTCAGCACCCGGTGCAGGCGCTTGGCCCATTTCGGCACCGTGACGAGCTCGTCCATCTTGATGAGGTAGCAGCGGATCGGGAAGACGATCGCGTTCGAGCGCGGCAGGCGCCAGAACGTCTGGAGCTCGACGCGAAGATGCACGAGGTTGCCCACGTTCTCGGGCGTCACCGTCGCACGGTCCGTCCCCCATTTGTGGTAGTTCTCCGGGCTCGTGTCGAGCCGCGGGTTGATCGTCATCGTCCAGTTGAGGCGCCGCGCCGGCTTGCCGTGCTGCAGGTTCAGGAGGAACTTCAGCGCCCGCTCGAACACCCGCATGTCGTGCGCGAGCGGCACGGGCCCGTGCCACTCGAAGAAGTTCATGCCGATGTCGAAGTCGAGCGACCAGTCGGCCTGGGTCGTCACGATGCCGGCGTCCATCCAGAGATTGCCGTCGCGCTGGTCGAGGAGCGCGAAGTCGCCCTGCGTCTGCCGCGTGATGTACTCCATCGGCCCGTAGGGCAGGGTGGAGGCGTCTCCGAAGGTGAAGCTGTCGTCGATGCCGAGAGGACGGTTGATCCACCGCCAGCTGTCACCGTCGCGATAGAGCTCGAAGAGGTCGGGATAGTCCTCGGCCTTCGAGGTCATGATGAGCTCGAGGAGGTCCCAGCCGGCGAGCTCCATGTGCGGCAGCGACTGGCAGCGCAGCGGATCCTCCGCGAGCACGAGCTCGCGGTCGCGCATTTCCGCGACGTAGTGCTCGTCGACGTCGAAGGCGTGCTCGTAGACCGATCCCGGCGCCGTCTTCACATGCGGCTCGATATTCACCGAGTACATGTACCGGTCCTCGTGGAACGGGAACGGGAAGCGCTTGATCGCGACGGGGCTGTTGCGGAACGTGAAGTCGTCCCGGAAGGTCTCTTCGTTGAAGACGATCGTCATGGCCAGGGTCCTTCCTTAGCGGTCGATCACGAGGCGGCGACCCTCGAAGCGCGAGACGCACACCATGATCTTCTCTCCCGACGCCTTCTCCTCGTCGGTGAGGTAGTGGTCGTTGTGCAGGATCTGGCCGTCGCAGGAGACGACGGCCGTCTCGCACTGGCCGCAGGCGCCGCCGCGGCAGAGATAGGGTGCGTCGACGCCGGCCGCCTCGATGGCTTCGAGCAGGCTCTGATGCGAGGCGACCTCGACCGTGATGCCGGAGCGCGCCAGCTCGACCTGGTAGGGCTTGCCGGGCTGCGGCGCGAGAAACTCCTCGTAGTGGACGTTCTGTCCGGGCCAGCCGAACTCGGAGGCGCGCCCGATGACGTCGGTGATCATGCCCTTCGGGCCGCAGACATAGAGATGCGTGCCGAGCGGCTGGTCGGACAGGATCGCGTCGAGGTCGAAGCCTTCGCCGAGATCCGTCTCGTAGACGTGCACGCGGTCGCCGAAGCGCCGGGCGAGATCCTCTGCATAGGCGCCCTGCTCGCGCGTCCGGACGTTGTAGTGCAGCTCGAACGCGGCTCCGGCCGCGGCGAGCTCCAGTATGTGGGGAACGAAGGGCGTGATCCCGATGCCGCCCGCCAGCAGGAGGTGCTTGCGCGCCCGCCGGTCGGAGGGGAACATGTTCACCGGCATCGAGATCGTCAGCTCCATGCCCTCCCGCACCTTCTCGTGCATGAAGCGCGAGCCGCCGCGCCCGGCCTCGTCCCGCCTGACGCTGATCGCGTAGCGGCTCGGATCGGCGGGATCGCTCATCAGCGAGTAGGGGTTGCGGCGCAGGATCTCGCCGTCGGGCATCTCGACGATCACGTGGGCGCCGCCGGAGAAGCGCGGCAGTTCGCCGCCGTCCCGCGCCCGGAAGGAGAAACGCTTGATCATGGGCGTGATCGTGTCGACCCGGTCGACGACCACGCTCAGCTTGCCTTCGCCACGATTCACTTGAACAGCTCCTCCGGCCGAGGCGCCGTGCCCGGTTCCTCAGCGTCGATGCAGACACCCTGAAACGCCCCGATCCGGCGCGAGTAGTGGTCGCGCACGAGGAGCGTCAGCCCGCAATGCGAGCACTTCACGGGCTGGGTGGTGACGTTTTCCGTGATGCCCTTGCAGTGCACGCACTGCACGCGCCGCGCCATCGAGCCGCGGTGCTCGGTGTGGATCGAGGCATGGTCGATGCCGGCCGTCTCTGCCGCCTGCACGACGAGGCCGATCAGCCCCTCCGTGCCGGTGACGTAAACCTGCGTCCCCATCTTCGCGTCGCGCAGGAGCGTCGCCACGGCCGCGGCCGCGTCGGCCGGCGAGCCGACCGACTGGAAATCGGCGGCACCGAGCGCGCGAAGGCCGTCCGCGCGGTCGGGTCGGTCGCCTCCCCTCGGCACGAAGATCAGGTGCGACTTGGCGAAGAAACCGGCCGGCGCGGCCTCGGCCATGCGCAGCACCGCCTCGGCGCCTTCGCCTTCGGCGACGATGATGTGAGAAAGGCCCGGCTGCGGCGCCAGGACCCCATAGACAGGCCGGGACTTGATCCCCTCTACAAGCATTCGGAGAACTCCTCCTTCATCCGATGCGAAGGCCCTCGCGAACTCTGCCGCCGGGCCGATTTTCCCCATTCGTCCGTGGCGCGGGCCGGTCGGCCGGCGCCGTTGATCCCCCTGGGGGCCGCGCCGTCGACGGGCGCCCTTGTTTCTTGCGAGTATAAATATGTTCCTCGCAGTCGCAACCGCGTGCTCATCGCGATTCACTGAGCCAGCTTCGCAAGGTGGCGGCGGCCTCCGGGAGTGGCCGTCCGGCGCGCGCCAGCAGATAATAGCCGGAGGTCGTGGCGACGCTGTGCCGGAGCGGGCGTACGAGGACGCCCCGCTCGAGCTCCCGGTCGACGAGGTGACGCCAGCCGAGCGCGACGCCGAGCCCGTCCGCCGCCGCCTGGACGGCGAGCGGATAGGTGTTCACGGTGAGGGTGCGCGCGGGCGGTGTCGCCGGGACGCCGCTGCGCTCCAGCCAGCCGCGCCACCGGAGCCACTCGTCGTGGTGGCTCGCGACCTCGATCAGCGTGTGCGCCGGGAGATCCGACGGTGCCGCCAGGGCCGGGGCGCCGGCGAGATAGGCCGGGGAGGCGACGGGGAAAATCTCCTCGTCGAGCAGCATCGCGCCCTCGTGGCCGGGCCAGGCGCCCTCGCCGCGGAGTATGCAGAGGTCGATGTCGGGCGACAGGCATTCCTCGTCGTCGTCCGAGGAGACGAGGCGGATCTCGATCTCGGGGTGGAGCCGCCGGAAATCCTGGATGCGCGGCATGAGCCACAACGCGGCGACCGAGTTCGTCGCGGCGATCGCCACGCTTCGCCCGTCCTCGGCGGCTCGGATCCGCCCGGTCGCCTGGGCGATCGCGTCGAGGGCGGGCGCGACGCTCTCGAGCAGGGTCCGACCCTCGCGGGTGAGCGTGACGAAGCGGTGCCCGCGCAGGAAGAGCGGACGCCCGAGATGATCCTCGAGAAGCCGGACCTTTCGGCTGATTGCCGCCTGGCTGAGATTGAGGTGCTCGGCCGCCGCCGTGAAGCCGCCGCGGGTCGCCGCCGCCTCGAAGGCCACGAGGTAGTCGAGCGGGGGAAGGTGGCGCCGGTCGTCTGCCATCAGCTTTCCTGGCCCTGACGCCGAAACAATTCTTCTTCACAACGCCGATTCGGGCGCCGCACACTCCTCGGAAAGCGGCGGTCGCCGCGCATGCGACAGGGACGAGCGAGATGAATGTGCGCCCCGAATTCGAAAGGCCCTCCGCCCTCGGCGCGATCCTGACGCCGGGCATTCCGATCCTGCCGCCGGGCATGGAGCGCCATCCCGTTCCGGGCGGCGGCTCGCGCACGGTGCGGATCGAGGCCGGCGACGAGATCACCGTCGTCGACCGAGAGGGACTGCAGGTCTGCGAGATCGTGCTCTTCACGGCCGACGGGCGGGCGGAGCCGGCCATGTTCGGCGCGCCGGATGCCGGTGTGCCGACCGGGCTGCAGGCGATCTTCTCCTCGGACGAGGAAACGGCCGCGAGCCTCAGGCGCACGCTCGAGCGCGAGGGGCTGAACTTGGGCACCGCCCGCTGCGCCCGCGTCTTCGGCGACGCCTCGCGCCCGGGCGACAGCGAGAGCTTCGTCGCCTCCGCGGCCGGCCTCCTGATCGTCGCGGCGCCTGGCGGCCCGATGGCCGTCGACGAGCAGGCGACGCCGACGGAGATTGTCCTCTACGTGCGTCGCGCGAACCCCGCGGCCGGCAAGCGCAAGGTGATGCCGACCGCGCCGCTCGCCGATCCGCTCGCCGACCTCAACATCCTGCCGGGCTTCGCGAAGGCCTACGAGGTTAGGGCCGGGCAGTTCATCCAGATCCTCGACGTGCAGGGCCGCGAGTGCTCGGATTTCCAGGCGCTCGACATGAGGGCGCTCGAGAAGGGCCGGATCTCCGACATCGATCCGACGACGACGCGCAGCCTGATGGGCGCCGCCTATCCCGGCCCCGGCACGCACTCGAAGTACTTCTCCCTGGAGCAGAAGCCCCTCGTCGAGGTGGTGCAGGACACGGTCGGCCGGCACGACACGTTCGGCCTCGCCTGCTACGCCCGCTACTACGAGGACATGGGCTATCCCGGCCACGTCAACTGCACGGACAACATCAACAGGGAGATGGAGGCCTACGGCCTCGCGCCGCGCGCCGGCTGGCCGGCGGCGAACTTCTTCTACAACACGGCCATCGACCACGAGAACGCGCTGATCGCCGACGAGCCCTGGTCGCGGCCCGGCGACTACGTGCTCCTCAGGGCGCTGACCGATCTCGTCTGCATCTCCACCGCCTGCCCCTCCGACATCGACGCCGCGAACGGCTGGAACCCGACCGACATCCAGGTCCGCGTCTACGACGAGAAGGAGAGCTTCAAGAGAGCCAAGGGATTCCGCATGACCGCCGACGCCGACCTCAAGATGACGAAGGAGACGGGCTTCCAGGGGAGCTTTGCCCGGCACACGCGCGACTTCGTCGAGTATAACGGCTACTGGCTGCCCCGGCAGATCACCGGGCTCGGCGCGATCGAGGAATACTGGGCCTGCCGCCGCGCCGCGGCCGTCATGGACCTCTCCCCCTTGCGCAAGTACGAGGTGACGGGGCCGGACGCCGAGAAGCTCCTGCAGCTCTGCGTCACGCGCGACATGAAGAAGCTCTCCGTCGGCCAGGTCGTCTACACCGCCGTCACCTACGAGCATGGCGGCATGATCGACGACGGCACCGTCTTCCGGCTCGGCGAGAACAACTTCCGCTGGATCGGCGGCAGCGACCTTTCCGGCATCTGGATGCGCGAACAGGCGGAGAAGCTCGGGCTCGAGGCGTGGGTGCGGTCCTCCACCGACCAGCTCCACAACATCGCCGTCCAGGGGCCGAAGAGCCGCGACATCCTGAAGGAGGTCATCTGGACGCCGCCGACCCAACCCTCGATCGAGGAGCTCGGCTGGTTCCGCTTCACGGTCGCCCGCATCGGCGCCTTCGACGGCATCTCCGTCGTCGTGTCCCGCACCGGCTTCACGGGCGAGCTCGGCTACGAGATCTTCTGCCACCCGCGCGACGCGAAGGCCGTCTTCGACGCTGTGTGGAAGGCCGGGGAGCCGCACGGCATGAAGCCGCTCGGTCTCGACGCGCTGAACATCCTGCGCATCGAGGCGGGGCTCGTCTTCGCGGGGCTCGAGTTCTGTGACCAGACGAACCCGTTCGAGGCGGGCATCGGCTTCACCGTGCCGCTCAAGTCGAAGGAGGACGACTTCATCGGCCGCGCGGCGATCGAGGAGCGCAAGGCCCACCCCGTCCGCGCCCTCGTCGGGCTCGACCTCGAGGGTGGCCTCGTGCCGTCGCACGGTGACTGCGTGCGGGTCGGCCGCGCCCAGGTCGGCGAGATCACCTCGGCCGTGCGCTCGCCCATCCTCGGCAAGGCCATCGCGCTCGCCAGGCTCGACGTCACCCATGCCGCGATCGGCACGGAGCTCGAGGTCGGTCAGCTCGACGGCCAGCAGAAGCGCATCCCCGCGAAGGTCGTCCGGTTCCCGCATTTCGATCCTACGAAGGAGCGCGTGAAGGGCAATTACGCATCGGCGTGAGGCCCTTCCGGCACGCAGATGAGGAGCGCCGCGGCGAGGAGCTTGCGGGTGTCGTCGAACACCGAGGGCTTCTCGCCCCGCCAGCGCGTGATGAGCCGGTGGGGGCACGGCTCCCCCGCCCAGGCGCAGCGCGACGCCTCCTGCGCCTCCTCGACGAAGCGGGAGAGACGGGCGAGCGCGTTCGCCCTGTAGGTGTCGCGGTGTCGCGCCTCCATCCGCAGGTGGAACATGGAGCTGCGGGCGCGGGGGCGTATCTCCGCGCCCTCGAGCCATATCGGCACCTTCTCCCATAGGGCCATGGCGCGCTCGTAGCGGCGCGCGGCGCGCGCCTCCCGGCCGGCGAGCCGGTCTGCCAGCGCGGCGTTGGCGAGGCTCGTGGCGAAGCGCGGGTCGTCGCGCGCGAGGCGCCAGAAGGCGATGCGCCAGGCGCGCCGCCACGCCCGGACGGCGGCGTCCTGCCGCCCCTCCCGCCAGGCCGCGCCCGCCTCTTCCTGAAGCCGCTCCCAGGCGAGGTCGCAGCCGCGCCAGCCGGCGGCCCGCGCCGCGCGCAGCTCGGGATCGCTTCCCGCGTCAGATGCCGAGATAGGCGCGGCGGACATGTTCGTTCTCGTGCAACTCGCTGGCCCGGCCCTCGAGGGCGAGGTTTCCGGTTTCCAGCACATAGGCGTAATCGGCGAGCGACAAGGCGAGCTCGGCGTTCTGCTCGACCAGGATGACCGGCACGCCGCCGGCCGCGATCTCCTTGATGATGCGGGCGATCTCTTCGACGATGACCGGCGCGAGCCCCATCGAGGGCTCGTCGAGCAGGAGGAGCCGCGGCTTCGCCATCAGCGCCCGGCCGATCGCCAGCATCTGCTGCTCGCCGCCCGACATGGTGCTGGCGAGCTGCCTGCGCCGCTCCTTCAGGCGGGGAAACCGTGCGAAGACCTTCTCCAGGTCCGTCTCGATCTCCTGGCGGTCGCGCCGCAGGAAGGCCCCGGTGCGCAGGTTCTCCTCGACCGTCATCTGCGGGAAGACGCGGCGGCCCTCCGGCACGTGCGCGATGCCCGCCGCCACGATCTTCTCGGGCGGCAGGCCGTCGATGCGCCGCCCGCCGAAGTGGATCTCGCCCGCGAAGAGGCGCACGAGGCCGGAGATCGCGCGGAGCGTGCTCGTCTTGCCGGCGCCGTTCGCGCCGATGATCGTGACGATGCCGCCCTCCGGCACCTGCATCGAGACCTGCCGCATCGCCACGACCTTGTTGTAGGCGACGGAGGCGCCCTTCACCTCAAGCAGCATGCGGCGTGCCTCCGAGATAGGCCTCGATCACCTTCGGGTTCCGCCGGATCTCGGCCGGCGTCCCCTCCGCCAGAAGGCGGCCGAAGCTCATCACCGTGATGCTGTCGCACAGGCCCATGATCGCCTGCATGTCGTGCTCGACGATGAGGATCGTGACGCCCGACGCCTTGAGCTTGCGCATCAGCTCCATCATGCGGCGGGTCTCCTCGCCGTTCATGCCGGTGAAGGGCTCGTCGAGGAGCACGGCCCGTGGCCGCGCCGCGGTCGCGATCGCCATGCCGAGCGCCCGCTGGTGGCCGTGCGGCAGCTCGCCGGCAAGCTCGTCGGCGAGGTGGTGGAGGCCGAAGAAGGAGAGCGCCTCCTCCGCCCGCTCCCGGGCGGCCCGCCGGCTCGCCCCGTCGCGGCCGAGGATCGCCGCCACGAGGCGCGGGGGAAAGAGCATGTGCGTCCCCACGAGCACGTTGTCGATGACGCTGAGCTCGTTGAAGAGCGTCGAGTGCTGGAACGTGCGCACCAGGCCGCGCCGTGCGACCTCGTGCATCGGCAGGCCGGAGATGGGCTCGCCCGCGAAGGTGATCCGGCCGCCGGTCGGGCGGTAGAAGCCGGAGATCATGTTGAAGGTGGTCGTCTTGCCGGCGCCGTTCGGGCCGATCAGGCCGTGGATCGTGCCTTCCGAGACGTCGAAGCTCAGATGGTCGACGGCCGTCAGGCCGCCGAAGCGCATCGTCAGCTCGTCGACCGAGATGAGGGGGGCGCTCATGCCTGCTTCTCCCGCTCGACCGGCGCCGGGCGGGGAGCGGCGACGCGCCAGCGCGCCATCGCCCCCTGCACGAGGCTCTCGAGGCCCTTGGGAAGGAACAGCACCGACAGGATGAGGATGAAGCCGTAGATCAGCGGCCGGGCCTGCTCGAAGCCCATGCCCCGCAGCACGATCTCGTTGAGGATCGTCAGCACGACGACGCCGAGGATCGGGCCGTAGAAGGTCGAGGTGCCGCCGACGATCGCCCAGGTGAGGATGAAGACCATCTGCTCGACCCCGAAACTGCCCGGGTTGATGGTGCCGATATAGTGGGCGAGCAGCGCGCCGGAGAGGCCGGCGAAGCCCGAGGCGAGGACGAAGGCGAGCATGCGGTAGCCGCGCACGTTGATCCCGGAGGCCTGCGCCAGCTTGTCCTGCCAGTGCACGGCGTGGAAGGCGAGGCCCATCGGCGAGCGCTCGACCCGCCACATCAGCCAGAGGCAGATCCCGACGGCGACGAGCGCGAAGTAGTAATAGTTCGTCGGCAGGAAGAAGTCGAAGTGGTGAAAGCCGAGATCGAGGTTCGGCATCGGCTCGATCCGCTTCAGGCCCTTCGCGCCGCCGAACGGATCCTGGAAGCGCTTCCACAGGAGCCGGATGATCTCGCCGGCCGCGAAGGAGCCGATGAGGAAGTAGAAGCCCTTCATCCGGAAGAGGGGGAAGCTCAGGACCCAGGCGACGGCCGCCGCCGTCAGCGCCCCGACCAGCATCGACAGGGGCACGAAAAGGCCCGTCCATTTCGTGACGAGGGCCGAGGCATAGGCGCCGACCCCCATGATCACCGCGTGGCCGAGCGACCACTCGCCGGTCAGCGTCAGGAGCCTATAGGACGACACGAGCAGGACGTTGATCGTCAGGAAGACGAGGATCTCCTGCTGCGAGAAGCTCAGCGCCTGCGGGAGAAGGACGAGGGCGACCGCCAGCGCAAGCCAGCCCAGGGTCCATGCGCTTGCCCTAGGCACGTTCGGCGGTCCCGAACAGGCCGTGCGGCTTCACGATGAGCACGAGCAGCATGAGCGACAGGCCGACGATGTCGGCGATGACGCCGTCGTAGAAGGTCGTCACGATCGTGTGGACGAAGGCGTAGGCGACCGCCGCGACGACCGCGCCCTCGAGCGAGCCGATGCCGCCGACGATGATGACGATGAAGGCGGTGACGATCACCGAGTGGCCCATCAGCGGGTTCACCGAGACGAGCGGCGCCGTCAGCGCGCCGGCGACGCCCGCGAGCCCCGCGCCGATGAACATCGCGATCCTCGCGGTCTGGTTGATCGAGATGCCCTGGAGGGCCGCCGCCTCCGGATCCTGGGCGCTCGCCCGCAGCGCCCAGCCGAAGCGCGTTCGCTTCAGGAACAGCCAGAGCGCCGTCAGCAGGACGACCGCCGCGACCACCACGTAAAGCCGCGATAGGGGGAAGCGCACCCGGTCGGAGAAGGCGATCACCTCCTGCGTGACCGGGGGTATGTGCTCCATGCGCACGCCGAACCCCATCACGACGAGCGCCTGCAGGATCAGGAGGAAGCCGATGGAGGCGACGAGGCCGCCGAGCGGATTGTCGCGCAACGGCCGGAACAGCGCGCGCTCCATGAGAAGGCCGACGCAGCCCACGAAGGCGAGACCGACCATCACCGCCATCATGAAGTTCAGTTGCAGGTCCGCATACAGCGCCACCACCGCGTAGGCGCCGAGCATGAAGAGCTCGCCATGGGCGAAGTTGATGACGCCCATGACGCCGAAGATCAGGACGAGCCCGACCGCGACGAGGGCGATGTAGCTTGCGGCGTATGTCGCATTCAGCGCTGTCTGCGCGAGAAGTTCCAGCATCGGGAGAGGAGCCCTCTTCATTCGCCCTGGTGGCCCGGCCCGCCATTCGTCGACGGCGGCCGGGCGGCTCGTTTGGCGGTCGCGGGAGAGGAGGCTCAGCCGCGCTGGTAGTACATCTGCCCGAGGGCCTCCATGCTCTTGATCAGCAGGTCGCGGTGCTGGTTGTACCAGGCGGGGATGTTGCCGAAGCCCTTGATGACGGCCTTGCCGTCCTCGATGACGACGACCGGCCACTCGCCCACGAGGGCGTTGTCGATGCCGAAGAGGTCCTCGCCCCACCATTCGGCCTCGCCGAAGGCGTGCTTGCCGACGCCGCCCTCCTTCATCGCGGCGAGCACGTCCTCCGGCTCGACGGAGCCGGCCTTCTTCGCCGCGTCGAGCCAGAGATCCATGACGGATGCGTACTCCCAGCTCACCGCACCCCACTCGCCGGGGAAGCGGCGCGAATACTCTTCGTAGAACTCGTTCGGCCGGCGGAAATTGATGTTCTCGCCGTTGAGGGCGGGGTCGTCGAAGTCGGGGAACTGGAAGACGAAGCCCTCCATGAACTCCTTGGAGGTCTTCTCGATGATCTTGTCGTAGAAATCGGCCGTGCAGGAGATGATCTGGCCCTTGTAGCCCTGCTGGAAGAGCTGCTCGCAGATCGGGTGCACGTAGTCGGCGTAGCAGGTGTCGAGGCAGACGATCTGGGGGTTCTTCGCGATGAGCTTCGTGACGACGGGCGCGAAATCGGTCGTCGCGGGGTCGAAGAGCTGCGGCGCCTCGAGCACCTCGATCCCGGCCGCCTCGAACGCCGCGAGATAGGTTGCGACCGACGGGAGGCCGAGCGCGTCGTCCTGGGCGCAGATGACGGCCGTCTTGAGGTCGGGCTTGTTCTGCGCGAGCCACTCGACGCCGGTCACGTTGTAGATCGGGTGGACCTCTGCCGGCGCGATGAGGGTCGTCGTCTCGGGCGACAGGTCGGAAGGCAGGAGGGTCGATACGAGCATGCCCGTCCGCTCCGCCACGGGCTGGACGGCGGGCCACGGGTCGCCGCCGAGCATCATGATGAACTTGACCTCGTCCTCGAGGATCAGTTGCGTCGCCCCGGTGCGCGCCTTCGTGGGGTCGTACTCGTCGTCATAGGACACGAACTCGATCGTGTAGCGCTCGCCGCCGATCTCGACGCCCTCGGAATTGACCCATTCCGCCCAGATCGAGCAGCCGTCGAGGCCGGGCTTTCCCCATGCCGCGACCGGTCCGGTGAGCGGCGCGAGGAAGCCGATCTTCACGACCTTCCCGCCCTGTGCGGAGGCCTTCGTCGAGAAGTGCGAGCCCACCGCCGCGCCTGCCGCCAGCGTGGCCGAAGACTGCAGAAAGCGGCGGCGGTCGATTCTGCCGTTGAGCAAGTTCCTGAACACGACGACTCCTCCATCTAGAGCGCTCTGGCGGCCGGAATTGGCGTCCCCTGTTATGTCTTCTGGACCAATTCCAGCCGGTGAAGAACCAATCCGCGAGCCCGGTCCGCGGGTGGTGCCGACGAGGGACGATAGCAAGCCCCTGCGGCATGTTCGACACAAAATCGCCAAGAGAACGAAATTTTCTTCTTGGGAAGAGGGCGGGCTGTTGCTACGCTTTCTTCTGGTGCGAGGTGGAGAGAATTGGTCTAAAGCGGCCCTCTCCCGTCGGAGCAGCGACCAACTGCATGGGGAATTTCATGATGAAGAAGCGAGTGGCCGTCATCGGGGCCGGACCGTCGGGCCTGGCGCAGCTGAGGGCCTTCCAGTCGGCCGCGGCGAAGGGTGCGGACATTCCCGAAGTCGTCTGCTTCGAGAGGCAGGACGACTGGGGCGGCCTGTGGAACTACACCTGGCGCACCGGCCTCGACGAGTACGGCGAGCCGGTGCACGGCTCGATGTACCGCTATCTCTGGTCGAACGGACCGAAGGAGTGCCTGGAGTTCGCCGACTACACGTTCGAGGAGCATTTCGGGAAGGCGATCGCCTCCTACCCGCCGCGCGCGGTGCTGTGGGACTACATCAAGGGCCGCGTCGAGAAGGCCGGCGTGCGCGACTGGATCCGCTTCCGCACGCCGGTGCGCGACGTCAGCTACTCCGAGGAGACGGGCCGCTTCACGGTGCGGTCGCACGACCTCGTGAAGGACCACATGCAGGACGAGGAGTTCGATTACGTCGTCGTCGCCTCGGGCCATTTCTCGACGCCGAACGTGCCGTCCTTCCCCGGCTTCTCGCATTTCAACGGCCGCATCCTGCACGCCCACGACTTCCGCGACGCGCTGGAGTTCAAGGACAAGGACATCCTGATCGTCGGCCGCTCCTACTCGGCCGAGGACATCGGCTCGCAGTGCTGGAAATACGGCGCGCGCTCGGTCACGACGACCTATCGCTCGCGGCCGATGGGCTTCCACTGGCCCGAGAACTTCGAGGAGCGCCCGCTCCTCCAGAAGGTGCAGAACAAGACCGCCTTCTTCGCCGACGGCTCGACGAAGGAGATCGACGCGATCATCCTGTGCACGGGCTACAAGCACCACTTCCCGTTCCTGCCGGACGACCTCAGGCTCGTCACGGCGAACCGTCTCTGGCCGCTCGGCCTCTACAAGGGCGTGGTGTGGGAGAGGAACCCGAAGCTCTTCTATCTCGGCATGCAGGACCAGTTCTACACGTTCAACATGTTCGACGCGCAGGCGTGGTTCGCCCGCGACGTGATGCTCGGCCGGATCGAGCTGCCCTCGCGCGAGGAGATGGAGGCCGACAGCGCCGCCTGGCGGGCCCGCGAGGAGAGCCTCGAGACCGACGAGGACGCGATCTGGTTCCAGGGCGACAACGTGAAGGAGCTGATCGGGCTGACGGACTACCCGGAGTTCGACGTGGAAGGGGTGAACCGCACCTTCATGGAGTGGGAGCACCACAAGCACGAGGACATCATGGGCTTCCGCAACAATTCCTACGCCTCGCTGATGACCGGCACGATGTCGCCGGCCCATCACACGCCGTGGGTCGAGGCGATGGACGATTCGCTCGAGGCCTATCTGCAGACCGAGCCGGCGCGGTCGGCGGTCGCCTGACCCCGGGACGACAATCCCGTTCCGTCGCGGCGGCCGCGCTCCTCGGGGCGCGGCCGCTTGCGATTCCGGGTCATCCGACTAGATAGAGCGGGCACTTCATGGAGGCGGGCCGCCGGGCCCGCGAGGTAGTCAGGCGATGAACTTGCAGGTTGCTCCGCCCTGGACGTCCGAGGGGGACGCGGGCGCGCCGATGACGGCGGCCGCGCGGCGGCTCGCCGACCTCCTCTTCGCGGAGATCATCGCCGGCAGCTACGTGCCGGGCACGAAGCTGCCGGCCGAGCGCGCGCTCGCCGCCGAGCACGACGTCTCCCGCGCCACCGTGCGCCAGGCGCTGCAGCTTCTCGAGCGCCACGGCGTGATCGCGCGGCGCGCGGGATCGGGTTCCGTCGTGCGCTACAAGCCCGCGCCGCAGGCCGTCGCCGCCGCCGGGCCGGAGCTCGCCGACCTGCCCGAACTGTCGCAGATCACGAGCCCGCTCGAGCTCGCCGTCGTGCGCTCGATCGTGGAGCCCGAGATCGCGCGGCTCGCCGTCCTCAACATGACCGGCCGCGACATCGAGGCGATGAAGGCGATCGAGGCGCGGCTGCAGACCGTGTCGGTGGACGGGGAGGCGTTCTCGCGGCTCGACGACGAGCTCTATCTGCATCTCGCGAAGGGCTCGCGCAATCCGCTGCTGCTCGCCTTCTGCCGGCTCATCCAGCACGTGAACCGGACGGCCGAATGGTCGATCAGGCGCCGCGCGAAGCTCTCACCGGGCCGCATCCGCGACTACCAGCTGCACGCCCGCTCGATCTGCCAGGCGATCGAGAACCGCGACGTGGAGGCTGCGGTCGAGCACGTGAAGCTCTCGCTCGGCGACTTCCATCAGGAGCTCGTCGGCGGGTTCTGAGGCACTGGCGCCGCCTGGCCGGCCATCAGCCGGTCGTAGCGCTGGTCCCACATCTGGCCGTAGATGCGCATGTGCCGCACCAGCGCCTCGCCGTGCCGGTCCCACCAGTCGAGGATCGAGCCGAACTCGACGATGCGCGCCTTGCCGCACTCTATCCGCACGACCGGCCAGTTGCCGACGAGCGCGTGGTCGATGCCGAAGAGCTCGTCGCCCCACCAGCGCGCCTCGCCGAACACGTTGCGACCGATGCCGCCGGTCTTCAGCGCGCCGAGCACGGTCGCCGTCTCCACCGTCTGCGCCCGCTCGACGGCCTTTCGCCACATGTCGAGGATCGAGAAATACTCCCACGGCACCGCGCTCCACTCGCCGGGATAGCGCAGGTTGAACTCGTCGAAGAAGGCCCGCGGCCGCGCGAAGCCGACGCCCGGATCCTGCAGGGCCGGGTCGTCGAAATCCGGGAAGTGGAAGAGGAAGCCCTCCATGAAGTCGGCGCCCGTGCGGGCGACGAGGGCGGGGTAGTCGTCGCAGGTGCACGACAGGAGCTGGCCCCTGAAGCCGCGACGGTGGGCAGCCTCCGTCAGCGCGTGGACGAAGGGCTCGTAGGCCGTGTCCCAGCAGAGAATGTCGGGCTCGTTCTCCAGGAGCACGTCGATCATGGAGTCGACGTCCTGCAGGCTGCCGGGGAACAGGATCTCCTTCACGACGTCGATGCCCGCGACCTCGAAGGCCGCGCGGTAGGTCGCGACCGAGGGCAGGCCCAGCGCATCCTTCTGCGCGCAGATCGCCGCGCGCTTCATCTCCGGCCGGTTGCGGGCGATCCAGTCGACGCCGGTGACGAGATAGATCGGGTGCACCTCGCACGGCGCGATGAGATAGGGGATGTCGGGCGAGAGGTCGGACGGCAGGAGCGTGGCGGCGAGCGTCTTCGTCTCCGTGAGGAACCGCGCGATCGCCGGCACCGTGTCGCCGCCGAGCATCAGGACGAAGCGCACGCCCTCCTCCTGCACGAGATGCTTTATGCCGCGCAACGCGCGCGAGGGGTCGTAGCGGTCGTCGAAGGCCTTGATCTCGACCTCGTGGCTGCGGCCGCCGATGCGGACGCCGCCGGCCTTGTTGCACCATTCCGCCCAGATCAGGCAGGCATGCAAGCCCGGCAGGCCCCACGAGGCCGCGTCGCCCGTGAAGGGCGCGAGCACGCCGACCTTCAGCGTCTCGCGGCTACGGAGCCCGAGCCGCGGCATCGTCGCGGACAGCGCGAGATCGGCGCCGAAGCGGTATTTCACCATGGTGGGCGCGGGTCCTGGTCGGGGCGGCGGGGGGAGACGGCTTGGGGGATAGGTTGTGGCGGAGGGGTGGGGGTGTGGCAAGGCCACTCATTGGGTTAAATGCTGTTGTGCCTCCAGTTCTTGCGTGCACATCATCCTCAGACCATGATTGAACACGTAGACAGATGGATGGCGATGTGAAAGAGCGCTTAGCCCGCTGGCTCGTGACCACCTGCCTGTTCGGGTTGCTGCCGGTGATAGCACGGGCGTTTGTCTGGACGCTCTTCAACTCCGGTGTTGAGCCGATTGCAATATCTGATCTTGTCGCGTTTGGGCTTGTCATTCACAGCGCTAATATAGCCGAGCTTAGTCGCTCTGGGATGTCGGATGCACACCGGACGCTTCTAATAGGGATCTCTGTCCTATTCATCGTTCTGTATGCGTTGCTGCTTTTCACGACGATCGCGTCAAATGCGGACATAAATCATGCAGCACTGCTTCGGACCACAATTCTGTTGAGCGCGGGATCTTTCATCCTTGGATTTTTTGTCGTTGCGTGCGCGGTTCCGAAAAAGCAATCTGAGTTCGCAGCATGACGGATTCTATAGTAATGTTTTTGGCCGAATGGTTGCCGATCATCTCATCCATTGTTGCGATATTAGGTACACTTGCAGGAGTGTGGATTTCTGTAGTTACTCGACGTCGATATTATGAAGAATACATGAGGCGAAAGCGTTGAGCATCCGTAGCTTTCTTTATCTTGACTCGCCAAAGTTGCGATCTCTCTCTTCTCAAATTTTTGAGGGCGTTCCCGACTATGTGTTGCACGGTGAGAAGGAAAGTTCCGAGACTTTTGAGCAGCAAAAGGGGCCCCTCGCAAGCGGTCGCTTGCTTGGCGACATATTTGCAAAAGAGAAGTCCTCGTCAGAAATGCGGTTTCTTGAGGATCATGCCTACTCGATATTTGAGGCTAGAGTCGCAGATTTAGAATTGATCGAGGATTCTCGGCTGCCAGGCTTCTCGGCGACATCGCAAAAGGCGTTCTTTAAGGTTACGGGTAACCTGCAAATTAATGACGTTGGTGCGACCACGCGGCTTCTTGAGAAGTTCAACGAGATAGGGGAAGCTCTCGTGCGAAGTCAGATTTCCGCGGGGACGGTCGCCGGCGGAAAAAATAAAAATAACACGGAGATAAAGAAGATAGCAGCCGAGATGGGTCTACACATGGACGATAAATGGCTTAATGCTATACGCACGCTCATCTCATTCGGCCTAAATGACGTTGTTGAGGCAAGTGTGGTCATCGGAAAAAATCTTTTTACTAGTCCTCTGAAGCGAGAGTTCCTTAGAGAGACTGCTGAAATGATTCTTTACAAGTTCTCGCGCGTCACGCAGCAGGAATTTTCGTTGGTTGGAACGGTGACGCAGCGCGGCGGCATTGCCGAACCCGACCATCAGCTCCCCGACGTAAAGGATACGGACAGCGTGAAGATGGCAATGCGGACGCTGTCGCTGCACATGAGGGCCGTTGAGCAGACCTACTTGGGACCCCTCTCGTCCGAACTCGTTCTCGATCCTATTGCAATTTATACTACGGTTGGAGCTGATGCGCTATGACCGACGGGACTTCAATCCTCTTTGCCGTCTGTCAGAATCACTAAGGATGCTTGAAGGCCATGGACAAAACCGGGCGAGAGGGTGCCCGCCCGGCCCTAGATCTCGGCTTTCGCCGGGATGAGCGGAAGGCGGGGCTAGCCGATTGGCGATTAGCGCCGTGCCGGCGGCATTGGCCATACCTGTCGCATAGCGGTATATTTCGGCCATGCTCATCAGAGGATGCCGCGCATGCCCTCCGCCGCCAAACGCAAGACGTCCCTCACGCTCGACGCCGAGGCGCTCGATGCCGCTCGGGCGCTCGGGGTGAACGTCTCGGCGGTGGCCGATGCCGCGCTTCGGCGGGCCGTGCGCGACGCCCGCCGGGTCCGATGGCGCGAGGAGAATGCCGAGGCCTTCGCCGCGCAGGCCGAATGGCACGAGCGCCACGGGCATCCGCTGGCGGACATCATGGCGGGGCCCGGCGGCGCGACGTGGAAGGACTGAGTCGCTTCGACGTCGCGGCGCATGGCGATGTGCTGATGGTCGTCGTGGAAAGCGACCTGCTGCCGCCCGATCCCGCCGTCGTCGTGATCCCGCTGCTGGCAGATTATCCCGCCGTCCCGCATTTGAACCCGGTCATCCGGCTGGGCGACCGCGACCTCGTGCTCGCGACCCGGTTGATCGCCGCCGTGCGGCGCGCCCGACTGCGGCGCATCGGCAGCGCAGCGGCACATGGCGACGAGATCGTGCGAGCGGTTGACGTTCTCATGGGCGGCGTCTGAAGCGCCCTCCGGCCCTCACTCCGCCGCCTGCTTCCCCTCCCGCAGCGCGCGCCATAGCTTCATCGGGGTGATCGGCATGTCGATCTCGGCGATGCCGGCATAAGCGTGCAGCGCGTCGACCACCGCGTTCACCACCGCGGGGCAGGCGCCGATGGCGCCGGCTTCGCCGGCGCCCTTGAAGCCGAGCGGGTTCGTTTTGCACGGCACGTTGCGCGTCTCGAAGCCGATATCGGGGAAATCCTCCGCGCGCGGCAGCTGGTAGTCCTGGAAGCTCGCGGTGACGAGCTGGCCCGTGCCGGCCTCGTAGACGACCTGTTCCATCAGCGCCTGGCCGACCCCTTGCGCGATGCCGCCATGGACCTGGCCCTCGAGGAGGAGCGGGTTCAGCGTGGCGCCGAAATCGTCGACAACGGTGTAGCCGACGATCTTCGTCTCGCCGGTGTCGGGGTCGATCTCGACCTCCACGACATGCGTGCCGTTCGGGTAGGTCGGCGCCTCGGGGCCCCAGGATTCGGCCTCTGCGAGAGGCTGGCCCATCTCGGCCGCGCGCGCGGCGACGGCGCGGAAGGTGGTCGCGCGATCGGTGCCGGCGATGCGGATCTCGCCGTCCTGAAGCGCGATGTCGTCGGGCGCGGCTTCGAGCATGTCCGAGGCGAGCTGCCGGACGCGCTCGGCGAGCCTCGAGCCCGCCGTCGACACCGAGACGCCGCCGACGGGAATCGAGCGCGAGCCGCCGGTGCCGGCGCCCGTCTTCACGAGGTCGCTGTCGCCCTGGATCACCTCGACCAGGTCGGGCGCGATGCCGAGGCGCTCGGCGACGATCTGCGCATAGGCCGTCTTGTGGCCCTGGCCCGAGGCCTGGCTGCCGATGAGGAGCTTCACGCTTCCGTCGGGCTCGACCGAGAGCGTCGCGGTCTCCGGCCCGCCGCCGGCGCAGGCCTCGATATAGGTCGCCATGCCGATGCCGCGCAGCCGCCCCCGAGCCTCGCTCTCGGCACGTCGCGCCGGGAAGCCCGCCCAGTCGGCGGCCTCCATGGCGCGGGTCATGTGGCCGTCGAACTCGCCGCTGTCGTATGTGCGGGCGGTCTGCGTCGTGTGGGGCATGGCGTTCGGCGGCACGAAGTTCAGCCGCCTGATCTCCGCCTGCGACAGGCCGAGCTCGCGCGCCGCCTTGTCGACCAGGCGCTCGATCAGATAGGCCGCCTCCGGCCGTCCGGCGCCGCGATAGGCGTCGATGCAGACCGTGTTCGTGAAGACGCCGCGCACGCGCAGATCGACCGCCGGGATGGCGTAGGCGCCCGGCACCATGTGCGTGCCGTTCACCGGCACGAAGGCCGCGTAGTGCGAGATATAGGCGCCCATCTCGGCCTTCGTGTCGACCTTCAGCGCGAGGAAGCGGCCGTCGGCGTCGAGCGCGAGCTCCGCCCGGCTCTCGTGGCCGCGGCCATGATAGTCGGCGAGGAAATGCTCCGTGCGGTCGCCCACCCAGGTGACGGGGCAGCCGAAGCGCTCCGCCGCCGCCATGACGAGCACGTACTCCCGGTAGGGGAAGAAGCGCGTGCCGAAGCCGCCGCCGACGTCGGGCGTGATGAAGTGGAAGCGCTCGCGCGGCAGGTTGAAGATCTGGTCGGCGATCACCGGCAGGATGATGTGCACCCCTTGCGTGCCGGTGACGAGCGTGTAGCGGCCGCTGTCGGCGTCGTAGCTTCCGGTCGCGCTGCGGGTCTCGAGATAGTTCGTGACGATGCGGTTGTTGACGAGGTCGAGCGAGACGACATGCGCCGCGTCCGCGAAGGCGCGCGCGACAGCGTCCGGATCGCCGTGGCGCCAGTCATAGGCCTCGTTCGTGCCGTGCGCCGGCCAGATGACGGGAGCGCCGTCCGCGAGGGCTTCGGACATGCTCGCCACGGCGGGCAGGTCGCGCCAGTCGATCTCGACGGCTTCGGCTGCGTCGCGCGCCGCCTCCGCCGTGCGCGCGACCACGATCGCCACCGCCTCGCCGACATGGCGCACGCGCGAGGCGGGCAGGACGGGGTGCTCCGGCACGTGGATCGGCTCGCCCGAGGAATCCGTGATGCGGGCCATGCAGGGGATCGGCCCGAGACCCGGAATGTCGGCGGCCGTGAGGACGCCGATCACGCCCGGCATCGCCCGCACCGCCTCGAGATCGCCGAAGGCGAAGTCGGCATGGCCGAAGGGGCTGCGCACCACGGCCATCCACGCCGTGCCGTCGGGCCTGAGGTCGGAGGTGAACCGGCCGCGCCCGGTGATCAGGGCGGGGTCCTCGAGACGCGTGACCGATTGCCCGATGCCGAACTTCATGCCGCTGCTCCTCGTCCCTCGCACGGCGGGCAGGCTAGCGGGGCCCGCGGCCTGCCGCAATGCAGCAAGGGCAGAGCACCCCTGTCGTCAGCGCCGGCCACAGGTGCTACTCATGCAGCAAGGGAAGTGGCGAGGGGCTGAAGTTCAACGACATGTCCAGGAAGAAGCGGGCCTTCGCGGTCATCGGGCTCGGCACGTTCGGCCGGCAGGTCGCAACGCAGCTCGCCGATCTCGGCAACGAGGTCCTGGGCATCGACATCGACGAGCGGAAGGTGAACCCGATCGCCGACCGGCTCGACCAGGCCGTGATCGCCGACGCGCGCGACGAGCAGGCGCTGAAGGAAGCGGGCCTCGGCGACTGCGACGTCGCGCTGGTGGCGATCGGCGAGGACCTCGAGGCGAACATACTCTGCACGATGACGGCGCAGATCCTCGGCGTGCCCGAGGTGTGGGTGAAGGCGATGAACAAGATGCACCACCGCATCCTGCACCGCATCGGCGCGACGCGGGTGATCCACCCCGAGAGCGAGATCGGCACGCATGTCGCCCACATGCTGCACACGCCCTACATGGTCGACTATGTGAGCCTCGGGAACCGCTCGCTCGTGGCGATCGTCTCGGTGCCCGAGGCGCTGCAGGGACAGGGCGTCACAGACCTCGACCTCGAGGGCTACGACATACGCTGCCTCGGCATGGTCAGGGGCAGCGACTTCGTCCCCTGCAACGGTGAGGCGGACCTCGCATTCCGGCCGGGCGACCGCATGCTGCTGCTCGGGCGGCGGGACGGGCTGCAGCGCTTCGCGACGGACCTGATGGACGCGGGATAGGGACCTCAGGCACGCAAGACTGGCCATGACCCGCCTCCGCGCCCCCTTCACACCGCCCGCGGTCCTGTTGATGCTCTACGCATCGCTGGCGGTGATGGGCATGCTGCTCCTCAAGCTGCCGATCGCCACGCGCGAGCCGATCTCGTGGCTCGACGCGGCCTTCACGGCCACCTCCGCGATCACGATCACCGGCCTCACCACGGTCAATACCGGCGAGACGTTCACGAGGTTCGGCCAGATCGTGATCCTCGTCCTGATCCAGCTCGGCGGCCTCGGCATCATGACCTTCACCGTGCGCGTCCTGTCGGCGTTCGGCATGCATGTCGGGCTGCGCCAGCGCATCGCGCTCGGTGAGGACCTGAACCAGACCTCGGTCGGCGACCTCTTCGCGCTGGTGAAGACGATCTTCGTCTTCGTCCTGATGGCCGAGATCGCGGGTGCCATCCTCCTGGCCTTCCGCTTCGTGCCCGACTTCGGCTGGGCCGACGGCATCTGGGCGGCGGTGTTCTTCTCGGTCTCCACCGTCAACAATGCCGGCTTCGCGATCTTCCCCGGCAGCCTGTCGGCCTATGCGGCGGACCCGCTCGTGAACCTCGTGGTGCCGGCGCTCTTCGTCTTCGGCGGGCTCGGCTACACCGTGCTCTACGACCTCAACCGCGTGCGGCGCTGGCGGGGTCTCAACCTGCACACGAAGCTCATGCTCGCGGGGACCGCGGGGCTGATCGCGGTGTCCGTCCCGGCGACGCTGGCGCTCGAATGGACGAACTCGGGCACGCTGGGCGGGCTGCCCGCGGACGAGAAGCTGATGGCCGGCTGGTTCCAGGCGCTGACGACCCGCTCGGCCGGCTTCAACACGGTGCCGACCGAGAACCTGCGGGATTCCACCTCCTTCATGTTCGTCATCCTGATGATCATCGGCGGCGGCAGCACGTCGACGGCCGGCGGCATGAAGGTCACGACCTTCGTCGTGCTCCTCCTCGCGACGATCGCCTTCGTGCGCGGGCAGGACCGGGTGCACGCCTTCAACCGGGAACTCGGCGAGCGCGACATCCTGAACGTTCTCGCGCTCGGCGTCGTCACCGTCTCGCTCTTCTCGCTGGCGGCCTTCCTCCTCATCCTCACGCAGGAGGGTGAGCTCATCGACATCCTCTTCGACACGGCCTCCGCCGTGGCGACGGTCGGCCTGTCCAGGGACATGGTGCCGAACATGGACGATTTCGGGCAGCTCCTGATCATGTTCCTGATGTTCGCCGGCCGCGTCGGGCCACTCGCCTTCGGCTTCGCGCTGGCGCGGCGCACGCAGCCGCTGTTGCGCTACCCGCCCGGCAAAGTCTTCATCGGCTAGATCGGCAAGTTCTGCCGCCGCAGGTGGCCTTGTGGAGTCGGTCGACACGCTTCTACAATAACATCCACAAGAAGAACGACTTAGCGGGGGAGGTGGATCGGGTGGCTTGGGGTCTTGCGGCTGGCCCGACCTCGCCGTTGCGCGAAGCCGAGGGGGGCGCCGTGCCGAGCCGCGCGCGCGGCAGGCAAGGGCAGGTCGAGGACGCGGGCACGGCCGATGGCGGTGGACATGGCGTCTATCGCCGCCGCGTTCTGTACGTGCACGGCTTCGACCCGCGAGGCCCCCGCGTCTATCACGGCTTCTTCCGCGAGGGGGCCGGGATTGCCGCCGGTCGCTTCGGCCGCACGCTGTCCGTCTCGCCGCGCCGCAAGGCCGGCCCGCACGCATCCGCCTGGACGGTCGAGGCGACCGACGAGGCGACCGGGCAGCGCACCGTGACGGACTACGAGGTGCTCCGCTGGGACGACATCGTGCGGGACCTGTGGACCGCGCGATCGCCCTTGCGCCTCATCCTCGAGGCGTTCCGCGTGTTGCTCTTCACCTGGCGTGCGGGGATCCTGCGAACCCACTACCGGCCCGCCCGCGCCGGCTTCCTCGCGATCCTCACGCCGCCCGCGATCATCGCCGCCGCGGCCCTCGCCGCCGTGCTGCTGACGCTCGCCGCCTACGCCGCCATATCGGCGCTCGCAGGCGCGCTCGGGGCCGGCGCCACGACGGCCGCCCTGGCGGGCGCGGCCGCAGCGGGCGCGGTGCTCGTCGGGGTGTTCCTTCTCTGGCGCGTGGCGGAAACCCGCACGAACCTCTGGTGGCTCACGCGCTGCCTCGACTACCTCCTCGGCACCGCAAGTGGCCGCACCGACCGCTCGGTCGCCCGGGCGGAGCACTTCGCGGGACGCCTCGTCGAGGCCTGGCGGTCGGGCGAGGACGACGAGATCCTGGTCGTCGGCCACAGCCTCGGGGCGCTCCACGCCGTGCGCATGGTGGCGGGCGCCCTGCGGCAAGAGGAAGGGATCGGCCGCCGGGGAGCGCGGGTCGCGCTCCTGACGCTCGGCCAGACGATCCCCTTCTACAACATGCTGGGGGAGGACAGGGCGTTCCGCGAGGATCTCGTGCTCCTCGGGACGACCGACCGGATCACCTTCTTCGACGTGACGTCGGGCTCGGACCCGGGCTCGGCGTGCAGGCTCCCGATGCTCGAGGGCATGGACGTCCGGCCGGAGGACGCGCGCGTCGTGCAGCGCGAGCCGGACTTCCACGACATACTCGGGCCCGAGACCTTCAGGCATGTCCGCGCCCGGCCGCTCGAGTTTCACTTCCAGTACCTGAAGCCCTCCGAACGCGGCACGCGCTTCGACTATTTCGAGATCGTCACGCGGCCCGCGCCGCTTAGGGCGGTCGTGAGGGAGGCCGCATGATGCGCCCGCCGGCCCAGACGGACGTCCACGAGAACGGGCGGGCGGAGCTCGCCGAATTCGCGGCGTCGCCAGGAACCTGCCCCTTCGCGGGCCGCGACGGCGGAAGCGAGAGGCACGAGCACGCCGCGTTCCGGCCACCGCTTCCGCTGGCGCTCGACCGGCACCCCTCGACGATCCAGCGCCTTCGCATGCGCCTGCGCTCGAGTCTCGATCTCTTCCTGCACGGGAGCTACGGCTTCGTCGGGGTCTCCCGCCACCGCATTCCCTCCGTGCGGTCGCTGAAGAAGCGCTTCATGTTCACGGTGCGGGACCCCGCCGTCATCCGCGAGATCCTGGTGCGCCGCCCCAAGGACTTTCCGAAGGGCGAGCTCATGCACAAGATGCTCGGCAAGCTGACCGGCTACAGCATCTTCGTCTCGAACGGGGCGGCATGGGAGCGGCAGCGCCGGATCGTCGACCAGGCCTTCACCCATGCCGGCGTGCGCGACGTCTTCCCGCTCATGCGCGACGCCTCCGACGCCTGCCTGGCGCGGCTCAAGGCCCAGGCCGCGGGCGGCGGGCCGGTCTCGATCGACGCCGAGATGACGCACTACGCGGGCGACGTCATCTTCCGCACGATCTACTCCGAACCGATGGGAGGCGAGGCGGCCGGCCGCATCTTCTCGGCCTTCGAGGTGTTCCAGCGGCTCGCCTTCGCGCAGGGCGTGCTCGCGCTCGGCGGCATTCCCTTCTGGCTGATGTGGACGAACCCGCGCTCGTGGCGCATGGCGCGGGAGATACGCGACGTCCTGAACGGGCCGCTCGAGCGCCGCCTCACCGCGGTGCGGGCGGGCGAGCCGGTGTCGTCGCGCGACATTCTCTCGACGCTCATGACGGCCGTCGACCCCGTGACGGGGACGTGCTTCGAGGGGGACGAGCTTCTCGACGAGATCGCCGTCCTGTTCCTCGCGGGGCACGAGACCTCGGCGGCGGCGCTCGGCTGGGCGCTCTACTGCATCGCGAACCGGCCGGACATCCAGCAGGCGATGCGCGAGGAGGTGCGGACGGTGCTCGGAGACGGGGAGCCGCGCTTCGGCGACATGAAGCGGCTCGAGCTGACCCGCAACGTCTTCCGAGAGGCGCTGAGGCTCTATCCGCCGGTCGCCTATTTCTCGCGCGACACGACGCGGGACGAGCAGCTCGCCGGCGTCGAGATCGCGGCCGGCTCGCCCCTCACGGTGCCGGTCTGGCTGATGCACCGCCACACGGAGTTCTGGCGCGACCCCAATGGCTTCGATCCCCACCGCTTCGCCTCGGAGGAGACGCGCGAGGCGCAGCGCCTCACCTACATGCCGTTCTCGATGGGCGCCCGCGTCTGCGTCGGCGCGGCCTTCGCCATGCAGGAGGCGACGCTCGTCCTGGCGGAGCTCGTGCGGGCCTTCGAGATCCGTCCCGTGGTGGGGCACGTGCCACAGCCGGTGTCCCGCCTGACGGTGCGCTCGGAGAACGGGATCCGCCTCCACCTCACGCCGATCGAGGCGAACTCGGAGCCTCTCGCGTCCGGCGCCACGTGATCTGAGGCTGCCCGACGGTTGCGTCGGGCCGCAATTTCGCCCGTCCGCCGCGCGATGCTGCGGCCCGGTCCCCCCCGGCCGGGGGCCGCGTCGAGTTGACACCTCGCGTTCAACGCCATCAACCTTAACGCCAGCGAGACTGGCCAGAGCCGTCTGCCTGAGATCGAGAGTTTTCGGGGTGCTCGAGCAGTCCCACGACATGATGCTGGTGATGGCCTCGCTCGCCGTCTCCATCATGGCAAGCTTCACCGGCCTGTCGCTGACGCGGGGCCTCTCGGCGCTGCCGCACGCCCAGCGCAAGCTGATGGTGGCGATGGCCGCCGTGGCGCTAGGCGGCGGCATCTGGTCGATGCACTTCGTCGCGATGCTGGGCCTGACCCTCCCGGTCCTCTTCTACTACGACGCGCTGATCACGCTCATCTCCGCGCTCGTGGCGATCCTAATGGTCGGCATGGCGCTGCTCGTCATGCATTTCAGGCCCCGCACGCCCGTAACGATCACCGCCTCGGGTGCGCTCGTGGGGCTCGGCATCGCGGCGATGCACTATATCGGCATGTCGGGCATCCAGCTCTGCCGCGCCGTCTACTCGCCTCCCGGCCTGACGGTCGCGTGGGCGGCCTCGGTCGCCCTCGGCATCCTCTCCTTCTGGGTCGTCTACGGCGACCGGAGCCGCCGCAACATCCTCCTCGGCACCGCCTGCTTCGGCGTCTCCGTCTTCGTCGTCCATTTCGTCGCCATGGGCGGCACGGGCTTCGTCGCGGCGGCGGCGGCAAGTGCCGAGGGGCCGCTGCTCGGCAACGCGACGCTCGCGATGATCGTCACGGTGGCGGCCTTCGTGATCTGCGGCGCCTTCCTGCTGACCGGCATCACCTTCTTCCCGACCGACGAGGAGGGGCAGCGCGTGCCGCTCGAGCGGCGCCAGCCCGAGGGCGGGGCGCCGGCCATGTCGCCGGGAGCGGCGCTCGGCTTCCCGGCCGCCGCGACCATGGCCGGGATGCCGGCGCCGACCGTTTTCGCGCCGGCGGGCCTCGCCCTGGACGCGGAGGCCCCCACGGCCGGCGCGGCGGCATCGCCCCCGGCCGTGCCGCAAGGCGCGCACGGGACGGCGCAGGTGCCTTACGAGAAGGACGGCCGGACGATGTTCGTCGATCGCGCCCAGGTGGCCGCGGTGCGGGCGGAGGGGCACTACACGATCCTCTATGTCGGCGGCCAGAAGCTGTTCTGCCCGTGGTCGATCTCGGATGCCGAGCAGCGCCTGCCCGAGCCCCAGTTCGTACGGGCCCACCGCAGCTACCTGATCAACGTCCAGCACGTGACGAGCTTCGAGCGGCGCAAGGACAACGGCATCTGCTTCTTCGAAAGAACGGCGGCACTCGGCATGGTGCCCGTCAGCCGCACCAGGCTGACCGCCGTCCGCGACGCGCTCGGCCTCTGACGCCGCGCGCCGGCGAGAGGCCCGGCAGACCTGCCCTTTCGCAGTTCGTGCAGCCCATTCGCAGTTCGTGAAACGCTCCGCGCCGCTCGTTTGTCCCCGCTCATTGCCGCGGCGCACACATCGCCACACTCCCTGAAGCGAAGGACGCGACAAGACGTCCCGTGACCAAGGCGCCCGACGCGGGCGCCCCAGGAGGAGGAGCTCCCGATGATCCCAGCTTCATTCGAATACCACCGGCCGACGAACCTCGAGGCCGCGCTGGCGACCCTGAAGGAATTCGGCGACGACGCCCGCGTCCTCGCCGGCGGCCACAGCCTGATCCCGATGATGAAGCTCAGGATGGCGGCGGTCGAGCACCTGGTCGACCTGCAGGCGATCGCCGACCTGAAGGGCATCGCCATCGACGGCGGCACCGTCCGCATCGGCGCGATGACGACGCAGCACGAGCTGATCGCGCATCAGGGCCTCGCCCAGGCGGCCCCGATCATCCGCGAGGCGGCGCTGCAGATCGCCGACCCGCAGGTGCGCTACATGGGCACGGTGGGCGGCAACGTCGCGAACGGCGACCCCGGCAACGACATGCCGGGCCTCATGCAGTGCCTCGACGCGACCTACACGCTCGCCGGCCCCGACGGCACCCGCGAGGTGAAGGCGCGCGCGTTCTACGAGGCGGCCTACATGACCGCCCGCGAGGACGACGAGATCCTGACCGCGATCGGCTTCGAGGCGACGGGCGGCGGCTGGGCCTACGAGAAGCAGAAGCGCAAGATCGGCGACTACGCGACGGCCGCCGCCGCCGTGATCCTGCAGAAGGACGGCGGCGTCTGCAGCGGCGCGTCGATCGCCATGACGAACCTCGCCGACACGCCTGTCTGGGCCGCGGAAGCGGGCGAGGCGCTCGTCGGCACGGCCTGCGAGCCGGACGCGGTGGGCCGCGCCGTGGAGGCGATGCTCGCGCGGATCGAGCCGACCGAGGACAATCGCGGCCCGGTCGAGTTCAAGCGGCACGTCGCCGGCGTGATCCTGCGCCGGGCGATCGAGCGCGCCTGGTCGCGCGCCTGAGATCCGACCGTCCCGGCGCGAGCCGGGGCGCGGCCCGCAGATCCCCCAAGACATCACCATCGAGGAATCCGCCCCCATGTCCAGGATGCACATCACGCTGACGGTGAACGGCGAGGAGAGGGAGCTCCTCGCCGAGCCGCGCGAGCTCCTGATCCACGTCCTGCGCGAGAAGCTCGGCCTCACCGGCCCCCATATCGGCTGCGACACCTCGCATTGCGGGGCGTGCACGGTCGAGATGAACGGCCGCTCCGTGAAGGCCTGCACGGTCTTCGCCGCCCAGGCCGACGGCGCCGAGATCACGACGATCGAGGGCCTCGGCTCGCCCGACGGGCTGCACGTGCTGCAACAGGCCTTCCGAGAGCATCACGGCCTGCAATGCGGCTTCTGCACGCCCGGCATGATCACGCGGGCGCACCGGCTCCTGCAGGAGAACCCGGACCCGACGGAGGAGGAGGTCCGCTTCGGCATGGCCGGAAACCTCTGCCGCTGCACCGGCTACCAGAACATCGTGAAGGCGATCCTGGCGGCCGCCGAGGAGATGAACACGGTGAAGGAGGCCGCGGAATGAACGACATGACCCCTCCGACCCGCGAGGAACGGGTCGAGAAGCTGAAAGGCCTCGGCTGCTCGCGGAAGCGCGTCGAGGACGTGCGCTTCACGCACGGCAAGGGCAACTATGTCGACGACATCAAGCTGCCCGGCATGCTGCACGGCGACTTCGTGCGCAGCCCCTACGCCCATGCCCGCGTCAAGTCGATCGACGCGAGCGCGGCGCTGGCGCTGAAGGGCGTCGTGGCGGTGCTGACGGCAAAGGACCTCGAGCCCCTGAACCTGCACTGGATGCCGACGCTCGCGGGCGACAAGCAGATGGTGCTCGCCGACGGCAAGGTGCTGTTCCAGGGCCAGGAGGTCGCGTTCGTCCTCGCCGAGGATCGCTACATCGCGGCCGACGCGGCCGAGCTCGTCGAGGTCGAGTACGAGGAGCTGCCCGTCGTCACCGACCCGTTCAAGGCGCTGGAGCCCGACGCGGTCGAGCTGCGCGAGGACCTGCACGGGCAGGATTCGGGCGTGCACGGAAAGCGCCGTCACCACAACCACATTTTCCTGTGGGAGGCCGGCCACAAAGAAGCGACCGAGCAGGCGATCTCGTCGGCGGAGGTCGTGGCCGAGGAGATGGTCTACTACCACCGCACGCATCCCTGCCCGCTCGAGACCTGCGGCTCCGTCGCCTCGATGGACAAGGTCAACGGCAAGCTGACCGTCTACGGCACGTTCCAGGCGCCGCATGTCGTGCGCACCGTCGCCTCGCTCCTGTCGGGCATCGAGGAGCACAATATCCGCGTCGTCTCGCCCGACATCGGCGGCGGCTTCGGCAACAAGGTCGGCGTCTATCCCGGCTATGTCTGCTCGATCGTCGCCTCGATCGTCACCGGCCGCCCGGTGAAGTGGGTCGAGGACCGGATGGAGAACCTGATGGCGACGGCCTTCGCCCGCGACTACTGGATGAAGGGCCGGATCTCCGCCACGAAAGACGGGAGGATCACCGGGCTCTCCTGCCACGTGACCGCCGACCACGGCGCGTTCGACGCCTGCGCCGACCCCACGAAGTTCCCCGCCGGCTTCTTCCACATCATGACGGGCTCCTACGACATCCCCGTCGCCCATGTCGGCGTCGACGGCGTCTACACGAACAAGGCGCCGGGCGGCGTCGCCTATCGCTGCTCGTTCCGGGTCACGGAGGCCGCCTATTTCATCGAGCGCATGATCGAGGTGCTGGCGATCGAGCTCGGCATGGACGCGGCCGAATTGCGGGCGAAGAACTTCATCCGGAAGGAGCAGTTCCCCTACCACTCCGCGCTCGGCTGGGAGTACGATTCCGGCGACTACCACACCGCCTGGGAGAAGGCGCTGAAGGCCGTGGATTACGAGGGCCTGCGGCGCGAGCAGGCCGAGCGCGTGGAAGCCTTCAGGCGCGGCGAGACGCGGAAGCTCCTCGGCATCGGCCTGACGCATTTCACCGAGATCGTCGGCGCCGGCCCGGTGAAGAACTGCGACATTCTCGGCATGGGCATGTTCGACAGTTGCGAGATCCGCATCCACCCGACGGGATCGGCGATCGCGCGGCTCGGCACGATCAGCCAGGGCCAGGGGCACGCGACGACCTTCGCGCAGATCCTGGCGAGCGAGATCGGCCTATCGGCCGACTCCATCACCATCGAGGAAGGCGACACCGACACGGCGCCCTACGGCCTCGGCACCTACGGCTCGCGCTCGACGCCGGTCGCGGGTGCGGCGACGGCGATGGCCGGGAGGAAGATCCGCGCCAAGGCGCAGATGATCGCGGCCTATCTCCTCGAGGTGCATGACGGCGACCTCGAATGGGACGTCGACCGGTTCGTCGTGAAGGGGGCGCCGGAGCGCTTCAAGACGATGAAGGAGATCGCCTACGCCGCCTACAACCAGGCGATCCCGGGCGTCGAGCCGGGGCTCGAGGCGGTGAGCTACTACGACCCGCCGAACATGACCTACCCGTTCGGCGCCTATGTCTGCGTCATGGAGATCGACGTCGACACCGGCACCCACGAGATCCGCCAGTTCTACGCGCTCGACGACTGCGGCACCCGCATCAACCCGATGATCATCGAGGGGCAGGTGCATGGCGGCCTCACCGAGGCGCTGGCGATCGCGATGGGCCAGGAGATCGCCTATGACGAGATCGGCAACGTGAAGACCGGTACGCTGATGGACTTCTTCCTGCCGACGGCGTGGGAGACGCCCAACTACACGACCGACTTCACGGAGACGCCGAGCCCGCACCACCCGATCGGTGCGAAGGGCGTCGGCGAGAGCCCGAATGTCGGCGGCGTGCCGGCCTTCTCGAACGCGGTCCACGACGCCTTCCGCGCCTTCGGTCTCAGGCAGGTCCACATGCCGCACGACCAGTGGCGGATCTGGAAGACCGCCCACGATCTCGGCCTGCACGGCTGAGGCGCAGAACAAGAGCCGGGGGCGGCCCGACCGTCCCCGCGAGGCCCACATGATGGAAGACTGGCAGGATCTCCGCGAGGCTCTGGCGGGCGAGGGCTACATCGCCTCCGACGAGCTCGCCATGGCGCTGCACATCGCGCTGACGCTCGGGCGGCCGCTGCTCGTCGAGGGGGCGGCCGGCGTCGGCAAGACCGAGGTCGCGCGCACGCTGTCGCTCGTGAAGGGCGCCCCGCTCATCCGGCTGCAGTGCTACGAGGGGCTCGATGCGAGCCACGCGATCTACGAGTGGAACTACCAGCGCCAGCTGCTGGCGATCCGTGCGGCCGCCGAGGGCGGCGAGACCGGCCGCAGCGTCGAGGAGCGCATCTTCTCCGAGGAGTTCCTGCTCGAGCGGCCGCTGCTGCAGGCGATCCGGCAGCAGACGCCGCCCGTCCTGCTGATCGACGAGATCGACCGGGCCGACGAGGAGTTCGAGGCCTACCTGCTCGAGGTCCTGTCGGACTTCCAGATCACGATCCCCGAGCTCGGCACGATCCGCGCGACGAGCCGTCCGCACGTCATCCTGACCGCGAACGGCACGCGCGACCTGTCGGACGCGCTTCGCCGGCGCTGCATCTACGCCCATGTCGACTTTCCCGGGCGCGAGACCGAGCTTCAGATCCTCAAGGTGCGCTGCCCGGAGGTCGAGCCGGCGCTCGCGCGCCAGATCGTCGCCTTCGTGCAGGCCCTGCGGAAGGAGGAACTGGAAAAGACGCCCGGCATCGCGGAGATGCTCGACTTCGCCGCGGCGCTCGCCGGACTCGGCGTGAACGACCTGACGGCCGATCCGCAGGTTCTGCAGGCGACGCTCGCGACGCTCCTGAAGACGCAGCGCGACCGGGGGGCGGTGCCGACCGAGGTCGCCCAGCGGCTGGCGGGGCGCGCGGCATGAGCCGGATCACCCGCTTCGCCGCACGCGATCCCGGGCCCGCCGCGCGCGTCGCGGGCTTCATGGCGCATCTGCGCGAACATGGCTTGAGGGTCGGCGTCCACGAGACGGAAACGGCGCTCAGGGCGCTCGGCCAGGTCAGGGCGATCGACGCCTACGAGGCGCGGCTCGCGCTGAAGGCGGTCTGCTCCGGCACGGCCGAGGACGTCGCCCGCTTCGACGACCTCTTCGACAGCTACTGGCGCAACGAGGGCCGGGTGCGCCGGAAGGTGATGCCGGAGAAGGCGCCGAACGAACACCGGCGCGCGCGCGCCTCCTGGGGCGCCGAGACGGAGGCGGCTTCGGGCGAGGGCACGGCGGATAGGCCGGACGATGCGCCCGACAGCGGCGAGAGCGCGGCGGAAGGGACTGGAAGGCTCCTCGCCACGCGCGTCACGAACCTCATGAAGAAGGACCTGCGCGAGATCGTCGATCCGCAGGAGGTGCGGCGGGCCGAGATCGTGGCGCGCCGGCTCGCCGACGCGATCCGCGATCACCGCTCCCGGCGCAGGCGGGCGGCGCGACAGGGCGAGGCAATCGACTTCCGCCGGGTCGTGCGCAAGAGCCTCTCGAGCGGCGGCGAGCCGCTCCACCTGCCGCGCCGGCGGCGGCCGGACAGGCCCGTTCGGCTGACGGTGCTGTGCGACGTCTCCGGCTCGATGACGATCTACGCGCCGGTCTTCCTCGCCTTCCTCGCGGGGCTCGTGCGCGGCGACGAGACGGCCGACGCCTATCTCTTCCACACGAAGCTCGTGCGCATCACCGACGCGCTGCGCGACGACGACCCGCTTCGGGCGCTCAACCGGCTGACGCTTCTGGCGGACGGGTTCGGCGGCGGCTCGCGCATCGGCACCGACATCGACCGCTTCGCCCGCACCTATGGCCGCCGCTTCGTGACGGGCCGCAGCGTGGTGGTGATCATGTCGGACGGCTACGACACCGACCCGCCCGAGGTGATCTCGGAGGCGCTGAGGCGACTCAAGCGGCGCGGCTGCCGCATCGTCTGGCTGAACCCGCTCCTCGGCTGGCAGGGCTACGAGCCCGTGGCGCGGGGAATGGCTGCGGCGCTGCCGAGCCTCGACCTCTTCGCGCCCGCCAACACGCTCGCGGCGCTCGCCGGCCTCGAGGCCGAGTTTGCCCGCCTGTGAGGACCGCCATGACGCAACAGTCGCGCTTCGACAAGGTGGTGGACGAGCTCCGCGAGCAGGGCCGCGCCTTCGCGATCGCCACCGTCGTCCGCACCGTCGCCGCCACGGCCGCGAAACCCGGCGCGAAGGCCGTGGTGCTCGACGACGGCACGATCGCGGAAGGCTGGATCGGCGGCGGCTGCGCCCGCGGCGCCGTCGCGAAGGCGGCACTGGAGGCGATCGGCGACGGGCGGCCACGCTTCGTCAGCCTGATGCCGGAGGAGCTTCTGGAGGCCGGAGGCCTCAGCGCCGGCGAGGAGCGCGAAGGCGTGCGTTTCGCGCGCAACCGCTGCCCGTCGAAGGGCTCGATGGACGTCTTCGTCGAGCCGGTGACGCCGCGGCCGGAGCTCATGATCTGCGGCGAGAGCCCGGTCGCCCTGGCGCTCGCCGACCTGTCGGGGCGGCTCGACGTCAGCCGGACGCTGTGTGCGCCTGGCTTGCCGGCCGCGAAAGCGCCGCCCGTCGACCGCCTGCTCGACGGCTTCACGCTCGACACCACCGGTCGCAAGGATCGCTTCGCCGTCGTCGCGACGCAGGGCAAGGGCGACGAGGCGGCGCTGCGCGCGGCGGTTTCGGCCGGCGCCTCCTATATCGGCTTCGTCGGCAGCCGGCGGAAGTTTGCCGCATTGCGGGACAGGCTCGTCTCCGACGGGCTGCCGCCGGATGCGCTCGACGCGGTGAAATGCCCCGCCGGCCTCGACATCGCGGCGATCACGCCGGACGAGATCGCGCTGTCGATCCTGGCGGAGATCGTCGCGCACAGGCGCATGAGGCAGCGCAGCGCGGCCATGCCGGACGGTGAAGCCTCCGCTGGGAGGCTGCCGTGAGGAGGTGGTGGGCAGTGCTGCGATCTGTGATCCTACGACGGAATTCGCGCGAGCCGTTCCTGTCGGCCGATGCGGCCGATATGGTGGCTCGGGTCAAGCTTCCCTGCTGTTGAGCCACGAGGAGAGAGTGTCCCATGGAAATGAAGGATGAAGTCCGCATCGCGGCGCCTCGCGAGCGGGTCTACGCGGCACTGAACGACCCCGAGGTCCTGAAGGAGTGCATTCCGGGCTGCGAGGAACTGACGAAGGTCTCCGACACGGAGCTCGAGGCGAAGGTCGTCCTCAAGGTCGGTCCGGTGAAGGCGAGGTTCGCCGGCAACGTCACGCTGAACCCCGAGAACCCGCCGGAGCACTTCTCGCTCCAGGGGCAGGGCTCGGGCGGCGCGGCGGGCTTCGCCAAGGGCGGCGCCGACGTCGTTCTCGAGGAGGACGGCGAGGAAACGATCCTGAGATACGAGGCGAAGGCCGATATCGGCGGGAAGCTCGCTCAGCTCGGCAACCGGCTCGTCCAGGGCACGGCGAACAAGCTCGCCGCGCAGTTCTTCTCGAACTTCGCCGAGAAGGTCGGTGCGCCGCAGCCGGAGCACGCGGCGCAGGAGCAGGCCTAGCTTCTGGCGAGGCACACGCGGGCGACGCCGGCGTCCCGGAAGCCGAGGCGCATCGCGGCGGCCTCGGTGACGTCGACGACGCGCCCCTTCGCGAAGGGGCCGCGGTCGTTGATGCGCACGGTGACGGTGCGCCCGTTGTCCATGTTCTTCACGCGCATCTTCGTGCCGAAGGGCAGAGAGGGGTGGGCGGCCGTCATGCCGCGCGAATTCGCGATCTCGCCGTTCGCGGTGCGGTTGCCGTCGAGGCCGTACCAGGAGGCGCGCCCGCATTCGTGCCCGCTGCGCGAGGACGCGCAGCCGGCGAGGGCGAGGCCGACGAGGAGGAGGGCGAGAGGTGGCGCAGGGCTTCGCATGGCACAGGGGATCCCGGGGCAGCGGCCGGACGCGCGTGACGCCCCGGCGCCCTTCGAGAAGGCGCCGGGCTTGGTAAAGAAAGGGTGAAGGGCTCGAGCCTCAGCCGCGCGCGAGGCGCCGCTCGCGCATGAAGACGTAGATGCCCGCAGCCACGATGATCGCCGTGCCGAACCAGGTCAGCGCGTCCGGAAAGTCGCCGAAGACGAGGAATCCGAGCGCCGTCGCGCTGATGATCTCGAGATACTGGAACGGCGCGAGCGTGCTCGCGGGGGCCTGCTGGAAGGCGAAGCCGATCAGCACGTGGGTCACCGCCGAGACGAGGCCCATGGCCGCGAGCCACCCCCAGGCGGCCGCGCCGGGCCAGGCGGGGGCGAGGACGCCGATCCCGAAGGTTCCACCGACCACGAGCGCCGCGGCGAGGAAGCCGGTGGCGAAGATGCCGGCCCAGAGCTGCAGGCAGATCGGATCCTCGTGGGCGGCCGAACGCCTCGTCAGGGCGAGATAGCACGCGAAGCAGGTGGCGGCCCCCAGCGGCAGGATCGACGCCGCCCCGAACTCCGCCCAGTTCGGCCGGATGACGACCAGCGCGCCGACGAGGCCGACCACGACGGCGGCGAGCCGGCGGGGGCCGAAGCGTTCCCCGAGCACGACGAAGGACAGGAGCGTCAGGATCAGCGGCTCGACGAAGAAGATCGCGATGGCGTTCGCCAGAGGGAGATGCTGGAACGCCCAGATGAGGAAGATCATCGCGCCGGCGAGGAAGGCGCCGCGCGCCGCGTGCAGCCGCCAGTGAGTGGAACGGATCGGGCGGCCGGTCCCCAGCGCGAGCGGCAGCAGGATCGCGGTCTGGAAGACGAACCGCAGGCATGCGATCTGGGTCGGCGACAGGCTCGTGCCGAGATGCTTCGCGATGGCGTCGATGACGGGCACGACGAGCATGGCCGCGACCATGGCGGTCATGCCGAGCTCGGTTCGCGCGTCGCCGGCCATGCCGGCCGATTTCATCACTGCCACTTCGAGGACGCTCCAGGGACGCTCCGACCCGCTGCCACGGGTCGGCGGTGGTTACCACGGCGGAGAGCGCTTTCAAATCGGCGAGGAGGAGCGGCCCATATGCCGCAGGGCGTTGAACTCCGGCAGGAGGTGGCCATCTATGAGTTTCACGCCCGCAATTGCGAAAGAAATCATACCTACAATGTCGATCGGGCCGCAGTTCATGCGTTTTTGCCTCGTCGGCGGCGTCGCTTTCGTCGTCGACGTCGTCGTCCTCCTCGCGCTCCGCGAGCTCGGCTGGCCGCTCGTCGCGGCCCGCACCGTCTCGATCTGGGCGGCGATGTCGGTCGCCTGGTTCCTCAACCGTCGCATGACCTTCAAGTCGGACGATCCCCGCCGCTTCCACGAATATCTGCGCACGATGACCGCGAACGGCATCGGCGCGGTGACGAACCTCCTCGTCTTCACCGCGGCCCTCGCACTGTGGCCGGACGTCGGCACGATCGGGGCCTTCATGGCAGGGTCGCTCGTCGCGCTCGCCGTCAATTTCCTGGGCAATCGCCGTTTCGCGTTCCGCTAGGGCCGCAGCCTCCGCTCGATCGCCTTCGCCGCGACGACCCCCTCGCCGAGGGCCGTGGCGACGCAAGGGTGCGCGCGGCCGGCGATCTCTCCTATGGCGTAGACGCCCGAAGCGCTCGTCTCGGCGGTGTCGCGGGCGGTCACGGGATGGCCCCGCGCGTCAGTGTCCGGCGGCGTCGCGAGGATCCCGAGGTCGGGCCTGAAGCCATACATCACGAGCACGCGGTCGTAGCGGCGGCCGTTCACGGCGAGGCCGTCCGCGCCCACCTCGTACGGGCCGGCCGTGACGCTGCCGGCGGGAACGGCCGCCACGAAATCGGGCCGTGCGCGCACCGAGCGCGCGTATAGGTCGACGCGCCTTGCTCCCTTCTCCAGGACGAAGGCCGCGTTCTCGAAGCCGTTGTCTCCGCCGCCGAGGACCGCCACGTCGAGGCCGGCGAATTCGTGGTGGAAGATCTGGGCGCCCGGGCCGACGAGGATGCGGGGGTCGTCCGGAAATCCGTCCGCCACGGGGCTGCAGCCGCCGGCCAGGACGACGGTGCGGGCGGCGATGGGAACAGCCTGACCGTCGACGCTCAGAAGGAAGACGTCCCGTTCCCGGCCGACCGAGGCGACGCGGGCGCCGCAGCGCAGGTCGACGCCGGAGAGCTCGAGGCTCCGCGCGATCTGCCGCGCGAGATCCTCGCCGGTCGCGCCGGGCGAGGTCGCGAGCCAGTCGTTGCGATAGGGGCTCTTCGCGGTGGCGCCACCCGGACGCGCGTCCGCCTCGAGCAGCACGGGGCGGAGGCCGAGCCTGGCGAGCCAGACGGCGCAGGAGGCGCCGGCCGGCCCCGCTCCCACGACCGCGCAATCGAAAGGGTCTGCGTCCTGGTCCGATGTCATGAGGTCTCCTGCGTCGCCTGACGACGCAGATACGTCAAGACCCCGGCAGGACGATCAGCGTGCGGCTTCGCGGCAGCGTGCCGAAGGAGACCTCGATCGACGCGGAAGAGCGCATGTCGACCTCGTAGCCCTCCTCGCGGGCCCGCGAGACGAAGCGCTGGAGCGTGGAGGGGCCGAAGAAGTGCATGGGGATGACGACGGGCGCGTTGATGAGGGCCAGCGTCTCGAACATGCCCTCCTGGTCGAGCGTATAGGAGCCGTCGACGGGGGCGAGGACGATGTCAATGCGGCCGAGCGCGTCCAGATGCTCTTTCGTGGGAACGTGGTGCAGGTGGCCGAGATGCGCGATGCAGAGGCGGGCCACCTCGAAGACGAACATCGAGTTGCGGTCGTACTCCGTCGTGTTCCAGCCGCGGATGTTCGTCGTGACGTTGCGCAGCCAGACATCGTCGACGGTCAGGTCGTAATGGGCCGGCTCCGCTCCGTCGCCCCAGCCCGGCAGCAGAAACTCGATCGCCGGGTCGGGGTTCGTCGTGTGGTGCGAGGAGTGGGCGATGTTCATCGTCGCGATGCGGGGCGTGCGGGGCGGGCGCTGCCAGTCGCTGTAGTCGGTGACGATCGAGACGCCGGCCGGGCTCTCGATCCAGAAGCTCGCGTGACCGAGGAAGGTGATGTCGACCATGTCCTCGGCCTGTGCCACGCGCATCGACGCCGTCTGGAGGTAAGGGATCGGCGGCCCGGCGATCAGGCGCGGGCACTTCTCCGGCTCCCGGGCGCCCTCCTGCGCGGCGGCGGGCGGGACGACGGCCAACCCGAGTGACAGGATTCCGGCAAGCAGCAGGGCAGCCTTTCGCATGCGCTCCGTCCCCTCTCGTCGCCGCGGCCGATCCGGATCCGCGCGTCAGGAAGCCAGCATCGGGAAGGAAGCGTGCCACGCCCGAGAGGCCGTATTCCAGCTTGGCCCCCATCACGAAGACGTGGGCGAGGATTGGGGCACCCGCAGGTGGCACGGCGATGTTGCCGTGCAGCAACGGCGCAATCGACAAGCTCGAGCTGCCATTTTCTCAACCTTAACCTGCCCTTAAGGGGCCCCATTTAACTTGCGTTTTCACGGGGACCGGCGGTTCGCGCCCTGATTTTCGGCCCATCCCGAACGGCACCCTCGGGATGGGGAGACGTGGACCGCCAACGCCGTCGATGGGATTTGAGGTATCGCGTCGTCCCGGAGGCGCAGTCGGTCTATGGTCGAACAACGAAAGCGCGCGAGACGAGCGCGAGCCGCCGGAACCCGGATGAACAACAACGATCTGCGCCTGTCTCCCGAGGATCGTATCGCGGGACAGGCCCCGAAGCGTGGCAAGAGCGGCCGCGGCCGGCCGCCGCGCCCCGAGCGCGGCCAGAAGCGTCCGCGCCGTCGCCGCAGCTTCGTCGGCCATCTCTTCCGGCTGGGCGTCACCCTCTGCTTCTGGGGCGGCATCGCGGCGATCGGCCTCATCGGCTATTTCGCCCTCCAGATGCCGTCGATGGACGAGCTCGCGGTTCCCGAGCGGCCCGCGAACGTGATGGTGGTCGCCGCCGACGGTCGGCTCGTGGGCAATCGCGGCGAGACGGGTGGCGAGGCGGTGCGGCTCTTCGAGCTGCCCTCCTACGTGCCCGAGGCGGTGATGGCGATCGAGGACCGCCGCTTCTACGAGCATTTCGGCATCGACGTGATCGGCCTCGGCCGCGCGATGCTCGCGAACCTGCAGGCGCGCGGCGTCGTCGAGGGCGGCTCGACGCTCACCCAGCAGCTCGCGAAGAACCTCTTCCTCGAGCCCGACCGGACGATCGAGCGCAAGATCCAGGAGGTGCTCCTCGCGCTCTGGCTCGAGCGGGAGTACTCGAAGGACGAGATCCTCGAGATGTACCTCAACCGCGTCTATCTCGGCGCGGGGGCGACGGGTGTCGAGGCGGCCGCGCAGCGCTACTACGACAAGTCCGCGCGCGACCTGAGCCTCGCCGAGGCCGCGACCATCGCCGGCCTCCTGAAGGCGCCGTCGCGCCTCGCGCCCACGAACAATCCGGAGGCCGCCGCGGAGCGCTCCAAGCTCGTCCTCAACGCCATGGTCGAAGAGGGCTTCATCAGCCAGTCGGAGGCGGTGGACGCGCTCGCGCACCCGGCCGAGGTGAAGGCGACCGGCAAGGGCGACAGCCGGGGCTATGCCGCCGACTGGGTGATGAACCTCGTGCCCGCCTATGTCGGCAAGATCGGCCGCGACATCGTCGTCGAGACGACGCTCGACCTCGACATGCAGGTGTCGGCGGAGAGCGCGCTCAAGGCGACGCTCGACGAGGAAGGAGCCGCCAAGGGCGTGAGCCAGGGCGCCGTCGTCGTCATGACGCCCGAGGGCTCCGTCAAGGCGCTCGTCGGCGGGCGCGACTACGTGAAGAGCCAGTTCAACCGCGCCGTCGAGGCGAAGCGCCAGCCGGGCTCGGCGTTCAAGCCCTTCGTCTACGTCGCGGCGATGGAGCTCGGCCTCACGCCCGAGACGCTGCGGCGCGACGCGCCGATCTCCTACGGCAACTGGACGCCGGCGAACTATGCCGGCAAGTATCGCGGCGCGGTCACGCTGACGGAGGCCCTGCGGGATTCCATCAACACCGTGGCCGTCCAGCTCGCCTCCGAAGTGGGCCCCGAGCGGGTGATCGACGCGGCCCGCCGCATGGGCATTCGCGAGAAGCTCGCCCCCAACCTGTCGATCGCGCTCGGCACCTCCGAGGTCTCGCCGCTCGACCTCGTCGCGGCCTATGCGCCCTTCTCGAACGGCGGCATCGGCGTCGTCCCGCACGTGATCACGCGTATCCGCACCACCGAGGGCGACGTGCTCTACGAGCGCCAGGGCTCCGGGCCCGGCCGGGTGATCTCGAAGGAGGTCGTGGGCGAGATGAACTACATGATGAACCAGACCGTGTCCTCCGGCACCGGCAGGAACGCCGCCTTCGGCGACTGGCCGGCCGCGGGCAAGACGGGCACCAGCCAGGAATCCCGCGATGCCTGGTTCGTCGGCTACACTGCCCACATGGTCGCCGGCGTCTGGATGGGCAACGACGATTCCAAGCCCACGAAGGGCGTTACCGGAGGCTCCCTGCCCGCCAAGGTATGGCAGAAGGTGATGGCCAAGGCGCACGAGGGCGTGCCCGTCACCGACCTCCCGGAAGAGTACGTGCCGCACGGCGACAGCCCGGACGTGATGGTCGACAACTCGCTGCCCTGGCTGCAGGGGAACGAGCAGCCGCAGCCGGCCACCGCGCAGATGCAGGACCCGGCCGCCCCCGTCCAGCCGGCACCGTCGGACGGGGGCTTCTTCAACATCGACCGCGGCTTCCTCGGCCGGATCTTCGGCGGCTGAGGCGCCACCGGCCGCTGGTGGACGAGCACCCGCGAGAGCGGCTGCCGGCAAAATATTAACCTTAACGGCTCTATCCTCGGCGGGTCTTCCACGGGGGCCAGCCCATGCGTTTCCGCACGTCCTTCCTCTGCGCCTGCCTCGCGGCGGCGCTGGCAACCGGCTGCGCCAAGCAGCCCCAGCTGGTGGCAGGGCCCATCGCGCCGACGGCGTTTGCGGGGATCGACCTCTGGCGCCCGGGCCCCTTCGAGGAGGGTTACGTGGTGCCGCGCGGCCCGCTGGCGGGCCGCACGATCGAGGTCGAGCGGATCGAGGACATCGTGCTCGGCGAGAAGGAGGTGGTGATCACCTTCGACGACGGCCCGATGCCCGGCAAGACGAACCGCATCCTCGATACGCTCGACGAATACGGCGTGAAGGCGACCTTCCTCATGGTGGGCCAGATGGCGAGGGCCTATCCGCAGACCGCCGGCGAGGTGGCCGCGCGCGGCCACACGGTGGGAACGCACACCGAGCGGCACGCCAACCTGACGCAGCTCGATTTCGACGACGCGCTGGCCGAGATCGAGGAAGGCCGACGCCATGTCGCGGCGGCGGTGGCGCCGCGTTCCGCCGCGCCCTTCTTTCGTTTCCCCTATCTCGCGGACACGACCGCGCTCCGCCGGGCGCTGGCGGACCGGGGCATCGTCGTCATCGACGCCGACATCGATTCCAAGGACTACTTCGTCTCGACCCCGGAGCAGGTGAGGGACCGGGCGCTGGCGCGCGTCGAGCAGCACGGCTCCGGGATCATCCTGTTCCACGACATCCACGCCCGCACGGCGGCGATGCTGCCCGAGTTTCTCGAGGGGCTGAAGGAGCGGGACTACAAGGTGGTCCGCCTCGTGCCGCGCCTGCGGGCACCGGAGCTGCTGTTGAGCTTCCACGGCGGGTAGTCCCGCCAACCCTGGCGGCGGACGCAGTCGCAACCGCCCCCGCGCGGGACGAGCCTGCGGCGTCTCGGGAGGGGCGGGCCGCGGCACGTGCCGGGGGCGCCTGGCCGCCGCGACCCGCTTGCCGTCCCGATGTCGGACCGGCGGAGCGAGACTCGGCTCCGCGGCATTTACGAAGTATTTCCCCGATATCCGACCGGTGCCGGTGGGCACGGCCAAGGGTTGGCGAACGGTTAAGGCGGCAGGCGCGATCTTCCTGGTGCGATGCGCTCCGCCGTCCTTCGCGCTCCCTTGAGAAGCCTGTCGACCGCCGCCGACGGCATCTCCCGGCATTCGTACGGCCGGTGCCGCAACCAGATCCTCCCGAGCGCGTTAGACGAGCGCCGGGGGCCCGGATGAAAAGGACGAAGCGATGAACACGCAAGCGAAACGGCAACGGCGCCCGCGTCTGCTGGCCACGGTGGCCGGCGCGGCGCTTCTGGCGGCCACGCCCATCATTCCGAATCTCAGTGGCACGGACGCCGGACCTGTCGCCACGGCTCAAGCCCAGAGCGGCGTCAGTGTCGAGATCTTCTACGACAGGCTGGCGCCTCACGGCCGCTGGATCCGGCACAACGCCCACGGCTACGTCTTCGTGCCGAGTGGCGTGGGTCGCGGCTGGCGCCCCTATACGGTCGGTCACTGGGTGAACACCGAGCGCCATGGCTGGTACTGGGTGAGCGACGAGCCCTTCGCATGGGCGACGTACCACTACGGCCGCTGGGGCTACTCCCGCGACTACGGCTGGTATTGGGTTCCGGGCAACGTCTGGGCGCCGGCATGGGTGACCTGGCGGGTCGGCGGCGACCATATCGGGTGGGCGCCGATCGCGCCCGCCGGCCGCGGATACGCCTGGGGCACCCCGCGCGAGTACAGGCCGCCGGTGGCGGAGAGCTGGGTGTTCGTCGAGACGCGCTACGTCACCGCGCGGGAGCTGCCGCGATACGTCGTGCCGATCCGCGAGATCCCGGTCATCCTGCCGCGCGCGAGCGAGCGGATCGAGATCCGTGTCGAGCAGGACATCGTGATCAACCAGCCGATCGAAATCACGCAGATCACGGAGATCGTGGCCGAGCCGATGGAGACGGTCGAGCTGACGGTCGTCGAGAGCCCGGACCAGGTGACCGTCGAGGGCGACCAGATCACCGTCTTCCAGACCCAGATCGAGGAGGTCGAGGTCGAGCAGGCGCCCGCCGACGCGGTCGAGACGGCCGAAGATCTGCCGGACGCGCCGAGGCTCGAGGAGACGCTGAGCGAGGTGCCCGCCGAAGCGGATGCCCCGAGCGCTGCGGAGATCGACGACGAGGCCACGGCCGACGCCGAAGGCCGGCCCTCGGAGGAGGCCGAAGCGGCCGGCGAGGCCCCAGCCGCCGAAGCGGTGCCCTCGCAGGAAGAAGCTGCCGGCGAGCCCGCCGCGGAGACAGGCGAGGGCCAGCCCGCCGAGGCTCCCACCGCGCAGGGCGAGGCTGCTCCGGCCGAGCCGGCTGACGGCGACGAGGCCGAGCAGGAGGACGCGGGCGCGACGGACGAGGCTCCGGCCGCCGAAGACGCGGCGGCGCCGCAGGACGAGGCGGCCGAGCAGGCCGGTGAGGCGAGTGACGGGGAGCAGGCAGAGGAGGCGGCAGCTTCTGAGGCCGACGCGGCTCCGGCGGAGGGACAGGAAGCCGAGGAGGCCGCTGAGCCGGAGGAGGCGGCGGCCGAGGAGACCCCTGCCGAAGCGCCGGAGGCCGAACAGGCCGACGAGGCCGAAGAGCCTGCCGCTTCGGGCGGAGAGGCTGCGCCCGCGACCGAACAGGCGGCAGAGCCTGCGACCGAGGCACCGGCCGAGCCGGCTCCCGCCGCGGAGAGCGCGCCTCCCGCCGAGGAACCGGCGGCCGAGACGCCGGCTGCCCCCGAGGCCCAGCCGGCGGAGGAGGCACCCGAGGCTCCCGCCGCCGAGGCACCCGACACTCCGGCACCCGAGGCTCCGGCGGCTGAGGCTCCTGCCGCAGGGGCACCCGAGGCGGAGGCGCCGGCGGAAGGCGCCGGCGAGGTGCGTCCGCCCGAGGAGGAGAGGCCGGCGCAGTAACGCCGGGCCGCACTGCCGGAATTCCCGACCGGATGCGGGCGGCGGGTCCCCTCGGGGCTCGCCGCCTTTGTCGTTCACCCTCGGGCGGTCGCGACGGCCGGGGCGGCAAGAACGGCCGTGGCGGGCTCAGGCCCCCGCGGTGCGGCCGTAGATCTCCCGGTCCTCTTCGCCCTCGCGAACCCAGGTCGTCAGGCCGATATCGGCGAGGAGCGACAGGAAGGGCCGTGGGGGAAGCTCCTCGACATTCACCATGCGCCCGACGTCCCACGTGCCGTTCGCGATCAGCATCGCGGCGGCGACCGGCGGCACGCCGGCCGTGTAGGAGATGCCTTGGCTGCCGACCTCGCGGTAGGCGTCGGCGTGATCGGCGATGTTGTAGATGAAGACCTCGCGCGCCTGCCCGTCCTTCTCGCCCTTCACGAGATCGCCGATGCAGGTCTTACCGGTATAATCGGGGGCGAGCGAGGCGGGATCGGGCAGGACGGCCTTCACCACCTTCAGCGGCACGACCTCCTGCCCCTCGGCCGTGGTCACGGGCTTCTCGGACAGCAGCCCCAGATTCTTCAGGACGGTGAAGACGGTGATGTAGCGCTCGCCGAAACCCATCCAGAACCCGACGTTCGGCACGTTCATCGTCTGCGACAGCGAGTGGATCTCGTCGTGGCCGGTGAGGTAGGTCTGCTGCCGCCCGACGACCGGCAGGTCCCATTCCTTGCCCCGCTCGAACATCGTGTTCGAGGTCCATTCGCCGTTCTGCCACGACCAGACCTGGCCGGTGAACTCGCGGAAGTTGATCTCGGGGTCGAAATTCGTCGCGAAGTAGCAGCCGTGGCTGCCCGCGTTCACGTCGATGATGTCGATCTCGTCGATGCGGTCGAGATACTCCTCGCGCGCGAGCGCGGCGTAGGCGTTGACGACGCCGGGGTCGAAGCCTGCGCCGAGGACGGCGGTGACGCCCGCCTTCTCGCACTCCTCGCGGCGCTTCCACTCGTAGTTGCCGTACCACGGCGGGGTCTCGCAGACCTTGTCCGGCTCCTCGTGGATCGCGGTGTCGATATAGGCCGCGCCCGTGGCGATGCAGGCGCTCATCACCGGCATGTTGATGAAGGCCGAGCCGACATTGATGACGATCTGGCTCTTCGTCCTCTCGATCAGCGCGGTGGTCGCGGCGACGTCCGTTGCGTCGAGCGCGTGCGCCTCGATGACGCCGTCGACCTTCATCGCGCCCTTCTCGTGCACGGAGCGGATGATCGCCTCGCACTTCTCCACCGTGCGCGAGGCGATATGGATGTCGCCCAGGACGTCGTTGTTCTGGGCGCATTTATGCGCCACGACCTGCGCGACGCCGCCGGCGCCAACGATGAGAACGTTCTTCTTCATCCGGGCTCCCCTCCTCGATCGATCTGACTGATGGAACTCGTGGTTCAGGACAGGTTGTGCTCGAAGTCCCCGTAGCCGAACTCGCGAACGGCGCGGATCGTGCCGTCGGGCTCGCGCACGGCGATCGCCGGCATCTGGACGCCGTTGAACCAGTTCTTCTTGACCATGGTGTAACCGCCGGCGTCCTGGATCGAGATGCGGTCGCCGACCCTCAGCTTCTCCGGAAACCGGAACTCGCCGAAGATGTCGCCTGCGAGGCACGACTTTCCGCACACCGTGTAGGCGTGCTCGCCCTCGTCGGGGGCAATCTTGGCGCTCTCGCGGTAGATCAGCAGGTCGAGCATGTGGGCTTCGATCGAGCTGTCGACGATCGCGAGCTCCTTGCCGTTGTTCAGCGTGTCGAGGACCGTGACCTCGAGCGTCGTCGTCTTCGTGATCGCGGCCTCGCCCGGCTCGAGGTAGACCTGCACGCCGTAGCGCTCCGAGAACGCCTTCAGGCGGGCGCAGAACGCCTCGACGGGATAGCCTTCGCCGGTGAAATGAATGCCGCCGCCGAGGCTCACCCACTCGACCCGCTCGAGAAGACCCCCGAACTTCCGCTCGATCTCGGAGAGCATCCGGTCGAAGAGCGGGAAGTCGGCGTTCTCGCAGTTGTTGTGGATCATGAAGCCCGAGATGCGGTCGAGCACCGCCTCGACCCGGCCTGCGTCCCATTCGCCAAGCCGGCTGAAGGGGCGGGCGGGGTCGGCGAGGTCGAAGGCCGACGAGCTGATGCCGGGATTGAGCCGCAGGCCGCGCACGATGCCCGCGGCCTGCCGCTCGAAGCGCTCGAGCTGGCCGATCGAGTTGAAGATGATCTTGTCGGCGTGGGAGACCACCTCGTCGATCTCGGCGTCGGAGTAGGCGACGCTGTAGGCATGCGTCTCGCCGCCGAACCTCTCGCGGCCGAGCCGCACCTCGAAGAGCGAGGAGGAGGTCGTGCCGTCCATGTGCTCGTGCATGAGGTCGAAGACGCACCAGGTCGCGAAGCACTTGAGCGCGAGCAGGGTCTTCGCGCCGGACAGTTCGCGCACGCGGTCCATGACCGCCATGTTGCGGGCGAGGGCGGCCTTGTCGATCAGGTAGTAGGGAGTGCGCAGCATCGCCGGGCAGCCTCGGGAAAACTCGGGAGACTGCTTGATAGGCCCGCAGGTCCGGCGGCGCAACCGGGGGACGTCCGCGGACGCGGCCGAGCCGCGCCCGCGCGCGGGGCTTCCTCGAGGCCGCGAGCTAGCTCCGGCTCCCCTCGTCCATCAGGATCTGGCGCTTGCCGGCATGGTTCGCGGGGCCGACGACGCCTTCCTCCTCCATGCGCTCCATCAGTGAGGCGGCGCGGTTGTAGCCGATCTGCAGGCGGCGCTGGATGTAGGAGGTGGACGCCTTCTGGTCGCGCAGCACGACCCTGATCGCCTGCTCGTAGAGATCGGCCGATTCCTCGCCGAAGGAGCCGCTGTCGAAGACGGCCGCGTCCTCGCCCGGGCCGGCAGGCGCGCTGTCGTCGTCACCGTCGTCGGCCGTCTCGTCCGTCACCTCCTCGAGATAGGTCGGCCGGCCCTGGCGCTTCAGGTGCTCGACGACCTTCTCGACCTCCTGGTCCGACACGAACGGTCCATGGACGCGGGTGATGCGGCCGCCGCCGACCATGTAGAGCATGTCGCCCGCGCCGAGCAGCTCCTCCGCGCCCTGCTCGCCGAGGATCGTGCGGCTGTCGATCTTCGAGGTGACCTGGAAGGAGATGCGGGTCGGGAAGTTTGCCTTGATCGTGCCGGTGATGACGTCGACGGAGGGCCGCTGCGTCGCCATGATGAGGTGGATGCCGGCGGCGCGGGCCATCTGGGCGAGGCGCTGGATCGCCCCCTCGATCTCCTTGCCCGCGACCATCATCAGGTCGGCCATCTCGTCGACGATGACGACGATGTGCGGCAGGGCGGCGAGATCCATCTCGATCTCGGCGTGCTCGGGCTGGCCCGTCTCCTTGTTGAAGCCCGTCTGGACCTGGCGGCGGATGACCTCGCCCTTCTCGCGCGCTTCCGCGACGCGGGCGTTGAAGCCGTCGAGGTTGCGCACGCCCAGATGCGCCATCTTCCGGTAGCGGTCCTCCATCTCGCGCACCGCCCATTTCAGAGCCGTCACAGCCTTGTGCGGGTCGGTGACGACGGGGGTGAGGAGATGCGGGATGCCCTCGTAGACGGAGAGCTCGAGCATCTTGGGGTCGATCATGATGAGGCGGCACTCCTCCGGCGTGCGCCGGTAGAGGAGCGACAGGATCATCGCGTTGACGGCGACCGACTTGCCCGACCCCGTCGTGCCGGCGATCAGGAGATGCGGCATGCGGGCGAGGTCGGCGATCAGCGGCTGGCCGCCGATCGTCTTGCCGAGGCACAGGCCGAGCTTCGTCTTCGAGGTGGCGAAGCCCTCGTCGGCCAAGAGCTCGCGCAGCCACACCGTCTCGCGCTCGCGGTTCGGCAGCTCGATGCCGATGATGTTGCGGCCCTCGATCACCGAGACGCGCGCCGACACCGCGGACATGGAGCGGGCGATGTCGCTCGATACGTTGATGACCTTGGTGAGCTTGAGGCCCGGCGCCGGCTCCATCTCGTAGAGCGTGACGACAGGCCCGGGATTGGCGTCGATGATCTCGCCGCGCACGCCGAAATCCTTCAGCGTCTGCTGCAGCTTGTCGGACATCTGCACGAGATAGTCCTCGGAGTGCTCGAAGCGCGGCTCGGCCTCGGGCGGCAGCGAGAGGAGATCGAGGGAGGGGAACTCGTACTCCCAGACCGGCTCGTAACGGGCGACGAGGCTCTGCTCGGGCGCGACGGTGGCGGCCTGCGCAGGCGGCTCGGCAGGGACGGGCGGGGCGGCTTCGCGCGCCGCAACCTCGTGCGGCTCCGGCGTCGCCTCGGGCTCCGAGCGCACGGGCGCTTCGTTCGCCGCCGGGGAGGCCTCTGCCTCGGACTGCGACGAGGTCACGCCCTGAGAGGGCTCGGCCGGCGCCGGCGTGCCGTCGCTTCCGCCCACGGGAGTTGCCGCTTCGGAGGCGGGCGCCGGGAGGGGCTGCGGCACCGCGGCCATCATCATGCCCGACCAGCTGTAGGAGGTCTGGATGTCTCCCCACGGCAACGCCCCGAGGAGGCCCGGCTCGCGACGTTCCTCGTGTGTCCCGGCCCGCTCCGGCGAGGGCTGCGCAACCGGCGCGGGCGCCGCCGCCTCCTGCGGCTCCTCCGGCGCGTGGAACCGCGCGAGGCGGGGATCGAGGACGTAGCTGTTGTCCTGCTCGGGGACCGGCGCGGGGGGCTCGTCGAGGCCGATCCGGATGAGCCGGGCGAGATGTGCGAACGGAGCGGGCGCAGGGGCCTCCGTCGTCTGCGCCTCCGCCTCTACGGCGGCGGCCGCGACGGGCGCCGCCTCACCGGAGGTGGCGGACTCGCTGGCAGGCAAAGGCTCCGCGACGGCTTCCGTCTCGTTCGAGGGCGCCGTGTCGGCCCGCTCGCCGCGCCCGTTGCGCAGCACGTCCGGCGTGCGGGTGAAGCGGGCCTTCGTCGGCAGCGAGAAGGCAGAGAACCATTGCGGCTCGTCCGAGGGGGATGCAGCCGTCAGTTCAACGGCGAGGTCGGGGGGTGTCGCTCCGGTTCCCACCCCGGCGCCTCCCATCTGCCACGCGCTCTCCATGAGGTGACGGCGTTCGGCGAAGACGCGATCGGGGGTGCGGCCGAATTTGACGTTGCCTCCCGTCGCCCGTTCCTGGGCGGGCTTGCCCTTCGCGCCCTTGTGGGCGCCGGGCGCCGGCCTGGACGAGAGGTCGGAGCCGTCGTTCCTGGTGCCGTTGCCGGAGTTGCGAGAACCGGAGGAGGATTTGGAATAACGCATACACACACCGCGGGCTGTGGCGGATAAAACCGCGCGCATTTCGGTCGCCCTTTGTTAGCCAAATCAGCGTTAATGAACGGTTTGGCGGCGGCGCGTGCGGGACGCTTGTCCACAGGCGTGGCTTTCGGGCCGCATCGGGCGGTGTGGCAGGCAGTCAGTAGTGGGGCGGCTTCTCGCTCGGGACAGCGCCCGCGCCAGACGCTTCCTCCACCTCCTGCAGGCGCTCGCCCAGCCGGGCGAAATGCCGCTTGAGAGCGTCGATCTCCCGCCATTGGGCAGTGATCGTCTCGTTCAGCTCCTCGATCGTCTGCTGATGATGCGCGACGGTCTCCTCGAGAGCGTCGCAGCGCGCTTCGAGCTCGTCCCGCTCAGCCATGACTTCTCTCCCCCGATCCCGCGACCACGTAGCGATGAAGCGTGTGCCCGTTCACCTTCAGCCAGGCTTCGGCAGCGTCGGTTTCGGGATCGAGCCGCTTCACGAGCCGCCAGAATGCCGGACCGTGGTTCATCTCGCGGAGATGGGCCACCTCGTGGGCCGCGAGGTAGCGCAGCACGCTCGGCGGCGCGAAGATGAGCCGCCAGGAGAAGGAGAGCTCGCCGCGAGAGCTGCAGGATCCCCAGCGCGTGCGCGGGTCGCGCAGGATGATGCGGCCGGCAGCAACGCCTAGCGTCTCGCAATGCCGGCAGACCTCGCGCTCGAGGTCTACCCGCGCCTCGGACTTGAGCCAGCCCGCCGCACGCCTGGGCAGCGCCCGCGGGTCGCCCGGAACGAGGATTTCCTGCGGCTCGCCATCGCCGCCGACGATCCTGACATGCCCACGGATGCCTGCGTGCCGCAGCCTGTGCGGCACACCGCGCAGCGGGATCGTCGCGCCGTCGTCGATCGGGATGCGGTCGCCGACCCGGGCCAGGGCGCGGTCGAGGAAGGTGCCCTGGCGCGACGCGAACTCGAGCGCGTGCCGGATGCTGGCCGCGGCCGGCACCGTCAGGAGTGGCACGCCCGTCGCGGCGGGCACGGAGAGGCTGATCCGCCTTGCGCGCCGAGACCGGCGGAGCGTCAGCCGCACGATGCGCCCATCGATCTGGAGCTCGACCGTCTCCTCCTCGGAGGCGGAGCGAAGGGACGAGCGTGGTCGGCGGAGCGAATCGAGCATGAGGCGCATTATGGGACCGGCCCGGACACAACGAAATGGGCGCGGAAGAGGCCTTCCGCGCCCATTCTCAGATAGCGTTCCGCGTCCGCCTCAGTAGGCGTGGGCTCCGCGGCTCTCGACCGCCGTCGAGACCTCGCCCTGCGCCCCGCGGGAGCGCTCGCGGCGCTCGCGCATGAACCGGTCGAACTCTTCGCGGTCGCGCGCCTTGCGCAGCTCGCGCATGTAGACCTCGAACTCGTGTGCCTCGTCCTCGAGGCGACGGCGCTCCCGCTCGAGCCGCTCCAGTTCGCCGCGGCGATAGTCCTCGAAGGCCTCGTTGCCGGTCGAGGCCGAGGCGGTGAAGGGCCTGGTCATGCGGGCGGTCGTGAAACCGGAACGGTTTCTCTCCCACCACTCGACCATCTGCTCGCCCCAGCAGATCCAGGCGAGCATGGCGATGCCGAGCGGCCAGAAGGTGACGAAGCCGAGCACCATCAGCGCGATGCTGAGCGGCGTCCAGGCCGGCTTGATCGGATAGTTGTGCTTCAAGGCAGGTCTCCCAAGGTCAGCGTCCCCCAACCGAGATGGGGGGTCGCCCGAGGCCGTTCAAGATCGGCCGCTGCGGCGCCGGACTCGCCGCTGCTGGTGTGGGATCGGTTGTCTTCTGGAGGGTGGCCGGTCCATGGTCCCGGGCTGACGGTTTCGCCCGCAACCGCGGCCGGAACAGGCATTTCATGCGCGAATCGATGGGAGAAAGGCGGTGAACGAGCTCGAGGTTCAGATCCTGGGCATGTCGCGAAGCGGAAACCACGCCATCTCGAACTGGATCTATCAGCAGTCCGAGAACCCGAAAGTCGTCCTGAACTGCGCTGAGGGGAAGACGAACCCCTTCCTCACCTGCCGCCCGCTCGGGTCCGGCAGGCCCTGGCGCGCGGAGCCCGGCATCGACCTCGAGGCGGAGGGACAGGGCCGCCTGACGCGAAAGGCGGCGCTGATCCACACCTACGAAGACAGCTGGTTCGGCCACGCCTTCAGCACGCAGCTGAACCAGGAGCACGACCGTTGGGTCGGCCCCTCGCGCCGTCGCGTCCGCCTTCTGGTGTTGCGCGATCCGTTCAACCTGTTCGCGAGCCGGATCCGCATGGGCTGCGACCTGTCGAGCCACGTCGCGCAGCGCATGTGGAAGCAGCACGCCCGCGCCGCGCTGGGGGGCGGGAGCGCGCGGCCGGCCGGCCTGCGCGTCGTGCTCTACAATCGCTGGGCCGTCGATCGCACGTATCGCCGCGACCTGGCCCACGCGCTCGGGATCGCGTTCACGGACCAAGGCGCGAACGAGGTGCCGGACTGCGCCGGCGGCAGCTCGTTCGACGGCACGGCGTTCGACGGGCGGCCCGAGCACATGGCGTTGGCCGGGCGTTGGCGCCGGTATGCGGACGCGCCAGACTTCTGGCGGATCTTCGACGAGGAGACGCTCGCCATGAGCGAGCGCCTGTTCGGTGAGGCGAGCTTCGCGGGCGCGACCGAGGTCGTGGAGGCGCTCGCCTTCGCGAGGAGGTCGCCGGAGCCGCCGGAGGGAACGGCCCTCGCCGCCTGAGCGAACCGGGAGCAGCCAAGAAGGCGGGCGTCAGCCCGCGTTCTCGGCTGCCAATGCCTGCGCCTGCTCGACCCACTTGTCGCGGTCTATCTTGCCCGGCATGCCGAGAGCCGCCTCGATGCTTCGGGTCGTCGCGTCGTCGAGCTCGGCGATCTGCCAGAAGTGAAAGATCCCGTGGTCGTTGAGGCGGGTGGATATGCGCTCGCCGATGCCCCTGATCCGGGTCAGGTCGTCGGCTGCACCCTGCGGCTCGTCGAGCAGAAGGCCGCGACTGACGTGGAAGCCGAGCGTCCCTTGCGGTGCGGCGGTCACGTCTTCCGCGAGGGCCGGAGCCTGCGGCTCCGCCCGCTTCTGTCGCGCCGCTTCCGCCATCGCCTGATGGGAGCGCATGAAGTCTGCGATCCGCGGCACGATCTCCGACCTGAACCGGGAGCCGTTGAAGACGCCGTAATGACCGACGCGCGGCTGCACGTAGTGCATCTTCATCTCGTCCGGCAGGTTCGTGCACAGCTTGTGCGCGGCCTTCGTCTGGCCGAGCCCGGAGATGTCGTCGCGCTCGCCTTCGACGGTGAGAAGGGCGACGTTCCTGACCCTGGAGCAGTCGATGCGGTCGCCGCGGTGGTACATCTCTCCCTTCGGAAGCGCGTGCTCGATGAACACGGTCTCGACCGTCTGGAGGTAGAACTCCGCCGTCAGGTCCATCACGGCGAGGTACTCGTCGTAGAACTCCCGGTGCTTGTCGGCGGAATCGCCGTCGCCGTCGACGAGGTGCCGGAAGAGATCCCGGTGGGCGGTGACGTGACGGTCGAGATTCATGCTCATGAACCCCGACAGCTGCAGGAAGCCCGGGTAGACCTCGCGCATCATGCCGGGGTGCGGAAACGGCACCCGCATGATGACGTTGCGGCGGAACCAGTCGATGTCGTGGCTCGCGGCGAGCTCGTTGACGGCGGTCGGGTTCTCGCGCGTGTCGATCGGTCCGCCCATCAGCGTCATCGTGCGCGGGACGTACGGATCCTCACGCGATTCCATCGCCGCGACCGCCGCCAGCACCGGCACCGACGGCTGGCAGACCGCCACGACATGGCAGTCGCCGCCCAGGAAGTGGAATATGTTGATGAGGTAGTCGATATAGTCGTCGAGGTCGAAGCGGCCGTCGGCGAGCGGCACCATCCGGGCGTCGGCCCAGTCCGTGATGTAGACGTCGTGATCCGGCAGGAAGGCTTCCACGGTGCCACGCAGCAGCGTCGCGTAGTGGCCGGACATCGGGGCGACCACGACCACCTTCGGCCCCGGCTTGGCGCGGGCGCCGAGCGCCTTCTCGAAGTGAACGAGCCGGCAGAACGGCCGCTCCCAGACGACCTCCTCGCGCACCTTGACCCGCGCGGCGCCCGTGAAAGTCGAATCGAGTCCGAACTCGGGCTTGCCGTAGCGGCGAGTCACGCGCTCGAAGACCTCGAGCGAGGCCGTCAGGTTCTTGCCCAGAGGCGTCTGCGACAGCGGGTTGAGCGGGTTCCTGTAGAACAGGCGCGTCGCGTCCGCGAATATACGCGCCGGACTCAGCGCCGCATGGGTGAACTCGTACCAGTGATAGGGTGAGGTGATATCCACCAAGGGCCGCCCTCCGGTTGCCGCGGACGGCGGGACGCCGTCTCGCGCCCATTGACGCAATGCAACAGGCTATGCATGCGCCTGCGAGAATACAAGGCAGCCTTCACAATAGCGTCAGCGGCTTTCTTCCCGGTAAAGGCGCCGGGTGGCCTCTTCGCTCTTCTGGTGAAGCTCCGGCGAGCGCCGGCGATTGCGCATCATGCCGTAAGCGATCACGATTCCCATAATAATGACGCCAATCCCGACAACCGCCCACAGAATCTGGCCTTCCATCATGTCACATCACCTTCTGTCTTCGGCTCGAGCGCGGCTCTGGCGCGTCAAGCGGCTTCGTTCTCGATATGAAAGAGAACGGCGCTGAGCGAAGATAGGTTTCGGTGCAACGGGCGGGGCGGCAAGTCCTCACCATGATTGACGGGCGTCTCGCGTCGGCGCAAACCGGCGGCCATGTCGTGGGAAACAAGCCTTCCTGAGGATTTCGCGCTCGGTGCCGCCCGGCTGCGCATGCGCACGCTCGTCCGGCTGCGCTGGATCGCCGTGCTCGGCCAGTCGGCCGCCGTCCTCTTCGTCTATTCGGTGCTCGGCTACAACCTGCCGATCGGCCTCTGTTTCGCGCCGATCGCGCTTTCGGCGTGGCTCAACCTCTTCCTCAGGATCCGCTATCCCTCGGGGCACGAGCTCTCCGACAACTCGGCGACGGCGCAGCTCGCCTACGACCTCCTCCAGCTCGGCTTCCTGCTGTCGCTGACCGGAGGGCTGGTCAATCCCTTCGCGATCCTCTTCCTCGTCCCCGTCGTCGTCTCGGCCGGCGCGCTGCCGCTCCTGAACACCGTGCTGCTCGGCGTCCTCGCTCTGACCATCGCGTCGATCGTCGCGATCTTCCATCTGCCCCTGCCATGGGCGCAGGGCGACGCGCCGCCGCTGCCGCCGCTCTACATCGCGGGCATCTGGCTGGCGCTCGCCTGCGGGCTCGCCTTCATGGTCACCTATGTCTTCCGTGTCGCCGCCGAGAGCCGGCAGACGGTCGACGCGCTGGCGGCGGTCGAGCTCGTCCTGGCGCGCGAGCAGCATCTCTCCGCGCTCGACGGCCTTGCGGCCGCCGCGGCCCACGAGCTCGGCACGCCGCTGGCGACGATCGCGCTCGTCGCCCGCGAGCTCGAGCGGGATCTGCCGCAAGACGGGCCGCAGGCCGAGGACATCCGCCTCCTCCGGCAGCAGGTCGAGCGCTGCCGGGGCATCCTGCGCGAACTCGGCTCGCTCGGCTCGACGCCCGCCGGACCGCTCGCCCGGCTGACCCTGCACGAGCTTCTCGACGAGGTGGCCACGCCCCACCGCGCGATGCGCGCGATCGAGATCGAGCTCGACGGCGAGGCGCCGGAGCCGACCTGCCCGCGCAATCCCGCGATGCTGCACGGCCTCGGCAACCTCGTCGAGAATGCCGCCGACTTCGCGCGGCAGAAGGTGAGGCTCGTCGCCCGGTGGACGCGCGTCGAGGTGGCGATCGAGATCGTCGACGACGGTCCGGGCTTCGCGCCGGAGGTGCTGGACAAGGCGGGCGAGCCCTACGTGACGACGCGGCGGCGACGCGGCGATGCGCTCGAAAGCGGTCTCGGCCTCGGCCTGTTCATCGCGAAGACGCTGCTCCAACGCAACGGTGCCCAGGTGGCGGTGGCGAACGATCCGGAGGGGGGCGCACGCATTTCCTTGACTTGGCGGCGCCCCGTGTTCGAAGGAGATGAGACGGAAGGCTACGCGCGGGCGCCGATGCGCGTCGGGCCCTACCGAGATCCGACGTCGGAGGGGTGACGTAACAGCGGACATGGACGTGATGACCGACACTTTCGAGGACAAGATCAGGTCTCTCGACGATCGCTCGATCCTGATCCTGGACGACGACCGGCCGTTCCGCAGTCGCCTCGCCCGGGCCCTGGAGAAACGCGGCTTCGATGTGACGGAAGCGGAGACGGTGGCCGAGGGCGCGGCCGCGGTCGATCGGGCGCCGCCGGCCTTCGCCGTGGTCGACATGCGGCTCGAGGACGGCAGCGGGCTCGACGTGCTGCGCGAGCTGAAGGAGAAGCGCCCGGAGGCGAAGGCGATCATCCTCACCGGCTACGGCAACATCACCACCGCCGTCAGCGCGGTGAAGCTCGGGGCGGTCGATTACCTCGCCAAGCCCGCCGACGCCGACGAGATCTGCGCCGCGCTCTTCGCCGGTCCCGACGGGCGGCCCGAGGCGCCGGAGAACCCGATGTCGGCCGACCGGGTGCGCTGGGAGCACATCCAGCGGGTCTACGAGCTTTGCGACCGCAACGTCTCGGAGACGGCCCGGCGGCTCAACATGCACCGACGGACGCTGCAGCGGATCCTGGCGAAGCGCGCGCCGAAATAGGGTCATTCGATCTCGCCGAAGCCCGAGCCGGGGTCGTGCAGCCCGTGCAGCCGGGCGGCCGCGAGCCTTCCGAAGCGCAGCGTCATCGCCCGTCTCGTCGCGGGCGCCATCCGGTGCTCGGGCGCCTCGCGCACGATGCCCGCCCCGAAGGCGTCGGCCACGATGAGCCCGGCGTCTTCCGCGAAGATCTCCCGCGGCACCTCGTGCGTGCAGGCGAAGAACAGCCGGTCGCAGTGCCGGCGGTAGGCGGGCCATTTGCGGTCGCTGCGGTAGTCGGCGACGCAGGACTTGATCTCCACGATCCAGATCGAGCCGTCCGCGGCCAGCGCGACGAGATCGGCGCGGCGCCCGGAGGCGAGCGGCATCTCCGTCAACACCGCATGTCCGAGGCTTCGCATGAGCCTGCCCACGCCGCGCTGGACCAGGAGGGCCGTCTCCGACTGCCGGCCATCGATCGGTATCGCGAGCGCTCCCATCACCGGCGCTCGAGCTGGCCCAGATAGGCGAGGAGATCGTCGATCTCCTCCGGGGGAAGCTCGAACTCGGGCATCGGGGCGTCATGCGCCACGACGATGCCCTCGGCCAGCGCTTCCTGAAGGTGCTCGACGGGGTAGCGCGTGACCACCTCGCGGAACGGGGGCGCGTCGGCGAGCGGGCTCTCTCCCTCCAACCCGATCGCGTGGCAGCGCGAGCACATCTCCTCGGCGAGCGCCTCGCCGCGCGCGATGTCACCCGGCCGCGGCGCCTCCTGCGCGGGGGCGGTGCCCGGCAGAAGGAGCACGAGCGACGTGCAGGTGAGAATGGTGCGTAACCGCCACATCGTGTGTTTTCCCTGCGTTGATCATGGGTTGAGTACCTTAACAGAGTCGGCTTTTCGACCGCGAGCCACTATTCGGAAGAGAGGTGGCCGGACGGTGGCGGCCGGAGCGGAACTGCTTCAGTTCGCCTTTCGTTCTGTCAGGGGGTTGGGTGCGGCGCAGACGGGCAAACCGGCCTCTCGGGGACGGCACGCCGGGTGCGAGGGGCCGCGGCCGCCCAGCCTATGCTTGGAGGAGTGCGGCGGCCCGATGAAGGCTCTCATCTACGTTCAGCATCTCCTGGGCAGCGGCCAGGCGGTGCGCATGGCGGGCCTTGCGGCGGCGCTGTCCGAAGCCGGCGTCGAGACGGTGCTGGCGACGGGGAGCCGGCTTCCGCCCTTCGCCCGCGACGGGACCTACGAGGTGGTCGAGCTTCCGTTCGCGCGGGCACGCAACGCCCTCGCATCTGCGGTCGTCGACGATCGCGGCACGGTGATCGACGACCGCTGGCGATCGCGCCGCAGGGCGCGCCTTCTGCACCTCTTCGAAGACATCCGGCCCGATCTGCTCGTGATCGAGGGATGGCCGTTCGGGCAGCGCCACTTCGACTTCGAGCTCAACGACCTGGTTGCGGCGGCGCGGCAGCGCGAGGCGCCGCCGCTCGTCGTCTGCGCGCTCGCCGATGCCGTGCCGTTCGCAGGTGACGGCTCGGTCGAAGCGGGTATCATCGAGCGGATCCGCAACGGGATCGACCTCGTCCTCGTCAACGGCGACCCGCGCTTCCTGCCGTTCAAGGCGAGCTTCGACGCCGCCGGCGAGATCGAGGACGGGCTCCTCTACACCGGCTACGTCCATCTCGGCGAGGATGCGCCGAGCACGGCGGGACCCGACGGCGCGGGAGAGATCCTCGTTTCGTGCGGCAGCGGGGCCGTGGGCGACCTCCTGTTGACGACGGCTCTCAAGGCGAGGCCGCTCAGCGGCGCGCGCGACCTGCGCTGGCGGCTCCTGATCGGGAACGACATGGACGACCTCATGCTGAGCCGGCTGGCGAGCGAGGCACCTCCGGGCGTCGTTGTCGAGCGGGCGCGGCGGGACTTTCCGAACCTCCTGAAGCGGGCGCGGCTGTCGGTCAGCCAGGCCGGCTACAACACCGTCGCGGACCTCCTTGCCAGCGGTTGCCCCGGCGTCCTCGTGCCCTTCGCGCGGGGCGGCGAGACGGAGCAGACGCTGCGCGCCGCGGCGCTCGCGCGGGCCGGCGCGGCGATCGCGGTGGAGGAGTTCAACCTGTCGCCGTCGCGGCTCGCCGCCGCCGTCGACACGGCACTCACGCTCGAGAGGCACGATCTGGGCGTGAAGCTCGACGGCCTGCGCGAAAGCGTGAGGCAGTTGCTGGCGCGCGCGCCGGGAGAGGGCTGGAGCGCCGCCTGAGCAAGGCGGCAGACGCCTCAGGTGATCCGGCCTGTCCGGCCCGCCGTAGACACCCACCTACGGATGTCCCCAACCGAGGCCGGAGGGCCAACTCCCACATGCGCGTCGCCGTGATCGGCTCCGGAATCTCGGGCCTCTCCGCCGCTTGGCTGCTGTCCCGCAGCGTCCGCGTGACGCTCTTCGAGCAGGAGGGGCGCTTCGGCGGCCATTCGAACACGCTCGAGGTCGCGACGCGCGATGGCGGCGTGGCGGTGGATACCGGGTTCATCGTCTACAACGAGCCGAGCTATCCGAACCTCTCGGCGCTGTTCCGGCACCTCGACGTCGAGACGGAGCCGAGCGAGATGAGCTTCGCGGTCTCCTTCGGCGGCGGCGCCTACGAATATGCAGGAAGCCTCGGGGCCTTCTTCGGACAGTGGGGGAACCTCACGCGTCCCGAGCACTGGACGCTCCTGTTCGACATCCTCCGCTTCTTCCGCGAGGGGCGGGAGCGCGAGCCGGCCGACGAGGCGCAGACGCTCGGCGAGTACCTGACGGCCCGGGGCTTCTCGGAGCGCTTCGTCGACCGCCATCTGCTGCCGATGGGCGCGGCGATCTGGTCGACGCCGGTCGCGCGCATGCTCGACTACCCGGCCGCGGCCTTCCTGCGCTTCTTCGACAATCACGGCCTCCTCAAGCTCGTCGGCCGCCCGGTCTGGCGGACCGTGTCGGGGGGCTCGCGCGAATATGTGCGGCGCGTCCTCGAGGATGTGCGGATCGAGCGCCGGGCGGGAACGCCGGTCGTGCGTGTGTGGCGTGCCGGCGGCCTCGCGCATGTCGCGGACGCCAGCGGACATGTCTCCGCCTTCGACCAGGTCGTGCTCGCCTGCCATGCCGACCAGGCGCTTCGTCTTCTGGCTGATCCGAGCCCGCTCGAGAGCGAACTCCTGGGCTCCTTCGGCTACTCGCTGAACCGCGCCCACCTGCACGGCGACGCGAGCTTCATGCCGCGGCGGCGCCGGGTCTGGGCGAGCTGGAACTACGTCACGGACCAGGAGCACCACCACGCCGAGACGTGCGTCACGTACTGGATGAACAGGCTGCAGCGCCTGCCGACGCGCGAGAACCTGTTCGTGACGCTCAACCCGGTGCGCGAGCCGGAGCGGGTACACGCCGTCGTCGACTATCACCACCCGGTCTTCGACGCGGCGGCGGTTGCGGCCCGCCGAGGGCTCTGGGACTTGCAGGGGGTCAACCACACCTGGTTCTGCGGCAGCTATTTCGGGGACGGGTTTCACGAGGACGGGATCCAGAGCGGCCTCGCCGTCGCCGAGGAACTCGGCGGTGCCCGGCGGCCGTGGCGGGTCGACAACGAGTCCGGCCGCATCCACACTGGACCACGCCACGGGGTGGGGCTTGCGGAGGCAGCCGAATGATCGATGGCGCCGCCGCCATCTACCGGTCGACCGTGACGCATCGGCGCTTCGTGCCGGTCGGGCACGAGCTGCGGTACCGGGCGACCTACATGTACCTCGACATCGACCGGCTGGACGAGGCGGCGCGGGAACTCGCCTTTTTCGGGCGGCGCCGCGGCCTCTTCGTGCTGCGCGACCGGGACCACGGGCCGGCGGGCGAGGGGAGCCTCGCGGCACGCGTCTGGCGGCTGGTCGAGGGCGTCCGGGTCGAGGCTCCGGTGAGGCGGCTGATGATGCTCTCGATGCCGCGAACCTTCGGCTATGTCTTCAACCCGCTCACGACCTATTACGGCTATGGCGACGATGGCGTCCTGCGGCTGATGATCTACGAGGTCTCGAACACGTTCGGCGAGCGCCGCCACTACGTGCTGCCGGTCGGGCAGGGCGCCGGCTTTCGCCGCGAGCAGGCGTGCGGGAAGTCGCTCTACGTCTCGCCGTTCAACGACGCCGAAGGACGCTACGACTTCACGCTGATGCCGCCCGGCGACAAGCTGCGCCTGACCGTCTCGCTCTCGAAGGGCGGGAGCCGCGTGCTGTCGGCCTATCTCGCCGGCGACCGGCGGCCCCTGAACGACCGCGAGATCGTGAGGGCGTTCGCCGGCGACCCGCTCGCGACCTACAGGGCGACGGCGGCGATCCATTGGGAGGCGCTGAAGCTGTGGCGGAAGGGGCTTCGGCTGACGCCGCGCCCGCGGGCCGGCGAACCGCCGGAGGCAACCGCCGCCATCGGGGAGCCGCAGGCGTGACGATGCGGGCGATCGGGAACGGCGAGCCGCGGGCGCTGGGGTCGCTGTCGCGCCTCGCCACGGCGGCGGTCGTCGCGGCGGCCGGCCGCTACCTCGGCGACTTCACGCCGCGCGGCCGGCTCGACATCGAGGTGCCGGACGGGCGTCGCTTCCGTTTCGAGGGCGAGCCGGACCTCGAGGCCGCGGTCGCCTTCCGGTCGCTGAAGCCGCTCTTCAACGGAGTTCGGCGCGGACAGATCGGCTTCGCCCAGTCCTATATCGACCGCGACATCGAGGCCGACGATCTCACTACCCTTCTGCGCTTCTTCCTGCGCAACGAGGCGCGGTTCGAGGCGCTGGGGCGCGGCATCTTCCGGGTGCGCCTGCCCGACCGCCTCTACCACCTGATGCGGGACAACTCGAAGCGCCAGGCACGGCGCAACATCGAGGCGCACTACGACCTGTCGAACGAGTTCTACGCGCGGTGGCTCGACCCCGGCATGACCTATTCGAGCGCCTATTTCGAGGACGGCGCGAACGATCTGGAGACGGCGCAGCGGGAGAAGTATCGCCGCATCGCCGAGGCGGCGGATCTTCGCGCAGGGGATCGGGTGCTCGAGATCGGCTGCGGCTGGGGCGGGTTCGCCGAGACCGCGGCGGGCGAGCACGACACGCATGTCCGGGGAATCACCCTGTCGCCGGCGCAGCTCTCCTACGCGCAGGCGCGGCTGTCGAAAGCGGGCCTCGACGGGCGAGCCCGGCTCGAGCTCCGCGACTACCGCGACACCGCCGGCACGTTCGACAGGATCGTGTCGATCGAGATGATCGAGGCGGTCGGCGAGGCGCACTGGCCGACCTATTTCCGCACCCTGTCCGATCGCCTGAAGACCCGCGGGACGGTGGCCATCCAGGCGATCACCATCGGCGAGCCGTTCTTCGAGGGCTATCGCCAGGGCGTCGACTTCATCCAGCGCTACATCTTTCCGGGCGGCATGCTGCCGACGAAGACGATCATCGCCGAGGAGGCGCGCAAGGCCGGGCTGGCCGTGGATGGCGTCGACACGTTCGGCCAGTCCTACGTCCGGACGCTGCAGGAATGGCGCTCGCGCTTCGAGGCCGCATGGCCGGAGATCTCGAAGCTCGGCTTCGACGAGACCTTCCGCCGCAAGTGGGAGTACTACCTCTCCTACTGCGAGGCGGGGTTCGCGGAGAAGGTCATCGACGTCGGGATCTACCGGCTCGTGAAGGCCTGAGGCCGCCGCTTAGTCTTTTAGTTTGACTGCTCTAGCAGGCGGACGCGCCCTTCGGTCACGTCCGTCTCAGCGAGGTGCATCAAGTTACCGATAACGTCGATTGGGAACCCTTGGACACTTGCGTCGAATTTCGTCTCAATGGAGACGCGGTAACTGAACATTGTCGCGACCTTCCCATCCTCATACACGCGCACCGCAATCTCATTGGCATCAGTTACAGCACGAACCTCCAGATCACGACCGTCGTGCGAAAAATAGTTGTGTTTGAGCATGATCACGTCCAGTTTCAATTTGTGGTTCTAGTTTGAGTAACGAATTCGGCATCCCGCACGGTGGTGCTTCTGGGTGTAGGGTAGAATTACATACCAGCATGCAGCAAGGAGTAAAGGATGAATAGTTCTGGTTCCTGTGAAAAATGCTCTGCGAGCAAACCTGCAGATCTAGTTTCGATTGGCGACACTGTCATAATCGAGTCCCGGGTCGGACGCGGGTATGATCGCACAACCTACTCTTTCTGGCAGTGCCCGACATGCGGGAGCGTTTGGACCAGCTATCGCGATAGCGGCGCGGGCGGTCATGGGAATTTCCACAAGCGACTGACCGAACGGTTTTTTTAGTGCCCGCTCAGATTGCAACTTCCGAATACCGTCTGCTCAGGCGGCGATGCGCTTCTTCACGGCACGCACGGCCCGTCCAAGCACGGGCATGTGCTCGTAGAGCACCCCGCCGTCCCAGAAGTCCACGTGCTCCTCGACGAGGCCCTTCTCGGACAGGCGGACATAGGTCATGCCGGGAACGGACACGCGACCGATCATCTTGCCCGCGGCCGTGAACGTGAAGCGCAGGGCGTAGATGCGCCCCCCGCCGACGATCTCCTCCACCTCGAACCCGACCTCGTCGAGCTTCTCGAACATGTCGTGGAAGACATGGGCCATGCCCTCGCGCCCGCGCACCTCGTTGAAGGGATCGACGAAGTGCACGTCGCGCTCGCACATCGCGGTCAGGTCGGCGATCGTGTCGGGGGCGAGCGTCTCCAGCGTCCTGCCGTAGCGCTCGACGATCTCGCGGTCTGTCATTGGCGTCGGGCCACCGTTCTCTGCATGATCCAGAAAAAGAGGGGATAGGGCAGGATGCGCATCAGCTTCAGCGTGTAGGCGAGCCGGCGCGGGAACACGATCTCGAAGCGCTTCGTCCGCAACCCGTCGAGAGCCCGTCTCGCGGCCGTCTCGACCGGCAGGAGGAAGGGCATCGGAAAGGTGTTGTCCTTCGTCATCGGCGTGTCGACGAAGCCCGGATTGACGACGCTGACCGTGACGCCCGTCCCGTGGAGCTCCGTGCGCAGCGCCTCCGCCAGGTTGATCAGCGCCGCCTTCGTCGGGCCGTAGGTCTCCGCCTTGATGAGGCCGACATAGCCGGCGATCGAGGCGACGATCGCGATGTGGCCGCGTCCGCGCCCCTTCATCATCGGCACGAGGACCGCGAGCGCGTTGACGACGCCCATGTAGTTGACGTCGATCCCCTGCCGGAAGTTCTGAACCTCCCACTCGCTCATGCGGAAGGGCTTCCAGACCCCGGCGCAGAGCACGGCGAGGTCGATCTCGCCCATCTCCGCCTCGATCTCGCGGACACGTGCCGCCACCGCCTCGGCATCCGCGACGTCGAGCGGATAGGCCTTCGCCTTGCCCGCCGTCTCGGCCGACAGCGCCTGAAGGCTTTCGGCTCCCCGTGCCGAGGCCGCGACGGCGGTGCCTCCTGTCGCGAGCTGCCGGGCCATCTCCCGGCCGATCCCGGAGCTCGCGCCCGTGATCCAGGCCGTGCGCCATTCGCTGCTCATGCCGGCTCCTCGTCTAGAACTGTCCCTCGTTACGAACGCAAAGCGATCGCGGATCGCCGCACGGGCTCCCGACATGCGGCTTTCAAACGAGGTCGCGGCGGGTTAGCTTCCGCCGCGAAAGGTCGGGGGGAGGCGTGATGTCTGTGCTTTGGGTGCTTCTGGTGGTGGCGGCGGCCGTCGCCGCCTATGTCGTCTATGCCTACAACCGGTTCGTGACGCTGCGCACGCGGACCGACGAAGCGTGGTCGGACATCCGGGTCCAGATGAAGCGGCGATACGACCTGATCCCCAACCTCGTCGAGACGGTGAAGGGCTACGCCGCCCACGAGGCGGGCACGCTCCAGGCGGTGGTGGAGGCGCGCAACCGGGCGATGGCCGACAGCGGCTCGCCGGAGCATCAAGCCCGGAGCGAGAACATCCTGCAGGGAGCGCTGCGGCAGCTCTTCGCGCTCGCCGAGGCCTATCCCGACCTCAAGGCGAACCAGAACTTCTCGCAGCTTCAGGCCGAGCTGACCGACACCGAGAACCGCATCAACATGTCCCGCCGCTTCTACAACGGCTCTGTGCGCGACCTGAACGTGATGGTCGAGCAGTTTCCCTCGAACCTCGTGGCGCGCCAGTTCGGCTTCGGCAAGCGCGAGTTCTTCGAGCTCGACGAGAGCGAGGCGACGGCGGCCTCGAGGCCCGTCCCCGTCTCGTTCCAGCGCTGAGGCAGGCCCGCATGCGGCGCCTCACGTCGCTCGCCTCCCTGGCGGCGATCCTCATCGCCGTCCTTCTGTCGCCGGCGGCGCTGGCGCAGGGCCGCGAGCAGATCGCGAGCTATTTCTCCCGGGTCGAGGTCCATGAGGACAACTCCGTCACCGTGACGGAGGACATCACGGTCGACGCGCTGGGGCGGGAGATCAGGCGCGGCATCTTCAGGGACATTCCGCTGGGCGGCGTCGGGCCGCTCGGCCTCGGCGGCAGCAGCTTCGAGCTTCTCGCGGCGACCCGGGACGGAGAGCCCGAGCCGAACCGGGTCGAGCGGCAGGGCGGGGAGGTGCGGATCTATCTCGGCGACGCCGGCACGCTTCTCGCGCCGGGCCGCTACCGCTACCGCATCACCTACCGGATGACGGACGTGGTGCGCCACTTCGCCGACCACGACGAGCTCTACTGGAACGCCACGGGCAATGGGTGGGGCTTCGATATCCGCGAGGCGCGCGTCCTCGTCGTGCCGCCCGAGGGGGCGCCCGTCACCGACACCTCCGTCTACACAGGCGGCTTCGGCGCGCGCGGCGCCGACGCCGTCATCGGCGAGGACGGGCGAGGCAGGCCCGTCTTCACGACGGTGCATGCCCTGCGGCCGGGCGAGGGCATCACCGTCTCGGCGTCCTGGCCGAAGGGGCATGTCGCGCCGCCGTCGGCGAGCCAGCGCCTCGCGGGATGGCTCGAGAGACACGGCGTCTATGCCGTCGCGGTTCTCACCGCGCTTCTCCTCGCGGCCTATTACGGCTTCGCCTGGCTGCGCGTCGGCCGTGATCCCCCGGCGGGGACGATCATTCCGGTCTACCATCCGACATTGCCGCCGGCGGCGATGCGCTACATCGAGCGCATGGGCCACGACAACGAATGCGTCTCGGCCGCCCTCGTCTCGCTCGCCGTGAAGGGGCGCCTGCGCATCGAGGACGTCGACGGCACCACGGTGCTGACGCGGGTTCACGACGCACCGTCCTCGAAGGTGCCGGTCTCCGACGGCGAGCAGGCGCTCCTGTCGGCGCTCTTTCTCTCCGGCGACGAGGTGACGGTCGAGAAGGCCCAGCGAAGCCGCATCCGGGCGGCGACAGCGGCCCTGAAGAGCCATCTCGACCGCACGTTCAACCGCGTCTACTTCAACCGGAACTACCTGTGGTTCGCCGGCGGCGCGGCGATCACCCTCGCCGGCATCGTGCTCGTCGTCCTGATCTCCCCGGTGGGTGCGGCCGTCATCGCCGCGGCCGGCATGCCGATCCTCGTCGCCGGCTTCTTCGCCAACGCGTTCTTCCGCGTCGTCCGCGACGCCTGGCAGGCCGTTCGGGGTGGCGAGTACCTGCGGCTCGCCCTGATGGCGATCCCCGTCGCCGTCCTCACGATCGTGCTGTCCTCCTTCGTGACGATCGGCGGCGCCTTCGTCTTCGACATCTTCTCGGTCGGGATACTGCCGGGACTGCTGATCGCCTTCATCCTCGGGATGAACCTCATGTTCTTCTTCCTCCTCAAGGCCCCGACGGCGATCGGTCGCGGGGCGCTCGACGAGATCGAGGGCACGAGGCTCTACCTCACCGTGGCGGAGGCGGACCGGCTGAAGTTCCACAACCCGCCGGACAAGACGCCCGAGCACTTCCATGAGCTTCTGCCCTACGCGCTGGCGCTCGGGGTGGAGACGGCGTGGACGAACCAGTTCCGGGCGGAGATCGCCGCCGCCCAGGCGGCCGACCCCGAGCGCGATCCCTACATGCGGCCGGGTTGGTATCGCGGCCGTGGCGGGCGCGGCTTCACGAATGTCAGGGAGATCGGCCGCATCGGCCCGACGATGGCGAGCGCGATTGCGGCCGCGAGCGTCACCCAGTCGTCGTCGGGAAGCGGGGGTGGCGGGTTCAGCGGCGGCGGAAGCGGGGGAGGTGGCGGCGGCGGCTGGTGACGCCGCCGACCTCAGAAGCCGACATAGCGCTGCACAAGCCGGCCGAAGACGCCCTTGAACCGCGTCGGCGCCTCGGTGGCGATGAGGCAGATGCAGTCGTCGTCGCTGTCGACCTTCGGCGAGTGCTCCGCGTCCTCGTCCAGATCGGCGATGTCTCCGGCGCCGTACCGGCCGGTCTCGTCGGCATAGGAGCCGGACAGAACGAGCGTCAGCTCCGTGCCGCCGTGGCCGTGCTCCGGCATGGCGACGCCCGGGCCGATCCTGAGGAGGCGCAGCGTGCCCGCCGTCTCCGGCGTGTCGAGGATATGGGTGTGCACGCCCGGAGCGAGCCAGCGCCAGCGGATCTCGTCCAGATGCGAGACGTTCAGGCGCCGGGCGAGCGGCACCGGCAGGCGCATGTCCCGCGGCTCCGCCTCTGCCCTGACGGGCTGCGGCGCCTGTCGCGCCTGTTCGTCGTTGCGCTCGAGCCGCGCCATCATGTGGGCGAGCGCGTCTGGCTTCATCGGCGCCGCCTCGACCGCCTCGAGAACCGCCCCCCGGCCTGCTGGGCGATGCGGAGGCGCTCCCGGCACTCGGGACAGAGCGCCAGGTGCGACGATACGACGAGCGACAGCGCATCGCCGAGACTGCCGGCGGCGTAGAACAGAAGGGTGGCCTCGTTGAGGTGATGGTTGATCAAAGCCGGTTCTCCAGGGCCAGCTTGAGCTTGCGGTATGCGAGCCGCATGCGTGACTTCACCGTGCCGAGAGGCAGGCTCAGCTGCTCCGCGATCTCGCGCTGCGACAGGTCGTCGACGAAGGCGAGCTGCAGGATCTGCGCCTGCTCCGGCGGCAACTCGGAGAGCGCCTCGACCACGTAGGCGCCTTCCTCCCGGGCGATCACCTGGTCGTCCTGCGCGACGGAGGCCGGCAGGTGGGACACGGAATCCTGCCCGATCTCCATGCCGTCGATATCCTCGAAGTGCTGCGAGGATTCCTTGCGCAGCCGGTCGATCCGCAGGTTGCGGGCGATCGTGAAGATCCACGTGGCGACGGAGCCGCGGGCGGGATGGTAGAGCGCGGCCTTGTTCCAGACGGCGAGCATCGTCTCCTGCATCAGGTCCTCGGCGACGTCCGGGTCCGCCCCCTTCCGGAGGAGGAGCCCCTTCACGCGCGGGCCATAGTGGACGAAGAGCGCCTGGAACGCCTCGCGGTCCCGGCTCTCGGCGATCCTCGATATCAGGCCGGCCATCTCGTCTGTCACCGCCGCGAGTGGCGGATCGCTTGCTGCCATACGTCTCGTTCCGAAGGCGAGCTGCATCGGTTGGTCGTCCCGTCCTGATAAGCACGCCACGTTACGCTTTGGCAAACCGCTTGGATCACGGGCACCGGCCGCCGCCGGGTATTTTTTGAACTCGAAGGGGTTGGCGGTGGCGGAATTGCGGCTTAAGTGGGGCATGTGCAGCGGCGCGGGGGCTGAACCGGACCTGCCTGCGACGCACGAGGCCCTCCTCGAACGAGGGAGCGGCACTGCAGCCGGGGCTCCGATGTCCCGAACTCTCGCGGCTGCGTGAACACGAACAAGAGAAGGTTGCGGATGGCCGAGGCTGAGCGGACCGGACAGGACTTGCCGCGCACCAAGGTGGAGCTGCGCCACGTCTACAAGATTTTCGGCGACCGGGTCGACGATGCGATCGAGCTCGTGAACCGGGGCGCGAAGAAGGACGCGATCTTCGCGGAGACGAATGCGACGGTCGGCGTCAACGACGCGACCTTCGAGATCCGCGAGGGCGAGATCTTCGTCGTGATGGGTTTGTCGGGCTCGGGCAAGTCGACGCTCTTGCGCCTCATCAACCGGCTGATCGAGCCGACGATGGGCGAGATCCTCGTCGACGGGAAAGACGTCACGAAGATGTCGAAGCGTGAGCTCATCGCGCTGAGGCGGCGCGACATGAGCATGGTGTTCCAGTCTTTCGCGCTCCTGCCGAACCGCACGGTGCTCGACAACGCCGCCTTCGGGCTCGAGGTCGCGGGCGTGTCGAGAGAGGAGCGCGAGGGGAAGGCGCTCGCAGCGCTCGACGCGGTGGGCCTCAAGGCGAACGCCCGCAGCAGGCCCGACGAGCTCTCGGGCGGCATGAAGCAGCGCGTCGGCCTTGCCCGGGCGCTCGCCAGCGAGCCGACGATCCTGCTCATGGACGAGGCCTTCTCGGCCCTCGACCCGCTGATCCGCACGGAGATGCAGGACGAGCTCGTGCGCCTGCAGACGGAGTCGCGACGCACCGTGATCTTCGTCAGCCACGACCTCGACGAGGCGATCCGCATCGGCGACCGCATCGCCATCATGCAAGGCGGCTCGGTCGTGCAGGTCGGGACGCCGGAAGAGATCGTGCTCGAGCCGGCGAACGACTATGTCCGCTCCTTCTTCAAGAACGTCGACGTCGCGCAGGTCTTCCGCTCCGCCCATGTCGCCAGGACGGACGAGGCGCCGGTGATCGGGCCCGGCCAGGGCGACGTGACGGCGGCCGTCGCCGAGGTCGTCGAAGGGCCCGCGGAGGTCGCGGTGGTGGTCGACGCGCAGGACCGTCTGCAGGGGCTCGCGACGCCGGCCGCGCTTGCGGGCATGCCCGAGGGGGCCTCCCCGGCGGACGTGCCGACGCAGGCGGTCGAGCCGATCCGCGCCGACACACCACTCACGGATGTCATGCGCCGCGTCGCCGAGGAGCCCCTGCCGGTTCCGGTGGTCGACGAGGACGGGCGCTATCTCGGCACCATCTCGAAATCTTCCCTGCTCGCCACGCTCGATCGCGCCGGCTGATCGCGGACGACAGGGAAAGGAGCATTCTCATGGACTGGGTCTTCCTCGACATCGGCGGCTGGGCCAACGCGATCGTCGACTACGTGCTCGACAATTTCGAGCCCGCGCTCGACGGCATCGCGGACGGTATCGGCTTCGTCGTGGGCGGCATCACGAGCGGCCTGCTCGCCGTGCCGGCCTGGCTTCTCATCCCGGCGATCGTGCTGCTCGCGCTGTGGCGGGTCGGCTGGCGCTTCGCGATCTTCACCGCGGTCGCGCTCGTGCTCGTCCTGCAGATGGCGCTGTGGCAGCAGACGATGCAGACGCTCGGCATCGTCCTGGCGGCGACCTTCATCGCCATCGCGATCGGGGTTCCCGCCGGCATCGCGATGGCGAAGAGCGAGGCGGTCGCGACCCTCCTGCGGCCCGTGCTCGACCTCATGCAGACGATGCCGGCCTTCGTCTACCTGATCCCTGCGGCGATGTTCTTCGGCATCGGCGCCGTGCCCGGCACGATCGCCACGGTCATCTTCGCGATGCCCCCCGCCGTGCGGCTGACCAATCTCGGCATACGCCAGGTCGAGCGGGAGTTCGTCGAAGCGGGCCTCGCCTTCGGCTGCACCGACCGGCAGCTTCTCTTCAAGGTCCAGATGCCGCTCGCGCTGCCGTCGATCATGGCGGGCATCAACCAGACCGTGATGCTCGCGCTGTCGATGGTGGTCATCGCCTCGATGATCGGCGCGGGCGGGCTCGGCAACACCGTCCTGACGGGGATCCAGCGGCTCGATGTCGGCCTCGGCTTCGAGGGCGGGCTCGCCGTCGTGCTCCTCGCCATCGTGCTCGACCGGATCACCCAGAGCCTCGACCGGGGCGGCGGCTTCGCGAGGCTGCGCAGCCTCATGAGCCGCACCCGGCCCGGCGAGGCCGCGGCATCGAGCGATCCGGCCACGGCGCACGGCCAGGCCGCGGCAGCCGGCCCCGACGAGGCCGCGAAGCGCGCCTGACCGGCCCGCCCGAGAGACTTTCGCCGCCGCCCCGCAGTCGGGGCGGCACAATCCACTCCGATGCACCGGCAAAGGAGACTCCATGACGAAGATGTTCCGCACATTCGCCGCCGCGACCGTTCTGGCCGCGGCCGCGTCCGGTCCCGCCCTCGCGCAGGACGGCGAGCCGATCCAGATCGGCTGGACCGCCTGGTCGGACGCCGAGTTCATGACGAAGCTCGCGCAGAAGCTCATCACCGACGAGCTCGGCCAGGAGGTCGAGCTCGTGCAGACCGATATCGCCCCGCAGTACCAGGGCCTTGCGCAGGGCGACATCGACCTGATGCTGATGGCCTGGCTGCCGGGCACGCACGCCGACTACATGGAGCGCGTCGGCGACGACGTGACCACGCTCGGCGTCCTGTACACCGACGCGAAGCTCGGCTGGGTCGTGCCGGCCTACGTGCCGGAGGACCAGCTCTCCTCGATCGAGGACCTGAAGAACGACGAGGTGGCCGACAGGCTCGGCAACCAGATCCAGGGCATCGATCCCGGTGCCGGGCTGATGCGCCTGTCCGAGCAGGCGCTCGAGGATTACGGGCTCGACGGCTACCAGCTCGTCTCCGCGTCGGGCGCCGCGATGACGGCCGCCCTCGACCGCGCGGTCCGCAACGAGGAGTGGATCGTCGTCACGGGCTGGAGCCCGCACTGGAAGTTCGGCAAGTACGACCTGCGCTATCTCGACGACCCCGAGGGCACGCTCGGCGGCACCGAGCGCGTCTACGCGCTGTCGCGGCAGGGCTTCCAGGGGGACCATCCCGAGGTCGCCAAGATGCTGATGCGCATGTGGCTGCCGCTCGACGAGCTCGAGAGCGCCATGGCGAACGCCCAGGACACCTCCTACGAGGAGGCCGTCGAGCAGTACATCGCCGACAACCAGTCGCGCGTGAACTACTGGGTGACGGGCGAGATCGGCGGGTAATCCGTCTCCGCCAGACGTCCTACCAGACCTTCAGGGGGCCGCGATCCGTCGCGGCCCCTTTCACGTCCAGAGGCACGGCCCGCGCCGGATCGGGGGCCATCCAGTCGGTCCAGCGGCTGCCGTGGGGGCCTGGGATCGCTCTCTGCTCGTGGGGCGCACCTGCCAGAGCGCTCTGCGGCTGAGCCGGCAACGGTGGAAGGGCGGAGACCCCGAGCGGGTCGATCAGGAACTTGAACAGGAAGGTCCCGGACAGGAGATAGGCCATCACCACCGTGAGCTGCGGCTTGCGGTGACGCCAGAAGAGGTAGCCGAACCAGAGATTGAGCGCGCCGTAGTAGAGCGGGACGAGCGCGGGGTTCGAAAACGACCACAGTACCGACGGCGGACCAACGAGAAGGAAGGCTGCAAGAAGGGCGACCAGCATGTCCTGCTCCGGGACGATCGGGGCTCTCTAGGGTTCCTGCCCGTCCGGCATGCGCGAGCCGTGCCATATGGCGCGCGCAACCGTGCCGACATTAGCACATCGTTAACGCTGAGGCGTCAGAGACCACGCCGGCTCGGCACCCGTCGCTCGATCAGCCGGAACGCGACGGCGATCACGAAGGCGCAGAGAACGTAGACCGCCGCCACGAACAGGAGCGGCTCGTAGGTGAGGAACGTCTCCGACCGCACCACGTTCGCGGCGCCGAACAGGTCGATCACGGTGACGGTGGCGGCGAGCGGCGTCGACTTGAGGAGCAGGATCGCCTCGCCCGACAGGGCCGGCAACGAGACCTGCAGGGCGCGCGGCAGCCAGATCCGCCGCAGGATCCGGCTGCGTCGCATCCCGAAGGCGCGCGCCGCCTCGATCTCTCCGCGCGGCACCGCCAACAGCCCGCCGCGGATGATCTCGCCCTGATAGGCGGCGACGGAGATCGTGAAGGCGAAGGTCGCGTACCAGAAGCCGTCGCGGAGATAGGGCCACAACGGCCCGTAGCGGATGGCCGGGATGTCGGCCATGAGGCTGCCGAGGCCGTAATAGACGAGGTAGAGCTGGACGAGGAGCGGGGTGCCCCGGATCGTCGTCGTGAAGGCGCGGCTGAGCCCGGCGAGGATCCGTCCGCCGGCGACCTGCGCCAGCGCCACCGGAATGGCGAGGAGGAAGCCGAAGACGCCCGAAAGCGCGACCAGCCACAGCGTTCGCCAGAAGCCCTCGACGAGCAGCGGCCAGTATCGGGGGAGCCAATCGAAATCCATGGGATCACGCCGCGGGGATGCCGCGGCGGACGCGCCGCTCGATGAGACGGAAGGCGCCGTTCGAGACGAGGGTCATGGCGAGATAGATCGCGCCGACGACGCAGTAGAAGAAGAAGTAGTGGCGGGTCGCTCCGGCGGCCTGCTTGCCGACATAGAGGAGCTCGGAGATGCCGACGATCGAGATGAGCGCGGTGTCCTTCAGAAGGATGAGCCAGAGATTGGCGAAGCCGGGCAGGGCGATCGGCAGGAGCGCGGGGATGACGATGCGCCTCAGCCGCAGCGACGGCGACATGCCGAACGCCCGGGCGGCCTCGATCTGGCCGACGGGAATGGCTTCGATCGCGCCGCGGATGACCTCCGTCTGGTAGGCCCCCTGCACGACGCCGAGGACGGCGATGGCCGCCGCGAAGCCCGAGACCTGCACCGCACCGGGGAACCCGAGTGCGATGAGCGCCATCTCGAGCATCGTCGAGCCGCCGTAGAACAGGAGGATGATCAGGAGAAGCTCCGGCACCGCGCGCACGAGGGTGGTGTAGACCTCGCCGGCGCCCGCGAGTACGGGACTGCCGCTGAGCTTCGCCGCCGCGCCGAGAAGGCCGAGGGCGAGCCCGATCGCATAGGAGAGGAGGGCGATCTGGAGCGTGAGGAGCGCGCCCCTCAGGAGGGCGCCGCCCCAGCCGGGCGGAGTGAGCTGCAGGAGATCGAGCATGTCGGTGTGCGGAGGCCTGGCGGAGCGCCGGCCCCGGCCCGAAGGCCGCGGCCGGCGCCGCGCTCACTCTCGGCCGCCGTAGATGTCGAACTCGAAATACTGGCCGGCGATCTCGTCGTACCTGCCGCTCTCGAGCAGCGCGGCGATCGCGTCGTTCACATCAGCCTGAAGGTCGTCGTCCTCCTTGCGCAGGCCCACGCCGATCCCCTCGCCGAAGGCTTCGTCCTCCGGCGCCACGGCCTTCACCTCGAACTGCGACCCCTCTGGCGTCTTGACGTACTCGACCATCGCCGCCTGGTCCGCGAGCATCACGTCGATGCGGCCGGCGGCGAGATCGGCGTTCACCTCGTCCTGGGTGTTGTAGAGCTTGATCTCGGCATCGGGATACGCCTTCCGGACGTAGGCGGCCGATGTGGTGCCGGACTGCACGCCCAGGACCAGGCCGCCGAGATCGGCGCTGTCGGTGTCGACCTCGACGGGGGCCGGCGCGACGAAGGCGGCGGGCGTGTAGTAGTAGCGATCGGAGAAGTCGATCACCTTCTGTCGTTCCTCGGTGATCGACATCGATCCGACGATCATGTCGATCTTGCCGCTCGTCAGCGCCGGGATGATGCCGTCCCAGGCGACGGGCGTCGTCACGCATTCGCGCCCCATCTCCTCGCAGATCGCCTGGCCGATCTCGATGTCGAAGCCCGACCAGTTGCCGGCGGAATCGACGGAGGAGAAGGGCGGGTAGGGCTCGGCCGCGACGCCCACCTTCAGCGGCTCCTGCGCGAAGGCGCCGGGCGCCATCGCCAGCGAGAGGGCTGCGGCCGCAGCGAGTATCGTCTTCTTCATCGTTCGCTTCCTTTCGTTCTTGCCTCTGGTTCGTTCCGCACGGGCGGGATTCACTGCGGGTGGGACGCACGCGACAGGAAGGCGCGGCAGCGCTCGCTCGAGGTCTGGCGGAAGACCTTGTCCGGCGCGCCTTCCTCCTCAACGAGCCCTTCGTGCAGGAACATGACGTGGGTCGAGACGTCGCGCGCGAAGGCCATCTCGTGGGTGACGAGGATCATCGTCCGCCCTTCCTCCGCCAGGGACTGGATCACCTTCAGCACCTCGCCGACGAGCTCGGGGTCGAGAGCTGAGGTCGGCTCGTCGAAGAGCATCACGTCCGGCTGGACCGCGAGCGCCCTCGCGATGGCGGCGCGCTGGCACTGTCCGCCGGACAGGAAAGCGGGGTAGGCGTCGCGTTTCTCGTAGAGCCCCACCCTGCCGAGCAGCTCCTCGGCCTGTTCGACGGCTTCCTTGCGCGGCACGCCCAGCACGTGGACCGGTGCTTCGATGACGTTGCCGAGCACGGTCATGTGCGGCCACAGGTTGAAGCTCTGGAAGACCATGGCGAGGCGGGTGCGGATGCGCTCGACCTGGCGGCGGTCGGCCGGGACCGGCTCGCCCCGCCGCTCCGTGAGGCGGATCTCCTCGCCGTTGATCGCGATACGACCGCGATCCGGCACCTCGAGGAGGTTGATGCAGCGCAGGAAGGTGGACTTCCCGGACCCGGACGCGCCGATGATCGAGACGACGTCTCCATCGCGCGCGGAGAGCGAGATTCCCTTCAGCACCTCGAGCTCGCCGAAGCTCTTGTGGAGGTCGTCGACCGCGACGGCGGGTGCCTTGGTCTCTGTCTCGTTCGCTTGCTGCACGCGTTCCCGTCGCCGCTCGCGAGCGGCGGCTCCCCGTCCTGTCTCCCTCACATGGTGTAGGGACGTTAGCAGATTTGAACAGATGTTCAACAGTGGCCGGTCGCCGTGCCGACGAAGCCGTCGATCCAGCGCTCGGTCATGGCGATGCCCTCGTCGGGCGTGAAGGTCGTCGCGTTGAGGCACCATTCGAGCCACAGGCCGTCGAGCAGGGCGGAGAGGCCGATCGCCGCGAGGCGGGCGTCGAAGCCCTCGATGCCGCGCGCCGCCGCGAGGTCCGCGAGCAGGCGCTCGAGAAGGCTGCGATAGTCGCCGTAGGTCGTGTCGTGCACCTCCTGGACGCGGACGGAGCGCGTGGAGAGGCTCCAGAAGGCGAGCCAGACCTTGAAGAGGTCGGGGTTGAGGACCTGGCCGGAGAACGACGCTCTGACGAAGGCGGAGAGCCGGCCGCGCGCATCGGACGCCGGCACCCGGTCCACCTCCGCCTGCATGGCGGCGAGGAGCTCCGACGCGGCCGAGTGGTACGCGTCCGCGATCAGGTCGTCCTTGTGGCGGTAGTAGTGGTTGATGAGCCCGAGGGAGACGCCGGCCTCGGCCGCGATGGTGCGCGTCGAGAGCCCGTCCGCCCCGTGCTGCGCGAGGCATCGCAGCGCCGCGTCGATGAGGAGGCGGCGCCGGTCGTCCGCGCTCCTGCGGTTGAACTTCGGTTCGCCCATCCGCCGACAGATCCTCCCTCGCCGTCGCCCGCAATGTCCGTCTTGAACGTTTGTTCAACTATGCTAGGTGTGGCGGGTGTCAGTCAATCGCGGGGGCCGGAGATGCGGTTTGCCGAGAGAGTCGATCGCCTGAGCGGCGATGGGCCGGCGGCGTGGGCGATCCACAGCGAGGCCGTTCGCGCCCGGGCGAGGGGCGAGGACGTGATCGTCATGAGCGTCGGCGATCCGGACTTCGCGACGCCCGACCGGGTCACGGAGGCCGGCGTCCGGGCGCTGCGACAGGGCGACACGCATTATACCGAGATCAAGGGCCGGCCGGCGCTGAGGTCGGCCATCGCCGCCGAGACGATGCGCAATGGCGGTCCGCAGGTGACGGCCGACAACGTGATCGTCATGGCCGGCGCGCAGAACGCGCTGTTCGCCGCGGCGATGTGCCTGTTCTCCCCCGGTGACGAGGTGATTGCGCTCGATCCGATGTACGTGACCTACGAGGCGACGGTCGCGGCCGCCGGCGCGAAGCTCGTCCGGGTGCCGGCGCGCGCCGACGGGACGTTCCGCCCCGATCTCGCGGCGCTCGAGGCCGCGGTGACGCCGCGCAGCCGGGCGATCCTGATCGCCACCCCGAACAACCCTTCCGGCGTCGCCCTCGACCAGGCGGAGATCGAGGCGATCGCCGAGGTGGCGCGGCGCCACGACCTGTGGGTCGTGTCGGACGAGGTCTATGCCGAGCTGATCTTCGACGGCGGCCACCGCTCCATCGCGGCGCTGCCGGGCATGGCCGGGCGCACCGCCACCGTCTCGAGCCTCTCGAAGTCGCAAGCGATGACGGGCTGGCGCGCGGGATGGCTCGTCGGTCCGACCGAGCTCGTCTCGCATGTCGAGAACCTGTCGCTCTGCATGCTCTACGGCTCTCCCGGCTTCGTGCAGGAGGCGGCCGTCATGGCGCTGACGGAGGCTCGCGACGAGATGGGCCGCATGCGGGAGATCTACCGCCGCCGCCGAGACCTCGTGCTCGAGGGCCTGACGGGCGTGCCGGGCATCAGGACGGTGGCGCCGCAGGCGGGGATGTTCCTGCTCCTCGACGTGCGCGAGACCGGGATGAGCGCGCTCGACTTCGCGTGGGCGCTCTACAGGGAGACCGGCGTCTCCGTGCTCGACGGCGCGGCCTTCGGCACCTCGACCTCCGGCCATGTGCGACTTTCCTATACGCTCGGGGAGGACAGGCTTCGCGAGGGCTGCGCGCGGATCCGCAGCTTCGCCGAGAGCCTGGGCCACAACGCGGCGACCCGCACGGCGGGCGCCTAGAAGAAACAAGGAGGGGAGGATGACGCGCAGCGTCGGCGAATACCTCGTGGCGTGCCTGGAGGCCTATGGCGTGGAGATCGTCTTCGGCATCCCCGGCGTCCACACGGTCGAACTCTATCGCGGCCTGGCCGACAGCCAGATCCGGCACGTCACCCCGCGGCACGAGCAGGGGGCGGGCTTCATGGCCGACGGCTACGCCCGCGCCACCGGAAAGCCCGGCGTCTGCTGGGTCATCACCGGCCCCGGCCTGACGAACATCGCCACGGCCGTCAGCCAGGCGCGCCAGGATTCCATTCCGATGCTCGTCATCTCGAGCGCCAACCGGAAGGGCGACCTCGGCCGCCGCACGGGCGCCCTGCACGAGCTCGCCGACCAGCGCCAGGTGGCGCAGAGCCTGTTCGTCGAGACGCACAGGCTGCTCGACGTCGCCGAGCTGCCCGCCGCGCTCGCGCAGGCCTTCGCGGTCTTCGAGGGCGGGCGGCCCGGCCCTGTCCACATCGAGCTGCCCCTCGACCTCCTGTCGCAATCGACGACCTCGCTCAAGGTGCCGCCGCCGCATCGGCGGTTGCCGGCGGTCTGCCCCTCGGGCGCCTCTCTCGACGAGGCCGCGGCCCTGATGAAGGCGGCGCGGCGGCCGGTGATCCTCGCCGGCGGCGGCGCGCGCTTCGCCGCCTCGGCGCTGCGCGACCTGGCGGAGGCGCTCGATGCGCCGGTCGTCACGACGGTCAACGGCCGCGGGCTTCTGCCACCCGATCACCCGCTGAACGTTCCCGCCAGCCCGTCGCTCCCGAGCGTGCGCGATTTCCTCTCGGAGGCCGACCTCGTCGTGGCCGCGGGGACGGAGTTCGGGCCGACGGACTACGACATGTACGGCGACGGCCGGTTCGTCCTGGACGCGAAGCTGATCCGGATCGACATCGACCCGCAGCAGCTGTTCCGAAACGTCGTTCCCGACATCGCGCTCCCGGGCGAGGCCGCCGCGATCCTCTCCGCGCTCGCCGAGCGGACCGAGGCGGTCTCGCGCGAGGGCGCCGCGCGTGCGTCCGCCGCCCGTGCCGCCGCCGAGGCCGACCTCAAGCCCGGCATGCGTCAGCTCGTGTCCATCCTCGATATGATACGGACGACCCTTCCGCGCGCGCGCATCGTCGGCGATTCCACCCAGGCGATCTACGCCGGCAATCTCTCGTTCGCCCCCGACGAGCCCGGCGGCTGGTTCAACTCCGCCACCGGCTACGGCACGCTCGGCTACGCCCTGCCGGCCGCCATCGGGGCGAAGATCGGGGCGCCCGACGTACCCGTCGTCTGCCTCGTCGGCGACGGCGGCCTTCAGTTCGCCCTCGGGGAGATCGGGTCGGCGCTCGATGCCGGGGTGCCGGTGATCATCCTGGTGTGGAACAATTCGGGCTACGGCGAGATCAAGAGCTACATGATCGAGCAGGCGATCGAGCCCGCGGGGGTCGATCTCGCCACGCCCGACTTCGTCGCTCTTGCCGAAGCGTACGGGATCGAGGCCGAGCGGGTCGAGGCGGAGACGGCGCTGCAGGAGGCGTTGTGGCGGGCAGCCGGCCGGCGCTCCCCGAGCCTCATCGAGCTCGTCGAGGACATGATCATGACCGGCCGCTGAGGGCGCGGGAATGCGTAACTAACCTGGAATTCGATGCGTCCCTGTGGAAGCTAGGACGGGGCAGCGGGAAATAGGGGCACCGAAATGGACCTGCGCCAGCTCAGGTACTTTTCGAAGGTGGCCGAGCTGCAGAGCTTCACCGCCGCAGCCGAGGTGCTGAACGTCTCGCAGCCGGCGCTCGGGATGCAGATCCGCAAGCTCGAGGAAGAGCTGGGGGTTCCGCTTCTCGTGCGGCATTCGCGGGGGGCCTACGCCACGGATGCAGGGCGGGCACTGGCCGAGCACGCCACGATCATCCTGCGCCGGATCGACGTCGCGCGCGACGAGATGCAGCGCTTCCGGCGGCAGCCGAGCGGCCGGATCCGGCTCGGCATCACCCCCTCGCTCGGCCGGGTCCTGGCGCCGGAGCTGCTCGAGCGCTCGCTCGACCTCATGCCGGAGATCGAGCTGAGCCTGATCCAGGGCTTCGGCGAGCAGCTCGACCGCGAGATGCACGCGGGCCGGCTCGACCTGACCTTCTCGCCGGTGCCGGCCACCGACGGACGATACGAATCCCATACGCTCTTCGGAGAGCGCATGTGCGTCATCGGCGCTCCCGCCCTCCTGGATGGCCTCCGCGAGCCCCTCCGCATCGAGGATCTCGTCGATCTGCCGCTCGCCCTCGACACCCGCGTCACCGAGCTCCGGCGCCGGCTCGACCAGCTGACCACGGAGCGAGGGACGTCGCTGCGCCACGTCGTCGAGATCGATTCGATCACCATCCGAAGGGAGACCGTGATTCGGGGGCATCGAGCCACCATCACGCCCTACGCGCTCTTCGCCGACGAGCTGGAGAGCGGCATAGCGCTCGCGCGCACGCTCGAGGAGCCCGCGCTCGACCGGACGCTCTACCTCAACGTGCCCCGCGCGGCCTCGATGTCTGACGGACAGGCCGCGATCAGGCGACTGATCCTCGAGCTCGTCGAGGAACACGTGGCGAGCGGCCGCTTGAACTGGCTGCCGCGATCCGACGGGGACCGCGTGGTCGACGGAGGCGGCGCGGGCTAGGCCCGGCCCTTCCGCCTCACACGGGCGTCGCGAAGCTCGCGATCACCGGCACGTGGTCGGATGGCCGTGGCCAGTCGCGCGCCTCCTGCAGGACCTCGATGCGCGTGCAGGCGGGGGCGAGGGACGGGGAGGCCCAGACGTGGTCGAGCCGCCGGCCGCGGTTCGACTTGCGCCAGTCCTTGTTGCGGTAGCTCCACCAGGTGAAGAGCTTCTCCGGCGGCGGCACGTGCCGGCGCACCACGTCGACCCAGCCGATCTCGTTCTGGACGCGCGTGAGCCCCTCCGTCTCGACCGGCGTGTGGCTGACGACCTTCAGAAGCTGCTTGTGCGACCAGACGTCGTCCTCGAGTGGGGCGATGTTCAGGTCCCCCACGAGGATCGCGCGCTCCTTGTGGCCTATCTCGTCGGACGCGTCGCGGAACCAGCCGACCATCTCCTCGAGGAAGTCGAGCTTGTGCCTGAACTTCGGGTTCGCGTCGGGGTCGGGCTCGTCCCCGCCGGCGGGAATGTAGAAGTTGTGCAGGCGGATCGGCGTCGGTCCGCCGTCGTCTAGGTCGACGGAGATGTGCCGGCAGTCACCCATGTCGCAGAAGCCGCGCGTCGACTGCGCCGTGAAGGGCACGCGCGAGACGATGGCGACCCCGTGATAGCCCTTCTGCCCGCTGATCGCCATGTGCTCGTAGCCGCGCTTCCTGAGGGCTCCGGACGGGAAATAGGCGTCGGGACACTTCGTCTCCTGCAGGCAGATGACGTCCGGGTTGCGCTCGTCGATCAGGCGCTCGACGAGGTCGATGCGCAGACGGACGGAGTTGATGTTCCAGGAGGCGATGGTCAGCGGCACGGGAGGAAGCACTCGGGGTTGGGTCACGCCCCGTTGCCTAGCGCCTGAGGAAGGTCGGGGCAAGCCGCTGCGCCCGCGGGGCGGCATCCCCCGGCTGCAGTAGCCGGGGGCGCGCGTCAGCCCCGCGTCGCGCGGCCGCCCGGGTCGGTGACGTCCTCGATCCAGGTCAGCACCGCGACCGCCCGGGGAAAGCCGAGGGTCGGGATCGCGTGGAGGGCGACCTGCTTCAGCTCCTCCTTCGTCGCGCCCTCGGCGAGGGCCCGGCGGGCGTGCGAGTGGACGGCGCCCTCGGAGGCCGCACCGATCGCCAGGGCGAGCTTGACGAGGCGCAGCGTCTTGCCCTCGAGCGGCCCGGCCTCGCTGCAGGCCTTCCCGAGCGCGGCATAGGCGTCCCAGATCTCGGGGTAGTTCGCCGCCACGTGCCCGGCGCCGGACGGCAGGTCTTCGGGGTCGATCGCCATTGATTTGCTCCTCACCAGGTCAGGTCGTGTAGTCGTCGATGATCGGGTTTGGCTGTGCCAACTGGCGCAGCCTGTCCGGATCGGCAAGGGTCACGCGGGCGCCGCGCACCTCCACCCCGTGAGGCTTAAGGGCCGTGAAGGCGCGCGAGAGATTCTCCGGCGTCATGCCGAGGCGGGCGGCGAGCACGCGCTTCTCGACACCGAGTTCGACCGTGCCGCTTCCGCCCTGCTCGACGTCGAGGCGCAGGATCCAGTTCGCCAGCCGCTCGGCTCCGGTGCGCAGCTTGTGGTTCTTGAGATCCTTGATGGCGGTGCGGTAGCCGGTGGCGAGCTCCGACACGATGGCCGACATGAAGCTCGTATCCGCCTGCATCGCCTCGCGGACGCTCGCCGCCGGAATCATCAGGATCCGAGACCGCTCGAGCGTCCTGGCGGACTGCAGGTTCACCTGGTCCTTCAGGACGGCGGCGAGGATGAACGTGCCGATCGGATAGACGAAGCTCAGCGTCGTTTCGCGGCCGGCGTTCCTCGCGAACATCTCGACCGCCCCGTCGATGACGACGTGCAGGAAGTCGGCGGGCTCGGCCTCCTCGATCAGAACGAGGCCCGCCGGGAACCGCTGCAGGAAGCTCGACTGCACGAGCATGTCGAACGTCTCCTCCCGCGCGTCGCGGAAGAGGCTGAGGGCTCGGACGTGGTCGAGATCTTCTGAGCGCATTGGCAGTCGGTTCGAGGGCTATCCCTGCGCTGTACCGAGTGGCTTGATAACCGTCAATCGAAATACGCTATTTCGGCAATTATTTCAGCAAATAAAGTCTATCGGCTAGCACGGAAAGTAATACTGCAGTATTGCAGGCTCGGTAACAACACGTAAGTTTGACAAAACGCAAACGGGAAATCCGCCCTCCCGCGCAAGGTGCACCGCATCGCGACCAGCGACTGCACTTCGACCCTTGCGGAGGGGGACCATGAACAGAACCGTCGGCGTCAGCACGGGAGACCAGAACCGCGCCCTTGCGCTGAGCACGATCGCCTTCACCGCGTGTTTCGCGGTGTGGACGATCTTCTCCATCATCGGCGTCCAGATCAAAGCCGAGCTCGGCCTGACGGACACCCAGTTCGGCCTCCTGGTCGGAACGCCGATCCTCACCGGGTCGCTCAGCCGGATCTTCCTCGGCATCTGGACCGACCAGTTCGGCGGCCGGGTCGTCTACGTGACGGTCATGGTGCTCGCCGCGATCGCCACGTTCCTCCTGTCCTACGCAACGACCTACGAGACGATGCTGCTGGCCGCGCTCGGCGTCGGGCTGGCGGGCGGCTCGTTCGCCGTCGGCGTCGCCTACGTGTCGCGCTGGTACCCCTCGGAGAAGCAGGGCACGGCGCTCGGCATCTTCGGCGCCGGCAACGTGGGGGCGGCCGTGACGAAGTTCGTCGCGCCGTTCGTGCTCATCGCGTACGGTTGGACGATGGTCGCGCAGGCCTGGGCCGTGGCGCTCATCGTCATCGCGGCGATCTTCTGGTTCACGACGAAGGATGATCCGGCGCTCGTCGAGCGGCGCCGCCGTGGCGAGCGGGCGCGGGGCGCGCTCCTGTCGCTCGAGCCCCTGAAGAGGCTCCAGGTCTGGCGCTTCGCCCTCTACTACTTCTTCGTCTTCGGCGCCTTCGTCGCGCTCGCCCTGTGGCTGCCGCGCTACCTCGTCGGCGTCTACGGCATGGACATCAAGACGGCCGGCATGATCGCCGCCTTCTACTCCGTGCCGGCCTCGATCTTCCGCGCCTATGGCGGCTACCTCTCCGACCGGTACGGCGCGCGCACCATCATGTACTGGACGTTCGGCGTCTCCGCCGTCGCCCTCTTCTTCCTCTCGTACCCGGCGACCGACTACGTCGTGCACGGCATCGACGGCGACATCGGCTTCTCGATGGCGATGGGCGTGATCCCCTTCATCGTGCTCATCTTCACGCTCGGCTTCTTCATGTCGCTCGGCAAGGCGGCCGTCTACAAGCACATCCCCGTCTACTACCCCGAGCATGTCGGCTCGGTCGGCGGCCTCGTCGGCATGATCGGCGGCCTCGGCGGCTTCGTCCTGCCGATCGTGTTCGGCATGATGAACGATCTCACCGGCATCTGGACGAGCTGCTTCATGGTGCTCTTCCTGCTCGTCGCGATCGCCTTCGTCTGGATGCACGTCTCGATCCTGGTGATGGAGCGGCGTGCCGCGGCCGAGAGCCTGAAGAGCCTGCCGGAACTGCCGGAGATGCAGCCGATCCACGAGCCGCATCACGGGCCGGCCCTGCGGCCGGGCGAGGCGCCGAAGCCTGCCGGTGCCGCCGCCGGAGCCCGTCCGGCCCCCGCCGAATAGCGACACGAGCCCGCGCGCCGGGCCGGCAAGCCCGGCGCGCGCTCCCAGGTCTCACAAAGGATCAGCCCCGATGTCCTCGCATGTCCTCACCGACTGGCGTCCCGAAGACGCCGAGTTCTGGCGCCGGAGCGGCCGCCGCGTCGCCAGCCGCAACCTCTGGATCTCGATCCCCTGCCTGCTCCTCGCCTTCGCGGTGTGGATGGTGTGGTCGGTCGTCGTCGCGAAGCTGCCGCTCGTCGGCTTCGACTACACGACGAACCAGCTCTTCTGGCTCGCCGCCCTGCCGGGCCTGTCGGGCGCGACGTTCCGGATCTTCTACTCCTTCATGGTGCCGATCTTCGGCGGCCGGCTGTGGACGACGCTGACCACGGCGTCGCTCCTCGTCCCGGCCCTCGGCATCGGCTTCGCCGTGCAGAGCCCCGAGACGCCCTACTGGGTGTTCGTGGCGCTCGCGCTGCTCTGCGGCCTCGGCGGCGGCAACTTCGCCTCCTCGATGGCGAACATCTCGTTCTTCTATCCGAAGAGCCAGAAGGGGAACGCCCTGGCGCTGAATGCCGGTCTCGGCAATCTCGGTGTCTCCGTCGTCCAGTTCGTCGTGCCGCTCGTCATTACCCTCGGCGTGTTCGGCACGATCGGCGGAGAGCCGCAGACGGCGGGCGAGGGGACGCGGCTCTTCGTTCAGAACGCGGGCTTCGTCTGGGTGCCGTTCCTGATCGTGGCGTCGCTCGCGGCCTGGTTCGGCATGGACGACATCGCCGCGGCCCGCGCCTCCTTCGCCGAGCAGTCGGTGATCTTCAAGCGGAAGCACAACTGGGCGATGTGCTGGCTCTACACCGGCACGTTCGGCTCCTTCATCGGCTATTCCGCGGGCTTCCCGCTGTTGATGAAGACCCAGTTCCCCGAGGTGGACGCGCTCGCCTTTGCCTTCCTCGGCCCGCTCGTCGGGGCGGTCTCCCGCTCGCTGACCGGCTGGATCTCCGACCGCTGGGGCGGTGGCCGCGTCACCTTCTTCGTGTTCGTCGGCATGATCGTCGCGGTCTACGGCGTGCTGCAGTTCCTGCCGCTCGGCGACAGCGCGGGCAATTTCTGGGGCTTCTTCGCCTGCTTCATGGCGCTGTTCTTCCTGACGGGCGTCGGCAACGCATCGACCTTCCAGATGATCCCCGCGATCATGCGGAAGGACATGGACCGGCTGATGCCGCAGGCCGACGCCGCGACGAAGCAGCGCCAGTCCGACAAGGAGTCGGCCGCAATCATCGGCTTCACCTCCGCGATCGCCGCCTACGGCGCCTTCTTCATCCCCAAGAGCTACGGCACCTCGATCGCCATGACCGGCGGCCCCGAGGCCGCGCTCTGGGCCTTCATGATCTTCTACGCGACCTGCGTGGCGCTGACCTGGGCGCTCTACACGCGGAAGGGCGGCCACCTCCACGACGTGGAGCACAAGGCCCGCACCTCCGCCGCGCCGCTCGCGCCTGCCGAATAAGGAGGACGAGATGTCCCATTTCCTCGACCGGCTGACCTTCTTCGAGAAGGACGTCGACACCTTTTCCGACGGGCACGGCATCGTCACGAACGAGGACCGTTCCTGGGAGGACGGCTACCGCTCTCGCTGGAGCCACGACAAGATCGTCCGCTCGACGCACGGCGTGAACTGCACGGGCTCGTGCTCCTGGAAGATCTACGTCAAGGGCGGCATCGTCACCTGGGAGACGCAGCAGACGGACTATCCGCGGACGCGGCCCGACCTGCCGAACCACGAGCCGCGCGGCTGCGCGCGCGGCGCGAGCTACAGCTGGTACCTCTATTCCGGCGCGCGGGTGAAGTACCCGATGATCCGCGGACGGCTCCTGAAGCTGTGGCGCGAGGCGCGGGTGCTGCGCACCCCCGTCGCCGCCTGGGCCTCGATCGTCGAGGACAAGGAGAAGCGCGACGCCTACACCTCGATCCGCGGCCATGGCGGCTTCGTCCGCTCGACCTGGGACGAGGTCAACGAGATCATCGCCGCGGCGAACGCCTACACCGCGAAGACCTATGGGCCCGACCGCGTCATCGGCTTCTCGCCGATCCCGGCCATGTCGATGGTCTCCTACGCGGCCGGCTCGCGCTACCTGTCGCTGCTCGGCGGCGTGTGCATGTCGTTCTACGACTGGTACTGCGACCTGCCGCCGGCCTCTCCCCAGACCTGGGGCGAGCAGACCGACGTGCCGGAATCGGCCGACTGGTACAATGCCGGCTTCCTGATGGTCTGGGGCTCGAACGTGCCGCAGACGCGCACGCCCGACGCGCACTTCTACACGGAGGTCCGCTACAAGGGCACGAAGTCCGTCGTCGTCAGCCCCGACTACGCCGAGGCGACGAAATTCGCCGACCTCTGGCTCGCGCCGAAGCAGGGGACCGACGCCGCCCTCGCGCTCGCCATGGGCCACGTCATCCTGCGCGAGTATCACCTCGACCGGCAGGCGGCCTATTTCGAGGACTACGCCCGCCGCTACTCCGACATGCCGATGCTCGTCCGGCTCGTCGAGAAGGACGGCCGCTACGTGGCCGACCGGCTGCTGCGCGCCGACGAGATGCCGGACGCCCTCGGCGAGACGAACAACCCGGAGTGGAAGACCGTCGCGATCGACGAGACCACGGGCGCGTTCGTCGCGCCGCGCGGCTCGGTCGGCTATCGCTGGGGCGAACAGGGCAAGTGGAGCCTCGAGCAGAAGGACGGCGCCGGCAACGACGTCGACCTCAAGCTCTCCCTGATCGAGGAGCCCGAGGAGGTCGTCTCCGTCGGCTTCCCCTATTTCGGCGGCCGCGCGACCGAGCACTTCGTGAAGACCGAGCACGCCGAGGTGATCGACCGCAACGTGCCGGCGAAGCGCGTGCAGCTGAAGGACGGCGAGGCGCTGGTCGCCACCGTGTTCGACCTCTTCTGCGCGAATTACGGCCTCGACCGGGGCCTCGGCGGCGACAACGTCGCGACGTCCTACGACGACGACGTGCCGTTCACGCCGGCCTGGGCCGAGAAGATCACCGGCGTCCGCCGTGGCGACATCATCGCCACTGCGCGCGAGTTCGCCACGAACGCCGAGAAGACGAACGGGCGCTCGATGGTGATCCTCGGCGCCGGCCTGAACCACTGGTACCACATGGACATGAACTACAGGGGGATCATCAACCTCCTGATCATGTGCGGCTGCATCGGGCAGTCGGGCGGCGGCTGGTCGCACTATGTGGGCCAGGAGAAGCTCAGGCCGCAGACCGGCTGGCAGCCGCTCGCCTTCGCGCTCGACTGGGGCCGCCCGCCGCGGCACCAGAACTCGACCTCGTTCTGGTACGCCCACACCGACCAGTGGCGCTACGAGCAGGTGGGCGTCGACGAGATCCTGTCGCCGACCGCGCCTCCGGGGGACTGGTCGGGCTCGATGATCGACTACAACGTGCGCGCCGAGCGCATGGGGTGGCTTCCTTCGGCGCCGCAGCTGAAGGAGAACCCGCTGACGATCGCCGGCAAGGCGAAGGAGGCGGGGCTCGAGCCGAAGGACTACGTCGCGAAGGCCCTGAAATCGGGCGAGCTTCAGATGTCGTGCCACGACCCGGACGACCCGGCGAACTGGCCGCGCAACCTGTTCGTCTGGCGCTCGAACCTGCTGGGGTCGTCCGGCAAGGGCCACGAGTACTTCCTGAAGCACCTTCTCGGCACCCGCCACGGCGTGCTCGGGAAGGATCTCGGCGCCGAAGGCCAGACGCGGAACGCCGAGGTCGTCTGGCACGACAAGGCGCCCGAAGGAAAGCTCGACCTCCTCGTCACGCTCGACTTCCGCATGTCCACGACCTGCGTCTACTCCGACATCGTGCTTCCGACGGCCACCTGGTACGAGAAGAACGACCTCAACACCTCCGACATGCATCCCTTCATCCACCCGCTCTCGGCGGCGACCGACCCGGCGTGGGAGGCCCGCTCGGACTGGGAGATCTACAAGGGGATCGCGAAGCGCTTCTCCGAGATCGCGCCGGAGGTGCTGGGCCGCGAGACCGACGTCGTCCTGACGCCGATCCTGCACGACACGCCGGGCGAGATCGCCCAGGCCTACGACGTGAAGGACTGGAAGAAGGGCGAGGTCGAGCCGATCCCCGGCAAGACGATGCCGCAGGTCGCGGTCGTCGAGCGCGACTACCCGAACCTCTACAGGCGCTTCACCGCGCTCGGGCCGCTCCTCGAGACCGTCGGCAACGGCGGCAAGGGCATCGCCTGGAACACCGAGGTCGAGGTCGAGCACCTGAAGGAGCTGAACGGTGTCGTGACCGAGGAGGGCCCCACGAAGGGCCTCGCGAGGATCGACACCGACATCGACGCGACCGAGGTCATCCTGATGCTTGCGCCGGAGACGAACGGCGAGGTCGCGGTGAAGGCCTGGGAGGCGCTGTCGAAGGCCACGGGCCGCGAGCACGCCCATCTCGCTTTGCCGAAGGAGGACGAGAAGATCCGCTTCCGCGACGTCCAGGCCCAGCCGAGGAAGATCATCTCCTCGCCGACCTGGTCGGGCATCGAGTCCGAGAAGGTCTGCTACAACGCCGGCTACACGAACGTCCACGAGCTCATTCCGTGGCGCACGCTGACCGGCCGCCAGCAGCTCTACCAGGACCATCTGTGGATGCGGGCCTTCGGCGAGACCTTCGTCACCTGGAAGCCGCCGGTCGACCTGAAGACGATCGCCGGCATCAAGGGGCGGGTGCCGAACGGCCATGGCGAGGTGGTGCTGAACTTCATCACGCCGCACCAGAAGTGGGGCATCCACTCGACCTACTCGGACAACCTGATGATGCTCACGCTCAACCGCGGCGGACCCGTCGTGTGGCTGAGCGAGACGGACGCGAAGGCGGCCGGCATCCTCGATAACGACTGGGTCGAGGTCTACAACCAGAATGGCGCCCTGACGGCCCGCGCGGTCGTCTCCCAGCGCGTCAACCCGGGCATGGTCATGATGTACCACGCCCAGGAGAAGATCGTGAACACGCCGGGATCCGAGATCACCGGCCTGCGCGGCGGCATCCACAACTCGGTGACCCGCGCCACCCTCAAGCCCACCCACATGATCGGCGGCTACGCCCAGCAGTCCTACGGCTTTAACTACTACGGCACGGTCGGCTCGAACCGGGACGAGTTCGTGATCGTCAGGAAGATGGAGAACGTCGACTGGCTGGAAGGCCCGCTCGAGCCCCAGGAGGCCGCAGAATGAAGATCCGCGCGCAGATCGCGATGGTGCTGAACCTCGACAAGTGCATCGGGTGTCACACCTGCTCGGTGACGTGCAAGAACGTCTGGACGAACCGGGAAGGCGTCGAATACGCCTGGTTCAACAACGTCGAGACGAAGCCCGGCATCGGCTATCCCAAGGAGTGGGAGAACCAGAAGAAATGGAATGGCGGCTGGACCCGCCGCAAGGACGGCAGGATCGAGCCGCGGATGGGCGCGAAGTGGCGCATCCTTTCGAAGATCTTCGCCAATCCCGACCTGCCGGAGATCGACGACTACTACGAACCCTTCACCTTCGACTACGAGCACCTGCACACGGCGAAGGAGAGCCAGGCCTCTCCGACGGCGCGGCCGCGCTCGCTCGTCACCGGCGAGCGGATGGAGAAGATCGAGTGGGGCCCGAACTGGGAAGAGATCCTTGGCGGCGAGTTCGAGAAGCGCTCGAAGGACGTGAACTTCGAGGGTGTCCAGAAGGACATCTACGGGCAGTTCGAAAACACCTTCATGATGTACCTGCCGAGGCTGTGCGAGCACTGCCTCAATCCGACCTGCGCGGCGGCCTGCCCCTCCGGGGCGATCTACAAGCGCGAGGAGGACGGCATCGTCCTGATCGACCAGGACAAGTGCCGCGGCTGGCGCATGTGCGTCTCGGGCTGCCCGTACAAGAAGGTCTATTACAACTGGTCCTCGGGCAAATCGGAGAAGTGCATCATGTGCTTCCCGCGCATCGAGGCCGGCATGCCGACCGTGTGCGCGGAGACCTGCGTCGGCCGCATCCGGTATCTCGGCGTCATCCTCTATGACGCCGACGGCATCGAGGCGGCGGCGAGCGCGCCCGACGAGGAAAGCCTCTACGAGGAGCAGCTGAAGCTCTTCCTCGATCCGAGCGACCCCAAGGTCATCGAGCAGGCGCGCGCCGACGGCGTGCCGGAGCAGTGGCTCGAGGCCGCGAGGCGCTCGCCGGTCTACAAGATGGCGATCGACTGGAAGATCGCTTTCCCGTTGCATCCGGAATACCGGACGCTGCCGATGGTCTGGTACGTGCCGCCGCTCTCGCCGATCCAGTCGGCCGCGGCGTCGGGGCAGATCGGCATGGAAGGCGAGATGCCCGACGTGAAGTCGCTGCGCATCCCGGTGAAGTACCTCGCGAACCTCTTGACGGCAGGCAACGAGGAGCCGGTGGTTCTCGGCCTCGAGCGCATGCTCGCGATGCGCGCCTACATGCGGGCGAAGACGGTCGACGGCGTCATCGACGAGGGGCTGGCTGAGAAGGTCGGCCTGACCGGCGCCGAGATCGAGGAGATGTACCGCTACCTCGCCATCGCCAACTACGAGGACCGCTTCGTCATCCCGACGACGAAGCGCGAGGTCGGCGAGGATACCTACGACCTCAGAGGCTCCTGCGGCTTCTCCTTCGGCAACGGCTGCTCGGGCGGCGACAGCGAGACGAACCTCTTCGCCACGAAGAAGAAGGCTCGTGCCAGGAACCCGATGGAGGTCGCGTGATGGCCATGACGTTCAAGGCGCTGTCGGCGCTGCTCAGCTACCCGACGGAGGACCTGCAGGCGGCATTGCCCCGGATCCGGGAGGTTCTCCGCGAGGAGGGCCTCCTCGGCCGGCGCGAGCGCCGGGCCCTCGAGGTTCTGATCTCGGAGCTCGAGACGGCCGACCTCTATGACGCGCAGGAGCGCTACTGCCTCCTGTTCGACCGGTCCCGGTCGCTGTCGCTGCACCTCTTCGAGCACGTGCACGGCGAGAGCCGCGACCGCGGGCAGGCCATGGTCGACCTTCTCCGGCACTACGAAGAGCACGGCTTCCGGGTGACGGCGAAGGAGCTGCCGGATTTCGTGCCGCTGTTCCTGGAGTTCCTGTCGCTTCTGCCGGAGGCCGAGGCGCGGGCGCTGCTCGCGGAGCCGGCCGAGATCCTCGGCGGTCTGGAGGAGCGTCTCGCGAAGCGTCGCTCGCCCTATGCCGCGGTCTTCAAGGCACTGGCGTCGATCGCGAGGCTTCCCGTCTCCGGCGGTCGGCGCGAGCTTGCCGCCTGCGGTGCGGACGAGGTCGCCTGGGCGGACGAGGCCGACGTGGCCTGGGTCGAGGATCCGCAGGATCTGAAGGCCCTCGATGCCGAATGGGAGGAGACCTCGGTCACCTTCGGTCCCGGCGAGGCCGGCGGCGACGCCTGCAGCCGCGACCGCCTGATGACCCGCCTGCGCGCTGCCGCGCGCAGCGTCGTGCAACCCCGCGCCGAATGATGGAGGGCGCCATGGCTCAGTACATCAACTCCGCCGTCTTCGGCTGGTACCCCTATCTCTGCCTGACCGTCTTCCTGCTCGGCAGCCTGATCCGCTTCGACCGGGAGCAGTATTCCTGGAAGACCGGCTCGAGCCAGCTCCTGCGCCGCAAGCAGCTGATGTGGGGCTCGAACCTCTTTCACGTCGGCATCCTGGTGATCTTCCTCGGTCACGCGGCCGGTCTCCTCACGCCGATCGGGGTCTTCGACTTCGTCGGCATCGGCCACGGCTTCAAGCAGGGGATGGCGATCGTGATCGGCGGCGTCGCGGGCGTCGTGTGCTTCGTCGGGATCTCGCTCCTCGCCCACCGGCGTCTGTTCGACCCGCGCATCCGCGCGACGTCGAGCTTCGGCGACACGGCGATCCTGCTCATTCTCTGGGTGCAACTCGTGCTCGGCCTGATGACGATCTTCGTGTCGCTGAACCACATGGACGGCCGCGAGATGGTGAAGTTCATGTCCTGGGCGCAGGGCATCGTCACCTTCCAGCCGCAGGCCGCCGCCTTCGTCGCGGACGTCAACCCGATCTTCAAGGCGCACCTCTTCCTCGGCATGACGATCTTCCTCGTCTTCCCGTTCACGAGGCTCGTCCACGCCTGGAGCGTGCCGGTCTGGTATCTCGGGCGGCAGGGCTTCCAGGTCGTGCGCACGAAACGCCCGCTCGGGAAGACAGTCCGGCGCCCGGCAGTGGCGGGGTCCCGCCCGGTCACCGCGCCGGCGGCGCGCCCGACCCGTCCCGCGGCCGTGCCGGCGGAGTGAGCGCCATGGAGATCGTCGGCCTTCACACCCGCCCCGCCGCCAAGGGGCCGCTCCCGGTGCGCGTCAACGGCGTCGAGATCTCGCGGGCGGCCATCGCCCGGGAGATCCAGAACCACCCGGCGGAGGACGCGGCCACGGCCGCCCGGGAGACCGCGCGGGCCCTCGTCGTCCGCGAGCTCCTCCTGCAGGAAGCGACAAGGCTCGGCATCGAGGCGGATCCGATGACCGACGCCGACGACCGGCGCGAGACCGAGGAGGAGGCCCTGATCCGCCGGCTCCTCGACGAGGAGGTGAAGACCCCTCGCGCCGACCAGGACGCCTGCCGCCGCTTCTACGAGGCGAACCTGAAGCGCTTCCGCTCGGAGGATCTCTACGAGGCGGCGCACATCCTTTTCGCGGCGCGGGCCGACGACCCGGACGCCCACGCCTCGGCGGTCGCGCAGGCGATGGCGGCGATCCGCTCGCTGCGCGAGAAGCGCTCCCGCTTCGCCGGGATGGCGGAAGCGCTCTCGGCCTGCCCGTCGGGCAAGGTCGGCGGGAGCCTGGGCCAGCTCACGGCCGGGCAGGTGACGCCGGAGTTCGCCGACGCGCTTTCGCGGATGCAGCCGGGCGAGATCAGCGCCGCGCCCGTGACGACCCGCTACGGCGCCCACGTCATCCGGCTCGACCGCAGGATCGAGGGTCGCACGCTGCCGTTCGAGGTGGTGGAGGACAGGATCGCCGCCTATCTCGAAGACAGCGTTTGGCGCCGGGCCGTGGCCCAGTACATCCAGATTCTGGCCGGCCGCGCCGCCATCGAGGGCCTGACCCTCGACGCGGCGGCGAGCCCCCTCGTGCAGTGAGAGACATCATGCTCGGCGACCTGATCGCGCAGCTCAACGACCCGGGCGTGGCGGAGACCACGCTCATCGACTGCGGCGACATCGTGCTCCTGACGCAGGCCCGCAGCGCGGCCGACCATGCGGGCGTCCCGCTCGGGGACTATGCGGCCGGCGTCGTGCGGCGCTTCATGGACGGTGCCGACGACGACGCCTGGGTGCAACTGATCGGCGCCATGAACCGGAGCGACGAGCCCGGCCTCGCGGCGATCCGCACGATCCTCAGCCATGCCGTCGCCAGCCACTGAGGCGCGTGCGGGCGGACCGCGCCGGTCGCGGCAGTATCTCGACGCGCTGCCCGTCGGGCTTCTTTCGAAGCCGCTCGCCTACCTGATGGCCGACCATCTGCGACAGCGCGTGCTGTGTCATGTGCTCGACCGGCTGGCGGAGGAAGACGAAACCGACGCGGGCGCGGCCGCCGACGTCGCGTGGCACCTGCAACACGAGATGCGGCTCCACGTCATCGACGAGGAGGAGGATCTCTTCCCCCTGCTGCGCCGCCGCGGGCAGGGCGACGAAGTCGTCGGCGAGGTGCTCGGGCGGCTGGCGCTCGATCACGAGCTCGACGCGGCGATGTCGCGGGAGATCGTCCAGGGTCTCGCCGCCGTGATCGCGGCGCCCGCCGGGGCGGACATGCCGGAGGCCCTGCGCGAGGTGCTCCGGGCCCTCGCGCGCAATCAGCGCCAGCACGTGGCCCTCGAGAACGCGGTCGTGATTCCGCTCGCCAAGCAGAGGCTGACGCGGGAGGACCTGCGCAACCTGTCGCTGCGCATGGCGGCGCGGCGCGGCGTCATGGTGCGGCTGAAGGAGCACGAGCCCGCATGATCTCGGACCTTCTCGCGAGCAACAGGGCGTGGGCGGCCGCGAAGAACCGGGACGAGCCGGACTTCTTTCCCCGCCTCGCGCAGCAGCAGGCGCCGGAGGCCCTGTGGATCGGCTGCTCGGACAGCCGCGTGCCGGCGAACGAGATCGTCGGCCGTGACCCGGGCGAGCTCTTCGTCCACCGCAACGTGGCGAACCTCGCTCTGCCGACCGACCTCAACATGCTGTGCGTCCTCGCCTACGCCGTCGACGTCCTGAAGGTGCGCCACGTCATCGTCTGCGGCCACTATGGCTGCGGCGGCGTGATGGCCGCAGCCGACGGCTGCCGGCACGGGCTGCTCGATCACTGGCTCGAGCCGATCCGCGAGGTTCACCGGGAGAACGAGAGCGCCCTCTCGGCGATCAATAGCGAGGTGGGCCGGGTCAACCATCTCTGCGAGCTGAACGTGGTGCGCCAGGTGGGCAATGTCGCGCGGACACCCATCGTGAGGGATGCCTGGACGCGCGGACAGCCACTGTCCCTCCACGGCTGGATCTACGGCCTCTCCGACGGCCTCGTCCGGGATCTCGGCGTCACCGTCTCGCAGCCCTGACAGGGCGCTCCGGCACGCCGCGGGGAGTAACGGGGTCGATCTCGCCGCCGGCTTCGTGCATTGCTTGGTGGTTCCCGCCCGGAAAGGGAGACGCCATGCCGGCACGGAGCCTCGACCGTTCGCTGATCCGCGGCCTCGACATCTTCGCCTCCATGCAGGAGGACGATCTGGAAGCCGTGCTGGAGGGCGCGAGCGCCCGCCAGGTGCCGGCCGGCACCCCCGTGTTCGAGCAGGGCGCGGAGGCGCGCGAGTTCTTCCTCCTGCTGCACGGCCACCTCAAGGTCGTCCAGACCACCCCGGACGGCCAGCAGGTCGTGGTGCGCCACGTCAATCCAGGCGACATATACGGCATCGCGAAGGCGCTGCGGCGGACCGACTATCCCGCGACCTCGATCGCGGTGGTCGACAGCCTCACCCTCGCCTGGCCCTCGAGCCGCTGGGACCCTCTCGTCGCGCGCAATCCCGTCCTGGCGACGAATGCGCTGCAGACGGTGGGGCAGCGCCTGCAGGATGCCCACGCGCGGATCCGGGAGCTGTCGACGGAAGAGGTCGAGCGCCGGGTCGCCCATGCGGTGCTGCGGCTCGTCCAGCAGGCCGGCCGGAAGACGGAGGAGGGGGTCCTCATCGACTTCCCCGTCACCCGCCAGGACATCGCCGAAATGACCGGCACGACGCTGCACACGGTGAGCCGCGTGATGAGCGCCTGGGAGGCGAAGGGGCTCGTCGCGAGCGGCCGCAAGCGGATCGTCGTGCTCGACCCCCATCGCCTCGTCGCGCTCGCCGACGCGGCCGAGTGATCACCCCCGCCTGGCCGCCGGCGGCATTCCTGCTGCGCCGTAGTCGAGGACGCTGCGCCTGAGGATCTGGCCGTCGGGGCCGACGACGAGGCGCAGGCGCGCGTTGCGATGGAAGAAGGTGAGGCGGGTGCGCCCCTCGTCCTCCTCCAGTCCACGCTCGACCCGGGAGGTGATGAGGCCCTCCCGCATCAGCACCGGGATACGCTCCGGCGGAAGCCCGAAGGCCTCGGCAAGCACGCTCGCCTCGACCTCGACGCCGTCCCGCGTGAAGCTGACGTCGTTCATGTCGCCTGTCCTTCTTCCTGCGTCCGCGCCCGGCCCGGTTCCCCTTCGGCGACGGTGGCCTCGATCTCCGCGAGGAACGTGGCGAGGTCCATCTCGTGATCCCGGCAGGCGTCGCGGACCGTGTGCAGCCGGGCGACGGGGCACCCCACGCACCTCATGCGGTGGCGCAGGAACACCGGAATCGTGCCCCTGTGCGCGGACATCAGCACGTGGACCGGCATCTCCGGCGAGATCGGGATGGGCGGAACGGGAGACATGATACGCGAGCCTTCGTGAACTTCGCATCCTTGTAGCGGAGCGCGCCCGCGCGCTCGTTGTTCCGGAGCAAGGAGGGGCAACGGTCGAGACGCTGCCCCGCGAACTCCTTGCGCTGCCGCAAGGACGCTCCGCCCGCCCGGTGCGAAACGTACGGCCGAAAGGAGCCTTCGCCCGTGCCCATGTCGCCTGCCCTTGCCGCCAGCCGGTCGCGCCGCGAGGCCGGCTGGCTCTTCGCGGCTCCGTTCCGCCCCTTCTTCCTCTTCGCCTCGCTCCATGCGGCGGCCTCGGTGCCCGTCTGGGTATGGATATACGTGTCGGGCGCGAACGAGGTCGCCCACATGCCGCCCCTCGTCTGGCATGCCCACGAGATGGTGTTCGGCTACCTGCCGGCGGTGATGGCCGGCTACCTCCTCTCCTCGACGCCGAACTGGACGGGGCGGCTGCCGGCCTCCGGCTGGCCGCTCGCCGGGCTCGTCTCGATCTGGCTCGCGGGCCGCACCGTGCCGCTCGTCGCGCCCGCCGCCGTGGGCCTCCTCGTCGATGCGGCCTTCCCGCTCGCCGTCGCCTTCGTGCTGATGCGCGAGGCCCGGGCCGGGCGCGCGGCGCAGTCGCGCCACGGCCTGATGCTGTTTCCGCTGCTCGCCGCAGGGTCGATCGCCCACAGGCTCTTCGCGGGCGATCATGATGTCGCTTCCCTCCTTGCGAGGCTCGGCATCGCCGTCGGCATCCTGCTCATCGCCGCCGTCGGCGGGCGGCTCGTGCCGAGCCTGACGCGCAACGCGCTCGCTGCCGGCGGGGCGGAGCGCGTGCCCGAACCCTACGGGCGCTTCGACGTCGTCGTCCTCCTCATCGGATCCGCGGCGCTCGCCGGCTGGGTCGCGGCGCCGGCGAGCGTGATCTCCGGGGCGCTCCTCGCGGCGGCCACCCTCCTGCATCTCGTCCGCCTGGCCCGCTGGCGCGGCTGGCTCCTGCGGGCGGCGGACGTGCTGGCGCTTCACCTCGGCTGTCTCTGGCTGGTCGTCGGCACCGGGCTCGCGGCGCTGGCGGCCGATCCCCCGGGCGCCGTTCCGCCGGATGCGGCGCTCCATGCCTTCAGCGCGGGCGCGATCGGCGTCATGACGATGGCGGTGATGGCGAGGCTCGCGGCGACACGCGGCGTGACGGGGCACGCGAGGGCGGACCTCGCGCTCTGGGCGCTCGGGCTCGTCAACGCGGGCGCGGTCCTCAGGGTGGCCGCGCCGATGGCGGGGGTGGACCATCTCCCGCTCCTCGTCGCCGGCGCCGCGCTCTGGTCCGGAGGCTTCGCGCTCTTCGCGCTCGCGATGATCTTCGGCCGGAAGCACCGGCCGGCCCGCTGACCGGGCCCCGCAACGCGTCTCCAGGATCGGGGGGAGGGACGGGGAAACGTCGCGGAGAGCGGGGTTTCCGTGGGCCGGCGCCGCTGCTGACGCTAGGGAGTCCGGGCTTTCGCGGCAATCGTCACGAAAACTTCGCAACCGCCGAAAAAACCCGTTGACGCGAAAATCGGCTCCCCCTATATACGCATCACCGACGGCGACGGGGCGCTCTGCTCCTTCCGGGGTTCCGGCCCTGGATGTTCGCCGATTTGGTCTTTACAAGATATCGCGATTGCGGCAGGGTCCTGGGGTTTCGGCTTTGGGGATTGCGGATTGCGCCTTGGGCATTGCCCGAGGGTGGAGGGTTTTGCTGCTTTGA
>NZ_AWXZ01000019.1 GCF_000496075.1 Lutibaculum baratangense AMV1
AGTCTGAGGGGCGGTGCTTCAGCACCGCCCCTTTTTCGTTCGCGAGGGGATGAGCGAAGGCAGCACGAGCCTCTTGTCCATCTACAACTTATACGTGTATTCTTTCTGGCGCTGCACGCGCGGTCCAACGGGTGGCACGCGCGTGAGAGCCAGGGAGGAAGAACATGCCGATCAGGAATCCGAAACCCGCGCCCGCCGGGCCGTCGCGAGCATCGCTCTCGGACAGCATTCGCGGGCAGGCATTCGGGCTCGCCCCCGGCCGAGGGCCCGGAACGACCACGACGAACGGCGAGGAGGGGGCGTATGCCGGGAGCTACGTCACGAACTTCACGAAGGGGCTCGAGCACGACGGCTGCGGCCTTCTGAAACGGCCGCAGGACTACGAGCGCCTCGTCGAGGCGATCAACCACGGATCGTCGAAATGGTTCGACAACCTGACGAGCAGTGACCCGCGGATGGCGCCGAACGGGCCGGTGACGCTGCCGAAGACCTTCCATGTCGAGATGCGGGGAAGCGCAGGCTGGCAGAAGGCGACCTGGCGCGCCTGGGAGAGCCCGCGCGCCGGCCACGCCACGGTTGCGGGCGGCTGTGTGACGATCCTCAAGGCCTTCTTCGACACGGTGGACAGCGACTGGAAACGGCATCCCTGGCCGCTCGACGTCCATGTCCCGACCACGGACGGGGCTAGGCTCGAGAACAAGGGCCGCACCGCAAAGGGCGAGACGATCGAGGGCGAGCTCAACAAGCTCGCCGCCAACGTCGCGATCGGCCGCAACATGGCGGGCGTCCACTATTACAGCGACTACTACGACTCGGTCCGGCTCGGCGAGCGCGTGGCGGTCGGCATCCTCGAGGAGCAGATGCTCACCTATGGGGAAGAGGTGCGGATGCGCTTCCACAGCTTTGACAGTGACCGCATCGAGATCGACGTGGCGGGGAACAACTCGCCGCCCCGCGTGATCGTCAATGACGGGGGCTCGGAGGCCTATGCCGCATGGTGGACGCGGCACCTCTGAGGCCCTGCGCTCCCGGTGCGGCCCCTCCCGGCCGCGCCGTCCTCACTCGAACGTCACGCTGACGCTCGGGCTGCCGGCGAGGCCCTCATAGGTGACCGTCGCCGTCAGCCCGGGCTTCGGCTCCATCAGCGGGCCGAACGAGCCGAGGCTGACGAGGTCGCCCGCCTCGAAGACGACGCCCGCGCGCCTCAGCCACAGGACCGCCTCGATCGGCTGGCCGAGGATGGCCGCCCCCGGCGCGCTCGACAGCGTCTCGCCGTCCTGCGCCATCACGACGACGGTCATATCCGCCAGCGCGTCGAGGAAGGCCTGCGATGCCTCCACCGGAACCGGCTCGCCGAGGACGCCCATGCGGGCGCCGACATTGATCGCCGTGAGCGTCGGCCCATCGAGGCCCCTCGGATCGGCGACCACGAGATCCGGCAGCTCGATGAAGGGGTGCACGGCCGACAGGTGCCCGAGGGCCTCGAGCGGCGTCTCCGCTTCGTTCAGGCCCTCGCCGGCCACGACGACGACGAGATCGGCCTCGAAGCGCGGCACCGCGCCGTGGAGCGCGGGCACGGACGCGCCGCTCTCGAGCATCGCCCGCCCGAACAGGCGCCCGCGCACGGGTTCGCTCACGCCGAACATGCGTTGCGCGGGCTCGCTCGTGAGGCCCGCCTTGTGGCCGACAGGCGGCCCGAACTCGGCCGCCAGCGCCCGCACGAGCTTGTCCTGCGCGCAGAGCGCGTCCTCCATCGTCTCGACCTCGAGGGCCTGAGCCGGCGTCTTCGTCAGCAGGTCGGCGGCGAGCCGCGCCACCGCGGTGTCGTCCGGGCACGCTGCCCGTGCGCCGGTCGCAAGGGCGGACGCCATGGCCAGCGCCGCCGTCATCCCCGTCATGGCGCTCATGCGCATGCGTCCTCTCCTCCCCCTATTTCGCCGCGCGCGCGGCCGACGCAGTCAGACCTTATCGTGCATCGCGAAGCGGGTGGACAAGGGGCGCCGCCCGTCTCATCGTCCCTCTCCGCCGGACCGCATCGAAAGGGATATTTCATGTCGAAGACATCGGGCACCATCCGCTGCGGCATCGGCGGCTGGATCTTCGAGCCCTGGCGCGGCACGTTCTATCCCGAGAAGCTGCCGAAGACGAAGGAACTGGCCTACGCGGCCGAGCACCTGACCTCGATCGAGATCAACGGCACGTTCTACCGCTCGCAGAGCCCGGCGACGTTCCGGAAATGGGCGTCCGAAACGCCGGACGGCTTCGTCTTCTCCCTCAAGGGCCCGCGCTACGCGGTGAACCGGCGGGTCGTCGCGGAGGGCGGCGACTCGGTCAGGCGCTTCATCGAGAGCGGCATCACCGAGATGGGAGACAGGCTCGGTCCCATCCTCTGGCAGTTCGCCCCGACGAAGCGTTTCGACGAGGCGGATTTCGAGGCGTTTCTCGAGCTCCTGCCGAAAGAGGCGGACGGGCTGAGGCTGCGCCACGTGGTCGAGGTGCGCCACCCCTCCTTCTGTGTCCCGGAGTTCGTCGCGCTTCTGAGGCGCCACGAAATCCCTGTCGTCTATGCCGACCACGCGAGCTACCCCGCGATCGCCGACCCGATCGGCGACTTCGTCTACGCCCGGCTGCAGACGGGGCGCGACGACGTTGCGACGGGCTACGAGCCGGCCGCGCTCGACGCATGGTCGGAACGCCTGAAGGTCTGGGCCGGAGGCGGCGTGCCGGAGGACCTTCCGACGGTGGGCGAGCCGGCGGACAGGCGGCCGCGCGACGTCTTCGCCTATGTCATTCACGAGGGGAAGGTGCGCGCGCCGGCAGCGGCCATGGAGCTCATCGCGAGGCTGAGCTCCTGAGGTTCGTCGAGCCCCGCCGGCGGTGCCCCCGCCTCCGGCGCGCGTTACCCTCTCAGTGCGCGAGGCGGCGCGGGCTGATCAGTCGGAACAGCGCCCGCATCGCGAGCATGGCCGCCACCACGACGACTATGGCACTCGCGACGTCGCCCCAGATCGGCAGCGGCAGTAAGAGGGCGGAGGCCAGAACGGCCCCGAAGGAGCCGGCGAAGGCGGCGGTGAAGCCGACGCAGATCGGCATGGCGACGATCTCGCGATCGAGCCACTGCGGCTTCGTCGGAGAACGGTAGATCCGCTCGACCACGAGGAAGGCGAACGTCACCACCGAGAAGGCGATCACGGAAAGCAGGAACGACATTTTGGCAGCACCTCGAAGGCCGCGTGGGTCACACGGCGGCCGAACACGCGAGAGGCCCTCGCGCTGGCTCGAGGCGGAGAGTTTTGGCTTGCGGGGGAACGCGGTGACGGCCGCTTAAAGAAGTGCGCGACCGTCGCGTCTCGTCAGGCCGGACCTCCGTCCGACGCGTACAATCTGCAACGGAGCCGGCCGGCGCGCAACGGGATTCAAGCTGCAGCCACGGTGCCGAAGCACTAGCGTTGCAAGTCCGCCAGCCTCGCCGTCACCCGGTCGAAGAGCGGGTTCGTCGCGCGGAAGACGTAGTCGAGCGACGCCGTGCCGACGGCCGTCGCGCCGGCGGCGATCAGCGCGGCCGCGAGTTCGTGTATCGCCCCCTTCGGGCAGTGGAAGACCGCCCGCCCCGCCTCGTGGGCGAGGAGGTCAGCGCCGTTCTCTGCGGCGAGAACGGCCGGATCCGCTGTCGCCGGCAGGGCGGCGCGGACCTCTCGGGTCGTGCGGGCGCGCTCCTCTGCGGAGATGCGGTCGAGGATCGTCCGCAGCGAGCCGAGCCGCTCAGGGGTCCAGGAAGCCGTGAGGGAGGCCGTCAGATGCGCCTCGCTCGCGAGGATCAGCCCGTCGTCGAGCACCTTCAGGGCGTTCGCGGCAAGCGTCGCTCCGGTCGTCGTGATGTCGACGATCAGGTCGGCCGCGCCCGAGGCCGGGGCACCTTCGGTGGCGCCCGCGCTCTCGACGATCCGGTAGTCGCCGACCGCGTGACGGGAGAAGAAGGCGCGCGTCAGGTTCACGTATTTCGTCGCCACCCGCAGCCGCCGGCCGTGTCGGGCGCGGAAGCCCTGCGCCACGTCGTCGAGGTCCGCCATCGTGCGGACGTCGATCCAGAGCTGCGGCACCGCCACCACGACGCGCGCATAACCGAAGCCGAGCGGCGTCACGAGCTCGACGGCGCGCTCGGTCTCGGGGATCTGCTCCCGCAGGAGGTCCTCGCCCGTCACGCCGAGGTGAATCTTCCCTTCGGCCAGTTCGCGGGCGATCTCGGAAGCGGAGAGGAACCACACCTCGACGTCGGGAATGCCCTTGAACGAGCCGCGATAGTCGCGCGCGCCACGGCCGCGCTCGACGACGAGGCCGGCGCGCGCGAAGAAGGCGTCTGCATTCTCCTGCAGGCGCCCCTTGGACGGCACCGCGATGATCAGCGAATCCGCGCTCACTGCGCCCTCCCCTGCTCCAGCCGGTCGATCCAGATCGAGCAGCCGACGGCGGCGACCTCCTCGGGCGCCCCGAGCAGGCTCAGGAGCCGGTCGTAGCGCCCCCCGCCCACCATCGGCCCCACCTCCGGCCGCGCCGGATCGTCGATCTCGAAGACGAAGCCCGTGTAGTAGTCGAGGCGCCGGCCGAAATCGCCGACGAACTCCATGGCGGCCGCGCCGGCGCCGCTCGCCTCGAGCGCGTCGAGCCGGCGGTGCCAGGACTGGAGCGCCGCGCCCACCTCGACGCCGGCCGCGCGGGCGAGCGTTTCGAGGCGGTCGAGCGCCTCGCGCGGGCCACCGCGCACGCCCGCGACCTCCTGGAGGAGCGCGATCGCCCGCTCGTCCAGGCCGCCCGCCACCGCGAGCTCGGCCTGCTCGACGAGACGCTGCGCGATCTCCTCCGGCGTCCGGCCGCCGACCGGCGCGATGCCGGCGATCGAGACCATCTCCTCGACGGCTGCCCGCGCCGCGCCCTGATCGCCCCTCGCGAGCGCGGCGAGGAAGCGTGCCCTGTCGTTGGCGGGAGGCGGGTTCGCCGCCTGGCGCAGCACGTCGAGAACGCCGCCATTGCGACCGAAGCCCGCCCGGAGGCGCCGCGGCCACGGCTCCGGCAGCTTCAGCTCCTCGACGAAGCGCATGAGGATCGAAGGGTCCCCGATCCGGAGCGCCGGCCGCTCGAGCCCGAAGAGCCGCACGGCCTCGAGCGCGAGCGACATGACCTCCGCATCGGTCGCCTCGGGATCGGGCGCTCCATAGATCTCCACGCCCGCCTGCGTGAACTCGCCAGGCCCCGCGCCACTGGGCCGGTAGCGGAAGACCGGTCCCATGTAGGCGTATCGCGCCGGCCGCTCGGCCCGGCCCTCGGCCAGGTGGGCACGGCTGACGGGGATCGTGTAGTCGGGCCTGAGGCAGAGTTCCCGGCCTTCGGGGTCCTGCACGAGATAGAGCCTGCGGCGGATGTCCTCGCCGGTGAGGTCGAGGAAAACAGTGGCCGGCTGCAGTATCGCGGGCTCGGTCACGAGATGGTGGCGCGACGCCAAGAGGTCGATGAGCGCCCGGCGCTCGGCATTGTCTCGTGCGGCTGGCGTCATTGGGAAATCCGTCGGGTCGTGGAGGTCGCCGGCCCTTCCGTTGGCAGACCGGCGGCGAAATCTCAAGCGTCTGATGAGCGCGGCAGGCTCACCGGCCGTCGAGCCCGTGCCGCGCGAGGATGCCTCGCACCGTCGCGACGATCTCCGTCACCGGCACCTCGACCTGGGCGGGCCGCGCCTCGCGCCACTCCTCGTGGTCGGCGATCGTCTCGGCCGCCTTCGCGCCCTCGATCAGGTCCTTGACCTGCACGACGCCGCGCTCGCGCTCGTCGCCGCCCTGGATGACGACGCATGAGCTGCCGCGGCGGTCGGCATATTTCATCTGCGCCTTCATGCCGGAGCCGCCGAGATACATCTCCGCGCGGATGCCGGCAGCCCTGAGCTCCGACACGATGCGCTGGTAGACCGCCGTCTGGTCCTTGTCCATCACGAGGACGACGACCGGCCCCGGTACATTCGTCTGCTCCAGCCGGCCGAGCGCCCCGAGCGCCGCGAGCAGCCGCGACACGCCGATCGAGAAGCCCGTCGCCGGGACCTTTTCGCCGCGGAAGCGCGCGACCAGCCCGTCATAGCGCCCGCCGCCGGCGACCGAGCCGAAGCGCGCCGTCTCGCCCCTCTCGTTCACCGTCTCGAAGGTCAGCTCCACCTCGTAGACCGGGCCCGTGTAGTATTCGAGGCCGCGCACGACGCTGGGGTCGATCTTCACGCGGTCGGAATAGCCCGACGCCTCGATCAGCGCCTCGATCTGGGCGAGCTCCGCCACGCCCTCGGCGCCGGCCACCGTGCCGCGCAGCTCAGGCAGCTCGAGCCCCGTCTCGAGATAGCCCATGATCACGGCGACGCTTTCGGCCTCCAGTGCCGCGCCCTTCGTGAAGTCGCCGCTCTCGTCCCTGCGGCCCTCGCCGAGGAGCGCGCGCACGCCGTCGAGGCCCAGCCGGTCGAGCTTGTCGATCGCCCGGAGCACGGTCAGCCGCGTCGCGGCATGCTCGTCGCCCGCGAGGCCGACCGCCTCCATCACGCCGTCGAGCACCTTGCGGTTGTTCACGCGCACGACGTACTGGCCCTGAAGCCCCAGCGCGTCCATCGTGTCGGCCGCCATCATGCAGATCTCGGCGTCGGCGCCGACCGACGGCGCGCCGACCGTGTCGGCGTCGAACTGCATGAACTGGCGGAAGCGCCCCGGCCCCGGCTTCTCGTTGCGGAAGACGTAGCCGTTGCGGTAGCTGCGATAGGGCTTCGGCAGGCGATCGAAATTCTCGGCGACGAAACGGGCCAGCGGCGCCGTCAGGTCGTAGCGCAGGCTCAGCCACTGCTCGTCGTCGTCCTGGAACGAGAACACGCCCTCGTTCGGCCGGTCTTGGTCGGGCAGGAACTTGCCGAGCGCGTCGGTGTATTCGATCGCCGGCGTCTCGAGCGGATCGAAGCCGTAGCGCTCGAACACGGCGCGGATCTTCTGCAGCGTCGCGTGGGTGACGCGCAGGCTGTCGCTCTCGAGGTCCTGGAGGCCGCGGGGAAGTCGCGCCTTCAGCCGGTCCGCCTTGTCGGTCTTGGCCATCGTGTTCTTGAATGAAGAGAGGACTGGGTCCGCAGGCTGACGCCCCGGCATCGCGTGGCCTTCCTAGAGCAAAGGGCCGGTAGCGGCAAGAAGCCGGTAACGATGCGGACAAACGCCTCGTCAACCCTGGGACTCGAAAGAAGCCGAGTCGGATCATCGGCTTAACTGGGCCGTTCCCGCCCGGCCCCTAGGTTCTCCGGACATTCGGTGGGTCCCGCCACCGATCCCGTGAGAACAGGTGAGAGTGCGTCCGACATGAAGAAGATCGCCTTCTCGGCGCTGGCGCTGGGCGCCGCGCTGTTCGCCCTGCCGGCATCGGCCCAGTCGCAGATGCCCTTCCCGGCCCTGATGAACGCCCTGACGGGGCAGAGCGCGCAGCCGCAGGCGGCCTACCGCCACCGTGAGGTGCCGCAGCCCCGCTTCCGCACGCCCGGACAGGACCACCGGCAGGCGGCGCGGGTCGAGCCGCGCTGGCACCGCTCTCCGGACCAGCCCTATCGTGCCGCTCCGATGGTCCAGGCCCCGGAGCCGCGACGCTCCACCACCACCTATCGTCGCGAGGCGGCCGTGCATCCGAGCGCCCGCGCCCAGGCCGCTGTGCGACCGCAGATCGACGAGCGCTACCTGCCGACGGTCGTGCCCTATTCCGGCCGGCATGCGCCGGGCACGATCGTCATCGATACGAACGAGAAGTTCCTCTACCTCGTCGAGGGCGACGGCACGGCGCGCCGCTACGGCGTCGGCGTCGGCCGCCCCGGCTTCGAGTGGGCCGGCACGCACAGCGTCACGCGCAAGGCCGAGTGGCCGGGCTGGACGCCGCCGCCGGAGATGCGCAAGCGCCAGCCGGGACTGCCGAAGCATATGGTCGGCGGCCCCAACAACCCGCTCGGTGCGCGCGCTCTTTACCTCGGATCAACGCTTTATCGCATTCATGGCTCGAACGAGCCCTGGACGATCGGTCGGGCCGTCTCCTCCGGATGCATCCGCATGCGAAATGAGGACGTGATCGATCTCTACAATCGCGTTAAAGTAGGCACGAAGGTGATCGTGAGCTGACCTCCCACGATCACGCGTAGAGCGGGCGGCCTCCCCCAGAGGGAGCCGCCCGTTTCACTTGCGCAAGCTGCGTCGGACACCGCCTTGCATCGGGCACCTCCGGGGAGCACATTGCCCGGCATGGACCCACGAGCCCCCGAACCCGAGCCTGCCTGGACGCCGCCGATCCTCGGGAGCGCGGCCGTCTTCGCGGCACTGCTCTTCGCCGGGACGGTTCTCTGGCTCAAGTTCGGCGACGGCGTCTATGTCGAGCGCATCCTCGGCGCGATCGCCGGCTGCTTCTGAAGGCCTGCCCGCGCGCGCCCCACGACGATCAGCGCATGCCCAAGGGATGGCGTACCCTGTCGGCCGTGAGCCAGTCGGGCCAGCCCACGAACGTCTCGATGCCCGCCAGCGCGAGGGCGATGGCGATCGCCGCGAACACCGTGATCAGCGTGCGCGTCGACGGCGGGTGCCGCACCCACATGGCGGCCCGCATCAGAAGGCGTGCGAAGAGGTCCATGGTATTCTCTGGGCCGTGAGTCTCGAGGCGGCCGCGCCGCCGGCCTCCGGCGCGGCATGGTCGGGCAGGCAAGGCGATCCGCCCGGCATCATGAGGTGCCGTCCTCCACGAACCGCTTCAGGCGGTCGAGCGCATCGTCCCACTGGCCGGAGACGCGGTCGAGATAGGCGCGCGCCGCGATGAGCGGCTCCGCCTGGAAGGCATAGAGGCTCTCCCGGCCCGCGCGCTGGCTCGTGACGAGGCCGCTCCCCTCGAGCACCCGCAAGTGCTTCGTCACCGCCTGACGGGTCATCGCCGTATCGGCCGACAGGGCCGAGATCGAGCGTGGCTCGCCCTCGCTCAGCCGGGCGAGGAGGGAGAGCCGCGTGGGGTCGCCGAGCGCGGCGAAGACCGCCGCCGGATCGAACTCGCTATGTGCCGGGAGCCTCGACATGTGCCTTGATGTTCTTCACCTGCTGCTCCCAGCCGCCCTCGTTCATGCGGAAGGCTTCCGGCATCCGATGCTTCGGTAGCCTGTCGAAGCCCGATTCGACCACGGTCAGCCGCGTCCCCGCCTCCACGGGCTCGAGCCGGAACTCGACCAGTGTCGGCTCCTCCTGCGAATAGTCGACCTGCGGATCCGCAGGATAGGGATGCCACCGGAAGGCGAAGTAACCCGGCCGCTCCATCGCCGCGACCGTCACCTCGAACCCGATATGCTCGAAGCCGGGATAGGCCACCTTGCCGCGCGCGACCTCTCCCGGCACGAACGGCATGTCGAGCGTTACCCTGAACCACTGGCCAAACTCGCGGTGGTCCGTCAGCGCCTGCCACACCCTCTCGACAGGTGCGGCGATCTCGATCGTCTTCTCGATGCGGTCGGTGGTGTCGATGATCTTTTCCATAAGCGCAACCTCCAGGTTGCACAATGAGTGACACACTCCGGACCCATGCGCAACCTTTGGGTTGCCCTACCCGCTCCGTCAGTGCGCCTCGTCCCAGTTGTCGGCGGCCCGCGCGTCGACCTGCAGCGGCACCTTCAGCTGGACGGCCGGCAGGGCTGCCTCCTCCATCACCTTGCGGATGAGCGGGATCGTGTCGGCGACCGCATCCTCCGGCACTTCGAAGATCAGTTCGTCATGCACCTGCAGGAGCATGCGCGCGGGCGAGCCGGCCACGTGCAGCGCCTCCTCCATGCGGATCATGGCGCGGCGGATGATGTCGGCCGCGGAGCCCTGGATCGGCGCGTTGATCGCCGCGCGCTCGAGGAAGGCGCGCTCGGCGGCGGAGCCCGTGTTGATGTTCGGGAAATGCGCCTTGCGGCCGAAGAGCGTCGTCACGTAGCCGTTCGCCTTCGCGAAGGCCTTGGTGGAGTCCATGTAGTCGCGGATGCCGGGGAAGCGCTCGAAGTAGCGCCTGATGTAATCGCCCGCCTCGCCGCGCGGGATGCCGAGCTGGTTCGCGAGACCGAAGGCCGAGATGCCGTAGATGATGCCGAAATTGATCGCCTTCGCGCGCCGCCGGACGGACGGGTCCATGCCCTCGATCGGCACGGAGAACATCTCCGACGCCGTCATGGCGTGGATGTCGAGCCCCTCCTCGAACGCCGTCACGAGCTGCGGGATCTCGGCCATGTGGGCGAGGATGCGGAGCTCGATCTGGCTGTAGTCGGCGGAGACGAGCTTCATGCCCTTCGGCGCGACGAAGGCCTTGCGGATCTTCCGCCCCTCCTCCGTGCGAACGGGGATGTTCTGCAGGTTCGGCTCCGACGACGACAGGCGGCCCGTCGTGGTCGAGGCCATCGAGTAGCAGGTGTGGACGCGGCCCGTGTCCCTGTTGATGTAGCCCGGCAGCGCGTCGGTGTAGGTGGACTTCAGCTTCGTGATCTGCCGCCATTCGAGGACCTTGGCCGGGAGGGCATGGCCCTCGGCGGCGAGATCCTCCAGAACGCTCGCCCCCGTCGTCCAGGCGCCGGTCTTCGTCTTGCGCGCGCCGGGCAGCCCCATCTTGCCGAACAGGATCTCGGCGAGCTGCTTCGGCGAGCCGATGGTGAAGCGCTCTCCCGCGAGCTCGTAGATCTCGTCCTCGACGCGGGCGGCCGACTGGGCGAGATCGGACGACAGGCGGGCGAGCATCGCCCGGTCGACCTCGACGCCCTCCTGCTCCATCCGGGCGAGCACGGTGACGAGGGGGCGCTCGAGCGTCTCGTAGACGGTCACGACCTTCCCGTCGACGAGGCGCGGCTTCAGCACCGTCCAGAGCCTGAGCGTCACGTCGGCGTCCTCGGCGGCGTATTCGGTCGCCCGCGCGACATCCACGAGATCGAAGGTCACCTGGCTCTTTCCGGAGCCGGCGACGTCCTTGTAGGCGATGGGCGTGTGGCCGAGATAGCGTTTCGACAGTTCGTCCATGCCGTGCGCACGCCGCCCCGCCTCGAAAGCGTAGGAGATCAGCATCGTGTCGTCGAACGGTGCGATGTCGATCCCGCATCGCTTCAGCAGCAGCCAGTCGTACTTCATGTTCTGGGCGATCTTGAGCGTGCCCGGATCCTCGAGCAGGACCTTGAGCCGCTGCAGCGCCTCCGCCATGGGGACCTGCTGCAGGTCTGCGCCGTCGCCCTCGAAGAGGCCGTCGGCCTTCCGGTGGGCGAGCGGCACGTAGCAGGCGCGGCCCGGCGCGGTCGCGAGCGAGACGCCGACGAGTTCCGCCTCCATCGGGAAGAGCGAGGTCGCCTCGGTGTCGACGGCGACGTGCCCCTGCGCCAGTGCCTCGGCGATCCAGGTGTCGAGACGGTCAAGGGTCGTGACGGTCTCGTAGCTTGCATGGTCGAAGGGCAGATCCTTCACGGCGGCCTCGGCGGCGAAGACCGCCGCGCAGACGCCGTCCGCCGCGGCCGTGCTGCGCTGCTCCGGCGCCGGCTCGCCCTTGCCCTCGGGGGCGGCCTCGGCCGGCGGAGCCTCGGGCTTCGCCCCCTCCCAATGCGCGATCGACACCTCGCCGGGCTCGATCTCGTCCGGGTCGACGCCCGTTGCCGCGCCGACGCGGCGGGTGATGGTCGTGAACTCCATCGCCTTGAGGAAGGCGAGCAGCCGGCGCGGGTCCGGCTCCTGCACGCCGAGCTCGTCGAGTGGCACGTCGAGCGGCATGTGGCAGTCGAGCTCGACGAGCTTGCGGGAGAGGCGGGCCATCTCGGCGTGCTCGATCAGGTTCTGCCTGCGCTTCGGCTGCTTGATCTCCTCCGCACGCGCGAGCAGCGACTCGAGGTCGCCATATTCGAGGATCAGCTGGGCCGCCGTCTTCACGCCGATGCCGGGCACGCCGGGCACGTTGTCGATCGAATCGCCGGCCAGGGCCTGGACGTCGCGCACGAGGCGCGGCTCGACGCCGAACTTCTCGACGACCTCGGCCACGCCGATGCGCTTGTCCTTCATCTGGTCGTACATCTCGATGCCGTCGCCGACGAGCTGCATCAGGTCCTTGTCGGACGAGACGATCGTGACGGTCGCGCCGGCCTCCCGCGCCTCGCAGGCGTAGGTCGCGATCAGGTCGTCGGCCTCGTAGCCCTTCTGCTCGATGCAGTGGACGTTGAAAGCGCGCGTCGCGTCGCGGATGATCTGGAACTGCGGCCTCAGATCCTCCGGCGGCTCCGGGCGATGGGCCTTGTAGTCGGAGTAGATCTCGTTGCGGAACGAGTGCGCCGAATGGTCGAAGATGACGGCGAGATGGGTCGGCGTCTCGCCGTCGGCCTCGCGCAGGAGCTTCCACAGCATGTTGCAGAAGCCGTGGACGGCGCCCACCGGCAGGCCGTCGGACTTCCGCGTCAGCGGCGGCAGCGCGTGATAGGCGCGGAAGATGTATGCGGAGCCGTCGACGAGGTAGAGATGGTCGCCGGCGGTGACGGGGCGCTTCTGGTGCTCGGGCATGGGGCGGAATATGCCCTCTGCGGTCGCTCATTGCGAGTGTCGAAAAGCCGTCCCTTCCGTCTGTGGAGCCTCGAGGGTGTCTGGTATTGGAAGGTGACCGCCCTGAAGAGGAACAGATGCGCAGCCAACTCGTCCGACACCTGAGGATCCTGACGTCGTTGTCTCGCCGGGCCTCTCCCGCGGCGATCGCGCGGGCCTCGTGGGCCGAACTTCCCTTACAGCCTGCCGCCAGCAGGGGCGGGAAGAGCGCGACGATCCGCCTGCACGCCCTGCCCCACCCCATCCACTACCGGCCCGGGACGAGCGACGTCAGCATCCTGAACCAGGTCTTCGGCAGGCGGGAATACGAAATCAGGTGGCGGGAATATGCCCGGCGGCTCGACGCACACTACCGCGCGCTCGTGGATCAGGGGAAGGAGCCGGTGATCGTCGATGCCGGCGCCAATATCGGGCTCGCGAGCATCTGGTTCGCGAGGCACTTCCCGAGGGCGCGGATCTATGCAGTCGAGCCCGAGCCCGCGAACTTCGCGATCCTCCAGAGGAACGCGGCGCCGTACGAAGAGATCATACCGGTGCACGCGGCGATCTCCGACCGCAACGTCGCCGTCTCGCTTTCCAATCCCGGCGGGCAGCCCTGGGGCTGGGAGACGAGCGAGAGCGACGACGGCGAGGTCGCGGCCGTCACCGTGCCCGAGCTCCTCGCCCGGCGGCCGCACCAGGCGCCGCTGATCGTGAAGCTCGACATCGAAGGGTTCGAGGTCGAGCTTTTCCGGTCGAACACGGGTTGGGCCGACGATGTCCCCGCGATCATCTGGGAGGACCACGACGCCGGTTTTCACTGGCGCGGCACCGCCCATGCGATCCTCAGTGTGCTGACCCGTGTCCCGAGGGACTATGTGAGGCGCGGCGAGAACACCTTCGCATTCTCGCACGCCTTGCTCGCTCTCGCGGGAGCGAACAAGGCGGATTCCGCCGGCAGCGGGTCCTGAGCCTCCCTCACTCCGCCGGCACGAGCTTCGGCTCGCGCCGGTCGATCCGCGTCCAGGCAGGACGGCGGAAGAGGAAGGCGAGCGGCGTCGGCCTGACGATCGCCGCCAGGACGAGCGGCCCCACGACGCCCGCCGCCGTCACGATCAGCGACACGGTGCCGAGGTCGGGGATGATGCCGGTCTTCAGGAGCACGACGCGGCTTCCCGCCATGAAGACGAAGAAGGCGAGGTAGATGACGATCGAGCGCTCGCCGCAGTAGCGCAGCGGTTCGGCCGCCGCCGTCCCGACGAGCAGAACGGAGAAGGTGACGACGGCGATCGCTCCGACTGTGCCCAGCGCCAGGCCGACGAACGGCATGTCTGCGACGCCCTGCGCGACGAGCGTGCCATTCACGACGCCCCAGACGCCGAGATAGGCGAGTCCCAGGGCGGGCCGCCCGGCGATCCGGCTCGCGAAGGCGAAGATGTGGGGGGCGAGCGCGTAGCCGGCATAGAAGTAGACGTAGCGTGCCGCGAACTCGTCGATGACGACGGAGCCGGTGTGGATCGGCGCGATCTCCAGCGCCGCCGCCACCGCCAGCACGGCGACGACCGGAACCCGGCGCAGGAGCTTCGTCACCACGAAGAAGATCGGCAGGAGGTAGATGAACCAGAGCGTGCCGAAAGGCTCGACATACGCGAGCAGATATTCGCGGACGACACCCTCCGCACCCGATTCCGCAAGGATCGGCGGGCTCTTCATCGCGAACTGGATCGTCACCCACAGCACGTAGAAGTAGGCGAAGTGGACGACCTTCGCGTCGAGGTACTCGCGCCACGGCCGGTCGATGCGCAGGGCGAGGAACAGGCCCGCGACGAGGAAGAAGTCCGGCATCCGGAACGGCTTGGCGAACTCCACGACGTGGTGGAGCCATCCGGTGGCCCCGGCCGCGGCCTCGACGCCGAGGGTGGAGTGCATCATGACGACCATCACGATGCAGAAGCCCTTCGCAACGTCCACCCAGTCGACCCGCCGCGGGACAGATGGATGAGAAGCGGTCATCTGCGATGTTCCTTCCTGGCACGCCGCGCGGGGAGATGCGCGGCCTCGGCTTCCGGCCTGCACATGGCGTGCCAGCCGATCCTTGTCCGGGAGAGGCTAAGACAGGGATAAGGCGACGCGCGGAAAGTGCGCACTTCCGCAGGTGCGGCAGACCTGGAGCAGCGCGCGGCGCTGGGGGCCGCGGCTTCCCCTTCGGAAGGTGTGGGATCGGGGACACGGTGCCGCGAAAGCGGCGACTCCAGCGCCTCCCGCCGTGGAACCGCCGCGAATCTTACATGTTCTTAACCCGACCGCGCTGACATGCGCACGATCCACACCCAAGCTCGTTCAAGGGGGCTGAAATGACGACGCCGGCCGAGGCCGCCGACGACAACCACGGACGCGTGGCCAAAATCGTCTCGATCGCTCTTGTCTCTCTCTACGCTCTCGTTGCGCTCGGTTGGGCCGCGACGGCACCTGAAGCGGAAGCCATCACCCCGCCCACCGGCGTGCAGGTCGAATCCACGGCGCGCTGAACCCTTCATCCTGTCGTAACGTTACCTCCGCAAGCATTGTCTTTAGGAGGTATCCGATGCGCCGACCAATCGTGGCAGCCCTGGTTGCCGCCTCGCTTTCCGGCGCGGCCTATGCCGCGCCGGAAGCCTTCCTCAGCCGGTTCGACGGCCAGTGGGCCGGCTCCGGCACCGTCCAGCGAAATGCCAAAGACAACCATCACCGGGTGTCGTGCACGGCGAACGGCCAGTCCGGCGCGACGAGAGTGTCGATCGACGGCACCTGCCGCGCCGCCATCATCTTCAGCCGGAAGATCGGGGCGGACCTGACCCTCGACCCGGCGACGGGGACCTACACCGGCACCTATATCGGCTCGAAGATCGGCCCGGCCCGGCTCGCAGGGAAGAGGCAGGGGGATGCGATCCACCTCGTGATCACCTGGCCCCAGGACGTCAACGGCGACCGCGAATCCCAGATGACGATCACGAATGCCGGCGACGGCAGCTTCGCCGTCCGCATCGACGACGAGGTGGAGCCGGGCGGCCCCGTCACGACGACGACCGACATCAGCTTCGCGCAGCGCTGAACGAAAGGCGGCCCGGAACGCATCCGGGCCGCCTTCATGCCTCGGCAGGGCCCGGCTCGCGCCACGACCCTCGGGCCCTCCCGCTCAGTAGCGGTAGTGCTCAGGCTTGTGCGGCCCCTCGACCGGCACGCCGATATAGTTCGACTGCTTCTCGGTCATCCGCGTGAGCTGCGCGCCCACCTTGTCGAGGTGGAGCTGCGCGACCTTCTCGTCGAGGCTCTTCGGCAGCACGTAGACCTGGTTCTGGTACTTGCCGTTGTTCTGCCAGAGCTCGATCTGCGCGATCACCTGGTTCGTGAACGACGCCGACATCACGAAGCTCGGATGCCCGGTGGCGCAGCCGAGATTCACGAGCCGACCCTTGGCGAGGATCGTGATCTTCTTGCCGTCCGGGAATTCGACCTCGTCGACCTGCGGCTTGATCTCGGTCCACTTGAAGTTGTTCAGGCCCTCGATCTGGATCTCGGAATCGAAGTGGCCGATGTTGCAGACGATCGCCCGCTCCTTCATGCCCCGCATGTGGTCGACGGTGATGACGTCGACATTGCCGGTGGCGGTGCAGAAGATGTCGCCGCGCGGCACGGCGTTCTCCATCGTGACGACCTCGTAGCCCTCCATCGCAGCCTGCAGGGCGCAGATCGGGTCGGTCTCGGTCACGAGGACGCGGCAGCCCGCATTGCGGAACGACTCGGCCGAGCCCTTGCCGACGTCGCCGAAGCCCGCGACGACCGCCACCTTGCCGGCCATCATCACGTCGGTGGCGCGGCGGATCGAGTCGACGAGCGATTCGCGGCAGCCGTACTTGTTGTCGAACTTCGACTTCGTGACGCTGTCGTTCACGTTGATCGCCGGGAACTTGAGCGTGCCCTCCTTCGCCATCTGGTAGAGGCGGTGGACGCCGGTCGTCGTCTCCTCCGAGACGCCCTTGATGCTCTTGGCGAGCTCGGAGTACCAGCCGGGCTTCGTCGCGAGCGTCTTGCGGATCGACTTGAAGAGCTCGCGCTCCTCCTCGTTCTGCGGGTTGTCGAGGACGCTCGGATCCTTCTCGGCCTTCTTGCCGAGATGGACGAGAAGCGTCGCGTCGCCGCCGTCGTCGAGGATCATGTTCGGCGTGCCGCCGTCATGCCACTCGAGGATCTTGTGGGTATAGTCCCAGTAGTCGGCGATCGACTCGCCCTTCCAGGCGAAGACCGGCGTCCCGGCCGCCGCGATCGCGGCCGCGGCGTGGTCCTGCGTCGAATAGATGTTGCACGAGGCCCAGCGGACGTCGGCACCGAGCGCCTTCAGCGTCTCGATGAGAACGGCCGTCTGGATCGTCATGTGGAGCGAGCCGGCGATGCGGGCGCCCTTCAGGGGCTGCGAGGTGCCGTATTCCTCGCGCGTCGCCATCAGGCCCGGCATCTCCGCCTCGGCGATCTCGATCTCCTTCCGGCCGTAGTCGGCCAGTCCGATGTCGGCGATGATGTAGTCGCCGGCCGTGTCGAGCTTCATTGCGGCAGTCATGTGAATTTCCTTCTCGTTGCCTCCAACCGCCCCCGGCAGCCGGTGCGCGCGCAATAGGCGCGGCGACAGCGTCCGGAGAAAGATTGGACAAATGCGTGGGGCCGGCCGGGCGCGCGGGCCCGGCCGGCCGCCTCGTCGGCGTGGTCGTCAGGCCGCCCGGGTGGCGCGGCCGCCGAAGGCGCGGGCGAGTTCGTCGGCGATGTCGGTCTTCTCCCAGGAGAAGCCGCCATCCGCCTCCGCCGTGCGGCCGAAATGGCCGTAGGCCGCCGTCCGTGCATAGATCGGGCGGTCGAGCTGCAGGTGATTGCGGATGCCGCGCGGCGTCAGCTTCACGAGCTCGCGCAGCTTCTTGGAGATCTCGTCGTCCGCGACCTTGCCGGTGCCGTAGGTGTCGACATAGACCGCCACCGGCTCGGCGACGCCGATCGCGTAGGCGAGCTGGATGAGGCACTTGTCGGCGAGGCCGGCGGCGACGACGTTCTTCGCGAGGTAGCGCGAGATGTAGGCGGCCGAGCGGTCGACCTTGGAGGGATCCTTGCCCGAGAAGGCACCGCCGCCATGGGGCGCGGCGCCGCCATAGGTGTCGACGATGATCTTCCGCCCGGTCAGGCCGCAGTCGCTGTCGGGGCCGCCGATGACGAAGCGGCCGGTCGGGTTCACGAGGATGCGCTCCTCGGGGCAGTTCCAGCCGTCGGGAAGACCCTTCTGGATGTAGGGCTTCACCCGCTCGCGGACCGCGTCCTGGCTCATGTCCTCGGTATGCTGGGTCGAGACGACGACCGTGTCGACCGCGACCGGCTTCCCGTTCTCGTAGCGCAGCGTGACCTGGCTCTTGGAGTCGGGGCCGAAGCCCGGCTCGTTGCCCGCGTGACGGGCCTGCGCCATCAGCTGCAGGATGCGGTGCGAGAAGACGATCGGAGCGGGCATCAGCTCCTCGGTCTCGTTGCAGGCGTAGCCGAACATGATGCCCTGGTCGCCCGCGCCCTCGTCCTGGTCGGTGCCGCCCTCGTCGACGCCCACCGCGATGTCGGCGGACTGCTCGTGCAGCTTCACGATGACCTCGGCGTTCTTCCAGTGGAAGCCGTCCTGCTCGTAGCCGATGTCCTTGACGGCGTTGCGCGCAAGACCCTCGACCTCCTTGATCACCGAGGACGGCCCGCGGACTTCGCCGGCGATGCAGATGAAGTTCGTGGTGGTCAGGGTCTCGCAGGCCACCTTCGAATTCGGGTCGGCCGCGAAATACGCGTCCACCACCTCGTCGGAGATGCGGTCGGAGACCTTGTCGGGGTGCCCTTCGGAGACGGACTCACTGGTGAACAGCCAGCTTTTATTGGACATGGTTTATGTTCCTCCGTGAAGGTTCTGGATTGTCGTGAGGGGATATGCGCCGCGGCCGGCAGGCCGCGGCTGTTGGTCGGAGTGGGAGGTTCCGGGCTGGCGCGTCAGGGCTTGCGGAAGTGCAGGATGCCCCAGGCCATGTAGCCGCTGTCGGCGGCCTTCACCCAGTTGTCGAGACCGACGATCATCTTGTCGAGATAGGCCTTGGAGACCCGGCCGACGATCTGGTCGTAGTTCGCCTTCAGCTCCTCGCCGACGCGGAAATAGTGCTCGCGCAGGTTCGGCGTGAGATCCTTGAGCTCGACGGTTTCGAAGCCGACGCGCTCGGCCGCCTCCTTGTAGAACTTGAAGGAGCCGAGGCTCTGCAGGTGGATGCGGTCGTAGACCGGCTGCAGCACTCCCTCGGGGCAGTCGTCGGCCTGCATCGGATCGGTGAAGATCAGCTCGCCGCCCTTCTTCAGCACCCGGAAGGCCTCGCGCAGCACCTGCTCGCGGTCGTCGGAGTGCAGGAAGGAATCCTGCGACCACACGACCTGGAACGCGGAATCGGGCTCAGGGACGTCCTCGAAGACGCCGTGCAGCACCGAGACGAGGTCGGCCAGGCCCTGGCGCCGGTTGAGGTACCGGTTCGTGTTGTTCTGCGTCTCGGAGACGTTGAGGCAGTTGACCGGGCAGCCGTGCTTCTTCGCGAGGTAGCGGGCCGCGCCGCCATAGCCCGCGCCGAAGTCGATCACGTGCGTGTCGCGGCCGATCTTCGACAGCATGTCGGTCATCATCTCGACCGTGAGGCGGCTCGCCTCCTTGATGTCCTTGGTGCTGTCGTAGAGGCCGATGTGGATGTCCTCGCCACCCCAGATATTGTAGTAGAACTGGTCGGCGTCGGAGGAGTCGTAATACTCCTCGGTGACCGCGCGCACGTTCTTCGGCTGGTCGGGATCCGGCGCCTTGACCTTGCGCGAGCGCGGCATCGCCTTCTCCGCGATGTGGACGTAGAAGTCCGGATCGCTCTCCTGGTACGTCTCCTGGAAGTCGCCGTAGGAGTGGATGCGCTGGAACCCGGCCTCCTCTATGAGGCGGCGCGTGTACTTCTTGCGGAGCGGGAACATGTTGAGGTGGTACTCCGACCCGTCCGGGAAGGTGTACCTGAAGCGCGCGAGGCCTTCGTCCATATGCTCGGGCTCTGCGGTCACCTGGTCTCCGCAATAGTAGTACTTGTGCTTCGAGGAGAAGCCGTCGTCGAGGATGGCGTCGTAGTTGCGCTGATCGAGGATCAGGATGCCGTCGTGCTTCAGCGCGGCGTAGAACTCCGCCAGCACCCGGCGCCGGTCGGACTCGTCGTGAAGATGCGTGAACGAGTTGCCGAGGCAGATGATCGCGTCATACTTGCCCTGGATGTCCTTGTTCAGCCAGCGCCAGTCCGACTGCACCGTCTTGAGGATCAGGCCGCGCCGCTTGCCGTTCTCGAACGCCTGCGAGAGCATCGCCGCGGAGCCGTCGACGCTCGTGACGTCGAAGCCGGCCTCGACGAGCCGGACCGAGTGGAAGCCGGTACCGCAGGCCACGTCGAGAATCTTGTGCTTGCCGCGCGAACGGAGCACGTCGATGAAGAAGTCGCCTTCGCTCGTGGCCCGTGCGTCCCAGTCGATCAGTTCGTCCCACTTCTCGACGAAGCTCTTCACGTATTCCGCCCGGTACTGGCCGGTGTCCCTTACCTCCAGCGGATCGCCGTCGTAGCGCTGGTTATCGGCTGTGAGATCCGCGTTGTAGGAAGCTGTCATTGGCGTTCTCCTTTGCTTCGCGGCGAAGACCGGCGCTCCCCTGCCCCCTGCGAGGCAGGCTGGGAAGAGCCCGGTAGCCCCGTAAGTGTTCAGTCGCGCCTCCAGCGGTCCGCGGAGGCGCGGGTTCTTTTGTGACCGCAGGGATTACGAGCGGCCCTCGAGGGCCAGGATGTTCCCTGCCGTGAATGACGGGCCGCCCGAGACGCGCTCGAGATCGGGATGCCGTTTCCGCCATCCCGGAGCCCACGGTGCGAGCTACATGCTCCAGCACCGCCGGCTTACCCCACCCGCTCAGCGCGAGCCCCGGGCGGCGCCCCACCAGCTGCTGCGGCCACCCAACGAAGAGAACCATACCCTTTTGCGCTGAAACTTTCAGGGTTCAAAAGAATTTTTTTGTGTGGTATGCCATGAAGGTTTCCGCACCTGCCCGAAGACCTGCGGGCGCCGCCCCGGGCGCACGCTGAAGCAACCGAAGCAAGCGACGGATCGGAAGTGGCCGCAGGGGAGCCTGCCGCTCGCACCGCTCTTTCGATAGATTCAGGGATGCCTCCGCGATCGCCTCGGAATGACTTGTCACCGGCATGATGCGACCGCCCCGCGCACCGGAGATTCTTCTTGTTGTGCCAGGATTTTCTGCCGGAGTGGTGCGATCGGCCGTGCCGCCCGAAGATCCTGGCGGCGCCGGGGCTCGATCGCGCCGAGCAGCTGCGCTAGTTGAACCCGCCACCCGAGATCAACGACAGCCGGAACAGAATGCGCCGCCTCTGCCTCATCCTCGCGTGCATCGCCGTGGTCCTCGGCCTCGGCACGACGCTTCCCGCCTTCGCCCAGTCGCCCTTCTCGCCGCAGAGCCCGGAAGCCGCGGAGGAGCCAGCCGGCGAGGCGCCGGCGAGGCTTCCCGCCGACAGCGTGCGGGTCCTCGTCGACACGATCGAGGATCCCGACAGCCGCGCAGCCTTGCTCGAGCTCCTGCGACAGGTGGCTGCCGGCACCGAAGAAACCGATGCCGCGGCTGCGGCCTCGTCGGTGGAGGTCGAGGAGCCGACGCAGGCCACGAGGGTGGCGGACGGCCTCTCCGACTACGCGCAGGCGATCGCGGAGACCGCGACGGACCTCACGCAGCGGGCGCTCTCGTCGTTCCGGGGGCTGACGGGGGTGGCCACCGGGCGGATCGCGGTCGACTGGGAGAGGTTCGGTGACGCGGCCCTGAGGCTCGCGATCGTCGCCGGCGTCACGTTCGCCGCCTACTATCTGGTGCGCCTCTTCGCGCGCCGGCTCTTCGACGCAGTCGCCCGCGCGGCGGGGGGGCGCACCTTCGTCGGCACGCTCGTCGGCCTCGTCGTCCTGGCCGTCGTCGACGAGGCAGCGGTTCTCTTCGCCTGGGCTGCGGGCTACGTCTTCGCGCTCACCACGGGCGAGGCAGGCGGGATCAACATCAACCAGAGCCTGTTCCTGAACGCGTTCCTCGTGGTCGAGACGATCAAGGTCGTCCTGCGCATGATTCTGAGCCCCACGCGCGGCGAGTTGCGGATCATCGGCATGTCCGACAAGGCCGCCGGCTATTGGTACTTCTGGACGTCGCGGCTCGTCGGCCTGATCGGCTACGGCTTCCTGCTGTTCGTCCCGATCGTGAACATCAACGTTTCGTTCTTCGCCGGCCGCGGCCTCCGCATGCTGATCGCACTCCTCGCGACGGGCATGGCCATATTCGTCATCCTGCACAGCCGGCGAGAGGTGGCAGGCGCCATCCAGCGCTTCGGCCACAGGATGGGCAGCTTCGGCCGCAGTGCGGCGGCGGTGCTCGCGCGGCTGTGGCACGCGGCGGCGATCCTCTATGTGCTCGTGTTCTTCGTCATCTGGCTGTCGCGGCCCGGCGAAGCGCTCTCCTACATGATCAGCGCGACGCTGCAGTCCTTCGCGGCGATCGTCCTGGCGGCGATCGTGATGGCGCTGATCTCGCGCATGATCACCGGGGGCATCAGCCTGCCGGAGGACGTGAAGGCGCGGCTGCCGCTGCTCGAGAGTCGGCTGAACCGACTCGTTCCGACCATCCTGAAGGTGGTGCGGTTCGTTCTTCTCGCCCTCGTCGTCCTCGCGATCCTGCACGCCTGGCGCGTGATCGACGTCCTGGCCTGGGCCGACGACGAGGCGGGCGCGGCCTTTCTCGGCGGGCTGACTTCGGCGGCGATCGTCGCGCTCGTCGCCACCGCGATCTGGCTCGCCATGTCGTCGTGGATCGACTACCGGCTAAATCCCTCCTTCGGGAAGGTGCCGACGGCGCGCGAGCGGACGCTGCTCTCGCTCTTCAAGAACGCCTTCACGATCGCCGTGATCCTGTTCGGCTCGATGATCGCGCTGTCCGAGATCGGCGTGGACATCGGCCCGCTGCTCGCTGGCGCGGGCGTCCTCGGCCTCGCGATCGGCTTCGGCGCGCAGAAGCTCGTCCAGGACATCATCACCGGCATCTTCATCCAGTTCGAGAACGCGATGAACGAGGGCGACGTGGTCGCGGTGGGCGGCATTTCGGGCGTGGTGGAGAAGCTGACGGTGCGGTCGGTCAGCCTGCGAGACATCGACGGTATCTACCACCTCATCCCGTTCTCGTCGGTCGACTCGGTGTCGAACTTCATGCGCGGCTTCGGCTACCACAAGGCCGAGATCGGCGTGGCCTACCGCGAGAACATCGCCGACGTGAAGGCGCACATGCACATCGCCTTCGACAGGCTCATGGAAACCGAGCACGGGCCCAAGATCCTCGAGCCGCTCGACATGCACGGCGTGACGGAGTTCGCCGATTCGGCAGTCATGGTGCGCGCGCGCATCAAGACGCGGCCGGGGGACCAGTGGGCCGTCGGCCGCGCCTACAACGAGATCCTGAAGGAGGTCTTCGACGAGGCGAGCATCGAGATCCCGTTCCCGCACATGACGCTGTGGTGGGGCGAGGACAAGAAGGGCGACGCGCCGCCTCTGCGCGTCCGCCGCGCTCGCGATACCGAAGCCGCGGCGCTTCCGGCCGAGCCGACGGAGCCGGAAGGGGAAGCGAGGCAATCGACGCCGGATGTCGGCACGGAACATTCCGCGGATGTGACGGGCCGGGAAGGCTAGGCCCGGTCGAAAGCACCCCCTCCAGGCAGGGAGCGGGCGGGGGCTGGTCGCCTTCCGGAGAGCGTGCGGAACGTCAGTTAGTCGAGGTGCCGGCGAGCGACGTCGCATGCTCGTGGTGCTGCTCCAGCGTCGGCAGCGTCTCGCTCGCGAAGCCGCGGAGCGCCTCGCTCTCGCATCCTTCGGCGCATTGCCGGAAGAGCGAGATGGCGTCCTCGTGGGCTTCCACCTGCATTTCGAGATACGTGGAATCAACCGCTTCGCCGGTATCCTGCAGCTCGGCGCGCTTGGATGCCTGCGTATCCGGCAACTCGCCCGGGACCGTCAGCCCCTCCTCCTGCGCGACGGCCTTCAAACGCTCGTTCGCCGCCGTGTGGTCCTGAACCATCTGCCGGGCGAAGGACTGGACGTTCTCGTCCTGGGCCATCTCGAGCGCGAGTTCGCTCGAGCGGACCTCGAACATCCCGCTTGCCGCAGCCTCATCGACGAAAGCCTGATCGGCCACATCCTGGGCCGAGGCCGGAGCGGAAAGGGCGAGCAAGATCGCCGTCGCCGCAAGTGCACGGATCTTCATGAGACGTTGCCTTCCATCGGTTGCGACGCCGCCTGTGGCGCGTCGGAGCGAAGGAATGCCGGTGCAGTAGCCCCGTTCCGGCGCCGCGTCGTGGCGAGCGGTATCGTGCTGGCCGCAGGCCTCAAGAGGCTCATTAACCCTTCGCTAACCATTCGGGTAGAAGCGCCCGATTTCACTGAATATTTTCCTTGCTTTCGCCACGTCTCCTCCGAGCCGACGCCCAACTTGGCAGGCATTTCGCCCGCAGCTCGCGAACAGGGAGCGAGCATCAAGCCACCGGAGGGGTGGCGCTAACGGGGAAAACCAGACGTTGCTATCCAAATTCTGCTCGACCGCATCCATTGCGGCCGTGACCGCGTACCTTTGCCTGACGCCCGCCCACGCCGACGAGGCGAAGATTGACAAGAACGAGGCCAAGTGCCTCGCGACGGCCATTTACTTCGAAGCTCGCGGGGAGAGCTCGAAGGGACAGAGGGGGGTCGGCCAGGTGATCCTCAACCGTGTCGAAGACCCGCGCTATCCCGACACCGTCTGCGGCGTCGTCTACCAGAACGCCCACCGTCGCAACGCCTGCCAGTTTTCATTCGCCTGTGACGGGCAATCCGAGGCGATCACCGACCGGACCTCGTGGAAGGCTGCCGTCGCGCACAGCGCGGAGCTGCTCGCCTGTGACGAGGAATGCCGGGCGAGCGATCGGATCGGAGCGGCCTTCTGGAGCGCGACGCACTACCACGCGGACTATGTGAGCCCCCGCTGGGCGAAGAAGCTCAAGCGCATCGGCACGATCGGCGCCCACCTGTTCTACGCCGAGCACATTTCCTGATACCCCTTGCTCCAAATGCAGCGACACGCCGCAGGAGCACGGCCATGACGACACCCGACGACAGGACGGCGCGGATCGCCCGCGCCGTCGCAGAGACCCTTCGCGCGCCGTTCGCCGTGAGCCTGTGGACCGGCGAGCGGATCGGCCCGGCCGAGGGGCCGACCGTCAAGATCAACGGCCCCGACGCGGTCACGCGCCTGGTTCGCCGCCCCTCGCTCGACACCGCGGTGGAGCTGTGGGCGGAGAAGACGATCGATATCGAGGGCGGCACGATCTTCGATATCGCCGGACTGCGACCGGAGGGCGGCCTGAAGTCGCGCCTCAAGGCCCTGCCACGCTGGCGCCTCGCCCGTGATCTGCCGTCGGTCTATTTCGGCTCGTCGGCAGCAGGCGGACCGTCGGGCCTCGCCGGACAGGACCGCTTCACGAGCGGCTCCGCGAAAGAGGCGATCCGGCACCACTACGACGTGTCGAACGACTTCTACCGGCTCTTCCTCGACGAGAGGATGGTCTATAGCTGCGGCTACTTCACAGGCTGGGACAACGGCATCGACCAGGCGCAGTTCGACAAGCTCGAGCTCATCTGCCGGAAGCTGCGGCTGAAGCCCGGCGAGCGCTTTCTCGACATCGGCTGCGGCTGGGGCGCGCTCCTGATCCATGCGGCGAAGCACCACGGCGTCGTCGCGCACGGGGTCTCGTTGTCCGAGGCGCAGACGGCGCTCGCCCGCGAGCGCATCGCCGCGGAAGGCCTCGAGGACCGGATCACCATCGAGGTGAAGCCCTACCAGGATCTCGAGGGGCCGTTCGACAAGATCGCCTCGATCGGCATGTTCGAGCATGTCGGCTTCGCGAATTACGACAGCTACTTCGCGAAGGTACGCGACCTCCTTGTCCCCGGCGGCATCTATCTCCACCACGCCATCACGCGGCGGATGAAGCGTTCGCGGCGCGCTTTCGGGCGCAAAAGCGCGGAACACAAGGCGCTCGTGAAGTACATCTTCCCCGGAGGCGAGCTAGATCACATCGGAATGACGCTCCAGAACCTCGAGGCGCACGGCTTCGAGGTACACGACGTGGAGAACCTGCGCGAGCACTACGGCCGGACGTGCCGCCTCTGGACCGACCGTTTGCAGGCCCGCGAGGCGGAGGCGATCGCCGAGATCGGCGAGCCGCGGACGCGGCTCTGGCTCCTCTACCTGGCCGGATGTGCGCTGGCCTTCGAGCGCGGCACGGTGCAGATCAACCAGACGGTCGCGACGCGGCGCAGGAAGCGCGGCCCGAGCGGTCTTCCGCCGACGCGGGCCGATCTCTACCGCTGACGCGGCGATCGCGCAGCGCGGATGCGGGATGGCACGCGGGCCGCCCGCGCCTCGCGCATCGCTCAGACCTCGACGGTGAGATCCATCGTGATCTCGGCGTTCAGGACCTTAGACACGGGACAGTTCGCCTTCGCCCCCGCAGCCGCCTTCTCGACGGCCGCCTTGTCGGCGCCCGAGGCCGCCACCCGCACCGTCAGGTGCACGGAAGTGATGGACGCGCTGCCGGGGTCCAGCGTCACGTCGGCCTTCGTGTCGATCGTCGGACCGGAGATGCCGGCCTGGCCGAGCTCATTCGAGAGGGCCATCGAGAAGCAGCCGGCATGCGCCGCCCCGATCAGCTCCTCCGGGTTGGTGCCCTTCACGTCGCCGAAGCGCGTGTTGAAGCCGTAGGGCGTCTCGGAGAGCACGCCGCTGTCGGCCGTCAGCGTGCCCTTTCCGTCCTTCAGTCCGCCCTGCCAGTGAGCCTTGGCACTGCGCTTCATCTTGTCAGTCCTCCAGTTGGTCTGATCGGTCGGTGTCGACGGCCCGCTATGTATGGCCGCCGGCCGCGAGGGGCAATGCGAGGCACTTTCGGGCGGCCCGCAAAGCGGATACGTTGCCGCCTCCGATGGCGGGTGCGGGGTTTGCCGTGGGGGCATCCAGATTTGACGACGAGCAGCATGGCCGGGTCGTACCGGCGCCATGCGCTTCATGCCGGGCGGGACGCCGTCGCCCAAGATGATCACGATGGCTCCGTGGCTCGCCCCCTTCATCGCGCTCGGGGTCGTCGTCCTCCTCTTCGCCGTCTTCGCGGCCGAGCGCTACCCGCCCGAGGTCGTCGCCATCGGTGGCGTCGCCCTCCTCCTCGTCCTCGGCATCATCGACACCCCCGACATGCTGCAGTCGCTGTCGAACAGCGGCCCTCCGACGATCGTCGCGATGTTCATCCTGAGCGCGGCGCTCGTTCGCACGGGCATGCTGGAGCAGCTGACGGGGCAGTTGAGGCGCCTGGCGAGCCTGGGGGAGAGCGCCGTCCTCGTCGGCCTGCTCCTCACGACCATGTTCGCGTCGGCCTTCATGAACAACACGCCGCTCGTGATCATGATGATCCCGGTGGCCGTGTCGCTCGCGCGGGGCGCGGGGGTGTCGGAATCGCATCTCCTGATGCCCCTGTCCTTCGCGTCGATCCTCGGCGGCACCATGACGATGATCGGCACCTCGACGAACCTGCTCGTCGACGGCGTCGCGCGGCAGGCGGGCCTCGAGCCCTTCGGCCTGTTCGAGATCACGCTCGCGGGCGCGGCCGTCGCAGCGGCGGGCGCGCTCTACATGGTGCTCGTGGGGCGCTGGCTCCTGCCCGACCGGCAGACCGTGGCGGGTCTCCTGGGCAACCGCCGGCGCCCTCAGTTCCTCGTCGAGCTCCTGATCGCTCACACCTCGCCGATGATCGGGAAGAACCCGCGCGAGGTCCCGCTCTTCGCGAGCAAGGACCGCCGCGTGGTCGACGTGGTGCGAGGCGATGAATCGCTGCGCCGGAACATGGACCAGGTGGAGCTCGCCGCCGGCGACATCGTCGTCCTGAAGTCTCCCGTGACCGACCTCCTCACGCTGCGCGACGGCAACTCGGTGGAGGCCCTGCCGGTGACGGAGGCCGATCCGGTCGAACCGGTCGCGAGCCGGCCGACGGTGATCGCGGAAGCGCTGCTCGGTCCGCACGCGCGACTTCTGGGACGCACGCTGCGCGAGGCGCGGCTGAGGCGCCGTTACGGCGTCTATCCGCTGGCACTGCACCGCCAGGGCGAGAACATAGCGGAGCGGCTGGAGAACGTGCCGCTCGAGATCGGCGACACCATCCTCATCGAGGGTGCGCCGGAAGATCTCGCCCGCTTCGCCGACGACATGTCGCTCGTGAGCCTGACCGAGACGCGCGAGCGCCCGCTGCGCACGGCGAAGGCGCCGATCGCGGCCATCGCGCTCGTGGCCGTCGTGGCGATCTCCGGCCTCGGCTTCATGCCGATCGCCGCCGCCGCCTGGATCGGCGTCGCCTTCGTGCTCATGACGAAATGCATCGACAGCGAGGAGGCCTTCGACGCCGTGGACTGGCGCATCATCGTGATGATCCTCGCGATGATCACGATCGGGCGCTCCCTCGAGAAGACGGGTGCGGTGGAGATGATCGTCGAGGCGGTCGGCCCCCTCATGAGGGACCTGCCGCCCTGGGCGATGCTGGCATTCGTCTACGTCCTCGCCTCCGCGCTGACCGAGTTCGTCACGAACAACGCCGTCGCCGTGGTGCTCACGCCCGTCGCGATCGGTCTGGCGGCGAGCATGGGCCTCGACCCGCGACCTTTCGTCGTCGCCGTGATGTTCGCGGCGAGCGCGAGCTTCGCCACTCCCATCGGCTACCAGACGAACACGCTCGTCTACTCGGCCGGCGGCTACCGGTTCACCGACTTCCTGAGGGTGGGAGCCCCCCTCAACCTCATCGCGGGCATCGTGACCGTGCTCGTCGTGCCGCTGATCTGGCCGTTCTGAAGGCCGCGGAGGACGACCGGACACGGCATCTGGCGATTTCGTCGGCCTGTCGGCATGATGCGGGGATCGGAACACCGCCTTCTTCGTTAAGCACCTGACACTGCCAAGCGGGAGCCCAGAGCCGTGCCATCAGACATGCAGAACGAACTCCGCCGCCCCTCCCGATGGCCCTAGCGGCCCTCGCCGTGGTGGGCTGGATCGTGGTCATCATCCTCCTGATCTCGAACTCCTCAGCCCGAGACGACCACGAGCAGCAGGTGGCGGATCTCCAAGGACAGGTGCAGGCGGCCCGCACACAGCTCGCCGAACAGGAACAGGCGAGCGGCCAGCTCGAGGACCTGCGCACGCAGGTGTCGGATCTGGAGACCCAGCGAACGGAGCTGACGAGCCAGCGCGACGACGCGCAGGGGACGCTGCAGAGCCTGGAAGCGGAGATCGCCGACGCCGAGCAGCGGCTGCAGGCGCGGTCCGACGAGGCGACACAGCTCGAGACCCGCGCCACCGAGGCGGAGGCGGCCCTGCAGGACGCACAAGGCCAGCTCGAGGAGGTTCAGGCGCAGGTCACGCAGGCAGAGCAGAACCTTCGCGACGTCGGGCAGCGGGTCGAGGCAGCGCGCGCCGACGAGGCTGCGGCACGCGAGACGATTGCCCGGCTCACGGAGGAGGCGGCATCGCTGTCGGAAGAGGTCGCCACGGCTGAAGAGCGGCTCCAGCAAGCCCGCACGGAGGCTTCCGACGCCGAGACACGCCTCGAGGAGACGAGCCGGGAGGCCGAGACGCTGTCCGCTCAGCGAGAGCAGCTCCAGCGGTCGGTCCAGGAGTTCCAGGAGCAGCAGGCGGCGCTTCGCGCGAGCCTCGAGGAGACGCGCCAGCAGCGCGCCGAGCTGCAGGACGGCGTGACGGAGCTCGCCGCCGCGCTCGCGCAGCGGACGGAGCAGCTCTCGCGGGTCGAGGAGCGGTTGCAGCAGCTGCAGCAGCAGGAGGCCGACGCGATGGCGGCCGCCGAAGAGCGGATCGCCCAGGAGGGACAGCCCCAGCAGCAGGGGCAGGCCCAGCAGCAGGGAGAGGCCCGTCAGACGCAGGGCGCCGCGGCGACCGGTCAGGACGAGAGCGGATCCGGGTCTCAGGGGACGCAGGCGCCGACGCAGGCCGTTCCGGAGGGCGCAGAGCCGGCCGATGGCGGCACCGAGGGATCAGCCGGCGCAGCGTCTAGCGAAGGCGGCACAGAGGCGACTGGGGCTGGCGAACAGCCGGCCGAAGGCGGCGCGGAGGCGACGGAAGCCGACGCACAGTCGTCCGAAGGAGACCAGCAGGCGACGAACACCCATGAAGCCGCGATCGCGGCCGGGCTCGAGCCCGGCACCTATGTCGCGGGGCCGATGGAAGCGACCTTCCAAGCCGACGGCAGCTTCACGATGACCGAGACCGGCAGGAACCGCAGCGTCGAAGGGCGCTACGAGTACGCGGACGGGCGGCTGACGCTGATGGACGCGACCGGCTCGGTCGGCCGGGCGCAGTTCCCCATGACCTGCGGCTTCGAGACGACCGAGAGCGGCTTCGAGCTGAGCGAGACGGCCGGCTCCTGCACCGAGCTTGCCGGCCAGACCTTCGAGCGCCGGGAGCAGGAGGACGGGCAGCAGGCCGAGGACCCGAACCGGCAGTGAGCTCCGCCGCGGCGGCCGCCTCAGCCGGCGCCGGCCGCCGCGATCGCGGCCAGAAGCTGGGCGTGCGAGAAGGGCTTCGCCACCCAGCCCGCAGGCGCTGAGGCCTCTGCCCTGCGCCGCGTCGCCTCGTCCTGGTGGGCGCTGACGAAGATGCACGGAATGTCGGCGCGGCTCCTGATCTCCAGGGCCGCGTCGATGCCGTCGCGGGGCCCCATCAGGCGTATGTCCATGAGAACGAGGTCGGGCGTCGTCTCCATCGCCCGCCGGACGGCGAGATCCGCCGTCGCGACGACGTCGACGACCTCATGCCCGGCCTCCTTGAGGATCGTCTCGATCTCGAGGCCGATGAACCAGTCGTCCTCCACGACCAGGATCCGACGGAGGCCCGGCCGACCGCCGGCGAACGAGCCCGGCGACGCTGCGGCCTCCCCCTCGCCGTCGGCACCACCGGCGACGGCCAGGAGCGGGGCGGGACACGCCGCCGGCGCCGAGAGGTCCGTTACAGAGATCCTCGTCATCATCGTGTTCCGACCTCCCCGAGGCCCGGATCGACCATCCTCACCGACGCGACCGTGCAACCCTCGTTCGTGATCTCGAACGTGCCGCCGATCTGCCGGCACAAGCCCCTGACGATCGAGAGGCCCGACAGGCGCCGCCCTGCCGGCAGTTCCTGCACGCTCCGTCCGGGATCGGCGACCCGAAGCACCAGGTCGCGGCCCTCACGCCGCAGCGAGACCTCCACGCGCCCTGGGCCGAAGCGGAGCCCATGCTTCAGGGCGTTCGACAGGAGCTCGTTCAGAACGAGCGCGAGGGGCACCGCTACGTCGTTCGAGAAGTCCGCATCCTCCGCGTCGACGGCGATCTCTACATCAGACGGCGCGGAAGCGGCAACCGAGGTGCAGACCGTTTCAACGAGCCGTCGCCCCGACACCTCGTTCAGCCGCTCCATCTCGTACATGAGTTGCTGCGCTGCGGCGATGGCACGGAGGCGCGCGAGCGCGCCTTCGACGAGCGCTCTCGTTTCCTCGCTCTCCGCCTGGGCCGCCGCGGCGGAGAACATGCCTATCAACATCTGGGTGTGATTGCGGGTGCGGTGGTGCAGTTCGCGCAACAGGGTGCTTTTCTGGTCAAGCGCCTCTTCCAGCATGACCTGAATCTGCTGTCGCTTCCGGATCTCGGCGTTGAGGCTCTTGATCTTGTGCTGGAGGACCGAGAATTCCTCCGGCCCCCGCATCCGGCAGCGCAGGATCAGGCGAGATCGGGCACCGTCCGGCGAAAGGAGGGCAGCCTCGATCTGAACTTTCCGGCATTCGCCGGAGGCAAGCCTGAACGGAGCAGAGCCGATGATCGGCGAGCTCGACCCCGACGCGCGGCGGAGGTAGCGGGCGAAATCCTCTTCCGGCCCCGCGAGAAGCGCACGCAGCTCGCGGCCGGCGACGTCGCGGCCGAACGCAGCCATCGCCGCCCTGTTCGCGAACGCGATCCGGTCCATGCCCTCGATCACGAGGAGCGGCTCGCGAACGAAGGCCGCGAGGCTCTCGAAGTCGGACATCTCAGACATCCGCCTGCCTGAAATACTCCCGCGCGTCGGGATCGGGATTGTCGTCCGGAACGAGATAGACGACGACGCGGCAGCCGGGATCGCCGCGGGCGATCGCCTCTTCGATCGAGACACGGGCGTAGCCGAGATTCTCCGCCGCGATGTGGCCGAAGACGTTCGACGTCATCATGCAGAGTGCCGGACGGTCGCGCACCTTCTCGCCGAAAGGGCACGCCCGATTGCCGAGGACGATCCGGTCCTCCCGCTCCTCGACGACGTAGAAATCCCCCTCGATCCGCGCCTTCAGGTCGACGAGGACCTGCGCCACCTGCTCGCGCGTCAGACGGTCGACGGAGAGCGCCTTCCGGTACTGCGCATCGAGCTGCTCACCGATCGCCGCGCCGACGACGCTGATATAGCCGGACGCCTCTTCCAGACCGACCACATCCTGGAGTGTGCCGCTCAGCTCGCGCAGCAGCGTCCGCATGAAGACATCGCGATCGAGCGGCACCGCCGCCCGGGAAACCTCGTCTTTCACCACCTGCAGTCCTCCCCCCGGCACGCGACGCGTGCTCAGCCCCCACGACCAAAATACGACAGGTCGCGGTGCAGCAGGAAGGGGAAGCCTCAGGAGACGCGAGAGGTCCGGTACGGGAGGTACCAAGAGAGAACCAGCCGGGCGCGTCCGCGTTCGATATTCAACGAACCAACACCACGACCAGGAGAGAGGTCATGGCATATCTACGCGACACGATCGACGTGCTGCGCGACATAGTCGCGTTTCTCGTCGTCGCCTCGATGGCGGCGATCTTCTTCGGCGGGCTGGCTTATGTCAGCCACGTGGCCGCCTGACGGGCGCGGCGGCCCTGCAGACGGTCCGCCGGGACAGATCGCTCAGGCGAAATCCTTGCGCATCGTCGCCATGCCGTGGCGGCGGCCGAGTTCCTCGTAGCCCGCGCCCTGGTAGAGCCGCATGGCGGCCTCGTTGTCGGTCTCGGCCTTGAGCGTGACCGAGAGCGCGCCGAGGTCTCGCGCGGCCTCTTCGGCGAAGGCGGCGAGCTGCCCCCCGCCCCGCCGCGGGCGTCCTTCTCGACGAAGACGTAGACGAGGTGGCGCACCTCCGGCCCGACGCCGATCCGTAGCGCGAAGAAGCCGACCTCGCGGCCGGCCTCGTCGACGAGGTAGTAGGAGGCGTCGTCCGGCTCGTTCAGCCACTTCTCCTGCCACTCGAGCGGATCGAAGGGCGCCTTCGCGCTCGGATTGACGAGGGCGAGCTCCTCCTCGTCTGCGAGGAGGCGGGACAGCGGCGCGAGGTCGAACGGCACGTTCGGCCTGAGAGAGAGGTTCGGCAAGAGCGTCTCCTGGGTGCTGGACGGACAGGAGTGGCTTGGCCTCGCACGATATGGCCCGGGATGGCAACCCCGGGCGCCGGAACGAGCGGCGGCCGCGCCGGACCTAGCGCGTCCAGGTGCTCTTCGGCACGTAGAGCTCGCCCTTCCAGATCTTGCGGGCGGTGCGGATGACGCCCGCCTTCCTCAGCTCGAAGTCGCCGGTCCCGAACGACCCCTCGAACTGGACGTCGATCGCGCCCATCGGATGCTCGATCTTGATCGGCACCGTCGGGCCCGGCTCGAACGCCGCCAGCCCCTCCGCCACCGTGCCCGGCGAGAGGACGCAGCTGCCGACGCAGATCGCGCCGGTCACGGCGTGGCTCGGATGGCAGGTCTCGGGCACGAAGTAGCGCGAGGTGATCGCGCCCCCGGCCCTCGGCTTGGCGAGCAGGCCGAACTTCGGCACGACCTTCTTCGAGACGTCGCCGAGGCCCATCATCGCGCCGGCGACGCGGCGGATCGGCTCCATGCGCTCGAAGAACGCCTTGTTCTCGTCGAGCTCCTGCTTCGTCTCGTAGCCGGTGAGGCCGAAATCCTCCGCGCGCGCGATCGCCATCGGCATCGCGACGTCGATGCAGGTGACCTCGATGCCGTCGATCAGGTCGCGCGGGTTGCCCGTCGGGAAGAGCTTGCCCGTCTTCGACCCGATGACGTCCATGAAGTTCAGCACGATCGGGGCCGCCGTGCCGGGCACGCCGTCGATCGCCGCGTCGCCCTCGTAGAGCACCTCGCCGCCCGGCGTCTTCACCACCGCCTCGATCAGGGCGCCGGTGTTCGTGTTGCGGATCTTCACCGTCGTCTCGCCGTCCTGTGCGGGGACGAGGCCCGTCTCGATCGCGTAGGGGCCGACACCGGAGAGGATGTTGCCGCAGCTCGGGCTGTAGTCGACGCCGCGCTCGGCGATCATCACCTGGGCGAAGAAATAGTCGACATCGGCCCATTCGTGCTCGGACGGCGAGATCATCGCGAGCTTGCTCGTCACCGCCGCGCCGCCGCCCACGCCGTCGATCTCGAGCGGGTGCCCCGAGCCCATGATCGTGGCCAGGACCTCGGTCAGGGTCGCCTCGTCCTCGGGCAGGTCGGCGCGGTTCATGTAGGGTCCGCGGGACGTGCCGCCCCTCATGAAGAGGCAGGGGATCGCCGTGTGCATGCTCGTTGTCTCCCGAGAGTTTCGATCAGGCCCCGACGAGGCCCGCCGCGCGCCGCTCCATCGCATAGCGCACGAGGGCGCCGAAGCGGTAGAGGCCGTGGACGAACTTTCCGTACGGCATGGTGATGAAGAAGCCGAAGACGAAGCCCAGATGGATCGCGAGCAGCGTTCCCATGGCGGGCGTCGCCCTGAGGAAGAGGAGCAACAGGCCGGTCGCGCCGACCAGGAACAGCATCGCCAGGAACGCGATGTCCATGCCGAAGCGGCCGGTGTCCGACATCGCCCGGTCGCGCGTCCACTTCGCGCCGAGCAGCCCGGCGGGCCCCACGACGAGACCGATGCCGCCCACCGTGCCGAGGATGACCGGCAGGCTGTACCACGAATAGGGCGCCTCCCAGCCGAAGGCGTAGTGGTAGATCGTCGCGACCGACGTCGAGGCGAGGCAGAGCATGAAGCCGTAGAAGGTCGCGTGGTGGTAGTGCCGCCGCATGTCGGTCGGCCTCTCGTCCTCGTTCATGCAGCCCACACCGCCGCCGTCGAGATAGCGAAGCTGCCCCGCGTCCTTCATCGCCTGCCAGACCGACTGGCCCTCGAGGCGCTCGCCGGAGGCGCCGATGTCCTTCCAGAAGGCGTTGAACCCCATCCACATCGCGAAGATCGCGTAGAGGAACGCCGCCCCGAAGACAGCCACCATCGCATTGTGCGGCATGATCCGGTAGAACGCGCCCTCCCCCGTCTGGGTCGAGAACATGACGCCGGGATCCGACCAGGCCATGAAGCCGATGAGGAAGACCGCGACGGAGAGCGACGCGACGAGCGCCACCATCAGCCCGTTCCGCTCGAACATCGGGGCGAAGGCTCGCGGCCACGCATAGGAGCGATAGGAGTCGGTGCGGACCTTCGACAGGGTGCGCGGCACGTTCACGTCGAACTCGTGCGGCGGGGCGTACTGGCAGTCGTAGTAGCACGCGCCGCACTGGTGGCAGAGATTGGAGAGGTAGTTCAGGTCACCGTCGGAAAAGGTCCGACGCATCTCCATCGCCGGGAACACGGCGCACAAGCCCTCGCAGTAGCGGCAGGCATTGCAGATCCGCATCAGGCGGTCGGCTTCCTCGAGATCCTTAGTTGCGAACATAATTCCCCGCTTCCCGTCCCGCGATGCGGCCGAACACGGCGCCGATGGTCATGCCGATGCCGGCGAGATAGCCCTGGCCCAGCACGTTGCCGGCCATGATCTCGCCCGCGGCGAACATGTTCGCGGACGGCTTTCCGTCATCCATGATGATCTGCGCGCGCTTGTTCACGCGCACGCCGAGATAGGTGAAGGTGATCCCCGGCCGTAAGGGATAGGCGTAGAAGGGCGGCTCGGAGATCGTGCGCGCCCAGTGCGTCTTCTCGGGCGCCAGGCCCTCGGTGCGGCAGTCGTCGAGCGCGTTCGGATCGAAATTGCCCGGCTGAACCGCCGCGTTGAATCCGTCGACGGTGGCCCTGAGCTTCCCGGGATCGAGCTCGAGCTTGCCCGCAAGCTCCTCGATCGAACCCGCCTCGATCGGCGGGAAGATCGACGGCATGAACTTGTCGATCGAGCGCGAGTCGATGATCGCGTAGCCGATCTGGTCGGGCTGCGCGGCGACGAGCCGTCCCCAGATCGCATAGCGCTTCGGCCAGAAGTCCTCGCCCTCGTCGTAGAAGCGCTCGGCATTGCGGTTCACGACGATTCCGAAGACGACGCAGTCGAGACGGGTCGAGATGCCGCCGTCGAATTTCGGCGCCCGCGCGTCGATCGCGACGGCGTGGCACTGCTTGGGATCGCCGATCTGCTTCACGCCACGGTCGAGCAGCATGCGCAGCATCGAGCCCTTGTTGTAGGGTGTCCCGCGGATGAGGAAGTTCTCGGCCTCCGGCCCCCACGCCTCCGTCAGCCACTCGATGTTGGCCTCGAAACCGCCGGCCGCGGCGACGAGGGCCTTCGCCTCCACCCGATGCTCACGCCCGGCATAGCTGACCGCGGCGGCGGAGAAGAAGCCGTCCTCGATCTCCAGATCGGTGACCTCGGCGTCGTAAAGGACCTCGATGCCGAGCTTCTCGGCCGTCAGATAGAGCGCGTTGATGAGGGCGCGGCCGCCGCCGAGGAAGAAGGCGTTCGTCCGCCCCAGGCTGAGCGTTCCGCCCAGCGAGGGCTGGAAGCGCACGCCCTGCTCGTTCATGAAGTCCCAGAGCTCCTTCGACTCCCGGATCGTGAACTTCGCGAGCTCCTCGTCCGTCTCTCCGCCGGTCACCCGGAGAAGATCGTCCCAGAACTCCTCCTCCGGATAAGGGCCGGTGAGGACCTCGTTCGCCTCGTCGTGCGCGCAGCGCAGGTTGCGCGTGTGGCGCGTGTTGCCGCCGCGATAGAATCTCGGCGCTGCCTCGACGACCAGCACCTCCGCACCACCGCGCCTGGCATTGATCGCCGCGCAGAGCGCCGCGTTGCCGCCGCCGACGACGAGAACGTCGTAGCGCCGCGCAAGGATCTCGCTCGCCCGGTCCCGGGCCGTTTCGCTGCTCATCCTCCCCCTCCGTGCACGTGTATGCGGGTGTATACGAGCATGGCACGATTTTCAACAGGCCGCCGTCGCAGAAGCGGCGTGCCATAGCTGCTATGCTGCCACTCAGGATTCCCTCGGACACGACGAGGGCATCGGCTCGCGAAGCTGGTGCATGCGTATACGCTCGTGAACCGCCATTGAGCGAGTGCGAGCGAGACAGAGATGGAACACGATGGGCACCGAAGCCTCGCGCGGCGAAATCGCCTACCAGAAGCTGAAGCAGGCCATCCAGGACGGCACGCTCCCGCCCGGCACGCGCGTCCGGGAGGTCGAGATCGCCGACCGGCTCAGCATCAGCCGCACCCCGGCACGGGAGGCAATCCGGCGCCTGGAATCGGAGGGGCTGATCTCCTTCGTGCCGCGGCACGGCGCCATCATATCGAGGCTCGACCACCAGCAGACGATGGAGCTCTACGACCTGCGCGAGGTGCTGGAGGGCACGGCGGCGGCGTTCGCCGCGCGCCACGCCTCGGCGGCGGAGATCGAGGAGCTCGAGGAGATGGTCGCCTCGGAGGAAGCGATCAGGGGAGACCCGCACCAGCTCGCCGAGCTGAACCGGCTCTTCCACTCCGCCCTCTACCGGGCCGCGCACAACCGCTACCTCGAGCGATCGCTGATCAACCTAAGGGACTCGATGGCGCTTCTCGGCGGAACGAGCCTCAGGGTCGAGGGACGCTACGAGACCGCGCATGCCGAGCACCTGGAAACGATCCAGGCCGTCGCGGCACGCGATCCGGAGCGCGCCGATGCCGCGGCCCGGCGCCATATCCGCCACGCCCAGCGGGCGCGGCTCAAGATCATGCGGGAGGAGTTGCTGGGGCAGCGGGAGGAGGACCGGGAGGACGACGCGCCCGGACGCGCGTGATGCCCCGCCCCTTGTCGTTGCGTCCGCGCCACGAGGCGAAACAACCGGGAGACGAAGACGCCCGGCGCGGGGGCCGGGCGTCGTCCTCGAGCCGCAGGCAGGGCGAGCTGCCTAGGCGCCGCTCTTGCCCCTGCCGGAGTCCTCGATCTTGCCTCCGAGACCCATCTCCTTGGCGAGGCGCGAGCGTGTGGCGGCGTAGTTCGGCGCCACCATCGGATAGTCCGCGGCCAGCGCCCACCGCTCCCGGTACTGCTCCGGCGACAGGTTGTGCTCTGCCCTCAGATGCCGCTTGAGCGACTTGAAGGTCTTCCCGCAGTCGAGACAGACGATGTGGTCGCGCTTCACCGACCTGTTGGGCGCGACGGCCGGCTCGAGCACCTCCTCCGGCTCCCGCTGTTGACCGAGATGGCGGCAGGCCCGGTGCACGTCGCCGATCAGGGTGGGCAGTTCCAGCGCCGAGAGCCCGTGCTGACCGACATAAGCTGAAACAATGTTGGCAGTGACCCTCACCAGCATGCGCTCGTGCTCGTCCGCATCCTTCAAAGCCGTAACCCTCGCTCGCTAACCGATCGTCATTGATCGGAATCAAGGTGAGCGGTTCGCATGGAGAGATTGTGGCGGCCAGAAGTTTTGTTGACAGCTCCCTCGTAACCCTAAGGGCAAGTAAACAAAGACGGCTCAAGCCGCGCCATCGCCGCCGGGACGGCGAGATATCCGAGCCCGGGAGGAGAGCGGACGGTCGACCCAGTCGTCCGCCCGGGCTCGCACGCGGTTTGGTACGGTCGCGCGCAGACCGCTCCGAACACGGCGAAAAGGTGGCGGGAACGCAGAGGGGCCGTGCACTGCCGACGGGGCCTCACCGCCATGGTCGGGGCGTGGCACTGTCCCCGGTCGGCATGGCACCCGCAGGTTGGACGCCCGCAGGACGACCGCGGCGGCAAGTGGTGCGGCAGCCACGCGTCCCGCCCCACGAAATCGCCTTGAAATGCCCAACCTTCCGCCCGGACCCGGCCCCGGAGAGCATGCGTTGTGTCTCGCCCTGCCTCGACGCAGGAAAGTCCCAACTCGGAAGAGGAAAGACGATGCACAGGATTCTGATGACGACCGCGGCCGCCGTGATCGCCGTACCCGCGATGACGGTCGCCGGCGTCGCCCAGCAGGCCGACACGATGGGCGGCCAGGAGATGCCGAGCGCCACCGGCACGCCGGGCGCGACCGGAACCACGGAAACGCCGGGCGCCACGGGAACGCCAGGCTCGACCTACGGCACGCCGGACGCGGGCGCCGCCACCGGCGCGCAGACCGCGCCCGGCACGGCCGCGCAGACCGGTGAGGCGGCCCCCGGTCAGGCCGGTGCCGGCATGACCGTCGACACGGTGGTGTCCTCCATCTCGGATTCGAGCGAGTCCGTCGAGGCGATCTCCAACTCGTCCATGCAGCGCATCGGCGTCGTGATGATCGACGAGCGCGCGGGACCGGAGGCGGTCGACCGCGTCAACCAGGCTGTCGAGGACAATCCGCAGCAGGTGACGAACCTTCAGGATGCGATCCGCGGCAACCCCGTGCTTCTCCAGCAGATCGAGGGCAGCGGCCTTCAGGTGGAGAGCATCGTCGCGGCCCAGGTGACCCCGGACAACGACCTGATCCTCTTCACGCGCTCCTGAGGGGCGTTCAGACGGCATGCGAAGGCGCGGCCCCGGCCGCGCCTTCTTTCGTTTGGGAAGGCTTCGGGCGGCGCGCCGGGACGAACCGCGTTCGGGCTATCCCTGCGCCGCTCGTCAGGCCGTGAGGGCCGAGTAGCGCGCTTCCAGGAAGAGAGGCACCTCGTCCGCCGGCACGGCCGCGCTGAGGAGGAAGCCCTGCATCTTGTCGCACGACATCATGCGGAGGAAGGCGAGTTGCTCTCGTCGCTCGACCCCCTCCGCCACCGTCTCGATGCCGAGGCTTCGCGCGAGATGCATGATGGCGGCGACGATCGCCTGGTCGTCGGCGCGCTTGCCGAGCCCGGCGATGAAGGAGCGGTCGATCTTGATCGTGTCGACGGGGCAGGTCTTGAGGTGCGTCAGCGACGCGAAGCCCGTGCCGAAATCGTCGAGCGCGATCGAGGCGCCCATCTCGCGCAGCGCAAGGAGGCTCTGCTCGACGCGCCCCGCGCCGCTGCCGAGGAACACGGTCTCCGTCACCTCCACCGTCAGCAGGCTTCCGTCCAGGCCGTGGCGGTCCAGGATCTGGCGCACGCGGTCGCAGTAGTCCGGGCGCATGAGTTCGGCCGAGGTGGCGTTGACCGAGATCCTGCCGGGATCGAGCCCCTCGCGGATCCAGCGACGCGCATCGGCCGCCACCTGCTCCAGCATCGCGAGGCCGAGCCTGGTGCAGACGTCGCCGTCCTCGAGCGCATGCCGGAAGGCCTGGGGCGTCGCGATGCGGTCGTCCGGCATCCGCCACCGCGCCAGCGCCTCGAAGCCGCAGACCCGCCCGTCCGAGAGGCGCATCTGGGGCTGATAGAACGGGACCACCCGTCCCGTCTTCAAGGCGTCGCGGAAGGTGGTGATCTGCTCGGCGCGTACCTGCACGGCGCGCCGCATCCGCGGCTCGAAGATCGCCGCGCCGCCGCGGCCGGAGCTCTTGGCCCGGTAGAGCGCCATGTCCGCGTTCTGCATCAGCGTGTCGGCGCTGGCCCCGTGCAGCGGCGCGAGCGCGCACCCGACGCTGCCGCCCGGAGAGAGCGTCTCGGTCTCGTAGTCGATCGGCTCGGCGAGCCGTTCGGAGACGAGCCTGCCGAGATCGAGCAGCGCCTCCGCGCCGGCGGCGCGGCGGACCATCACGGCGAATTCGTCGCCGCCCAGCCGCGCGACGCAGTCCTCCGGGCCGACGGAGCCGCGCAACCGGTCGGCCGTGACCATGAGCATGACGTCGCCGGCCCGGTGGCCGAGCGTGTCGTTGACGTGCTTGAAGTGGTCGAGGTCGATGACGAGCAGCCCGACCTGCTCGCCGGCCGACCGGGCGGCCACGAGCGCCTCCTCGAAGGTCTGCGTGAAGCGCGCCCGCTTCGCGAGCCCCGTCAGGTCGTCGCAGTTCGCCGTCTGCCAGAGCCGCTCGTGCAGCCTGCGATGCTCGGTCACGTCCTGGAAGCTGCCGAAGACGCGCCGGGCCGCGCCCTCGTGCCGCTCCACCTCGCCGACGATGCGCGCCCAGCGCATCTCGCCGGCGACGCTGCGGAACTCGATCTCGATGTCGAAGGGCGCGCCGGTGGTGCGGGCCTGGTAGACGGCCGCGTGAACGGCGCGCGCCGACTCCGGCGGGAAGAACCGCATGACCTCGTTGACCTCGCGGCGGGTACGGCCGGTGCGGCCGAGAAGCCTGTACATCCCCACAGAGAGGTGGATGCGCCGCCTCTCCACGTCCCATTCCCAGCCGCCGATCTGGGCCATGCGCTCGGTCTGCAGCAGCATCCTGTCGCGGCGGTCGAGGTCCCTCTCCTGGCGCATGAGCTTGCCGACCTGCCGGGAGAGCTTGCACCGATCGCGCCGCGCCTGGCGCGCGTGGGCATGCCCCTCGATCAGCCCGGCCGCGACGGCGGCGAACTCCTTCAAGACCTCTGTCTCGCGCGCTCCGAGGGTGCGCGGCGTGCTGTCCATGACGCAGAGCGCGCCGACCGGATGGCGGCCGGCGAGCAGGATCGGCGCCCCGGCATAGAAGCGGATCCCGGCATGCGCACCCGACCGCACGGCGGCGGCAAAGCGCGCGTCCGCCTCCGCGTCCTCGACGACCAGCACGTCGTCCTGCTCGATCGTGTGGTTGCAGAAGGTGAAGGCGCGCGGCGCTTCGACGCGCGGCGTGCCATGGGCCGCCTTCAGCCACTGGCGGTCCTCGTCGATCAGCGCCACCCGGGCTATCGGCATCTCCATCACCCTTGCGACCGCCCGGCACAGGGCGTCGAACTCCTCGCTCGGATGGGTGTCGAGGATATCCACGGATCGAAGCGCGGCGAGACGGCGGGCTTCCCTCCTGCTCGTTGTGGCCATGAGTGCAGCGGCTCCGATCTCCATGGAAGGCGGGGAAGATAGCCTCTCGCCCTCATGGCTTTCTGAAGCGCACGGCTACAATTGTCGGCATCGCCGATCACGGCTACCGGTCGCCGGATTGGGAGCGGGCACGCCGCGGCATTCTTGGGCGGGCTAGTCGAGGATCGGCTTCGTCCGCTGCGACTTGACGGCGGCGCGCTTGCCCTTCGCCTCGAGCCGGCGCTGCTTGGCGGCCCGGGTCGGCTTCGTCGGGCGCCTCGCGACGGGCCGCCTGGCGGCCTCGCGGATCATCTCGAAGAGGCGCTCGCGGGCGTCGTCCCGGTTCTGCTGCTGGCTTCGATGGGCATCGGCGGTGATGACGATCACCCCCTCGCGCGTCAGCCTCGATCCGGCCGCCTTCATGAGCCGGATGGCCACGTCGTCCGGGAGGGCGCGCGAGCGGCGGGCGTCGAAGCGCAGCTGCACGGCCGTGGACGCCTTGTTCACGTGCTGGCCGCCCGGCCCCGAGGCCCGCACGAAGCTCTCCTGAAGCTCGGACTCGTCGAGAGCGATACCGGGCGCGACCTCGATCATTCCCTCTACCGACGTTGTCGCGGGACCCGTGGTTCAGGCCCCGGGACGCGAGGGGGCCCGGGCCGGCGGCGCGGCCGGGGGCTTCGGCATGGCCATCCGGCCCCAGCGGACCGGCACGAAGCGCTCGCTCGCCACCGCGATGACGAGCCTGCGAAGCTCGCGCAGCGTGCGCTCGTCCTGTGTGTCCTCCGGCAGGTAGCGCCGAAGCGCCTCCGCGATCACGTCCGCGTCCAGCAGGCGGCCTTCCCGCTCGTGGCGCTGGATGAACCGCTCGACAAGCTCGCGCATGGCGCGCAGGTCCGTCCGGGGAACGTAGATGGTGCTCGGTGACCGCATGGTGCGATGAGAGCATTTCCGGGCCGGCTTGGCGAGCCCTGGGCGGATTAAGGTTCGGTTACCATCACTCGCGTGCGTCCAAGTGAAGCGCTGGCTCCCACCGCGGCTCAGGCCTCCAGCAGCTCGAGCACGTCTCCGCTGGCGAGCTGCTCGTCGAAGTAGCGGATCGTCCGCTCGAGGCCGGTGCGAAGCGGGACGACGGGCCGCCAGCCGAGCTTCTTCTTCGACTGAGTGATGTCCGGACGCCGCTGCTTGGGATCGTCGGCGGGAAGCGGGTGATGGACGATGCGGGAGCGCGACCCCGTGAGGTCGATGACCATCTCGGCGAGCTCGCGCACCGTGAACTCGTCGGGATTGCCCATGTTGAACGGCCCCCTCACGTCGTCGGGCGAGTTCATGAGGCGGACGAGCCCATCGACGAGATCGTCGATGTAGCAGAAGGACCGCGTCTGCTGGCCCTCGCCATAGATCGTGATGTCCTCCCCCCGCAGCGCCTGCACGATGAAGTTCGACACCACGCGCCCGTCGTTCGGCTTCATGCGCGGCCCGTAGGTGTTGAAGATGCGGGCCACCTTGATGCGCAGCTGGTGCTGGCGCCAGAAGTCGAAGAACAGGGTCTCCGCGCAGCGTTTGCCCTCGTCGTAGCAGGCTCGCACCCCGATCGGGTTGACGTTGCCCCAATAGCCCTCGGGCTGCGGGTGCACGGTCGGATCGCCGTAGACCTCCGACGTCGACGCCTGGAACACCTTCGCCTTCAGCCGGTTGGCGAGCTCGAGCATGTTGATCGCGCCGAGCACGCTCGTCTTCGCCGTCTGGACGGGATCGCGCTGGTAGTGGACCGGCGAGGCGGGACAGGCGAGGTTGTAGATCTCGTCGACCTCGATGCAGAGCGGGATCGTCACGTCGTGCCGGCACAGCTCGAAGCGCCTGTTGTCGAGCAGGCCCTCGATGTTGATCCGCCGCCCCGTGAAGAAATTGTCCACGCACAAGACTTCGTGACCGTCTTCGAGCAGCCGCTCGCACAGATGGGAGCCGATGAATCCCGACCCGCCGGTCACGAGTACCCGCGTCCTGTCCTTGATCATGCCCGTCGCTCGCCTTCTTCTCCGCTCCTTGAGGAGGAGCCGTTGTCAGGATGCCGGGCGCCGCCTCCGGGCCGAGCCGAACGCTTCGCCAGGGCCGGCCGTGGGGGGATGCCCGGCGCCCGAAATGGACCGCCCCACCGAGCCAGGACCGAAAACGTCCGGAAGCTCGGGAAGTTGCAGAAGATGCCCTCGCGCCCGGCGCCGAACCATGGGGGCGGAAGGAAAAAGGATCAGCGGGACAAGGACTCAGGGAGCCGGGGTTCGGAAACGGACAGGAGGTCGCTGCGGTCGATCAGCGCGTTGCGTTGCGCCTCTGCGGCCTCGAGCCGCTCGCGAAGCCCGCGCCAGGTCGAGCGGTTAGACCCGAAGAGGACGATGCCGAACAGAAGCGCGGCGATCGCCACGAGAACGGCCGCGCCGTCTCCCGGCAGGAAGCCCATGACGACGGCGGCGAGCCACGCCGCGCCGAGGAGCATCGCGAGCCGCGCCGCCAGATCCGCCTTCCGACACCGCTCGATCTGGTCTGACAGATGCTCGATCTGCGTCTCCAGCCGATGAATCTCGTTCGAGAAGTCGCGCAAGCAGGGCCTCTGTCCGAGAAACGCGGGGTTCGCCTTTATCCAGACTACTCCTCCGGCTCCGTCGTGAACAGGAGCGGGTAGCCCCGGCTGCGAGCGGCGTCGCAGGCGCGCGTCGCCTTCGTTTCGGCGACGTCGCGCGGATAGACCGCCACGACGCACGAGCCCTTCCGGTGCGCCGTCATCATGACCTGCTGCGCCTGCGATTCGTTCATCCGGAACTCCGCCTTCAACACCGACACCACGAACTCGCGGGGCGTGAAGTCGTCGTTCATGAGAATGACCTTGTAGAGGCGCGGCCGCTCCGTCTTCGGCTGCGCCTTCGTGCGCGGCTTCGTTCTGGAATCGCTCATCGCTCTTGCCTTCTCGAAGCGTTGGGCGGCTTGCGGCTCAACCGCACCCGGCGGATCGTCTCGCACGCCGCCCGATGATCGCGCGGACCGTTCCCTTGGACGCCCGCGGCGCTTGTCGGTATGAGGGCCTCATGCAGCGCCCTCTCAACGGCCCTAGGAGCTAAGTGCGCCTGTGACGACGCCAGACAATAGCCGAAAGGCAGGCTTCTCCGCCAATCGTCTCGACCGCCGCTCGACGCTTCGCCAGGACGGACCGAGGGTCGAGGCTGCGTTCGGGAGCGCGAGATGCGTTCTCATGACGGACGACCGAGCGCTGCTGAGGCTCGACGGCGAGGGCTTCGGACTTCTCTTCTCCCGCTCGGAGGCCGAGGCTCTCGGCGCATCCCCGGCGGATCCCCTGCTCCTGGGGCACGACGACGAGGGTCCGGTCTTCGCCCTTCCCGTCCCGGAGGAGCCGCCCCAGGAAACGATCAAGGCGATCGACGCCCGCTCGATCGCGGTCCAGGGCCTGCTGCCGCCCGACCTGCTGGGTGTCGTGGCGCAGGCGAAGAGCCTCCTCGACTGGCACCGGCGGCACGGCTATTGCGGGACGTGCGGCCACCCGACGCGGTTCGCGGACTTCGGCTACCGCCGGGACTGCGGCCATTGCGGCGCCAAGCACTTCCCCCGCACCGATCCCGTCGTGATCATGCTCGTGACCCATGGCGAAGCATGCCTGCTCGCGCACGAGCCCCGCTTCGCCGAGAACATGGTCTCGACCCTGGCCGGCTTCCTGGAGCCCGGCGAGACGATCGAGGATGCCGTGCGCCGGGAGGTCGTCGAGGAGACCGGCGTCGAGGTCGGTCGTGTCACCTACCATGCGAGCCAGCCCTGGCCCTTCCCTTCCTCGCTGATGATCGGCTGCCTCGCCGAGGCGAAGGGGCGAGAGCTCACGATCGACCCGGCCGAGATCGCCTGGGCGCGATGGTTCTCGAGAGAGGACGTCACCCGCATGATCGCGAAGGAGCACCCGGAGGGCATCTTCGTGCCGCCGCCCACCGCCATCGCGCACCAGCTGATGCGCCACTTCGCCGAGGGCGACTGAGCGCGCGGCCCCGGCCAGCCTCTAGCCGCCGTTCAGCGTCTCGCGGATCTTGTCGCGGTAGGGGCTCGCCCGGTAGACGCCCAGGACCTTGAACTCGCGGCAGAAGAAGTCGAGCTCCTCGAAGGCGCGGGCGACCGCCGGATCTTCCGGATGGCCCTCGATGTCGGCGAAGAACTGCGACGCGAAGAAGTGCCCCTCGAGCTGATAGGACTCCAGCTTCGTCATGTTGATGCCGTTCGTCGCGAAGCCGCCCAGCGCCTTGTAGAGCGAGGCCGGCAGGTTGCGCACGCGGAAGAGGAAGGTCGTGACGATCGAGCCCGAGCCGCGCGCCGCCCAGGCCGGATGCTTCGCGAGCACGATGAAGCGCGTCGTGTTGTGCGCCTCGTCCTCGATGTCCCGCACGAGGATGTCGAGCCCGTAGATCTCCGCGGCCAGCGCGGAGGCGATGGCGGCCCGCGTCATGTCGCCGCTGTCGGCGACCTCGTGGGCGGCGCCCGCGGTGTCGGCATGGACGACCGCCTTCAGGCCGTACTTCGCGATAGCCTTGCGGCACTGGCCGAGCGCCATGACGTGGCTGTGCACCGTCCTCACCGTCTGAAGGCTCGCCCCCTTGGGCGCCATCAGATAGTGGTGCAGCGGCAGGAAGTACTCACCGACGATGTGCAGGCCGGCCGTCGGCAGCAGGTGGTGGATGTCGGCGACGCGGCCTGCGACCGAGTTCTCGATCGGGATCATGCCGAGCTCGGCGCTGCCGTCCGCGACCGCCAGAAGCGCGTCCTCGAAGGTCGCGCAGGGAACGGGCTCGTGGTCTGGAAAGGCATCCCGGCAGGCGAAATGGGAGTTCGCGCCGAGCTCTCCCTGGAAGACGATGCGGCGGCTCATCGGATCAGCACTCCAACCGGTCCCGCTCATTGCGCCTCGAGCGCGGCTTCGGCGCGCACGAGATCGGCGGCCGTGTGAACGCCGACGGGCGCGTCGTCGGCGATGACGACATCGATCCTCATCCCGGCCTCGAGAGCCCTGAGCTGCTCGAGCCGTTCGCGCCGCTCCAGCACGCTGCGCGAGAGGGATGCGAACCGCGTCAGAGCCGTGCGGCGCCAGGCGTAGAGCCCGACATGGTGGTAGAGCGGCCCATCCCCCCACGGCGCGGCGGCGCGGGTGAAGTAGAGCGCGCGCATGCGGCGCTCGGCGATGGTGGACCCGACGACCTTCACGACGCTCGAATCGCTCCGCTGGGAATAGCTGACGATCGGCGCGGCAAGGGTGGCCATCGCCACCTCGTCGTCCTGAAGCGGCGGCAGGACGCTTCTCACCATCTCAGCCGATAAGGTCGGCAGATCGGCCTGGAAATCGATCACCACGTCGGCCTTGCCTTCGGGATCGTAGAGCCGCGCGGCCTCTTCGGCACGATCCGAACCGCTCGTGTGGTCGGAGCGCGTCATCACCACCTCGCCGCCCTCCGCCCTGACGAGATCGGCGACCTCCGGCGCGTCCGTCGCCACCACCACGGGGCCGACATCGGCCTCGCGTGCGCGGTCGAGCACATGCAGGATGAGCGAACGTCCGGCGATCACCGAAAGCGGCTTGCGGGGAATGCGCGGGGAGCCCAGGCGGGCGGGGATGACGACGAGGGCGGACAAGGCCACGTCCTTTCAGGCGTTTCCGATCGACGGCTGCGTCGTTTATACAGGTTGCCTTGTTAGAGCAATTCCGAGTATCAACCACCGGCCTTCCGACCTGCCGCGCCGGCCGGACCGACCATGTTCGAGCCGGCGCACCGGACACTCTGGAGCCCCGCCCCGAATGGATAGTTTCGAATTCAACAAGATTGCCGGCGCGGTCCTCGGCACTCTCCTCGCCACCATGGCCATCGGCGTGCTCGGAGAAGCACTTTTCCATGCCGAAGCGCCCGAGCAACCGGGATGGGCCGTGGCCGTTCCGGAAGCAGGCGAAGGGGGCGCCGGGCCTGCCGAGGAAGAGGGCCCGCAGCTCGCGGTGCTCTTGGCTTCCGCGGATGCGAGCGCCGGCGAGGCCATCGCCAGGCGATGCGTGTCCTGCCACTCCTTCGAGGCCGGCGGCGCGAACAAGGTCGGACCGAACCTGCATGACGTGGTGGGCGCGGAGATCACGCATGTCGAGGGGTTCGGCTATTCGCAGGCCTTCGAGCAGCTGGCCGGCGAAGGCTTCGAGTGGACCTACGAGCATCTCGACGGCTTCCTCGCCAATCCGCGCGGATACATCTCCGGCACCGCGATGGCGTTCGCCGGCGTCCGCGACGCCGCGGACAGGGCCGACCTGATCGCCTACCTCGCGAGCCAGACCGAGAACCCGCCGCCGCTGCCGGAGCCCGAGGAGGAGCCGGCCGGAGACGAGGCGGCGGCAGAGGACGGCGCCGCACAGCCGACGCTCGAGGACGGCGAGGCAACGGAACAGCCGACCGAACCCGAGCCGCAGGAGCAGGCCGCCGAGGAGGAGGCCGAGGGCGCCCAGGCGACCGACCAGGCCGAGCCTTCGGGCGAGCCGCAGCAGGCAAGCCCCGATCTCGGCACCGACGTGCAGCAGACGCCCGAGGGCGAAGGCGCTCCGGTGCAGCCGGCCCCCGAGGACCAGGAGTCGATCGCCGGGGCCCGCGACGAGACGCCCGTTCCGGCCGAGGGTGCGGACGAGGACGCGCAGCCTGCCGCCGGGCAGGAGCAGTCCGCGCAGGGTGAGCAGCAGGAGGCTCCCGCGGAGGAAGCGCCCGCAGAGGAAGCCCCCGCGGGCGACCAGCAGGGTGCCGCCGAGCCGGCGCAAGAGGAGGCCGCAGCCGAGCAGGAGCAGGCCGCAGCCGCCGGTGGCGACAGCGCGCTTCTCGCCGCGGTCGCGGCCGCCGACGTCGAGGAGGGCCAGGCCCAGGCGCGCAAGTGCACGGCCTGCCACAGCCTCGAGGAGGGCGGGCCGAACCGGGTCGGCCCCCACATCTACGGCGTCGTCGATCGCGACATCGCGAGCCTCGACGACTACAACTACTCCGACGCGCTGCAGGGTATCGAGGGCGACTGGACGCTTGAGAATCTCGACGCCTTCCTCGCGAACCCGCGCGAGTTCGCCCGCGGCACGAAGATGGCGTTCGCCGGCATCCGCGACGAGGACGACCGGCACGCCCTGCTGCATTACCTCTACACGCTGCAGGAGAACCCGCAGCCGCTGCAGTGAGGCGCACCTTCACGGCGATGGATCAAGGGCCCTGCGGGGCCCTTTTTCTTGGCCGAGCGCGGCAGGTGCGGCCATTAAATATCGGTCATATTGCCCGCGGCCCGTCGCAAGCCACGGCCTCCTCCGCTAAGTTAGCCTCGACCTTGCCTTTGCCTCTTTGCGGAGAACGAAGATGAAGAGCCTCGCCGGCCGCCTGCTTCTCGTCGCCAGCCTGGCCCTTTCGGCGCACGCCGCCGCGGCCCAGGAGGGCGGAACGGAGCGGGACTGGAACCACGGGCTCTCGCTGTTCGGCGAGCTGAAATACGGCCCGGGGTTCGAGCGTTTCGACTACGTCAACCCGGACGCGCCGAAGGCCGGCCGCTTCCGCCAGGGGGCGATCGGCAGCTTCGACACGCTGAACCCGTTCAACATCAAGGGTTCGCCGGCCACCGGGCTCGGCCTGACCTACGACACGCTGATGGCCACGTCGCTCGACGAGCCGAGCTCTGAGTACGGCCTCGTCGCGGAATCGGTCAGCCATCCCGACGACTATTCCTCCGTCACCTTCAGGCTCCGCCCCGAGGCGCGCTTCCACGACGGCACGCCGGTGACGGCGGAGGACGTCGTCTGGAGCCTCGAGGCGCTGAAGGATGCGCACCCCTTCTACAACGCCTATTACCGCAACGTGGTGGAAGCGGAGGTCACCGGCGAGAACGAGGTCACCTTCACCTTCGACGAGAAGGGCAACCGCGAGCTGCCGCAGATCACCGGCCAGATCTACGTGCTGCCGAAGCACTACTGGGAAGGCACCGACGCGAACGGAAACCAGCGCGACTTCAAGGCTTCGACGCTCGAGCCGCCGCTCGGTTCCGGGCCGTATCGCATCAAGTCGGCGGTGGCCGGCCGCTCGATCACCTACGAGCTCGTGGAGGACTACTGGGCGAAGGACCTGCCGGTGAGGGTCGGCTCGAACAACTTCGCCGAGCTGAGCTACGAGTACTACCGCGACATGACGGTGGCGCTTGAGGCCTTCAAGGCCGACCGCTTCGACTTCCGCTCCGAGAACAGCGCGACCCGCTGGGCGACCGGTTACGATTTCCCGGCCGCGAGGCGCGGCGACGTGGTCCTGGAGACGTTCCAGACGAAGCAGGCCGAGCCCATGCAGGGCCTCATCTTCAACCTGCGCCGCGAGCGGTTCCAGGATCCCCGCGTGCGCGAGGCGTTCAACCTCGCCTACGACTTCGAGTGGCTGAACCAGAACATCTTCTACGGCCAGTACGAGCGCACCGGCAGCTACTTCCCGAACTCCGAGCTGGCCGCCACGGGCCTGCCGGAGGGCAAGGAGCTCGAGATTCTCGAAGAGGTGCGCGACAAGGTGCCGCCGGAGGTGTTCACGCAGGAATACAAGAACCCGGTCGGCGGCGATCGCCGCAACGTGCGGGAGAACTTCGCGCGCGCCGGCGAGCTCCTGACCGAGGCGGGCTGGATCGTCGAGGGCGGCCAGCGCGTGAACCGGGAGACCGGCGAGGCGATGCGGGTCGAGTTCCTGACGGCGCAGCCGGACACGGAGCGCGTCCTGTCGCCCTACATCCGGAACCTCGAGCGCCTCGGCATCCAGGGGACGATCCGGAACGTCGACAGCGCGCAGTACCAGAACCGGATGGACAACTTCAATTTCGACATGACGGTCGACCTCTTCCCGCAGTCGCTGTCGCCCGGGAACGAGCAGCGCGACTTCTGGGGCTCGGCCGCCGCCGACACGCCCGCAAGCCGCAACACGATCGGCATCAAGAACGAGGCGGTCGACCGCCTGATCGACCGGATCATCTACGCCGAGGACCGCGAGACCCTGGTCGCCGCGAGCCGGGCTCTCGACCGCGTTCTCCTGTGGAACCACTATCTCGTGCCGCAATTCTACACGCCCGACATCAGGACGGCGCGCTGGGACAGGTTCGGCCTGCCCGAGACGATGCCGGACTACGCCTTCAGTCCGCTGATCTGGTGGTGGGACGAGGAGAAGGCTGCGACGATCAAGAGTGGATCCTGACACGGCGATGACGCCTCATCGCCCGACACGCCGGGTCGTGCTCGCCGGGCTCGCGGCCGCGGGCGCGCTCCGTCCGTTCACGACGATCGCCGCGCCGGAGGCCGGCGTTCCCGTCGCCGCGCGGCACGGAATGTCGATCTTCGGCGACCTCGCGCTGGCGCCGGATTTCCGGCACTTCGCCTACGCCGATCCCGAGGCACCGAAGGGCGGCAGGATCGCGCTCGTTCCCTCCTCCTGGGCGTTCAACCAGAACCCCGACACGTTCAACACGATGAACACGCTGATCCTGCGGGGAGACGCGCCGGTCGGGCTCGACATCATCTTCGACAGCCTTATGGTGCGCAATTTCGAGGAGCCGGACGCCGTCTACGGCCTCGTGGCACGGGAGGTCGAGGCGAACGCCGAGGGAACGATCTACCGCTTCGACCTGCGACCGGAGGCCCGCTGGCACGACGGGACCCCGCTGACGGCGGAGGACGTGGCGTTCTCGTTCCTCCTCCTGAAGGAGAAGGGACACCCCTCGATCAGCCAGTCGATCCTCGACATGGAGGACGCCACGGCGATCGGCCCGCACGAGGTCGAGGTGCGCTTCAAGCCGACACGCTCGCGCGACCTGCCGCAGCTGATCACGGGCCTGCCCATCGTGTCGCGGCGCTATTACACGGACAACGACTTCGAGGCGACGACGATGACGCCCCCGCTCGGCTCCGGCCCCTACAGGGTGGGGCCGTTCAGGGCCGGGCGCTCGGTCGACTACGTGCGGGTGCCCGACTACTGGGCGAAGGACCTGCCGGTGAACCGGGGCAGGTACAATTTCGACGTCGTCCGCTACGAGTTCTACCGCGACCGCGACGTCGCCTTCGAGGCGTTCAAGGCCGGCCAGTACACGTTCCGCGAGGAGTTCACGTCGCGCACCTGGGCGACCGGATACGACTTCCCGGCAGTGCTCGACGGGCGGGTGAAGCGCGAGACGCTGCCGGACGAGACGCCGTCGGGCGCGCAAGGGTGGTTCATCAACACGCGCCGGCCGCACCTCGCCGACCCGCGCGTGCGCGAGGCGCTGATCTGCGCCTTCGACTTCGAGTGGACGAACCGGACGCTGTTCTACGGCCTCTACGAGCGAACGAGCTCCTACTTCGAGAACTCCGACCTCCTCGCGACGGGCGAGCCGTCGCCGGAGGAGCTCGCGCTGCTCGAGCCCTATCGCGGCCGCGTGCCGGACGAGGTCTTCGGCCCACCCTTCACCCCACCCGTCTCCGACGGGTCGGGGCGCGACAGGAGGCTCCTCCGCCGCGCCGTGGACCTCCTGAAGGAGGCGGGCTGGGAGATCGAGGACCGGGTCCTCCGGAATGAACGGGGTGAGCCGTTCCGCATCGAGTTCCTCGACGCGAGCTCCACCTTCCAGCGGGTGATCCAGCCCTATATGCGCAACCTCGAGATGCTCGGCATCGCACCGAGCCTGCGCATCGTCGACGCCTCGCAGTATCAGTCGCGGCTCAACGACTACGACTTCGACCTCGTATCGAGGCGCTATTCCATGTCGCCGACCCCGGGCGAAGGCATCAAGCGCTTCTGGACGTCGTCGTCCGCCGACACGCCGGGCTCCCCGAACCTCGCCGGCATCGCCGATCCCGTCATCGACGAGCTCACCGACCGGGTGGTCAACGCGTCGAGCCGCGAGGAGCAGGTGACGGCGGCGAGGGCGCTCGACCGCGTGCTCCGGAGCGGCCGGTACTGGATCCCCCAGTGGCACAAGCGCGAGCACACGATCGCCTACTGGGACCTCTTCGAGCGCCCGGCGGAGAAGCCCCGCTACACGCGCGGCGTCATCGATCTCTGGTGGGCTTCGCCCGCCCAGAACACCACCCCGCAGGCTCAGTAGGAGAGACCGCTTGGGCGCCTATATCCTCCGACGCCTCCTCCTGATGATCCCGACGATCCTCGGGATCATGCTCGTGTCCTTCGTCATCGTGCAGTTCGCCCCGGGCGGGCCGATCGAGCGCATCGTCGCGCAGCTTCAGGGCACGGACGTCTCCGCCACGGCGCGGATCGGCGGCGGAGGCCAGGGCGACGTCGGCGGTTCCGGCGCCGGCGCGGCAGGAGGCGCCGGCGAGGGCGTGCAGGCGAAATACCGCGGCGCGCAGGGTCTCGACCCGGACTTCATCCGCGAGCTCGAGCAGCAGTTCGGCTTCGACAAGCCGCCGCACGAGCGCTTCCTGATGATGATCGTGAACTACGCGACCTTCGACTTCGGCCGCTCCTACTTCCGCGACATCTCGGTGATCGACCTGATCATCGAGAAGATGCCGGTCTCGATCTCGCTCGGCCTCTGGATGACGCTTCTGTCCTACGGAATCTCGATCCCCCTCGGGATCGCGAAGGCGATGCGGGACGGATCGCGCTTCGACACCTGGACGAGCGCGGTCGTCATCGTCGGCTACGCCATACCGGGCTTCCTGTTCGCGATCCTCCTGATCGTGCTCTTCGCGGGCGGCAGCTTCTTCGACCTCTTCCCCCTGCGCGGGCTCGTGTCCGACAACTGGGAGAGCCTGTCCTGGCCGGAGAGGATCCTCGACTATTTCTGGCACCTCGTGCTGCCGATCACGTCGATGGCGCTCGGCGCCTTCGCGACGACGACGCTCCTCACGAAGAACTCCTTCCTCGACGAGATCCGCAAGCAGTACGTGACGACGGCGCGGATGAAGGGCCTCGGCGAGCGCCGGGTGCTCTACGGCCACGTCTTCCGCAACGCGATGCTCATCATCATCGCGGGGTTTCCCGGCGCGTTCATCTCGGCCTTCTTCACGGGATCGCTCCTGATCGAGACGATCTTCTCCCTCGACGGGCTCGGGCTCCTCTCCTTCGAATCTATCATCAACCGCGACTATCCCGTCGTGTTCGCCACGCTCTATATCTTCTCGCTGCTCGGCCTGATCGTGAACCTGATCTCCGACCTCACCTACACCTGGGTCGATCCGCGGATCGACTTCGAGGCGCGGGAGGTGTGACGCGATGATCGAGACCCGCGAGGACCTGCGCCGGAAGGGCGCACAGGAGGGCGAGACCCCGGAGGAGGCGAAGACGGAGGTGCCCCTGCCGCCGACGCCGGGCGCGGAGGCGGCGCCGCCGGAGCCGACGCGGACCGGCCGTTTCGCGCTGTCGCCCCTCAACCGCCGCCGCTGGCAGAACTTCAAGGCGCACAAGCGCGGCTACTGGTCGTTCTGGATCTTCCTCGTCCTGTTCGTTCTCTCGCTCTTTGCGGAGTTCCTGGCGAACGACAAGCCGATCCTCGTGCAGTACCAGGGCGAGTACTACGCGCCCGTCTTCAACTTCTATCCCGAGACGACCTTCGGCGGCGACTTCGAGACGGAGGCGAACTACCGCGACCCGTTCGTGCAGGAGCTGATCGAGGAGGACGGCTTCATCCTCTGGCCGCCGATCCGCTACAGCTACCAGACTGTGGACCTCGAGATTCCCGTGCCCGCGCCCGCCCCGCCCTTCTGGATGATGGACGAGGAAACGCGCTGCCAAGCCTATTACGAGGGCCAGGACGACCCGAATTGCACGATCGGCAACTTCCACTGGCTCGGGACCGACGACCAGGCTCGCGACGTCGTGGCGAGGCTGATTTACGGCTTCCGCCTGTCGGTCCTGTTCGGCCTCATCCTCACGATTCTCTCCTCGATCGTCGGCGTCGTGGCGGGCGCGTTGCAGGGCTATTTCGGCGGCTGGACGGACCTGATCTTCCAGCGCGCGATCGAGATCTGGACGTCGATCCCGTCGCTCTACCTCCTGATCATCATCGCGGCCTTCTTCGAGCCGAACTTCTGGCTCCTGCTCGGGATACTCCTCCTGTTCTCCTGGGTCGCGCTCGTCGGCGTGGTGCGGGCGGAGTTCCTGCGCGGGCGCAACTTCGAGTACATCGCGGCGGCGCGCGCGCTCGGCGTCAGCGACCTGACGATCATGTGGCGCCACCTTCTGCCGAACGCGATGGTCGCGACGCTGACCTTCATGCCGTTCATCCTGAACGGCTCGATCACCACGCTCACCTCGCTCGACTTCCTGGGCTTCGGCCTTCCGCCGGGCTCGCCCTCGCTCGGCGAGCTCCTGGCGCAGGGCAAGGCGAACCTGCAGGCGCCGTGGCTCGGCCTCACCGGTTTCGCGGTGATCGCCATCATGCTGAGCCTCCTGATCTTCGTCGGCGAGGCGGTGCGCGACGCCTTCGACCCGCGCAAGACCTTCCGCTGAGGCGATCCGGATGGGCGAACATCACCACCATCACGGGCACGACCACTCGCACGGCCACCACGACCACGCCGCGCATGCGAGCGAGACGCGCCTGGCGATCGCCGCCGCCCTCACGGGTGTCTTCATGCTCGCGGAGGTGGTCGGTGGCGTCCTGTCGGGCTCGCTGGCGCTGATCGCCGACGCGGGCCACATGCTGACCGACTTCGCCGCGCTCTCCATGTCGTGGTTCGCCTTCCGCCTGGCGCGGCGGCCGGCCGACTGGCAACGCACCTATGGTTACGACCGGTTCCAGATCCTCGTCGCCTTCGCGAACGGGCTGACGCTGTTCTTCATCTGCGGCTGGATCGTCTACGAGGCGTGGCAGCGCTTCGCCGACCCGCGCCCGATCGAGGGCGGGCTGATGATGGCCGTCGCCGTCGCGGGGCTCGTCGTGAACATCGTCGCCTTCTGCCTGCTGCATGGCGGGGACAGGGACAACCTGAACATGCGCGGCGCGGCGCTGCACGTTCTCGGCGACCTCCTCGGCTCCGTCGGCGCGCTGATCGCCGCAGGCGTCATCATGGCGACGGGCTGGACGCCGATCGACCCGATCCTTTCGGTCGTCATCGCGGCGATCGTGCTGCGATCGGCCTGGCGCGTCGTCTCCGAGAGCGCCCACATCCTCCTGGAGGCATCGCCGAAGGAGGTCGATTCCCGGCGGATCGGCCCCGCCCTCGTCGCGGCGATCGACGCTGTGGAGGAGGTCCACCACATCCACGTCTGGGCCATCACGGAGAAGCGCAGGATGGTCACGCTCCACGCCTGCATCCGCGCCGACGGCGAGGCTCCCGAGGCGATCCGCGCGATCAAGCGGGAGCTCGCGGAGAGCTTCGGCCTCGAGCACGCGACGGTGGAGATCGAGTACGGCTGCTGCGCCGACAGGCCGGCGAGCCCGCAGGAGGCCGCATGAGCGACCAGACCACAAGCCCCCTCCTCTCCGTCCAGGATCTGCGCGTCGACTTCCGCCAGGGGGCGCGGACGACCCAGGCCGTGCGGGGCGTCTCCTTCGACATCCGGAAGGGGGAGACGCTGGCGCTCGTCGGCGAGTCCGGGTCCGGCAAGTCGGTGACGGCGCTGTCGATCCTGAAGCTCCTGCCCTACCCGCCGGCCGAGCACCCCTCGGGACGGATCCTGTTCAAGGGGCAGGACCTCCTCTCCGCCCCTCCGCGGGAACTCCAGCGGGTGCGCGGCAACGACATCACGATGGTGTTCCAGGAGCCGATGAGCTCGCTCAACCCGCTGCACACGGTCGAGCAGCAGATCGGCGAGATCCTCGAGCTCCACGGCGGCTATCGCGGCCGGAAGACGCGCGACCGCACGGTCGAGCTTCTCGACCAGGTGGGCATCCGCGACCCGGAGAGCCGTCTCGCGAGCTTCCCGCACCAGATGTCCGGCGGGCAGCGCCAGCGCGTGATGATCGCCATGGCGCTCGCGAACGCGCCCGACCTCCTGATCGCCGACGAGCCGACGACCGCGCTCGACGTGACGGTGCAGGCGCAGATCCTGAAGCTCCTGAAGGACCTCCAGAAGCGGCACGACATGGGCGTGCTGATGATCACCCACGATCTCGGCATCGTCAGGAAGATCGCCGACCGCGTCTGCGTGATGACGGAGGGAGAGATCGTCGAGGCCGGCCCGACGCGGGACATCTTCGAGCGGCCGCGGCACGCCTACACGAAGCACCTGCTCGCCGCCGAGCCGAAGGGCGAGCCGCCGGCGTCGGACCCCTCCGCACCGGTCATCATGAAGGCGGACGACCTGAAGGTCTGGTTCCCGGTCCGCCGCGGCCTCTTCAAGCGCACCGTCGGCCACATCAAGGCCGTCGATGGCATCGACGTGACGGTGCGCGAGGGGCAGACGCTCGGCGTCGTCGGCGAATCGGGCTCGGGCAAGACGACGCTCGGCCTCGCCCTCCTCCGCCTCATCTCGAGCGAAGGGCCGATCGTCTATCTGGGCGACCGGATCGACGCCTACGGCTTCCGGCAGATGCGCCCGCTGCGGCGCGACCTGCAGATCGTCTTCCAGGATCCCTTCGGCTCGCTGAGCCCTCGCATGTCGATCGGCGAGATCATCGGCGAGGGGCTGAAGATCCACGGCTCCGGCCTCGACTATGACGGCCGGCGCGAGCGGGTCGTGCGGGCGCTGCGGGAGGTCGGGCTCGACCCCGCGACGATGGACCGCTACCCGCACGAGTTCTCGGGCGGGCAGCGCCAGCGCATCGCGATCGCGCGCGCCATCGTGCTCGAGCCGAAGTTCCTCATGCTCGACGAGCCGACGAGCGCCCTCGACATGAGCGTGCAGGCGCAGATCGTCGACCTGCTGCGCGACCTGCAGAGGAAGCACGACCTCGCCTATCTCTTCATCAGCCACGACCTCAAGGTCGTGCGGGCGCTCGCGAACGACGTGATCGTGCTCCGGCATGGCGAGGTCGTCGAGAGCGGACCGGCGGAGAAGATCTTCCGCGCACCGGAAACGCCCTACACGAAAGCGCTGATGGCGGCGGCCTTCTCGATCGAGGCGGTCGAGGGCGACGTCGTCGCGCAGTAGACGGCGCGGGGTCGAAACGCTAGGGGAAGAGGCATGTCGCTTCTTCTCGCCATCGAAGGCTGGGACCTTCAGGAGTGGCGCGACCGCTTCCGCCGCGTCGCGCCCGACCTCGCCGCCGTCGTCCAGACGGAGGACTACGATCCCGGCCGGATCCGCTATGCCTGCGCGTGGAACGCGCCGCAGGGGCTCCTCGGCCGTCTCGAGAATCTCGAGATCCTGTTCTCGCTGGGCGCGGGGGTCGACCACCTGCTGCGCCAGGCGAACCTGCCGGACGTGCCGATCGTCCGCGTCGTCGACCCGAGCCTGACCGAGCGCATGGCGGAATGGGTCGTGCTGCAGGTGCTTCTCCACCACCGCCGGCAGCTCGACTACCTGCAGCAGCAGCGCGCGCGGCTGTGGCGCGAGCACAGCCACCCGATGGCCCGCGACGTCAGTGTCGGCATCATGGGCCTGGGCGAGCTCGGCACCCGCGCGGCGCAGGCGCTTCAGGGAATCGGCTACGACGTCGCCGGCTGGAGCCGTAGCCCCAAGAGCCTTCAGGGCGTGGAGTGCCATCACGGCGAAGGCGGCCTCGGGGCGTTTCTCGCGCGGACAGACATACTGGTCTCGCTCCTCCCGCTCACGCCCGACACCGAGGGCCTCGTCGACCTCGAGCTCCTCAAGGGCCTGCGGCGCGACAACCGGCTCGGCGGCGCCTATTTCGTGAATGCCGGGCGCGGCAGGGTGCAGGTCGAGGCCGACATCATGCAGGCGCTGCGGGACGGCACCATCGCCGGCGCCTCGCTCGACGTGTTCGAGACGGAGCCGCTGCCGGGCGACAGCCCGCTGTGGAGCGATCCGAGGCTCGTCATCACGCCCCACGTCGCGGCCGAGAGCGACCCGGAAGACATCGCCGCCTATGTCGTCCGCCAGATCAGGCGGCACCAGGCGGGCGAGCCCCTTCAGAACCTCGTCGACCTCGAGCGAGGCTACTGAGGCGGCCAAGGCGGCGAGGCGCGGGACGTCCTGAAAGTTCCGCGGCCCGCGCCCTTGGCGGCGTAGAGGGCGGCGTCGGCGCGGGCGAAGAGCTCCTCCGACGTGCAGGCCTCGGCCAGCGCGACGCCGACGGATGCGCCGAAGGCGAGCTCCGACTGGCCCCGCCGGACCGGTTCGGCCATCGCCACAACGATCCGCGCGGCAAGCTCCTCCGCGCCGACGGCGCCTTCCGGAGGCACGATCACTGCGAACTCGTCGCCACCGATCCGCGCGACCGAACCCATGCCGCGCGAGACGCGCTCGAGCCGGCGCGCCGCCTCGACGAGGCAGTCGTCGCCTGCGGCGTGTCCATACGTGTCGTTGATCTCCTTGAAGCCGTCGAGATCGACGAGGAGGAGAGCACCCGGAGAGGAAGACACCGCGCACGCGTCGCAGAGCGCCGCGAGCTCGGCTTCGAACCGGACCCGGTTCGAGAGGCCCGTCATCGCATCACGCTCCGCCAGACGACGCGTGCGTTCGAGAAGGAGCCTCTCCTCGGTGATCTCCTGCTTCAGGCCGAAGATGCGGATGGGCCGTCCACCTTCGCAGTCGACCGTCGCGGTGATGCGCATGACGCGGCGGGCGCCCCGCGCCGTCGTCAGCTCGGTGTCGAGGACGAAGCCGCTCCCGTTCGCGATCGCGTCCGACCGCCGCGCCTGCAAGGTCTGCAGCGACCCGCGCGTGTAGAACTCGAGCGCGTCGCGCCGCTCGACCCGGTGGCCGTGCGGGAGATCGAATATGTCGTAGGTCCCCCCCGACCAGTCGAGGCGCTCGTCCGGCAGGCGGCACTCCCAGAAGCCGATGCGGGCCGCAGCGGACGCGCGCTCGAAGAGGCGCAGGCGCTCGGCGGCGAGATCGGTGCGGGGGCCGCCCCCCGCCTCTCCACCGCGGAAGACCGCCTGCAGGCGCCGGAGGAGCGCGGCATCTCGGGGCTGGAGCAGAAGGCGGCCGAGAAGGGGTACGAAGCGGCCGAGCCGGATGCCGATACCGCCCGGACCAAGATGCGAGGCTCCCGCTCCCGCAGCGGGGGCGCCGGGGGACGCCTCAGACATCCGTCCCCTCCCTCGTCAGGATGTGCACGCGTGCTCCTCGTCCCATCCGCGACGGCTGACCGTCGGTACGGCAGCGATCATAGAGTGGAGCGCGTTAAGGGATCCTGTCCTGCTCGGGAGGGCTACTCGCGGCGCGCCTGTGCCGCCGCCTCCTCGGCGGCGACGCGCGCGACCTCCTCCTCGCTGACGTCGTGCTGCTCCGCTTCCCCCATCGGCTGGGTGGTGAAACCCTGGAGGGGCCCCATCTCCATCGCATCGCGGCGGATCTGGATCTCGCTCGTCACATAGGCTGTGACGAGCTCGGCACACGACCGCAAGGCGTGCATGTGGATGCGCTCCCAGCCGTGGCTCGCGTCGACGCCGAACGTGATGAGGGCAGTCCGCACGTCGTGCCCCGCCTCGATCGCCGACGCGGAGTCCGAGCGGTAGAAGCGGAAGATGTCGTTCTGGAACCTGATGTCGTTCTCGCGGCACAGCTCGACGAGCTTGCGCGTGAGGTGCCAGTCGAAGGGCCCCGCCATGTCGGCCATGGCGATCGTGACGCCGAGCTCGGACGAGTTCTGGCCCGGGGCGGTCGTGCCGTTGTCGATCGCGACGAGCGAGGCGACGTCGTGCGTCAGGAGCGCGGAGGCGCCGACGCCCACCTCCTCGGCGATGGAGAACAGCCAGAAGATGTCGACCGGAAGCGTCACGTCCTCGCGCTGGATCGCCTCGATCGCCGCGAGCATGATCGCGGCGCCGGCCTTGTCGTCGAGATGCCGCGAGACGATGAAGCCCGAGTCGGTGAACTCGGTGCCGGGATCGACCGCCACGATGTCGCCGACGGCGATACCGAGCCGCTCCATGTCGACCGCGTCACGGCATAGCGCGTCGACCCGCAGCTCAACGTGCGGCCAACCGGACGGCTGGGTGTCGATCTCTTCGTTGAAGGTGTGGCCCGACGCCTTCAGCGGCAGGATCGAGCCGCGATAGGCGCCGCGCTCGGAGAAGATCGTGCACCGCGCGCCTTCCGCGAAGCGGGCGGACCAGTGGCCGATCGGGGCGAGCTCGAGCCGGCCGTTCGCCTTCAGGTACTTCACCTGCGCGCCGAGCGTGTCGAGATGCGAGATGATGGCGCGCGCGGGCTGGCGCTTCGAACCGCGCGTGATGGCGCGGATCGCGCCGCGCCGCGTCAGCTCGACCTCGACGCCGAGCCGCCTCAGCTCCTCGGAGCAGGCCCTGACGACGCTGTCCGTGTAGCTCGTGGGGCTCGGGATCGACAGAAGCTCCTGGAGCTTCTCGGCGAGGTAGTCGGCATCGATCGGCAGTCGCAAGGTCTATCCTCTCATGGCACGCAGGGCCCGGGCCGACGCGGGGATCGACTGCGGGAAGAGCAGGTCGACGAAGCGCTCGGCGGTCGGCTGCGGCTCGTGGTTGGCGAGGCCCGGCCGCTCGTTCGCCTCGACGAAGGCGTAATCCGGGGACGAAGGGGAGGGAACGAGGAAGTCGATGCCGACGACGGGGATCTCGATGGCGCGCGCCACCTTGATCGCAGCCTCGACCACCTGCGGGTGGACGTGGTCCGTCACGTCGTGGATCGTGCCGCCCGTGTGCAGGTTCGCCGTCTTGCGAACGTCGGCCTCGACGCCCTGGTCGAGAACCGTCTCGTAGTCGTACCCCGCCTCCTTGAGGCAGCGCTCGGTCTCGCTGTCGAACGGGATGCTCGATTCCCCGCCCGTCGCCGCCTCGCGGCGCCGCGACTGGCGCTCGATCAGCTTCCTGATCGTGGAGCTGCCGTCGCCGACGATCCGGGCCGGACGCCTCACCGCAGCGGCGACGAGCCGGTAGCCGATGACGATGAGGCGCAGATCCTCGCCCTTCACCATCTCCTCGACGATGACGCGGTCGCAGAGCTCGTGCGCCCGCCCGATCGCGGACGAGACGCTCTCCCAGTCGTCGAGCCCGACGAAGACCCCCCGCCCCTGCTCTCCGCGGGCCGGCTTGACGACGACCGCGCCGTGCTTCTCGAGAAATGCCTTGACCGCCTCCTCGTCGTCCGCCTCGACCTGCTCGGGCACCCGCACGCCCGCCCGCTCAACGGTGCGGCGGGTGACGGCCTTGTCGTCGCAGATCTGGACGGCGACCCCTGTCGTCAGCTCGCTCAGCGATTCCCGGCACCGGATCGACCGGCCGCCGTAGCTGAGGCGGAAGAACCCGCCTTCCGGGTCCAGCACCTCGACGTCGATGCCGCGCCGCCGCGCCTCGTCGACGATCAGCCTGGCATAGGGGTTGAGCCCCTCCTCCGGCGGCTCGCCGACGAAGAGCTTCTCGTTGATCGGGTTCTTCCGCTTCACCGCGAAATAGGGGACGCGGTAGAAGCCGAGCTTCTCGTAGAGCGCGATCGCCATGTCGTTGTCGTGCAGGACCGAGAGGTCCATGTAGCTGCAGCCGCGCGACCGGAAGTGCTCTGAAAGCCGCCGCACCAGCGCCTCGCCGATGCCCGGGAGCGCGGCCTGCGGGTCGACCGCCAGGCACCAGAGGGAGGAGCCGCTGTGCGGGTCGTCGAACACCCTGCCGTGCTCGACGCCGGTGACGGTCCCGAGGATCTCGCCCGAGACGTCGTCCTCCGCCACGAAATAGGTCAGGGCGCGGCTGTCGCGGTTGCGCCAGAAGAACTCCGGGTCGACCGGCACCATGTTGCGCGACACGTAGATGCGGTTGACCGCCTCCGCGTCCGCCTCGGAGGTCAGCCTGCGCACGGTGAAGCCGCGGAACCCCTCGTCGGCGGGCTCGTAGGTGCGCAGGTTCAGCCGGTAGGTGTGCGAGGGGTCGAGGAACAGCTCCTGCGGCGCCGCCGCCAGAAGGACGTGAGGGTCGCGCACGTAGAAGGCGATGTCCCGCCGCTCCGGCTTCTCGGAGCGCATCATCGCCACGAGATGCTCCGCGTCGTCGAAGGTATGGCCGAAGATCAGCCGACCCCAGCCGCAATCGACCGCCGACTCCGTCGCGGGAATGTCGGGACCGTCCTCCATCGGGTTCAGGCCCAGCGACACGGCGTCGGGAGCGTTCTGGTTCGCGGCATCCTCGCCGCGCTCGGACCCAGGGCTTGCTGCCATGGGATAGCCTCCACCTAATGGACTCAAGACGTTCGCGTGGCGCCGAGCGCTCACTGGAGATGCGACTGCAGCCACATCTCCAGCACCGCGACCTGCCACAGCTCGGAGCCGCGCAGCGGCGTGATGTGCTCGGACGGGTTCGCCAGGAGCTCGTCGACGTAGTCGCGGTTGAAGATCCCGCGCTCGCGCGCGGCTCTCGAGTTCAGCGTGTCCTGCACGTAGTCGAGATAGGGTCCCTGCAGGTACTTGAGCACCGGCACCGGGAAATAACCCTTCGGCCGGTCGATCACCTCGCGCGGCAGGACCTTGCGGGCGACGTCCTTCAGGATGCCCTTGCCGCCGTCCTTCAGCTTGAGCTCGGTCGGCACGCGCGCGGCGAGCTCGACGAGCTCGTGGTCGAGGAAGGGCACCCGCGCCTCGAGCGCGCAGGACATCGTCATGTTGTCGACGCGCTTCACCGGATCGTCGACGAGCATGACCTGCGTGTCGAGCCGCAGCGCCTTGTCGACCGGCGTCTCGGCGCCAGGCATCGCGAAGTGGCTCGCGACGAACTCGCGGCTCGCGTCGTGGTCCGGCAGGTAGTCGCCGGAGACCTGCGTCCGCAGCGTCGCGTCGTCGCGGTCGAAGAAGACCTTCGCGTAGTCGTTCGTCAGGTCGTTCGAGGACATCAGCGGCGGGTACCAGTGATAGCCGGCGAAGACCTCGTCGGCCCCCTGCCCGCTCTGGACGACCTTGATGTGCTTCGACACCTCCTGGCTCAGCATGTAGAAGGCGACGTTGTCGTAGGACACCATCGGCTCAGACATCGCCTGTATGGCGCCAGGCAGCGCGCCGATCAGCCGGTCGGATTCGACGAAGATCTTGTGGTGCTTCGTGCCGTAGTGCTGCGCCACGAGGTCGGAATACTTGAACTCGTCGCCCTCCTCGTTGTTGGCGCTCTCGAAGCCGATCGAGAAGGTCATGAGGTCCTTCTGGCCGGCCTCCGCGAGCAGCGCGACGATGAGGCTCGAATCGACCCCGCCCGACAGGAGCACGCCCACCGGCACGTCGGCGACCATCCGGCGGTCGACGGCCCGGCGCAGGGCCGCCTCGACGCGCTCGCGCCAGACCTCCTCGGGCATGGCGATCTCGTCGGAGGTGCGGGCGAACTCCGGCCGCCAGTAGACCTTGTCCTCCGTCCGCCCGTCCGCCTCGACGACGCGGATCGTGGCCGGCGGCAGCTTCCTGATCCCGCGGATCATCGTGTGCGGCGGCGGCACGACCGCGTGGAAGCTCATGTAGTGGTGCAGCGCCACCGGATCGATCGCCGTGTCGATGTCGCCGCTCGCCAGGATCGCCGGCAGCGAGGAGGCGAAGCGCAGCCTCTTGCCGGTCTCGCTGTAGTAGAGCGGCTTGATGCCGAAACGGTCCCGGCCGAGGACGAGCCTGCCCGAATCGCGCTCGAGGATCGCGAAGGCGAACATGCCGTTCAGACGGTTGACGAAGTCGAGGCCCCAGGCGTGGTAGCCCTTGATCAGCACCTCGGTGTCGCCTGAGGAGAAGAAGCGGTAGCCGAGCCCCGCGAGCTCCTGGCGGAGCTGCGGGTAGTTGTAGATGCAGCCATTGAAGGCGATCGACAGGCCGAGGTCCGAGTCGACCATCGGCTGCTCGGCCCTGAGGCTGAGGTCGATGATCGTCAGGCGGCGATGCGCGAGGCCCGCCCGGCCCCGCAGAAGCATGCCGCTGCCGTCGGGACCGCGCGGCGCGAGCTTGTCCGCCATGCGCGTGATCGCGGCCGTGTCGACCGGTGAACCGTCAAAGGTGACCTCTCCACATAGACCGCACATGTCGCTCTCGTCGGACCTCCGCTGACCGGGAACCGCCAGGGGCGGCAGCTCCTTGAATGATGATGATCGGGAACGCGCTGGACGCCGCCCCGTTCCTTGTTATAGTCCAAAACATTCGAGATCAAAACATCTGAGTGGTTCGGTGGACGGATTGGATCATTCCCGCTCGTCGGGGGGCAAGGAGCCGCAGGCGCCGGCGGACCTGCTGCGCGCCTTGCGGCGGATCATCAGGTCGGTGGACATCCGCTCGAAATACGTCGCCCGGGCGGTCGGGCTGACGACACCGCAGATCGTGGTGCTGCAGGGCATCCGCGACCTGACGAACGTGACGAGCTCGTCGCTGTCCGCCTACGTGTCGCTGAGCCCCGCGACGGTGACGACGATCCTCGACAACCTCCAGGCGCGAGGGTTCGTGTCGCGCGAGCGCAGCCAGTCCGACCGCCGCGTCGTCCACCCGCGGCTGACCGACGCCGGCCATGACGTGCTGGCGGCGGCGCTCCCCCACATGCACGACGACTTCGCGGAGGCCTTCGAGGCCATGCCGGAGGAACAGCGGGTCGAGACCGTGGCGGCGTTTCGCCGGATCGCCGACCTCATGGAGAAGCTCGCGGCCGAGAAGAAGTCGGCCAACCCGCCCTCGCCTCAGAGCGCCGGCTCGCGGCGTTCGCCGTGATCGCGGGCGGCCCGCCCGGGACGGGGCGGAGCCTCAGCTTCCGCGTCGGCTCCGGGATCGGCGTGATGGCGCCTGATGCGGCGCACCAAGCCCCAGACGAGGAGGATCACGACGGGCACCGCGGCCGCCACGATGAGCCCCGGCTCGACCGGCAGCGGGATTTCCTCTGCCAGGCCCTTCACGAGATAGCCGATCAGGCCGATGACGTAGTAGCTGACGGCGGCGACCGAGAGGCCCTCGACCGTCTGCTGCAGGCGCAGCTGCATGCGCGCGCGCCGGTTCATCGAGGCGAGGAGGTCGCGGTTCTGGCTCTCCACGGCGATGTCGACCCTCGTGCGGAGAAGGTCGGCCGCCCGTGACAGCTTGCTCGTGAGGTCCGCCATACGGTGCTCGACGCTGCGGCACGTCGCCATCGCCGGGCGCATGCGGCGGGCGAGGAACTCCTCGATCGGACTGTAGCCTTCGACGCGCGTCTCGCCGATCACGCGCAGCCGCTGCGTGACGATGTCGTCGTAGGCGCGCGTCGCGCCGAAGCGGTAGGAGCCGATCGCCGACTCCGATTCCACCTCCGCCGCCAGCGCCACGAGCCGGTGCAGCATGCTCGAACTCGATTCGAGGCCCACGTCGCGACGCATCGTGCGCATGACCTCGGCGAGCTCGATCTCGATCTGGTCGATCAGCGGCCCCAGGCGCCGCGCCTCCGGCAGACCCAGAAGCGCGAGCACGCGGTAGGTCTCGATCTCGAGCAGCCGCTGCGCCAGCGCACCCGCCCGCGCCGGCGAGAGGCGCCGATTGCCGACGAGGATGCGGGTGAAGCCACTCTCGTCCGGCCGGAAGTCCGTGACGACGACCGCGCCACCGTCCTCGACGAGCGAGACGCAGACGCTCGAGGGGTCGAAGCCGTCTATGTCGGGGAACTCGTGGTCGGCGAGCTCGACGATCGCCAGCCGGGCCGCGACGAGGAGCGGCCCCGAAGGCTTCGGCAGGAAGGCGGAGAGAGACGAGAGCTTCGGCGCCGCGAAGACGTAGCCGGGGGGCGGCTCGACGCCGAGGGTGAGCGTCGTGAACTCCGTGTGCTGCTCCCAGGCGAGGTCGGCGGAGCCGAGGACGACGACATGATGGCGCGCGCCCTCCGCCGGCGGGAGGGCGCCGTGAGCGGTCGCGAAGCGGGCGATGTTGTCGCGGTCTTCGTCCGGGTGGACGTCGCGGAGGAACGCCATGTGATGCAGCACGCGCGGCGTCCGCAGGGGACGGAAGGGGCGCGTGTGCACCTCCGAGATGATGGTTTCCCGGTCCGCATGCGGTGCGAACGGTGCGCGCGGCTCGCGCGCCTGTCCCTGATCGGCTGACGTCATCGCAAAGAAGCCCCCTGACACTGCCGCAAGAGATCAACCGGAGGGGCGTCTCCGACGCAAGGAGTTTTGCCGCATGACTGCCGCGTTGACCGTCGCGAGGGTGGTTCATAGTGTCGCGCGAGGAGACATCGACGCCCCATGACCACGACCCGTTCCGGAGGCCCCCGCATCGGCCTCTTCGCGACCTGCCTCGTCGACCTGATCCGGCCCTCGATCGGCTTCGCCGCGGCGAAGCTCCTCGAGGATGCCGGCTGCACGGTCGAGGTGCCGCCGCAGACCTGCTGCGGGCAGCCCGCCTACAATTCCGGCGACCGCGCCGACGCGAAGGCCATCGCCCGGCGCACGATCGAGGCGTTCGAGCCCTACGACCACGTCGTCGCGCCCTCGGGCTCCTGCTCGGCGACGATGTCGAAGCACTATCCGGAGCTCTTCGCGGGCGATCCCGCGTGGGAGGGACGGGCGCGGGCGCACGCGGCGAAAACGCACGAGCTCGTCAGCTTCCTCGTCGACGTTCTGAGCGTGACGGCGGTTTCGGCACAATGGGAGGGCAGCGCCACCTACCACGATTCCTGCTCCGGCCTGCGCGAGCTCAAGGTCCACGCGCAGCCGCGGAACCTGCTCGGCGGCGTCGCGGGTCTCGAGCTGCGGGAGATGGCGCACCCGGAAGTCTGCTGCGGCTTCGGCGGCACGTTCTGCGTGAAGTATCCCGACATCTCGAACGTCATGGTCGGCCGCAAGACCGACGACATCGCCGCGACGGAGGCCGACATGGTGCTCGCCGGCGACCTCGGCTGCCTCATGAACATCGCGGGCAAGCTGAAGCGCGAGGGCCGGCGGACGGAGGCTCGCCACGTCGCGGAGGTGCTCGCCGGCATGACCGACGAGCCGGCGATCGGCGAGGCGGAGCGGTAGGGACACATGGTCGAGATCACCTCCCCTCGCTTCAAGGCGAACGCCCGCGAGGCGCTGGCCGACAAGGACCTGCAGCGCGCCCTGACGAAGGTGCCGAGCGGCTTCATCGCCAAGCGCGCGAAGGCGCGCGAGAAGCTGCCCGAGTTCGACGCCCTGCGGGACCGGGCGCGTGACATCAAGAACCACACGCTCGCCCATCTCGACCTCTATCTCGAGCGCTTCGAGGCGAAGGTGAAGGAGAATGGCGGCCACGTGCACTGGGCCGCCGACGCGGCCGAGGCCCGCGAGATCGTGCTGAAGATCTGCCGCGACCTCGACGCGAGGACCGTCACCAAGGGCAAGACGATGATCTCCGAGGAGATCGGCCTCAACGACTACCTCGAGGAGCAGGGAATCGAGCCGGTCGAGACGGATCTCGGCGAGTACATCATCCAGCTTCGGAAGGAGCACCCGAGCCACATCATCGCGCCGGCGATCCACGTGAACCGCGACCAGGTGGAGGCCGATTTCCGCCGGGTTCACGGCCACCTGCCGCAGGACCGCGACCTGACCGCGCCGGAGACGCTGCTCGGCGAGGCGCGAGGCATCCTGCGGGACCGCTTCCTCAAGGCCGATGTCGGCATCACCGGCGCGAACTTCCTCGTGGCGGAGACGGGCACCTCGATCATCGTGACGAACGAGGGCAACGGCGACCTGACGCAGACCCTGCCGAAGGCGCATGTCGTGCTCGCCTCGATCGAGAAGATCACGCCGACGCTTCAAGACGTGAGCCAGAACCTGCGCGTGCTCGCCCGCTCGGCGACGGGCCAGGACATGTCGGTCTACACGACCTTCTCGACCGGCCCGCGCCGGGCGGACGACCCGGACGGGCCGGGCGAATACCACGTCGTGCTGCTCGACAACGGCCGCTCCTCGATGCTCGGCTCGGAGTTCGAGGAGATGCTGCGCTGCATTCGCTGTGGCGCCTGCATGAACCACTGCCCGGTCTACCACACGGTCGGCGGCCACGCTTACGGCTGGGTCTATCCCGGCCCGATGGGCGCGGTGCTGACGCCCTCGCTGATCGGGGTCGACAAGGCCGGCCACCTGCCGAACGCCTCGACCTTCTGCGGCCGGTGCGAGGAGGTGTGCCCGATGCGGATACCGCTGCCGAAGATGATGCGGCACTGGCGGGAGCGCGAGTTCGAGCGCCATTTGCAGCCGGCGACGCAGCGCTGGGGCATCAAAGGATGGGCCTTCTTCGCCCGGCGCCCGGCGCTCTACCGGGCCGCGAGCGGGATCGCGATGCGGCTTCTGGGCGCGATGGGTCGCAAACGCGGCCGCTTCGCCTCGCTGCCGCTGGCCGGCGGATGGACCTCGCACCGCGACTTCCCGAGCCCGCAGGGCAAGACGTTCCAGCAGCAATGGGCGGAGCGGAAGCGATGAGCGCGCGCGACACGATCCTCGCCACGATCCGCCGCTCGCTCAAGGCGGAGGGCGACGAGGCCGGACGGCGGCAGGCGGTCGAGGCGCGGCTCGCCGCGCCCCCCTCGGGCATCGTGCCGAAGCGCGGGCAGCTGCCGCACGAGGAGCAGGTGGCGCTCTTCGCCGAGATGGCGACCGCGGTCGACGCGACGGTCGAGCGCGTGGCGGGGCCCGGCCAGGTGACGCAGGCGCTGTCCCGCTTCCTGCGGGAGCGCAACCTGCCGCAGGCGGTCGTGCGGGGGACCGACCCGTATCTCGCCGGCCTCGACTGGGAGAGCGTGCCGCACCTCCGGACGAAGACCGGCATCGCCGACGGCAGCGAGGAGGTCGGCCTGTCGCACGCCTTCGCGGGCGTCGCGGAATCCGGCACCGCCGTGCTCCTCTCGGGGCCGGAGAACCCGACGACCGTGAATTTCCTGCCGGAAACGCACGTGATCGTCGTCGAGGCCCGCGACATCGTCGGCGACTACGAGGCGATGTGGTCGCGGCTGCGGGACCGTTTCGGCAGAGGAACGATGCCGCGCACCGTCAACATGGTCACCGGGCCCTCGCGCTCGGCCGACATCGAGCAGACGCTGCTGCTCGGCGCCCACGGGCCCCGGCGGCTGCACCTGATCGTCGTGGACACGCCATGAGCTTCGGAAAGCTCACCCCGCGGGCCGTCCGCTGGGCGCCGCTCGGCGCGCCGGGCCTCGAGCACCTGGCGCTGACGCCGATGGACTGGGGAACGATCGCGGAAGGCATCGTCGTCGGCGAGGCCGACGGCACGGGGTACGGGCTGGTGTACGGCCTCGCGATGGACGAGCAGTGGCGGACGCGCCGGCTCGACATCCGCTCCGCCGGCGCGGGGCAGGTCGTGATCGAGAGCGAGGGCGACGGTCACTGGCGCGACGGCGAGGGCAAGGCGCTGCCCCATCTCGACGGTGCGGTCGACGTCGACATCGCCGCGACGCCCTTCACGAACACGCTTCCAATACGCAGGCTGAACCTCCGGGAAAACGAGACCGCGGAGCTGCGGATGGTCTACATCCCCATGCCGGACCTCGCGCCGATCATCGACGAACAGCGCTATACATGCCTCGAATCCGGCCACCGCTACCTCTACGAGGCGATGGACGGCAGCTTTTCGGCGGAAATCGAGGTCGACGAGGACGGGCTGGTGCTCGACTATCCCGGCCTCTTCCGGCGGCTCCTCGGCTGAGCAGCATGCCCCTGCCGAACCGGGTCAGCCCCACTGGAGACTTTCTGGCCGTGCCGGCGCGTGGGCTACTGATGGGCAATCGTGGCGGACGGCTGCACGATCCGGCGACGCGGGAGCTGTCGCGCCGGCGGCACGTCTCGAAGCGCTGGATCGCCTGCGCGCTGGAGTTCGGCGGTCGACACAGGACGGTGTGGGGCGAGGGCTACACCGAGCTCTTCTTCCTCGACGAGGTGACGGCGCTCGCGGCCGGACACCGGCCGTGCTTCGAGTGCCGGCGGGGCGAGGCCGAGGCCTTCGCCTCGGCCGCGGCGGCTGGCGCGCGGAAGATGGGTGCCTCGGAGATGGACGACGCGCTCCACCGCCAGCGGCTCGGGCCTCGGCCGGAGGTCGACATGAAGACCCTGCCGGAGGGCAGCGTCGGGCTCGTCGGCGGCGTGCCGCACGCGGTGCGAGGCGGCGGCCTCCTGCCGTGGCACCCCGAGGGCTGGGGCCCGCCGGCAGGACCGGTGTCGGGGCCGGCCCTGCTTGTCACCCCATCGCTCGCGGTCGAGGCGCTGCGGGACGGGTACCGGCCGCTGTGGCATCCTTCGGCGTTCTGAGGACGCCGCCGCTCCGACCCATCACACCCGCGCTTGCGCCGCCCGGTGGATCGCCTGGGCGGTCATCAGGTCGAGATGGGCGCCGCCGCCGTTCTTGAAGACCGTGATCTCCTCGTCGCTCCGCCGGCCTTCGGCGCCACCGACGAGGTCGAAGAAATCGGCAATGACGTCGTCCTCCCGGATCGCGCCGGAGGCGAGCGGGATCATCAGTTCGCCGATCTCGTGGACGGTCGTCTCGCGCGCGTCGACGTAGAGGCGGCCCTTCCGCAGCGCCTCGTCGTCGGCTTCGCGCATGTCGGGCCGGTAGGCGCCGACGAGGTCGAGATGGGTGCCGGGCTTCAGCCACGCGCCTTTCACGATCGGCTCGGTCGCCATGGTCGCGACGCAGACGATGTCGGCGGCGCCGACCGCCGCCGCGAGATCGCCCGCCACCTCTACCTGCCTCCCGGCGTCGCCGAGCCGCGCCGCGAGCGCCTCCGCGCGGGGCGCCGAGCGGTTCCAGATGCGGACGTGCCCGATCGACGGGCGGACCGCGAGGTGCGCGCGGATCAGGGGCTCGGCCTGCGCACCGGCGCCGACCATCGTGAGCGCCCGCGCGTCCTCGCGGGACAACAGGGCGGAGCCGAGCGCGGAATCGCCGGCGGTCTTCCAGCGGGTGATGGCCGCGCCGTCGATGACGGCCGCAACCTCGCCCGTGCGACCGTCGAACAGGAGGAACTGGCCCTGCACCGCCGGCAGCGGCGGCGTGCTCTCGGGATTTCGCGGGAAGACGCTGACGGCCTTCAGGCCGATGCCGACGCCGCCCTGCCAGGCGGCGCGCACGAGAAGCGCCTCCTGCCCCTCGCGCATCAGGAGGTCGTCGATCTGCGGCCGGGCGCCCCGATGCCCCTCCCGCAGGGCCTCGACCACCGATTTCCAGTCGAGCACCTCGTCGACCGTCTTCGCATCGATCAGCATCATCAGAATTATCTTCCTCCTGCCTCGTCCACCACGTTTACCCGCTCAAGCTTTGCCCTCACAATCGCCCCGGTCGCCGAGGGGGCCGGAGCGGCCGCGGCGGGAGAGGACGAAACGATGTCGTTGATGCGTGTGGCGGGCCTTCTGGGCGCGGCTCTGGCGTTCGCCGCGCCGGCACTGGCGCAAGGCACGGCCGGAGGCGCGGCGCAGGTCGAGCGCCGGATCGTGACGGTCGAGAACGGCGACTATTTCGGCTTCGACATCGGCACGCTGAGGGACGTGGAGCTCGCCGACTGCGAGCAGGCCTGCCTCGCCGACCAGACCTGCGGGGCCTTCACCTACAACACGCGCGCGAAGTGGTGCTTCCTGAAGAGCGAAGCGGGCGAGCTGCAGAGCTTCGCTGGCGCCGTCGCCGGCCGGGTGGTCGAGGAGCAGGCGGCGGCGGAGCTGCCGAAGCCCGAGCTCGGCTTCCTCGAGGACTGGATCGCCCAGGAGGCGCGGCGCGCAGCGGCCGAGATCGAGGCGACGCCGATGGTGCCGGGGACGGTGGCGGCCCTGCGCGGGGACGCCTCCGACCGGATGGCCGCCGGCAATCCGCAGGCCGCCGCCGCGGCCTACGCCCAGGCGATCGCCAAGGCGCCGCGGGACGCGGGCCTCTGGCTCGACTACGCCGTCGCCGCCCGGACGGTCCAGTCGAACGACTACGGGACGCAGATCGCGTTCCAGAACGGCGCGCTCGGCGCGGCGGTGAAGACCATCGAGACGGCCGGCGACATGGCGACCCGCGCGCGGGGATATGCCGTGCTCGCCCGGGCGCTCGAGAGCCGGTCGAACTTCCGCCCCGCGCTCGAGGCGTACAAAGAGAGCCTGGCTGCGAACGAGGACGCCGACGTGCGGCAGGCCTATCTCGAGCTCGACCAGCAGCACGGCTTCCGCATCGTCGACTACACGATCAACTCCGACGCCGCCGATCCGCGGGTCTGCGTGCAGTTCTCCGAGGAGCTGCGGAAGGGCCGCACGAACTTCCAGCCCTACGTGACGCTCGACGGCCAGCCGGCGCAGGGCCTCGACGCGAGCGGGCAGGAGCTCTGCGTGACGGGCGTCGAGCATGGCGAGCGGTACAGGCTGACGATCCGCGCGGGGCTGCCCGCGGAGATCGGCGAGACGCTGAAGCAGGCTTCCGACCTCGACGTCTATATCCGCGACCGCTCGCCGGCCGTGCGCTTCTCCGCCTCCGACTTCGTGCTGCCGCGCGTCGGCTCGAAGGGGATCCCCGTCACCTCCGTCAACACCGAGGAGGTGAGGCTGTCGCTCTACCGGGTGCCGGCGCGCAGCCTGTCGCAGGTCTTCGGCCAGGGCAGCTTCCTGAACCCGCTCGCGGGCTACAGCGCCGAGACGGTCGCCGACCAGACGGGCGAGAAGCTGTGGGACGGACGGCTCGACGTGCGCCGCGAGCTGAACCGGGAGGTCGTCACCGCGATCCCGCTCGACGAGGCGCTGCCGGAGCGCGAGCCGGGCGTCTACGTGCTCACCGCGACCGCCGTGGGCGCCGCCGAGGACGAGTGGTCGGACCGGGCGACGCAGTGGTTCGTGGTGACCGACACGGGCCTCGCGACGCTGACGGGCACCGAGGGGCTGACCGTCTTCGCCCGCTCGCTCGACACGGCCGAGCCGCTGGCCGGCGTCGAGTTGACGCTGATCGCCCGGAACAACGAGGTGCTCGGGAGCGCGACGACGGACGAGACGGGCCGGGCGCGCTTCGACCGCGGCCTCGTGGCCGGCCGGGGCGGCATGGCGCCGGGCCATCTGACGGCGCGCGGCGAGGCCGGCGACTTCGTGTTCCTCGACCTGACGCGCTCGGGCTTCGACCTGAGTGACCGCGGCGTCGACGGCCGCGCGGCGCCGGGCACGCTCGACGCCTTCCTCTACACCGACCGCGGCGTATACCGCCCGGGCGAGACGGTGCATCTCGGCGCGCTGTTGCGCGACGACCAGGCGCAGGCCGTCCCCGATCTGCCGCTGACCCTCGTGCTCAGCCGTCCCGACGGGATGGAGAACCGGCGCGTCACGAGCCGCGAGGGCGAGGCGGGCGGCCGGGTCGTCGACCTGCCCCTCGTCGCCTCGGCGATGCGCGGCGCGTGGCGGGTGACGGCGCACGCCGAGCCCGACGGCCCGGCGATCGCCGAGATCGGCTTCCTCGTCGAGGACTTCGTGCCCGACCGGCTCGAGTTCGAGCTGTCGAGCCGGGCGACGATGGCGGCTCCGGGCGAGACCGTGCCGCTTCACGTCGAGGGCCAGTTCCTCTACGGCGCGCCGGCGGCCGACCTGCCGCTCCAGGGCGACGTGATCGTCTCGCCGGTGCGCGGGATGCCCTCGCAGCCGGGCTTCGTCTTCGGGCTCGCCGAGGAGGAGGCGCAGCCGGTGCGCGAGACGCTGTCCGACCTGCCGCGCACGGACGAGGACGGCACGGCCGGGTTCGAGGTCGCGCTGCCCGACCTGCCGGCCGCGACGCGCCCCCTCGAGGCGCGGTTCGTGATCCGCATGCGCGAGGGCGGCGGCCGCGGCGTCGAGCGCACGCTGACCCTGCCGGTCGCGCCGCGCGGCACGCTGATCGGCGTCCGCCCGCAATTCTCCGGCGACGCGGTCGGCGCGGGCGCGACGGCGCGCTTCGACGCGATCGCCATCGGCACGGGCGGCGACCGCACGGCGCTCCCGGGGGCCGAATGGCAGCTCCTGAAGGTCGAGCGCAGCTTCCAGCACTACCGCGCGAACGGCCAGTGGCTCGTCGAGCCCGTGACCTATACCGAGCGCGTCGCCGGCGGCACGACCGACATCACGGCCGAGGGACGGCCGGCCCCGATCGAGGCGCCCGTCGAGAGCGGGCGCTACCGGCTCGAGGTCAGGACGGCCGATCCGGCGGGGCCGATCACGTCGCTCGACTTCACGGCGGGCTGGTACCAGGCATCGCCCGACGACGAGAGCCCGGATTCGCTCGACGTCTCGCTCGACCGCGCGACCTACGGCCAGGGCGACGAGGCCCGGGTGACGATCGAGGCGCCCTTCGACGGCCGGGCGGTGGTGAGCGTGATCGCCGACCGGGTGATCGAGACGCGCGAGGTGGCCGTCAGCGGCGGCCGCGCGGAGATCTCGCTTCCCGTGACGGAGGCCTGGGCGCCGGGCGCCTACGTGACGGCGATGCTGTTCCGCCCGATGAGCACGGCCGACGAGCAGGCGGCCCGCATGCCGGCGCGCGCCATCGGCCTCTCCTGGGTTTCGCTCGACATGTCGGCCCGCACGCTCGGCGTGACGCTCGACGCGCCGGACATGGCGCACCCGCGCGGCGCGCTCGAGATCGGCGTGACGATCGACGGGATCGACGCCGGGGAGGAGGCGTATCTCACGCTCGCCGCCGTCGATGTCGGCATCCTGAACCTGACGGCGTTCGAGCCGCCGGCGCCGGTGGACCACTATTACGGCCAGCGCGCGCTCGGCACCGAGATCCGCGACCTCTACGGCTCGCTCATCGACGGCCTCGTCGGCGAGAGCGGCCGGCTGCGGGTCGGCGGCGGCGAGCCGGGCGGTGGCCTGCTCGCGAGCCCGCCGGCGCAGGATCCGGTCGCGCTCTTCTCGGGCCTCGTCACCGTCGGCGAGGATGGTCGGGCGACCGTGACCTTCGACGTGCCGCAGTTCAACGGCACGCTGCGGCTGATGGCGGTCGCCTGGACGGCGGACAGCGTCGGCGAAGCGGCCGCGGACGTCGTCGTGCGCGATCCGGTCGTCGTGACGGCCACGGCGCCGCGCGTGCTCGCGCCGGGCGACGCTTCGCGCCTCTATCTCGAGATCGACAACCGCGACGGGCCGGCCGGCCCCTATCTCCTCGACGTGTCGACGAGCGAGGAGCTTTCCGCGCGGCCGCTCGGCTCCGGCGGGCAGATCGAGCTCGCCGAGGGGCAGCGCACGGCGACGAGCGTCGAGATCGCCGGCGTCTCGAGCGGCGTCGGCGAGATCTCGGTGCGTCTGACCAACCCGGAGGGCCTCCAGATCGAGCAGACGCTGCGGCTGCCCGTGCGGCCGGCGACGGGCCGCGTCTCGGAGCGCAGCCTGGTGGAGCTGCAACCGGTCGAGACGTTCCGCCTCGACGGAACGCTGCTGGCGGGCCTCGACCCGGGCACGGCGAGCCTGAGCCTCTCGGCGACCGGCGCCGGCAGCCTCGACGTCGCGGGCCTGATGCGCGACCTGCAGACCTTCCCCTATGGCTGCTCGGAGCAGATCGCGAGCCAGATGTTCCCGGCGCTCTATCTGGGTTCCCTGGCCGAGCGGCTGGGCGTCGGGTACCGCGAGACGGCGCCCGGCATGTCGATGAGCCGCGACGAGGCGATCCGCACGGCGATCGCCGGCCTCGTCTCGAACCAGTCCTCGACCGGCGGCTTCGGCCTGTGGGGACCGTCGAGCGGCGACCTGTGGCTAGATTCCTATGTCAGTGAGTTCCTGACGCGGGCCCGCGAGGAGGGCTTCGCCGTGCCGGATCTCGCGCTCTCCCAGGCGCTCGACAACCTGTCGAACACGCTCGCCTACGTGAACGACGCCTCCGACGGTGGCGCGGCGACGGCCTACGCGCTCTACGTGCTCGCGCTGAACCAGCGGGCGGCGATCTCCGACCTGCGCTACTTCGTCGACGCGCAGCTCGAGAATTTCGAGACGCCGCTCGCGAAGGCGCAGCTCGGCGCCGCGCTCTCCCTCTACGGCGAGAGCGAGCGGGCCGGCCGCGCGTTCGGCGCGGCCTATGACGACCTCGCCGCGCAGGCCTCCGCGCCGGCGCCGGAGGGGATATCGCGCAACGATTACGGCTCCCCCTTGCGGGACGCGGCGGGGCTTCTGACGCTGGCGGCGGCGAGCCCTGGCATGTCGGGCGAGATCGGCCGCGCGAGCCGCCTCCTCGAGGAGGAGCGGGCGCGCCGCGACCGGCTGTCGACGCAGGAGCAGGCTTGGCTGCTCCGCGCGGCGGATGCGCTGATCGAGGGCGCCGGAGCCGGCATCAGGCTCGAAATCGGCGGCGAGACGATGGAGGGCGTCGTCGCCCGCAGCTATGCGCCGGCGGATCTCCAGGCCTCCCCGGTCGCCGTTCGCAACCTGTCGGATCGCCCGGTCACCCTCGCGATGACGGCGTCGGGCGTTCCCGCCTCGCCGCCCGACGCCGCGAGCGAGGGCTTCTCGATCGAGCGCACGACCTACGCCTTCGACGGAACCGAGACGGATGCCGGCACGGTGGCGCAGAACGAGCGCTTCGTCGTCGTGATCCGGGTGACGAAGAACGCGGAGTGGCCGGCGCATGTCCTCGTGGAGGACCGGCTGCCGGGCGGCTTAGAGATCGACAATCCGAGCCTCGTCTCCGGCGCCGACCTCGCCTCGTTCTCGTGGCTGCCGGAGACCTCGCCCGTGCACACGGAGTTCCGCGACGACCGCTTCGTCGCAGCCTTCGACACCGGTGCCGAGCGCGGCGAGAGCTTCACCGTCGCCTATATGGTCCGCGCCGTGGCGCCCGGCCGCTACGCCAGGCCCGGCGCCCATGTGGAGGACATGTACCGGCCCTACCTCTTCGGCCGGACCCAGCCCTCGACGGTCGAGGTGCTGGCGCCGGCGCCGTGAGGCGATGGCGCTCCTCCGCCCGATAGCGGGTGCCGCGCTCGCCGTCTGCCTCGTGGCGGCGGCCGCGGTGCCGCTCAACCTGCTGGCGCCGGGGCCGGAGGACGCGGGCCCGAGCCCGCTCGCCGGCATCGAGACCTCGCGCGTCGTCGTCGACCGCAGGGGCGACCTCCTGAAGCCCTTCCCGATCTCGCAAGGCCGCTGGCGCCTGCCGGTGTCGCTCGACGCCATCGATCCGCGCTTCACCGACCTGCTCGTCGCCTACGAGGACGGGCGCTTCTTCTCGCATCCGGGGGTCGATCCGGTGGCGCTCGGCCGCGCGGCGATGCAGCTCGCGGCGACGGGCGGCGTCGTCTCCGGCGGCTCGACGATCACGATGCAGCTGGCGCGGCTCCTGACGCCCGGCCGGCCGCGCAGCTTCGCGACGAAGTTCACGCAGATGAAGGAGGCGATCGCGCTCGAGCGCCGCCTGACGAAGCGTGAGATCCTGACGGCCTATCTGACGCTCGCCCCCTATGGCGGCAATCTGGAGGGTCTGGAGGCGGCCTCGCTCGTCTGGTTCGGCCACTCCGCGCGCAAGCTCTCGGTGGCGGAGGCCGCCCTCCTGATCGCGCTGCCGCAGGCGCCGGAGGCACGCCGCCCCGACCGCGACCCCGCCGCCGCGCGGGCCGCACGCGACCGGGTGCTCGTCCGGCTCGAACGCGCCGGCGCGATCGACGGGGCGGAGCTGTCGCGCGCGCTCCTCGCCCCCGTCCCCTCGGCACGGCGGGAGCTGCCGAATTTCAGCCCGCACCTCGCCCTGATCGCCGCCGGCGGCCGGCCGGACGACGCCGTGGTCGGGCTGACGCTCGACCGCGACCTGCAGGGCCGGATCGAGGAGCTCGTCGCCGGCCGGCGGGCGCTGATGCCGCCGTCGCAGTCGCTGGCGATCCTCGTCGCCGACCACGTGACGGGCGAGGTGCTGGCGGAGGTGGGATCGGCCGGCTTTTCGGCCGAGACGCGCTCGGGCCAAGTCGACATGGTGCGCGCGGTGCGCTCGCCCGGATCGGCGCTGAAGCCCTTCATCTACGGCCTCGCCTTCGAGGCGGGCATCGTCCACCCGGAGACGCTCATCGAGGACCGGCCGGTCGATTTCGCGGGCTACCGCCCGACGAATTTCGAGCTCGACTTCCAGGGCACGGTGACGGTGCGGGAGGCGTTGCAGCAGTCGCTGAACATTCCGGCGGTGCGGTTGCTAGACGCGATCGGCCCGGCGCGGCTCGTCTCGCGCCTCGGGCGGGCCGGCGTGACGCCGCGCCTGCCGGGGGACGCCAAGCCGGGCCTGCCGATCGCGCTCGGCGGTGTCGGCCTGACGCTCGACGAGCTGGTGACGGGCTTTGCGGGCCTCGCCGAAGGCGGGCGGCGGGTCCCCCTGCGCCGCTTCGCCGACCAGCCGCGCGAGGAGGAGGAGGAGGCCGAGTTCATGGACCGGAAGGCCGCCTGGCTCGTCGCGGACGCGCTGTCAGGGACGCCGCCCCCTGCCGGCCATGCAAGGCAGAGGATCGCCTTCAAGACCGGCACCTCCTACGGCTATCGCGACGCCTGGTCCGTCGGCTTCGACGGCCGCCACGTCGTCGGCGTCTGGATCGGCCGGCCGGACGGCGCGCCCGTGCCGGGGATGAGCGGCAGGCGCACCGCAGCGCCGCTCCTCTTCGGCGTCTTCGCGAGGCTGCCGGGCCCGCGCCAGCCGCTCGCCGCTCCGCCGCGCGGCACGCTCCTCGCCGACGACGGCGCCCTGCCGCCCGCGCTGCGGCGTTATGCCGGAGACGGCGGGCCGCAGAGGATCGCCGAGCCGCCGCCCGTCATCCTGTTTCCGCCCGAGGCGGCCCGCGTGGCCGCGCCGCGCGACCGGGCCGGCGAGCTGCGCCCCCTCGTCGCGAAGCTCGACGGGGGCCGGCCGCCCTTCCGCTGGTTCGCGAACGGCACGCCGCTCGCCGTCGACCGCCGCCGCGAGCAGAGCTTCCGGCCCGACGGCCTCGGCTTCTCGACGCTGACGGCGGTCGACGCGGAAGGCCGGCAGGCGAGCGTCACGTTTTTCGTCGAATAGCCGGCATTTCCGGAAGATTGCGACCATCGAATAGGGAGTTGTGCGGATTCTCCCACCCGACCGGATGGGTTAGCTCAAGATGCCGTTGCGCTCGAGCCCCGTGGGCCCGACGCGCGAGCGGAGCCCGAGAGGCAGTCAACCCATGCAGATCACCCGGACACACCTGCTCCCGATCGCCGCGGTCGTGGTCCTGGCGGTCATCGCCGCCGCCGCCTGGCTCTCGCTCCGGCCTGAGGGCCTGCCCGAGGGCTTCGCGGCCGCGAACGGGCGGATCGAGGCCGTCGAGATCGACGTCGCCGCCAAGTCGGGCGGGCGGGTGAAGGAGATGCCGGCCGAGGAAGGGGCCTTCGTCGAGGCGGGGCAGAAGCTCGTCCTTATGGACACGGCCGTGCTCGAGGCGCGGCTGCGGGAGGCGCAGGCCAATCTCGCGCAGGCGGAGATCGCCGTCGACACGGCGGAGAGCCAGGTCACGCAGGCGGAGGCGGAGAAGCGCGCCGCGGAAGCCGTGGTCGCGCAGCGCAACGCCCAGCGCGACATGGCGGGCAAGACATTCGACCGGGCGCAGCAGCTCGTCGACCGCTCGGCCGTGCCTGTGTCGCAGCTCGACGAGGCGGAGGCGGCCCTGCTCGGGGCCGAGGCGGCGGTCGCCGCGGCCGAGGCACAGCTCGCCGCCGCCGAGGCCGCGATCGGCTCGGCGAAGTCGAACGTCGTCGCGGCCGGGGCGAGGGTCGACGCCGCGAAGGCGACGATCGAGAGCATCAGGGCCGATCTCGACGACGCCGTGCTGACCTCTCCGCGTGCCGGCCGCGTGCAGTATCTCGTCGCCCAGCCGGGCGAGGTCGTCGCCGGCGGCGCGACGATCCTCAACCTCGTCGACCTGTCCGACGTCTACATGACCTTCTTCCTGCCGACCGCGCAGGCGGGCCGGGTCGCGCTCGGAACGGAGGCGCGGATCATCCTCGACGCGGCGCCCGACTACGTGATCCCGGCGACCGTCTCGTTCGTCGCGAGCGTCGCGCAGTTCACGCCGAAGACGGTCGAGACGGCGGAGGAGCGGGAGAAGCTCATGTTCCGGATCAAGGCGCGCGTCGATCCGGGCGTCCTCAAGGAGTACATCCAGTACGTGAAGACCGGGCTTCCCGGCACCGTGACCGTGCGGCTCGATCCCCGCGCGGAGTGGCCGGAGGCCTACCAAGTGAGGCTGCCGCAGTGAGCGTCGCAGCGGCCGACGGGACAGGCTCCGCCGCGCGCCTCTCCGGGGTGAGCCTGAACTACGGCAAGACGGCCGCGCTCGCCGACATCACCCTCGAAATTCCCGCCGGACGCACGGTCGGCTTCATCGGCCCCGACGGCGTGGGCAAGTCGAGCCTCTTCTCCCTCGTCTCCGGCGCGCGCAAGCTGCAGGCCGGCACGGTCGAGGTGCTGGGCGGGGACATGGCGGATGCCGGCCACCGCCGCGCCGCATGCCCCCTGATCGCCTACATGCCGCAGGGGCTCGGCAAGAACCTCTATCCGACGCTCTCGGTCGCCGAGAACATCGACTTCTTCGCCCGCCTGTTCGGGCACGACCGGGGCGAGCGCCGGCGCCGCATCGCCGAACTGACCGAGGCGACGGGGCTTTCGGGTTTCCTCGACCGGCCGGCGGGCAAGCTGTCCGGCGGCATGAAGCAGAAGCTCGGCCTTTGCTGCGCGCTCGTTCACGACCCGAGCCTCCTGATCCTCGACGAGCCGACGACGGGGGTCGATCCGGTCGCGCGCGACGGGTTCTGGCGCATCCTCGCCGAGCTGTCGCGCCGCGACGGGGTGACGATCTTCATCTCGACGCACTTCATGAACGAGGCGGAGCGCTGCGACCGCATCTCGCTCATGCATGCGGGCAAGGTGCTGGTGACGGGGGCTCCGGACGAGCTCGACGCCGAACGCGGGACGGCGACGCTCGAAGACGCCTTCATCGGCTGGCTCGAGGAGGCGTCCGGCGACGCGACGCTGGGCAGCGGCGCCCCGGGAGAGGCTGCGGCCGCGACCGCGAGCGCCGCACCGAGACCGCCGGCCCGGCAGCGGAGGTTCGACCTCAGGCGAACGTTCAGCTACTCGAACCGGGAGGCGCTGGAGCTCCGGCGCGACCCGATCCGCCTGACGCTCGCGCTGCTCGGCAGCGTGATCCTCATGCTCGTCATGGGCTACGGCCTGAGCTTCGACGTGGAGGGGCTGAACTTCGCGGTTCTCGACCGCGACCAGACGACGGCGAGCCGCGACTACACGATGTCGATCGCCGGGTCGCGCTACTTCAACGAGCGGGAGCCGCTGTCTGGCTACCAGGATCTCGACCGGCGCATGCGCGCGGGCGAGATCAGCCTCGCGATCGAGATACCCCCCGGCTTCGCCCGCAGCGTGGCGCGGGGCGACGACGCGGAGATAGCGGCATGGATCGACGGCGCGATGCCCTCGCGCGGCGAGACCGTGTCGGGCTACGTGCAGGGCATGCACGCGAACTGGCTGCAGGCGAAGGCACGCGAGGCCGGGCTCTCCGCCGCGCTGGCCGGCCGCGTGAACGTCGAGACGCGCTTCCGCTACAACCCGGACGTGAAGAGCCTTCCGGCGATCGTGCCGGCCGTCATCCCGGTGCTCCTGATGCTCATTCCCGCGATGCTCGCCGCCCTCAGCGTCGTCCGGGAGAAGGAGCTCGGCTCGATCGTCAACTTCTACGTCACGCCCACGACGAGGCTCGAGTTCCTGATCGGCAAGCAGCTCCCATACGTGCTGCTGTCGACGGCGAGCTTCCTGATCCTCGTGGCGCTGGCCGTCCTCGTCTTCGGCGTGCCTTTGCGCGGCAGCTTCGCGGTTCTCCTCCTCGCCGCGATCCTCTACGTGACCGCCGCGACGTCGATCGGGCTCCTGATCTCGAGCTTCATGCGCAGCCAGATCGCGGCGATCTTCGGCACCGCCATCCTGTCGATGCTGCCGGCCGTCAGCTTCTCCGGCATGATCGACCCGGTTTCCTCGCTGCAGGGCTTCGGCCGCGCGATCGGGGAGATCTACCCGACGACCTATTTCCTGACCATCTCGCGCGGCACCTTCTCGAAGGCCCTCGGCTTCGGCGACCTCTACCTGCAGTTCGTGCCGCTCGTTCTGACGGTTCCGATCGTGCTCGCAGCCGCAGCGCTGGCGCTGAGGAAGCAGGAGCGGTGATGCGGAGCCTCGCGAACGTCGCCCATCTCGGCGTGAAGGAGCTGCGCAGCCTAGGACGCGACCCGATCATGCTCGTGCTCGTCGTCTACGCCTTCACCCTGGCGATCTATGCCGGGGCGACGGCGATGCCGGAGACGCTGAGCCGCGCGCCGATCGCCATCGTCGACCACGACCGCTCCCAGCTCTCCTCGCGCATCGCCGACGCGTTCTATCCGCCCCACTTCACGCCGCCCGAGTTCATCTCGGAGGCGCTGATGGACCGGCGGATGGACGAGGGGCTCGACACCTTCGCGCTCTCGATCCCGCCGGATTTCCAGCGCGACGTCCTGGCGGGCCGGCAGCCGACCGTGCAGCTGAACGTCGACGCGACCCGCATCTCGCAGGCCTTCACCGGCGCCGGCTACATCCAGACGATCCTCTCGGAGGAGGTGTCGGCCTTCGCGGAGCGCCACCGCTCGGAAGAGGGCCTGCCGGTCGGCCTCAACCTGCGCGCCCGCTTCAACCCGACGCTGAACGCGGCCTGGTTCGGCGCGATCATGGAGATCATCAACAACGTGACGATGCTCTCGATCGTCCTGACCGGTGCGGCGCTCATCCGCGAGCGTGAGCACGGCACGATCGAGCATCTCCTGGTGATGCCGCTGACGCCGTTCCAGATCATGGCCTCGAAGGTGTGGGCGATGGGGCTCGTGGTGCTCGTCGCGGCCGCCATCTCGCTGTTCGGCATCGTGCGCGGGCTCCTCGCCGTCCCCATCGAGGGCTCGATCGCGCTCTTCCTCGCGGGGGCGGCGATGCACCTCTTCGCCACGACCTCGATGGGCATCTTCCTGGCGACGCTGGCGCGCTCCATGCCGCAGTTCGGCCTGCTGATCATCCTCACGCTCCTGCCGCTCGAGATGCTCTCCGGTGGCACCACGCCGCACGAGAGCATGCCGCAGGCCGTGCAGGTCGTGATGTCGGTCGCGCCGACGACGCATTTCGTGTCGATGGCGCAGGCGATCCTCTATCGCGGCGCGGGCTTCGACGTCGTGTGGCCGCAGTTCCTCGCCCTCGCGGTGATCGGCGCCGGCCTCTTCGCCGTCTCCCTGAGGCGCTTCAGGAAGACGATCAGCCAGATGGCGTGACGCCCCGGGGCCGGCGCTCGCCGCAGGCGGCCCTGCGCCACTGCGCCGGGCGCGTCAGTCCGGCATCTGCCGGACGAAGTCCTCGAGCTGCTCGGCGACCTTCCCCCAGCCCTCGTGGAAGCCCATCTCCTCGTGCGCCTTGCGGTCCTCCTCGCTCCAGTGGCGGGCGATCGCGGTGTAGCGGGTCTTGCCCCCCTCGTCCTCGAGCAGGATGATGCCGGTGAAGAACGGCTTGCCCGACGGCACCCAGGCCTCCGTGTAGGCGTCGGTGAAGACGAGCTTCTCGTTCGGCACGACCTCGAGATAGACGCCGCGGTTCGGGAATTCCTCGCCGTCCGGCCCGTTCATCACGATCAGGTTCGAGCCGCCAGGCCGCACGTCGAGCTCGGCGTGGCTGACGCGCCAGGGCGCCGGGCAGAACCAGGGCTTCAGGAGCTCCGGCGTCGTCCAGGCGCGGAAGATCTTCTCGCGCGGCGCATCCATAAGCCGGACGAGCTTCAGCTCGCGGGTGTCGCTGTCCGGCGCCTTCGCGTCGGGAAATAGGCTCTCGGTCATCTCTCGTTCTCCTGTCTCGGACGTCTCTTTCGAAGACGATCCACGGTCGGCCGTGCCGACACCGGGCGACGAAAAAAGCGCCCGGCCGATCACGCCTCCTCGGCCTGGGCGAGCCGGTCGAGATGCCGGCGGATATGGGCCACCTCGGCGGCAGAGCCCGCGAGCGCGATCGCGCGCTGGAAGGCCTCCCTCGCCTCCTCCCGCCGGCCCAGGCGCTCGAGGAGCGCGCCGCGCAGGCCGTGGAGATAGAAGTAGCCGCCGAGCCGCTCCCGCAGCGGCTCGACGAGGGCGAGCGCGGCCTCGACGCCGTCGACCTTCAACACGGCGACCGCGCGGTTCAGGGTGATCACGGGAGACGGCTCGATCTCCTCGAGCCGGCGGTAGAGGAGCGCGATCTGCGCCCAGTCCGTCGCCTCCGGCGTCGCAGCGCGGGCATGGAGCGCGGCGATGGCCGCCTGTATCTGGTAAGGGCCCGGCCGGCGATGGCGCATCGCCTTGTCGATGAGGGCGAGGCCCTCGGTGATCGCCTTGCCGTTCCACAGGCCCCGGTCCTGATCCTCGAGGAGGACGACCTGCCCGTCCGCGTCGAGCCGCGCGGCCGAGCGGGCGTGCTGCAGGAGGAGGAGCGCGAGGAGCCCCATGACCTCCGGCTCGACGGGGAAGAGGCGCAGGAGAAGGCGTGCGAGCCTGATCGCCTCGCCGCACAGGATCTCGCGCTGCCGGGCCTCCGCGCCGCTCGCGGAATAGCCCTCGTTGAAGACGAGATAGACCATCTTCATGACGACGCCGAGCCGCTCGGCCCGCTCGACCGCGCCCGGCGTCTCGAAGGGAACACCAGCCTGCGCGACCCGCGCCTTCGCCCGGGTGATGCGCTGCTCCATCGCCCTGTCGCCGACGAGGAAGGCGCGGGCGATCTGCTGCACGGTGAGGCCCGAGACGATGCGCAGGGCGAGCGCGATCTGCTGCGTCGCCGGAAGGTCGGGATGGCAGCAGACGAACATCAGGCGGAGGATGTCGTCGCGGTATCGCTCGCCGTCGAGCCGCTCGGCCGCCTCAGCCTCGGCGTCGCCGAGATCCGACAGCGCCGCCTCGTCCTCGATCGGCGTGAGGCGCTTCGCCCGGCGCGCCGCGTCGACGCCGCTGTTGCGGCCGACGAGGATCAGCCAGGCGGCCGGATCGCGCGGCGGCCCCTGCTCCGGCCATTTCCGCAGCGCCCTGAGGCAGGCTTCCTGGAAGGCCTCCTCGGCCGTGTCGAGGTCGCGGAAATAGCGCAGGAGCGCCGCGACCGCCTTCGGCCGCGCGGCGGCGAGCGCCCCGTCGATCCAGGCGAGGTCGCTCATCCGGCGGACCGGGGCGCGCGGAAATGGCCGATGGGCCTCACCTCGTGGGCGCCGCCCGAACCGACCGCCTGGCCGAGCTCGCGGGCGAGCGCGATCGCCTCGTCGAGGCTCTCGACGTCGACGACGTAGAAGCCGAGAAGCTGCTCCTTCGTCTCGGCGAAGGGGCCGTCGAGCACGAGCTGCTCGCCGCCCTTGCGCACGGTCGTCGCGGCGGTCGTGGGCAGGAGGCGCGCGACCGGTCCGAGCCGCCCCTCCGCCTCCACCCGGTCGAGGATCGCGCCGAGCCGCGCCATGACCTCGTCGTCCTTCTCCTTCGGCCAGGACGAGACGGCGTCTTCGGAATCGTAGCAGAGGATCGCGTAGAGCATCGTTTGGGTCCCCGGAGCGAGGCCGATATACCCGAAGACTACACGAAAGCCGCGTCTCCGGGCGCCACGGCGTTCGCGGCACCCGGAGGACGAACGGCGCCGGCACCGTCCGACACCGGCCTTGCAGAAATCGCGGCGCCCCCTCAGGCTGGCGGCGCCAGCTCCGCGTCGAGGAGCTCCACCGTCTCCGCGAGCGCCTTCGCGCCCGCCGCCGCCTGGTGCGGCTCGGTCCATTCCTCCGGCGTGTGGCTGCGGCCGTCGCGGCAGGGCACGAAGATCATGCCGAACGGGCCGACATGCGACACCCACATGCCATCATGTCCGGCGCCGCTGAAGAGCGGCCGCGAGGTGAGGCCCGCCTTCTCCGCCGCCTTCGCGATCGTCTCCTGGACGAAGGGGTCGCAGGGGCTCGGAGGGACGTGGCTGATCAGGCCGCGCTCGACCTTCAGGGAGTGGGCTTCGAGGGTTCCGGCAAGGCCAGCCAGGACATCGGCGGCGAACCGCTCGACGGCGGCCTCGTCGGCGGAGCGCACCTCCAGCGTGAGCTCGCTCGAGCCCGGCACGGCGTTCGCCGCGTTCGGCCAGTTCACGATGCGCCCGACGGTCGCGACGAAGGGCCTTTCGGCCGCGAGCTCTGCCGCCCGCTCGTGCACGGCGGTCACGATCGCCGCGGCGCCGACGAGCGCGTCGGCCCTCAATTTCATCGGCGTCGCGCCGGCATGGTCGGCCCGGCCGGTGACGAGGATCTTCTCGCGCCGGATCGAGGCGAGGTCGGTGACGACGCCGATGTCGGTCCCCTCGCTCTCGAGCACCCGGCCCTGCTCGATATGCACCTCGACATAGGCCGCGACCGAGCCCGGCGCCCGGGCGGCCTCGGCGAGCCGCGCCGGGTCGCCGCCGACATAGGCGATGGCCTCGCGCAGCGTCATCCCGTCGGGCCGCGTCATCGCCAGCATGTCGTCCGTCAGCTTGCCCGCGAGCGCCCGGCTGCCGACGCAGGACAGGCCGAACTCGCTCGGCTCCTCGGCGAGGAAGTCGCAGACCTCGAGCGTGTGGCGAAGCTGCTCGCCCCGCTCGACGAGCGACTGCGCCACCTCGAGCGCCGCGAGCACGCCGAGCGGACCATCGAAGCGCCCACCCGAGGGGACGCTGTCGGTGTGCGAGCCTATCAGGATCGGCGGGAGGCCGGGCTCGGTGCCACGAAGCGTGCCAAACAGGTTCCCGGCCGCGTCGAGCCGGACGTCGAGCCCGGCCTCCCGGAACTCCTGCGCCAGCCACTCGCGCCCCTCGAGGTAGCGCGGCGTGAAGGAGCGCCTGGTCCAAGGCCGGTCGGGCTCGGTGATCCCGGCCAGACGCTCGAGGCGCCGCCAGAGGCGGCCATCGTCGATCCTCGCCATCAGAGGTCGGCCGGCTTCGGCTGGATCGGCGCGTTCACCTCGGGCGGGATCGGGCAGACATAGGGCGTCTTCGTCGTGCGGGCGGCGTGATCGGCCTTGGCGGCCTCAAGCCGGTCCGGCTCGTTCAGAAGGTCGACGGCCGTGCCGGCCATGACCTTCGCGGCATAGACGAGCCCCTTGTAGGCGGGGCCGCCCTTGCCCTGCGCCGTGATCTGCCAGGAATGGCCGGGCGTGCCGATCGCGTGCGTCGCGACGCGGGCCTGCACGGTCGGCACGGCCCAGCTGACGTCGCCGACATCGGTCGAGCCGATCATCGGCTCGCCGATCTGGCCGAGCGGCACGATGAAGTCGCAGAGCGGCTGGTTCTCCTGCGGCTCGACCCCGCAGCGGCGGTAGTCGCTCACGATGTCCTCCTCGGTCAGCGTCGCCTGGATCGCGGCCGCGAATTCGCGGTCGCTGTCGTCGAAGACGACGGGGCCGAGGCGATCCATGTTGAGCTGCATCGTCTCCTCCATCGGCGTGTTGCCGAGGAGGTTAGACACCGCGCTCAGAATCCGCCACTCGACCTCGGTCTCCGTCATCAGCGCCGCGCCGCGCGCGACCTTCATGACGCGCTCGTTCAAGGCCTTCATGGCATGGATGTCGAGCGCGCGGACGGCATAGCGCACCGTCGCCCTGCCCTGCACGACGTTCGGCGCGATGCCGCCGGCGTCGATCATCGCGTAGTGGATGCGCGCCGAGGAGGGCATGTGCTCGCGCATGTAGTTGACGCCGACATTCATCAGCTCCACCGCGTCGAGCGCGGAGCGCCCGAGATGGGGCGCGGCTGCGGCGTGGGAGGCGCGGCCCTTGAAGGTGAAGTCGATGCGGGTGTTGGCGAGCGACAGCGCCTCGTCGACCCGGGTGAGCGAGGCCGGATGCCAGGTGATCGCGCAGTCGACGCCCTCGAAGGCGCCGTCGCGCACCATGAAGGCCTTGGCCGCGCCGCCCTCCTCCGCCGGGCAGCCGTAATAGCGCATGCGGCCGGGCCTGCCGGTCTCGGCGAGGTAGTTCTTGAAGGCGGTCGCGGCGAGGAGCGCGGCCGAGCCCAGCATGTTGTGACCGCAGCCATGGCCGTGGCCGTTGCCGGGCAGCGGCCTCGGCTCCGCGACGTTCGCCTCCTGGCTCAAGCCCGGCAGCGCGTCGTACTCGCCGAGGAAGGCGATGATCGGGCCGCCCTCGCCCGCCTCGCCCATCACCGCCGTCGGGATGCCGGCCGGAGCGTCGGTGACGCGGAAGCCCTCCTCCTCGAGCATCGCCTTGTGCTCCGCCGAGGAGCGGTACTCGGTATAGGCGATCTCCGGCATGCCCCAGATACGGTCGCTCAGCGCCTCGTAGGCCTCGCGCCGCGCGTCGACCAGGTCCCAGATGCGTTCGGAATTGCTCAATTTCGTCTCCAGCTCGAGATGTCGCTTGGCAGGAAGGACGCGGGCGGCGCCGCCCGCCGAGATCGTCAGGCGGCCCCGCGCCGGCTCGCCTCGTCGTTGAGGTGGCAGGCCGAAAGCCGGCCGGGCGCCACCTCCTTCAGGAGCGGGCGCTCGATGCGGCAGCGCTCGAAGGCGTGCGGGCAGCGCGGGTGGAAGTGGCAGCCCGGCGGCGGGTCGAGGGGAGAGGGGATCTCGCCCTTGATCGCGCCGTAGACCTTCTTCTTCGTCTCGAAGGTCGGGATCTCCTCGACGAGCGCCTGAGTGTAGGGGTGGTTCGGCCGCGAGAACACCACCTCCGCGTCGCCGAGCTCCACGAGGCGGCCGAGATACATGACGGCGATGCGGTCGGAGATGTGCTCGACGACGCCGAGATCGTGGCTGATGAAGAGGTAGGTGAGGTCGAACTGCTCCCGCAGCCTCATGAAAAGATTGAGGATCTGCGCCTGGATAGACACGTCGAGGGCCGCGACCGACTCGTCGCAGACGATGAAGTCGGGCTTCACCGCGAGCGCCCGGGCGATGCCGATCCTCGCGCGCTGGCCGCCGGAGAACTGGTGGGGATAGCGCCGGCGCGTCGAGGGGTCGAGGCCGACGCGCTCGAGAAGGTCGTCGACATAGGCGGTCACCTCGCGGCGCGGGACGATGCCGTGAACCCGCGGCGCCTCGCCGACGATCTCGTCGACCCGGAGGCGCGGGTTGAGCGAGGACATCGGATCCTGGAAGACCATCTGGATCTTCAGCGCCGCGTCGCGCGCCTCGGCGCCCTTCAGCGTGCCGATGTTCCGGCCGCGAAAGCGGATCTCGCCGTCGCTCGGCCGCATCAGCCCGGCGACCATGCGGCCGAGCGTGGACTTGCCGCAGCCGGACTCGCCGACGAGGCCGAGGACTTCGCCCTTCGCGACGGAGAGGCTCACCTCGTCGACGGCATGGACCGTCTGCTCCTTCACCGAGGAGCCGAGGAGCCGCGCCGTGCGCTCGGCGATGTCGAGCTCCTTCACGAAACGCTTCGAGACGGCGTCGATATCGAGGATCGTTTCGGTCACGAGACGAGAGTCTCCTGTAGCGCCTCGACATGCGGGTGGACGCAGCGCGCCCGGCGGCCGGGAGCGAGCTCGGCGAGCGCCGGCTCCTCCAGGCAGGCGTCATCGGCGCGCGGACAGCGCGGCCTGAACTTGCAGCCCTGCGGCAGGTTGAGGAGCGACGGCGTCATGCCCTTGATCTGCGCGAGCATCTCGCGGTGCTTCTTGCCGTGCGGCACCGATTCGATGAGCCCCTTCGTGTAGGGGTGGAGCGGGCGCTCGATGACGCGGGCCGTCTCGCCCTCCTCGATGATGCGGCCGGCATACATGACGGCGAGCCTGTCGGCGAGGCCCGAGACGACGGCGAGGTCGTGGGTGATCCAGATGAGTGCCATGCCGGTCTCGGCGCAGAGCCGCTGCACCTCAGACAGGATCTGCGCCTGGATCGTCACGTCGAGCGCCGTCGTCGGCTCGTCGGCGATGATGAGGTCCGGCTCGTGCAGGAGCGCGATGGCGATCGCGACGCGCTGGCGCATGCCGCCGGAGAACTGGTGGGGATAGCTCTTCAGGCGGTCGTCCGGCGCCGAGATGCCGACCCGGACGAGCGCCTGTCGCGCCCGCTCCAGCGCCTCGGCGCGCGACACGTCGGCGTGGGCGAGCACCGTCTCGACCATCTGCGTGTCGATCCTGAGGACCGGGTTCAGCGTCATCATCGGGTCCTGGAAGATCATCGCGATGCGCTTGCCGCGCAGTGTCCGCCACGCCGGCTCGCCCGCCGCCACGAGATCCGTGCCGTCGAAGACGATCTTGCCGGACACGACCCGCCCCGGCGGATCGACGAGGCCGATCAGCGAGAAGCCGGTGACGGACTTGCCGGACCCGGACTCGCCGACGAGGCCCAGGATCTCGCCCCGGTCGAGCGTGAAGCTGACGCCGTCGACGGCCTTCGCGACGCCGTCGCGGGTGAAGAAATGCGTCGCGAGATCGCGGACTTGAAGAAGGCTCATTTTTGCAGCCGCGGGTTGAGGACGTCGCGCAGCCGGTCGCCGACGAGGTTGATCGCGATGATCGTGACGACGAGCGCGATGCCGGGATAGAGGCTGACCCAGTAGCGGCCCGACAGGAGGTAGTCGTAGCCGTTGGCGATGAGGAGGCCGAGCGATGGCTCGGTGATCGGCACGCCGACGCCGAGGAAGGACAGCGTCGCCTCGAGCGCGATCGCCTGGGCGATCTGCACCGTCGCGACGACGATCAGCGGCGGCACGCAGTTCGGCAGGAGGTGCCGGAACATGATGCGGCGGTGGGAGAAGCCGAGGCAGCGGGCGGCCTCGATGTAGTCCTTGTTGCGCTCGACGATCGCGGAGGATCGCACGGTGCGGGCGTAATAGGCCCACTGCACGATGACGAGGGCGAGGATGACCTTGTCGATGCCGCGCCCGAGAAGCGCGAGCAGGATGAGCGCGATGAGGATCGCCGGGAAGGAGAGCTGCAGGTCGACGACGCGCATGATGAGCGCGTCGAGCCGCCCGCCGAAATAGGCGGCCGCGACGCCCGCCGCGACGCCGATCGTGATGGCGAGGCCGAGCGAGACGGAGGCGACGAGCAGGCTGATGCGCAGGCCGTAGACGATCGCCGACAGCATGTCGCGGCCCTGCTGGTCGGTGCCGAGCCAGTAGGTGCCCCCCGTCGCGAAGCTCGTCTCGCCGGGCGGCAGGCCGCCGTCCATGATGTCGAGCTGGGCGAGGTCGTAGGGGTTCTGCGGCGTGATCCAGGGCGCGAGGATCGCGGCGAGCGCGATCACGAGGAAGAGGACGAGGCCGAGGACGGCGAGCCTGTCCTCCACGAAGGCGCGGGCGATGCGTCTGAAGGGGCTCTCGACCTCGAGCGGCTTCGTCGTGATCACGGGCTCGAGCGAGCTTGCCACCGAGCGGTCCGTCATCCCTTCACCTCCGAGAGCCGGACCCGCGGGTCGAGGAAGGAGTAGAGGATGTCGACGACGAAGTTGATCGTGACGATGATCAGCACCGTCAGCATGAGATAGGCGACGATCAGCGGCCGGTCGAGCAGGTTGATCGAGTCGATCAGCAGCTTGCCCATGCCGGGCCAGGCGAAAACCGTCTCCGTGACCACCGCAAAGGCGACCATCGAGCCCAGTTCCAGGCCGAGGATCGTGACGACGGGGATCATGATGTTCTTCAGGACGTGGACGGTCACGACGCGCCGCGCCGAGAGGCCCTTGGCGCGGGCGAACTTCACGTAGTCCTGCAGCGCGACCTCCCGGGTGTTGGCGCGGGCGAGCCGGATGACGAGCGACATCTTGAAGAGCGCGAGATTGAGCGCCGGCAGGATGAGGTGCTGCAGCCCGTCCCAGGTGAAGAGGCTCAAGCGCATTCCGAGCACCTCGACCGTCTGCCCGCGGCCGCCGGCCGGCAGCCAACCGAGCATGACCGCGAAGACGAGGATGAGGAGCATGCCCTGCCAGAAGTTCGGCAGGGAGAAGCCGAGGATCGACCCCGCCATGATCGAGCGGCCGCCGATCGAGTCGGGCTTGAGCCCGGCCAGGACGCCGAGCGGCACCCCGATCACGACCGCGAGGACGAGCGCCACGAAGGCGAGCTCCATCGTCGCCGGCAGCCGCTCGAGGATGATCTCGACGGCCGGCCGCCCGTAGACGAAGGAGTTGCCGAGGTCGCCCTGCAGCAGGTTGCCGATGAAGATGACGAACTGCTCCCAGAGCGGCTTGTCGAGGCCGAGCCGTTGCGTGACGGCCGCGACCTCCGCCTGGTTCGCCTCGGGGTTGATGAGGACGTCGACGGGATTGCCGATGGCGTAGACGCCGAGGAACACGAGGACCGCCATCGCCACGACGGCGATCAGGCTCTGCCCCAGGCGACGGACGAGATAGACGATCATCTCGCGCTCCAAGAGTGGCGAAGGGCGCAGGCGCGCCGCGTGCCGGCGCCCCGAAGAGGGCGCCGGCGGGCCCGCGTCAGTTCGAGCCTTCGCCCGAGGACTCCACCTGCGAGGCGATCGTGTACTGGTCGACGCGCGGCTCGTAGGAGAGCTCGGGCTTCATCGCCCAGACGGTCTGCTCGTAGTGGAGCGGGATGATGCCGAACTCGTCGAGCGCGATCGTCCCGGCCTGCTGCAGGAGCGTCTCGCGCTCCGCGTCGTCGATCGTCGTCATCGCCTCGCGCAGGATTTCGTCGAACTCCGCGTTCGAGTAGCGCCCGGCATTCGTGACGCCCATGCCGGCATCCTTGTCGTAGGTCGCGAGCAGCGACTTCAGCGGCGAGGACATCTCGCCCGACGCCGCGCCCCAGCCCGCGAGGTAGATCGGGAACTCCTGGGCGTTGCGGCGCGAGAAGAACTGGCTCGCCGTCATCGCGTCGACGGTCGTCTGGATGCCGACGCGGGCGAGCATCTGGGCCACGGCCTGGGCGACCTGCTCATCGTTGATGTAGCGGTCGTTCGGCGTGCCGAGCGTGATCTGGAAGCCGTCGGGATAGCCGGCCTCCGCCAGAAGCTCCTTCGCCCTCTCGGGATCGTAAGGGTCGACATCGCGATCCGACGTGCCGAACATCGGCGGGGGCAGGAGCTCGCCGGCCGGCACGGCGAAGCCGCCCATGATGCGCTCGGCGATGGCCTCGCGGTTGATGGCGAGGGAGATCGCCTGCCGCACCTTCTGGTCGAGGAGCGGGTTCTCGCCGTTCGTCCCGCCGAGGCTCGGCGCCTCGCCCTCCTGGTCCATGGCGAGGTAGATGATGCGGTTCGACAGCGCGTCGACGATCTTGAAGCCACCCTGCTCGATGCGCGGAATGTCCTGGATCGGCGGGGATTCGATCATGTCGACGTCACCCGAGAGGAGCGCGGCGACGCGCGGGCCGTCGCTCGAGATCGGCCGCATGACGACGCGCTCCCAGTTCGGCGCGTCGCCCCAGTAGCCCTCGAAGCGGCTCATCACGAGCTGGTTGCCGCGGGTGAACTCGTCGAGCGTGTAGGGGCCGGTGCCCACCGCGACGTCGGGAGAGTTGAAGGCGGGAGACTGCGGCACCTCGCCCATGCCCTCGCAGCCGCCCTGCGCGTAGGTGACCTCGTCCTCGGCGCCGAGCGCGTCCGCCGACAGGATCGGCAGGCTCGCGAGCTCGGTCGGCAGCAGCGGGTCCGGACCGTCTGTCGTGATGATCACGGCATGGTCGCCGTCGGCGGCGACGTCCGTCATCGTGCCGGTGTAGATCGTGTAGGAGGACGGCGAGTTCTCGACCAGCGGCACGCGGCACATCGTGTAGATGACGTCGCGGGCGGTGAAGTCGCTGCCGTTGTGGAACTTCACGCCCTCGCGCAGGGTGAAGCGCCACGTGGTGTCGTCGACGGCCTCCCACTCGGTCGCGAGCGACGGCTCGAGCCGCTGCACGGCATCCTGCTTCGTCAGCCCCTCGAAGACGTTGAGGAGAACCTGCGTGTTCGTCGACAGGTTGTGGAACTGCGGGTCCATCGACGTCGCTTCGGACTTCAGCCCGATCGTGAGCTGCTGTGCGTAGGCCGGCGCCGTCAACGCCCCGGCCGCGACGAAGGCGGCTGCGAGCCGCGTCGTTGCGAGTTTCATGTAGTGCCTCCCGTTCGGCGGAAGGGGACGCTGTCGCCCCCGGTCCAGGAGCGGCGCCGCCGTTCCCCGTGGCGCTGCCGATCCTGTTGAACCGGTACGCTATTATGCGATAAACAAATGTCAAAAGAAAAATCCTATGCATAAATCTCATGCTGTGTGCCCAGACAAGATGCAGGACGAGGCAGAGCCCCCGGTGCGGGCAGACGAGAGGCGGGTCGGCTTCACGCTCAGGGAGCTCGAGGTGCTGAGGGCGCTCGTCGAGACGGGCAAGGCGACGACCGCCGCGCAGCGCCTCGGCCTGTCGCAGCCGGCCGTCAGCCGCAGCCTCGCGCAGCTCGAGGCGGAGCTCGGGCGGACGCTCTTCGCGCGCGAGAAGGGCCGCCTCGTGCCGACGCGGGAGGCACTCGCGGTGAACGAGGAGCTCGGGACGATCTTCGCCGCGCTCGCCCGCATCGCCGACCGCTCCGCGACGAAGCGGCGGTCGCTCACGGGAACGCTGCGGCTCGCCGCGCCGCCGACGATCGCCCACCGCTTCCTGCCGAGCCGGATCGCACAGTTCACGAAGGACAACCCCGAGCTCGAGGTCGTCTTCGACGTCCTGTCGAGCGACGCGCTGGCGACGAGCGTCGCGGAGGCGACCCACGACCTCGCCCTGACCGACAACAGCCCGTCGCATGACGGCGTGCGCACGGAGCTCCTGCTCGCGACGCAGGCCGTCTGCGCCGTGCCGAGCCGCCACCGCCTGGCCGACTGGGAGGTGATAAGGCCCGAGGATCTCGAGGGAGAGCCCTTCATCTCGCTGACGCGGCGCCACTCGGCGCGCGCGGCGATGGACCGGCTGTTCGAGCGCGCCGGCGTGCGGCGACGGATCGTGATCGAGACCGCGACCTCGGTGTCGGCGGCGGAGTTCGTGCGGGAGGGGATGGGCGTGGCGATCCTCAACCCGTTCCCGATCGCCCACCAGCTGGTGCGCGGCATCGAGGTGAAGCCGTTCGAGCCGGCGATCCCCTACCGCACCTCGTTCCTGCTGCCGGCGAGCAAGCCGGCATCGCCCACCACCCTCGCCTTCATGGAGGCGACGCGCGCGAGCCTTCCTTGACGACGGACCAAGCCCGAAACCCGCCCGCCGAGGCGGATCCCGACCAGAAGACGAAAGAAACCCGACCATGCCCCCCCGTACGAGCGCCGAGCTCCTCGCCGATCTCGTGGCCTTCGACACCACGAGCCGCAACCCGAACCTCGAGCTGATCTCCTACGTCGAGGCCTATCTCCAGGACCTCGGCATACCGAGCGAGCGCGTGCCCGACGAGACGGGAGAGAAGGCCAATCTGTGGGCGACGATCGGCCCCGACGACGTGCCGGGCATCATCCTCTCCGGCCACACCGACGTCGTTCCGGTGGACGGGCAGGACTGGACGAGCGACCCCTTCACGCTGACGGAGCGCAACGGCCGCCTCTACGGGCGCGGGTCGACGGACATGAAGGGCTTTCTCGCCTGCTGCCTCTCCGCCGTGCCGGCGATGCGCGAGCGCAGGCTCGCCCGGCCGGTCCACCTCGCCTTCTCCTGCGACGAGGAGGTCGGCTGCGTCGGCGTGCGCACGCTCCTCGACCGGCTTGCGGAGAGGGCGGTCAAGCCGCGCTTCTGCGTGGTCGGCGAGCCGACCTCGATGCGGGTGATGATCGGCCACAAGGGCAAGCGCTCGATGCGGGTGAGCGTGCACGGCAGGGCGTGCCACTCCTCGCTCGCGCCACAGGGGGTGAACGCGGTCGACTACGCGGCGATGCTCGTCCTGAAGATCCGGGAGATCGGCCGGCGCTTCGCGCAGTCGGGCGCGCGCGACGAGGGCTACGACGTTCCCTACACGACCGCGCATACGGGCATCATGGCGGGGGGAACCGCGCTCAACATCGTGCCCGATTTCTGCACCTTCGACTGCGAGTTCCGCGCGCTGCCTTCGGACGACGCCGACGCGCTCGTGGAGGAGCTACGCCGCTACGCCAAGGACGAGCTCGAGCCGGAAATGAAGGCGATCGCGCCGGAGGCGGGGATCGAGATCGACGTCTTCGCGGCCTTCCCCGGCGTCGAGACGAGACCGGACGAGGAGATCACCCGGCTCGCCCAGGGCTTCGCGGAGGCCGAGGGCTGGGGCAAGGTCGCCTACGGCACGGAGGGCGGCCTATTCCAGACGCGGCTCGGCGTGGAGACCGTGATCTGCGGGCCGGGCTCGATCGCCCAGGCCCACAAGCCCGACGAGTTCATCGCGAGAAGCGAGCTCGATGCCTGCGACCGGTTCATCGGCCGGCTCGTCGGCTGGGCGGCGGGCTGAAGCGCCGCCCGGCCGGAGTGGCGGGACGTGCCCGGGCGACGAGCGCCCGCCGCCTCACCGCCTGAGATAGAGCCAGAGCGTCGTCGGCGCGAGCACGACCGTCGACACGAGGGGGGCCAGGAGAGCGAGGCCCACCTCCGCCGCGGTCGCGCCGCCGCCGAGGAGCCCGCGCATGGCGGTCGCCATCAGCGAGATCGGGTTCACCGCCACGAAGGCCTGCAGCCAGCCCGGCATTGTTTCCGGCTCGACCATGACGTTCGAGGCGAAGACGAGCGGGAACAGGAAGGTGAAGCCGACCGTCATCACCGTCGTCGGGGTGCGGATCAGGAGCCCCAGCACGATGAACACCCAGCCCATGCCGAAGCCGATCGCGACGAGAAGGCCGAAGCCCGCGACGATGCCGAGGACGCCGTTCTCCGGCCGGTAGCCGAGCAGGAGCCCGATCGTGAGGATGATCGCGCCGGCGATCAGGTGGCGCAGCACGTCGCCGACCATGAGGCCCGCGAAGGGCGCGAGCGGCCAGATCGGCAGCGAGCGGAAGCGGTCGAACAGGCCCTTGCCGAGGTCGGTCGACAGGCCCATCCCGGAATAGACGGAGTTGAAGGCGACGGTCTGCACGAGGATGCCCGGCAGGAAATACTGCAGATAGTCGGTCGCCGAGCCCGCCAGGGCGCCGCCGAACACGAAGGTGAAGAGCAGCGTGAACATGATCGGCGTCATGACGAGGTCGAAGAGCTGCTCGGGCACGTGCTTGAACTTGAGGACGGCGCGCCAGCCGAAGACGAGCGCGTTCGAGACGGCCGACGGCCGCGCCGGCCGCTCGACCCGCGTGATCGCGACACCGCTTCCGTTCGTGGCTCTGCTCATGTCCGGTCTCCCCCTTGGGTGTCGTCCGCCTCGCCCATCTCGCCCGTCAGCGCGAAGAACACCTCCTCGAGGGATGGCGAGCCCATCGAGAAGCCCGACACGTCGACACCTGCGGCGACGAGCGCGGCGACGACCTCGCTCGCCTCGACGGCCGACGCGACGGGCGTCGACACGATCCCACCCTCCGGGCTCTGCTGCACCTGGGAGCGCAGCATGCGCTCGAGCCGCCGGGTGACCTCGTGCATCTGCCCTGGATCGCCGAGCGTCACGTGCAGGAAGCCCGAGCCGGTGGCGGCCTTCAGCTCGCGGCTCGTGCCCTCCGCGATTTTGCGCCCGTGGTCGATGACGGCGATGCGGGAGGCGAGTTGGTCGGCCTCCTCGAGATACTGCGTCGTCAGGAGGATCGTGACGCCGGCCTCCGCGAGGCCGCGGATCATCCGCCACACGCCCTGCCGCGCCTTCGGGTCGAGGCCGGTCGTCGGCTCGTCGAGGAAGAGCACCGAGGGGGTGACGACGAGCGAGGCCGCGATGTCGAGCCGCCTGCGCATGCCGCCGGAATAGGCCTTCACCTGGCGGGTCGCCGCCTCCGCGAGGTCGAACTCGTGGAGAAGCGCGTCCGCGCGCTCTCTCGCAGCCCTCCCCCGGAATCCCCAGAGCCTTGCGAGCAGCACGAGGTTCTCGCGGCCGGTGAGGTCCTCGTCGAGCGAGGCGAACTGCCCCGTCATGGCGATCGCGCCCCGCACCTCGTCCGGCTCCCCGACGAGATCGTGTCCCATGATCGAGGCCTCGCCGGTGTCGGGCTCGGCGAGGGTCGCGAGCATGCGCATGAGCGTCGTCTTCCCGGCGCCGTTCGGACCGAGGATCGCGAAGATCATGCCGCGCGGCACCTCGAGGTCGATTCCGTCGACGGCGACGAGCTCGCCGAAGCGCTTCGTCAGGCCCCGCGCGGAGACGGCCGGGGTCGCGCCTGCCGCCAGGCGGGAGGCCGCTGGAGATGGACGTTCGTTCATCGGTCTTTCCAATCCCTGCCGCGCCCCGTTGCCGCGTGGCCGCCCGGTCCGGCCAGGGCGAGCTTCAGGAAGGCTTCGCCGGTTTCGGTGTCGTCCGGGCGCGTCATCATGCGCTGGAACATCAGCACCGCCACCGTGCCGGTCGCGGGGTCGCAGAAGAAGGTCGTGCCGGTGCCGCCCCACCAACCGAAGCGGCCGGGCGCCGGCGGAATGCCGTCGGGCGCGGTGACGACGGCCATCCCGAGGCCCCAGCCATACGTGTCCCAGAAGCCCGGATAGAAGGGCGACACGGCCTTCACCTCCGCCGGCACCTGATCCGTGGTCATCATCGACACGCTCTCGGGCGAGATTATGCGCCGCCCGTCGACGGCGCCGCCGGCGAGCAGCATCCGGCCGAACGCGGCGAAGTCGTCGACCGTCGAAACGAGGCCCGAGCCGCCCAACTCCAGTCGCGGCGGCACCGAGGGATCGGGTCCGAGGAGCTCCGGACACGGGACGAGCGCCCCGTTCCCGTCGCGCTCGTAGCAGGTCGCGAGCCGGCCGAGATTCTCCTTCGGCACGTGGAAGCCCGTGTCGCGCATGCCGAGCGGCTCGAAGACGCGCTCGTGCATGAAGTCGCCAAGACGCATGCCCGTCACCCGCGAGACGAGCAGGCCCAGAACGTCCATGCCGGTGTGATAGAGCCACCGCCGCCCCGGCTGGCAGGCGAGCGGGAGCGAGGCGAGCCGTTCGAGATAATCGTCCGCATCGCCGTCGAAGAGCCCGGGGCCGGGCGCGAGGCCCAGCTCGCCCATTCGTGTCAGGAGCGGCGAGGCCGCCGGGTCGGCGAACACCGCGCCGAGCCCAATTCGCATCGTCAGGAGGTCGCGCGGCGTGATCGGCCGCGCGGCCGGCACCGTGTCGTCGAGCGGCCCGTCGAGGCGGCGGACGACCCTCCGGTCGCGGAGCTCCGGCAGCCACGGGTCGATCGGCGCGTCCAATTCGAGGAAGCCCTCCTCGACGAGGATCATCGCCGCCACAGCGGTGACGGGCTTCGTCAGGGAGGCGACGCGGAAGAGCGTGTCCCGCCGCATCGGGGCACAAGAGGCGAGGTCCTGGACGCCGGCCGCACCGGACCGCGTGGCGCCCTCGCGCCAGACCGTCCAGGCGAGCCCCGGCACGTCACCGGACGCGACGGGAGCGGCGAGCGCATCGTCAAGCGGGTCGGGCCGGCGCGGGACGGGCGCAGCGCCCACGGCGGCGCCTCCGCGCGAGGCGGAATCGAAGAAACGTGACATCGCGGGAAATCCTCCAGCCAACTGGAGCCTCGACGAAAGGAGATCTTGCCGGGCGCCGGCGGAGAGAGGCCCGCGCGGCGCGTGGGGTTGCCGTCGCGTCAGGCCCGCGGGAGGCGGGGGCGCGGCAGCATGGCGAGGGCGGCAGCAGGAAGGTGCGCCGCATCGAACGCCGTCGTCGCTCCTCTCCTCATCTCGCTCTCCGTTCTCTTCGGGCCTCGGCCGTCTTCCGAGGCGCGGACAATGTCAGGATGCGCACCGACGATCCAACGAAACTTCGTGATCCTGTTCATCAGCATCGCTTATGAACGCCGCCGCTCGAGGCGCGCTCCCCCGGCGAGGCCGACGCGACCATGGCGATCGCTCGCGGAGGATCCGCCGGGGCAAGCGCCGCGTTCGGTTGGATCCCCGATCTTCCGGAGCGCCGGCCAATGCTCGACGACATCATCAGCACCGATCAGTTCAACATCGTTCCCCATCTCGTGGCGCTCGCCATCGCCTATGCGCTCGCCATCCCGATCGGCTGGAACCGCGAGAGGAAGGAGCGCAGTGCCGGCCTCCGGACATTTCCCCTCGTGGCCGTCGCCAGCTGCGGCTTCATCCAGGCGGCGGAGTCGGTCATCGGGCAGAACCCCGAGGCGACCGCGCGGGTGGTCGAGGGGCTGATCACCGGCATGGGCTTCATCGGCGGCGGCGCCGTGCTGCGGCTGAAGGATTCCGTGCGCGGCACGGCGACCGCCGCGAGCCTGTGGTCGACCGGTGCGATCGGCACGGCCGTCGGCCTCGGCGCGATCGATGTCGCCGCCATCGTTTCCCTCGTCACGGTCGTGACGCTCGTCGCTCTCAATCCCTTCAAGGCGCATCATGGGGGCGAATGGGACGCCGACGAGCCGAAGGACTGACCGGGAAGCGCGCGATCCTCGCCCGCCGAAGAGGCGCCGGGGGCCGCGGGACTCTGCCCCCGTGGAGCAGGTGCCGGCACACAAAACGAATAGCCCGGACCGAGATGCTATTCCCGCTTGCCGCCGCCACGCGCCTATGATCCGGACAAACAACGAATGACGTGCGGCCACCAATGGAGGCGCACGCCGGGAGGAAGCGTGATGGCCAGTTTCGGCCAGGGGTGCCGGCAGGCGGCGAAAGGCCCCGACGGCAAGACGCCGGTGCACGGCCATGCTTGAGGCGGTCGCCACCTCGGTCGGCGCGCTGACCGCGTCCGGCGGCGCGATCTACCTCTTCGTCGGGACGCTCGTGGGGCTCGTCTTCGGGATCATTCCCGGCCTCGGCGGACCGACGGCCCTCGCGCTTCTGATACCGCTCACCTTCGGGATCGACACGACGGCGGCGATGTTCCTCGCCGGCGGCATCATGGGCGCCATTCCCTTCGGCGGGTCGGTGACGGCGATCCTCCTGAACACGCCCGGCACCGCCCCGAACGCCGCGACCGTCTATGACGGCTATCCCATGACGAAGAAGGGGCAGGCGGGCGCCGCGCTCGGCGCCGCCGCGGCGGCCTCATCGCTCGGTGGCCTTTTCGGCATCCTGATCCTGTTCATGGTGCTGCCGGTGGCCCGCGAGATCATCCTGATGTTCTCGCCGCCGGAGTTCTTCATGCTCGCCGTGCTCGGCCTGTGCGCCATCGCGGTTTCGACCGACGGCAAGATGCTGAAGGGGCTGATCGCCGCCTGCTTCGGGCTGATGATCGCCTTCGTCGGCTACGACAATGTCAGTGGCGCGGTCAGGTTCGACTACGGCATCGACTATCTCTGGGACGGGATCTCGCTCATCCCCGCCCTGATCGGCCTCTTCGCGATCGCCCAGATCGTGTCGCTCTACCTCGCCGGCGGCTCGATCGCCGACAATCCGAGCGCCGTCCGCGTGAGCCGGGTGAGCGACGGCATCTTCGCCGTGTTCCGCTACTGGAAGACGCTCCTGCGCGGCTCCGTCATCGGCGCGGTGATCGGCGCCGTTCCGGGCGTCGGCGGCACGGTGGCGGCGTTCCTCTCCTATTCCGTCACCGTCCAGACGTCGCGGGACCCCGACAGTTTCGGCAAGGGCAACATCGAGGGGGTGATCGCGCCCGAAGCCTCGAACAACGCCCGCGAGGGCGGCTCCCTCATCCCCACCCTCGCCTTCGGGATTCCCGGCAGCGCGGAGATGGCGGTGTTCCTCGGCCTCCTCGTGCTGCACGGGCTGCAGCCGGGGCCGTCGCTCCTCATCAACCATCTCGACGTCATCACGTCGCTGATGCTGTCGATCGCGATCGCCTCCGTGCTCGCCTCGATCGTGTGCCTCGCCGTCGCCCGACAGCTCGCCCTGATCACGCTCGTCGACGTGAACTACCTCGTGCCGGTCATCCTGTCGGTGTCGCTCGTCGGCGCCTACGCGCTCGAGTCGAGCATGCACGACGTGATCGTCGCGGTGATCTTCGGGGCGATCGGCTACCTGATGATCCGCTTCGACTATCCGCGCCTGCCCCTCGTCATCGCGATGTTCCTCGGCGAGGTGGCGGAGGTGAACTTCCGCCAGTCGATGATGATCGCCCGCGGCGACTGGACCGTCTTCCTGACGCGGCCGCTGTCGCTCGTCTTGTTCCTTCTCGTGATCCTGAGCCTGAGCGTGCCGTTCATCCGCTATCTCCTGCGGCGGCGCCGGGCGAGCCGGGAGGCCCTGACATGACGGCGCGCGAGAGACTGAAGGACGCCGTCCCCTCGATCGTGCTCCTCGTCGTGGCGGCCTTCTACGCCTACACCGCCACCGCCTACGACCCGCAGACGAGGGCGATGCCGCTCGGCGTCGCGCTGATCGCGATCCTTCTCGTGGTGCTCGACCTCGTCTCCCGCGGCGAAGGGGCGCTCGCACGCAACCTGCGGCGCGTGCTGCAGGGCAGCGGGGCGAAGGCCCCGGTTCCGGGCCTCGACGGGCAGGCCGGGCAGCGCCACCCGGCCCTGCGCGAGCTCGGCGCCTTCGCCTGGATCGGCGGCTTCCTCGCGCTCGTCATCCTCGTCGGCTTCTATCCCGCCATTCCCATCTACATGGTGGCCTATCTCCGGTTCTACGCGAAGAAGCCGCTCGTCGCCGCCGTGGCGACGGCGGCCGTCGTGACGGGCCTCCTCTACGCGATGTTCGAGCTCCTGCTCGGCTACAGCGTCTTCGAGGGCCTGATCATGGGCGACTACATGTGACCCACCACCCCTAAGGGCACGAAGAACGACAACGACAACAGGAGGAAGAAGATGATGAAACGGGCATTGGGCCTCGCCGCGGCCGCGGCGATGGCGCTCGCGGCGGGACAGGCCGCCGCGCAGGACTGGCCGAAGGGCGACGTGCAGCTCATCATCCCGTCCGGTCCCGGCGGCGGGTTCGACACCTACGCGCGGGTGCTCGCCCGGGCGATGGAGGAGGATCTCGACGTCAAGGTCGTGCCGCAGAACGTGACCGGCGGCGGCGGCCTGCGCGGCGCGACGGTCGCCTACCAGGCGAAGCCCGACGGGCAGACCTTCGCGGTCTTCAACGTGCCGGGCATCATCGAGCCGGTGATCAACGGCGAGAGCGTCGCCTACGACGTCTCGGAGATCGACTGGCTCGGCGCGATGGCCTTCAACCAGTACGTCGTCGTCGTCGGCAAGGATTCGCCCTACGACACGATCGAGGACATGAAGGCCGCCGGCGAGCCGATCACCTTCACGGCCTACGGCTCGTCGGGCGTCGCGGCGAACCGGATCCTGTGCGCCGAGGTGGGGCTCGAATGCGAGATCATCACAGGCTATCCGAGCAACAGCGAGGCGCTGCTGGGCGTGGTGCGCGGCGACGCGATCGCCTCCGTGCCGCCGATCTCGACGGCGACCGCCTTCAACGCGAAGGGCGACCTCAAGGCGATCCTGCTCATGACGGAGCGCGAGACGCCGGAATTCCCGGACACCGAGAAGGCGGCGGACGCGGGATATGCGAACCTCGCCAATCTCGGCCTCATCCGCGCCTTCGGCCTGCCGCCGGGCGTGCCGGCCGAGACGCGGGCGGCGGTGCAGGCCGCGTTCGACAAGGCGCTCGAGGCAGAATCCGTGAAGACATGGGCGGAAGACACCGGCTCGGCCTTCGAAGCGATGTCGGGAGACGAGCTTTCGGCGCTGATCGAGTCGCAAACGGAGCTTCTCACCCGCTATAAGGACGTGATCGCCGGCAACTGACCCCGCCGGCACTCCCCCGACATCCAGGCGGCAGGGCACCACGCCCTGCCGTCGCATTTGCAGTGGGTGCATGACAGTCGCCGGTATCCCCGTCTTCGAGGGCCTCGCCCTCTGGCAGTTCGCCGCCCTCGCCGCCGCCTATGCGCTGGCCTTCCTCATCAAGGGCGTCTTCGGATACGGCGCCGTCCCGCCGATGATCCTCATGGGCTCGCTGCTCATGCCGCCGCACGAGGCGGTGCTCCTCGGCGGCCTCGTCAACCTCGCCTCCCAGACCTTCATCATCCCCGACGGCATCCGCCACGGCGACCGGGCGCTGGCCGGGCGGATGGTGATCTACATCATGCCGGCCCTCGTGCTCGGCGTCTTCGTCTTCAAGTACCTGCCGTCGGACGGTCTGCAGCTCGTGGTGGGCATCGTCCTCCTGGCGATCCTCCTGATGGAGGGCTCCCCGGCCTGGCGGCGCCTCGAGCCGGTCTTCGCGCGCCGCCACCGCCTGTTCGGCAGCATCTCGGCGATCATCGCCGGCCTCATGGCCGGCGTCGTGGGTGCCGGCGCCATGGTCTTCCTCTCGATCTACCTGCGCACGCGCGCCTCGGAGCGGATGAGCTTCCGGGGCACCGTCATCCTCATCGTGACGGCCATCCTGACGTGGCGGACGATCCTGTTCGTCGGCGCGGGGTTGATCGGCTGGTCGCTCGTCCTGCAGGCGGCGATCATGCTGCCGCTCGCGGCCGTGTTCTTGCTGGTGGGGACGAGACTGGCGCAGACGCTCTCGAACTCCGTCTATTTCAGGGCCTACCAGGTCTTCATGATCATGGCGGCGGTGCTTCTCATCGTCCGGGGCCTCATCTAGCGTGAGCCGATGAGACCGGCGGACGCGGCATCGCTTCGGGACACGCGGCCGACCACCGCCGAGCGCGGCGAGGCGGCGGGGCCGAACCTGCGCCATCTCCGGGCGTTCTGCCGCGTCGCGGAGCTGCGCAGCATCAACCGCGCGGCCGACGAGATCCATCTGTCGCAGCCGGCCATCTCGCAGGCGATCGTCCGGCTCGAGGAGGAGTTCGGCGCCAACCTCTTCACCCGGAGCGCGACGGGCATGACGCCGACGCGGATGGGCGGCATCCTCCGCACCCGCGTCGAACGCGGCTTCCGGAGGCTCGGCGACGCCGCCTCCGCCGGCGACCCGCCCGGCGCCCAGGCGCGGGACCCCTCGCTTCTCTTCCGCGCGAGCCAGCTCTGCGTGCTCATCGAGATCGGCAGGTCGGGGAGCCTCGAGGCCTGCGCCAGGACGCTCGGCATCACCGAGAAGTCGGTCGGCCGGAACCTGCGCAACCTCGAGGAGCGCGTGGGGCGTCCGCTCGTCGCGCGCGACGGCAGCGTGCTCAGGCTCACGCAGCTCGGCGAAATCATCTCCCGCGCCGCGAAGCTCTTCTTCCGCGAGCTCGAGCTGGCGCGGGAGGAGATGGCGGCGGAGCGGGGCGTGTCCGAGGGCCGACTCGTGGTCGGGGCCCTGCCGCTCGCCCGCTCGTTCATCGTGCCGAAGGCGATGGTCGAGATCGCCCAGCGCTTCCCGCATGTGCGGCTGCAGCTCGTGGAGGCGCCCTACCCGGCGCTCGTCGCGGGGGTGCGGGACGGCGACATCGACGTGCTCGTCGGGGCCCTGCGCCAGCCGGTCGAGGCGGAGGACGTGCGGCAGCACGTCCTGTTCAGCGAGGAGCTCTGCGTGGTCGCGCGCAGCGACCATCCATGCCTCCGCCGCGAGGTGAGCGGGCTTCACGACCTCCTCGCCTATCCGTGGATCGCGCCACGCTCGGGGTCGCCGGCACGCCGCGAGTTCGACAGCCTCGTCGCCACCTCCCCCTCTCACCCGACGGTCCTGCTCGAAGCCGCCTCCCACATCGCCGTGAGGTCGATCCTGCTCGAGAGCGACTGCCTCGCCCTCATCTCGCGGCACCAGATCCGCTACGAGGAGGCGCATGGGCAGCTCGCGGTGGTGCCCGTCGACCTCGGCCAGTCGCCGCGCGACATCGGCTACACCGTGCATGCGAGCTGGCAGCCGACGCCGCTGCAGCGTGCCTTCCTGAGCGAGCTCGAGCGGACGGCCGCGATCTCGCTCGAGACCGCCGCCGCCGGAAGCTGAAGCCGCCCGCGTTCCGTCAGCCGACGAGCCGGCAGCCCTCGCCGAAGACGTCGTCGAAGCTCAGCCGCCGCGTCGTCAGCCCCTGGTTGTGGACGGAGCCGAGGAGCGTCTCGACGGAATGCCGCATATCCTCGCCGCGCGGCAGGAGATCGGGCCCGTCGCCCGGAAGCGCGGCCTTCGCTTCGGCAAAGCCATGCCACAGCTCACGCACGAGATCGGGATCGCGTTCGGCGAGGTCGCGGGAGACGGAGACGACGTGGTTGATCTGCACCACCCCCGTGCGCTCGAGGCTCGCCCGTGCGGTCGCCTCGGGGTCGGGTATGACCGGGCGGACCCAGTCGTCCTTCGGCATGTCGTTGCCGAAGATCGCCGCGTCGACCTTGCCTTCCCTCAGGAGGTCGAGCGGCGAGGCCCCTGCGGGATCTCGGACGACGTTCGCCGGCTCCGGTGCGCCGGAGACGTGGGGCGCCTCCTGCGTGACCCACTCGATGTCGCGGCTCATCACGCCGTACTCGGTCTCGAGGATCGTGCGGACCCAGGTACCGGTCGTCTGGCTGTAGGCCCGCACGCCGACCCGCCGGCCCCGCAGGTCCGCCGGACCGAGGGCTGAGAACAGGCTGTTCTGGACGAGCGAGCGGTGCTGGAGGCGGGCGGCGATGGCGATCGGCAGCGCGATCACCGGCCGGCCGTGGTCGGCCGCCTGGATCGCCGTCACGATCGCGACCTCGGAGACGTCGTAGGCGGCCTCCTCCACCATCGGACGAAACGCCCGGTGCACGGGCTTCACCTCGCGGACGTCGAGGTCGAGCGGGCCGGCGGAGCGCTCGAGGAAGGCCTTCGCGATGGCCGTCTGCCCGAGGACGATCGAGGCGCGGCTCATGCCTCGGCTCCGGCCGGCGAGGTCGCGAGCGCCGGGTAGAGCTTCAGGGCGGTTCCGGAGAGGATCGCCGCCTGGTCGGCCTCCGGCAGCGTCGACACCGCCTCCCGCGCGCGGGCGACGAGCTCGGGCAGCGGGCGCTCGGCGGCCGGGAAGTTCGACCCCCACGCAACCCGGTCCGCGCCGTAGGTCTTCATCAGGTGGTCCATGAGATCCGGGACGGTGGAGGTGCCCTGGCCGGCCGCGTCGATGTTGCGGACGGTCAGCTTGAGGTGGACGCCCGGGAAGCGCGCGAGGTCCCAGAGCGGCGCCGATGCCTCGAAGCGCGGCCCGTCATCGAGGACGGCCCGGGCGAGGTGGTCGATCACGACGATGGCGTTGGGGAAGCGCTCCATCAGGTCGCGCAGGAGCGGGATGCCGGGCGGCCGCATCTGCACGCAGATCGGCAGCCGCGTCCTCGTCGCGTGGTCCCAGGCGGCGTGCGAGCGGGGATCGTTCAGCCAGTCGGCCTGCCCCTCCATCGTGCTGCCGGCCGTGAAGAGCCTCAGTCCCGTGAGGCCCCGCGACCGCCAGTGCTCGATCTTCTCCACCGCGTCGTCGGCGAGGACGTCGACGGAGAAGACGCCCGTCAGCCTGTCGGGATGGGCCGCGACGGCGTCGGCGACGTAGCTGTTGTCGTGGCCGTAGACGGTCGACGCCTGGACGACGACCGCCTTTTCGACGCCCGCCCTGTCCATCTCGGCGACCAGGTCCTCGTGGGTCAGCGGGTGCTTCTGCGACCAGCTCGACTGCTTGCCGCCGAGCGGCGCCGGCCTGTAGCGCTCCGTGTCGGGAGAGATCACGTGCGGGTGAATGTCCACGATCCGATGCATGCCGGTCCTCCCTCCGCCTCGTCTGCGCGGCCGAGGGTCGCGGAAACCGGCCGGCCTGGGCTTGAGCTAGCGGGGGAAGCCGCGTGCGATCCAATCGGATTGCTGTGCCCCGCTATAGCTTCGGCGGCCCATGTGGCGAGCGGGGGGCCTCGAGGGCACCCGCGGGACGCCCGTGACGCCGCCGCCGGCGCCTCAGATCACCCGCGCCACCCAGACGATGACGTAGGCGCTCGGCACGAGTAGGAGTTGGGCGAGGATCGTGCCGGCGAGCCGGCTGCCGATCATCCAGACGACGACGCGCCGGAAGCGCTGATCGGTTTCCTTGCCGCGAACGACATCGTCCGTCAGGCCGGCCAGATACGGATCGACGATGACGAAGAGGAGGATCGTCGCGACGCCGTTGACGATCGAGGAGAGGGTCGAGGCCGTGACGCGGAACTGCGGGTCGAGCGAGCCCGCATAGATCGCCGCGAGCACGCCGACGGTCCAGAGGGCGTTCGCGAAGACGTTGAGCAGGATGACGCCGACGGGCAGGTCCTTGCCGAACCGCAGCGCGGTCAGGCTCGCGCGGTGCGGCAGGGCAAAGGCGTGGACCATCGCGTGCATGCCCCGCGGCGTCATCGCGCGGCGCAGGAGGCGCGGCACCGAGCGGTCGCCGCTGAAGCTGTCGACGGCCGCCGAGGCGGCGCGCTGCACCGTCGGGATGAGGAGCCCGCCGACGATGGTGGCCAGGGAGGCGGAGGCGAGGATCAGGCTGAAGTCTGACATGAGGTGGTGACTGGCGACGCCCAGTATGTCGGTCTCGACCCGCTTCGCGATGAACGGGCCCTGGAACGAGTTCGACGTCCGCGAGATCAGGACGAGGATGTTGAAGAGCGAGAGCGCCGTCGCGATCTTGCCGGTGCGCACGCCGGCGATCCGGAACGCGTAGGCGAGCGTGCCGATCAGATGGATGACGAAGGTGAGGGCGAGGATGAAGGCGAGCTGCAGGTCCATGTGACGGGCGGATCGTGGCGGCGGCAGAGCGTCCGATGCGCATGACGGTGCTGCGGATGCCGGCGCCCGAGTTGGGTTTCGCGCAAGACCATGCTATATCCTACTTTCATTGTAGGATATGATCTTCTTCGAACGACCGAGCCCATGATCTCCCAGAAGGCCAAATACGCGCTCCGGGCGCTGCTCGCGCTGGCGGAGCTCGAGGCGGATTCGATCTCGTCGGCCGAGCTCGCGGAGCGCGAGCGGATTCCCCGCAAGTTCCTCGAGCAGATCCTGGCCGACCTCAAGCGCGACGGGATCCTGCAGAGCCGGCGCGGCGCGGCGGGCGGATATTCGCTCCTGAAGCCCGCCGACACGATCACCTTCGGGCACGTGCTGCGGCTGATCGACGGGCCGATCGCCCCGCTCCCCTGCCTCAGCCGGATCGCCTACCGGCGCTGCGAGGACTGCCAGGACGAGGCGACCTGCCGCGTGCGCAAGGTGTTCGCGCAGGTGGCGAACTCGGCGAGAGCGGTGCTCGACCAGACGACGATCGCCGACGCCGTTGCACGCCCGGACCGGCTGCGCGGCGTGGTGGAGGATGCGGCCGGAGCCGCCTGAACCACGACGTGCGCCTCCTGCACGATCGCACATTTCAAATCCTATCGCGTTAGCAGGGGTTCATCCCACCGACGATGGACCCGCTGGCGGACACGCGCGCCTCATGGGCGGCGACGACGATGGGCGCTGGGGTGCGCGCGCGGGCCACGGCGCGGCGTGATGGGCGGGCCCGACTGACGGAGATCAACGCGTCCTCGGGCCCGGCCCGGGTAGACTGCCGGTCCGGATCGCGAGCGAGGAGGAACGGGAATGGACATAGCGGCCATCGCAGCTGAGGCCGCCGCGGGGCGGAGGCCCGTCACGCCCGAGACCCCCATCCCGCATCCACGCTCGGAGCGCGCCGACGCGGGCGACCATGCCTTCGCGGCGATCGACCGCATGAGCGAGGCGCTCCTCGGCCAGGCGACGGGCGGCCTGTCGCCCGCCTCGCTCGCCCTCGCGGTCTTCGACTGGTCGATCCATCTTGCGAGCGCGCCCGGCAAACGCGCCGAGCTCGCCGCGAAGGCCATGCGGAAGACGACGCGCTTCGCCGCCCACTGCTTCGCCTCGAGCCTCGATCCTGCGACCCCGCCCTGCATCGAGCCGCTGCCCGACGACCACCGCTTCGCCGCGCCGGCCTGGCGGAAGCCGCCCTACAGCCTCTTCGCGCAGGCGTTCCTTCTGCAGCAGCAATGGTGGCACAACGTGACCCGCGGCGTGCCCGGCGTGAAGCCCCACCACGAGGAGGTCGTCGCATTCGCGGCGCGGCAGATGCTCGACGTGATCTCCCCGACGAACCTGCCGGCCACGAACCCCGAAGTGGTCGAGCGTACGCTCGGGACGGGCGGCGCGAACCTCGTGCGGGGCTTCCAGAACTGGCTCGAGGATGTGGGGCGGACGGCGACGGGGCAGCCGCCGCGGGGGACGGAGGACTTCGTCCCGGGCCGCGACGTGGCGGTGACGCCGGGGCAGGTCGTTTACCGCAACCACCTGATCGAGCTGATCCAGTACGCCCCCGCGACGGAGACGGTCGTCGCCGAGCCGGTCCTGATCGTGCCGGCGTGGATCATGAAGTACTACATCCTCGACCTGTCGCCGCAGAACTCGCTGATCCGCCACCTCGTCGGCCGGGGCCACACGGTCTTCTGCATCTCCTGGCGCAATCCCGACGAAGGCGACCGGAACCTGACCCTCGACGACTATCGCCGGATGGGGATCATGGCGGCGGTCGACGCGGTGACGGCGATCGTGCCGGGACGGCGGGTGCACGCCACGGGCTACTGCCTCGGCGGCACGCTGCTGGCGATCGCCGCCGCCGCGATGGCGCGCGCGGACGACGACCGGCTCGCCTCGGTGACGCTGCTGGCCGCCCAGACCGACTTCACGGAGCCGGGCGAGCTCGCGCTCTTCATCGACCACAGCCAGGTCCACTTCCTTCAGAGCATGATGTGGAACCGCGGCTATCTCTCCGCCGACCAGATGGCGGGGGCGTTCCAGCTCCTGCGCTCCGCCGACCTCGTCTGGTCGCGCCGGGTGCGCGAATACCTGATGGGCGAGCGCGCGCCGATGATCGACCTCCTCGCGTGGAACGCGGATGCGACGCGCATGCCCTATCGCATGCACTCGGAGTATCTGGAGCGGCTCTACCTCGGCAACGAGCTCGCCGGCGGCCGGCTGATGGTCGATGGACATCCCGCGGCGGTCCAGAACATCCGCGCGCCGATCTTCGCGCTCGGCACCGAGAGCGACCACGTGGCGCCCTGGCGCTCCGTCTACAAGATCCACTACCTCAGCGACACGGAGGTCACGTTCGTCCTGACCAGCGGCGGGCACAATGCCGGCATCGTGAGCGAGCCGGGACACGCACGACGGCACTTCCGGCTCGCGCTGAAGCGGGCGGAGGACCCGTGCGTCGGGCCCGAGGAATGGACGGCCATGGCGGAGGTGCAGGAGGGCTCCTGGTGGGGCGCCTGGTCCGACTGGCTGAAGGAGCGCTCGGCGCCGGGACCCGTCCCGCCGCCGTCGTTCGGCAGTGGCGAAAGAGGCTATCCGGCGCTCGGGGAGGCGCCGGGCACCTACGTCTTCCAGCGCTGACGCGCGAGGGTCGATCAGCCGACGGGGCGGACCGATGGCGAATGAAAGGTCACAGCGACGCCACCGTGCAGCCGGGCGGACCCGGCAGACGCTGAAGGTCGACCTCACCGGCGTCAGCGAGACCCTGCTCATCACGCTCTACGCGAAGGCCCTGGAAAGCGCGATGCCTGACACGGTGCTGCGCGACGATCTCGCGGCCCGCATCGTCGGCCGTCTCGACTACGATTTCGCGCGGCTCGGCGTCGAACGGGACGATGCGATCGCGTTGGCGGGCCGCGCCCGGACGCTCGACGACTGGACCCGTGCCTTTATCGAGGCGGAGCCGCACGCGACGGTCGTCCATCTCGGCTGCGGCCTCGACACCCGCGTCTTCCGCGTCGATCCTCCCCCAGGCGTCGCGTGGCGCGAGGTCGACCTGCCCGAGGTCATCGCCCTGCGGCGCAAGCTCTTCCCGAGACGCAAGGGGTGCCTGCCCGTCCCGGCTTCCGTGACTGAGCCCGACTGGATTCGCGCCCTTCCGCCGGACCGACCGACCTTCGTCGTCGCCGAAGGGCTCTTTCCCTATCTCGGAGAGGACGAGGTCCCGCGGCTTCTCGGCCGGCTGACGGGGCATCTCCGCGGAGGCGAGATCGCGTTCGACGCGTTCAGCCGGCTCGGCGTCTGGCACTTCAGTCAGAACCGGATGATCCGCGCGACCGGTGCCCGGCTCGACTGGTGCCTCGACGATCCCCGCGACCTCGAGAGAGAGGTCCCGGGCCTCCAGCTCGTCGAGGAGCACAGGGTCTGCGAGCGCGATCAGCTCCCGCGCTTCTCGCCCCTGGCGCGCGCGATCATCGCCACGCTCGAGGCGACGCCGTTGCTGAGACGCATGGACCGCCTCCTGCGATATCGCTTCGGTGAGCGCGCCTGAAGGGCGAGCAGGCGGCAGAATCCGACCCGTCGCCTCGCGCAGACAGCGAAGCTGCCTCTCCTTCTTGTGCTTCGGGCGCGGATTTGATCCTGTGGGGAAGGGCGAGGGCTCGACGATCCGCCTGCCCGCCTTTTCGACATGCCGGGAGCGCCATGACGAGACCTTTCTGCTGCGAGCCGTCCGGCCGCCCCTCACGAGTGGCGGCGGAGGCGGCACGGTGACCTGGTCGATCATCGCGCGCGAGCCCGCTACCGGGCGATTGGGGATTGCCGCCGCCAGCCGCTTCTTCGCGCTCGGCGCCCGGGTCCCGTTCGTCGAGACGGGGGTGGGCATCGTCGCGACGCAGGCGCTCCTCAACCCGCTCTACGGGCGGAAGGGTCTCGCGCTGCTGCGTGAGGGCCATACGGCGCAGGAGGCCGTCGACCTCATGGTTGCCGCGGATGACGGGCGCGAGGCCCGCCAGGTGCACGCTATGGACGCCCGGGGCGGTGTCGGAGCCTTCACGGGATCGGACTGCGTGGCGTGGTGCGGCCATATCACCGGCACCGACTGCTCGGCCGCCGGCAACATGCTGGCCGGCCCAGAGGTGATCGAGGCGACGGTCGCGGCCTATGAAAGCCGGCACGACCTGCCCATGGCGCGGCGGCTGATCGCTGCCATGATGGCGGGCGAGGCCGCCGGAGGCGACATGCGCGGCCGGCAGTCCGCGAGCCTGATCGTCCTCGATGAACAGGAATATTCCGAGCTCGACTTCCGGGTCGACGACCACGAGGATCCCCTCGCCGAGCTCACGCGCCTCGAGCAGGTGTCGCGGGAGCGCTGGGTCCACTTCCGCCGGTTCCTGCCGACCCGCGAGAACCCGGCCGGCATCACCGACCGCTCGCGCATCGATGCCGAGATCGCCGCCGCGACTGCGCGGAAGGAGCCGTGATGGCGGAGGACGGCGCGCTTCTCGAGATCACGGACCTTCAGGTGGCGTTTCACGGGCCCGACGGGCGGACGACCCATGCGGTCGACGGCGTCGACCTCTCCGTCACCCCCGGCCGCACGCTCGGGATCGTCGGGGAATCGGGCTCGGGCAAGAGCGTGACGTCGCTCGCCGTGATGGGGCTTCTGCCGAAGGGAACGGAGATCACCGGCCGGATCGGCTTCGAGGGGCGCGACCTCCTGAAGGAGTCGGCGCGACGGCTTCGGGACCTCCGTGGCGACCGGATGGCGATGATCTTCCAGGAGCCGATGACGTCGCTCAACCCCGCCTACACGATCGGCGACCAGATCAGCGAGGCGATCCTCCGCCACCGGAGCGTGGGCCGAAGGGAGGCCCGAGCGCGGGCGATCGAGATGCTCCGCAAGGTCCGCATCCCCGAGCCGGAGGCGCGCTTTCAGGAGTATCCGCACCAGCTGTCGGGTGGGATGCGGCAGCGCGCGATGATCGCCATGGCGCTCGCCTGCGACCCGCAGCTCCTGATCGCGGACGAGCCGACGACGGCACTCGACGTCACGATCCAGGCCCAGATCCTCGAACTGATGCGCAGGCTGCGCGAGGAGACGCGGGCCGCCATCATCCTGATCACCCACGATCTCGGGGTGGTCGCGGAGGTCTGCGACGAGGTGGCGGTGATGTATGCGGGACAGATCGTCGAGCGGGCGGCGGTCCAGGATCTCTTCGCCTTTCCGCAGCACCCCTACACGGTCGGGCTCCTGGGCGCGCTGCCGCGCTTCGATGCCGAGCAGGGCGAGCTGGCGGTGATCTCCGGGTCCGTGCCAGACATGAGCCGCCGCCCGACCGGCTGCCGCTTCAGGTCGCGCTGCCCGTTCCGCATCGAGCGCTGCGAGGAGATGCCGCCGCTCATCCCGGTCGAGAACGGCAGGCTGACCCGCTGCTGGCGGGCGCCGCTGCAGAGGCTCGTGGCATGAACGCCGGCCCGGTCATCGCGCTCGACGACATGACGAAGCACTTCGTCGCGTCGCGAACCTTCCTCGGCCGCCCCCGCACCACCGTGAAGGCGGTGGACGGGGTGTCGCTGAGGCTCCATCCCGGCGAGACCCTGGCGCTCGTCGGGGAATCGGGGTGCGGCAAGTCCACGCTCGGCCGCGTCGCGATGGGGCTGATCCCGGCCGATGGCGGCCGGGTGACGATCGACGGCGAGGACGTGACCGCCCTGCCCGCCCGCCGCCTGCGGCACTTGCGGCGGAAGGTCCAGATCATCTTCCAGGACCCCTTCGCCTCGCTCAATCCGCGGATGACGGTCGGCGAGATCCTCGCCGAGCCCCTCATGCTGCACCGGATCGTGCCGGCGCAGGAGCGCGGCCGGCGCGTGGCGGAGCTGCTCGAGCAGGTCGGCCTCAACGGCCGGCACGCCTCGCGGTTTCCCCACGAGTTCTCGGGCGGCCAGCGGCAGCGGATCGTGATCGCGCGGGCGCTGGCGGCGGAGCCGAAGGCGATCGTATGCGACGAGCCGGTCTCCGCGCTCGACGTCTCGATTCGGGCGCAGATCCTGAACCTCCTGAAGGACCTCCAGGAGCGGCTGTCGCTCGGCTACCTCTTCATCTCGCACGATCTCGGCGTCGTGCGCCATGCCGCGAACCGGGTCGCGGTGATGTATCTCGGCCGCATCGTCGAGATAGGGCCGGCCGCGCAGGTCTTCGCCGATCCACGCCACCCCTATACCCGTGCGCTTCTCTCGGCCATTCCCGCGCCGAGCCCGGCGACCAGGCGCAAGCGCCAGCTGCTCGAGGGCGACGTGCCGAGCCCGGTCGCGCCGCCGCCCGGGTGCCATCTCCACACGCGCTGTCCGTTCGCGCAGGAGATCTGCCGCCAGGAGCGGCCGCCGCTCGACGGCGACGAACACAGGTCGGCCTGTCATTTCTGGCGGACATTGCCGCATCCCGGCGACATACTGCCGAGGGAGGAGCGGGTCGACCCGGCTCTGAAGAGACTGTTCGCGGCCTTCTCGGCGCCGCGGGGGCAGACGGCGGCCTGACGTGCCGCCCAACAGGGGAGAGTGCTCGTGAGACATCTGACACTGGCGGCCGCGATCGCGACCGCGATGCTGACCGCCGCGACCGGCGGCGCCGCCGCGCAATCCACCCTCCGGGTCGGCCTGGCCGAGGACCCGGACATCCTCGACCCGACGCTGGGGCGGACCTATGTCGGACGCATCGTCTTCGCTTCGATCTGCGACAAGCTCTTCGACATCGACGCCGACCTGAACATCGTGCCGCAACTCGCCCTCGAGCACGAGACGTCCGAGGACGGCAAGACGCTGACCATCCGCCTGCGGCCGGACGTGAAATTCCACGACGGCGAGCCGATGGACGCCGAGGCGGTGAAGTACTCCCTCGACCGCCACCGCGAGATGGACGGCTCGTTCCGGCGCGCGGAGCTGACGGCGGTCGAGAGCGTCGAGGTCGTCGACGACCTGACGGTGCAGCTGAACCTCAGCGCGCCCTTCGCCCCCCTCATCGCCTCCCTGACGGACCGCTCCGGGATGATGGTGTCGCCCAAGGCGGCGGAGGAGCTCGGCGACCAGTTCGGCAACCAGCCCGTCTGCGCCGGGCCGTACAGGTTCGTCGAGCGCGTCCAGCAGGACCACATCACGGTCGAGCGCTTCGAGGAGTACTGGGATGCCGAGAACGTGCACATCGACCGGATCGTCTACCGCCCGATCGAGGATTCGAGCGTGCGGCTGGCGAACCTGCAGTCGGGCGATCTCGACCTGATAGAGCGCGCGCTCGCGACGGACATCTCCGCGATCCGCGAGAGCGGCAATCTCGAGCTCGCGATCGTGACCGAGCTCGGCTACCAGGGCATGACGCTGAACGTCGGGAACGGCGCCGCCGCCGAGAACCCGCTCGGGCAGGACGCCCGGGTGCGGCAGGCCCTGAACCTCTCGCTCGACCGCGAGGCGATCAACCAGGTCGTGTTCAACGGCGAGTTCTTCCCCGGCAACCAGTGGGTGAGCCCGCAGAACCAGTGGTACCAGGAGAGCCACCCGATCCCCGAGCGCGACGTCGAGCGCGCCCGGGAGCTTCTGGAGGAGGCGGGGGTGCAGACGCCTGTGGTCGTGGACTTCATGGTGCCGAACAACCCGGAGACCCGGCAGGTCGCGGAGGTCATCCAGGCGATGGCGTCGGAGGCCGGCTTCGACATGCAGATCCGGGTGGTGGAGTTCGCCACGGGCCTCTCGGAAGCCGAGGCGGGCCGCTTCCAGGCCTTCATGCTGGCGTGGTCCGGCCGCCCGGATCCCGACGGCAACATCTACTCCTTCGCCTCGACGGGCGGGCCGCTCAACTATGGCCGCTACAGCACGGAGACGGCGGACGCGGCCCTGAACGAGGCGCGTACCGCCACGACCTTCGAGGACCGCAAGGCCGCCTACGCCAAGTTTGCCGACGAGTGGCTGACGGAAGGCTCGGTGCTCTACCTCTACCACCGCGCCATGCTGATCGCGCACACGGACCGGCTGGAGGGCTACGAGCAGAGGCCCGACGGGCTCGTCCGGGTGGTCGGCGTCACGCTCGAATGAGCTAGGCGAGCGCCCTCCCCCGCGCCTGCGGCGGGAGGGCGCCACGAAGGCGGCGCGACAGTGTTCACCCTCATCGGCAGACGTCTGGTCCAGCTCGTCCCGACGCTGTTCCTCGTATCCGTGCTGATCTTCTCGCTCCAGCACCTCCTGCCGGGCGACCCCGCCCTCGTGATGGCCGGCGAGGAGGCGACCCCGGAGGTCGTGGAGCAGATCCGCAAGCGCTACAACCTCGACAAGCCGCTGCCCGTGCAATACGTGCACTGGATCGGCGGCGTGCTGCAGGGCGACCTCGGCGAATCGATGCGGCTGCGGCTGCCCGTGGGGCAGCTGATCCTACAGAAGCTGCCGGTCACGCTGCAGCTCGCGTTCATGGCCATGGCGATCGCGCTCCTGATCGGCATTCCGGCGGGCGTGATCTCCGCGGTGAAGCGCGGCACGGCGACCGACCACGCCGTGAACGTGTTCGCGCTGGCCGGGATCTCAACGCCGAATTTCTGGCTCGGCATCATGCTGATCCTGCTCTTCGCGGTGAAGCTCGGCTGGCTGCCGGCCTCGGGCTATGTGAGCCCGTTCGTCGACGTGCAGCGAAGCCTCGCGACGACCATCCTGCCGGCGATCGTGCTCGGTACGGCGATCGCCGGCGTCATCATGCGCCACATGCGCTCCGCCATGCTCCAGGCCCTCGACAGCGACTACGTCCGCACCGCCCGCGCCAAGGGCCTGCACGAGCGGACGGTCGTGTGGAAGCACGCCGTGCGCAACGCCATCACGCCGGTCATCACGCTCGGGGCGCTCGAGTTCGGCACGCTCCTCTCCGGCGCGGTCCTGACCGAGCAGATCTTCTCCATCCCCGGCTTCGGGAAGCTGATCGTCGACGCCGTGTTCAACCGCGACTACGCCGTCGTGCAGGGCGTCGTCCTGATCACCGCCGCGACGTACATCCTGATGAACCTCCTCGCCGACCTCGGCTACATCCTCGCCAATCCGAGGCTGCGCACATGAGCGCGGCCACGGAACCCGCAACCGTCTCCGGGGCCGGAAGCCACGACCATCTCGTGGACAGCCCGCGACGGAGGGTATGGCGACGGCTGAAGGCGCGGCCGGCGGCGCTCGTCGCGCTCTGCGTGGTCGTCGTCATCGTGCTGGCGGCCCTCCTCGCCCCGCTCCTCGCGCCCTACGACCCGACGCAGCAGAGCTGGACGGCGGTGCGGCAGGCGCCGTCCTGGCAGCACTGGTTCGGGACCGACGAGGTCGGCCGCGACGTCTTCTCGCGGGTGCTCTACGGGGCCCGCGCCTCGCTCGCGGCCGGCGTCGTCTCGATCGTCATCGCCGTAATCTTCGGCGTGCCGCTCGGCCTCCTCGCCGGCTATGTCGGCGGCTGGGTGGACGCCGCCCTGAGCCGCCTCACCGACGCGATGCTGGCGATCCCCTTCCTGATCCTCGCCATCGCCCTCGCCGCGTTCCTCGGCCCCAACCTGACGAACGCGATGATCGCGATCGGCATCTCCGCGACCCCGATCTTCATCAGGCTGACGCGCGGCCAGGTGCTGACGGTGAAGGCGGAGGACTATGTCGAGGCGGCACGGGCCGTCGGAAATCCCGGCTGGCGCATCGCGCTGCGCCACATCCTGCCGAACGTGCTGCCGCCGCTTCTCGTCCAGGTGACGCTGACGATCGCCGCCGCCGTGATCGCCGAGGCGAGCCTCTCCTTCCTCGGCCTCGGCCAGCAGCCCCCGATGCCGTCCTGGGGCTCGATGCTGAACTCCGCCCAGCGCTTCCTGAGCAACGCCCCCTGGATGGCGATCTATCCCGGGATGGCGATCTTCCTCACCGTCCTGTCGTTCAACGTCCTCGGCGACGGCCTCAGGGACGCCCTCGATCCCCGGGCGAAGTGAGGCCGGTTAGGGACGCGTGGGGGGAGACGCGCCGAAGAGGGCCCCACGGATCCGCCGGCCCTCTTCGCGTCGTCACCCCGCGGCGTCTCAGGCGGCGGTGTTGATCCAGACGGCCTTCGGCTCGGTGAAGTTCTCGATCGCGGCCTCGCCGTGCTCCCGCCCGAAGCCCGAATCGCGGCTGCCGCCCCAGGGCAGGCGGATATCGGTCGGGCCGAACGTGTTCACCCAGACGGTGCCCGCCCTGATGCGCTTCGCGAGGCGGTGGATCCGCCCGAGATCCGAGCTCCATACGCCGGCGGCCAGGCTGTAGGCGGTGCCGTTCGCCATGCGCACGGCCTCCTCCTCGTCGCGGAACCGGACGACCGAAACGACGGGGCCGAAGATCTCCTCCTGGGAGACGCGCATGTCGTGCTCGACCCCGGTCAGCACGGTGGGGGCGACGAAACAGCCCTCGTCGCCGACGCGGCCGCCCCCGACCGCCACCGTCGCGCCCTCCCGCCGGCCGATCTCGACATAGCCGAGCACCCGCTCCATCTGGGTCTCCGACACGAGAGGGCCCATCTGCGTCGCGGGATCGAGGGGATCGCCGAGGCGCAGCCGCGCGGCGCGGTCGACCAGCCGCTCGACGACCTCGTCGTGAACGTCCTCGTGGACGAGCACCCGGGAACCGGCGGAGCAGACCTGGCCGGAGTTGAAGAAGATCCCGGCGGCGGCAGCCTTCGCGGCCGCCTCGACGTCGGCGTCCGGGAAGATCACGTTGGCGGACTTTCCGCCGAGCTCGAGCGTCACCCGCTTCAGGTTGCCCGCCGCGCTCCGCAGGATCTGCCGGCCGACGGCGGGGGATCCGGTGAACGTCACCTTGTCGACGTCGGGATGGTCGACGAGCGCCGCGCCAGCCGTCTTGCCGAGCCCCGGCACGACGTTCAGCACGCCGGCGGGGAAGCCCGCCTCCATCGCGAGCTCGCCGAGCCTGAGCGCCGTGAGCGAGGTCAGCTCGGCCGGCTTCAGCACCACCGTGCAGCCGCAGGCCAGCGCCGGCGCGAGCTTCCACACGCCGATCATCAGCGGGAAGTTCCAGGGCACGATCGCGCCGACGACGCCGATCGGCTCCCGGACGGTGTAGGTGAGCGCATCGGCACGCGCCGGGATGACCTGGCCGTTTATCTTGTCGGCCCAGCCGGCGTAGTAGGTCAGCGTGTCGAGCACGGCCGGAAGATCCTGACGCCGGATCGCAGAGACGGGCTTGCCCGAATCCAGGCTCTCGAGGTCGACGAGCTCGTCGAGATTCTCGCCAACGAGCTCGGCGAGCCGCGACAGCAACCGCCCGCGCTCCGCCGCGCGCATGTGGCCCCACGGGCCCTCGAAGGCCGCGCGCGCCGAGCGCACGGCCCTGTCCACGTCGACCGCATCCGCCTCGCCGACATGCGTGATCAGCGAGCCCGTCGCGGGGTTGGAGGTTGCGAAGGATCGACCGGAGAGCGGAGCGGAGAACCGCCCGTCGATGAACAACCCCTTCGTGACGTCGAGCATGTGAACCGTCATGATCCCTACTCCCTAAATATGAACTTTCTTGCCTGTTTCACTCGAGGACATCGTCGTGCTCAAGCGGCGTTGGTGAAGATATTAGGGCTTATTTCGTAGCAAGGAATATGATATCGAGTTCAGATCACACTGGCCCCGAATATGAATTCTTGTGCATAATTCAGCGGCCTGACATCTGGAGACCGTGCCGATGATGCGGGTAACGATCGAACCTGCCTGGCGCTTCACCCGCGACGGGGAGGCGCACTCGATGCTGGTCATGCTCGATTTCCTGAACGAGATCCGGGAGACGGGGAAGATCACCCGCGCGGCGGAGAGCGCGCAGCTGTCCTACCGCCACTGCTGGAACCTCATCGAGCGCTGGTCGGCCTATTTCAACGCGCCGCTCGTGGAGCGCCGCCGGGGGCGCGGCACGGTGCTGACGCCACTCGGCGAGAAGCTCGTCTGGGCGGGACAGCGCCTGCAGGCGCGGCTCGGGCCCCAGCTGCAGAACCTCGCCCGCGAGCTCGAGACCGAGATCAACCAGATCCTGCCCGACGGCTCCACGACGATCCGGATGCACGCGAGCCACGGCTTCGCCGTCCAGAAGCTGCAGGAGGTGCTCGCCCGACGCGGCGGCGTCAATGTCGACCTGCGCTACATCAGCAACCAGACGTCCCTCGTCTCGCTGGCGAACGGCTCGTGCGACCTCGCCGGCATGCACCTGCCGCAGGGCCCGCTGAGGGCGCGCAGCATCGAGGACGCCAAGCCCTGGCTGAACGCGAGCGAGCATCGCGTGATCAGCTTCGTGACGCGCGAGATGGGCCTCATGGTCAGGCAGGGCAATCCGCTCCGGATCACCTCGCTCGACCGCCTCGCCGATCCCGCCGTGCGGTTCGTGAACCGCGACCCGGAGTCGGGAACGCGCCTGCTCCTGGAGCAGCTCATCGAGCTGCACGGGCTCGATCGGGAGGCGATCAACGGCTACGAGCGGGCGGAATTCACGCATGCCGCGGTCGCGGCCTATGTCGCGAGCGGGATGGCGGATGTCTGCTTCGGCTTCGAGGCGGCGGCCCGCCAGTTCGGCCTCGATTTCGTGCCCCTCCTGACCGAGGACTACTTCTTCGTATGTCGGAAGGAGGCGCTGGGGACGGACGCGCTCAGGCAGGTGCTCGACGTGATGCGGAGCGAGGAGTTCGGCACCGCGATCTCCGCCATGCCCGGCTATGCCGTAGAGGACCCGGGCGAGATCAAGACGCTCGCCCAGATGTTCGCTCCCCACGGGGAGTAGCGCCGCGTGTGGGCGGTGCTCGGCAGGGTCACGGCGTCCCGCCGGGCGTGGCGGCCACCGCGGCCTCCAGGTGGGCGATGTCGATCTTCTTCATCGTCAACATGGCCTCGAAGGCGCGCCTCGCCATGGCACGATCGGGATCCGTCGTCAGCTCCAGCAACCGCCTCGGCGTGATCTGCCAGGAGAAGCCCCAGCGGTCCTTGCACCAGCCGCAAGCGCTCTCTTGGCCGCCATTCTCCACGATCGCCTTCCAGTAGCGGTCGGTCTCGTCCTGGTCCTCGGTCACGACCATGAAGCTGACGGCTTCGTTCGCCGTGAAGACCGGGCCGCCGTTCAGGCCGACGAAGGACCGGCCGAGCACCGTGAACTCGACCGTCAACTCGTCGCCTTCCCGGCCGCCGGGATAGTCGGCCGCAGCCGCGTTCACCCGGCCGACCCGGCTGTCGGGGAAGGTCGCGGCATAGAATTCCGCCGCCTTGCTCGCTTCGCCGTGGTCGAACCACAGGCAGGTCGTCAGTCTGTCCATCTCAGGCTTCCTCTCCTTCTTCGCGGAGGCGAGCATCCTGCCGGCTCCCACCGCTGCCACGGTGACTCCGGCATCCCGCCTCGCGCAAAGGACGAACGGGTGCCGGAAATCCCGACAGGCCGTTTTTCGAATGTCACCGGAAAATCGAGCGGAGGGCCAGCGCGTCCGCCACCCGGCCGCCCCGTGGCGGCGGGCCCTCTTGCCATGTGGCAACTTCTTTCCATATAGTTCTGTCATGGCAAAGGAGTCGTCATGATCGCTCTCGTTCCCGTCGACGCCGCGCCGCACCAGCCCGCCGAGGCCCGCATCACCGCCGAGGAGGCGCAGGCCATGTTCCGGGCCGTCGTCAAGCTGTTCGCCCGCTGGAGGCTGACGGACGAGCAGGCGGCGACGCTCCTCGACCTGAACATCCGCACCTGGCGCCGCTGGAAGGGCGGTCAGCCGGGCCAGCTCGGCCGCGACGGGAGAACGAGGCTGTCGAACCTGATGGGGATCCACAAGGCCCTGCGGATCATCTTCGGGAGGTCGGACCGCGTCTACGAGTGGGTTCGTGCCGGGAACGACGCCTTCGGAGGCAGGTCCGCCCTGGAGGTCATGCTGCGGGGCGAACTCGCCGACATCGTCCGGGTGAGGCGCTATCTCGACGCCGAGCGCGGTGCCTGGTGACGGGCCTGCCGCCGGTGGAGCGTGTCTCCTGGACGGGCGCCCGCCGCATCATCCGCAGCCTCTACCCGCCGGTCGACCTCTTCGAGGACATCGCGGACCCGGAGGACTGGCCGGCGATCCTCTCGGCCGAGCAGAAGTCGAACCCGCGCCTGGTCGAGGGGATCGGCGAGATCGACCTCGTGCCGGCCGGCCGGCGCGTGGGCGGTGCCGGCTCGAGCTACCTGATGGCGCCGTTCACGCACGTCTCGCCGGATCGGCCGAGCCGGTTCTCCGACGGCAGCTACGGCGTTCTCTATGTCGGCCGGACCTTCGAGGTCGCGCTCGCCGAGACGATCCATCACCATGCCCGCTTCATGCGGGCGACCGCCGAGCCGCCGGGGTGGACGTCGCAGTTCCGCGAGATCGTGATGGACGTCGAGGGCGATCTCCACGCCATCCACGCCGAGAGCCATCCGGCGGTTCTCGACCCCGACGACTACCGGGCGAGCCAGGCCTTCGCGCGCGAGCTCAGGCGCCGCGGGTCGGACGGACTCGAGTATCCGAGCGTCAGATGCCCCGGGGGCTCGTGTGCCGCCCTCTTCTATCCGGACCTCGCCAGGAACCCGGTCCAGGGCCGCCACCTCGACTATCACTGGGACGGCAATCGCGTCGATCTCGTGCGGGAGCCTGCCTCCCGAGCAGTCTTCCGGGTCGTCTGAGGGGACCTCGCCGCGGACCTACCTCGTGGAGGAGCCGGTGGCGCCATGGCGTCGCCTTCGCGGCCTGGCCGCACTGAACGCGCGGCGCCTCAGTTGAGCGTTCTGGATGCCTCGGGCGTGTCGAGCGAGAAGGTCGGAACGTCGATCTCGAAGCGCTCTCCGTCCTCCGTGATCATCTCGTAGGCGCCCGACATCATCCCCGACGCGGTGGCGAGGGGGACGCCGCTCGTGTAGCGGAAGGAGTCGGAGGGCCCGAGCGTCGGCTGCTCGCCGACGACCCCTGGGCCCGCCACCTCCATGCGCTTGCCGAGCGCGTCGATGATCATCCAGCGCCGGCTCAGAAGCTGGACCGTCTCGGCGCCGAGATTCGTGATCTCGATCGTGTAGGTCCAGAAATAGGCGCTCTGATCGGGCGAGGAGCGGTCGGGGCAGTAGGTCGGCTCGACCGTCACCTCGATATCCCGCGTCACCGCCCTGTACATGGTCAGGACGCGCCCTTCAGCGCCATCAGGCCGCGCCGAAGGTCGCGCTCGAGGTCGTCTGGATCCTCGAGCCCCACCGACACGCGCAAGAGGCCGTCGCCGATACCGAGCTGGCCCCGCGCCTCCGGCGTCAGCCGCTGGTGCGTGGTCGTGGCCGGATGGGTGATCAGGCTCTTGGCGTCGCCCAGATTGTTCGAGATCTTGATCACCCGGAGCGCGTTGGCGAAGCGGAACGCCGCCTCCTTGCCGCCCTCGATCTCGATGCCGATCATCGGGCCGCCGTTGCGCATCTGGCGCTTCGCGAGCTCGTGCTGCGGATGGTCGGGACGGCCGGGATAGACGAGCCGCCTGACGCCGGGCTGGCCCGCGAGCCGCTCCGCGAGCCGCGCGGCCGTCGAGACCTGTCGCTCGACGCGAAGCGGCAGCGTCTCGAGCCCCTTGAGGAGCACCCACGCGTTGAACGGGCTCATGGAGGGCCCTGTGTGCCGGTAGAAGTCCTTGAGCTCCGTCGTCACGAACTCTTCGCTGCCCAGGATGATGCCACCGAGGCAACGCCCCTGCCCGTCGATATGTTTCGTCGCCGAGTAGACGACGACGGAGGCGCCGAGCTCGAGGGGACGCTGGCCGAGCGGCGTGGCGAAGACGTTGTCGACCGTCACGCGCGCGCCGGCCTCGCGGGCGATGTCGCAGATGGATTTCAGGTCCAGGACCTCGAGCGTCGGGTTCGTCGGCGTCTCCAGGAAGAAGACCTTCGTCTCGGGCCGGACCGCGTCGCGCCAGGCCTCAAGGTCGCTTCCGTCGACGATCGTGGTCGCGACGCCGAAGCGCGGCAGGAGGTCCTCCACGATGTAGAGGCAGGAGCCGAAGAGCGCCCGCGAGGCGACGAGGTGGTCGCCCGCCCTGAGCTGGCACATCAGCGCCGCGTGCACCGCGGCCATGCCGCTCGCCGTGGCGCGCGCGGCCTCGGCGCCCTCGATGCGGCACATCCGCTCCTCGAGCATCGAGACCGTGGGGTTCGCGTAGCGCGAGTAGACGTAGCCCGGCGCCTCGCCCTTGAACCGGGCCTCGGCGGCCTCGGCGGTGTCGTAGACGAAGCCCGAGTTGAGGAAGAGCGCCTCGGAGGTCTCGCCGAACTGGCTGCGCAGCGTGCCGCCATGGACGAGGTCGGTGGCGAGGGCGAAGCCGTCGTCGGAATGGGGAGCGTCGTTCAAGATGGTGCCTCCAATGGAGGGCCGGGAACGAAAATGCCCGGTGCGACGCCTGACATCGAAGCGTCCCCGGGCCCGTCGCGCCCGGCCTTTTAGCGACTTGTTTTACGTGGCTGCAAGCCGGCCGGCCCAAATCACCACGATCGATCCGCCCCTCATGCCGCAACCCCGCGCGCGCGTCAAGCATTGCGGGGGCTTCCGCGCTTGGCGAGCGCGGCCCGCTCGGATAATGCTTCGGCGCACCGGGCACGAGAGGCGAGACGGCAGGCATGGCAGAGACGAACGGCACGCGAGGCGTCCTTCCCGCGCACGAGATCGAGCGGCTGCTCGCCGGCGGCCGGATCCGGACCGAGACGCCCCCCGCGCCGGACCAGGTGCAGCCGGCGAGCCTCGACCTGCGGCTCGGCCGCGTCGCCTATCGCATCCGGGCGAGCTTCCTGCCGGGCCCGCGTCGCTCGGTGGCCGAGCGGCTCGAGGCGCTCAAGCTGCACGAGATCGACCTGACCGGCGGCGCCGTGCTGGAGACGGGCTGCGTCTATCTCGTGCCGCTCCTGGAGAGCCTCGCCCTGCCGGACGAGATCGCGGCCGACGCCAACCCGAAGAGCTCCACCGGGCGGCTCGACGTCTTCACCCGCGTCATCGCCGACCGGTCGCGCGCCTTCGACTCGGTGGAGCAGGGCTATGTGGGCCCGCTCTACCTCGAAATCAGCCCGCGCACCTTCCCGGTCCTCGTGCGCACCGGATCGCGCCTCTCGCAGCTGCGCTTCCGCCGCGGCCGCGCGACGCTGAGCGACGAGGAGACGCTCGAGCTGCACGAGCGCGAGGATCTCGTGGCGGGACGTGCCCCCGACATCGCCGGCGGCATCGCCGTGAGCGTCGACCTGACGGGCGAGCAGGGCGTGGTCGGATACCGCGCGAAGCGCCATACCGGCGTCGTCGACGTCGACCGCCGCGACGGCTACGAGGTCGGCGAGTTCTGGGAGCGGCTCGAGACGGCGAGCGGCACGCTGATCCTCGACCCGAACGAGTTCTACATCCTCGCCTCGAAGGAGGCCGTCCACGTCCCGCCCGCCTATGCCGCGGAGATGGTGCCGTTCGATCCGCTCGTGGGAGAATTCCGGGTCCACTATGCCGGCTTCTTCGATCCGGGCTTCGGCCATGCCGCGGCCGGCGGGCACGGCAGCCGCGCCGTGCTCGAGGTGCGCTCGCGGGAGGTGCCCTTCATCCTCGAGGACGGCCAGACCGTCGGCCGCCTCGTCTACGAGCGGCTGACCGAGCGGCCGGAGACGCTCTACGGCACCGACATCGGCTCGCATTACCAGGCTCAGGGCCTGAAGCTGTCGAAGCATTTCCGCGCAACCTGAAGAGGCCGCCGCGGGAGCCGAGGGTCACCGAAGGCGCACCGGGCCTACGGCGACCAGCACCGCTTCGGCTTGACAAGCCCCGCCCCGCCATACGATGTCTAGCCTCACGCGGGCGTAGTTCAGTGGTAGAACGTCAGCTTCCCAAGCTGATGACATCAGTGGAAGCAAACCCCAAGACCTCACAAGACGGTTGAAAACGCTTAGGAAACCGCTTTGTGTTGCGGCAGCGTGTCCGAGTGAGTTGCAACGGCGCGCCTACAAAATGCCTGCAATGGGGTTGCGTCATGGCACACAGGAAGAAGATCACGGACACACTCTGCCGCACGGCCGAGCCCGACGCGAAGTACTGGGACACTGAGGTGCGCGGCTTCGCTCTGTTCACCGGCAAGACGAGCAAGACCTTCTATTTCCAGAAGGATGTCCGCGGGCGCACGCAGCGGACGAAGATCGGCGCCTTCCCGCTGATCAATGCGGGGCAGGCGCGCATGGTCGCCATGGAGCTCGCCGTCGAGCACTCGTCCGGGGTCGCCGCCCGTCGCCTGACGGCCGCGAAGATACCGACGCTCGAGCAGGCGCTCGAGACCTACCTTGCCCGCCCGAAGCTGCGCTCCGACCACAACCGCACCTCGGTCGAAACCCAGATGCGAATCCATCTGAAAAGCTGGCTGCGCCTGCCGCTGAACGAGATCACGAAGGGCATGGCCGTCGAGGCGCACAGGCGCATCTCAGAGCCGCGCGTCGGCCGCGATGCGCTCGGCCGCGAGACCCAGTTCGGCGGCGAGCGCGCGGCCAACCATGTCCTCAAGTCCTTCCGTGCCATCTACAACCATGCCCGCCGCGTGCATGACCTGCCCGAATGCCCGACCATGGCGATTGAGTGGCACGAGGAAACGCCGTCAGCGGTGATAATATGCGACCTGCCTCGCTGGAAGGCCGAGATCGAAGCGCTGGAAAACGAGGTTCACACCGCCTTCTATCGCTTCCTGCTGTTCACGGGCCTGCGGCTCGACGAGGCGCGGACACTGCGCTGGGATCAGGTGCGCCGGGATCATCTGCATCTGCCCAGCACGAAGAACGGCCGCGCCTTCGATCTGCCCTTGCTCGACGCGCATCATGCGATCCTCGACCCGATGCGCGCCTATCAGTCGGAATATGTCTTTCACGGGCGGCGGCAGGCGAAGCACCTCAAGAGCCCCGCGCGCATCACTTGGTCGCCCCATGCCCATCGGCGGACGTTCGCGACCGTGGGCGTGACGGAGGCCGGGCTGCTCGAAGAGACGGTCGGCCGGCTGCTGAACCACACGCCGACTTCCGTGACGGGCGCCCATTATGTTGTGGTGGACCACGAAAAGCTCCGCGAGCCAATGACCCGCGTTGTCAGTGTCTTGGAGCGCAAGGGACTCCAAGCCTAGGGCGTTTAAACGCAAGTACCTGATTTATCAGGTCAATAGTGAAGAAAAATCTTGCAAGCCCGAGAACGCCGCACTACTTTATCCGAACTTGCTCCTGCCCCGCGATAACCCGAGCGGGGGAGAGTCTGCGTGTCACGGCGCCCCACGACATACGGTGGGAGGCGAGGACGGGGTCACAATCGCAGGCGACAGCTCCAACCCAACCCCTGGAGTATGTCGTCATGGCTGACCGTGACCTGTTCTTTGATACGCGGCAGGCTGCCGAATACCTTGCCCGCTCTGTCTCCTGCCTCGAATACTGGCGCTTCGAGGGCCTCGGCCCCCGCTACTATCGCATCGGCGCAGGCCGTGGCCGCATCCGCTACAAGAAGTCGGACCTCGACGCCTACATCTCCAAGGGCCAGACGGACCCGTGGAGGCAGAAGCCGTGAAAAAGGAGCTGATCGAGGCGGGTTACCGTCTCGTCCCGCTCCGTGACAGGCAGAAGCGGCCTCTGCACGACAAGTGGGGCGACAACGCCTATACCCTCGACGATCTCGGCAAGCAGGTCGGCCTCATGATCGAACCCGGCATGGTGGATGTCGATCTCGACTGGCCGGAGCTTCGTTCGCTCATGACGGACGGGGAATATGACACCTTGGCGTGGGGCCGTCAGGGGACGCTGACGCATCTCGTCTATCGCGCAGACCTGCCCGCGCCCGTGACGTTCAGGTTGCCGAAGGTTGCGGGCGCGCCGCCGCTCGCGGGCGACCATGCCTATACGGTCTGCGAGCTGCGCACGTCCGCGACGGGCGAGGCATATCAGGCGATGATGCCTGACTCGATCCACCCTGACGGTGACGAGTTGCAGTGGTTCAACGAGGTACTGCCGCAGGAGGCGTCCGTGGATGCCATCGTCAGCACCCTTGGTGGCCTTGCGGCGCTCGCCGTGCTGATCAGGTTCTATCCGGGGGAAGGGTCGCGCGACGATTTCGCCCTCGCCCTGACCGGGTGCATGGTGCGGGCGGGCTGGCCAGAGCAGAACATCCAGAACTTCATGATCCGCCTCTGCCGCGCTGCGGGCGATAGCGAAGTCAAGATGCGGTCCGAGAAGGCCCACCGTACCCTCAAACGGCTTGAAGGTGGCAAAAAGGTCGCGGGCATCCCGAAGGCCGCGGCGCTCATGGGCATCCCCATCGAATGGATGCAGGAGATTGCCGTCTGGCTCGGTTGGAAGAAGCGCAACCCGCATGGCCGAGGTTCTGCCGTCTATCTCTCGCCCGAGGTGGCCGACGTATCGCGGCAGGCATGGGATGCTCTGGCCGAGTATCGCGTTGACGGCGACCCGGGCGTCTATGCCTTCGGCGAGGCGCTCGCTCGCGTGGATGCTGGGCGGATGCAACTGCTCGATGGTTCGGGCCTCAAGCATGAGCTGAACCGCTGCACGACCTGGCTGCTGCGCGACGGCGACAAGTTGAAGACGGCCTCTGCGCCCAGCAGCACGGTTGAGGACATGCTTGCCGCTCGCCGCCGCGACGTGACGGTGCCCGAGCTCAAGCAAGTGTCCATCGTGCCCACGTTCACCCGCGACGGGCGGCTGCTCGACGAGAACGGCTTCGACGAGGCATCGGGCATCTTTCTCGACCTGCGGGTAGCGGTGGACGTACCGCGCGACCCGACGCCCCGCGAGGTGCGGTCGGCGCTGCGGCAGTTGTGGCTGCCGGTGGCGCAGTTTCCCTTCGAAGAGAAGTCGGACAAGGTTCACGCCCTTGCCATGATCCTTGAGCCCTACATGCGCGACATGTTCGGCCCGACGCCGCTCTATTTCATCAACAAGCCGACGCCTGGCACAGGCGCCACGCTGTTCATCGAGACCTCGCTGTTCCCCACCCTCGGCAACTGGCCCGATGTGCAGACCCCGCCCAAGTCCGACGACGAGATGCGCAAGACGCTGACCGCCTGCTTCATCGAGGGGGTCCGCTGCATCTTCTTCGACAACGCCAACGTGCTGAACTCGCCGCACTTCGCGATGGCGTTGACGGCCGAGGTCTATTCGGCCCGGATTCTCGGGGTGTCGAAGATGCTCCGCGTGCCCGTGAAGGTGCAGTGGGTGGGCTCGGGCAACAACACCGATCTCTCGGGTGAGCTCTATCGGCGCACCATCGACATCCGCATGGACGCGAAGATGGCGAACCCGGAAGATCGCGACGTGTCGCAGTTCCGCATCAAGAACCTGAAGGTCTGGGTGCGCGAGCATCACGCGGAGCAGGTGCGGGCCGCTTGCACCATCATACAGTATTGGGTCCAGCGGGGGATGCCGCTCGGGCAGGGCTCGAAGGCGTCCTATGAGGAATGGGCGGCGAAGATGTCGGGCCTGTTCGAGTGCATCAACATCCGTGGCTTCCTTGAGACGCCCAAGACCCGCAGGCCCGAGGACCCGGAAGAAGAGATCGCTCGCGAGCTCTTCTGGTGGATGGACAGGGCGCACCGAGGCAAGGCCGACCCGTCGGGCTCGCGCGACGGGGATGGACGGCCGGTCGAACGGGCAGACTGGACGAAGCCCGTCCGCGCGGGCGACGTGGTGGACCTTGTGAAGGCGCAGAACATCGGGATCGACTTCGGGTTCGGGGACGAGCGCAAGCAGATGGCCGCCTTCCTCAAGCGGTTCAACGGCCGCGTCTTCGAGTTCGAGGCGGAGTCGGGGCGACGGCTCGCCCTGACGCTGACGATGCACGCCACGCGCCGCGGCACGGGCTGGTATGTCGCAAGGTCGGTCGTCGAGGCATGATGGTGACAATGGTGACGCCCATGGTGACGGGGTGCGCGGCGCATGGTGACAGGGTGGAGCGTTTTCAGATCAATGGGTTGGCGGCAGTGATGGCCCGTTGTGTCACCATTGTCACCATTGTCACCGTCGCGCTGACCCATCGTCAGAGCGAGAGGCAGCGGCCCGACGACGGGGGCGTCTCGCGCGTGCATGAAACTCATGGTGACAATGGTGACAATGGTGACAACGGGTTGATCTGCAACGGTAAAACCCTGTCACCATCGTGTCACCATTGTCACCATTCGACATTCCTGCAACACCGTAGCCGCGCAGCGGGGCGACGTGCTGCGCCGAACTCGGCCGGTTTCCTCCGAGGTGGAGCACGCTCGCCGCTGCCGCCTCGGACGATGCTCTGCCTGCGAGAGACCTACAAACCCGGCGCTAACCGCTTGATCTCATTGACATGACGTATGTTGTCCGAGCATCGACGCTGCCGAAGTATGCAGCAAGTTGCGGCAGGCACAGGCAGAGGCACAACATGCTGTGGTCGCCTGTATCGCGCCTCGCACATGGCGGCGAAGGCGTCAGAAATCGACCCCCCTGATCTCAGCGCCGATCCCGCGGCCCACGGTGTCGGAGAAATTTCTGCCACCGTCTCCGCCCCTCCAACACCCGACTCTGCCCCACCGCCATCTGAAACCGTGGTCGACGGCCCCGGCCCGCGTCGTCCATCGTGCAGCGTCATCAGCAGACGGAGACCCCATGGTTCATATGATCAACGGCGCGCCCGCACGCCTGCTCTCCAAGGCCGAGCAAATTGAACTCGACCGCCTCACCGACACCCGCCGCGCAGCCCTCGGTCGCTTGCTTGCCGCGTTCGTCGTGCAGCAGGCAGACCCCTCGGACAGCCATGCCCATGCGCTCCTCGTGGCCGAGCAGACCTACATGGACGCGGCGCTCAGGACGCGCGCCCTGTGCTCCACCTGAAACTCCGCTAACGCCTCCCCGCCTGTTCCCCGTATGTTCGACATGCGCGCGTGAGCACTGGCGGCCCTTGGGGTTGCGCGCCTCCCGCCCTCCGAGGGCCGCCAGAACAGAAGGACCATGCCATGCCCCGTGTCAGATTCGACCGCCTGAAATCCGAATACCGCCTGATCCGCGCCTGCCTCGACGGCGAGCAGGCCATCAGGGACGCGGGGCAGCTCTACACCCCGAAACCTTCGGCCATGCAGCCGGACGATTATGTCGCCTATCTCGCCCGTGGCAGCTTCTACGATGCGCCAGCGGCCACGCTGCGCCTCATGACGGGGCTCGCGCTGCGCAAAGACCCCATCCTGCACCTGCCCGCCCGCCTCGAACCCCTGCGCCTTCGCGCCACCGTGGACAAGGCCCCGTTCCAGATCATGGTGGAAGACATCGTGCGCGAAGTCCTCGCCATGGGTCGCTACGGGCTGCTGCTCGACTTCCCGAGGGCCGGGAACACGGCGCTGACCACGCCCCATTTCGTCGGCTTCAATGCCGAGAACATCGACGAGGTGGAAACCGCCTACGTTGACGGGATGCTCGAAGTGGTCCGGGTCGTGCTGGCCACGGACGAGCGGCACGACGGCGCGGACGTGTTCTTGGAA
>NZ_AWXZ01000020.1 GCF_000496075.1 Lutibaculum baratangense AMV1
CCGAGGCGAGCCGCTATTCCGCCGAGCCGTGGACCATCAAGAACTGCCGTCGCTGCGGGTTCGTCTACCTCGACCCCGTACCGGTTGTCGCCGAGCTGAGCGAAACCCTTTCCTGGGGCACGACCTTCCAGGCGGAGGCGGCGTTGCGCATGCAGCAACGCCCCGTCGGGCGCCGGCTGAGCCTCGCGACGCGCTGGAGGACGAAGCTCGTTCCGAGGCGAGAGATCGAGCAACTCGCGGCGGGATTGGTGCCTCCGGGGCCGATCCTCGATATCGGCTGCGGGTCTGGCATGCGGGGGCGGCGCCTGCCGCCGGGCTACGTGCCATACGGCATCGAGGTCTCGGCGGCGTCTTCGGCCGTGGCGGACCGGGAGTTCGGCGCCCGCGGCGGCGCCTGCATTCATGCCCCGGCCACCGAGGGCCTCGCCCGGTTCGAGAACGGCTTCTTCCGCGGTGCGATCCTGCGATCCTACCTCGAGCACGAGACGCAGCCTCGGGAGGTGCTGCGGGAGCTGATGAGGACACTGAGACCAGGCGGCGTCGCGGTCGTGAAGGTGCCGAACTTTGCGTCCCTGAACCGGCGGTTGGCGGGACGGTCGTGGTGCGGCTTCCGCTTCCCCGACCACGTGAACTACTTCACGCCCTCCGCCCTGCGGACCATGGCGGAGAGGGCGGGGTTCGAGGTAGGCTGGCGTCGCTTCGGTCGGCTACCGACGAGCGACAACATGTGGGCTTACCTCCGCCGCCCGCCGGAGTAGCGCCGGAACGCTCCGCTTCGCACGTGACGCGTCGCCCTACGCGGCAGCCTCGCCGTTCTGGCGAGCGTGGGCCGCCGCTCTGACGAGTTCGCGCGCGAAGACGTCGTAGTCCTTCTGGCTGTAGAGCACGAAGCGCACCACCTGCACGTGCCGGAGCCCCGCCGTCATCGCGGCGACCGTGCGGCAGGCAATCTCAGCGGCCTCGTCGATCGGGTAGCCGAAGGCACCTGTCGAAATCGCGGGTGTGGCGACGGAGGCCAGCATGTTCTCCTCCGCCAGTTCGAGGGAACTGCGATAGCAGCTCTCGAGGATCTCCGCCTCCGGCCGGTCATGGCCGTAGACAGGGCCGAGACAGTGAATGATCTTCTCGTTCGGCAGATCGAACGCCGGCGTGATGGCGGCTTCTCCGGGCGCGATGGGTGCCAGCGGAGCGCACACCGTCGCCAGCTCCGGCCCGGCGGCGGCGTGGATGGCTCCGGCGACACCGCCGCCGGGCATGAGTTCGGCATTTGCCGCATTCACCACCGCAGCGATGCCCGGCTGTTGCGCGATGTCGCCCACATGGGCTTCGAGAAAGACGCCGTTGGTGACGATCCTCATGACTTAGACTCCAGAAGTTGGTGGTAATCGCCCCGCCGCAGCGAGGCCCGATGATCGTTATGGGGCTACTGCCCGAGGACTGCGCGCGGCTGCTCCGGTGATCCGGAAGGCTGCCGCCGCAACGGGTTCCGTGCGCGTCCCCGCCTTCTCCCTTTCACGGCCGGAGCCTGACAGGATCAGATCAAAGGGGAGCCTTCGATTTCCTGTGCTTCCTCAGGTACTCGATCTTCTGCCGCAGCGCCTTGTCGTCGAGGCCGGCGGCCTGCGGGACGAGCCGCCTGATGTCATCGACCGTCGCGTCAGGCTTGCCGATCAGGATACGGCTGATGAGGACGTCGGAACTCTTGGGGCTTCTCGGGCTGGTCATCACGAGCGTTCCCTCGTCTTCAGGAAGCGGATTTGCGGCCAGTCCTTCTGCGTGCGCTCCAGCGTCCAGGGGTTTCTCGCCAGGAAAACGGTCAAGGTCGCCCTGTCCTCGGCCAGGGAGGCGCGATTGGCCGCAACGAAGCGCTTGAATTCCTTCGGATCGTCACTCGCGATCCACCGGGCGGTTTCGAAGCCGGCGCTCTCGAGGGATGCGGGGACGCGGCACTCCTTCTCGAGCCGGGACGACAGGACGTCGAGCTGAAGCGAACCGACCACGCCGACCAGCCAGTCCGCACCGATCATCGGCCGGAACACCTGGGTCACGCCTTCCTCCGCGAGGTCGTTCAGCGCCTTTCCGAGCTGTTTCGCCTTCATCGGGTCGGACAGGCGCACCCGGCGGATCAGCTCCGGGGCGAAGTTCGGGATTCCCGTCACGCGCGTCTCCGCGTCCTCGCAGAGCGTGTCACCGACGCTCAGCGTGCCGTGGTTGGGAATGCCGATGATGTCGCCGGCGACGGCCTCGTCCGCGGTCTCGCGCTCTTGTGCGAAGAAGAGCATGGGGCTTGTGATGGTGATGTCACGGCCGAGCCTGGGGTGGCGCAACTTCATGCCCCTCCGGAACGTGCCGGAGGAGAGGCGAAGGAAGGCAATGCGATCCCTGTGGTTCGGTTCCATGTTCGCCTGCACCTTGAACACGAAGCCCGTTACCGTTGGAGAGGCCGGATCGATCGGTGCCGGCTCGGCGGGCTGAGGTCGCGGAGACGGTGCCCATTCGCCGATCGCTTGGAGCAGGTCTTCTATGCCCACCGACTTCAGGGCCGACCCGAAGAAGACCGGAGTGAGGTGCCCTTCCCGATAGGACTGGAGATCGAAGGGGGGAAGCGTCTCACGGGCAATCGACATCCCCTCCAGCGCAGGGCCATAGACGGGATCTGCGGTGACCTCCGAGGTCTCGATCCATTCGTCCATCTGCGAAAGCGAGATGGCGCCCGGGGATCCGTCGGGCAGCGTCATCCTCCCGGAGCTGAGATTGACGACGCCCTTGAAGTCGACGCCGAGACCGATCGGCCAGGAACCCGGGACGACATCCAGCGCGAGGGTCTCCGAGATCTCGTCGAGGATCTCGAGCGGGTCGCGGCCCTCCCGGTCCACCTTGTTTACGAAGGTGATGATGGGAATGTCCCGCAGCCGGCAGACCTCGAACAACTTCAGCGTCTGGCTCTCGATGCCTTTGGCCGCATCGATGACCATGACGACGGCGTCGACTGCCGTGAGCGTGCGATAGGTATCCTCGGAGAAATCGGCGTGGCCTGGGGTATCGAGCAGGTTGTAGGTCAGGCCCTGGTGCTCGAACGTCATGACGGACGACGTCACCGAGATGCCGCGCTTCTGCTCGATCTCCATCCAGTCCGACCGCGTCCGGCGGCGTTCGCCACGTGCCTTCACCTGGCCCGCCATCCGGATGGCACCCGATGCGTAAGAAGCTTCTCCGTCAGCGTTGTCTTGCCTGCGTCCGGATGGGAGATGATGGCGAAGGTTCGCCGGGTCTCGTGGGTCGACTCTCCGCACCGCGATGTCGTGGGACTTTCAAATTCTCCGACTGTGGCTGCTTCCGTCATCGCGTCAGGTCGACCTCGCCATCGATGAGGTCGCGGAAGTTCGCCTTCAGCAGCTCGGCGTCGCGCAGGTCCTCGACGTGCAGGATCACCTCCTGCCTGTCGTGCTCTACCGCGGTGCGCCCGTGCCCGAAGTCCCGCATGTACTGCAGGATCTCGCTCACCCGAGCGTTGTTGATGTTTTTCCTCAGGTAGAACTTTTCAGCCGGCGCGATGGTGTCGGTGCCATTGGGCTGTTCCGCCGTCTCTGGTGTCCCATGCGGTATGCCGACCGAGGAGAAGATTGTCCTGTTCTTGTCCGCTGCCATGTGCCCGTCTCCTTCAAGCTCTCGGGAGACCGGAAACGCGCGTGCGTTAGCCCGCGACCATACGGCCGCAGGCGGGATCTGCGGCTCGGACCTCGAACGTCGGAGCGGCCTTGGCCTAAGCTTCCGAAGCCGAGGTCACGGCGCACTCGATGGAGCGCGAGCCGATGTCCTCCGGCGTGTTCGAAATCCAAGCACTTTCGCGTGCTGGGGATAGCCGCAACATAAGCGACAAGGCTCCCCTTGTGTAGCCCCCGCACGCGGGGCGACAGGTGAAATGGCAGAGATATGCGCGGTGCGTCCGCCTGCTGCTCACCACCGCTCGTTGCGGTGCAGCAGAATTCCCTTTACTAGAGATCCTATCGAATCCGTGCGCCCTGATTTGGGCGCAGCCCCTCCGATTCCTCAGTTTCATAAGACCTTCGCGGCCCCGAGGATCAGTTTCCTCCGGCCGGCGTCAGACGCCTGGAATTTTCATGCATTCACTCATCGCCTACCGCAGCGAGTGGCTCGGCAACATTCGCGGCGACATCCTGGCCGGCCTCGTCGTCGCCCTCGCGCTCATTCCCGAGGCCATCGCCTTCTCCATCATCGCCGGCGTCGATCCGAAGGTCGGGCTCTACGCCTCCTTCTCGATCGCCGTCATTACCGCGATCGTCGGCGGGCGCCCGGGCATGATATCGGCCGCGACCGCCGCGACGGCGGTTCTCATGATAACGCTCGTGCGCGATCACGGGCTCGAATACCTCCTCGCCGCCACGGTGCTCGCGGGCGTGCTTCAGGTGATCGCCGGCCTCTTGCGGCTCGGCAGCCTCATGCGCTTCGTGTCCCGCTCGGTGATGACCGGCTTCGTCAACGCGCTGGCGATCCTCATCTTCATGGCGCAGATCCCCGAGCTCGTCGGCGTGCCGAACCTGACCTACGTCATGGTCGCGGCCGGTCTCGCGATCATCTACCTCTTTCCCTACCTGACGACGGCCGTCCCTTCGCCGCTCGTCTGCATCGTGGCCCTCACGGCCGCTGCGATGGTCTTCGGCTTCGATCTCAGGACCGTGGGCGACATGGGCGAGCTGCCCTCGACCCTGCCCGTGTTCCTGATCCCGCAGATCCCGCTCAACCTCGAGACGCTGTGGATCATCCTGCCCTATTCGGCCGCGGTCGCGGTCGTCGGGCTGCTCGAATCGCTGATGACGGCGACGATCGTCGACGACCTGACCGACACGCCGTCCAACAAGAACCAGGAATGCGTCGGCCAGGGCATCGCGAATACGGCGACGGGCTTCATCGGCGGCATGGCGGGTTGCGCCATGATCGGCCAGTCGATGATCAACGTGAAATCCGGCGGCCGCGGCCGGCTCTCGACCTTCGCCTCGGGCGTGTTCCTGCTCTTCATGATCGTCGTGCTCGGAGACTGGGTGGCGCAGATCCCGATGGCCGCTCTCGTCGCCATCATGATCATGGTCTCGATCGGCACCTTCTCCTGGTCGTCGATCAAGAACCTGAAGACCCACCCACGGTCCTCCTCGATCGTCATGCTCGCGACCGTCGTGACGGTCGTCTACACGCACAACCTCGCGATCGGCGTCCTCGTCGGCGTGCTGCTGTCGGGCATCTTCTTCTCGGCCAAGATCGCTCAGTTCCTGCGCATCACCTCGACCCTGTCGGAGGACGGGCGGCACAGGACCTATCTCGTCCACGGCCAGGTCTTCTTCGCCTCCTCGGACGCTTTCAACGCGGCCTTCGACTTCCGCGAGGCGCTGGAGAAGGTGACGATCGACCTCACCCACGCGCATATCTGGGACATCTCGAGCGTGGCCTCGCTCGACATGATCGTGTTGAAGTTCCGCAGGGAGGGCGCCGAGGTCGAGCTCGTCGGCCTCAACAAGGCGAGCGAGACGATCGTCGACAGGCTCGCCGTCCACGACAAGCCCGGGGCCATGGAAAGCCTCATGGGGCACTGAGGGAGATGGACATGGCAAAGCTCATCGCGCTCGTCGACGGCTCGATCTATTCGAAGAGCGTCTGCGACCACGCCGCCTGGATCGCGCAGCGGACCGGCGCGGAGATCGAGCTCCTGCACGTGCTCGGCCGGCGCGAGACCGACAGCACGCCGCAGAACCTGAGCGGCAACCTGACGCTCGGCGCCCGCACGGCGCTGCTGGAGGAGCTCGCGACGCTCGACGAGCAGCGCGCGCGCCTCGCCCAGCAGCGGGGGCGGGCGATCCTGGACGACGCGAAGGCGGCGATCAAGGCGCAGGGGCTTCGGGACGTCGCGACGAAGCTCAGGATCGGCGACATCGTCGAGACGGTGGCCGAGCTCGAGGCCGGGGCCGACATGGTGATCGTCGGCAAGCGTGGTGAGGCCGCCGACTTCGCCAAGGGGCATCTCGGCTCGAACCTCGAGCGCATCGTGCGCTCGTCGAAGAAGCCGGTCTTCGTCGCCTCCCGCGCCTTCGCTCCCGTCGAGCGCTTCCTGATCGCGTATGACGGTGGCGTCTCCAGCATGAAGGCCCTCGATCACGTGGCCCGCAGCCTTCTTTTTCAGGGGCTGAAGTGCCGGCTGCTCACCGTCGGCAACGAGACGGCGGAGAACACGAAGCGCCTCGACGACGCCCGGCGGGTGCTCGAAGGCGCCGGCTACGCGGTCGACGCCGACATCGTGCCGGGGCAGGCCGACGCCGTCATCGCGCAGGCGGTGGAGAACGAGAGGATCGGCCTCCTCGTCATGGGCGCCTACGGCCACTCGCGCATCCGCAGCCTCGTCATCGGCTCCACGACGACCGAGATGGTGCGGTCCTGCCGGATCCCGGTGATGCTCTTCCGGTAGGGGCTTCCATGGTCCTGCTGCCCCGGTGGCGGCGATGGTCCGGGGACATCGGGGGGGCTCTCGGCCTGGGATGATCTTTTTCACGGCCGGCGCCTCCCACCCTTGAATTTCTGTCGGCGATCTGCCAGCAGGCCCACATGCTGAAAATCTCGGACATCACTTACTCCGTCGAGGGGCGCCCGCTCTTCGAGGGTGCCACCGCCAATATTCCGGCGGGTCACAAGGTCGGGCTCGTAGGACGCAACGGCACCGGCAAGACCACGCTCTTCCGGCTGATCCGGGGCGAGCTGACGCTGGAGAATGGGGAGATCTCCCTGCCGTCGAACGCGCGGATCGGCGGAGTCGCCCAGGAGGTGCCCTCCAGTGCGACGTCTCTGCTCGATACGGTGCTGGAAGCCGACCGCGAGCGCTCGAACCTCCTGGCCGAGGCCGAGACGGCGACCGACCCCATGCGCATCGCCGAGATCCACGTCCGGCTGGCGGACATCGACGCGTGGTCGGCCGAGGCTCGGGCAAGCGCGATCCTGAAGGGCCTCGGCTTCGACACAGAGACGCAGCAGCTTCCCTGCTCCGATTTCTCGGGCGGCTGGCGGATGCGCGTCGCCCTCGCAGGCGTCCTGTTCGCCGAGCCCGACCTGCTGCTCTTGGACGAGCCGACGAACTACCTGGATCTCGAAGGCGCGATGTGGCTGGAGGACTACCTCCAGAAGTATCCGCACACCGTGATCGTCGTGAGCCACGACAGGGGCCTGCTGAATCGCGCGGTCGGCGGCATCCTCAGCCTCGAGGACAGGAAGCTGAGCTATTTTCGGGGCGGGTACGACCAGTTTGTCCGCCAGCGGACAGAGCAGCGCGCCGTCGTTATGGCCGAGGCCCGGAAGCAGGAGGAGCGCCGCGCGCATCTGCAGCAGTTCGTCGACAGGTTCCGCGCCCAGGCGAACAAGGCCAGGCAAGCGCAGTCGCGGCTGAAGATGCTCGAGCGCATGACGCCGGTGTCGGCTTACGAGGACAGGAAGGAGCAGGTCTTCACCTTTCCGGCGCCGGAGGAGCTCTCGCCGCCGATCGTCAATCTCGACGACGCCGCGGTGGGCTACGGCGGCCCTCCAGTGCTGCAGGAACTGAACCTGCGGATCGACCAGGACGACCGGATCGCGCTTCTCGGGCGAAATGGCCAAGGCAAGTCGACGCTCGCCAAGCTGCTGGCGGACAGGTTGATCGCCGCTGAAGGGAAGGTCACCCGCGCGGCGAAACTGCGGATCGGGTACTTTGCGCAGCATCAGGTGGACGAGTTGGAGGTCGACGAGACGCCACTGCAGCACCTCGTGCGCCTTCGCCCCGAAGAGCGCCCGGCGCGACTGCGGGCGCGGCTGGCCGGCTTCGGACTCGGAGCGGACCAGGCCGACACGGTCGTAGACAAGCTGTCGGGCGGCCAGAAGGCGCGGCTTTCGCTGCTGCTCGCGACGATGGACGCGCCGCATCTCTTGATCCTCGACGAACCGACGAACCATCTGGATGTCGAGAGCCGCGAGGCCTTGTTGAGGCGCTCAACCAGTATTCCGGTGCGGTGATTCTGGTCACCCACGACATGCACCTGCTCGGGCTCGTGGCCGACCGGCTGTGGCTCGTGAGCCAAGGCACGGTCGCCCCCTACGACGGCGATCTCGAGAGCTACCGAAAGCTGCTGTTGTCGGGGAAGAGCCCCCGGCCGGAAGCGAACGCGGCCTGAGCCCAATCTGAGCGCGCGCGCCCACCTGCCGGTCGGCACTTGATACGGCGTTGCTACGCCGCAATCGCTTATGCCGACGAGAACGAGAAGATCGGCCTTCTCGTCATGGGCCCCTACGGGCACTCGCGCGTGCGCAGCCCGTTGATCGGGTCGACGACCACCGACGGGGATCCCGCTGCTGCCTTTCCGGTAGGGGCTTCATCGGCCGTTGCCGGGATGCTAGGGATGGCGTGGAGTTACCTCGGTCGCCAGCCTCTCGACACTGCCGGTTCTCCCCCGGCACGGCAGCCGATCCGCCTTCGCCGGCTTGATCTGCATCCGATCGACATCGTCTTCGTCTGGCGTGCGACCCACCGTGAACCCGTGGGAGCCGACATGGACGATCGGAGCCGGCGATGAACGTCTACCCCTCCGTCTCCTCTTGCCGCGTCTGCGAGAGGGGAATTCCGAGGGTCTTCCTCCGCATCGACGGAAAGACCTACTGGCGCTGCCTGAAATGCGCGGCCACGTTCCTCGCTCCGGAATTCCATCCTTCCCCCGAGGAGGAGCAGGCTCATTACCGGCTGCATCAGAACGACCCCGGAGACAGCCGCTATCGCAAGTTCCTCTCGAAGCTGGGCGACCCGCTGCTATCGAAGCTCGAAGGGCCCAGTCGAGGTCTCGACTACGGGTGCGGCAACGGCCCTGCTCTCGCAGCCGTCTTCCGGGAGGCGGGGCACGAGGTGGTGCTTCACGATCCGTTCTTCGCCGACAACCCCGAAGCGCTGTCGCAGCAATACGACTTCATCATCTGCGCCGAGGTCGTGGAGCACTTCCACGACCCGTTGAGGGATTTCCGACGCCTCGACCGGCTGCTCAAGCCGCGCGCATGGCTCGGCATCATGACCTGCTTCCAGACCGACGACGACCGCTTCGCGGACTGGCACTACCGGAAGGACCCCACGCACGTCGTCTTCTATCGCGAGGAGACGCTACGCGTGGTTGCGGAGCAACGCGAGTGGGAGTGCGAGATCCCCTGCAAGGACGTCGCGCTCATGCAGAAGGGTGACCGCCGATGACTGATGGAAGAGGGAAAGGTCCCGATCTGGCCGCGATAAGGAAACGGATCGAGGCGGAGCTGGCCGAGCTCCAGGACCTGAGCGCGTCGAGCGCGCAGGAGCGGGCGCCGGTCCGCCTGGACCAGCAGAGCGTCGGGCGGCTCGCCCGGATGGACGCGATGCAGATCCAAGCGATGGCCAAGGCCTCCGAGGTGAGGCGTGCTGCCCGCATCAACCGCCTGAAGGCTGCCCTCCGCGATATGGAGGAAGGCGAGTATGGCCACTGCGAGAACTGTGGGGAGCCGATCGCAGAGGGCCGCCTCAAGGTCGATCCGGTGGCCACCCTGTGCGTCCCCTGCGCCCGCCTGGAGGAGCGCTGAAGCTCAGGCTTTCCCGTCCCCGGCATGCGCCCGAACCGTCGCCACGTAGACCGTGTTGGTTTCGGGTTCGTACCAGTTCGGAACCGGAAAGCTCACGACGTGAGCTTCGACGGCCGCGAAGCGCTTCCGCAGCGGCACCAGGAACCCGTCATCGGGAGGATCGGTCGACCACAGCGCGAACACGCCCCCCGGACGCAGCAGCTTCTCGACCGCGGCCAGGCCCGTGTCTTCATAGAAGGACGCGCTGGTGTCGCTGAGCAGCAGCTCGGGCGAGTGGTCGATGTCGACGACGATCGCGTCGAAGCGTCGGCCCGGATTGTCCGGATCGAGCTCGCTATCTGCAACCATCCGGAAGAAATCCCCGACCACGAAGCGGCATCGGGCGTCCTCTGAAAGCTCTCGTCCGAGGGGCACCAGCCCCTGTTCATGCCACTCGACCACCGGTTCCAGAGCTTCAACGACGAGGAGCGAGTCGACCCTCCGGTCCGACAGGCACGCCTGTGCGGTGTGGCCGAGGCCGAGGCCGCCGACGACCACGTCGAGCGCCTCGCCGTCGAGCCGCGAGAGCGCAAGGCGCGCGAGCTCCGTCTCGCCGAAGGTGAACATGCTCGACATCAGGAACTCGTCGCGAAGCATGATCTCGTAGACGTCTTCGTCGCTCCCCGGGCGTCGCCTCCGCCTCAGCGTGAGAGCGCCCAGCGGCGTCGGACGATAGTCCAGCTCTTCGAACATCCCTTTCATGGTGCTACGCCCGCATCAACTTTCCGGAGGCACAAGGTCGAGCGCTGCGGCCAGACCTTGACGCGCCTGCTCACGGAGGGTCCATTCACGTTCGAAGGGCGTGAGGCTGCCGGACGGCTCAGCGATGACGGCGATCGGCAGCGCCGGGCGCTCGATGCGGGGTGGCTTGGGGTCGAACTGCAGAAGTCGCCCCAGCGCCCTACCGATCGATGCATGCGTTTTCTGCACCTCGTCCGGGATCTGCCCGGTGACACGCGAGAGGTCGCGCATGGTGAGTCTGCCACCCGGCACACGCACGTGATGCCGGACCTGCTCGAGCGTCTGCTGCTCGACTTTCGGGAACAGCGATGCGAGAGCCGAAGCATACTCTTCAGCCGAAGGAACGCCATCCTCGCGCGCGGCCAGCAGTCGTGACTGCTCGTCCGCAAGCCGCTCCTTGAGGCAGCGGACGGCCGTTTCCGGATCCTCAGCCTCCTCTTTGGTAACAACCTGCCCACCGAGATAGGCGATGGCCTGCGGCACGTCCTTCAGGACGCCGCCGATGATCAGGTACGGTCCGCAACGGTCCTCGATCCGTTCCGGCATCTCATTGCCTCCGGCCCGGCAGCGACTCGTTCGCCTCCGGCCGAGGCCCGATCGGGAGTGGCCCGGAGCCATAGGGGTTGATGATGTCCTCGTGCACGCTGTCTCCCGCATCGTATGTTGCCGGACGGGCCTGCACTGTTCTGATCGCCTCTTTCGCCAATTGGTCTCTCCTTCGTTTGAGGAGATCCGCCACGCACGCAGGGCACGGGCGGGGCCGGTGGGGCCCCGCCTGATATCGGCACTGGATCCGCGCGGTCGACATCGGATAGTCGCCGGTGGATCGCTTCTCGAACGGCGCCGAACGCGCTCGCGAGCCCGATATCCACCGGATCTCCGGATCCAAAGCACCACTTCAGGGTGATTTGAGGGATGTCGAGACCATAAACGAGCAGCTGCGGGTTGTGTAGCCCCGGACGGAACGACAGGGCGGAGAAGTCGCACCGCGGCCCGCCTCCGCTTCAGCCTGCGCGGCCGTCGGTTGCCGGCGCGACCTGGTCCGGGAGGAATGGCGAGGGCTGCCCTGATGCGAGGACCGTCAGCCGATGCATCGCCCGGGTGCAGGCGACGTAGAGCAGGTTGCGATCCATCTCCGTCTTGTAGTTGGCGGCGTCCGCATCCGGCACGACGACCCTGTCGAACTCCAGGCCCTTCGCCAGGTGAGAGGTGCACACGACGATGCCGGTCGAGAAGCCGGCGCTCCTTTCATCAAGGAGATTGGCGTCGATTCCCTGGTCGTCGAGGGCCTGGTGAAGCTTCTTCGCCTGCTTTTGGGCCTTGGCGATGATGGCGAGGCTCTGGTGCGGCGAGGCCTCGAAGTCGCTCGCCAATCGTGCGACATGCTCGATCACCTCCGCGGGGCGCTTGAGCGTCACGATCTCCGGCGGCTCGCCGTGGCGCCTCATCGGCACCAGTTCCTCGTTCGGCGAGATCGCGAGCGCGAACTGCATGATCTCCCATGTCGAGCGATAGCTCTTGTTGAGCTTCACGCGCGTCGCCGCCCGCAGAACCTTCTGGATCTGCTCCGAGCTCGAGGATCCGTGCGGGTTCACGGACTGCGTGGCGTCACCGAGGATCGTCTTGCGGCAGTTGAACAGCTTGTCGATCACGGCGTACTGGACCGGCGTGTAGTCCTGCATCTCGTCGATCAGCAGGTGCTTCACGCCCTTCCGGCTGTTGTCGACGCCTTCGAGCCGCATCTTGAGGTAGATCAGCGGAAACACGTCGGCATATTCGAGCTTGCCGCCCGAGGGCCTGAACAGGTCGGGTCGGCCCATCCACTCGAAGAGGCCCTTGTAGGCGTCCCTGAGGGTCGTCTTCCGCGCCATGCCCTTCACTGCCCCCCGCAGTGAGCGCCGCTCGTCCGTCCGAAGGTCGTAATTGTAATAAATGCCGATCTTGTGCTCGGCCGCCTTCACGACCTCCGCGACCCGCTCGCCGAAGGGCAGGCCGCGATATTTCCGCCACGTCTCTTCGAAGAACCAGTCGGGAACGATCCGCCGCGCCGTCCGCCACTGGTCGGCCGAGAAGGACGAAGCCTCAAGGTGCTCCACATAGGCATCGATCTGCTTGAGAAGGTCGAGCGACGCCTTTGCCGCGATCCGCTCCTTCAACGCCTCGTCCTCCTTCTCGAGCATGAGCGACGTCTGCTCGAAGAAGGTCTGGAAGCGGTACTTGTGGCCGAGCAGCTCGTCGGCGAGCGTCTCGATACCGATCTCGCCGACCTGTTCCTCGCCGAGCTCCGGAAGCACGTTGCCGATATAGTCGGCAAACACCCGGTTCGGCGAGATGATGAGGATGTCGTCGGAGGTCAACGTGTCCTTGAAACGGTAGAGCAGGAAGGCGATCCGGTGCAGCGCGATCGACGTCTTCCCCGAGCCCGCCACGCCCTGGATGATCAGCGTATGCGCGTCGCCGTCCCGAATGATCGCGTTCTGGTCACGCTGGATCGTCGCGACGATGTTGCGCATGCCCTCGTCGGACGAACGGCTCAGCTCCTCCTGCAGGACGTCGTCGACGATGTTGACGCCGGATTCGAGCATGAACTCCATCCGCCCGTCCCGGATACGGAACTGGCGTTTCAGCTCGAGTTCACCCTCCACCTCGCCCGCGGGCGCCTCGTAGCGAGCGGGGCCGATCTCGTAATCGTAGAACATGCCGGAGATCGGCGCCCGCCAGTCGTGGACGAGCGTGCGGCCGCTGTTCTCATCACGGAAATCGTGGACGCCGACATAGATGGCTTCCTTCTCCCTGCCACTCGCCCTGCGCGAAAAGTCGAACCTTCCGAAATAGGGTGACCGCCTGAGCTTTCGGAGCTTTTCCTGCTGTTCCTTCAGCACCTCGCCCTGCCGCGACTTCTGGTCGAGCGCCTGCTTGATCGCGATCTTCTCGATGTGGTCCATGTCGCGGCGCGCTTCCCACATGTGCGACTTGCTCGCGCGAATGTCCTGCGAGTAAGCGTTCAGCCGCGACGCGATCCGGTGGCTGTTCTCGTCGATGCTCCGCAGACAGGCATCGAGTCGTTCGTGTTCTTCTCGTTCGGCAGCGCTCATGTCCAGTTTCCATTCAGTGCGTTCGGCAGTCAGGCGACGGCCCGGTCCATCGCGGCCTCGCTCAGGCGGAACACCGCCATCTGGCTTGCTCCTCCGCGGGAGGGATGCCGACCGGCGATGTCGCGGGATGCGACCTGGTAGCCGTTCCGGGAGGCGACGCCGGTCGACCACTTCGCGAACCGGGCGCGATCCCACTCGAAACGGTGGTCGGGGTGGCGGAACCGGTGAGGCGGGACGCCCAGCAACGAGTTGAATTCGGCATTCGGCGTCGTGATCACCACGTGCCGGGGCCGCATGCGGCCGAAGACAGCCCGTTCGATAACCGACAGACGCGCAGGATCGATATGCTCGATCGTCTCGATCAAAATGGCGCAGTCGAAGCCGGTCAGACGCTCGCCTCCCGCCGAGAGGTCGCCGTGGATCAGGTCGACCTCGGCCCTCACTGGCCCGGCGCCCGTCTTCAGGCGATGTCGCAGCCGGATGAGCTGGTCCCGGCAGAGATCGATCCCCACGATGCGGCTCACCTCTGGGTCGCGCGCCAGCCGGACCAGAAGGTCGCCCTCGCCACATCCCAGGTCGAGGACGGTCCGGGCGCCGGACGCCTTTACGGCATCGTGAACGGCATCGAGGCGTTGGCCATGTAGCCACGTCGTCATCAGGTCGCGTCGCCTCCGGCAACTGGAGCCGGCTGCCCCTCAGCGCACGCGACAGAAGCTGTCGGCGCTCGCAAGGAGGCCGACGTCGATGTGTCGGACCGGACGCATGCACGAGCGTCCTTCCGGCACAACCGGCGACATCGCGCGCGTCCTTGGTCCAGCCGATCTGGATGGATTGGCGCCAAACCTAGCGGACCGGGAGCGCGCTGTGTACCCCCTGCAGGAAGCGGAGCACGAAGCGCTTCTGCTAGCTCTGCCCGAGCAGCCTGTCCTCGAACCGCTCCAGGACCTCCACGAGGTCCTCAGTCAGGTGGGCCCGGGCCGTATCGGCGATGTCGTCGGGCACCCCGTGAACCGCCTCCGCCACCGCCCCCGCGATACAGGCGAGCGTGTCGGTGTCTCCGCCGAGCACGATCACCTTTCGAACCGCGCTTTCCCAGTCCGGTGCAGAAAGCGCCGCCGCGAGGGCCGGCGGCATCGTGCCCCGGGACGAGACGTCGAAGCCGCCCTGGCGGAAGGCGACCTCGGGCGCGAGCGAATAGCCGAACTGGCTGCTCATCCGGTTTCTGACGACTTCGGCCGACGTGCCGTGCCGGAGGAGATAGACCGAGAGCGCGACCGCCTGTGCCGCGGCCATCGCATCGGGATGATCATGGCTCACCGCGGCCTGCGCGGCCCCCAGCCGGAGAACCTCGTCCTCGTCCCGAGCGAGCCAGCCGACGGCCGATCCCCGCATCGGGGCGCCGTTGCCCCAGCTTCCATAGGCCGGCAGATCGTCGTTCATCGCCCAGCGGATGAACATGCCGCCATAGCCCGCGTGCGGGTAGCGACGCACGAAGCGACGCAGGCTGACGCCGAAATCCTCTCCCTCGAGCAGCGCATGTGCGATCGCGAGCGTGCAGACAGTGTCGTCGGTGAAGCCGCAGTCGGCCTGGAAGAGGTCGAAGCCGTCCGGGGGCGACGGGTGGCCCTCGAAGCGCGAGCCGATGATGTCGCCTGCTATTGCACCGATCATGTGGCGGTTCCCTTCGGTCCCCACCCAACGTCTGCACCCGGACGGCGGATCCCTCCTGCAGGTCGGCTGGCCCGGCAGTTGCCGGAGCACGCAGAGCTCCTATGCTCCTGTTCGCCTCGCCAAGCCGCGCCCGGGGCTCTACGTTCCGCGGCATCGTGGCCGGATCCGTACGGCCGATCTCCTGCCTTGCTGACACGATCGATCATGTTTTCCGGCTACGCCCAGCTCCTTCGCAAGGAGCCGAAGCTTCTCCTGTTCGGCGCGGCATGCTCTTTCATGTCGACCCCCGGACAGACCTATTTCATCGCGCTGTTCGTGTCCTCCTTCGGCGCCGCGGCCGATCTCAGCTCCGCCGAACTCGGCACCACCTATCTCGCGGCGACCCTCACCTCGGCGAGCCTTCTCCCGGCAATCGGCCACTGGATCGACCGGGTAGACCTGAGGACCTATACCGCGCTTGCGATTTGCGGGCTCGCGGTCTCCTGTCTTGCCGCGACGGCGGTGACGGGCCCGCTGACCCTCTATTTCGCCTTCACGCTGCTGCGGCTGACCGGACAGGGGCTGATGACCCATGTCGAGGTCACCTCGATCGCCCGCTTCTTCGGGCGGGCCCGCGGCACGGCTTTGTCGATCAGCGCCATGGGTTTCGCAGCCGCGGAGGCCGCGGCACCGCCGCTGGCCGTCCTGCTGATCGGCGCGCTCGGCTGGCGCATGAGCTACGGCGTCATCGCGGCCTTCGCCGTCCTGATCGCTCTACCCCTGATCACGAGCCTGGTGCGCGGGCGCGCCGACTTCACCGAACCTGTTCCGATCGCCCCCGGGGCATCGCCGTCGCGCGCGCTCGACGGGCTCCGCATCGTCGTCCGGACCAGATACTTCTGGCTGGTCCTGCCCATCCTGCTCTTCATGCCGTTCACCTCGACCGCGCTCACGTTCCACATCGAGGCGGTCGCGACTGCAAAGGGGTGGTCGCTCGAACTGATCGCGACGGCTTTCACCGCCTACGCCGTCGGCCACGTGTTCGGCCTCTTCCTCGCAGGTCCCATCATCGACCGCATCTCGGCACGCGCCATGATGCCGCTGATGAACGTTCCCTTCTTCCTCGGCATCGCCATGCTCGGAGCCTTCGACAATCCGCTCGTCCTGTTCGCGTTCCTCGCGCTGCTCGGTTCATCGGCTGGCTTCGTGCAGACAACGGGGGGTGCCCTCTGGGCGGAGGATTACGGTGTGTCAAGGCTCGGCACGATCCGGAGCTTCGCGACCATGCTCATGGTTGCAGGCACCGCTTCGGGACCTGCCGTGCTGGGGGCTCTGCTCGACCACGGCGTTTCGATCGGCCGCGTCTCCACGCTGCTTCTCGTGGCTGGTCTCGGCTCCGCCGTCCTCGCGGCTCTGGCCGCCGTGGCCGGGGCGGCGCGAGTGGCGGACGAAACGTCCTAGTGGTTGAACTCTGACGATTGAATCCCGTCGGGGATTTTGTGATGCAGCCACGCATGCGAGTCTGGGGCATGCGCAGCGGCATCTCCCTTGAAGTTTCCGAGCGCGATCGGCAGCGCCTGCAGTCGATCGTCCGGGATCGCAACGCTCCCCAGAAGCACGTCTGGCGGGCCGACATTGTCCTTCTCACCGGCGACGGCGTCGGCACCGTCGAGATCATGCGGCGCACCGGCAAGTCGAAGACCTGCATATGGCGTTGGCAGGAGCGGTTCGCCGAGGAAGGCGTCGACGGCCTGCTCCGGGACAAGACGCGCCCCTCCCGCATCCCGCCCTTGAGCGAGAAGCTCGCCGAGCGGGTGGTTGAACGGACGCTGGAGCCGCCGCCGGGCGAGACGACGCACTGGACCGCGGCGATGATGGCCGAGGAGACGGGCATCTCGGCAAGCTCCGTGCAGCGCATCTGGCGTCGCCACGGACTGCAGCCCCACCGGATGCGGCAGTTCAAGCTGTCCAATGACCCCGACTTCGTCACCAAGCTGCGCGACGTGTTCGGCCTCTACGTCGATCCGCCCGATCACGCCATCGTCCTCAGCGTCGACGAGAAGAGCCAGATCCAGGCGCTCGACCGGACCCAGCCCGGCCTGCCGCTGAAGAAGGGGCGCGCCGGCACCATGACGCATGACTACAAGCGCCACGGAACCACGACCCTCTTCGCCGCCCTGAACGTCCTCGACGGCACCGTCATCGGTCGCAACATGCAGCGCCACAGGCACCAGGAGTCCATCCGGTTCCTCAACCAGATCGAAGCCGAAGTCCCTGCCGGAAAGATCGTGCACGTCGTCCTCGACAACTATGCCGCTCACAAGCATCCGAAGGTCCGGCAATGGCTCGAGCGTCAGCCGAGGACGACCGGGAGAACGGCGAGGCAGCGGGCGGCGCTCCGGAACATGGCTCGATCCTTCAGAACTTGATGCCGGCGCCGCCGCCGGCCGTGCGGGGCCCGTCCGCCCGGCGGGCGGCGTTGAGCTGCTGCTGGTCGCTTAGTGCGGTGTCGATATAGCCGCCGCCTTGATGGAGCCTCAGCGCCACAGCCACGACGGCTGGACAATCCGCAAGACTGTTTCCGTCGATCGTCGTCGCAACGAGCTGCGGCGCGCTGGGATAGCCGTCGCCGTCCGGCATCACCCAGTCAGCCCGCCCTCCACCCGTGTCGGCGACCCAGAGTTCGGCCAGTCTTTCGCCAGGCGAGGACCGAGCGATAGGCGACCTCGCAGGAGGGGGCCTGCGCGTCGGCGAAGAAATACTCGCCGGTCCCGTCGTCAAACCATGCCGGTTCGCCGTATTTCGCCTTGATGTCGCGGAGAACCGCCTGCGCGCTGGTGCCGGCCGGCGCGTAGATCCGCCGCCAGACGGCGACGAGGCGTCCGGGCGCGGCCGGATCCTCGAGGAGCGCGATGAGCTCCCTGTTGTCCTCCGCGACATAGAGGGAGCCGTCCGCATAGCCGCCGGTGCCGTGCGGAACTCCAGTCGCGCCGAACTTTCGTGCGGCGTCTCCGAGGCGCGCGCGAACGATCTCTTCCGCCTCGCCGATCGACATGCCGAGCCTCAGGCCGACCATGTCCGGCCCGCCGGGAGCGTCGAAGGCCGCTTCGCTCGCGGAGGTGAGCTGTTCAGCCAGGATCTCGCGGCTTGCCTCGAAGGCCTCGAGATAGGGTCCGATATCCGTCAGCGTCTGGTCTACGACGTCCATGCCGCGTGCGCCGTAGCCCGACGCCTGCATCCGCGAGGCGTCGAAGTTCAGATTCGCGGTCAGGAAGGGGCCGCAGCCCAGGGCCTCGTTGCGCCTGGGGTCGGACGGATCGGTGAGTACCGTCGGATAGATGGCGCCCGGCATCGGCGTCCCGTCCGGAGCGGTGAGAGCGAGGTCTTTTCCCTCGTCGGTCCAGCGCGAGGCGAGAGCCTGCGGCTGTCCCCACCGGTAGAGGTCCCTGCAGCCATTGCCGCTGGGCTCCCGCCACATGCTTGTTTCAGCTTCCCTGACAGGTTCCTTGGGACCGGGATCGCCGTATTTCTGCTGCAGGCTGCCGATGATCTGCGACGCCTGGATGGTGCCCGGCTCGATGTAGACCCGCCGCCAGGCCGCAAGGACGCGGCCTTCGGCCGCGGGCGGTTCATCGATCAGCGCGATCATCTCGCGTCCATCCCTCGAGACGAAGAGCGACCCGGAAGTCGACGGTATGGTCTGTCCCGTCTGCTTCTGTAGGCGATCCGCCGATGGCCGCAGTCCTCGCAGGCCTCGACGTGGCCGCCGAGGGCAGCGGTACGACACTCGATCGCCGACATGACTTTGAGCTGCGCCAGGCTCAGATGGCCGGCATTGGCGGCGGTAGGCAGGTCCGGCAGCACGGAACACATCGGCGACCTCGAGCGCGGCGCGCAACGGCCTCAGCCGCCGGGCGTCGCCTCGTCCGGCATGAACATCGCGAGCCTGTCGAGCGGGCTCGTCACCTTGCGCACCGTCCGCGTCGCGGCCTTGGTGTAGAAGGCGGTGTCGTCGAGCTTGGCGTGGCCGAGCAGGGCCTGGATGACGCGGATGTCGGTGCCGTCCTCGAGGAGGTGGGTCGCGAAGCTGTGGCGCAGCGTGTGCGGTCGGCCCGCTTGGCGATCTCGGCGCCCCGGGCCGCCTCGACGACGATGCGATGCAACTGGCGTGTGCTGATCGGCTTCATCGCGTTCTGGCCCGGGAACAGCCAGCCGTCGCGATGCATCACGCCTTGTTGCCGGCCGAGCTTCCACCTCTGGCGCGACAGGGTCAGCAGGTCGTGCGACAGCATGGCGTTGCGATACTGGCCGCCCTTGCCGCGTTCGACCCTGAGCAGCATGCGTTCGCTGTCGACGTCAAGGATCGCGGGGAGCGGAAGCTGCTTCCTCCGCAGGACGCGTGAATCGGGCGAGCGTACCAACAACCTCCTGATCCGACACTTGCGAGAAGTCGTCATAAGAGTAGCCTATCGCGCCGAATGGCTCGTAGTCCTCGAGACAGATGATCTCGTCCGCTTCGTCCCGGAGCTCCGCGAGGGTGCTGGTCGGTGCGACGGGCACCGCCAGGACAAGTCGTTTCGGGTTCTGCCCCCGCACGGCCTGGAGCGCCGCTCGCATCGTCGCGCCGGTCGCAATGCCGTCATCCGTGACGATCACGGTCTTGCCGCTCAGAACGGGATGAGGACGATCACCGAGGTAGAGCCTGCGCCGCCGGTCGATCTCGGCGAGTTCTTCCTTCATGACCCGTCGGAACTCCGCTTCGGATATCCGGATCTGGGCGATCACGTCGTCGTTTCGGACAACGAGTGGCTCGGAGCCGTCGACGACAGCACCCATCGCCAGCTCAGGCGCAACAGGCACACCGATCTTGCGAACCAGGATCAGATCGATCGGCGCGCCGAGGCTCGCGGCAATCTCGGCCGCCACCGGGACCCCGCCGCGCGGAAGCGCGAGCACGACGGGCTGATCCGGGCCGAGATGGCGAAGGGCGGCAGCGAGCGCGCGCCCCGCATCCACGCGATCTCTGAAAGGCAATGTTGATCACCTCCACACGCAAGGAGACGGGTGAGACGGTGGAAGTCAACGCCACTCAACCCGCCGAAGGTGAAGAGAACTGCGGCCCGTCGCCGCCCAGTGAACGGGTGGTCGCGCCGTTCTCAGGACGCGGAAAGCGGCAAGGATGGCAAAGGACATGGGTAGGCCGACGACGACTGCTTGCATCACGATGTCGCTCACGACTTCCTCCTCTGAAAGACGAGGCCGCAGCCTGAGTTCTCCCGCGGTTCGGGAGACGGGAGTCCAAATGCAGATGTTCACACCATATTAGCTCGGCGCCTTCCTCACCTTACGTCAGATAAAGGCCAGGCGCTGCTCGTATCTCTGGCTCGAACACACACAAGCCCCGCCCGGAGAAGCAGACCGAGAGCGCGCCGACCGTCACGGGTCGAGCCGACGTTGCTCGGCTTCCTCAGCTCCAGCGCCGCGCCGACCAAGGAGCGGTATATTCTGGCCGTGGCTCGTTTCGTTTGATTGGGGTCAAATACAGCCGATTGCGGCGTGAGAAATACTTCTTCAATGGAGGAAGGTGCCATGAAAGCTGCTGACGTGATGGTGCGGGATGTCGTCACCGTCGCCCCCGATGCGACGGTACGGGATGTCGCGAAGATGCTGCTCGAACACCGGATCAGCGCCGTCCCCGTGGTGGACGGGGATGGCGGGCTTGCTGGGATCGTCAGTGAGGGCGATCTCATGCGCCGCGGGGAACTCGGCACCGAGCGCCACCGAGCCTGGTGGCTGAGCCTCTTCATGCTGCCCGAAACGCTCACCGAGGAGTTCATCAAGAGCCTGGCGACCAAAGTGTCCGATGTGATGACCAGGAATGTCTTCACCGCGGAGGAGGATACGCCGCTCGCGGATATAGCGGATCTCCTGGAAGAGCATCACGTCAAACGCGTTCCGATCATCAGGGGCGGCCGGGTCGTCGGCATCGTCAGTCGGGCAAACATCGTCCAGGCTCTCGCCAGCCTGCCGGCGAAAGAGCCTGCGGCGGGGGCCGACGGTGACCTCGAGATCCGGCAGGCGATCCTGGATCGGATCGCCGCGGCCGCGATCGGCGCCCCATGGCTTCTCAATGTCATCGTCCACGACGGAGTGGCGGAGCTTTGGGGCGTTGCGGAGTCCGAGAGCCAGAAGCGAGCGGTCGTCGTCGCCGCCGAGGCGACCGCCGGTGTGAAATCCATCCAGGATCACATGCTCGCGAGGCCGGTGGTCGGCGATTAGCAGTCGCGGGCAGTCCGACCTCCGTCGCGCTGCTCCTCACCGTGCGATCATTTCTCTGGCCGTCCCGTTGCGACCACGACGGTCGCCGCAGCAACTCTCTGCGGCCTGCAGCAGCTTTGGCCGCCTGCGGCCCGGCCAGGCTGAACTTATTCAGGAGCGTGGTGACGCTGAGTTCTGCAGCACGCCACACTCCCCCTCCCGCCCTCGAACCACGCGCTTTCCCGCCATCGGCCCTCGCGTTTCCGTAACCACCGTGCACTGCCCCTCGGGTGACGTGTCGGTGTGATGGTAGATCACGACCCAGTCGCCCGTGCGGCACAGGTCGTGTGCGAGAGCGGTGTTTGAGTACAGCGCAGTGAAGTGCCAGTCGCCGCGGCGCGTGTGCAGGATCGGCAGCCAGGCCTCTCCACTCGGGTTGAGGCGTTTCGGTGCGACCGTACGCAGGCGTCCAGCCTTCGCCTTTCCCCGGTATTCGCGGTCGACGTCCAGCAGCACGTCGACCGGCGGACGTGGCTGCTGGTTTCTCATCTCGCGGAGCCACGGCCGGCCGAGTCGCCTAAGAAGCGCCGCGCGAACCATGTCGCCCCGTCTCCGGCCAAAGCCCGGCACCTTCTCGAGACGGCCGTCATGGGCGGCGATCTCAAGGGCCTCGATTGTCTCGAGGTGGAGCGTCTCGCAGAGATGTCGCGCGAGTTCCGGCCCTATCCCCGGGATCGTCTGGAACAGCTTTTCCTGCTCGAGCGCACCACGCACCCGCTCGAGCTGCGACCATCTTCCCGTCGTCACCATCTCGGCCAGAGCCGAGGCGATCGAGCGCCCGACGCCGGGCAGGGCGATGAGCCCGTCGCGGCCCTTCTCGTTCAGGATCTTCGAGACGGGCTCGCCGAGCGCCACCATCGTGTCGGTCGCACGCCGGTAGGCAGAGACTCGGAAGCCATCTTCCCCCTGATGGGCGAGGATGTCGGCATAGTCGCGAAGATTGGCCGCCAGAGCCCCGTTATCGATGATCCTTATCGCCGGAGGACTATCCGGTGTCCGCACTTTGGACGGGGCGGGTTTCGTGCGCATCAACCTTCCGCGGGCGGTGCGCCCTCGCAGCACGCCTCGACCACCTGCCCGCAGCGCTCGCAGTGGAAGACTCCGTGCTCCTCATGCACGCGGCCGCCGCAGATCGGGCAGGCATAGACCTCCGGCATTGGCGGCGGCTGTTGGACCATCTCGGGGCCGGCCCGTGCCGGAGCGCCCTTGGCTGTCGCAGGCTTCGGCATGCTCCACTTCATAAGAGGCGCCGGAGCGGCGAACGGAGCGGCCGGCCAGCCGCTCCATCGCGCCTCAAGCCGCCTTGACCTCGATGGTCTTCTTCTCCGCCGCCTGCGCCGTCTTCGGAAGGCTTACCCGGAGGATGCCCTTCTCGAACTTTGCCTCGCTCTTGTCGGCATCGACCGAGTCCGGCACCTGGAAGGAGCGCCGAAACGAGCCGTAGCGGCGCTCGGAGAGATAGCAGTTCTTCTTCTCTTCCTTCTTCTCCTCAGACTTCTCGCCGCTGATGGTCAGAAGGCCGTTCTGGACCGAAACGTGAACGTTCTGCGCCTCGAGGCCGGGGAGCTCCGCCGTGATCTCGTAGTGGCCGTCGGCTTCGCTGACATCGACCGCGGGCATCGTCGTGCCGAGGGGGCTGTCGAAGCGGAAGCTCGTCGAAAGCTCGCCCGGCAGGCTCCAGAACCGGCCGGCGACACGGTCGAACAGCCTGTCGAACTCATCGCGGAGGCCGCTCAGGGCGGATGCCGCGCCGCCTGCCGGAACGGGAGCCCTGGCCTTCTCGTCACGTGTCACGTCGAGTTTTTCTGCTGTCATGTTCGCCTCCCATGAAACAACGCTACCAGAAGCAGATGAAGCATCGCTCCGGCGAGAGCAGGCGGCATTGCGTTTGGTCAATTGTCTTGCGCGCTTCGTTGCTGCAAGGAGGGCACATATTCCGCAGAGGAAGATCAGACATCGGTCAGCGTTGCCTCCATCAGAGGCTTGAGTTAGGTCAAGGTTGTACGGGCCTATCGCGGTATCTTCTTTCCTTCTCGCATTTTCATGCTGCAGAGGCTCATCCCATGGCTCACAAGCAAGTCCTCTTCCGCTCCGCCGCGCGCGAGAAGATACTTCGCGGCACCACCCAGCTCGCCGACGCCGTCCGCGTGACGCTCGGGCCTCGCTCGAAGTCGGTGCTCATCGAGAAGAAGTGGGGGGCGCCGATCGTCTGCAACGACGGCGTCACGATCGCCAAGGAGTTCGACCTCAAGGATCCGGAGGAGAACCTCGGCGCACGTATGCTGCGTCAGGCTGTCGAGAAGACCGGCGACATGGTCGGCGATGGCACGAGCACCTCGACCGTCCTCGCCCACGCGATCTTCGCCGACGGCGTGCGCAACGTCGTCGCGGGGGCGAGCGCCATCGACATCAAGCGCGGGCTTGATCGCGCGACGAAGCGCGCCATCGAGGCGCTGAAGGAGATGTCGCGGCCAGTCGAGACGCGCAAGGAGAAGGCACAGGTGGCGACGATCTCCGCGCACAACGACGAGGAAACCGGTGAGCTCGTCGCGGAAGCGATGGAGAAGGTCGGCGGCGACGGTGTTATCACGGTGGAGGAATCGAAGACCACCGAGACGGTGCTGGAGGTCGTGGAGGGCATGCAGTTCGACCGCGGCTACCTCTCACCGTACTTCGTCACTGATCCGGAGGAGATGGAAGCGGTTCTGGAAGACGCGCACATCCTGATCTGCGACCGCAAGGTGAGTTCGCTGAAGGACCTCGTGCCGCTGCTGGAAGAGGTCGCAAAGTCCGGCCGTCCGCTTCTCGTCGTCGCCGAGGATGTCGAGGGAGAGGCGCTCGCTGCCCTGATCCTCAACCAGCTCCGCGGCGTCCTGAAGAGTTGCGCCGTCAAGGCTCCGGGCTTCGGCGACCGGCGAAAGGCGATGCTGCAGGATATCGGAGCGCTGACGAAGGCCGAGGTGATCTCCGAGGAGCTCGGTTTCAAGCTCGAGAATGTGACGGCCGCGCAGCTCGGCCATGCCGCACGCATCGTCATCGACAAGGACACAACCACGATCATCGGCGGTGCGGGCGACAGGAAGGTGATCGACGGCCGGATCGAGCAGATCCGTCGCGAAATCGACAAGACGAAAAGCGACTATGATCGCGAGAAGCTCGAAGAGCGCCTGGCGAAACTCTCGGGGGGCGTCGCGGTCATCCGCGTCGGCGCTCCGACAGAGGCCGAAATGAAGTCGAAGAAGGAGGCGCTCGACGATGCGATCAGCGCGACGAAGGCGGCCGTGGCGGAGGGTCTCGTGCCGGGCGGCGGGCTTGCCCTCCTGCGGTGCCTGCCCGCGGTCGCCGATGAGGAGAAAGTGACGGAAGGGGACGAGCGCACCGGCATCCAGATTCTGAAGCGAGCCCTCGAGGTGCCGACACGGATGATCGCCGAAAACTCCGCCGTCGATGGTGGCGTGGTCGTTGCCCGAATGCTTGAGGGCAAGGCGAACGAAGGCTTCGACGCGAGCCGCAAGGAGTATGTGGATCTTCTGGAAGCGGGCATCGTCGATCCGACGAAGGTCGTGCGAATCGCGCTCGAGAATGCCGTGTCGGTTGCGAGCGTGCTCTTGCTGACCGAGGCGACGATGACCGAACTGCCGGAGCCGGATAAGGAGCGTGTGCCTCAGGCCGAAATGGGTCTCTAGCCGACTTGCGACGGGGTGATTGTTCACCTCGCAAGACGGGGAGACCTACAACGCTGCGGCAACGCGGGAAGTGCAGGTGCCTCAATCGGACTGGCGGCCCGCCGGCGCCAGAGATTGCCTCAGCGCATCCAGCTTTCCCTGTAGACGGTCGCTGATCGAGACCGCATAGAGATCGTGGCGCGTCTCCAGGCTCCGCAGCCCGGTGGACATGGAGGCAAGTTCCCCGGCTGCCCGCGCTCGGGCATCGATCGGCGATCCTCGCCCGCCGGCCCTCCGGCCCCCGCGCATGGCCGGCCGGAGCAGAGGCCGACCGGGGCAGTCCTCGTTCGCTGTGGCGATCACGTCGCCGATCGCGCGATCGTTCTCCTCCAGCCGGAAGACCTGCTTCCGGCCCGGCAGAACGAGCTTGCCCGGCGACAGCTTCGTCTTCGGCTTGCCCTCGTACTCCACGAGCTTGTAGGTCATGTCGAGCAGCGGAGCGTCGCTCGAGACGCCCATATGCGTGCCGACGCCGAAGGCGTCGATCGGCGCCTCCGCCTGCAGAAGGCGATCGATCTCATGCTCGTCGAGGCCGCCGCTTGCGAAGATCTTGACCGCGTGCAGTCCGGCCGCGTCGAGGAGCTGCCGGCTCCGGGTGGCGAGGGCGGCGAGGTCCCCCGAGTCCAACCGGACTGCGCTGATATGGAATTCCGGCCCCAGCTCTCGCGCCAGATCGATGACGCGATGCACGCCCTCGAGGGTATCGTACGTGTCGACGAGCAGGACGGTCTCCGGATACCGGCTGGCATAGGTGCGAAACGCTGCAAGTTCGCTCTCATGCGCCTGAACGTAACTGTGGGCCATGGTGCCGGCGACCGGGATGCCATGGACGTAGCCTGCAAGGACGTTCGAGGTCGAGGCGACGCCCGCGACGAAGGCCGCCCGGGCGCCCGCCACCGCGGCGTCGAGGCCGTGCATGCGACGCGCGCCGAAGTCTACGACGGGGCGGTCGGCGGCGGCTGTCACAATGCGCGAGGCCTTGCTGGCAATCAGGGTCTGGTGATGGATCTGGTTCAGGACCAGTGTCTCCAGGAGCTGTGCCTCGGGCAGCGGTGCTGCGACCTCGAGGATCGGCTCGTGCGGGAACAGGACCGTTCCCTCTGGCGCAGCCTGCACGTCGCCCCCGAAGCGGAACCCTTCGAGATAGTCGAGGAAGGCTTCGCCGAAGCCTCCCACCTCGCGCAGATACTCGATGTGTTCCTGGCCGAAGCGGAATGACTCGAGCCGCTCGATCAGGGAATCGAGCCCGCAGGCGATGAGGTAGTTGCGCTGCGGGGGAAGCTTCCTGACGGAGAGCGTGAAGACGGCCTCTCCCGACATCCCCTCCGAGAGGTATGCCTCCGCCATGCGAAGTTCGTAGAGGTCGGTGAAGAGCCCAGGCGCCTGGACTTCCCACTGGCGGCCGGTGGGCGATCGCTTCTCCAGGAGGACCTCCTCTGCACTTGGCATCCCTTTGCCGCTAGGCTTTCCTAGTGACCGTCACCTGGTCAATCCCGTGGGGGAAGGGAGGAAGCGATGCAGAAGGCAGGGATTGCAGGGACAGACGTTCTGCTGGTGGTCGACGTGCACAATGATTTCTGTACCGGCGGGGCGTTGGGGGTGCCAGGCGGCGAAGAGTTGGTGCGGCCCATCAACAGGCTGCTGCACGTCTTTCCTCATAGCGTCCTGACGCAGGACTGGCATCCTGCGGGTCACGCGTCGTTTGCCTCCGTGCACCTCGGGCGCCGCCCCCACGAGACCATCGAATTCGCCTATGGGCCGCAAATCCTGTGGCCTGACCATTGCGTGCAGGGCACCGTGGGCGCCGCCTTCCATCCCGACCTCGATACCGACCGGGCGGAGCTTGTCCTGAGGAAGGGCTTTCATGCCGGCATCGACTCCTATTCGGCATTTTTCGAGAACGATCGAGCGACGCCGACGGGCCTTGGCGGATATCTGTGCGAGCGCGGCTTCCAAAGGATCTTCCTGTGCGGTCTGGCGACCGGTTTTTGCGTGGCCTGGTCAGGCCTCGACGCGCGCAGGCAAGGGTTCGAGGTGGCGGTCCTGATCGACGCGTGCCGTGCGATCGATCTTCACGGCCCGCTTCAGGAGGCGATGAAGGAGCTTTCGGCGGCCGGAGCCGAGATCGAGGAGAGCACGGCCCTGTTCTGAGGCGGGTTTGGCCAGCTTCATGGTGCCGGCTCCGACCCGCTCACGCTCTCGGAAGTCGTGGGAACTCTCTGGCTCTCGAATGTGCGGGTGGCAGGGCAGCCGGGCGATGGCCGCCCCTGTGCGGCCAGTCTTTTCGCATCTGGTTCACGCTTGACCTTCGTCAACGACGCGAGGGGCAAGTTGCCTGCACGCTGAAGTGGCGTGGAGGTCGTGGACAAGTGGCAGGACGACGGCCGAAGCCGCGCGGCGCAAGAGGCTGAGAGGAGGTGCAACCAGCAATGCCGGAACAGCTCGACCAGCGACGGCCCAATCTCGGCGATTACGAGGACGTGTGCCGGAAGTTCTCCTGGGAGCGGGCGGCGAAGGCATTGGCCGGGCTGCCCGGAGGTGGACTGAACATCGCCTTTGAGGCGACCGACCGCCACGTGGTCGAGGGCAGGGGCGACCGGATCGCCCTGCGATGGATCGCGCAGGACAAGGCGACGCGCGAATTCAGGTACCGGGATCTCGCGACTGGGAGCGCCCGCTTCTGCAATGCGCTCGACAAGCTCGGGATCGACCCCGGTGACCGGGTCTTCACCCTTCTGGGGCGCGTGCCGGCCCTCTATATAGCTGCCCTCGGGGTGTGGAAGCGCGGTGCGGTGTTGAGCCCGCTCTTCTCCGCATTCGGCCCCGAGCCCATCAAGGCGAGGATGACGATCGCCGAGCCGAAGGCCCTGGTCACTACGCACCGCTTATTCGAGCGCAAGGTGAAGCCGATCCTCGGCGAGCTGCCGTTCCTGAAGACCGTCATTCTGGTCGGCGGCGGCGAGGGCGGCGAGGATCTCGACGAGCTGCTCGCCGATGCGCCCGACACCTGCGACATCGCGGCGACCAGGCCCGATGATCTTGCTATCCTGCACTTCACGAGCGGCACGACCGGCCGGCCCAAGGGCGCCATGCATGTCCACGGAGCAGCCGTGGCGCATCGCGCCACCGCGGAGTTCGCGCTCGATCTCAAAGCCGACGACGTCTTCTGGTGCACGGCCGATCCGGGCTGGGTGACCGGCACCTCCTACGGCATCATCGCGCCGCTCCTGATCGGCTGCACCATGATCTCGGACGAGGAGGAGTTCGACGCCGGCCGCTGGTACGAGAACCTGGAGCGCGAGAAGGTGACCGTCTGGTACACGGCCCCGACGGCCATCCGCATGCTGATGAAGGCTGGCTCGGAGTTGCCGAAGAGATACGACCTCAGCCGGCTGCGCCTGATCGCCAGCGTCGGCGAGCCCCTCAATCCGCAGGCCGTGGTCTGGGGACGCGAGGTGCTGGATCGGCCGATCCACGACAACTGGTGGCAGACCGAGACCGGTGGCATCATGGTCTCGAACTATCGTTCGATGCCAATCAGGCCGGGTTCCATGGGGCGCCCGGTGCCGGGAATCGAGGCCGGCGTCGTCCACCGGGAGGAGGACGGCTCGGTGACCGAGATCGGGACGGCGGACGAGGAGGGCGAACTGGCACTGCGGCCTGGCTGGCCGTCGATGTTCCGCGGCTATCTCCACGAGGAGGAGCGCTATCGCAAGACCTTCGCCGGCGGCTGGTATCTCTCCGGTGACATCGTGAAGCGCGATGCCGATGGATATTTCTGGTTCGTCGGGCGCGCCGACGACGTCATCAAGTCGGCCGGCCACCTGATCGGCCCGTTCGAGGTGGAGAGCGTGCTGATCGAGCATCCCGCCGTCGCGGAAGCGGGGGTGATAGGCACCCCGGATCCTGTCGTGATGGAGGTGGTGAAGGCCTTCGTCGGGCTCAACAGGGGCTTCGAGCCGACGGAGGAGCTGCGCAAGGAGATCCTGGCGCACGCCCGCAAGCGGCTCGGGCCCGCCGTGGCGCCACGCGAGATCGACTTCCGCGACAGCCTACCGAAGACCCGCTCAGGCAAGATCATGCGCCGGCTGTTGAAGGCGCGCGAGCTCGGCCTTCCCGAGGGCGACATTTCCACCCTGGAGAGCGAGAAGTGAGCGAGGCCGATGATCGCGTCCACCTGACGCACGAGCACGCGCTGCATCTCTTGAGAGAAATGACGCGCATTCGCCGCTTCGAGGAGAAGTGCGCGGAGCTTTACTCCGGCTCCAAGATCCGTGGCTTCCTTCATCTCTATATCGGCGAGGAGGCGAACGCCGTCGGCGTCATGCAAGCGCTGACCGAGGAGGATGCAGTCGTCGCGACCTACCGCGAGCACGGCCACGCGCTCGCCCGCGGCCTGCCGATGAACGAGGTCATGGCCGAGATGTTCGGCAAGGCGTCCGGCTCGAGCGGCGGGCGGGGGGGCTCCATGCACATCTTCTCTGCGAGGCACCGCTTCTACGGTGGCAACGCGATCGTCGCCGGCGGCCTGCCGCTTGCGGTGGGGCTGGCGCTTGCCGACAAGATGCAGGGTCGCGACCGCGTCACCTGCTGCTTCTTCGGCGAGGGCGCGGCGGCCGAGGGCGAGTTCCACGAGGCGATGAACCTGGCAGCGCTGTGGAAGCTGCCGGTCCTGTTCGTCTGCGAGAACAATCTCTACGCCATGGGGACGGCGCTGGCGCGTTCGGAGTCGAATACCGACATCCGCGCCCACGCCGCCGTCTTCGGCATGGAATCCGAGATCGTCGACGGAATGGACGTGGTGGCCGTCGAGGCCGCCGCACGGCGTGCCGTCCATGCGGTGAGACGGGGGGAGGGGCCGCGTTTCCTTGAGACCCGCACCTACCGCTTCCGCGCCCATTCGATGTTCGACCCCGATCTCTACAGGCCGAAGGAAGAGGTCGAGGAGTGGCGGAAGAAGGGGCCGATCGTCCGCTTCACCGACTGGATCCTCGGGACGCGCCTCGTCCACCCCGACCATGTCGCCGCCCTCGAGAACGAGATCGCCGAGGAAATCGGCGCGGCCGTCGCGTTTGCGGAGGAGGCGCCTTGGGAGCCCGTCGAGGAGCTGACGCGGGACGTCACGACGCCTCGTGGCGCCGAGGTGACGGCATGAGCGGGACGCGTCGCATCACCTATCGCGAGGCCGTGCGCGAGGCGTTGCGGGAGGCGCTGACGCGGGACGACCGAGTCTTCCTGATGGGCGAGGATGTCGGCGCCTACGGCGGCGCCTATGCCTGCTCGCTCGGGCTGCTCGATGAATTCGGCGATGATCGCATCCGCAACACGCCGCTCGCCGAGTCGGGCTTCACGGGCGCGGGCATCGGTGCGGCACTCGGCGGGATGAGGCCGATCGTAGAGATCATGACGATCAACTTCTCGCTTCTGGCGCTCGACCAGATCGTCAACAATGCCGCCACGATCCGCCACATGTCGGGGGGCCAGTTCTCGGTGCCGCTCGTCATCCGCATGGCGACGGGGGCGGGGCGGCAGCTCGCCGCGCAGCACTCGCACAGCCTGGAGGGATGGTTCGCGCACGTGCCGGGCCTGCGGGTCGTCGCGCCGGCGACGGTGGCCGACGCGCGCGGTATGCTTTGGACGGCGCTGCAGGATCCCGACCCGGTCGTCATCATGGAGCACGCGACGCTCTACAACGAAGAGGGTGACGTTCCCGAAGACGAGGATCTTGCCGTCGATCTCGACCGCGCGGCGATCCGCCGGGCCGGCGACGCCGCGACGATCGTTACCTACAGCGCCAATCTGAAGAAGGCGCTGGCTGCGACCGATGAGCTCGCCGGGGAAGGAATCGAGTGCGAGATCATAGACCTCCGCTCCCTGCGCCCGCTCGACGATCAGACGATCATGACGTCCATTGCGAAGACGCACCGGGCCGTGATCGTCGACGAGGGATGGCGCTCCGGCAGCCTCGCAGCCGAAATCTCGGCTCGCATTCAGGAGCAGGCCTTCTACGAGCTCGATGCGCCGGTCGAGCGCGTGTGCAGCGTCGAGGTGCCGATTCCCTATCCGCAGCATCTGGAGCAGGCGGCCATACCGCAGCCCCACGCGATCGCCGCGGCCGTCCGCAAGACCCTCAGGCGATGATCCAGTTCCGCATGCCCTCCCTCGGCGCCGACATGGACGCGGGCACTCTCGTCGAATGGTATCGAAAGCCGGGCGACCAAGTGTCACACGGCGATATCATTGCGCTCGTCGAGACGCAGAAGGGCGCGATCGAGATCGAGGTCTTCAATGACGGCACGCTCGACCGGATCGAGGTCGAGCCGGGCCACAAGGTGCCGGTCGGCACCGTGCTCGCGACGATCCGCGAGCCAGGGGAAGCGGCGTCGACCGCGCTGGAGCCGGCAGCGGCGGCAGCGCCCGCGCCTGAAGTCGCGCCTCCCACGGCGCCACGACCGCGGCCGACGGCGGCGCCCCCGCCGCCCGCCGAGCGTGTGGAAGGGCGGGCGAAGGTCACGCCGGTGGCGCGTCGGCGCGCGGCCGAGGCGGGCATTGACCTCGCGGCCGTGGCGGCAGGGCCCGACGGCGTCGTCGGCCTCGCTGAGGTGGAGGCCGCCCGCCGCGCGGCACCGGAAACGGGGGCGCCTGCGGCAGCTCCCCGCAGGATCGGTATCGATCTCGGCGAGATGCGCAAGGCGATCGCTGCAGCGATGAGCCGCTCTCACCGTGACATTCCCCACTACTGGGTCAGTCAGACCATCGACGTCACGCCGCTCTTCGACTGGCTCGAAGCGGAGAACGCGAGGCGGCCGGTGGCCTCCCGCCTCCTCTACGCGGCGCCGCTCGCCAAGGCGATGGCGCTCGCCCTGAAGGAGACGCCGCAACTGAACGGTCATTTCGTGGACGACGCCTTCGTGCCCGCTGGCGCCGTGCATCTCGGCGTGGCCACGGCCTTGCGGGGCGGCGGCCTCGTCGCGCCGGCGTTGCATGAGGTGGACACTCTTTCCTTGGATGCCGTGATGGCGGGGTTGGGCGACATGATCCCGCGGGCCCGTTCCGGTCGCCTCAGGAGCTCGGAGCTGACCGATGCGACGGCGACGCTGTCGAACCTGGGCGAGGGGACGTCGGACGCGATCATGCCGCTCATCTACCCGCCGCAGGTGGCGATCATCGGTTGCGGCGCGGCGGCCCTGCGTCCTTGGGTCGCCGACGGGGTCCTCGCCGTTCGCCGCGTGATCACGGTCACCGTCGCCGGCGATCATCGGGTCAGCGACGGCCGGTCGGCGAGCCGGTTCCTGACGAGGCTCGACGCGTTACTGCAAGCGCCGGAGGCCCTATGACCGATGCCGATCTGATGGACACCGTCATGACCACTTTCTTCTCGGTCGCGCCCGATCTCGAGGGCGAGCCGGTCGAGCCCGAGGAGACGTTCCGGAAACAGTTCGAGATCGACTCGATGGACTTTCTCAACTTCATCATCGGCCTGAGCAAGACCACCGGTCTCGAGATCCCGGAGAAGGATTACCCTTCGCTGCAGACGCCGAACGGGGCCGTGGCCTATCTCCGGGCGCGCTGGGACAAGGCAGTCTGAAGTCTCCGACCATGCATACGCCTACGGCCGGGGAGGCGGTCAAAGTGGGAGTTCGTAAGGAGGCTTAGGCCTCACAGAGCTTAGGATCGCCCAGGCCGGGCAGCGCCTGATCGATGCCCCGCCAGAGCATGACGTCGTCCATCAGCGCGATCGTGACGCGCCCGTCGGGCAATACTCACTCCCTGATGCGCATGGGAATCTTCAGACCATGCCGCGCTTGCCCATCGGCTTCACCGTGCTAGCCTGCGGCCCCTTCTCGCCCATCTCCTCGGCGAAGGTGACGGGGGCGCCCGGCTCGAGGCGGGCGAAGCCGTCGTTCAACACGGAGTTGCGGTGAAAGTAGATTTCCCTCCCGTCGCTCGTCTCGATGAAGCCGAAGTCGCCGTTCGGATCGATCCGCAGGACCCTGCCGTGTGGCTCCGGCTCGTGCCGCTTGACGTCGCCGTGCAGCTTGCGCACCTCGTCCTGAAGCTGCCGCCGCGCCCGCTTGAAGGTGTCGTTGATGGCGTAGCCGACGTCGGCGTATCGCTCGTCGTCGTGGCTCAGCCGGTCGACGTGGACCTCGCGGCCCTCGGGCAGCGAAAGGTGAATGCGCACGTCGTAGAGCCCACCTGTGCGATGGCGCTCTCCTGGACCTGTCACGACGACGCGCCCGCTGATGATACGCCCGAAGCGCTCTTCGAGCTCGACCACGTGGCGGAGGATGCGCTCCTCGAAAGCCGGCGAGCTGTCCATTTCGTGAAACGTGATGTCGATCAGGGTCTGCATGCTGGGCATCCATGCCTTGCGGGTCAACTCGGACAGCCAATGCTAACTCAGGCATCCCCTTAGGGTTGCGCGGTGGCCGGGCCCGCGAAGCTTCAGGATGAACCCTTGCGCCTTGTGCGCCTTGATCCGGATCAACCTGCCCCGGGGAGCAACATCCCAGGCCTCCATCTCGACGATGCGCCAGCGTCCGGCGAAGGCCTTGGCGAAGGTGGGAACCTTTGCCATCAGCCGGTTTCCGTCATGAGCTTGGGCAGCCGCACCAGATTGTAGGCGGCGGCCGCGAAGGTGAAGGCCCATCCGACGCGGTCGCGTCCGCGGAACTTCGTCTTGTCCTGGCCGGCGACCGTCTTGATCCAGCCAAACGCCTCCTCGATGCGCTTGCGAATACGCTGGCTGGCGACATAGCCGCCGTGCCGGGTTGTGCGACCGTCGATCGCCGAACGGCGGCCGCTGGTGTTCTGGGCCACATGCGGCGTCACCTTCATCGAGCGCAATTCGTTGACGAAGTCCTCCGTATCGTAACCCTTGTCGGCGCCGAGCGTGATCCTGCGAGGAGGGTCGGCCAGGGGCTCGATTCATGTGCAGCGCCGCCACCCGCTCGGCATGGCCGTCGGCCAGGGT
>NZ_AWXZ01000021.1 GCF_000496075.1 Lutibaculum baratangense AMV1
TGGGTGGACAGGATGACCGTCAGCCCCTCCTCGACGAGGTGGCGGACCGTCTCGACGACCATGATCTGGTTGCCGAAGTCGAGGCTCGCGGTCGGCTCGTCGAGGATCAGGATCCGCGGCTCCTGGGCGAGCGCCCGGGCGATCAGCACGAGCTGGCGCTCGCCGCCGCTGAGTTCCGTGTAGGAGCGCTCGGCGAGGCGGCCGATCCCGAGGCGGTCGATCACTCTCGCGGCCGCGATGCCGTCCGCCTCCGACGGCGCGGAGAAGGCGCCAAGCCGTGCCGTGCGGCCCATCATCACCATCTCCGTCACGGAGAAGGGGAAGTAGCCGGGGGAGGATTGCGGCACGTACCCGAACAGGCGCGCCCTGCGCCGGGCTGACCAGTGGCGCGTGTCCTCTCCGTCGACGGTGACGCGGCCGCCGAGCGGCGGGATGAGCCCGAGGATCGTCTTGAAGAGCGTGGTCTTGCCGCTGCCATTGGGCCCGAGCAGAGCCACCGCCTGCCCTTCGTCGCAGGCGAGCGACAGGCCGGAGCCGACGACCCTCCTGCCGTAGCCGAACGACACGTCATCGAGGCGCAGGAACGGGTGGCTCATTGCCAGTCCCGCCTCGCGGTCGCCAGCACCCAGATGAAGATCGGCGCGCCGACGATCGAGGTGAGCACGCCGAGCGGGATCTCCATCGGCCCGAGCGCGCGCGCGAGCGTGTCGACGACGAGCATGAAGGCGCCCCCCATCAGCATCGCGACCGGCAACAGGCGGCCGAACGAGGGACCGACGAGGAAGCGCGCGATGTGCGGGATGACGAGGCCGACCCAGCCGACGATGCCGCTGACGGAGACGACGGCCGCGGTCATCAGAGTGGCGCAGACGATCACGGCGATCCGCACCTTCGTCGTGTCGACGCCGAGGCTCCGCGCCTCCTCCTCGCCGAGCGTCATGACGTTCATGCGCCAGTGGAGCGCGACGAGCGGCGCCGCGGCGAGAATGAAGAGCGGTGCGATCGTCAGGAGGTCGTCTCGGTTGACGGCGGCGAGCGAGCCGAGAAGCCAGAAGGTGATCGCCGGGAGTTGGTTGTAGGGATCGGCCAGGACCTTGATCATCGAGACGCCAGCCCCGAGGAGCGTGCCGATCACGATCCCCGCCAGCACGAGGACGAGGACGGGATCGCGCCCGCGGACGAGGGTCGCGACGGCATAGACGAGCGCGACGGCCACGAGCCCGCCGGCGAAGGCGAGGCCCTGGATCACGAGGAGCGGCAGCGACAGG
>NZ_AWXZ01000022.1 GCF_000496075.1 Lutibaculum baratangense AMV1
CAGACCGCTGACAATCCCCGCCATTTTGGCGGGGTTTTTTCGTGCCCGGCTTCCGGGCCTTGGTTTTCGGTGGTCAGGGGTATTTGTCGGGAGGCTGTCGCGCTCAGACTGGTCGGAGAAGAGGCTTTGGGCTGAGGGCGAGGGCGATTTTCTTGATGTTCTGGGCTGCGGCGGCGAGCAGGCACTGGACGCGCACGCGGGTGAGACTTCGGAAGCGCGCATAGCGGTGGCCGTGCAACTGCTTGGCGTCGGCGAAGGAGCGCTCCACCGTCTCCTTGCGGCGGCGATAGATCGCCTTGCCCCAGGTGGTCAGCCGGTTGGTGTCATTTCGCTCGCGGGCGTCCTGCCAGACATGGCGGGTGATCAGCCGGGTCGCGTTGGCGCTTGTCGTGCAGGAGGCGAGCAGCGGACAATCACGGCAGATCGTCGGATCGGACTTGTAATGGCGGTAGCCGGCGCGATCGGTGGTGGCGTAGGCGAGCAACTGGCCTTCGGGGCAGCGATAGCCGTCGGCCTCCGGCTCATAGACGAACGCGCTCTTTCTCATCATGCCGGGTTTCGGCGGGGTCGGGTTGCGGTAGCCGGTGACGCCGCGGATCTCGCGCTCCTCCAGCCCCCTGGCGATGCCGGGGGTGGCATAGCCGGCGTCGAGGCCGACGGCGGCGACATCGAAGCCGAAGCGCTCGACCTGACGGTCGAGCCGGCCCAGATAGACGATGGAGTCGTTGATGCTGGCCGGCGTCGCGAAGGTGTCGGTGATGATCGCGTGGGCCCCGTCCACCGTGCGGTGGTCGAGATAGAAGAAGCCCTTCGGCTTGCCGTCGCGCACCATGTAGCCGGCGTCGGGATCGGTGCGGCTGACCTTAGTCTCCTTCAGGGCGGGCTGTCGCTCCTTCGGCTTGAGCGGCTTCTTGCCGTGGACGGCGCGGTCCGCCTCGATCGCCGCGTCAAGCGCCTCCCAATAGTCGGCGCGCGACTTGGCCACGACCTCTAGGTCGAAGCGGTTCTTGTTGGCGTTGGCCTTGAGATGCGTGGAGTCGGTGTAGAGCACCGTGCCATCGACCAGGCCCGCCCCGATCGCCTGCTCGACGATCCTGTCGAAGATCGACTGCGCGACCGTCTCGTCCCGATAACGCCGGCGGCGGTTCTGGCTCAAGGTCGAGGCGTCGAACACCTTGTCCGTCAGCTTGAGCCGCAGGAACCAGCGATACGCCACGTTGACCTCGATCTCGCGCACCAGCTGCCGCTCCGAGCGCACGCCGAACAGGTAGCCCAGGAACAGCGCCTTGAACATCAAGGTCGGGTCGAGCGGCGGCCGGCCATTGTCGGGGCAGTAGAGCGGCGCCGTCAGGTCATGGATGAAGGAAAAGTCGATCACCCGGTCGA
>NZ_AWXZ01000023.1 GCF_000496075.1 Lutibaculum baratangense AMV1
CATGGCCGAACGCATCATCTACCAAAGCGACGGCCTGGCCGATGATCCCTACCGCGTCGGCGGTGAGCTGGCGGGATGGCAAGAGGGACTTGCCCGATATGCCGTTGGCAATTCGCGGCTGGCGTTCGCGATGAGCGCCGCGTTTGCCGGGCCGCTCTTGCTGCCCGCCGAGGCGGAATCCGGTGGCTTCCATTTTCGCGGTGGCTCTTCGATCGGAAAGACCACGGCGCTTCAGGTCGCCGGATCGATATGGGGCGGGCGCGACTTTCCCCGCACCTGGCGCGCGACTTCGAACGGGCTGGAATCGGTGGCGCTGATGCACTGCGACACGCTCTTGCTGCTCGATGAAATGGGCCAGTGCGATAGCCGGGAAGTCGGCCAGGTCGCCTATATGCTGGCGAACGGCCAAGGCAAGACCCGCGCCGGGCGAAGCGGTGAAGCGCGCCGGGCCGCCCGGTGGCGCACCCTCTTCCTTTCGACGGGCGAGATCGGCCTTGCCGACAAGATCGCCGAGGATGGCAGGGGCCGCCGAGCGGCAGCCGGGCAGGAAGTTCGCATCGTGGATATTCCCGCAGATGCGGGCGCGGGCATGGGTATCTTCGAAACCCTTCATGGCTTCCCGTCCGCCGACGCCTTCGCCCGCCACCTGAAGGCGGCAGCCGGTGAACATTTCGGCCACGCTTCCCATGCCTATCTTGACCGTCTGACCCGCGACTTCGACGGCATCGCGCCCGTGGTGAGCGGCTTCCAGAATGAGTTTGTCGCCGAGAACTGCCCGCCGAATGCCGATGGACAGGTGAGCCGCGTTGTGGCGCGCTTCGCTCTTGTGGCTGCCGGTGGTGAAATGGCGACGGCCTTCGGTGTGCTGCCTTGGCAGCCGGGCGAAGCGACCAGGGCAGCGGCAAAGTGCTTCCGCGATTGGCTCGACACGCGCGGCGGGATCGAACCGGCTGAAGAGCGCGAAGCCTTGTCCGCCGTCCGCCGCTTTATCGAGTTGCACGGCACGTCCCGCTTCGAGCCTATGGGCAGCCTTGCCCCGACCGACAACATGGGTGCACCGATCGACACGCGCATTCAGAACCGGGCGGGCTTCCGCCGTCGCGATGATGAGGGAAGCATTGAATATATCGTCCTGCCCGAAGTCTGGCGCGGCGAAGTGTGCGCTGGGCTTGACGCGGTGATGGTTGCGAAGACGTTGGCCGGGCGCGGGATGCTGAAGCCCGGCAGCGGGGGCAAGCTCCAGAATAACCAGCGTGTGCCCGGCTTCCCTTCGGCGATCCGGTGCTACGTGGTTACGTCCGGCATCCTCGGTGACGATGCAAGGGAGGCCGCCCATGCCTAATCTTGCCCGGTTCACCGCCTTTGCCAGCCGTGTCGGCGCTGTAGCACCGGCCTGTAGCACCTGTAGCACCGTAGCACCCGCCAAGGTGCTACAGGAATTAACTAGTAATATCAACGTTGTAGCACCTGTAGCACCTGTAGCACCACGAATTGACGATGAGACGCACGAAAGCGACCTTCTCGACGCCTACGAAGAGCGCGCCGCGATCATGGAATATGACGGCGTATTGCCCCGCCACGAAGCCGAAGCCCTTGCTTGGAAGGAAGTCTTCGGCGACCGGGCAAGGGCAGCGTAAAGCCCCGTCAAATGCCTGAATTTCCTCGCCTTTTCGAGCACTTCTAAGACGGCCTTCAGGGCCGTTTTTGCTTTGAATACTGGACCTTCGCCCCGATCTTGATCCGGCAACTTGTGCGCGGGTGATGATGTTCGAGGGCTTCAAGAAACTGATCGGACTGGAAACGAAGACAACTCTGGCGGACCCTTCGCCGGAGCTTATTGCTTTGTTCGGTGCAACGCCGTCCGCGTCCGGTGTGGCCGTCACGCCCGAAACCGCAATGCGCTGCCCGACCGTCTATGCGTCGGTGAAGGTGATCGCTGAATCGGTCGCGCAACTGCCCCTTCATCTTCATCGCCGGAAGTCCGATGGCGGCAAAGAGCGCGCCACCGATCACCCGCTTGCCGAGCTGTTGCACGGCCAGGCGAACGAATGGACTTCTGCCTTCGAGTTCCGGCTTTTCATGCAGACCGCGCTTTGCCTTCACGGCAATGCGTTCGCCTTCATCAATCGGACGGGCGGCAAGATCGCCGAGCTTATCCCGATCCCGTCGCCATGCGTCACCGTGGAAGTCGATCCTGTCACGATGGAGCCTTCCTATAAGGTTTCGTCCGGCGACGGCGGCCAGCGCGTCTATGACCGCACCGAAATCTTCCACCTGAAGGCACTCGGCACTTCGCCGCATGTCGGCATGTCGCCGATCACGCAGATGAAGGAAGCGATCGGCCTGGCGCTGGCAATGGAAGAGCACGGCGCGCGCATCTTCAGTTCCGGCGCGCGGCCCGGTGGCGTCTTCAAATACGGCAAGACCCTCGGCCCGGAAGCCCTGAAGCGGCTTCGCGAAAGCTTCAACGCCGCCCATGCTGGCGGCTCGAATGGCGGCAAGACCTTGATCCTTGAAGACGGGATGGATTTCGAGGCGCTGCAATTCACCAGCGTCGATCTTCAGTTCCTCGAATTGCGCCGCCACCAGGTCGCCGAGATCGCGCGCGGCTTCCGCATTCCGCTTCATCTGCTTCAGGAGCTTGAACGGGCCACGCATAACAACGCCGAAAGCATGGGGCAGCAATTCCTTTCGCTGACCCTGTTGCCGTGGCTGAAGTCCTGGGAAGGCGGCATCCGCCGCGCCCTTCTCACTCCGGAAGAGCGCCCGGAATACTACGCCGAATTTCTCACCGACGATCTTGCCCGCGCCGATTTGGCCGCCCGGTTCGACGCCTATGCCAAGGCCGTCACCAACGGTTTGCTTTCGCCGAACGAAGTGCGAGCTGCCGAGAACCGCGCGCCCTATGCCGGTGGCGATCAATTCCGTCTGCCGATGAACACCGAAGACGCCAATGCGGCAGGGGGCGGCAATGGATCGCGTTGATATTGAAGTCAAGTTCGCAACCGACGAAGCCGGGATTCTCACCGGCTACGCCAGTGTGTTCGACGGTGAGCCGGACAGCTATGGCGACGTGATCGAAAAGGGCGCGTTCGCGAAGAGCCTGGCCGAACACAAGGCGGCTGGCACCACGCCGCTAATGTTGTGGCAGCACGATCCTTCCGAACCGATTGGCGTCTGGCTTGAGCTTCGCGAAGACGCGACCGGCCTTGCCGTCACGGGCCGCCTGATCCTCGAAACCCGACGCGGCCAGGAAGCCTATGCGCTGCTCAAAAGCGGCGCGTTCAATGGCCTTTCGATCGGCTTCCGCACCCGCGCGTCCGAGCGTCGGGCCGGTGGGGGCCGCACCCTGCAAGACCTCGAACTTATCGAAATCTCGCTTGTCTCCGTGCCCGCCGCGACGCGGGCGCGCGTGACCAGCGTGAAGACGGCGCAAGCCGGAAACCCTGCCGCGATGGGCGCGGCTATCAAAAGGAGCCTGATCATGGCTGTTGAGAAGAAGGCGCCCGCGCCTGAAGCGGGAACCGAAGGTGATGACGTGGAGACCCGCGTTGCCGCCCTCGAAGAGAATGTGGCCGGGATCGATACCCGGCTGAAGTCGGTGGAAGAAAGCGTCGGCAACGTCGCCAAGTCCGCCGAGCGCATCGAACAGAAGCTGAATCGCCCTGGCGCGTCGGTTGAGACGAAGACCGCACCGGAGAAGGTCGAAGCGAAGGCTTTCGTCGGCTTCCTTCGTCATGGTCGCGAAGCTCTTCCTGCCGATGAGGTGAAGTCGCTTCGCGTGGCCGATGACACGGCGGGCGGCTATCTCGCACCCGACGATTTCGTTGCCCAGGTGATCAAGGGCATCGTGGAAGTGTCGCCGGTTCGCCAGGCCGCCAAGGTCGGCGCGACCTCTTCCGGCGCGGTGATCCTGCCGAAGCGCACTGGCAAGCCTACGGCTTCGTGGGTTGGCGAAACCGAGAACCGCCCGGAAACGGGATCGACCTACGGCCAGGTGGAAATCCCGGTTCACGAAATGGCCTGCTACGTGGACGTGTCGCTTCGTCTTCTCGAAGATGCCGCCGTCAACGTGGAATCCGAAGTTGCTTTTGATCTGGCCGAAGAGTTCGGTCGCCTCGAAGGCAGCGCGCTTGTCGCGGGCAATGGCGTCAAGAAGCCCGTGGGTTTCATGACCGACGACGCGGTTGCCTACACCCCGACCGGCAACGCTTCGACCCTCGGCACCGCGCCCGCCGATACGCTGATCACGCTCATGTATGCCATGCCCGCCTTCTATCGGAATGCCGGTGCGTGGATGATGAACGGGAACACACTGGCGGCTATCCGCAAGCTGAAGGACGGCCAGGGCAATTTCCTCTGGCAGCCGTCCTATCAGGCCGGGCAGCCCGAAACGATCCTTGGCCGCCCCGTCATCGAAGCGCCTGACATGGACGATGTTGGCGCGGGAGCCGAGCCGATCGCCTTCGGCGACTTCGCCCGTGCCTATCGCATCTACGATCACGTGGCGCTTTCGGTGATGCGCGACCCCTACAGCCAGGCCACGAACGGCCTTGTCCGGTTCCATGCCCGCCGCCGTGTCGGTGGTGGTGTGGTGCTCGCCGAGGCGCTTCGCAAGCTTCGCTGCGCAGCCTCGTAAGGAGCAATGACCATGCGTGACCTCGCAAACAACCTCGGAGCCGTGCAGGCCGTCGCGCCTGCCGTGCTTTCCGCTACGAACACTTCCGATCCGATCGACCTTCAGGGCTTCGAGAGCGCGGCGGTTGTCATCAATACCGGCGCGATCGTGTCGGCTGGCGACTTCACCGCCAAGCTTCAGGAGAGCGACACCACGACCAGCGGCGACTTCGCTGACGTGGCTGCCGCCGATCTTGTCGGAACCTTCCCGGCCAGCCTCGAAGCCGCTTCGGTGGTGAAGGTCGGCTACATCGGAAACAAGCGTTACCTGCGCACCGTCCTGACGAAGAACGGTGGCACCTCGATCGCTGCCGGCGCGGTGGTGATCAAGGGCCATGCGCACCAGCGCCCCGTTGCCTGATCTTGCTTGCCCGGCTGGCTTCGGCTGGCCGGGCTTGCACCTTCAATCGAGAGGTTGCGAGCGATGCCCCTGATCTTGGAGACAGCACCCGTGAACGATCCCGTCACCTTGGAAGAGGTGAAGGAGCACATTCACGTTGACTTCAATGACGAAGACGCCCGCATCGCCGATTTCATCAAGGCCGCCACGCAACGCCTCGATGGGCGCGACGGCTCGCTTGGCCGCTGCCTTGTGACGCAAACGTGGAATCTCACCCTCGACCGCTTCGCCAGCGAAATCGCGATCCCGCTGCCGCCATGCCAGTCGATCGACGCAATCACCTATGTCGATCCCGATGGCATCACCCAAACCCTTGCCCCGACCGAATACCAGGCGTTCGCCCTTGGCACCGTGGAAGGTGCGAAGGTGCGCCCGGCCTATGGCAAGAGCTGGCCGACAATCCGCAATGTGCCGGAAGCGGTGACGATCACCTTCACGGCAGGCTTCGGCGACGATCCTGAAGACATTCCCGAGCCGATCCGCGCTGCGATCAAGATGCGCGTCGGCCACCTCTTCGAGCACCGCGAAAGCGTGGTGATCGGATCGGGCTTCATCACCGAAACACCCGATGGCGCTGAAGACTTCGTGCGCGATCATAAGACGTGGAGCTTCTGACCATGCGCGCGGGTGACATGGATCGGCGCATCATCGTGAGCCAACCGGGCGAGATCATCGACTATGATCCGTTCGGTTCACCGATCTATGGCGACCCGACCGAATACGAAGTTTGGGCGCATGTCTCGCAACAGTCGGGCCGGGAGTTCTTCGCCGCTGGCGGCATTCAATCTTCGCGGATGGTTGTCTTCCGCCTGCGATGGATCGACGGCATCACCGTTCTGGATACCGTCAAGTATGGCGGGCGCGATCACAACATTCAGGAAGTGCGGGAGCTGGGCCGGAAAGAAGGGCTAGAACTGCACACCATAACGAGCGGGTGACGATATGCCGTGGTCGCCGCCGAAGCATTGTCCTGCTGGGCATCCGCCGTTCACCGATAGACGCTGCCCGCTCTGCGCCTCGAAGGCCAAGGCTGCCGCCGATGAGCGCCGCCCGTCTGCCCGCGCCCGTGGCTATGACAGCAAGTGGCAGCGGGAAAGCAAAGCCTTCCTCGCATTGCCGGAGAACCGCTTGTGCGCCTGTGGCTGCGGCCAGGTCGCCGACATGGTGGATCACCGCACCGCTCATAAGGGCGATATGCGCCTCTTCTGGGACCGATCGAACTGGCAGCCGATGAACCGCCGTTGCAACAGCCGGAAGGCCGTGGCGACCGAAGGCGCGTTCGGCAGGCCGATCAATATGGGAGGGGGAGGTTTTGAATTTTGACCAAACCCGCCGGGACCGACGCCCCCATCTCGCGCGCAATCTCGCCGAAAATGGGAGTTTTTAGGATGAAGGGACGGAAGCCGAAGCTCACCGTCATCGATGGCGGCACCGTGCGCGGCAAATGCCCGTCCGCGCCTTCGTGGCTGACTTCCCAGGCGAAGGCTGAATGGAAGCGGGCAGCCCCGCAACTTCACAACCGGAATCTGTTGTTCGCCGACACCCTGGCGACCCTCGAAAGCTATTGCGTGGCCGTGGGTATGGTCCGCGAAACCGAAGAGATCATGGGCCGCGAAGGTCGCATGGTGACGACCGAGAACGGCCCGAAGCCGCACCCGGCGTTTCGAATGCAAAGCGCCGCGATGCGCGAAGCCCGCCTACTGGCCGCCGAGTTGGGGTTAACCCCCCACCGCCGAGGCTCGAAGGGCAAAGACGAAGGAATGTCGAATGACAATTGGGACGCCGATCTTCTCGCCTGACCCGGCGCTATATGACGACCCGATAGGCCGGGCCGATCGCATCTGCCGTTTCGTGCGCCGCCTTCAGCTTTGGGAAGGTGATTTCGCCGGGCAGCCATTCCACCTTAATGCCTTTCAGGAAGCCGTGATCCGCCGCATCTACGGCCCGTCGAATGATGACGGCAGCCGCGTGGTGCGCATGGCCTGCATCTGGATTCCTCGCGGCAATGCGAAGACCACGCTGGCCGCTGCCCTCGGCCTTGCGCATTTCCTCGGCCCGGAAGCCGAAGCGGGCGGCCAGGTGGTTATGGCTGCTGCCGATCGCGAAAACGCGGGCATTGCCTTCAACTCGGCCCATCAATTCGTTCTTCAGGATGACACGCTTGCGAGCCGGGTGCGCGCGGTGGAAAGCCGGAAGTCGCTGGGGCATCCGAAAACAAAGAGCACCCTGAAAGCCATTTCGTCAGAAGCCTATTCGAAGCACGGCTTGAACGTGTCGTTCTTCCTGGCCGATGAAATCCACGCTTGGCCGACCGGCGAAGGCCGGAAGCTCTTCAAGACCGTCACGGATTCGATGGTGAAGCGTTCGCACCCGCTCACCGTCATCATTTCCACCGCTGGCGACGGCCAAGGCGGGCTTGCATGGGATCTGTGGAATTACTCGCACAAGGTGGCGACAGGCGAGATCGAAGACCCGACATTCGCACCGATCATCTTCGCTGCCGAGCCTGAAGCGGACTGGCGCGACGAAGCCGCGTGGCACGCTGCAAATCCCGCGATCGATGCCGGTTTCTGCTCGCTCGAAGAGCTGCGGATTAAGGCGCGGCGCATCGAACACTTCCCCGCCGAGATTGCCGACTTCCGGCGCTTCCACCTCAACCAATGGCAAGAAGGATCGGCGAACCCGTGGCTTGCGCTCGAAGTCTATGATGCCGCCGAGGCGATGACGCCAGTTGAAGAGCTGACCGGGCGGCCATGCTGGATCGGGATCGATCTTTCCAGCGTGGAAGATTTGACGGCGGTGGTGGCGGCCTTCCCTGAAGGCGATGGCGAAAGCCGCCGATATGACGTGCTGCCCATGTTCTTCCTGCCGGAAGCTAACATCGCCACGAAGGGCGAAAAGGATCGTGCCGACTATATGCGCTGGGCCGCCGAGGGCTTCCTTACCCTCACGCCCGGCAACGTGGTGGACCATAGCGCGATCGTGGATCACGTCATCGCCCTTGGCGAAAAATACGGTGTGCAGGAAATCGCGATCGACCGTTGGAACTCGACGGCGGTGAACACTGCCCTTCAGGAAGAGGGCTTCACCATCAATCAATTCGGCCAGGGCTTCGCCAGCATGGCCGCACCCGTCAAAGAGCTGAAGCGGGCGATCCTCACCGGCCATTTCCGGCACGGTGGCAATCCGCTCTTGCGCATGTGCTTCGGCAATGTGGTGGCCGACAAAGACGCGGCGGAAAACGAGAAGTTCACTAAGGAACGGGCGCGGGGGCGGATCGACGGTGCTGTTGCCGCCGCAATGGCCGTTGGCCGCGTCATCGCGAACGAAGTGACACCCTCACCCTATGAGAGCCGAGAAGGCGGATTCCTCTTCATCTAAAGGAGCAAGACCATGCACGAAGTCAGCATCACCGGATTGAGCCGAGTTTCACAGCCGAAGCCGAACAAGGGCGGGAACACTATACTGGCGTTCTTCGATTGCCAGGCGAACGGATTGGCGCTGGCCGGGTGCGCCTTCGTTCGTACCGCCCGCCAAGGTCTCACCGTGTGGCCGCCAAAGCTCGAAGGGACGGATGCGGCCCGCCGAAGCGTCGGCATCACCGACGAGCATCTTCGCAAGCTGATGGTCCGCCAGGCACAAGAGGTTTACCGCGCCCTCGGCGGCACCGATGGCGAGTGGATCAAGACTTGGGATGAAGAGAAGTCGGACCAGGCCGACGAAGGGAACGGGCTTCGCCGCTTCCTTTCGAATGGCGCGGAATAGCAGGAATTTTCCGCCGCCCGCTTCCTATGTGCTTCCTGCGCCGCTGAAGAGCTATTGGAGAAGGCGGCTAAAGCCTTGATTTTGTTGGCGCACCCGACAGGATTCGAACCTGTGACCTCTGCCTTCGGAGGGCAGCGCTCTATCCAGCTGAGCTACGGGTGCCTCGATAGGGCAGGGCTGACGTGCCGCTGCCCCGGAAAGCGTGGCGGACCATAGCGGATCGCGGCGGGCGGGGCAATCGGGGGAGCGCTCGAAATGGAGCCCGCGCCGCCCTCCCTCCGGCAGCGGTCACGAGGTTCGAATCCTGTCGGGTGCGCCGGGGGCAGCCGATCGTCCTGACGGGCTTCGACCGGTCCTGGATCTGCGACCGGCCACGGCGGCTCGTCCATCTCGTGACGAGCCGCCCTAAACCTCCCATGGTCTCGCGAATCCACCCCTTCCGGGCAGATTGATACCCCCGTCCGAGCGAACCCATCGTGGAACTCGAAGCGCCGGCAAGATCGGGAACCAGTCTCTTCCCGCCATGACGAATCGTCGGCACGACCTCGGAACCAGAGGGGGCGCCGCGGTCCTTCGGGGCTTGTGGGGGATGAATGAATTTCTTCCAGAGTGCAAGTTCTGCTGCTGCATTCGCGACGCTCGGGGGTGTCACGTCAGGCATCGTGAAGACGATCCAGGATGCATCCGATTCCGGCGGGGCGATCAGCTCTGGCCATGTTGACGTCGTCCTCATATCCGCCTTCATCGTCATGTTCTGCCTGAAGGAGACGTTCGACGATTTCAAGCACTTCGCAGAGAAGCCGGATGGACGGGAGAGGCACCGATATGCCGGCTTCATCGTGGCCGTGTTCTTCTGGATCATCCTCGCGGTTGCGGGATTCTTCGTCTACAAGCCAGGAATATCCGCGCTGATACTCTGTGCGTTCATGGCGATGACGACGATCTGGGTCGGAATTCACGTGCTCGAGATGATGATGGATGCAAACCGACGTGAAGAAGAATCCGGTAAGATCAGACTTCGCGTCACATGGATCATCATAAACTGCAGCTACCTGATCGTGCTGATAGCCTACGTCCTCGGTATCGCGATATCGATCAGCAGAGGGGATACGCTCCTCAACGTGTCGGGCAAATGGTTCCTCGGAGGTCTGTTCGTGATCCTTGCCTACGACATGTGGATCAGCAGGTCCTATCCCGCAGAGGCCGTGTAGAGCTGCGGCGATCACCAAGCGGTTGTGGTTCGCCTCAGGGCTGGCGAGCGCGAGACCTGAGTTCGCACCCGTCCGGCCGGCCGCGCGGCAATTTCGCCGCGGCGCAAGGCGACGGGGGGCGAGGACGAGGGTGTCGGAGAGTGCTCGACCGGCCCCTGGGCGGCTGAGGAGGGGGCCTCCGGTGGGATCATGCTTTCCGAGACTGGCGCTCCATCGAACTGCGCCGCGGACGGCGAGACGCTGTCTCGGAGCTCGCCAGGTGGCCCCGCTGGACGCGCCGCGCCCGTTTCGGCCGGGCAGGCGCCGCCCCCACCGGACCGGCCACCCGCGCGGGCGCTGCCGCGCTGCCGGTCGAACCGCAACGGTCCCCGCGAGTTACAGACTGCAGCAGCAGCAACGTGCAGGCGAGGCGGGCGTGGCGAGGGTTTCCGAGGCCGGCGAGGCGGTGTCCACCGGGAGCGAACCCGCCCCTTCCAGGGTCAGTTGGCGCCTCATCGGGCCCGGCATCGTCGTCGCCGCCACCGGGGTCGGTTCGGGCGACCTCGTGGCGACGCTGATCGCGGGCAGCCGCTTCGGCTACGCGCTGTTCTGGGCCGTCATCGCCGGCACGATCGTCAAGATCGCGCTCGCCGAGGCGACGGGGCGCTGGCACCTGGCGACGGGCCGGACCATCTTCGACGGGTGGAGCAGCCTCGGCCGGTGGACCCTCGTCTATTTCGGCATCTATGTCGTGGTGTGGGGGTTCGTCTACGGCGCCACCGCCATGAGCGCGACGGGCCTGCCGCTCGCGGCGCACGCGAGAAGAGCCGGGCCTTCCGCTTCTATCTCGTCTGGCTCCCCTTCCCGCCGATGGCGCTCCTCTTCCTCGACCGGCCGTTCGCGCTGGTCGTGGCCTACGGCGCCTTCGGGGCGTTCTTCATGCCTTTCCTGGCGCTGACGCTGCTCCGCCTCCTCAATTCCTCGCGCACCCCCGCGGAGTGGCGCAACGGCCCGCTCAGCAACGCACTCCTGGCGCTGGCGGCGGCGCTGTTCGTGTTCCTCTGCCTGCACGAACTGTGGGATCTCGTGGCGGGCTCCGGCGGCTGATCCCGAGGGGCCGTCGGAGACGACGAGGGGCGCCCGAGAGAGCCCCGCGATCCAGGTCCTAGCAGTTCCACCGCCGCCCGCGGCTCGGGCCGATATCGATATGGACCGACCGGGTGTGGCAGTAGGTGCCGATGCCGCCGATGGCCGGATGGGCGCGGGCCGCGGCCGCGACCTGCTTCGGCGTCTTGCCCGGCACCTGGATGTCCACGGCCTCGCAGGTTCGATGGTAGGAGCCCTTCCGCGTGCCGGGCCCCGAGCGGTGGCCGGAGGTGACGATCGGCGTGGCCCCCAGCTCCTCCTTCAGGTCGGCAAGGATCTGTTTCAACTCCGGTTCGAGACATGTCGTCTGAACCTTCGACGTCTGCTTCGTGAAGATCGGGTCGGCGGCCGGCCCCGTGGGCGCGTAGCCCGACAGGTGGCTCGATCCGCTCGTCGTCGGAGAGCAGGCGGCCGCGATGAGGCAGGCCCCGATCGCAAGCAGCGGCGCGACGCGGGGCCGGCAGGTGACCGGTCTCGACATTCAGTTCCTCGGCTTCTGTCCTCGTGGTGCCCCCGTCCTCGCGGCCGAATGCGGCCTCACTGAGACCGCTTGCGCCGAACGCGGGTGCCGAAGTCGCCGCCGCGCCTGGCGCGGCGGCTCTCGCGATCAGAGATATCCGTTCGCGGCGAGCGCGCCGCCCAGGAGCAGGGCGCCGAAGAGGAAGACCATGAGTGCGGCGGCGACCTCGAGCCCCTTGAGGAGCCACGGCAGCCTGCCGGTCCCCGCATCGGTGAGTTTCTCCGCCGCCCCGCGGGCGAAGACGGTGAGGGCCGCGAGTGCCGAGACCGTGAGGCCGGTGCCGAGGCCCATGACGAGGGTGGAGGTGATGCCGGCCATGAACAGCCCCTGGGACAGGGCGAAGACGAGCACGATCAGCGCGCCGGAGCAGGGGCGCATGCCGACGCCCAGGGTGACCGCGGCCGCGCGTCGCCAGTCGAACGCGCCGGTCAGGGCCGAGGGATCCGGCGCGTGGGCGTGGCCGCAGCCGCACGCGTCCCCGTGGTGGTGGTGATTGTCGTGGCCGTGGTGGTGCGGGTGGGCATGGGCGTGCGAGGGCAGGGGAGCGGCGAACGCCGAGGCCAGGGCGGGCTGGACGGCCTTGCGCCAGAGGAGGGCGGCCCCGAGGAGCGTGATGAGCGTGTAGCTCGCGAGCTCGATTCCGTCGGTCACGCGGCCGATCGTCATGGCCGTGGCGCCGAGGGCGATGGTGAAGACGAGGACGATCGCGATGGCGGAGAAGGCCTGCAGCATCGCGGCGGCGAGGCTGATCGCGATCCCGCGCTTCAGCGTCTCCCCGGTCGCGAGGAGGTAGGATGTGACGACGGCCTTGCCATGGCCGGGTCCGGCCGCGTGAAAGACGCCGTAGAGGAAGGAGAGGCCGACGAGGACGGAACCCGCACGCGGATCCGACGTCAGGTCTCGCAGCGCCGCCGTCAGATCCCGGTAGAACTCGGCCTGCCGGGCAGCCACCCAGCCGAAGAGCCCGCCAACGTCACCTGATAGCGCACGTCCCGGACCGTCGGGCGCACCGACGCCGAACGGACCTCCGGCGGCCTGCGCCATCGCCGGCAGCACCAGGAACAGGGCCAGAGCGCAGACGGTGCCACCGATGACGGGGTGGCGGAAGAGGAAACGGACCGCAGTCCAAAGAGGCTCCAACCGGCCGTTCCTTCGCATCATTTGCCCCCGTCGCCATCGTCCCGCCGCAGCGGCGAACACGCCCGCGCAAGTGGGCCGAAATGTGGCTTCGCGGTCAATGTCGCTCAGGCCGTGGCGGCGACGCTCAGCAGCGCCTCCACCCTGTGCGGCTCGGCGAGAAGGCGATCGGAGTCGTCCCGCAGGACGATGCGACCGCGCTCGAGCACGATCGCCCGGTCCGTCAGGCGGAGGACCTTCCGCGCGTTCTGCTCCACGATGATCGCCGACTGGCCTTCGTCGCGCACGATGGCGCCCAGCACCCGTCCCAGCTCCTCGACGATGATCGGCGCGAGGCCCTCGAACGGCTCGTCGAGAAGGAGGAGCTTGGGGTTGAGGGCGAGCGCGCGGGCGATCGCCAGCATCTGCTGCTCCCCGCCGGAGAGCTGGCTGCCCATGTTGCGCCGCCGCTCCTTCAGGCGCGGGAACATCTCGTAGAGCCGCGGGAGCGTCCACGGGCCGGGCCGCGCCACCGCCGTCACGTTCTCCTCCACGGTGAGCGACCGAAAGATGTTGCGTTCCTGCGGCACCCAGCCGATGCCGGCGGCGGCGCGCCGTTCGGCCGGCAGGCGGGTGATGTCGGAGCCGGCGAGCAGGATCGTGCCGGCCTGGTGGCGCGTGAGGCCGACGATCGTGTTGATGAGCGTGGTCTTGCCGACCCCGTTGCGGCCGAGCACCGCGAGTGCCTCTCCCGGGGCCACGCGAAGATCGATGTCGCGCAGCACGGTCGACTGCCCGTATCCCGCCGTCACGTTCCGCAGTTCAAGCAGCGGGCGCATCGAGGCTCTCCCCGAGATAGGCTTCCTTCACCCGTATGTCGTTTGCCACCTCGTCCGGCGTCCCCTCCACGAGAAGCTCGCCGCCGACGAGCACGGCGATGCGCTCGGCGAAGCGGAAGACGAGGTCCATGTCGTGCTCGATCAAGAGGACGGAGACGGTGCGGGGGAGGTTCGCGACCGTGTTCATGATGTCGTTGCGCTCGTGCTCGGGCACCCCGGCGGCGGGCTCGTCGAGGAGGAGGAGGCGCGGCCGGCAGGCAAGCGCGACGCAGATCTCGAGCAGTCGCCGCCGTCCATAGGAGATTTCCGCCGTCGGCACCTCCATCGCGTCGGCGAGGCCGAGGCTCGCGAGCAGGCCGGCCGCCTCGTCGAGCGCCTCGTGGTGCGAGGCCAGCGGGCGCCACATCGCGCGGGCCTTTCCGTCCCGCTCGAGGACCGCCAGCGCGACCGCCTCGAGCGGCGTCATCTCGTCGAAGAGCTGGTTGATCTGGAAGGTGCGCACGATGCCGCGGCGCACCCGGGCCTCCGGCGACAGCCTCGTGATGTCCTCGCCGAGGAAGGTGATCCGCCCCTCCGAGGGCGGCACGACGCCGGTCAGGAGGTTGATGTAGGTCGTCTTGCCCGCCCCGTTCGGCCCGATCAGGGCCTGGCGGGCGCCGTCCTGGAGCGCGAAAGTGACATTTCCTACCGCGCGCAGGCCGCCGAAGCGCCGCGAGAGCCCGTTCGTCTCCAGTATGACGCTCATCTCGCCTCCTCGTCCCGGGTGCGATGGAGGCGGCGGACGAGCGCGCGCCACAGGCCGATGAGGCCGCCGCGAGCGAAGAGCACGAGCACGATCAGGCCGGCGCCGAGCCAGAACTGCCAGTATTGCGGCGTGATGCCCGAGAGCCACTCCTGGAGCACCCGGAACGCCGCCGCACCCAGTATGCCGCCATAGACGGCGCCCGAGCCCCCGATGACGAGCACGAGCAAGGCTTCGGCCGAGCGGTGGAAGGCGAGGACGTCGAGCGAGACGAACTGCGTCGCCTGGGCGAGGAGCCCGCCGGCGATCCCGGCAAATCCCGCTCCGATCGTGAAGGCCTTGACGAGATGCCGGTTCACGGGCGCCCCGATCGCGCGCATCCGCAGGGGGTTGCCCTTCACCCCCCGCAGGGCGAGACCGAACGGGGAGTTGACGATCGCCCGCAGCGCGACGAACGAGATGAACAGGACGATCACCGAGTACCAGTAGGCGGTGTGGCCGTAGAGGTCGAACTCGAAGATCCCGAAGATCGGCCACATCGTGACGCCGTAGAGCCCGTCGGCGCCTCCGGTGAGCCAGGCCAGCCGGTTCGCGGCTTCGAGCAGCATCATCGAGATGGCGAGCGTGACCATGAGGCGCGTGAGGTCGGACCCCCGCAGGACGAGGAAGCTCGAGACGAAGCCGGCCGCGGTGGCGACCGCACCGGCTGCGAGAAGGCCCGTGATCGGCTCTCCCCAGCCGTGGACCGCGAGCAGCCCCGCCGTGTAGGCGCCGAGGCCGAAGAACGCGGCGTGGCCGAGCGAGACGATGCCGGCATAGCCGAGGATGAGGTCGAGCGAGAGCGCGAAGAGCGCGAGGATCGCGATCTCGGTCAGGAGCGGCAGACGCAGCCCGAAGAGGAAGAAGAGCGGGATCGGCAGGAGCCAGAACAGGATCTCCATGGCCGACCAGCGCGCCCGGCGGCGCAGCAGGAGCCCGGCATGCGGCGGAGCTTCGCCTGCTCGCTGCGGCGCGCGCCGTTGCGCTTCCACGCGGCTCACGACGTGCCCCGCGTCGCGAAGAGCCCGTGCGGCCGGAGGACGAGGATGACGACCATCATCGTGTAGATCATGAAGGAGCCGAAGCCGGGGATGTAGTACTTGCCGGCGACGTCGCCGATGCCGAGGATCAGGGAGGCGAGGAAGGGCCCCGCGATGGAGCTCGTCCCGCCGACGACGACCACGATCAGGAAGTAGATCATGAACCTGATCGGAAAGCTCGGATCGAGACCGAGCACCTCGATGCCCAGCGCGCCGCCGAGGCCCGCGAGGCCCGAGCCGACGGCGAAGGTCATGGCGAAGACCGTTCCGACATTGATGCCGAGGCCGCGCGCGACCTCGCCGTCGTCGACCGCCGCCCTCAGCCTGCTGCCGAAGCGGGTGCGGCTCAGGATCAGCTGAAGCACCACGGCGAGGACCGCGCAGATCACGATGATGAAGAGCCGGTAGACGCCGATCGAGGCGCCCTCGGCGAGGTGGAACTGGCCGCGCAGGAAGTCCGGCAGGGTGATCAACTGCTGCCGGGCCCCCATGAAATAGTCGACGCCGGCCATCGCCATGAAGACCAGCCCGATCGAGAACAGCACCTGGTCGAGATGGTTGGCGCCGTAGAGCCGGCGGTAGAGCGTCCGTTCGAGGAGAAGCCCGATCGCCGCCGCGACGAGGAAGGCGATCGGCAGGCACAGTAGGAACGGCACGCCGTAGCCGTTGACGAGGACGACGGTGACGTAGCCGCCCGCCATCGCGAAGGCGCCATGGGCGAGGTTGACGAAGTTCATCAGGCCGAGCGTGACCGACAGGCCGCACGCCAGGATGAAGAGCAGCATGCCGTAGGCGATGCCGTCGAGGAGGACGGTCAGCACGCGACACACCAGGGCCTGACGAACCTCATCCTCAGAACTGCTGCGACCAGTCCGCCTTCACCGGGTCCTTGACCTGCTCGATCCTGTCGAACTCGACGTTGTAGAGTTCGCCGTCCTGCTCCTTCACCTCGCGGATGTAGATGTCCTGGACGATGTCGCGGGTCTCGGGGTCGATCGAGACGGGGCCGCGCGGGCTCTCCCAGCTCAAGCCCTTCATCGCCTCGACGAGCGCCTCGCCCGTCTCGCCGTCCGTCGCCTTCAGCGCTTCGTAGACGAGGTGCATCCCGTCATAGCCGCCGACCGCCATGAAGTTCGGGCGGGAGTTGCCGTTGGCTTCCTTGAAGGCGTCCACGAACTCCTTGTTCTCCGGAGAGTCGTGCGCCGCCGAATAGTGCTGGGCGGTGATTGCCCCCAGCGCCACATCCCCCATCTGGTCGAGGATGTCGTCGTCGGTCACGTCGCCGGTGGCGATGAGCTTGATGCCGGCGTCATCGAGCCCCCGTTCGTCGAACTGCTTCATCAGGAGCGAGCCGACGCCGGAGGGCACGAACACGAAGAGGCCCTGGGGCCCGGCGTCCCTGATGCGCTGAAGGTAGGGCGCGAAGTCCGGATCCTTCAGCGGCACCGCCGCCTGCTCGATGACCGTCCCGCCCGCTTCCTCGAAGACCTTCCTGAACGCGTCGGCCGCGTCGTGGCCCGGCGCGTAGTCGCTGACGAGCGTCGCGGCTTCCGTGATCCCGTTCTCCGCCGCCCACCGGGCGATGCCGAGCGCCGCCTGCGGCAGGGTGAAGCTCGAGCGGACGATGAAGGGCGACTTCTCGGTGATGGAGGAGGTGGCGGCCGCCATAACGATCATCGGGACCCTCGCCTGCGTCGCGATCGGAGCCGTGGCCATCGCGAGCGGCGTGAGGCCGAAGCCCGCGAGCACGTCCGCCCCCTCGCGCACGACGAGCTCCTGCGCGATGCGCTTCGTCTGGTCGGCGACGCCTCCGTCGTCCTTGACGATGAGCTCGATCTTCCGGCCACCGACCTCGTCGCCGTGCTGCTGCATGTAGAGCCGCGCCCCCGCCTCGACCTGGCGACCGGTCGAAGCGAACGGGCCGGTCATCGGCAGGACGAGGCCGACCTGCACGGATTCCTGCGCCTGCACCTGCGCCGTGACAGCGGCACCCAGGAGGGTGGCCGCAGCGGCGATCGTGAACATTCCCTTGAGCATGCTCTTCCTTCCCTTCGCGGCCTCCGCCCTGGCGGCGTGAGGCTCGCGCGACGCTGTTCTCGTTGTGCCGCGCCCGCACGGGACGTCACCGACACCGCCACCTCCAAGGTGGCTCGTGCGCTTTCCCGCGCCCTTTGCCTGCAGAACCGCGGTGGAGCACCGATTCCGCCGCGCTTCGGCCAGGATTCTGGCCTGCTATGGCCTGTGGTCAAGGGAAACCGTATACAGCGGTGAGGATCGGCGCGAACTCCTTCGTTTCCGCCAGTTCGGGACGATGAAGGGCGCGCGCCCCACGCGAGCCAAGACGGGAGGCAGCATTGAACGAAGCACGCCCACCATTCCGTGCCGACATGGTCGGCAGTCTCCTGCGGCCCGAGCCGCTCAAGCAGGCCCGCGCGCAGTTCGCCGAGGGCCGGATCGGCCGCGACGAGCTGAAGCAGGTCGAGGACGATTGCATCCGCGACGTCGTGAGGAAGCAGGAGGAGGTCGGGCTCAAGGCCGTGACCGACGGCGAGTTCCGTCGCTCCTGGTGGCATTTCGACTTCCTGAGCCAGCTTGAAGGCTGCGAGCTGACGAAGGGCGAGAAGGCGATCCAGTTCCAGGGCGTGCAGACGCGCTCGGAAAGCGTCGCGGTGCGCGGCAAGGTCGGCTTCGGCGACCATCCCATGCTCGAGCACTTCAGGTTCCTGAAGAGCGTCACGAGCGTCACGCCGAAGATGACGATCCCGTCGCCGAGCGTGCTGCATTTTCGCGGCGGCCGCGACGCGATCTCCAAGGACGTCTATCCCGACATGGACGCCTTCTACGCCGACACGGCGGAAGCCTATGCGCAGGCGGTGAAGGGCTTCTACGAGGCGGGCTGCCGCTATCTGCAGTTCGACGACACGGTCTGGGCCTATCTGTGCTCGGAAGCCGAGCGGCAGAAGGTGCGCGACCGCGGCGAGGACCCCGACGCGCTGAAGGTGATCTACCGCGACATGATCGTGCACGCCCTGAAGGCCAAGCCCGCCGACATGGCGATCACGACCCATGTCTGCCGCGGCAACTTCCGCTCGACCTGGATCTCCGAGGGCGGCTACGAGCCGGTGGCCGAGACGCTGCTGGCCGAGATCCCCTATGACGGCTACTTCCTCGAGTACGACTCGCAGCGGGCTGGCGGCTTCGAGCCGCTCCGCTTCCTGCCGAAGGGCGACAAGCGCGTGGTCCTCGGCCTCGTGACGTCGAAGTCGGGCGACCTCGAATCGAAGGACGACGTCCGCAAGCGGATCGAAGAGGCCTCGAAGTTCGCCCCGCTCGAGCAGTTCTGCCTCAGCCCGCAGTGCGGCTTCGCCTCGACCGAGGAGGGCAACATCCTCACCGAGGAGGCGCAGTGGAACAAGCTGCGCTTCATCGTCGAGATCGCGAAGGAGCAATGGGGAAGCCTCTGAAGGCTCCCCCGAACCGTGGCCGGGCGGGTGGCCGTGGAGCCGCCCTCCGTGAGCACGGGTAAGGGGCGGCGCCTCAGGCTTCCGCCTCGACCGGCGCGACGAGGCCGCGCTGCCGCAGCAAGGCGCCCGGCTCGGGTGCCCGGCCGCGGAAGGCGAGATAGGCCTCCTCGGGATCACGCTTGAAGCCCGCGGCGTAGACGAAGTCGCGGAGCTTCTTCGCCAGCGTGGGGTCGAACGGGTCGCCCGCCTCGACGAAGGCCTCGAACCCGTCGGAATCGAGCACTTCCGACCACATGTAGCTGTAGTAGGCGGCCGAATAGCCGTCGCCGGAGAAGATGTGTGCGAAATGCGGCAGACGATGACGCAACACGATTGCGTCCGGCATGCCGAGCTCGCGCCGCAAGCCCGTCTCGAAGGCGCGGAAGTCGGGTGTCTCCTCGACCGGCGCGAGGTGGAGCTGCATGTCGACGATCGCGGAGCCCAGATACTCGGCGGTCGCGAAGCCCTCGTTGAAGCTGCGCGCCGCCATCAGGCGTTCGAACAGCTCGTCCGGCATCGGCTCGCCGGTCCGGTAATGCAGCGCGAAGCGCTTCAGGACCTCGGGCTCCTCGAGCCAGTGCTCGAAGAGCTGCGAGGGGAACTCCACCCAATCGCGGCTGACGGCGGTGCCCGAGATCATGGGATAGGTCACGTCCGACAGGAGGCCGTGCAGCGCGTGGCCGAACTCGTGGAAGAGCGTCCTGGCGTCGTCGAAGCTCAGGAGCGTCGGAGCCGAACCGCTGGCCCGGGCGAAGTTCATCACGTTGACGACGATGGGGGTCACTGCGCCGGCGAGCCGGTGCTGCGGACGGAGCTGGCTCATCCAGGCGCCGGAGCGCTTGGAGCTTCGGGCGAAATAGTCGCCGAGGAAGAGGCCGAGATGACGGCCCTGAGCGTCCTTTACCTCGAAGACGCGGACATCCCTGTGGTAACCCTTCAGGTCCTTCCGCTCCTCGAATGACAGTCCGAAGAGCCGTGACGCCGTGTAGAAGGCGGCCTCGATCATCCGGTCGAGCTGGAAGAAGGGCTTGAGCGTCTCCTCGTCGAGGTCGAACTCGGCCTTGCGGCGCCTCTCCGCATAGAAGCGCCAGTCCCAGGGCGCGATCTCGAAATTGCCGCCCTCGTCCTGCGCGATCGACTGCAGCGCCGCCGCGTCCTCGGTGGCGCGGCGCTTCGCGGGCTCCCACACCGAGTGGAGGAGCTTGAGAACCGCGTCCGGCGTCTTGGCCATCTCGTCGGCGAGGCGGAAATGGGCGAAGGTGTCGTGGCCGAGGAGGCGAGCCTTCTCGGCACGCAGGGCGAGCATCTCCGCCATGATCGCCGTGTTGTCGGTCGCCCCGCCGCTCTCGCCGCGGGACGTCCAGGCCGCGAAGGCCTGCTCGCGCAGGTCGCGCCTCGTCGAGAACTGGAGAAACGGTTCGATCGAGGAGCGCGACAGGGTGATGACGTGCTTGCCGGGCAGGCCGCGAGCCTCCGCCGCATCGGCGGCCGCATCGCGCAGGAAGTCGGGAAGACCCGCGAGATCGTCTTCGCTCTCCAGCACGAGAGAGTAGCCCTTCTCGTCCGCGAGCACGTTCTGCGAGAAGCTCGTGCCGAGGCTCGCCATGCGCTCGGCGATCTCCGCGAGCCGTGCCTTCGTGTCGGCGGGCTTGCCGGCGCCCGCGCGGGTGAAGACGGTGCGGTAGCGCTCGAGGACCCGGTTCTGCTCGGCATCGAGCGCGAGACGGCCGCGCCGCGCGGCCAGCGCGTCGATGCGGGCGAAGATCCTGTCGTCGAGGTAGAGAGCGCTGCGGTGGCGGGCGAGGCGGGGCGAGATCTCCCGCTCTATCGCCTGGATCTCGTCGTTCGTGTCGGCCCCGGCGAGGGCATAGAAGACGCTCGCGACCTGGCGCAGCAGGCGGCCGGAGCGCTCGAGGGCGGTAATCGTGTTCTCGAAGTCCGGCTCCGCCGGGTTCGCGCCTATCGACACGATCTCGGCTTCATGCGCCGCGATCGCCTGCTCGAACGCCGGACGGAAGTGCTCGGGCCCGACGAGATCGAAGGGCGGCAGGCCGAACGGCGTCTGCCAGTCGCCGAGGAGCGGGTTGAGGGCTGCCGGGTCGGGACCGGGACCGGCGGAAGCGATGGACATCCTGATGCTCCTGAGAATCGTTGCGAGACAGTGGCGCGAGCCGCAGGTCCCACCGGTTTCACAGATGAGACCTCCCGCGCCGTGGTGCAACACGGGCTGGCGTTCCAGCGGCTCTTTGCCGTCGGAGAGACGGGAGTTTGCCCTTTTTCCGCTCCTCTTCTAGGTTGCCCCCGTGCCCCATCGAAAGGCGGCTCCGGTCGCAGCACGGCGCGTCACCGTTCCGGCACGGTGACGAACTGGGCTCTGACGGGGGCCGCGACAACAAAAGAGGAATGGACATGCTGAAGAGAACCGCCCTTGCGGGCCTCGTCACCGCGGTCGCAGCCTTCGGGTTCGTCGTGGGAGCCAGTGCGCAGGAGGACTATCCCAACCGCCCCGTCGAGTTCATCGTGCCCTGGGGACCCGGTGGCGGCAGCGACACGCTGATGCGCATCATCGCCAACAACATCGAGCCGCATCTCGGCCAACCCGTGGCCGTCATCAACATGCCGGGCGTCAGCGGCACGGTCGGCCTGCAGGAGGCCTCTCGGCGCGATGCCGACGGCTACACCATCACGCAGATCCACGAGGGGCTTCTGGTCGCCAACGAGACGGGGATGACCGATCTCAACTGGGACAGCTTCATGCCCGTCGCCCTGATGACGAATTCGCCGCAGTATCTCGTCGTCAACGCCAGCAGCGACTGGGAGACGTTCGAGGACTTCGTGGAGCATGCCAAGGAGAATCCCGGCAGCGTCCGCGTCGGTGTGACGCTCGGCGGCGTGCCCCACCTGCACGCGGCGATGATCGAGGAGGCCGCGGGCATCGAGTTCTCCTATGTCGGCTATGAAGGGACGGGCGAGCGGATCCGCGCCCTCGTGGGCGGCAACCTCGAGGCCGCCATCGGCGACATCGCATCCTCCAAGCAGTTCGTCGAGAACGGTGACCTGCGCTTCCTCGCGGTCGGCGCGAACGAGCGTCTCGACGAGACGCCGGACGTCCCGACCTTCAAGGAACTCGGTCACGACATCGAACTCGCGGTCACGCGCGGCATCGTGTTGCCCGAGGGTTCCCCCGAGGCGGCGCGCGATACGCTCGAGGCGGCGCTTCAGGAGCTGTCGCAGGACGAGGAGTTCGTCCAGCAGCTGAACAACGCTGGCGCCGAGGCCGATTTCCGCGGCCATGAGGCCTATGTGGACTATCTCGAGAACCTCGAAGAAACGGTCACCCGTCTCTCCGCGAACCTGGGCGGCTGATGAGCGACCGCGCAGCAGAGGAGGGCGCCGCGACGGCGCCCTCGCCCTCGCCCTCGCCTTCGCCGAACGAGCGGGCGGCCGCGGAGCTCGCCCGTCTCGTGTCGTATGTCGTGCTGCTGGCCGGCGCGGCGGCGTTGTATTTCGTGGCGACGTCACTCCCGACCTCGCGCTGGGAGCCGCTCGGCGCGGGAGCCTTCCCGCGCATGGTGATGATCCTTCTGGGCGTGTTGTGCCTGCTCGCGATCGCGGATTCGTTTCGCAAGTTGCGCGCGCTCGGAGCGCCGGAGGAACTCGGTCACCTGGCGCGGGACTTCGTCGTGTCCCACCGGCTCGTCATCTTCGTCTTCATCGCGTTCGGCGTCTATCTCGCGGTGCTGCGGGGCCTCGGCTTCGCGATCGCGACCTTCCTGTTCCTGCTCGTTGCCCAGCTGATCGTCGCCCCGCGCAGCATGCGCAGCGTCGTGGTGGCCGTTTGCGTCGCATCCGTCTTCTCCTTCGGCCTCAACTACCTCTTCGCCGAAGTCTTCCGGGTGTTCCTGCCTCGTGGCCTGCTTGGCTGATCGAAGGGCTGACATTTCGACATGATGGACTCCTTCCTTTCCGGGCTTGGCCAGATCTTGGAGCCGGCGACGCTCATCTACATGGCGCTGGGCTCACTCGCCGGCATCATAGCGGCCGCCATCCCCGGCTTCACGGTGACGATGGCCATCGTCCTGACGTTGCCGCTGACCTTCGCCATGGAGCCGCTGCAGGGCGTGGCGGTCATGCTGTCGGTCTATGTCGGCGGGTATACGGGCGGCCTCATCTCGGCCGCTCTCCTCGGCATCCCCGGCACGCCGTCCTCCGTCGCCACGACGTTCGACGCCTTCCCGATGGCGCGCAACGGCGAACCGGGCCGGGCGCTGTCGCTGGGGATCTGGGCGTCGTTCTTCGGGACGATCATCTCGACCATCGTGCTGGTCGTCGCGGCGCCCCCACTCGCCCTCGTCGCGGTGCGGCTCGGTCCGTGGGAGTATTTCTCGCTGATCGTCTTCGCGCTGACGATCGTCGCGAGCCTCGTGGGTACCTCCCTCCTGCGGGGCCTGATCGCCGGTGTCATAGGTCTCGCCCTCGCCACGGTGGGTCCCGATCCGATGATGGGGCGGCCACGCTTCGACTTCGGCATCGAGATGCTGGCGCCGGGGCTCCCCTTCCTCGTCGTGCTCATCGGCATCTTCGCGATCAGCCAGCTGATGAGCGAGCTCGAGAACGCCCGGGAGGTGAAGCACGACACCGCCCTCATCTCCGGCAATATCGACTTTCACACCTGGAAAGTCATGAAGGAGGTGCTTCTTCGCCCGGTGAACCTCGTCCGCTCCTCGCTGCTCGGCGTCTTCATCGGCGCGGTGCCGGGAGCGGGGGGCTCGATCGCGAACCTCCTGACCTACGACCAGGCGAAGCGGGCCTCGAAGACGCCGGAAAAATTCGGAACGGGTATTCCGGACGGCGTCGTGGCCTCGGAGGCGGGCAACTCGGCGACCTCGGGCGGCGGGCTCATCCCGCTCATCGCACTCGGCATTCCGGGCTCGGCGGTCGACGCGATCCTGATGGCCTCGCTGATGGTCCACGGCATCGGCGTCGGCCCGCGCCTCATCATGGAGCACGCCGATCTCGTCTACGGGATGTTCATTGCGATGGTGGTGGCGAGCTTCATGATGCTCGTGATCTGCACACTCTCGATGCGCTACTTCCTCCGGGTCACGGATATCCCGAAATACGTCATCGTGCCGGTCGTGACCGTGTGCTGCGTCATCGGTGCCTTCGCCCTCAACAACCGGCTGAGCGACGTCTTCCTGCTCGGCTTCGTCGGCCTCGCCGGCTATATCCTCAAGCGGCTCGACTACCCGCTCGCCCCGCTGGTGCTCGGCGTGATCCTCGGGCCCATCGCCGAGACGAACCTGAGACGCGCGCTGATGAGCGACCCGGACTGGACGTCCTTCTTCACGAGGCCGATCTCGGCTGCTCTACTCCTCGCGGCCGTCCTCTCGATCGTCTGGAGCGTGCGCTCCTTCATGAAGGGCCGGAAGTCGCCTATCGAAGCCTGACGCGAAAGAAAAACCCCCACCAAGGAAAGGCTCCTCCAAGTGAACTACCGCCACGATGCGCCCTATCCTTCCCGCCGCTCGCCGGTCCTCGCCCGGAACGTGGTGACGACGTCGCAGCCGCTGGCGACGCAGGCCGGCCTGTCGATGCTCCATCGGGGCGGCAACGCGGTCGACGCGATCCTCGCGACCGCGATCACGCTGACGGTCGTCGAGCCGACCGGCAACGGGCTCGGCTCGGACGCGTTCTGCATCCTCTGGGACGGCAAGGAGCTGCACGGCCTGAACGCCTCCGGCAAGAGCCCGAAGGGCTGGACGCCGGAGCGCTTCGCGGGGCGCAAGGCGATGGACGAGCGGGGATGGGAGTCCGTGACGGTGCCGGGCGCCGTCTCCGCCTGGGTGGCGCTCTCGGAGCGTTTCGGCAAGCTCGATTTCCCCACCCTCTTCGAGCCGGCGATCCGCTATGCGGAGGAAGGCTTCCTCGTCTCGCCGATCATCGGCACGCTGTGGCGGCTCGGCGGCGACCTGCTCGGCCACCAGCCGGGCTTCGCCGACCACTTCCTGCCGGGCGGCAAGGCGCCGGCGCCGGGCGCGGTGTTCAAGAGCGCGGCGCTCGCCAGGACGCTCCGGCTGATCGCCGAGACGGAGGGCGAGGCCTTCTATCGCGGGGAACTCGCCGAGCGCATCGCCGCCTGGGCGAAGAAGCACGATGCTGCGCTGGACGAGGACGACCTCGCGGCGCACGAGCCCTACTGGTGCGGCACCATCCACCAGGGCTTCCGCGACGTGCAGCTTCACGAGATCCCGCCGAACGGACAGGGCATCTCGGCGCTGATGGCGCTCGGTATGCTCGAGCATGCGGGGATAGACCGCTACGAGGTCGACAGCGCCGACGCGCTGCATCTCCAGATCGAGGCGATGAAGCTCGCCTTCCGCGACCTCAAGGCCTATGTCGCCGATCCCGGGCATATGCGGGACGTGACGGCGAAGGACCTGCTGAGCGCGGATTATCTGGCGAGCCGGGCGAAGCTGATCGATCCGAGGCGGGCGACGGACTTCAAGGCCGGCGCGCCGAAGGCCGGCGGCACCGTCTATCTGAGTGCCGGCGACGAGAGCGGCATGATGGTGTCCTACATCCAGTCGAACTACTCGGGCTTCGGCTCCGGCGTCGTCGTGCCGGAGACGGGGATCTCGCTCCAGAACCGCGGCTCGGGCTTCAGCCTGACGCCCGGCCACCCGAACGAGGTGGGGCCGGCGAAGCGGCCGTTCCACACGATCATCCCCGGCTTCCTGATGAAGGGCGGCGAGCCGCTGATGAGCTTCGGCGTGATGGGAGGGCCGATCCAGCCGCAGGGCCACGTGCAGATGACGCTCAGGACCCAGCTCTGGGACCAGGATCCCCAGACCTCCGCCGACGCGCCGCGCTGGCGGGTGATGGAGGGGCTCGACGTCGCGATCGAGGCGGCCGCCGGCGACGACGTCCTGAACGAGCTCGCGGCTCGCGGCCACAAGGTGACGCGCGAGACGGCCGACGCGACGAGCTTCGGCTTCGGCGGCGCGCAGCTCGTCCACAAGGTCGAGGGCGGATACGCCGCCGGCTCCGATCCCCGCAAGGACGGTCAGGCGGCCGGCTTCTGACCGGCGATGCGCGGCGAGAACGGCTGTGGTGAAGGGGCGAAGATGCTGATCGGCTGTCCGAAAGAGATCAAGAACCAGGAGTACCGCGTGGGCCTGACGCCCGCGGCGGCACGCGAGGCGGTGGCGCACGGCCACGAGGTGCTTGTCGAGACCCAGGCGGGCGTGGGAGCGGGCTTCGGCGACGAGCTCTACCTCGCCGCCGGCGCCGAAATCGTCGGCACGGCGGAGGAGGTGTTCGACCGGGCCGAGATGATCGTGAAGGTCAAGGAGCCGCAGGCCGACGAGCGGGCGCGGGTGAGGGCGGGGCAGGTGTTGTTCACCTACCTACACCTCGCGCCCGACCTCGAGCAGACGAAGGACCTCCTCGCCTCCGGCGTCACCGCGATCGCCTACGAGACGGTGACGGACGCCAGGGGGGCGCTGCCGCTGCTGGCGCCGATGTCGGAGGTGGCCGGCCGCCTCGCGCCGCAGGTCGGCGCCTGGGCGCTGCAGAAGGCGAATGGCGGGCGCGGCGTCCTGATGGGCGGCGTCCCGGGCGTCGCGCGCGCCGACGTCCTCGTCATCGGCGGCGGCGTCGTCGGCACGAACGCGGCGCGCGTCGCGGCCGGCATGGGCGCCGACGTGACGGTGATCGACCGCTCGATCGACCGGCTGCGCTACCTCGACGACGTCTTCGGCGGCCTCTTCCGCACCCGCTATGCGAGCCGGCAGGCGACCGAGGAATTCGTCGCCCAGTCGGACATGGTGATCGGCGCGGTGCTCGTGCCGGGCGCCGCCGCGCCGAAGCTCGTGACCCGCGAGCAGCTCTCCGACATGCGTCCGGGCGCGGCGATCGTCGACGTGGCGATCGACCAGGGCGGCTGCTTCGAGACCTCGCGCGCCACGACGCACGACGAGCCGATCTACACTGTCGACGGGATCGTGCACTACTGCGTCGCGAACATGCCGGGCGCCGTCGCCCGCACCTCGACGATCGCGCTCGGCAACGCGACGCTGCCCTACATGCTCGCGCTCGCCGACAAGGGCTGGGCCCAGGCCTGCCGCGACGACCCGCACCTCCTCGCGGGGCTCGCCGCCCATGCCGGCCAGCTGACGAGCCTGCCGGTCGGCGAGGCCCACGGCATGAGCGTGATCTCGCCGCGGCTCGCCCTGCCCAAGGCCGCCGCCTGAGAGACAGGGCCGCACGCTGGATCGGCGCCCGTGAAGGTGCAGCCCGAACATGATGCGGAAGGTGAAGACCCTTGCGCTTCCGAACCGTCCCGCGGCGGAGACTGCTGCTCGGCGGGACGGACACGAACGACGACCAGAAAGGAGACGATCCCGATGACCGAGCAGGACAAGGGCGGCGGCAACGACCAGTGGCTCGACCGCGTGTATCACTCGAGCGACCGGGATGCGCTGGCCAAGACCTACGACGAGTGGGCGGCCGACTATGACGCGCACCTGCAGGGCTTCGGCTACCGCAACACCGCGCTGACCGTCGGCCTCGTGTGCCGGCACGTCGCGGCCGACGCGGGCGAGGTCCTGGACGCCGCCTGCGGCACGGGCCTGATCGGCGAGGACCTCCACACGCTGGGCTATGACGGCCTCGTCGGCATCGACCTCTCGGAGGGCATGATCGAGACGAGCCGCGCGCGCGGCGTCTATACCGAGCTGAGCCGCATGATGCTCGGCGAGAGGCTCGGCTTCGCCGACGGCCGCTTCGCCGCGACGATCGCGATCGGCGTCCTGACGATCGGCCACGCGCCGCCCTCCTCGCTCGACGAACTCCTTCGGGTGACGAAGAGGGGCGGGTTGCTGATCTTCAGCCTGCCGCAGCCGGCCTACGAGGAGGGCGGCTTCAAGGAGAAGATGGCCGAGCTCGACGCGGCCGGCGCCTGGCAGCACGTCGAAAGCACGAGGCCCTACCGCGTTCTTCCCGGCGCCGCGAACGAGGGCGAGATGCTGTCGCACATCCACGTCTACCGGGTCGGCTGAGAGCGCTTCAGCCGAAGGCTCCCGGCAGAGCCCGATCGGTTCGAGATCGAACCGATCGGCGGCTCGCGGCGTTAGGCCCACCTACAGCAGCGGGTTCCCGCACCCCACGCGCAGCCGGCAACCGGCGCGGCGGGATCCGGCGCGTGTCGACAAGGAGGGTTGGATGGCGGATCGGGTGAATGTCGGGCGCCTGGGGCCGTTTCCCCGGGTGAGCCGGCCGGTATTCTCGGTGTCGGCGACGATCATCGTCCTCTTCATCGTTTTCGGCGCCGTCTTCACCGAGACCGCCGGCACCGTGTTCACCGGAGCGCAGGATGCGATCACCGTCGGATTCGGGTGGTTCTTCATCCTGACCGTGAACCTGATCCTCATCCTCTGCGTCTACCTCGCCTTCGGGCGCTACGGCGATGTGAGGCTCGGCGGGCAGTCGGAGAAGGCGCAATACGGCATCGTCCCCTGGAGCGGCATGCTGTTCTCCGCCGGTATCGGCATCGGCCTGCTCTACTGGGGCACGGCGGAGCCGCTCTACCATTTCTTCGCGCCGCCGCTGGCCGAGCCCGAGTCGCAGGAGGCCGCCTCCCAGGCGATGGCCTTCGCGTTCCTCCACTGGGGCTTCCACGGCTGGGCCGTCTACATCCTCGTCGGGCTCGCGCTCGGCTACTTCCACTTCCGCAAAGGGCTGCCGCTCTCGGTCCGCTCGGCCCTCTATCCGCTGATCGGCGACCGGATCTACGGGCCGATCGGCCACGCGGTCGACTGCTTCGCGGTGTTCGGGACGATGTTCGGCATCGTCACGAGCCTCGGCCTGGGCGTCATGCAGATCAGCGCCGGGCTCGGCACGGTGTTCGGCACGCCCGACACGCTGTGGATGCAGATCGCGCTGATCGCCTTCATCACCGCCCTCGCCACGATCTCGGTCGTCCTCGGGCTCGACAAGGGCATCAAGCGCATCTCGACCTTCAATATCGGGCTGTCGATCGCGATGCTCGCCTTCGTGATCGCCGTCGGCCCGACCCTCTTCATCATCGACAGCTATATCGAGAACATCGGCACCTACCTGCACTCCGTCCTCAGCCTGTCCTTCTGGAACGAGGCCTATTCGGACGAGAACTGGCAGGGGAGCTGGACGATCTTCTACTGGGCATGGTGGGTCTCGTGGAGCCCGTTCGTCGGCATCTTCATCGCCCGCATCTCGCGCGGCCGGACGATCCGCGAGTTCGTCGTCGGCGTCTTCCTGATCCCGAGCGCGATCCTCTTCCTCTGGTTCACGGCCTTCGGCGGCACGGCGATCCACATGGAGCTCGCCGGCGACCCGGGCCTCATCGAAGCGACGCGGGAGGACTACGGCAACGCCGTCTTCGCGCTCGTCGGGCACTTTCCCTTCTCGAGCCTCCTGTCGGTGCTGATCATCGTCATGATCATCGTCTGGTTCGTGACCTCGTCGGACTCCGGCAGCTTCGTCATCGACATGCTGACGGCGGGCGGCGACCCCAACCCGCCGAGGATCCAGCGCGTCTTCTGGGCGATCACCGAGGGTTGCGTCGCCGCGGTGCTCCTCGTCGCCGGCGGCCTCGAGGCGCTGCAGGCGGCGGCCGTGGTGGCGGGCTTCCCCTTCGCCTTCGTGCTCCTCGTGATCGCCTACGCGCTTCTCCGCGCGCTCGGCCGCGACAGGCTGATCCTCTACCGCCAGGAGCAGCTCTACCGCACCGAGGAGGAGGTCGACGCGAACACGCCCGACGCGATCACGCACTGGGAGGAAGAGGACATGGAGCCCGCGACGACGACGGAAGGCCGCCCGCTGCCGGCGGAGTGAGGGCGGACGCGCGAGTATAGCCCCTCGACGCGGCTGTCAGTCCCGGCCGACGGAGCCCCCGGAACCGACAGCCGCTCAGCGGCCCGCCCGTCCGCAGAAGCTCGGCCGGCGACACAAGGGGCCGGCCACGTCCGGTCGGCGCGGAGCGAGGCCCCCAATCGCCGCGCCGGCCCGTCTCACGAAGCCCCTTTCGGATCTGTCGGCGCCGGCACGACCCGGTCGACCTCGAGCGAAATCGTGATGGTCAGCACGCGCTGGCGGTGCTCGTTCTTCACCTCCACCGTCACGACCCGATCGTCGCTCACCGGCAGCCTGTCGCGGCCGATTTCCGCGGCTGCGATGGCCGCCTCGCGCTCGGCGACGTCGATGCTGTCGAAATCCAGCCCGATCTCGTCCGGCGTGAAGCTGGTGCCTTCGCGAATGTCGAAAAAAAAGCGCGGCAAAGTCGCTCCCCTGGCCGAATGAGGCGACAACCGGGTGCCGCTGGACCTTTCTCCAGCTATCATCCTACCACATATGCGTCGCGCCGACATGTGCCACAGCGGCAAGGTGGCGGCGCATGCGAGTGAAGTGTAGCCGAACACGTTGCGTGTTCCCCTGGGGCGGAAGGGTTGGCAGTGCACACGGCAGCGGTGCGTAAGCTGGAGACGTATCGTCCACTGACGGACGAAGAACTGGATGTGATACGCGCGCTGCCCTCGACCGAGCGGGTGGTCGCGGCGGGCCGCGACATCGTCGCGCAGGGCACCTCGCCGCATGTCAGCACACTCGTCCTCGACGGCTTCGCGATCCGCTACAACCTGCTCGCCCAGGGCACCCGCATGATCTCCGCCATCCACGTGCCCGGAGATTTCTGCGACCTCCACAGCTTCCTGCTCCGGAAGATGGATCACAGCGTCGCTGCCCTGACCGAGTGCCACATCTGCCAGGTGCCGCACGAGGCGCTGGCGCAGATCGTCGAGAGGCATCCCGGCCTGACGCGCCTGCTCTGGACGAGCACCGTGGTCGACGCCGGGATCCATCGGCAGTGGATGGTGAGGATGGGGCGGCGGGCGGCGCTCGCGAATCTCGCCCATTTCATCTGCGAGCTCTTCGTGCGGCTGAAGCTCGTCGGGATGACGACGGGGAACGGTTTCATGACGCCGCTCAACCAGGCCCAGATGGCGGACGCCACGGCCATGTCCGCGGTTCACGTCAACCGGACGGTCCAGGAGCTGCGCCGCCGCGGCCTCCTGGGGTGGGAGGGGCGGCACATCACGCTGCCGGACTGGGAGGGGCTGGTGGAACTGGCCGAGTTCGACCCGACCTACCTCAATCTCACGGAGGAGCAGGTCCGGGCCATGAGCCTTGGATGACGGGACCCCGCCGCAGCCCGCCGAGACGGCCGACATGCCTCGGCCATCCCGCCCCACCTCGAGATGCGTTAGGGCAGGCGGGGCGACGACGTCATCCCGACGGATCGGATGGAGCAGGACCCTCCGCGGTGAAGGCGAGCCGCGCCGCGAAGACGTCGCGTCCCGCCTCGTCGCGCACGGCCAGGGACAGCTCTCTCGTTCCTTCGCCGCGGATCTCGTCACGGGCGATCTCGGGCAGCAGCCGCGACGCATCGGCCCTCATCGCCTCCTCTGTCGCGAACTCGGTGCCGTCCTCGTCGCGCAGGAGGCGGCGGCCGTCGTCTATGTTGAAGTAGTAGCGGGGCATATCGGCAATCCGCGGCTCGCGAGGTTGCGGTGCAGGGGCGGGCGGGGTGAATCCGGCACCTGATCCGACCGCGCGACTTGCGGCACGTGCGCCTCGCTGCAGAGGGAGGCGCGGCCCGAGCCGCCGCGCCTCAGGCGGCGTTCGCTCCGCGCGCGGCGGTGCCGTGCCCTTGCCGAGACCCGGTCGAGGCAACGCTCCCGTCGAGTGCGCGGACGTCGCCGCCGGCCGCCTGTGAGCCCCCGAGCTTCATCGGCACGGAGGCGCCGAGCGCTGCGGCGACCAACTCGTCCATGACCGTGCCGGAGGGGAAGTGGGGGTGGCGGGCGGCGATGCGGCGGCTCGCCGCGTCGATGTCGAGCACGAGGAGACGCTCGGTGCACTCGTCCACCATTCTTCTGACGTCTTCCACGAGTGCCTGATGTTCCATGCCACCCTCCGTCGGTGATGAGCGGGTGGGCCGCCCTTGTCTCTTCCTTCTAGCGACGGGACCGTAGGCGGGCATTAACGCAGGATAGGCCGGTTGCTGACATTCGCGTTCATGCCGGCCGCGGCGCTTCGCAGGAGACCGCCGGATCCGCGCCTGTCCTTCCGCCCTCGCGAGGCCATCGGCGATCTTGCCGCCCCGCGCGTTGACGCCCCGCCCGGGCGACCTCATATTCGGGCGCATCCAAGGGGAGCCCCGCCGAAGAGGGGTTGAGAGGCCGCTGGCGCTTCATCCGAAAGCGCGGCGCGGCGACCCTTCGAACCTGATCCAGGTCACGCTGGCGAAGGGATGGAAGGCATTTCCGGCAAATCCCTCCATTCGCGGCGCGCCTCGGATCCCACAAGGCGGAGCGAACGGCATGAAGGTCGCCGTGATCGGCGCGGGGGTGATGGGGCTGACCGCGGCCCACGCGCTTCGTGTGCGCGACCCGGGCTGTGAGATCGAGATCCACGAGCGCTCGGAGGCGATCGGCGCGGCTGCCTGCTCGCGCTTCGCCGGCGGCATGCTCGCGCCGTGGTGCGAGAGCGAGAGCGCGGAGCCTCTGGTGACGGCGCTCGGCCAGGAGGCGCTCGAGTGGTGGCCGCGCGTTCTGCCCTCGACGCGGATGTTGGGCAGCCTCGTCGTCGCGCAGCGTCGCGACGGAACCGAGCTCGACCGGTTCGCCCGGCGGACGCGGACCGGCGAGGCGATCGACGCGACGCGCCTCGCCGGGCTCGAGCCGGATCTCGGCGGCCGGTTCGGCCGGGCGCTGTTCTTTGCACTAGAGGGCCATCTCGACCCGCGCGAGGCGCTGCAGGTCCTGGCGTGCGAGCTGGAGCGGGACGGCGCGACGTTGAGTCTCGGATCCGACGCGAGGGCGGGGGATCTCGATGCGGACGTGGTAATTGACTGCCGGGGGCTGTCGGCGGCCGACGAGCTTCCCGACCTACGCGGCGTGAAGGGCGAGATGCTGATCCTGCGGGCGCCAGACGTCGCGATCTCGCGGCCGGTCCGGCTGCTCCACCCGCGCTTTCCGCTCTACGTCGTGCCGCGCGGCGAGGGCGTCTACATGGTCGGCGCGACGCAGATCGAGAGCGGCGAGCGCAGCCGGATCTCGGCGCGCTCGATGGTCGAGCTCCTGAACGCGGCCTATGCGCTGAACCCCGCCTTCGCGGAGGCGGAGATAATGGAGACCGGCTGCGACGCGCGGCCGGCCTTCCCGGACAACCTGCCACGCATCCGCCGCCGCGGCCGCGTCGTCCACGTCAACGGGCTCTACCGGCACGGCTTCCTTCTCTCGCCGGCGCTCGCGCGGATGACCGCCGGCGTCGTGTTCGACAACCAGTTCCACCCGGAGGTGATGGATGAGGATCATCGTCAACGGCGAACGGCGTGAGGTCGAGGGCCTCGCGCTAGCCGAGGTGCTCGACGAGCTCGGCTATGGCGGCACGGTCGTCGCCACCGCCGTCAACGAGCGCTTCGTGCCGCAGGACGGCCGCCAGGACCTGGCGCTGAGCGACGGCGACCGGGTCGAGGTGCTCGCGCCGATGCAGGGAGGGTGAGCCGATGAACGTCTACGGCACGGAGCTCAACTCGCGGCTGATGCTCGGCACCGCGCAATATCCCTCGCCGGCGATCATGGCGGAGGCGGTGAAGGCCTCGGGCTGCGACATCGTCACCGTCTCGCTGCGGCGGGAATCGGGCGCCGAGCGGGCGGGGCAGGCCTTCTGGGGGATCGTGCGCGAGCTCGGCCTGAAGGTTCTGCCGAACACGGCCGGGTGCCACTCCGCGAAGGAGGCGATCACGACGGCCGAGATGGCGCGCGAGGTGTTCGGCACGCCATGGGTGAAGCTCGAGGTGATCGCCGACCACGACACGCTGCAGCCCGACGTGTTCGGCCTCGTCGAGGCGGCGCGCGAGCTCGTCTCGCAGGGCTTCGAGGTCTTCCCCTACACCACGGAGGACCTGGGCGTGGCCGACCGGCTGGTCGATGCAGGCTGCGAAGTGCTCATGCCGTGGGGGGCGCCGATCGGCTCGGGCCGCGGCCTCGCCAACGTGCCGGGCCTCAAGACGCTGCGCAGCCGGTACCCGGAGCTGCCGCTCGTGATCGACGCCGGGCTCGGCCTGCCGTCCCATGCCGCACACGCGATGGAGCTCGGCTACGACGCGGTGCTCCTCAACACGGCGGTCGCGAAGGCGGGCGATCCCGTCATCATGGCCGGCGCGTTCGCCAGGGCCGTGGAGGCCGGGCGCGCAGCCTTCCTCGCCGACCCGATCGAGGCCCGCGACATGGCCACGCCCTCGACGCCGGTCTTCGGCATGGCCTTCCAGGACTGAAAGAACATGCTCGATCCCTTCTACCTCATCGTCGACGACGCCGCGTGGCTGGAGCGGCTTCTGCCGCAGGGCCTCAAGTTCGCCCAGCTGCGGGTCAAGGAGCGCGCCGAGGAGGACGTCTGGGCGCAGGTCCACCGGGCGAAGCAGCTCTGCGACGCGGCGGGCGCGACCCTCGTCGTCAACGACTATTGGCGCATCGCGGTCGAGGAGGGATGCGACTGGGTGCATCTCGGCCAGGAGGACCTCGACACGGCCGACCTCGAGGCGATCCGCCGCGCCGGCGTGAAGCTCGGCATCTCGACACACGACCATGCCGAGCTCGACCGGGCGCTGGCGGCGAAGCCGGACTACGTCGCGCTCGGGCCCGTCTTCCCGACGGTCCTGAAGGCGATGACGTTCGCGCCGCAGGGGCTCGAGCGGCTCGGCGAATGGAAGCGGCTGATCGGCGACATCCCGCTCGTCGCGATCGGCGGCCTGACGCCCGAGCGGGCCCGGCAGGCGCTTGCCGCCGGCGCCGACTGCACGGCCGTCGTGACCGACGTGCTGCGCCACGCCGACCCGGAGGCGCGCACGCGCGAGTGGATCGAGGCGACCAGGGCGGCGGCATGAGCGAACGCTACGCCCGGCAGATCGTGCTGCCGGAGGTCGGGCCCGAGGGGCAGGCACGGCTCGGCGCAGCGACGGTGGCGGTGATCGGCGCCGGCGGACTGGGCTGCGCCGTGCTGCCCGTGCTGGCGGGGGGCGGGGTCGGCCGGCTGATCGTGATCGACGACGACAGGGTGGAGCTGTCGAACCTTCACCGCCAGCCGCTCTACACGATGGCCGATATCGGGCGGCCGAAGGTCGAGGCGGCGCGCGACGCCATCGCCCGCTACAATCCCGACGTCGAAATCGCGGCCCGGGCCGGGAGGTTGGGGCCGGAGGACGCCGCGGCGCTCGTGGCCGAGGCCGACCTCGTGGTCGACGCGACCGACCGTCTCGCCGTGACCTACGTGACGAGCGACGCCTGCCTTCAGGCGGGCAAGCCGCTGATCGCCGCCTCCGTCATCGGCCAGAAAGGCTTCGTCGGCGGGTTCTGCGGCGGCGCCCCGAGTTACCGCGCGATCTTCCCCGACATGCCGTCGAGCGTCGGCTCCTGCGCCGCGAACGGCGTGCTCGGCTCCGCCGTCGCGATCGTCGGCGGCTTCCAGGCGCACATGGCGCTGCAGGTGATCCTCGACACCACGCCGTCGCCGCTCGGCCGGCTCGTGACGCTCGATCTGTCGGACCTCGCGATCGGCGGCTTCCGCTTCGACGGCGCACCGGAGCCGGCCGGCCCTGGGCCCGCGTTCATCGGGCGCGGCGGCCTGACGGCCGGCGACCTCGTCGTGGAACTGCGGGACGAGGCGGAGGCGCCGGAACCGGTGGTGGAGGACGCGCTGCGCGTGAGCCCGGCCGCGATCGAGGCGGATGCCGGGCTGCCGCGCGACCGTCGGCTCGTCTTCGCTTGCGCCACCGGCGTGCGCGCCTTCCGCGCGGCACGCAGCATGCAGCGGCGCGGGCGCGCGGACGTGGCGGTGCTGCTGGCGGAGTGAACGCCGCCTCAGACGCGCCTGTCGAGGTTCCGGCCGATACCGTCGCCGAGCGACCTCGACACCGTCTTCCGGAGATCCAGGTTCTCCGACAGCGACATCTGCGAGGGCCGGCGGGTCGTGAGCTTCTCGTGGGCCTTGGTGATCTGGGCCTGCATCAGGGCGATCAGGCCTGTCGCCGCAGTCGGCTCCATGGCAACCTCCTCACCCCCCACGGGCCAGTCTGAGGCGCCGGCGTTAACGGATCGTCAACGCGAGAGAGCGCGGCCGGCGGCTCACGCCTTCACGTCGAGGATCGCGCCGACGCCCTCGCCGGGCGAGGCGGCGCGCGCCTCGTTGACCGCCATGCGCACGGCCTGAAGCTGCATATCCTGCTGCGCCTTCATGACGGCGATCGACGCCTTGTGCTGCGTCTCCGCCTGCAGGAGGGCGACCATGCCCGCGACGCCGGACGTGTCCATCTCTCTCACCTCGTTGTCGAGGAGAGAATGGACGGGCGCCGGTCAACGCGGCGCTGAGGAAACCTGCGGTATTCTAAGTGTCTGGCCGATGCCGGTCAGGCCATGCGGTCGAGCTTCGTGCCGACGCCCTCGGGGAGGGGCGCGGAGGCGGCTTCGGCGAGCATGTCGACGATCGCCATCTCGGCCTCGTTCTGCTGCTTCAGCATGCCCATCTGGGCGAAGAGGCGCGTCTGCGCCGTCTGTGCGGCGACGGCGGCACCCGCGATCGTCGTGGAATCCATCGCCTCCAGTCCCTCTTTTGCCACTGCCGGCACCCTGACCGCCCGTGGTAAAGGAAGCGTTTCGCGTCCAACACGACATTCGGGGTCGATGGAGCCCGCTCGCCGCATGAGCAATACCTATAAGCCGGCTAACGACATCCTGCCGAAGGAGACGGAGGTGGTGGTGATCGGCGGCGGCATCGCCGGCATCTTCGCCGCCTACTACCTGGCGAAGGCGGGCGTGCCGGTCGTCGTGTGCGAGAAGGGGCGCATCGCCGGCGAGCAGTCCTCCCGCAACTGGGGCTGGATCCGCAAGCAGGGCCGTGACCCGCGCGAGCTGCCGCTCGCGATCGAGAGCCTCAGGCGCTGGGCGGACATCGCGCCGACGCTTCCAGACGACATCGGCTTCCATGTCGGCGGCGTGACCTACCTCGCGGAGACCGACGCCGACCTCGCCGAGCACGAGGCCTGGCTCGAGCACGCCAAGCAGCACCAGCTCGACACCAGGCTCCTCTCCTCGGCCGAGACCGACGCGATGCTCGGACAGGACAAGCGGCGCTTCAAGGGCGCGATGTTCACCCCGAGCGACGCCCGCGCCGAGCCGGGCAAGGCGATCCCGGCCGTCGCCCGGGCCGCGCGGGCCGAGGGCGCGCGGATCCTCGAGCGGCTCGCCGTGCGCACGCTCGAGACGGAGGGCGGCCGGGTGACCGGCGTCGTCACCGAGCGGGGCACGATACGCTGCCGGGCGGTGCTCCTCGCCGGCGGCGCATGGAGCCGGGCCTTCCTCGAGAATATCGGCCTCTCCCTGCCGCAGCTCGCGGTGAAGGCCTCGGTGCAGCGCACCGCACCGGCGCCGCTGATCACCGAGAGCGCGGTCGGCGGGCACAAGGCTGCGATCAGGCGCCGGCAGGACGGCGGCTACACGCTCGCCCGCTCCTCGGCCGCCACCTTCGACATCATCCCCGCGGCCTTCACCCATTTCCTCGCGTTCCTGCCGATCCTGCGCGAGCAGTGGCGGATCATGACGCTGCGCTTCGGCAGGCCGTTCTTCGACGCGCTCGGCCAGCGGCGCTGGGGAGCCGACCAGATGAGCCCGTTCGAGCAGATGCGGGTGCTCGATCCCGAGCCGGACACCCGCCTGCTCGACGACGTGCTCGCCTCGGCGGGCGACCTCTTCCCGCAGCTCCGGGACGCCAGGGCCGTCGAGCGCTGGGCCGGGATGATCGACGTGACGCCGGACGAGATCCCGGTCATGGGGCCGGTGCCGGGGCGCGAAGGCCTGTTCGTCTCGACCGGCTATTCCGGCCACGGCTTCGGCATCGGCGCGGGCGCGGGGCTCGTGATGGCCGAGATGCTGCGCGGCCACGAGCCCTCGATCGACATCTCCGCCTTCCGCATGGAGCGCTTCAAGGAGAAGGGCGGCGTCTGGCGGCCAAAGGCCCCGCTGCCGGTTTGAGGGGCCAGAGACCCCTTTCACGGGCCATGGCCGCGCTGTGGACCGGCGGCTTGCCGCCGCCGCGCAAGGGGGTTATATTTCTGTTATATTCAGGAGGCTTCGATGAGCACCGCCAGACTCCGCAAGGTGGGGGGCTCCATCATGCTGGCGATCCCGCCCGCCACGCTCGAGGAGCTCGGTCTTTCGGCCGGCTCAACGGTCTCCATGGAAGTGGAGAACGGGAAGCTGGCGGTCGCGCCGTCGCGCAGGCGGTACAACCTCGACGAACTGCTCGCGCAGTGCGATCCCGATGCTCCGGTCACTGCCGAGGATCGGGCCTGGCTCGAAGACGAGCCGGTGGACCGCGAGGAGATCTGAGCTTGCGGCGCGGGGAAATCTGGCACGTCGATCTCAATCCTACCTCGGGACGCGAGCAGCAGGGAGCTCGCTACGTCCTCATCGTTTCGCCCGAAAGTTTCAACCGGATCTCCGGCACGGCCATCGTCGTCCCGATCACGACGGGCGGCATGGGCGCGCGCATGGCGGGATTCGCGGTCTCACTGACGGGAGCTGGAACGGCCTCGACCGGCGTCATCCTGTGCAATCAGGTCCGCACACTCGACCTGCGGGCGCGTGGCGGCCGCCGGATCGAAGCGGTGCCCGATTTCATCGTGGACGACGTGCTGGCGCGGCTCTCCACCCTGTTCGAATAGAGGGCGGGAGGGAGGTCGCCGCTACCGCCCTCCGGACGCCCCGCCCTTCTCCCTTGCCTCGGCCTCACGGCTCAGCTCCTCCCTCAGCGCCAGCGCCTCGGAAGCTGCCGGCGAGCCGGGATAGGCTCTCACGAAGCGGTCGAGCGCCTCGGGCGTGCCCTCGCGGCGGGCGGCCTGGAAGGCGGCGGTGGGGCCGGGGCGCTCGGGGTCGTAGTCGTGCCAGCCGACGCCCTCGCAGCTATAGGCGCTGCAGCCGGCTGCTGGGTGCGCGGACGCCCAGAGGACGACGGCGGCGAGGGCGAGAACGGGGCGCATGGGGGCTCGGGGCGGTTGAACGTTCAGCCGCAGTGTTCCACATCAAGGCCCTTCGCGCCAATGCCGGGGAAGCAGGACCAGCCGGAGACGGAACGTGACGGACAGGCCGCGCATCGCGATCACCTACTGCCGACAGTGCAACTGGATGCTGCGCGCCGCCTGGATGGCGCAGGAGCTGCTCCAGGCCTTCGCGGAGGATCTGGGCGAGGTCGCGCTCATCCCCGGCACGGGCGGGGTCTTCCGGGTGGAGCTCGACGGCTGGGAGATCTGGGAGCGCAAGCGCGACGGCGGCTTTCCCGAGGCGAAGGTGCTGAAGCAGCGCGTGCGCGACCGGCTGGATCCGGAGCGCGACCTCGGTCACTCCGACCGCTAGATCACGTTGGTTCAGAGCGGGATGCGGGCGGAAAACCGGTTCCCACTTATCCTCATCCCGCTCTAGCGCGCCGTGACGATGACGCGCTCGGCGAACGGGCCGGCGAAGACGACATAGGCGCCGAGCGCGATCAGCGCGAAGCCGAGGAGGTGGTTCAGCGTCAGGTCCTCGCGGAGATAGACGACCGAGAACACCGCGAAGATCGACAGCGTCACGACCTCCTGGATCGTCTTCAGCTCGGCGCCGGAATAGACGCCGTAGCCGATGCGGTTCGCCGGCACGGCGAGGCAATACTCGAAGAAGGCGATGCCCCAGCTCGCCAGCACCACGATCGCGAGCGGCCGGTGCTCGAAGCGCAGATGGCCGTACCAGGCGAGCGTCATCATGACGTTCGAGGCGAGAAGCAGGAGGACGGGCAGGACGTAGCGGGAGATCTCGGGCATGCGGGAGAGCCTCGGGCAGCGGCGCGGCAAGCGGGCCGTCCCGCCGGCGCGGCATGATGCCCAGAGGCCGCGCAAAGCCTCAAGCGGGGGAACTTCCGTCGCCCCCCGGCCATTCGGCTTCGCGGACGGGCACGCCTCCACCGGGAGCGGCGTGTGAGGGTCCGCCCCTCTTCGGCACCGGCCGCGGGACGCCGGGCCGGCCAAGCCCCGGCACCAGACGAACCACCCCACGACCCCGGAAGGACATGACCGATGGGCGCGCTGCTGCTCTCCGTCTCGGCCCTGATACTGAGCCTCTTCGTGCTCCTGGCCGGCAACTCGATGCAGTTCGTGATCCTCGGCCTGCGCGCGGACGCGGAAGGCTTCTCGACCCTGACGATCGGCGTCCTGGCGGCCTCCTACTATGTCGGCTACGCGCTCGGCACGTTCCAGGCGCCGGGCTTCGTGCGGCGGGTCGGCCACATCCGCGCCTTCGCCGGCGTGGGGTCGGTCATCTCGGCGGTCGTCCTCGCCCATTCGCTGTGGGTCGACCCGATCTTCTGGAGCGCGCTGCGCTTCATCACGGGCATGAGCTTCGCGGTCATCGCGACCGTCACGGAGAGCTGGATCAACGCGCGGGCCACCCGCTCCGTGCGCGGCCAGCTTCTGGCGGTCGCCAGCATCTCGATCATCCTCGGCTATGCCGTCGGCCCGCTCGTCGTCAGCCTCGGCTCGGTCGGCGGCTACCCGCTCTTCATCGTCGCCTCGATCCTGATGTCCGTCGGCATCGTGCCGGTGCTCGTGACGCGGATCGGGCCGCCGGCCGTGCCGGCGGAGACGGCGGCGGAAAGCTACACGCTCATGCGGCTCTACCGCGAGACGCCGCTCGGCCTCGTCGGCACGATGGTGATCGGCGCGGCGCAGGGCTCGTTCCTCGGGCTCGGCGCCGTCTTCGCGAACCGGGCGGGCCTGAGCGACAACGGCGCGTCCTATTTCGTCACCGGCGCGCTCGTGGCCGGCATGCTCGTGCAGTACCCGCTCGGCTGGCTGTCCGACCGGTTCGACCGGCGGCGCGTGATCGCCTTCACGACGAGCCTTCTCGGCGTGGGCGCGGTCGCCGCGATGCTCATGATGGCGACGGTGGGGCCGACCCTGCCGGTCCTCGTCCTGTCGGCGGCGGTGGCGGGCATCGCGGCGATGCCGCTCTACGCCGTGATCGTCGCCTATGCGAACGACCGCCTGCCCGAGAGCACGATCGTGCCGGCCGCGGCGGCCCTGATCCTCAGCTTCTCGATCGGCTCGTCGCTCGCCGGGCCGGTCGCCTCGCTGGCGATGGACATGTTCGGCCCGCAGGGGCTGATGGGCTTCCTCGCCGTCGCGCTCATCGCGCTCGCCGGGTTCACCTTCGTGCGCATGGCGGTGCGGGAGGACATTCCCGAGGAGGGCGAGGCGGCCGAGGAGAGCACGGGCTACGAGCCGACCGTCTTCGCGGCGAGCCCGGTGCTCCGGCCGATGGACTGGACGCCCGAGGAGGAGCAGCTCGAGTTCGACTTCACCTTCGGCGAGGACTGGGCGTCCGAGACGGACGAAGACGAGCGGCTGGCGGCGTGATGCGTGGCGGCGCTTCGTGGACCGAAGCAAAAAGAAGGACCGGCAGTGCCGGCCCTTCGTCGTGTCTTTCGCGGGGTGCGCTTACTGCGCCGCGGGCTCCGCGACCGCCGCGACGACGCCGCAGGCGATGCGCTCGCCGGCGTCACCGGCCGGATCGGTCTCGTAGTCGTCGATCGACGAGTGGATCATGAAGGCCGCGCCGTCGTCGTCGAGAAGGGCGTCGTCGCCGTCCGCGATCGTCACGTTCGGCACGAAGAAATCGGCCCTCAGCGCGCCGCTCTCCGGCACGTAGATGTTCGGAAGGTCGCCGGCATGCGGCCCGCCCTCGCTGAGGACGCCGTGCTGGTTGCCCTCGGGGGCGAAGTGACCGCCGGCCGACTGGAAGTCCGGCGCGTCGCACTGGCCGGTCTCGTGGATGTGGAAGCCGTGACCGCCCGCCGGCAGGCCCTCGGCGTCGAGCTGCACGAGAAGGCCGTGCGGCGTCTCCACGATCGCGACCGTGCCGGCAGCCTCGCCTTCCGAGGTCATGAGATCGGCGCTGGCGGTGACCTGGTTCGACGCCGCCTCGGCCTCGGTGGCGGCCTCTTGCTCCTGGGCGGAGGCCGGGCCGGCCAGGGCCATGCCCGCGGCGATGGCCATCGCGGAGGCCGCGGTGAAGAGCGTGCGAGTCTGCATGAGCTGTCTCCCTCGATCGTCGGTGGTGTCGAAGGAGAATGGAATGCGGCAGCGAGCCGTTCCGGACCTCGCGCGACCGTGTCCGCCGCCGTCCGGTTCGGAACCGGCGGAAGCCGCGGGCCTCAGCCGCCGTTGCGGGACAGGCCGCGGACGATCAGCGACACCGCCTCGTCCTCCTGACGCCAGCGTGTGCTCGTGTCGTCGGCGGTGCAGAGATAGATCTCGTGGCCCGGCCGGCCCGTGACGCGGAAGCCTGCGCTCCGCAGCATCGCCTCGATCGCGGCGTGGTTCGGCACCCACCAGTTCGTGGGGTCGTCGCAGAACGTCGTCTCGATGAAGGCCATGTGCGGCCAGGCCGGGTCCGCCAGCCGGTCGCGCGTCTGGAAGTCGCGGTCCTCGCACGCGTCGGGCGCGACGGCGTCGCTGCCGAAGCTCAGCGTCTGGAAGACCATGAGCCGAGGCTCGAGCTGTCCGAGGATGTCGAGCGCCAGGAGCGGATGGCGGAGGTGGTAGAACACGCCCATGAAGAGGACGAGGTCGAAGGCCCCGAAGCGGCCGGCCTCGTAGACCGAGCCCTGGCGGAACTCGACCGTGTCGGCCCCCTTCACTTCCTTCGCCCACTGCGCCTGCCTGAGATAGTGCTCGTCGGTGTCGATGCCGAGGACGGTGGCGCCGCGGGCGGCGAGGGCGAAGCTGTAGTAGCCGGCGTTGCAGCCGATATCGAGGACCCGCCAGCCCGTGAGGTCGGCCGGGATGTGCGGCGCGATCTGCTCCCACTTGTAGCGCGGGAAGTCGCCGAACATGTGGTCGGGAGCGGTCTCGATGTTGCCGGGCAGGTGGAGATTGTGGAACCAGGGCCCCAGTTCCTCGATCTTCGTCGCGAGAGTGCAGTGTCCGTTGGTCGTGGTCGTCATACTGCCGATCGTGCCTGCGTGAGCGAAAGCCGCGAGCGCGCCTCGGCCAGCCAGTCCTCCAGCTGCTCGGCACGGCGCGCGGACGAGTGGTCGCCGAGAATGCGGCGGCGGCCGGCTGCGCCGACTGCCGCTGCGTCGACGACCCTAGCGCCTGCGAGCAGCGAGGTCACGTCTTCGGGGGTGCTGGCGAGCAGGATCTCGCGGTCCGGCTCGAAGAACGTCTCGATGCCGTTCCACGGGTCGGAGATGATCGCGGCGGCGCAGGACGCCGCCTCGAACATCCTGACGCTGGGGCTGTAGCCGAGCGCCACCATCTCGGCCCGCGTCACGTTCAGCGCGAAGCGCAGCTCCGAGTAGAAGGCCGGGTGGTCGGCCGGGCCGACATGGTCGATGCGCTCGACATTCTCGGGCCAGGCGATGTCGTCTGGATATTGCGGGCCGGCGACGACGAAGCGCATGTGCGGCAGGCGGCGCGCCGGCTCGATCAGCAGCGCCTCGAGCGGCGGCTGGCGGTCGGGGCTGTACGTTCCGAGATAGCCGAGGTCCCAGCGCTTCCCGACGTCGAGCGGGCGGTAATGGTCGACGTCGACCCCGCAATAGAGGGGCCGCGCGCGCACCGCGCCGTACTCATGTGTCAGCGTGTCGAGCGCCGGGCCGCCGCTGAACGACATATAGAGGTCGAAGCGGGGGACGAGGTCGGGCGTCAGGTACTCGTGGTCGCCTCGCGACAGCTTGCCGAGCGTGACGGGAGTGTCGATGTCGTAGAAGGCGAGGGGCGAAACGTCGAAGGCGAGGAGCTTCTCCGCGAGCGCGACGCCCTCGGGAACGTAGGAGCCGAGGACGACGGCGTCGGCGGCCTCGATCTCCCCGCGCAGCGCGTCGACGTCGCCGAGCGAGGAATAGAGGCGGAGGTCGCAGTAGTCGCAGGACGTGAAGTCGCGATGGGCGGCATACCAGGGCACGTCGCGCTCGAGGAAGACGACCTCGTGTCCCCGCGCGTGAAGCGCGCGGCAGAGCGCGCGGTAGGTGGTGGCGTGGCCGTTCCCCCAGGAGGAGGAGAGGCTCAGGCCGAAGATGGCGATCTTCATGCGGTCTTCCTCTCGCGGCTCGAACGCACGTCGCGCAGGGACCTGAAGATCCCGTCGACCTGCTCGGCGCGGCGGGCATAGGTGTGCTCCGCCATGATCCGCGCCCGGCCGGCGCGGCCGATCTCGCCCGCGCGGTCGCGGTCGAGGCCCTCGAGGAGCCGTGCCACGTCCTCGCCGGTCTCGGCGACCAGCGCCTCCCGGCCCGGTTCGAGGAAGAGCTCGAGCCCCTGCCAGTGATCCGTGATGAGGCAGCCGCCGGCGCCGGCGGCCTCGAAGACGCGGGTGGCGGGCGAGAAGCCGACCTTCGCCATGGAATCACGGGCGACGTTCAGCACCGCGAGCGGCGTCGTGTTGAAGGCGTTGTGGTCGCGCGTCGAGACGTGGCCGATATGGCGGACGTTCTCCGGCAGCTGGTGCGGCTCCCAGCCCGAGCCGCCGAGCAGGAAGCGCCGGTGCGGCAGCATCCGGGCCGGCTTGAAGAAGAACTCCTCGACCCTCGCCTCGCGGTCGGGCAGTCGGTTGCCGAGGAAGGCGAGGTCGCAGGCGAAGCGCTCGTCGTGCGGCACGGGATGGTGCGTCTCGGGATCGAGGGCGTTGTATACGGGAGCGCAGTGGCGGGCGCCGAAGCCGCGATAGGCCTCGACGACGGGATCTCCGCCGCCATAGGTGAGCACCGCGTCGAGCTGCGGCAGGAGCGCGTGCATCATGTGGCCGGGATCCGCGGCGAGATCGGCGAGCGTCGCGGGCGCGTCGACATCCCAGAAGATCTTCAGCGCGTCGTCGCGGCCGTGCTCGAGGATGCCGCGGAAGAGCTCGTCGTCGAAGACGCCGACGCCGCTGGCCTTCACGACGATATCGGCCTGTGCCGCCTCAGCGAGCACGGCGTTCACGGCGTCTTCGTTCGCGTCGTAGACGACGACCCTGGCCCAGTCGGGCGGGTCCATGTCGCGGTTCTTCTGCCGGTCGTAGGCATCCGGCTCGTAGAAGGTGACCTCGTGGCCGAGCGCGGCGAGATTGCGGATGAGGCCGCGATAGTAGGTCGCCGCGCCGTTCCAGTACGCGGAGACGAGGCTAGACCCGTAAAAGGCGATGCGCATCAGGCGACCTCCTGCGCGGACGCGGTGTTGCGACCGCCGATACTGTCGACGATCGCCAGGAGCTCGTCGACCCGGTGGGCGCAGCTGTGGCGGGCGCGGATCGTCTCGAGGCCGCTCGAGATCAACGAGGCCCTGAGCCCGGGGTCGTTCACGACGGCGCGGATGTGGCGGCGCATCTCCTCTCCAGTCCGTGCGACGAGATAGTCCCGGCCCGGCCGGAACAGGCCCTCCGCATCCTGCCACGGCGCCGAGAGCAGCGGGATGCCGCAGGCCAGCGCCTCGAAGACGCGGATCGTCGGGATGCCCGGCAGAAGGTCGACATAGAGGCGGCGCGGCACGTGGACGGTCGCCATGTGGCGGGCGAAGACCCGTGGCGCCTCGGCGTTCGGCAGCCAGCCGCGATAGTCGGCGCCGCGCGCCTTCAGGGTCGCGAGCGCCTCGTCGGGATAGCGCACGCCATGGACCGTGAGGCTCACGCCCTCCGCCTGGGCGGGCGCGAACAGGAACTCGTCGAGCTCCGCCGTCCGCTCGCCGTCGCCCCAGTTGCCGATCCAGACGAGGCCGTCGCGCGGGCCCTCCTCGCGCGGCGGCTGGAAGTGCGAGGTGTCGGCCGCCTCGTGCCAGGTGAAGACCCGGTCGCCCCAGCCCCAGCCGCGATAGACCTCCGACAGGCTCTCGCCGAAGGCGAGGACGCCGTCATAGTCGGCGATGTCGAGCGCCTTCATCGCCTCGGGCTCGCTGACGGCCCGGTGGTGGGTATCGTGGAAGAGGAGGACGAAGCGGCCGCCGGCCCTGCGGGCCCGGCCGATCCGGGCGACGAGGGCGGGATCCGCCCACTCGTGGACGATCACGAGGTCGGCGCCGTCGAGCGCGGAGGCGGGATCGAAATCCGGGCCGTAGGCCTGCGTCGCGAGGTCGGGGAACGTCTCCGCGAAGCGCCGGAGCGGTTCGGCGCCGTGGTCCCCGACAAGGTTCTCGCGGCTCCAGCCCGTCTCCGGCTCGTGGGCGACGGCGTCGTGCCCGCGCCGGCGCAGGTCGCGCAGGATGCCGCGCAGGAAATGGGCGTTGCCGTGGTTCCAGCAGGAGGCCAGCGAATGGGTGAAGTAGACGATCCTCATGCGGCCCCCGCCTGACGCTCTCCCATCGCCTCCGCATAGGCGGCGAGCGTCTGCATCGCCATGCGCTTCGTCGTGTAGCGGCCGGCGCGCTCCTGTGCCGCTGTCGCGAGCTTCCGGCGCATCTTCTCGTCGCGGGAGAGGGTGTTCAGAGCCTCGGCGACCGCGCCCGGCTGGTGCGGGTCGACGAAGAGCGCCGCGCCGCCCCACAGCTCGCGGAAGCTGCCGATATCGGACAGGACGAGGGCGCAGCCCGACTGCGCCGCCTCGAGGACGCCGAGGCCGAAAGGCTCGTAGAAGGCGGTCGACACGTAGACGGCGGTCGTCGCCAGGCGCTGTCTCACCTTCACGTTCGGCAGCGGTCCGAGGACCTGGAGGTGCGGAAAGAGCTGCGCGACGCCGTGCGGCCCCTCGAGCGGGCCGGCGGCGAAGATCGGCAGCCCGAACTCGCGCGCGGCGAGGTCGATCACGCGCACGTTCTTCGCCTCGTCCCAGAGGCGCCCGGAGGTGAAGGCACCGATCCTTGGCATGTCGAGACGCGAGAAGGCGGTTCCGTCGCGGCCGTTGTGGATGACGCGGAAGTCGACGCCGCGATAGATGCGGGCCGCATCGCCGGCGAAGGCGCCGGACGGCGCCGTCGCGAGCGTGGCTGCCGCGAGGCCCGCGCCGATGCGGTCGACGCGCCAGCGGAAGTCGTCCGGCATCGGCTCGTCCGGCCGCATCGCCTGCCACCACGTGCCGACGCAGGAGTGGAGGGTGGCGACGACCGGCACCGTCCATCCGGCGCCGGCGATGAGGGCGGGGTTGCTGACATGGGCGATGTCGGCGCCCGAGTCGGTCGCGAGCCGCGAGAGCTCGCGGGCGGCCTCGGTGAGCTCGTTCGGCGAGGGCCCCATCCACTCGAGCGGCAGCCCCGTCACGCGGAGGTCGAGACCCCCGACGAGGCCGGCTTCCGTGCGCTTGTCCTGCGACGGCTCCGGACCGAGAACGGCGAGCACGACCTCGACGCCGTGACGGCAGTAGAAGCGGGCGAGGTCGAGCGCGTACTGCCAGACGCCGCCGACGGCGTCGGTCGTGAGAAGGACACGCCCGACGGGCGGCTTGAAGGCCTGGCTCATCGCCGGCTCCGGGGTTCGCATGGCTCCTGGGCCTCCGTCGCGAGGACGCGCATCACTGCGCCCCGGCCGTCCGGACGCTCGCGGGAGTGACCTCGAGGTCGTCGCGGTTCGCCTGGAGCCAGCCGGTCAGCCGCCTGAGGCCGGTCTGCCAGTCGAGCGGCTCGGCGAGGCCGAAGGTCTCGCGGGCGAGGCCCAGATCCGCCACGAAATAGCGCTGGTCGCCGGCCCGCCAGTCCTGGAACTCGATGTCGAGCGGGCGGCCTGTGAGGGTCTCGATGAAGGCGAGGACCTGCCGCAGGCTGACCGCGTTCTTCGCGCCGCCGCCGAGGTTGAAGACCTGCCCCGAGACGCCGCCGATGTTCCGGAGCGCGGCGAGATAGGCCTCCACCGTGTCCTCGACCCACATCACGTCGCGCACCTGCCGGCCGTCGCCGAAGATCGTGATCTTCTGGCCCTTGAGCGCCTTGATCAGGAAATGCGCGAGCCAGCCCTGGTCCTCGGTGCCGAACTGGCGGGGCCCGTAGATGCAGCTCATGCGCATGACGCAGGCCGGGATGCCGAAGCTGTGGGCGTAGTCGAGGACGTACTGGTCGGCGCCGCCCTTCGAGCAGCCATAGGGCGTGCGGAAGGCGAGCGGCCTGTCCTCGCCGATGCCGCGGGCGCGCAGGGCGGGGTCCTCCGGCAGCCAGCGCCCGTCGACGAGGGCGAGCGGGATGTCGGCGAGGTCGCCGTAGACCTTGTTCGTGCTCGCGAAGATCAGCGGCGTGTTCCGGCCCGATCGCCGCAGCGCCTCGAGCACGTTGAAGGTGCCCCTGAGATTCACCTCGAAATCCCACAGCGGGTTCTCGAGGCTCGAGGTGACGGCGACCTGCGAGGCCATGTGGAAGACGGCGTCCGCGTCGCGGGCGGCCTCGCCGAGCGCGTCGGCATCGCGCACGTCGCCGAGCGCCACCGAGACCTTGTGGCCGTGGCGCTCTTTCAGCCAGGCGAGGTTCTGCTCGACGCCGGAGCGGGCGAGGGCGTCGTAGACGCAGACGTGATGGCCCTCTGCGCACAGCCGGTCGACGATGTTCGAGCCGATGAAGCCCGCGCCGCCGGTGACGAGGATCGGCCGGATGCCGGTGACGGCGGGGGCCGGGCGCGAGAGCTCGAGAACCTCGCGGACGTTCTCCGGCCCGCCGTCGGCGAGGAGCCGCGCGAGGAGCTTCGGGCTGCCGCCGGGATCGTAGAGCCCCATGTGGTAGTGGCGCTCGTCGAAGCGATGGCCTTCCTGCACGGCGACGTGGGGCTGCAGGTCCTGCAGCGAGTACCAGTAGAGCCGGTCGGCGGGCGCCTTCAGCGCGTCGAGGAAGCGCTGGGCCTGGTTCGCCGCGTCGCAGCGCCAGGTCGCGTAGCCGGCTTCCGTGATCCAGATCTCGGCCTCGTCGTTGAAGGGCCGCATCGTGTCGCGGACCGTCTCGATGAGGCCGGGCCACCCCGTCCATACGCCTTCCTCGCTGTCCCACGTGCCGGGAAAGCCGTGCACGCCCATGACGTCGATGACGCCGAGGACGCCGCGCTCGCCCATCAGGCGGAGCCAGTTCATGTCGTTCGGGCAGGGCCCGCCGAGAACGACCCTGCGGCCGCGTTCCCGCGCCCAATGCGCGGCGCGGCCCATCATGGTGCAGAACTTCAGCCAGTCCGGATCGACCCGCCAGTCCCAGTCGAGCAGGTTGTTCGGCTCGTTCCACAGTTCGAGCGTGTGGAGGCCGGGGTAGCGGCCGATGATCTCGTCGACGAACTGGGCGAGCGCGCCGAGGTCGCGCGGCGGCCCGCTCGAGCGCCCCGTCTCGGAGATCGAGGGCGGGGTGTAGTGGATCGAGGGGAGGAGATCGACCTCGGCCGAGAGCTTCGGGATCAGCCAGTCATACCATTCGCGGCCGCTCTCGGCGTGGAACTCGGCCCAGGAGAGGTGGGTGCGGAGCCGGTGGGCGCCGACCGCGCGCATGCGCTTCAGGCTCTCCTCCACCCGCTCGTACTCGCCGGGATAGAACCACTCGACGACGCCGAACTCCGCCCCGCTTCCGCTCACGACACGAGCCCCCGCGCTTCGAGCTCCCGCCGCGCCTCGGCCACCCGGTCGTCGGCCTTCTGCTGGGCGAGCCATTCCGTCAGCTCCGACAGCGCCTCGTCGAAGCCGCGAAGCGGCGCGAAGCCGAGCACCTCGCGCGCCTTCGAGATGTCGGCGAAGCAGTGCCTGATGTCGCCCGCCCGGAACTTGCCGGTGATCTCCGGCGCGAGGTCGTCGCGGCCCATCGTGCGCAGCAGGCGGTTTCCCACCTCGGCGATCGAGATGTCCTGGCCGCTGCCGACATTGATCGTCTCGCCGCTCGCCTCGCCGACCTCGAAGGCCAGGGCGAAGGCTTCGGCGACGTCGGTGACGTGCACGAAGTCGCGACGCTGGTTGCCGTCCTCGAACACCATCGGCGCCTGGCCGTTCAGCACGCGCGAGGCGAAGATCGCCAAGACGCCGGTGTAGGGGTTCGAGAGCGCCTGGCCGGGGCCGAAGACGTTGAAGAGCCTGAGGCACACCGCCTCCATCCCGTAGGCGGGGGCGGAGATCAGCGTCATCTGCTCCTGGGCGTACTTGTTGAGCGCGTAGACGGAGGACAGGCTCGGGCGCTTCGTCTCCGGCGTCGGCGCCGGCTCGAGGGGGCGGCCCTCGTCGTCGACGGGGTCCCACTGGCCGTTGATGTCGCCCGCGCGGCGGCGCGCATCCTCGACGAGCGTGCCGTCGGGCGCGCGGTAGAGACCCTCGCCATAGATGCTCATCGAGGACGCCGTGACGACGCGCTCGACGGGCTGTTCGATCAGCTTCTGGAAGAGGACGGCCGTGCCGTACTCGTTGACGCCGGTGTAGCGGTCGATCTCGTACATCGACTGGCCGACGCCGACCTCGGCCGCGAGATGCGCCACCCAGTCGACGCCCTCGATCGCGCGCCCGACAGCGTCGGGGTCGCGGATGTCGGCGTCGAGGACCTCGCATTCGCGCAGGACCGGGGCGGGCTCGGGCTCGGGTCCGTGCACCTGCTCATGGAAATTGTCGAGGATGCGGACCTCGTGGCCGCGCCGCAGCATCGTTTCGGCCACGTGGCGCCCGATGAAGCCGGCGCCGCCGGTGATGAGAATTCTGCGGGACATTGCTCGTTCTTCGCGTGAGGTTGAGGGAGGATGACGGCAAGGCGGGGCGGCCCCGCGCAATCACCCCTGGCCGTCGCGCTTCACGAACTTGAAGAAGCGGCTGGTCGATCCGTCGCCCGTCTTGTCCTGATGCAGGAAGGCGAGCCTGCTCTCCTCGAAGACGGAGAAGAAGGCGTCCCAGGAGATGGGTTCCAGCGAATCCTCGGGCTCGCCGAAGTCGATGCGGAGGATGCCCTCCTCGTCGCTGTCGCCGGTGCCCTTCACCTTGGTCGGCGTCCCGCCCCGCGCTTCCACCCACTCCTTGATCTTCTTGTGATCGGTGGTCGTTTCAGCGGAACTCATGCGCACGCACCCCTTCTCTGTCGGAGGTTCAACTCACGAGGCGAACGCGGCCGGTGCCGACCGGTTCCAGCTGAACCGGCTTTGTCCGGAACCAGACTCTGGGAACCGGCTCTGCGGTGTGCAATGTCCCGAAAGGAGGCGCCGGAGGGGATCACGCGGGCCCGCTCCCGAACCCTCAGCCACCTCAGCGCTCGCCGGCACTAGCGTTTTTTGAAGATCTCCAGCAGAGGCGACCCGCTTCTCTCATCTATGCCCTTCGCGGCAGAACCTCTCCAGGTATCTCCGTGTAGCCCGGTTTGCCTCCAACGAACGCAGAAATCTCCTCAAGCATCTCTCCAGTGGGTTCGACGCCGCAATATTTGACAAGTCTCTCGGCATAGAGGCGAGGTTGAGCAACGGCTGCCTCGTACGCGACTATCGCCGTCGGCATATCGTTCCCGTCGATGATGTCAAATACTTTGCTGTAATGTCGAGTGGCGACCTTTATCAGATGTAGGTCGAGGGGGCGGCGATCTCTTCGTGCCGAGGATCTCGCGACGGCAAGCGTGTTGCGATAGACGACGATCAAGTGGGGGTTGACCAGGGCATGCTTGATCTCGTCGAAGAAATGAACGGTTCTCGGCAGCTTCCAGCCCCAGGTGTGGAACCGGCGGTTTCTGTCCGCGATCGCAGCCAGTTTGTCCTCCACGGCCTCCCGCTTGAAAGCGGGATCCTCATGCTGTCCGCCAAGGCCCTCGCCCATGAAAATCCCAGCCAGTCGGAGGGACCCGGCGATCATCGAGGTGCCGCCGCGAGGTGCCCCCAGGACGACGAAGGTCTTCCGCTCGCCCGCATCAAGCGGAGGTCTCACCGTCACGAAGCAGTCGTCCGCCATCCGTGCTCCTTCACTTTGCTGTCTGGACCGAGGTCAACGCGCCGCAGTCCCTCTGCAGAATCCTAGCCTGGTTGAGCGTTCTCCGTAGCGGCAGGAGGCACCTAAACCGGAGACTCCGACCGGTCTTGCCTGATTATCTGCAGGGAGTGAACGGCAAAGCGCCCTTCGATGGCGCCTTCCTTCATGTCGAAGTACACCTCTATCGCATGGTGCGGGTCCTCTACCGTCACAGGTAAAGCGACGGCCTGTTTTGCCCTGGCCGGGAGTTGCACTGCTATGGCGGCGTTGACTTGCTTGCCCACCCTTGCCCGGACGTTCACCAGGTTCCCGGAGGCATTGTCCCAGACTTCGATGATGGCCGTGAAAAGCCATTGTCCGGGAGGAAGGTGAAGGTAGGGACCGAAGGTGAGACGGCGAGCCGGGCCGAGCATCTCGATCGGGCTCCGGAAGTAGTCCTCCTTCGTCACGGCGTCTACGAGGAAGCCCGGGGGCCACGAGCAGGTGGCCACCGGATCTCCGCCCAGCAGGTTGTCGTAGCCTTCCGCCAGCTTGAGCAGGAGGCTGCGCTCGTAGGAGGGCAGGGCTTCGAGCGCCGCCTGACCATGCGCGGCACGCGGGAACTTCGCGCACATCTCCGTGTGCAGGAGCGTGCGCGGCGTCAACTCCCTCACGCCCAACCTGGCGGCCGCCTGCTCGATCAACTCGGTCTCCGGGTCGATGCCGTAGAAGAGGCTGAGATTCTGCAGGAAGGACAGGAGGCGTGTGTCATGTTCCGGCTGTGGAAAGCGGAACGCGCATTCCATGGCGAGCAACATCGCGCTGCTCGCCACCCAGCGCGAGGTCCGGCGCACGGCATTGCGAAAGTCGAGCGGTTTGGCGCCCGCGAGCAGGAAGCCGACGGTGGTCTCGAAGCTCTCCTCGAAGAAGGCGGGCTTGGCTCCGGCCCGCTGCAGCACCTGGGCAATGCGAAGATCAGGTGCTTCCAGAGAGACGACGAAGGCCTCCGCCTTCCGCGCCTTGTAGGCCTTCTCGAACTGCTCGAAGGTCGTGACCTTGGCGAAGTCGGCCTCGCCGAAGCGGCTTTCCGCGATTGCGCGCGTTGCAGCCAGTCCGAAATTGGCAGGGCCACTCGGCGAACCCGTGACGAAGAAGAGCATGAGCGTGCCGGGCTCGCGTGCCTAAACTGTCCCGTGGGCCTGCCGGCTGCAGCGCGCGCAGGGCCATGGAGGAGATCTCCTCGGGATCGTTCCGCCATCCCTACTGTAGCGGCAACCCGAGACGACCTCGTCCATCATCTACCCAGCGCGCCGTGCGTCCTGCCACTCCCACACACACCTCTCGCACTAAACGCCGACGGGAAGCCTGTCCACCCGGTTCGTGCGCCGGCGGCGCCCCGCGCGCCCGTTCCCGAGTGTCGTTCTTCGACACGGGGCCGACTGGGCAGAGTGGCTCAGGCCGGGCGGCGGCCGCCGGACGGCCTTCGGCAGGACGATATGCCCAGGAGGGTGTAGAGCGGGCAGCTGCGGACGAGCGCGGTGGCTCCGGCGACGAAGCCGGCGACGATCGCGACCCAGCTCCAGGCGCCGGGGAGCGTCCACAGGCCGCCTGCGACGAGAGCGACGGCGACGACGGCGCGGATGATGCGGTCTAGAGATCCTACATTGGTCGTGCTGAACATGGTGCACCCGTTCCGGTTACATCGCGGCGTCCCGTGCCGGTCGAGCGGCTGGACCCGCGGCTGACCGGCCCTATATACATTAGTCAAAGCTAAATTAGCAAGGTCTAGCATAACTATGGCATCGATCGCGGAGTTGGCGGGGCTCGAGACGAAGGCGGCCGAGGTTGCGAACCTCCTCAGGCTGATCGCGAACGAGAAGCGGCTTCTCATCCTGTGCCTGCTCGGCACCGAGAAGGAGATGACGGTGACGCAGCTCGCCGCGGCGGTGAACCTCAGCCAGTCGGCGCTCTCCCAGCATCTCGCGAAGCTGCGCGCCGACGATCTCGTGGCGACGCGCCGGGAAGCGCAGATGCTGCACTACCGCATCGCCGACCCGCGCGTGGAGGCGCTGCTCGGGGCGATGGCGGAGATCTTCTGCCCCGAGATCGTGCGAGGCGCCGGCCGCACCGCCGACTGAGAGCGCCGGCCGAGAGCCCCGCCGCCACGGCTGCTGCTGCGGCGCACCTATTGCTCATGCGAAGCATTGCTGCGGTGCGGCATCACTGTAGCGGGCGGCCTTACTCGGATGCCGGAGAGGAACGGCCCGCTCTGGAATTGGAACAAAGTCTTATAGAGGGGCTGTTGCTTTCCCTATACAGTTTTCCCCGCCGATAGAGCGAAGGTCGATGGCCCCGATGTGTGCGGAAGCGCGCGGGAGCTTGCGCGACCTCATACCCAAGCGGGAGGAACTGCATGACCAAGGACATTAGGCGGCCGACCCGGCGCGGCCTGCTGACGGCGGGCGCCGTGGGCGCGGCGGCCCTTTCGGCCCCGAGCTTCTTCATCAAGGGCGCGTGGGCGCAGGAGAAGGCGATCGGGAATTTCCCCCGCGCCACGGAAGGCTCGTCGATCAAGTTCGGCTTCGTCCTGCCGCAGACGGGTGCCTATGCCGACGAGGGCGCCGACGAGCTGCGCGCGTACCAGCTCGCGGTGAAGCACCTGAACGAGGGCTTCGACTTCGACAGCATCATCTCCGACAGCGGTCTCTCGGGCAGCGGCGTGCTCGGCAAGAAGGTCGAGTACGTGGTCGGGGACGACCAGACGAACCCGGACGCCGCCCGCCAGGTGTCGCAGCGCATGATCGAGCGTGACGGCGTGATCATGTTCTCCGGCGGCTCGTCCTCCGCGACCGCGGTGGCCAACCAGTATCTCGCCCAGGAAAAGGGCGTGATCTTCATGAACGGCCTCACGCATTCGAACGACACGACGGGCAAGGACCGCCGTCGTTACGGCTTCCGGCACTTCTTCAACGCCTACATGTCGGGCATCGCGCTCGGGCCGATCATCGCCGAGAGCTACGGCAAGGACCGCCGGGCCTATCACCTGACCGCCGACTACACCTGGGGCCACACCCAGTACGAGTCGATGAAGGCGTCGACCGAGGACCAGGGCTGGACGACCGTCAACAACATCATGACGCCGCTCGGCGCGCCCGACTTCTCGCAGTATCTCACCCAGGTGCTGAACTCGGATGCCGACGTGGTCATCCTGAACCACTACGGCAAGGACATGGTGAACTCGTTGACCCAGGCCGTGCAGTTCGGCATGCGCGACCTGCAGAAGAACGGGAAGGACTTCCAGATCGTCGTGCCGCTCTATTCCGAGCTGATGGCGGAAGGCGCGGGCGACAACATCGAGGGCGTCTACGGCACCACGAACTGGAACGAGAAGCTGCCCGACGCCGGCACGAAGGCCTTCGTCGACGCGTTCGTCGCCGACTACGACCGCCCGCCCAGCCAGGCCGCGCAGACCGCCTACGTGCAGACGCTTCTCTACGCCAGCGCGGCCGAGCGGGCCGGCACGTTCTATCCGCCCGAGGTGATCAAGGCGCTCGAGGACTTCGAGTTCACCGGCATCGGCTCGGAAGGGCCCATGCTCTATCGCGGCGCCGACCACCAGTGCTTCCACGACGTGCTCGTCGTGCAGGGCAAGCCGCCGAGCGAACGTGCCGACCAGCACGACCTGCTCGAGATCGTGAAGGTCGTGCCGCGCGCCGACATCGAGTACGACCCCGCCCTGCCGGCCTTCGGCGGCGAGCAGGCGGATCTCGGCCCCTACGAGCCGGCCTGAGCAGCAGGATCCGGGCCTTCGGATATCTCCGGAGGCCCGGACAGGCCCTCCGCGCCGGCAGGCATCTTCCGGCCGGCGCGTCGTGTTTCGCGGCCGGCCCACGGGTGAGCATCCGACCATGGAATTCAACGCGTTCTTCCTGAACTTTCTGACCGGGCTCCAGCTCGGCGCGATCTACGCGCTGATCGCCCTGGGCCTGACGCTGATCTTCGGCACGCTCGGCGTGGTGAACTTCGCCCACGGCGCGCTCTACATGATCGCGGCCTACGCCGCGGTGCTCATCTCGCGGTCGATGGGCTTCACCTACGCGATCTTCATCGTGCCGGCGCTGCTCTTCCTCGTCGGGCTCCTGATGGAGCGCGGGCTCATACGCTGGTTCTACGACCGACCACACACCGACCAGATCCTCGTGACGTTCGGCCTGGCGATCGTCATCGAGGAGGCGCTGAAATGGATCTTCGGCGCGAACAACATCCCGTTCGCGCTGCCGTCGTGGGGCTCGGGGCAGGTCCTGTTCTACGGGCTGGGCGCCACGGTGCCCGAGGCCATTCCGGGGCTCCGGATCCCGATGCCGGGGATCGAGGGCTTCACCTTCTTCCCCTTCTGGCGCCTCCTCCTGATCGGCGTCTCGGCGATCGTCGTGCTCGGCCTCTTCGTGCTCCTGCAGTTCACCCGGTTCGGCCTCGTCGTCCGCGCCGGCATGCGCGACCCGCAGATGGTCAGCCATCTCGGCATCAACGTGACGCAGAAATTCGCCATCGTCTTCGGCCTCGCCGCGGCGATCGCGGGGGTGGCGGGCGTGTTCGGCGGCCCGGTGACCCAGGTGAGCCCGACGGTCGGCCTCGCCTATCTCGTCCCATCGTTCCTGGTCGTGGTGATCGGCGGCATGGGCTCGCTGCTCGGCGCGCTCGTGGCGGCCGTCCTTCTGGGAATGGCCAGCGCCTTCACGACGGGCTTCGCCGCGCTCGCGGTCGATCCGTTCATGAAGGGCTTCCTGACGGCGCTGCAGCAGATCGTCGTCTACCTCGTGGCAGTGGTCGTCCTGCTCGTTCGGCCCCGCGGCCTGTTCGGCAAGAAGGGAGTGTTCGAATGAGCGACGTCGCAAAGCCCGTCTACGCCGGAGCGGACGAGCGGGGCGGCCGGGCCGGCATGTGGAACGGCCGGGGGCGCGACCTCGTGGTGGTCGCGATCATCGGCATGGTCACCTTCACCATGCCCTTGTGGCTCGTCGAGCTCGGCGGCTACGAGGCGCTGGCGACGAAGATCGTCATCTGGGCGATCTTCGCGCTCGGCTTCGACCTCCTGCTCGGCTTCACCGGCCTCCTCTCCTTCGGCCACGCCGCCTTCTTCGGGACGGCGGCCTACATCACCGGCCTGAGCCTGAAGCACTTCTCGTCCGACGTGATACCCGCGATGGCGTTCGCCTTCGTCGGCACGCTCCTCGTCGCGCTGTTCATCGGCTTCCTGACCCTGCGGCGCACCGGCATCTACTTCTCGATCCTCACCCTCGCCTTCGCGGAGATGATCCACGCGCTCGTGCTCTCCTCGACGCTGCAGCGCTGGACCGGCGGCGACAACGGCCTGACGGGGCTTCACTATCCCACGCTCCTCGGCATGAACCTGCGGGGCATCGCGGTCTTCTACTTCTGCGCCGTGATCCTCGTGATCATGTTCCTCGTCGCCCAGTTCCTGAAGCGCTCCCCGTTCGGCCTCATGCTGCGCTCCATCAAGGAGAACCCCATGCGGCTCGAATACACGGGCATCAACGTGTGGGCGTACAAGATGATGGCGTTCCTGATATCGGCGATGTACGCCGGGCTCGCGGGCTCGCTCATGGTCATCTACGAGCCCTACGTGGCGACGAAGTTCCTCCACTGGTCGACCTCGGGCGAGGTGGTCATCGCCACCGTCATCGGCGGCGCGAGCACGCTGATCGGGCCGATGATCGGCGCCGCCTTCCTCATGTATTTCGAGAACGTCGTGCAAGGCATGATCGGCGAGCAGTGGCGCCTGATCCTGGGGCTCATCTTCGCCGCCATCGTCATCTTCCTGCCCGGCGGCCTGATCGACATCTGGCGGGTGGTCTGGCGCGCGACGGGGCACAAGCTCCTGCACGGCCGCCGGCACAACGTGCCGGACATGGAGCTCACCGAGCCCCGCCACACCGATCCCCGTCCCTGACGCCGGCAGCTCAAGGAAACGACCCGTGACCGCCACACACACAACCGAGCCAGCGGCCGGCCACGCGAGGGGGGGCGACGACCTCCTCGTCATCAGGGGCGTGAGCAAGCGCTTCGGCGGCCTGCGTGCGCTCAGCAACGTGAACCTCACCGTCGAGCACGGCCAGATCCATGCCATCATCGGCCCGAACGGGGCCGGCAAGTCGACGCTCCTCAACTGCATGATCGGCCTGATCGACGCCGACGAGGGCGAGGTCGTCTTCGACGGCAAGCCGCTGAAGGGCCTGTCGCCCCACAACATCATGCAGCGCGGCATCGCGCGCGTCTTCCAGACGCCGCAGGTCTTCCCCGGCATGTCGCTGCTCGACAACGTGGCGATCGCCGCGCTCGCCAAGATGAACGGCCAGTTCCGGATCGACCCGTTCGTCTACCTCTCGCCGACCCACCCGGCCGTCGAGGAGGCGTCCGAGATCCTGCGGCGCCTCGGGCTCCTCAAGATGGCGAAATACGACGCGGCGCACCTGTCGCGCGGCGACAAGCGCCGGCTCGAGCTCGGCATCTGCATGGCCTGCAAGCCGCGCCTGATGCTGCTCGACGAGCCGACGGCCGGCATGGCGCGCCACGACACGAACCGCACGATCGACCTCCTCCGGGAGATCTCCGCCACCGGCATCACGATGATCGTGATCGAGCACGACATGCACGTCGTGTTCTCGCTCGCCGACGTGATCACCTGCCTCGCGCAAGGAACCCCCATCGCCTTCGGCAAGCCGGAGGAGGTGCGCGGCAATCCGAAAGTCCGCGAAGCCTATCTGGGGAGCAGCCACTGATGAGCGCCGTCATGGAGGCCGAACGGCCGGCCGCCGCGCCCGCGGGCGAGGCTTTCGTCCGGCTGAAGGACGTGGAGTCCTATTACGGCGAGAGCTACATCGTCCAGGGCGTGACCTTCGACGTGAAGGAAGGCGAGATCGTCGCGCTGCTCGGGCGCAACGGCGCCGGCAAGACCTCGACGCTGAAGACGATCGCCCGCGCCCACGAGCCGCACCTGACGGCGGGCGAGATCTGGCTCGGCGACCAGGCGGTCCACAAGATGCGCGACTGGCAGGCCGCGCGCGCCGGCATCCAGCTCGTGCCGGAGGACAGGCGCATCATCGGCGGCCTGACGGTGGAGGAGAACCTCATCCTCGCGCAGACCGCAGAGCCGGTCGGGTGGCCGGTCGACCGGATCTACCAGCTCTTCCCGCGCCTCGGCGAGCGGCGGCGGCAGGAGGCGACGACGATGTCGGGCGGCGAGCAGCAGATGCTGGCCGTCGGCCGGGCCCTCGCCCGCGACATCAAGCTCCTCCTGCTCGACGAGCCCTACGAGGGGCTCGCGCCGACGATCGTGGAGGAGATCGAGAAGGCGATGTTCGAGATCAAGGGGCTCGGCATCACCACGATCATCGTCGAGCAGAACGCCGTCGCCGCCCTGCGCATCGCCGACAGCGCCGTCATCCTCGACATGGGCTCCGTCGCCTATCGCGGAACCGCGAAGGAGGTTCTCGACAACGAGGAGCTCCGGAACGAGTACCTGGCGATCTGACGTCGGGAAGGCCACGCGAAATCCCGCTCCCGCCGTGCTAGCCTCGCCGAGGGGCGAATCGCGGGGGACGGGGATGATCTCGCTGGACTATATCCTGGAGGCGCTGGAGACGGGCGAGACGACGAGCGAGGCGTTGACGCTCGAAGCCCTCGACCGGGCGCGCGATCCGGCGGGCGAGGGCGGCCGCGCCTTCCTCTCGCTCTACGAGGAGGCGGCGCCGGTCGTCGCGCGCGCGAGCGACATGGTGCGCGAGGCGGGCGTGCCGCAGGGACCGCTGGCGGGCCTGCCGATCTCGATCAAGGATCTGTTCGACGTCCGGGGCGAGGTGACGAAGGCGGGCTCGCGGGTTCTCGAGGACGCGGAGCCCGCCGCCGACGACGCGCCCGTCGTGAAGAGGCTGCGGGCCGCCGGCGCGGTCCTCGTGGGCCGAACGAACATGACCGAGTTCGCCTTCTCCGGCCTCGGCCTCAACCCGCATTACGGCACGCCGCTCAACCCCTACGACCGCGAGACCGGACGCATTCCCGGCGGCTCGTCCTCGGGGGCGGCCGTCTCGGTGACGGACGGCATGGCGGTGGCCGCGATCGGTTCGGACACCGGCGGCTCCGTGCGCATCCCCGCGGCGATGTGCGGCCTGACGGGCTTCAAGCCGACGGCGCGCCGCGTCCCGACGACGGGCGCGGCGCCGCTGTCGTGGTCGCTCGATTCGGTCGGCGCGCTGGCGCCGACGGTCGCCTGCTGCACGCTGCTCGATTCAGTGCTGGCCGGCGAGGAGCCGTCGCCGCTGCCGCGCGTCTCGATCGAGGGCCTGAGGCTCGCCGTGTCGCAGACGCTTCTCCTCGACGGTCTCGACGAAACGGTCGCGCGCAGCTTCGGCCGGGCCGCCCGGCTGATCGCGGATGCGGGGGCGCGGCTTTTCGAGACGCCGCTCGAGCCGTTCGGCGAGATCGCGTCGGCGAACTCGCTCGGCGGCTTTCCCGGCGCGGAATCCTACGCCTGGCACCGGCCGCTCATCGTCGGGCGCTCGGACGAGTACGACCCCCGCGTGGCCGCCCGCATCACGCGCGGCGCCGAGCAGAGCGCGGCGGACTTCCTCGACCTCCAGGCTTTCAGGAAGGATCTCGTCGGACGGGTCGAGCGCGAGCTTTCGGCCTTCGACGCCGTGATCTGCCCGACCGTTCCCGTCGTTCCGCCGGAGCTTGCGCCGCTCGAGGAGGACGACGAACTGTTCGCGAAGACGAACCTGCTCGTCTTGAGGAACCCGACCGCCGTCAACATGATGGACGGCTGCGCGATCTCCATCCCCTGCCACAGGCTCGGCGATCCGCCCGTCGGCCTCATGCTCTTCGCGCCGGCGATGCACGACAGGCGGCTCCTCGCGGTCGCCCGCGCGGTCGAGCGCGTCCTCGCGCCGCTGCGGGAGGAATGACGGCAGGCCCAAGCTGCCTCCTCGATCTCACCGCTCCCCATCGTCCGGCGAGGCGAGGCAGGGATCGAGCATGATGCGACGCTCGTCGACGCGCATGTAGCCGCCCGCGAAGAGGGCCATGTCGCCGACCTCCCGGCCCTCCCGGCTGTAGGTGACGCACATGATCTGGACGCCGACTTCGGGGCACATGACGAGATAGGCGAGGGCGCCGTCCCACTCCGTCGCGACGAGAGGGCCGCGCACGGCGAAGCTGACGCGCGCGTCGATGTCGGGGCCGTGCTCGATCCAGTAGCCCGCCGTCTCGCAGGTCGCCGGCACGTCGGGATAGGCTTCGCCGAGCGTGAAGGGGCTGTCGGGCCGCTGCCACTCCGCGGCCGTCGCCGGGGCGGGGAGAGCGGCGCAGGCGAGCGCGGCCGCGAGGCCGGCGACGCAGAGCTCTTTCGGAAAAGGCACGGGGTCACTCCGCTGGTGTCCGGCGGCATCCTCACCCGAGATGCGCCGCGATGTCACGGGTGCCTCGGCGGCCGTGCCACATCGTTTCGTGCCGCGTGTTCCCGTGGGCCCATCCGGCCGCGTCTCCGTTGACTTATCGCACGCCGTCCGTATATTCCGCGCCTCAGGCGCACGTTGCACGACGCAACCCGTGCCAACAATCACGCTGTCCGAGGCTCTGATCGCTCCACCGGCCGGGCAGGCCGGTCGGGAAGCCGATCCCGCGAAAGTCCGTCGCCCGCGAGGGCACGGCGCCACAGGGCGCGACGAGAAATGGAACTGGGCATGTACGCGGTCATCAAGACGGGCGGCAAGCAATATCGCGTTGCCGCCAATGACGTGATCAGGATCGAGAGGCTTCCGGGCGAGGCCGGCGACACGATCACGTTCGAGGAAGTTCTGTTCGTCGGCGAAGGCGACGACGTCAAGGTCGGCGCTCCCTTCATCAAGGGCGCGACGGTCACGGGCGAGCTCGTGGAGCAGGCGCGCGGCAAGAAGGTCCACATCTTCAAGAAGCGCCGCCGCAAGCACTACCAGCGCTCGGCCGGCCACCGGCAGGACCTGTCGGTCGTGCGCATCACCGACATCGCGGCCTCGGGCGGCAAGAAGTCCGCTTCCAAGGCGAAGAAGGAAGAGGCGGCGCCTGCCGGCGAAGCCTCCTCCGAGGCATAAGGAGGCCAGACCATGGCGCACAAGAAGGCAGGCGGCTCGTCCCGCAACGGCCGCGACACAGCCGGCCGCAGGCTCGGCGTGAAGAAGTTCGGCGGCGAGCAGGTCGTGGCCGGCAACATCATCATCCGCCAGCGCGGCACGCGCTGGCATCCCGGCGACAATGTCGGCCTCGGCAAGGATCACACGATCTTCGCCATGGCCGACGGCCACGTCTCCTTCCGCACCAGCAAGGGCGGTCGGCAGTACGTCTCGGTCGTGGTGCCGGAGGCCGCCGAGTAACGGGCGGTTCGCGAGCCGCCGCAGGTCGAGCCTCGGCGGGTCGTCAGTCAATCGGACCAGGGGAGGCGGACCACCGTCTCCCCTTTCGTCGTTCAGATCACATTGATGATCTCTGGTCGATTGGACCAGCGATCATCAATGTGATCGATTCCAGAGGTTCAGAGCGGGATGCGGGCGGAAAGCCGGTTCCCACTTTTCCTCATCCCGCTCCAAAGCCAGGGTCCTCACGATGAACGAGATCTCGGAGCACGAGGCGCTCGGGCGCGACCGGCCGGTGCTGGCGAGCCAGCGCCTTCTTCTTCGCCTGGCGGGGCCGGACGACGCGGACGCGCTCTATGCGCAGCTGAACGACTGGGACGTCGTGCGCATGCTCGCGCGCGTCTCCTGGCCGGTGCCCGAGAAGCGGTTGAGGGAGTTCCTCGACGGCGTCGCGCCGCGGGCGCTGCGCGGCGCGGCCGAGGAGCTGGCGGTCCTGCCGGGCGGCCGCGAGCCGGCCGGCATCGTCGGCATCGAGTACGACGCGGAGGGCGCCCATATCGGCTACTGGCTCGGGCGCGCACACTGGGGCCGCGGGCTGATGACGGAGGCGGTGTCGCTCGTCCTCTCCGACATCTTCCGCCGCAGGCCCGACTGCCGGGTGGCGTCCGGCGTCTTCGAGGACAATCCCGCCTCGCTCAGGGTGCAGCAGAAGCTCGGCTTCGAGGTGGTGGGCTCGCACATGAGATGGTGCGAGGCGCGCCGCGCGAACGTGCGCCACATCGACACCGCGCTGACGCGCGAGACCTTCCGGAAGGACGCGAGATGAAGTTCCTCGACCAGGCGAAGGTCTATGTGAAGGCCGGCGACGGCGGCAATGGCTGCGTGTCGTTCCGCCGCGAGAAGTTCGTCGAGTTCGGCGGCCCGAACGGCGGCGACGGCGGGCGCGGCGGCGACGTCGTCGTCGAGTGCGTCGACGGGCTGAACACGCTGATCGACTTCCGCTACCAGCAGCACTTCAAGGCGAAGCGCGGCGAGCACGGCAAGGGGTCGAACCGCACGGGCGCGAACGGCGCCGACATCGTGCTGAAGGTGCCGGTGGGCACCCAGATCCTCGACGAGGACCAGGAGGAGATCCTGGCCGACCTGACCGAGGTCGGGCAGCGGGTGACGATCGCCCGGGGCGGCAATGGCGGCTTCGGCAACGCCCGCTTCAAGTCGTCGATCACCCAGGCGCCGCGCCGCGCGAACCCGGGGCTCGAGGGCGACGAGCGCTGGATCTGGCTGCGGCTGAAGCTGATCGCGGACGCCGGGCTCGTCGGCCTTCCCAACGCCGGCAAGTCGACCTTCCTCGCGACCGTGACCGCCGCCAAGCCGAAGATCGCCGACTATCCCTTCACGACGCTTCACCCCAATCTCGGCGTCGTCCGGCTCGACGACCGCGAGTTCGTGCTCGCCGACATTCCGGGCCTGATCGAGGGCGCGCACGAGGGCGTCGGCATCGGCGACCGCTTCCTCGGCCATGTCGAGCGCTGCGGCGTGCTTCTCCACCTCGTCTCCGCCGTCGAGGAGGACGTCGCCCACGCCTACGAGGTGGTGCGCGGAGAGCTCGACGCCTACGGCGCGGGGCTCGAGGAGAAGCCGGAGATCGTCGCGCTGTCGCAATGCGACACCGCCGACGAGGAGGCGATCGCGGAGAAGCGGCAGGCGCTCGCGGAGGCATGCGGGCAGGACGTGCTGCTCGTCTCGGCGGCGACCGGCCGCGGCGTGCGGGAGGCGCTGTCGGCCATCGTCCGCGAGCTCGACCTCAGGCGCGAGGACGAGGCGAGGGAAGCCGAGATCGCCGCCCGGGGCGAGGAAGGCTGGCGGCCTTAGCCTCCCATGGACAAGCGGCTTTCCGCCTGCCGGCGCATCGTCATCAAGATCGGCTCCTCGCTGCTCGTCGACCGGCACGAGGGCCTGAAGGCCGGCTGGCTCGACGCGCTCTGCGACGACATCGCCGCGCTCGCGGGCGCGGGCGCCGAGGTGCTCGTCGTCTCCTCCGGCGCCATCGCGCTCGGCCGCACGGTGCTGAAGATCCCGCCAGGCAAGCTGAAGCTCGAGGAGGGGCAGGCGGCGGCGGCCGTGGGCCAGATCTCGCTCGCGCGCGCCTGGTCCGAGGCCCTCGGCACGCGCGGGCTCGTGGCGGGGCAACTGCTCCTGACGCTCGGCGACACGGAGGAGCGGCGCCGCTACCTCAACGCCCGCTCGACCGTCTCGACCCTTCTCGCGATGCGGGCCGTGCCGGTGATCAACGAGAACGACACGGTGGCGACGAGCGAGATCCGCTACGGCGACAACGACAGGCTCGCCGCCCGTGTCGCCACGATGGCGAGCGCGGACTGCCTCGTGCTCCTGTCGGACGTGGACGGTCTCTACACCGCGCCGCCCCATCTCGATCCCGAGGCGCGCCTGCTCGAGGAGGTCAGGCGGGTGACGCCGGAGATCGAGGCGATGGCGGGGGGAGCGGCCTCGGAGCTCTCGCGCGGCGGCATGGCGACGAAGATCGAGGCGGCGAAGATGGCGACCGACGCCGGCACGCGGATGGTCATCGCCTCCGGCACGATCGAGCACCCGCTCAAGGCGATCGACACGGGCGGCCGCTGCACCTGGTTCAACGCGCGCGGAAATCCCGTCACGGCCCGCAAGCGCTGGATCGGCGGCTCGATCGAGCCGCGCGGCACGATCCTCGTCGACGCCGGGGCGGCGCGGGCGCTGCGCAACGGCAAGAGCCTCCTGCCGGCGGGCGTCGTGGGGATCGAGGGCGAGTTCTGCCGGGGCGACGCCGTCATCATCCGCGAGCGCGACGGCCACCAGATCGGCCGCGGCCTCTCCGCCTACGACGCCGCCGACGCCGTGAAGATCATGGGCCGCAACTCCGGCGTCATCGAGGAGATCCTCGGCTATTCCGGCCGCGCCGAGATGATCCACCGCGACGACATGGCCCTCAGGGAGGTGTGAGGGCGGCGGGCGGCCGGAGAACGGGCGTCTGAGGTCCGACGTCGACGCGGCCGGCGCCTTGGCATATATTGCCATCACACCCAGGAGGCTCAGATGGTGACCCGCAACGTCGTCCTCACCGCAGCCCAGTCCCACTTCGTCGACAGGCTCGTCGCGTCCGGCCGTTACCAGAACGCGAGCGAAGCTCTGCGCGCGGGCCTGCGGCTCCTCCAGGAGGAGGAGCTGGCGCTCGAGGCGCTGCGGGAGCGCTTGAAGGAAGGTGTCGAGCAGGCCGAGCGCGGCGAGTTCGCCGAGGGCACCGGCGAGGAGGCGATGCGCCGCGTGCTGGCGGAGGCAGTCGGTCGAAAGCGCGCCTGATGGCGAACTCCTGGCGGCTTACGCCACGCGCTCGCAGATCCTTCGCCGACATCATCGACTAGACGCACGAGACCTTCGGGAGCCGCCAAGCCCAGCTCTACGGCGAAAGGCTCATCGAAGCCTGTTCCGCGATCGCCGCGGGTGAAGCTCGTGTCAGGGACTGCAAAATGCTCCTCGGGGTGCGTTCGGAAGCCAGCTACCGGTATGCAAGGGCGGGGGAGCACTTCGTCATCTTCAGGGAGAATGCCGGCGCTGTCTCCGTGGTCGACTTCCTGCACGTCCGCAGCGACGTTGCGACGGCGCTTGTACGGCTGATGGATGCCGAGAGAGGCGAGTGAATCGCTTCACGCCACCTCCACACCCCGCTCCCTGACCATCCCGATCAGCCGTTGCGCGTCGAACGGGGCGCAGCTCTTCTGGTCGTTGTCGAAATAGCAGAACACGTCGCGGCTTTCGGCCGTCCAGCCGGCGATGCGGTCCGCCATATCGGCGAGGCCGTCGTTCGAGTAGTGGCCCTCGTAGCGGCCGCCGGGGCCGTGCGGGCGGAGATAGACGTGGGCGGCCGTCGCCTCCCAGGGGGCCGGCGCGTGGGCGTGGTCGGAGACGCAGAGCGAAACGCCCGCGTCACGCAGGAGCCGGAAGGTCGCCTCCTCGTACCAGGCGGGGTCGCGGAACTCGACCGCGTGGCGGCGCTCCTTCGGCAGCAGGTCGAGGAAACGGCCGAGCCGGTCGTGGTCGGGCTTCTGCTGCGGGGGAAGCTGCCAGAGCACGGGGCCGAACTTCTCTCCCAGCGGCGCCATGCGCCCCGTCACGTAGCGCACCGGCTCCTCGCAGTCCTTCAGGCGCTTGTAGTGGGTGATGAAGCGGGACGCCTTCCACGCGAAGACGAAGCCGTCGGGCGCGTTCGCGGCCCAGGAGGCGACCGCCGCCTCGCTCGGCACCCGGTAGAAGGAGGCGTTGATCTCGGTCGTCGAGAAGTGCCGGGCATAGGCCTCGAGCAACCTCTTCTTCGGCGTCTTCTCGGGATAGAAGGTGCCGATCCAGCCGTCATAGTGCCAGCCGGACGTGCCGATCCTCACCGCTGCCATGCGTCCGTCCCGATTGATCGCCGCGGGTCGATGTGTCACATCGGCCTTCGCAATCGTGCGTTTGCCGGAGTGACGGGTCATGAACTCCATCACCGCCAATGCGGTTCGGGACGGCGGGGCGGCGCAGGACGTGGCCGCGCTGATGCTCGACCTCGGCCGCCGCGCCCGCGCCGCGTCCAGGGTGCTGGCGCTCGCCCCGGCGCCGCGGAAGAACGAGGCGCTTCATGCGATGGCGGCGGCGCTGCGGGCCTCCCGGGAAGCGATCCTCGCCGCGAATGCGATCGATCTCCAGGCGGCGCGCGAGGCCGGAAGACCCGCGTCCTTCATCGACCGCCTGACGCTCGATCCCGCGCGCATCGAGAGCATGGCGGGCGGCATCGAAGACATTGCGGGACTGGCCGATCCGGTGGGCGACGTGATCGCGGAATGGGAGCGGCCGAACGGCCTCAGGATAGAGCGCGTGCGCACGCCGCTCGGCGTCATCGGCGTGATCTACGAGAGCCGCCCCAACGTGACCGCCGATGCCGGGGCGCTCTGCCTGAAGGCCGGCGACGCGGTGATCCTGCGCGGCGGGTCGGAGAGCTTCCATTCCGCCCGCGCGATCCACGCCTGCCTCGCGCAGGGGCTCGTGGCGGCGGGCCTCCCGGAGGACGCGATCCAGCTCGTGCCGGTGACGGACCGTGCGGCGGTCGGCTGGATGCTGAAGGGGCTCGGCGGCAATCTCGACGTGATCGTGCCGCGCGGCGGCCGCAGCCTCGTCGAGCGCGTGCAGTCGGAGGCGCGCGTGCCCGTCTTCGCGCATCTCGAAGGCATCTGCCACGTCTATGTCGATGCCGGCGCCGATCTCGCGATGGCGAGGGACATCGTCGTCAACGCGAAGATGAGGCGCACCGGCATCTGCGGTGCCGCGGAGACGCTGCTCGTCGACCGGCGTGTCGCGGACACGCACCTGAAGCCGCTCGTCCAAGATCTGATCGAGGCGGGCTGCGAGGTGCGCGGCGACGAGGCCACACAGGCCGTCGACGCCCGCGTCGTCGCGGCCGCGCCGGAGGATTACGGCCACGAGTTCCTCGACGCGATCATCGCGGTGAAGCTCGTCGACGGCATCGAGGGGGCGCTCGCCCACATCGCGACGCACGGCTCGCAGCACACCGAGGCGGTGATCACCGACGACCAGGCGGTCGCGGACAGGTTTCTCGCAGAGGTCGACGCGGCGATCGTCGTGCACAATGCTTCCACGCAGTTCGCCGACGGTGGCGAGTTCGGCATGGGCGCCGAAATCGGCATCGCGACCGGCCGGATGCACGCGCGGGGGCCGGTCGGCGTGGAGCAGCTGACGAGCTTCAACTACCGCGTCCGCGGCACGGGCCAGACCCGGGCGTGACGGGAGGGTATGTCTGGCCGAGGCTGCCGGCGGCGGGTGCCGGCCAGCGCGTCGGCCTGCTCGGGGGCTCGTTCAACCCGCCGCACGAGGGCCACGTCCACATCAGCCGGCTCGCGCTCGCGCGCTTCGGCCTCGATTTCGTCTGGTGGCTCGTCACGCCCGGCAATCCGCTGAAGAACCGGGGCGAACTCGGCAGCCTCGAGGCGCGTCTCGAAGCCTGCCGGCTCGTGACCCGGCGCATGCCCCGCGTCCGCGTCACGAGCGTCGAGGCCGACATCGGGATCAGCCGGACCCGCGACACGCTGCGCTTCCTCCTGGCACGCCGCCCGGACCTGCGCTTCGTCTGGGTCATGGGCGCCGACAACATGGCGAGCTTCCACCGCTGGCACGCCTGGCGGGAGATCGCGGAGATGGTGCCGATCGGGGTCGTCGACCGCCCGGGCTCGACGCTGCGCGCGGCCTCGAGCCCGTTCGCCGCACGCTATCGCCTCGCCCGGCTGCCGGAGACGCGTTCGCGGCGGCTGGCGGATGCGCCGCCGCCGGCCTGGGCGATCGTCCACGGGCCGCGGTCCGACCTGTCCTCCTCGGAGATCCGGCGGTCAGGCCTCTGGCCGCGGGACCGGATGGAGAATTCTTGAATCAGTCACGAAAGCCGACCATATTACGAAGCGGCAGCGAAGAAACCTTCGGGCTGCTCGTTTCGCACTAGGGGATGACAAGAGGAAGTTACCCTGACACTCGCGAAGACTTTCGAGGCCGACGCCCATGGCGCGCCTCACATCGGGATCGCCGGCGCGGATCATGCCCCGGACGATCTCCACCGCACGATCCTCGAAGCGCTGGATGACGGCAAGGCCGAGGATGTGGTTTCCATCGATCTGAGCGGCAAGTCGGCCCTCGCGGACACGATGATCGTGGCCTCGGGCCGGTCGGACCGCCATGTCGGCGCCGTCGCCGACAGGGTGATCCGCGCCCTCAAGGACGGCGGCTTCGGCCGCGCCTCGGTCGAGGGGCTCGAGACCTGCGACTGGGTCCTGATCGACGCCGGCGACGTCGTCGTGCACCTGTTCCGGCCCGAGGTCCGCGCCTTCTACAATCTCGAGAAGATGTGGTCCGACGAGGCGCCGGCCGAGCGGCTGAACGGCTGACGACCGAGTGGCGGTGGCCGGCGGAGCATGCGGATCACGATCCTCGCCGTCGGCCGCCTGAAATCGGGGCCCGAGAGCGACCTCGTCGCCCGCTACCACAAGCGGGCGGAGGCGACGGGGCGGTCGCTCGGCCTGACGGCCGTCCAGGTGAAGGAGATCGCCGAGGCGCGCGCGCCCTCGGCTGACGAGCGCCGCCGCGCGGAAGCGCAGCAGCTTCTCGCGAGGCTGCCCGACGGGGCGCACCTCGTGCTGCTCGACGAAGCGGGGGAGGATACGGGGAGCGAGGCCCTGGCGGACCAGCTGCGCGCTCTCGCGGATGCCGGCCGGAAGGACCTCGCGTTCGCCATCGGCGGGCCGGACGGGCACGGCGGCGATCTTCGGGCCCGCGCGAACGGGACCCTGCGATTCGGCCGGGCGACCTGGCCACACCAACTCGTGCGCGTGATGCTCATGGAGCAGATCTACCGCGCCATGACGATCCTCTCGGGCCACCCCTACCACCGGGCATGATTTGGCCACACCGCCGGGAGATGGTTGACGCTGTCTTAACCGGGCGGGGCCATCCTCTCCTCCATGAAATTTCGCTGCGCATCGTTCCGCGCGCCAGCCGTGGCCGCTCTGATGGTGGCGGCGTCAGCCACCGGCTGGCCGCCTGCGCCCGCGCACGCGCAGGAAACGGACGCGCCGGCGGAGGCTGCCGCGCCGGAGGCGGATCTCGACGAGCTCCGCCGCGGGCTCGAAGCCGGGCGCGAGCGCGAGAAGGCGCTCGCCGCGGAGATCGAGGGGCTGAAGGCGGACCGCGCGCAGCTCAACGAGCGACTGATCGGCGTCGCCGGCCAGGTGCAGGAAACCGAGACGGCGATCAGCGGCATCGAGGACCGGCTCCTCGATCTGGGCGACAGGCAGCAGGGCGTGCGGGAATCGCTCGGCTCGCGGCGCGGCCTGCTGATCGAGCTCATCGCGGCGCTCGAGAGGATCGGGCGCAAGCCGCCGCCGGCGATGCTCGTCTCGCCCGAGGACGCGCTGAAGGCGGTGCGCTCGGCGATGCTGCTCGGCGCGGTGCTGCCGGATCTGCGGGTCGAGACGGAGGCGCTCGTGTCCGATCTCGAGGAATTGAACAGGCTGAAGACCGAAGCCGCGGGGGAGCGGGACCGGCTCGTCGCGCGCACGGAGGAGCTCTCGTCGCAGCGCGAGGAGCTGGCCTCCCTGATGGAGGCGAAGCGGCAGTCGATCGCCGAGAACGAGGACCAGCTGGCGGCGACGCGGGCGCGGATCCGGGAGCTCGCGGAGAAGGCCGAAGGCGTCGAGGACCTGATCGCCTCCGTCGAGGAGGAGATCACGTTCGACAGGGGCAGGACCGGCCGCGAGGACCGCACGGTGACGCGGGAGGAGGCCCGGCAGGCGCTCGGCAATCTCGGCAGGCTCAGTCCCGCCGTGCCGTTCGGCCAGGCCGTCGGGCTCCTGCCGGCGCCGGTTTCCGGCCCGGTCGTGCGCCGCTTCGGAGAGGCGGACGACTACGGCGACATCGCCCAGGGCCTCTCCATCGCAACACGGTCGGCCGCGCAGGTCGTTTCGCCGGCGGACGGTCACGTCGTCTTCGCCGGGCCGTTCAGAACGTATGGGCAACTCTTGATAGTCGACCCGGGCGACGGCTATCATGTTCTATTGGCTGGTATGAGTAGTATCGGTGTCGAAGTCGGGCAGTTCGTCCTGGCCGGCGAGCCGGTGGGGGCAATGGGCGAGCTTCGGCTCGCGAGCGCCGAGAGAACGAGCATCGGCCGGCAACAGCCGACGCTCTACATCGAATTTCGTAAGGACGGACGGTCCATCGATCCGGACCCGTGGTGGTCGGACGGCGGCACAGGAGTTGGCGGATAATGCGCAAGGCGACGCTTCTCGTACTCGGAATGATCTTGGGAGGCTCAGGCAGCCTGCTCATCACGCAACCCCAGCTGACCGGAGGTGCGGCGAACGCCGCCAGCTCCGAGACCTACCGGCAGCTCAACCTCTTCGGTGACGTGTTCGAGCGCGTGCGCGCCGACTACGTCGAGATGCCCGAGGATTCCAAGCTCATCGAATCGGCGATCAACGGCATGCTCGCGGGCCTCGACCCGCATTCGAGCTACCTGCCGCCGAAGAGCTTCCGCGACATGCAGGTGCAGACGAAGGGCGAGTTCGGCGGCCTCGGCATCGAGGTGACGATGGAAGACGGCGTCGTCAAGGTCGTCGCGCCGATCGACGAGACGCCCGCCGCGCAGGCCGGCGTCCTGCCGAACGACCTGATCACGCATCTCGACGGTGAGCCGATCCAGGGCCTGACCCTGTCCGAGGCGGTCGAGAAGATGCGCGGCCGGGTCGACACGCCGATCGAGCTGACGATCGTCCGCGAGGGCGCCGCCGAGCCGATCAAGAAGACGCTCATCCGCGACACGATCCGCATCCGCTCGGTGCGGTGGAACGTGGAGGACGATCTCGGTTACGTCCGCGTCACGCAGTTCAACGAGCAGACCTTCGAGAATCTTCGCAAGGCGGCCGACGAGCTGCAGGCGGAGGTCGGCGCGGAGCGGCTGAAGGGCTTCGTCCTCGACCTGCGCAACAACCCGGGTGGTCTCCTCGACCAGGCGATCGCCGTGTCCGACGCCTTCCTCGACAAGGGCGAGATCGTCTCGACCCGCGGCCGCGAGGCGAGGGACACGCAGCGCTACAACGCGCGCTCCGGCGACCTCTTCGGCGACAAGCCGGTGATCGTGCTCGTGAACGGCGGCTCGGCCTCCGCGTCCGAGATCGTGGCGGGGGCTCTCCAGGACCATCGCCGCGCGACCGTCCTGGGCACCCGTTCCTTCGGCAAGGGCTCGGTCCAGACGATCATCCCGCTCGGCACGAACGGCGCCCTTCGCCTGACCACCGCCCGCTACTACACGCCCTCAGGCAAGTCGATCCAGGCCATGGGCATCACGCCGGACATCATCGTGGAGCAGCCGCTTCCCGAGGACATGGCGGGCCAGAACGTGGAGCCGCGGGGCGAGTCGTCGCTGCGGGGCCACCTCCAGGCCTCCGAGGGTGAGGAACAGGCCGGCTCGCTCGCCTACGTCCCGCAGGACAAGACGGAGGACGTTCAGCTGAACTACGCCTTCGACCTGCTGCGCGGCGTGCAGACGCATGCGAGCTTCCCCGCCAGCCAGGCGGCGAGCGCCAACTGACGACGATGCGGCGCGCCCCGGCGGGGCGCGCCGCACGCTTTCGGGCTTCGAGGGGGCAGAGATGGCCGGCAGAAGGCGCCGCAGGGGTGACGGCGCGGACATGGACCGCACGACGGTGCTGAAGTGGATCGGCACCGCCTGCATCCTCCTTCTCGGCGTCACGGGCCTGTATCTGCTCGTCGCCGAGGACCCTTACGGCGGAGAGCCGGTCCACGTGGCCAGGATCGTCTCCGGACCGGCGAAGCCGGACCGCCAGGACGCCGGCATCCGCCCCTCGATCACCCGCGACGGCCAGCCCGAGCCGCTCCCCTCCGGCCACCGGGTCGCGCCGGCCGACATCGTCATCCGCGATCCGATGTCGATGGCGCAGGCGGAACCGGGACGTGACCTCGATCCCGCACTGACAGAGCCCGGCCCGCACGGCCCCCTGCCGAGGATCGGGCCGGACGGCGAGACCTCCGCGCGCGCCTACGCGGCGCCGGTTTCGGCGGACGCGCTGGGCAAGAGCCGGATCGCGATCCTCGTCGGCGGCATGGGCCTTTCGGCGTCGGCCACCGAGAAGGCGATCGCCGAACTGCCTCCGGGCGTCACGCTCGCCTTCGCGCCCTACGGCCGCGATCTCGCCGATCTCGCCCGCAGGGCCCGGCGGGCCGGTCACGAGATCATGCTCCAGATGCCGATGGAGCCTTACGACTTTCCCGACAACGACCCGGGCCCGCAGACGCTGCTGACCGGCCTCGACGCCGCGCAGAACCGCGACCGTCTCCACTGGTCGATGGCGCGCTTCGGCGGCTATGTCGGGGTGACGAACTACATGGGCGCGCGCTTCAGCGCCACGGAGGGCGGAATGCGCGCCTTCCTCCAGGAGCTCAGCTCGCGGGGCCTGCTCTATGTCGAGGACGGCAGCTCCCAGCGCAGCCTCGCCCCGCAGATCGGGCGGGAGATCGGCCTGCCGACCGCGGCGGCGGACATGGTGGTCGACGTCGTGCCCCGGAAGGACGACGTCCGCAGGGCCCTCGACGAGCTCGAGGCCCTGGCAGCGCGCGAGGGCAGCGCGATCGGCTTCGCCACCGGGCTGCCGGTCACGATCGACGCGATCGCGGAGTGGGCCGAGGGGCTCGAGGAGCGGGGTGCGGCGCTCGTTCCCGTTTCGGCCGCGGTCGGCGTGACGGGGAGCTGACGGCGGGGCGGCCGGAGCCTGCCGTTGACTCCTCACGTTCCCCGCACGACCTTGCCGCTGCAACCGAAGCCCCCGCGAGGAGCAGGAACACCCGTGTCGATCGTCGAACCAGAGCAGCTTCCATACCGCCCCTGCGTCGGCGCGCTCGTCGTCAACCGCGACGGGCTGATCTTCGTCGGCCACCGCATGGACGGCCCCGAGGAGCCCGAGGGCCCCGGCACCTGGTGGCAGATGCCGCAGGGCGGGATCGACGAGGGCGAGGATCCGCGGGTGGCGGTCTTCCGCGAGCTCTACGAGGAAACGTCGATCAGGTCGGTCCGGATCGTCGCCGAATCCGAGGGGTGGTGGCTCTACGACCTTCCCCCGGAGCTTCAGGGGAAGGCCTGGGGCGGCCGCTTCCGCGGCCAGAAGCAGAAATGGTACGCCATGCGCTTCGAGGGCGAGGAGAGCGAGATCGACGTCGTGAACGTGCCGGACGGCCACGACGCGGAGTTCGACCGCTGGCAGTGGGTCGGCCCGGACGAGCTCATGAACCGCGTCGTGCCCTTCAAGCGCGACGTCTATCGCCGCATCGTCGACGAGCTCGTCCCGCTGATCAGGTAGTCCGTCGTTCAGGCGAGGCCGAAAAAGGCCGCCATCTCGCCGATCATCTCGTCCTGAAGCCTGTTGAACCGCTCGCCCGGCTGCTGGCTGTCGAGCCGCGGCTTCAACGGGTCCGGCGCCGCGATGCCGGAGCCCGCGAGGGTCTGGATGACGGCGTGCCCGCAGAACGGCACATGCGCTTCCGAGTACCCGCCCTCGTGGACGATGAGGAGACGACCGCCGCAGAGATCGGCGGCCGCGTCCATCGTCATCCGCGTCATCTCGGCGAAGGTCTCCGAGCCCGCCATCATCCGCGACAGGGGATCGACGCCCGAGGCGTCGTAGCCGCAGGCGACGACGATCGCGTCCGGCCGGTAGCGATGGAGCGCCGGGAGCACGATGCGGCGGAAGGTGGAGAGATAGGCCTCGTGCCCGCCCCCGGGCATCAGCGGCACGTTGATGTTCGAGCCCTCGCCCCTGCCTTCGCCCCGCGCCTCGACATGGCCGGTGTCCGGCGGATAGTTCCGGTCCTGGTGGAGCGAGATCGTCAGCACGTCGTCGCGGCCGTAGAAGATCGCCTCGGTGCCGTTGCCGTGGTGGACGTCCCAGTCGATGACGGCGATCCGCCCGGCCCGCTTCTCCGCGAACGCGGCTTCGACCGCGACCGCGATGTTCGCGAGGAGGCAGAAGCCGTTCGGGAAGTCGGGCAGGCAATGGTGCCCCGGCGGGCGCGAGAGCGAATAGGCATTGTCCTGCTCGCCCGAGAGGACCGCCCGCAGCGCCTGCGCCGCGAGCCCCGCCGACAGCGCCGCGACCTCGTAGCCGCCGGGGCCGAAGGGCGTGCGCCGGCCGAGTTCGCCGCCGCCGGCGTCGCTCAGCCGCTTGAACTCGGCAAGGTACTCTCGCGGGTGGACGCGCCGCAGCTCCTCCTCCGTCGCCTCGGGCGCCGAGCCCGAGTGGAGCTCACGCATCAGGCCCGTCACGTCGAGGAGGTTCTTCAGGCGGCGCTTCGTCTCGGGGCTCTCGGGGAGACCGCCGGCCGCCTGCGGCTGCACGAGGCCTCCGACGGGGAGGAGGAAGGCGTAGTTTCCGCCGCTGTGCCAGAAGCAGCGCTCGTCCCACCAGAAGCCGGTCTTCGTCATCCTGTCCTCGCGCGCTCCGCCGCACCGTCGTGGAGCCATAGGGCTCGCACGGCAGCGGGTGAAGCGCAAATGCACAGATCCGTGCGCGTTCTTTAGGAGGATTTCCCACTGTGGGGGAACCACATCCTCCATCGGGCCGTCTTTGAACAAGGCCGGGGTCCCTCGCCCTCGGCGAGCCGCGGCATCGCCGGCAGCACTTCCGTTTGCCTCCGGGGGCGGTTGACCGCTAAGTGTGGCACGCCAGATGCAACCGAGCCGGGGCCGCCGGCGCTGAGAGAGGCCGTTCATGCGCAAGAAAGCTGTCTACGACGTCGCCATCGCCCACGTGTTGCGCAAGCTGCACGACGAGGGGCACATTCCGCGCGACGTGCTCGCCAAGGCGCTGGACGTTCCCGAGCTCGAGCTCACCCGCATCGAGCTCGGCTCCGAGCCGCTGAGCGCGGGCGGCCTCGTGATGCTCCTGGAGTTCTCCAAGCTGAGCTGGGACGAGTTCCTCGGGCGGGTCCAGGCCGAGCTGCCGGCGGCCGAGAAGTCGGTGCGCTAAGGGCCGCTCCGCCCCCGCTCAGCCACGGGAACGGAATGAGCGATATCCTCACCCTGACGATGAACCCGGCGGTCGACCTCTCGGTCACCGCCGATGCCGTGACGCCGACGCACAAGATCCGCTGCCGCGAGGAGCGGCGGGAGGCGGGCGGAGGCGGCATCAACGTCGCGCGCGTCGTCCGCCGGCTCGGAGGCGACTGCCGCGCGCTCTTCCCCGCGGGCGGCAGCATGGGCGACCTGCTCGTGCGCGCCGTCGAGAAGGAGGGGATCGCGACGGTGCCCGTCAGGATCGCGGGAGAGACGCGCGAGAACTTCACCGCCACCGCCGCGGCGACGGGCGAGCAATACCGCTTCGTCCTGCCGGGCCCGCTTCTCTCGGAGGCGGAATGGCGGGGCTGTCTCGACGCCCTCGAATGCTGCGAGACGCCGCGCTTCGTCGTCTCGAGCGGCAGCCTGCCGCTGGGGTGCCCAGCTTCCGTCAACGGCGAGGTGGCACGGATCAGCCGTGCTCTCGGCGCCCGCCTCGTCGTCGACAGTTCCGGCGATTCGCTGAAGGCGGCCCTGGACGAGGGTGTCTATCTCTGCAAGCCGAGCCTCAGGGAGCTCGAGGGCGTGACGCGCACGAAGCTGCCCGACAGGGCCTCGCAACTCGCGGCCGCGAAGGATATCGTCTCCGCGGGGAGGGCCGCCGCGGTGGCCCTGACGCTGGGGGACGAGGGCGCGCTCCTCGTGACGGCGGAGCGCGCGTGGTTCGCGCCGCCGATCGAGGTGGAGGTCAGGAGCGCGGTCGGCGCGGGCGACAGCTTTCTCGCCGGATTCATGTGGTCCCTCGCCGGGGATCTGCCCTGGGAGGAGTGCTTCGCGTGGGCCGTCGCCGCCGGGACGGCAGCCGTGCTCACACCTGGCAGCGAACTTGCAGAGCGTGGGGATATCGAGCACCTCAGGCGAGACCGAGTGCTGGTCGAGCCGCTCTGGTAACCAAACCGGGACCAAGCGTTCCGTGGTCCGGTCCGGGATTCGTCCCGTAACGACGCTGAAAAGGGAGCGAGACTTGCTGAAACGAGAAGATGACACGCCCGCCGTTCCGACGGCGCCGGTGACGCGAGTCGAACCCTTCGCCTCGCGGACCCGCGTCGCCTATCTGTCGATGGAGATCGCGCTCGAGCCGGCCGTCCACACCTATTCCGGCGGCCTCGGCGTGCTGGCAGGCGACACCGCCTATTCGGCCGCCGACCTCAACCTGCCGATGGTGTTCGTTACCCTCGTCACCCGGCAGGGCTATTTCCGGCAGGTGATCGACGCGGACGGAAACCAGACCGAGGAGCCGGATCCCTGGGACCCGGCGGCGCACGCCGTGCCGCTCGGCGCGCTCGTGGCGGTCACGCTCGAGGGTCGGTCGGTCTGGATCCGGCCCTGGTTCTACGAGCTCAAGTCGCCGACCGGCGGCAGGGTGCCGGTGCTTCTCCTCGACACCGACGTCGAGCAGAACGACCCGGTCGACCGCGACATCACCGATCATCTCTATGGCGGCGACGAGACCTACCGCCTGAAGCAGGAGATCGTGCTCGGCATGGGCGGGCCGAGGATCCTGCAGGCGCTGGGCTTCGACATCCGCACCTTCCACATGAACGAAGGCCATGCCGCGCTTCTGACGATCGAGCTCCTGAACCGCTTCCGCCGCGCTCTGGGGCGGCAGCTGCCGCACTTCTCGGAGTACGACTACGGCCGCGTCCGCGACATGTGCGTTTTCACGACGCACACGCCCGTCGAGGCGGGGCACGACAAGTTCTCGTACGAGCTCGTGAACCGGATCGCCGGGGATCTCCTCCAGAACGGCGACCTGAAGGATCTCGGCGGGACCGACCACCTGAACATGACGAAGCTCGCGCTCAACCTGTCGAACTACGTGAACGGCGTCGCGCGCAAGCATGCCGACACGACGCGGCACATGTTCCCCGGTTACGAGGTGCGGTCGATCACGAACGGCGTTCATCCGGGCCGCTGGGCGCACCCGGCCTTCTGCCGGATCTTCGACGAGAACTATCCGGTGTGGCATGTCGAGCCCGAAGCGCTGAACCACGTCGACAGCCTGCCCGACGAGACGATCTGGCAGGCCCACATGACGGCGAAGCACGAACTGGCCGATCTCATCCGGCAGCGGACGGGGACGAGCCTCGATCCCGACCTCCCGACCCTCGGCTACGCGCGGCGCATGACCGGCTACAAGCGGCCGGGGCTTCTCTTCCGCGATCCCGAGCGCCTGCTCGCGATCGCCGAGAAGACGCCCTTCCAGATCGTCATCGCGGGCAAGGCGCATCCCCGGGACGCGACGGGCAAGGCCGCGATCCACGAGATCCTCGGCATCAGCGGCAGGCTCGCCGACCGGCTGAAGATCGCCTACCTCCCGAACTACAATCTGAGCGTCGCGCGGCACATCGTTTCGGGCGTCGACATCTGGCTCAACACGCCGATGCCGCCCCTCGAGGCTTCCGGCACGTCGGGCATGAAGGCGGCGCTGAACGGCGCGCTCAACTTCTCCACGCTCGACGGGTGGTGGGCCGAAGGCTGCCTCGATGGCGTGACGGGCTGGGCGATCGGCGACGGCGCGCCGTCGGAGGAGGACGGCGAGGACCTCTATCGCAAGCTCGAGGGCACCATCCTGCCACTCTATCACGACGACCGGGAGAAGTGGATCTGGATGATGAAGCAGTCGATCGGCCGCATCGGCTCGACCTTCAACACCCAGCGCATGATGCGGCGCTACGGCGCGGAGGCCTATCTGCGCTGACGGCCCTGCCGCGGCGCTTGCCAGCGCCCGGCGGCGGAGGCTACGAACGAGGCGGGCCGCCCGGCACCCAGTCCGCGGCGGCCGTTCTCCCTCGCAAGCCGGTGCATCATGAAGACACTCGCCGCCGCCCTGATAGCCTCCGTTGTCCTCGCCGGCTCGCTCGCTCCCGCGGACGCCCAGACGAGGCTGCGCGTCTCGAACTGGCTGCCGCCGTCCCACCCGATCGTGGCGGACATGATGAGGCCCTGGGCCGAGGCGGTCTCGGACGCGACCGAGGGCCGCGTCGAGGTCGAGATCATGGAGGCGCCGCTCGGGCCCCCGCAGGCGCAGTTCGACATCGTGGCGACCGGCCAGGCGGATGTCGGCTACGGCGTGCACGGCTACACCCCCGGCCGCTTCGTGCTGACGCAGGTGGCGGAGCTGCCCTTCCTCGGCGATTCCGCCGAGGCCGTTTCGGTCGCCTACTGGCGCCTCCACGAGGAGATGCTGGCCGAGGCCGGGGAGCATCGGGGCGTGAAGGTGCTCTCGGTGTTCGCGCACGGGCCCGGCCACGTCTACACGACGGGCACCGAGGTCGACGGCATCGACGACCTCCAGGGGCTGAAGCTGCGCACCGGCGGCGGCATCGTGAACGCGATCGCGAAGGAGCTCGGCGCCGTGCCGCTCCTCGAGCCGTCGAGCAAGACCTACGAGATCCTGTCGGCCGGCATCGCCGACGGCATCCTGTTCCCGCATGAGAGCGTGCCCTTCTTCCGCCTCGACGGCATCGTCAGGCACGGTGCGATCGTCCCGCGGGGCCTCTACAACACGAGCTTCTTCGTCGCCATGAACGAGGCCGTCTGGGACGGGCTCTCGCCGGAGGACCAGGAGGCGGTCATGTCGGTGTCGGGCGAGGCTTTCGCGCGGCGCGCGGGCCAGGCCTGGGATGCGGCCGACGCGGCGGGCCGGGAGAAGATGGTGGCCGCGGGCATCTCCTTCGTCACCCTCTCGGACGACGAGGTCGCCCGCATCGCGGAGAAGCTGAAGCCCGTGGAGGCGCGCGTCTTCGGCGAGATGGCCGAGAAGGGCGTCGACGGCGAGGCGGCGCTGCAGGCGTTGCGCGACCGGGTCGAGGCCTACGGCAACTGAGCGCCTTGGCTGGCGACGGCACGAGGCACCTTCCCGTCCGGCTCGAGCGAGGCGTGTCGCTCTCGCTGGGCCTCGGGGCGGCGATCTTCCTTCTCGCCATGATGCTCGTGACGACCGTCGACGTCGCGGGGCGCTACCTCTTCGCGACTCCGCTTCCCGGCGCCTTCGAGCTGACCCAGCTTCTGCTCGCGGCGACGGTCTTCGCCGGGCTGCCCCTCGTCACGCTGAAGGAGGAGCACGTCTCCGTGACGCTCCTGTCCGAGCGGCTGAAGGGCAGGGCCGCGGCGCTCCACGGCGCCCTGTCGAGCGCCTTGAGCGCGGCCGTCTTCATCGTCGTCGCGCGGCAGCTCGGCGTGCAGGCGATGCGGCTCGCCTCCTATGGCGACACGACCTCGCTGCTGCGGATCCCGATGGCGCCGCTGGCGTGGACCATGTCGGTGCTGGCCGGGCTGACGGCCTTCATTCTCGTCGCTCTCGCGGTCTCGCATCTCCTCGGGGCGATCCGGGGGCGGCGGTGATGGAGGCCTGGCTCATCGGCATCCTCGCCCTCCTCGCGCTCCTTCTCTGCGGTCTGCCGATCGCCGTGGGGATGCTTCTCGTCGGCGGGATCGGGGTCGGGCTTCTGCTGAACCCGACGGCGGCGCTGGCGATGCTCGGCCAGATCGCCTACCAGACCGGCCTCAACTACGAGCTCTCCGTGGTGCCCCTGTTCATCCTGATGGGCAACCTCATCGTCCAGGCGGGCCTCGCCGACAAGCTCTACGCTGCGAGCCAGGCCTGGCTGGGCCACAGGAAGGGCGGGCTCGCGATGGCGACGGTGATGGCCTGCGGCGGGTTCTCCGCCGTCTGCGGCTCGTCGCTCGCGACGGCAGCCACCATGGCGAAGGTCGCCATGCCGCCGATGCGCCGCTACGGCTACGCGCCCTCGCTGGCCGCCGGCACGATCGCGGCCGGCGGCACGCTCGGCATCCTGATCCCGCCCTCCGTCATCCTCGTGCTTTACGGCGTGACGACGCAGCAGAGCATCGGCGAGCTCTTCCTCGCGGGCCTCGTGCCGGGGATCCTCGGCATCCTGCTCTACCTCGCCGCAGTGCGGCTGACGCTTTTTCTCCAGCCGGAGGCGGGCCGAGCGGCGGAGCGCCTGCCGCTCGCGGACAGGCTGCGCGCCCTGCGGGGTGTCGGCGGGGTGCTCGTCCTGTTCGTCGTCGTCATCGGCGGCATCTATCTCGGCGTCTTCACCGCGACCGAGGCGGCCGGCATCGGCGCGTTCGGCGCCTTCGTGATCGCCCTGCTCAGACGTGCGCTCACCCTGCGGAGCCTCTACGCCGTTCTGATCGACACGGCGGCGACGACCGCCATGATGTTCTTCCTCCTGATCGGCGCGACGATGTTCACGAACTTCGTCAACGTCGCCGGCCTGCCGCGCGACCTGACCGCCTTCATCGACGGGCTCGACCTGGGGCCCGTCGCGGTGCTGGCGGCGATCCTGGTGATCTACGTGCTCCTCGGAACCGTGCTGGAGAGCCTGTCCATGGTGCTCCTCACCGTGCCGATCTTCTATCCGATCGTGCAGGGCCTCGGCTTCGACCTCGTGTGGTTCGGCATCCTCGTCGTCGTGGTCACGGAGATCAGCCTCATCACGCCGCCGATCGGGCTCAACGTCTTCGTGCTGAACTCGGTCATGAAGGACGTGCCGATGCAGGCGATCTTCCGCGGCGTCGTGCCCTTCGTGCTGGCCGACCTCGTCCGGCTCGCGATCATCCTCGCGTTTCCCGCGCTCGTGCTGATCATTCCAAGGACGATGGGGTAGGGCTGTTACTCTGCCGCCTCCTGCCGCACGAAGTCGAAGGCGTCGACGTCGAAGAGGCCGCGGTCGGTGATCTTGAGATGCGGGATCACCGGCAGCGGCAGGAAGGCGACCTGCAGGAACGGCTCGGCGAGCGTGCAGCCGAGGTCCTTGGCGACCCGGCGCAGCGGAATGAGCGTGTCGCGCACCGTCTCGAAGGGCTCGAGGCTCATGAGGCCCGCGACGGGCAGGGCGATCTCACCCTTCACCTCGCCGCCCTCCACGACGACGAAGCCGCCGCCGATCTCGCCCAGCCGGTTGACGGCAAGCGCCATGTCCCCGTCGTCGGCGCCGACGACGGTGACGTTGTGACTGTCGTGGCCGACGGAGGAGGCGATCGCGCCGCGCTTCAGGCCGAAGCCGTTGACGAAACCGACGCCGATCGAGCCCGAGCGGCCGTGCCGCTCGACGACGGCGACCTTCACGGCGTCCTGATCGAGATCGACCTGCGCGAGACCGTCGGCCTGCGGCAGCGTCATATGCAGACGCTCGGTGATGATGCGGCCCGGCACGACGCCGATGACGGGCGTCTCGCCCGAGAACGCCTTCACCTGGAAATCGGCGCCCGTCACGCGCTTCGCCTTCATCGACGTGAGCCCGACCGGCTCGACGTGCGGGCGCGCGGCGAACAGTTCGTCGTTCACGATCCGGCCGCCGGCGATCACCTGGCGGACGCTGCAGGCGTCGAGGTCGTCGAGGAGCACCATGTCGGCCCGCTGCCCCGGCGCGACGAGGCCGCGGTCGCGAAGCCCGAAGGCCTGCGCGCCCGACCAGCTCGCCGCCCGGTAGACGTGGTGGCGCGGCCGGCCGAGGGCGATCAACGTGCGGATCATGTGGTCGAGATGGCCCTCCTCGTCGATGTCGAGCGGGTTCCTGTCGTCGGTGCACAGGGCGACGAAGGACGACGTGTTCTCGTCGAGGATCCCGGCGAGGGCGTGCAGGTCCTTCGAGACCGAGCCCTCGCGGATGAGGACGCGTAATCCCTTCGCGAGCTTCTCTCGCGCCTCTTGAGCCGTCGTCGCCTCGTGCTCGGTGCGGATGCCGGCGGCGACGTAGCCGCAGAGGTCGCGGCCGGAGAGGAGCGGGCAGTGGCCGTCTATGTGGCGGCCGAAGAAGGCGTCGAGCTTGTCCATGACGCCGGGCGCGCGGTGAAGGATGCCGGGGAAGTTCATGAACTCGGCGAGGCCGATCACCTTCTTGTGGTCCATCAGCGGGGCGAGATCGTCCGCCGAAAGCTCGGCGCCGGCCGTCTCGAAATCGGTCGCCGGCACGCAGGAGGAAAGGTTCACGCGCAGGTCCATCGCCATGGCGCCGGCGCAGTCGAGGAAGTAGCGGATGCCCTGGAGCCCGAGGACGTTCGCGATCTCGTGCGGGTCGCAGATCGCGGTCGTGATGCCGCGCGGCAGCACGCAGCGGTCGAACTCGAGCGGCGTCACGCAGGACGATTCGACGTGGAGATGCGTGTCGATGAAGCCCGGCGCGCAGAAGAGGCCGCTGCCGTCGATCTCCGTCTCGCCCTCGTACGCGTGGTGGGTGCCGACGATGCGGTCGCCGACGATCGCTATGTCCGTCCTCGTCAGGCTGCCGGTGATGACGTCGAGCAGGTCGACATTCCTGACGACGAGGTCTGCCGGACGCTCGCCACGCCCCGCGGCGATCGCCCGTTCGAGGAACTCCCTGTGCGACATGCGTCCTGCCTCCCTTTTCTGCGCCGGCGGGATCCTAGACCAGCCCGCCGCATGGGTGAATGTCGAGCCTGCGGCATGAGACCCCTCGCGCGCCGTTCGCCGACGCGGTAACGGTCACGCCTCTTGTCTGCGTGGGAGGCCGTTCGTGAGGCAGGCGGAAGACAATTTCGACGTGGTGATCGCCGGCGGCGGCGTGATCGGCAGCGCGGTCGCGTATTTCCTGGCGAGCGAGCCCGACTTCGACGGCCGCATCCTCGTCTGCGAGCCGGACCCGAGCTACCGGTTCGCGGCTTCGGCGCTCTCGGCGAGCTCGATCCGCCAGCAATACTCCACCGCCATCAACATCGACATCTCGCTCTACGGCATCGCCTTCCTGCGCGAGGTGGGGGAGCGCCTCGCCGTCGACGGCGACCGGCCGGAGATCGGGCTGAAGGAGGGCGGCTACCTCTTCCTCGCGACGGAGACCGGCGCGCGGCAGCTCCGGGAGAACCACGAGCTGCAGACGGCGCGCGGCGCCGACATCGCGCTGATGACGCCGGACGAGTTGCAGGGCCGTTTCCCCTGGCTCTCGGTCGAGGGCATCGCGGCGGGAAGCTGGGGCCGCACCGGCGAAGGGTGGTTCGACGGCTACGGGCTGATGCAGGCCTTCAGGCGCAAGGCGCGCTCGCTCGGCGTCGAGTACAGGGCGGCGCGGGTCGTGGATGTCGAGGTCGCCGGCGGCCGGGTCATCGGTGCGGTTCTCGACGACGGCGCGGGCATCGCTTGCGGCGCCTTCGTCAACGCGGCCGGTGCCTCGGGGGCGCGGGCGCTCTGCGCACCCTTCGGCCTGACGCCGCCGATCGAGGCGCGCAAGCGGATGGTCTTCTATTTCGACTGCCGCGACGAGGTGGCGGGCTGCCCGCTGCTGATCGAGCCGGGCGGAGCCTATGTGCGGCCGGAAGGGAAGGGCTTCATCTGCGGCGCGGCGCCCGGGCCCGAGAACGATCCGGAGGCCGAGGGCGACTTCGAGGTGGAGCACGGCTTCTTCGAGGAGGTGCTCTGGCCGACGCTCGCCGCGCGGGTGCCGGCCTTCGAGACGATCCGGCCGGGGCGGGCCTGGGCGGGGCATTACGACATGAACCTCTTCGACCACAACGCCTTCGTGGGCCGGCTGCCGGGCCACGACAACGCCTTCATCGCCGCCGGCTTCTCCGGCCACGGGCTGCAGCAGTCGCCGGCCGTCGGCCGCGGCCTCGCCGAGCTCATCGTGCACGGCGCCTACAGGAGCCTCGACCTTGAGCCCCTCGCCTACGACCGGCTCATCGAGAACCGCCGGCTCGTGGAAAAGAACGTCGTGTGAGGCTAGGCTCTCCCGACTTCGTCCTTCCCTCCCTTCCTTGGATCTTGCTCACATGACGACGAACAGCCTGCGGCCGGGCGGCCGGATTCTGGTCGAGGCGCTCGAGGCGCAAGGGGTCGACCACCTCTATTGCGTGCCGGGCGAGAGCTATCTCGCGGTGCTCGACGCGCTGGTCGATTCGCCGATCGAGGTCACGGTGTGCCGTCAGGAGGGCGGGGCGGCGATGATGGCCGACGCCTACGGCAAGATGACGGGCCGCCCCGGCATCTGCTTCGTCACCCGCGGGCCCGGCGCGACGAACGCCTCGGCCGGCGTGCACATCGCGGCGCAGGATTCGACGCCGATGATCCTGTTCATCGGCCAGGTCGAGAGGGGCATGCTCGGCCGCGAGGCCTTCCAGGAGGTCGACTACGAGCAGTTCTTCGGCGGCATGGCGAAATGGGTCGTCGAGATCCGCGATCCCGCCCGTATCCCCGAGCTCGTCCACCGCGCCTTCGCGACCGCCATGTCCGGCCGGCCGGGGCCGGTCGTCGTGTCGCTGCCCGAGGACATCCTGACGGAGCTCGCCGAGGCGGTCGAGACGCCGCGCGCCGTCGCGCCGGCGATCCGCCCGGGCCGCGACGAGATGTTCCGCCTGGCGGAGATGATCGAGCAGGCCGAGCGCCCCTTCATGATCCTCGGCGGCAGCCGCTGGAGCGAACAGGCCGTCGCGGACATCGCCCGCTTCGCCGAGAGCGCCGGACTGCCCGTCGGCTGCTCGTTCCGCCGGCAGGGGCTCTTCGACCATCTCCACGAGAACTATGCGGGCGACGTCGGCATCGGCCCGAACCCGAAGCTCGCGGAGCGGGTGAAGGAGGCCGACCTCCTGATCCTCGTCGGTGGGCGCATGAGCGAGATGCCGTCGTCCTCCTACACGCTGATCGACATCCCGCGGCCGCGCCAGACCTTCGTCCACGTCCATCCGGGCGCGGAGGAATTGAACCGCGTCTACGCCGCGAGCCTCGCGATCCAGGCGGACCCCGCCTCCTTCGCCGACGAGGCGACAGGCTTCGACTTCCCGCCCTCCGAGGCGAGGTCGAAGCGGGTCGCCGAGGCCCACGCGGAGTATCTGGAGTGGAGCGAGACGGTGCCGCACGGGCCGGGCGACGTGCAGATGGTCGAGATCGTCCGCCACCTGCGGGACGTGCTGCCGCCCGAGGCCATCATGACGAACGGGGCCGGCAACTACGCGACCTGGATCCATCGCTTCTACCGGTTCCGCAAGTTCGACACGCTGATTGCCCCGACCTCCGGCTCGATGGGCTACGGCACGCCGGCCGCCGTCGCGGCGGCGCGGCTTCATCCCTCGCGGCAGGTCGTCGCGTTCGCCGGGGACGGCTGCTTCCTGATGAACGGCCAGGAGTTCGCCACCGCCGTGAAATACGGCCTGCCGATCGTGGTGGTCGTCGTCGACAACGCGATGTACGGCACGATCCGCATGCATCAGGAGCGCGAGTACCCGACGAGGATCAGCGCCACCGAGCTCACCAATCCCGATTTTGCGGCGATGGGGCGGGCCTATGGAGGCGAGGGGTATCTCGTCGAGCGGACGGAGGAGTTTGCGCCGGCCTTCGAGGCGGCGGTGAGGTCGGGTCGCCCGTCGATCATCCACGTGCGCCTCGACCCCGAGGCGATCACGCCGAGAGCCAGCCTGAGCGAGATCCGCGCGGCCGCGCTGGCGCGCCAGGCATGAGCGGCCGCGCCGGCGCGGCGCGGCCGGTGCGGCCTCAGGCGGCGCGCACGAGGTAGATGATCAGGATGATGAGGAGGATCGTCACGACGCCGCTCGGCATGTAGCCCCAGCCGCGGCTGTAGGGCCAGCTCGGCAGGGCGCCGATCAGGATCAGGACGAGCAGCACGATCAGGATTGTCTCGAGCATTCTTCGGCTCCTGTTTGAACGACAGATCTTGCGTCCGAAATCGAACGTCGGGAGGCGACCGGAAGTTCCTGATCCTGCGGGTCGCGGTGGGAATGCCGGGGCCCGCAAAAAATTCCGAAGCGGGCCGGAACCGGGGCAGAGCCGTCGCTGTTGTTAGGGTGCCCCTCCACACTGCGGACGGCCCCCACCGTCCGCTTCTACCGGCCCGCAGCTTCCCCCCGGCTGCGGGCCGTTTCTTTTTCTGGGCCTCTGGCCATGGCGCCGGTGGAGCCGGCAAAGAAAAAGGCGCGGCTCCTTTCCGGAACCGCGCCCTTCAATCTGCTCAGGCCTGGCGGCTATCTCGTGGCGAAGTTCGCTCCCACGACCGCCTCGCTCACCTCGTCGGGGCCGAAGGCCGCATGTTCGTCGTCGACCTGCATGATCTGCCCGAGCCGGGTGCGCGCCCGGTTGACGCGGCTCTTGATCGTGCCGACGGCGCAGCCGCAGATGTCGGCCGCCTCCTCGTACGAGAAGCCCGACGCCGCGACGAGGATCAGGGCCTCGCGCTGGTCGGCGGGGATCTCGTTCAGGGCCTTGCGCAGATGCGTCAGATCCACCTGCGACTGCTGCGACGGCGCGACGGCCAGCTTGGCGGCATGAATGCCGTCGACGTCCTCGACCTCGCGTCCGCGCTTGCGCATCTGCGAGTAGAACTCGTTGCGCAGGATGGTGAAGAGCCAGGCCCTGAGGTTCGTCCCTTCCGTGAAGGAGCCGAAATTCGCCCATGCCTTGACGAGCGTCTCCTGGACCAGGTCGTCGCCCCGCTCCGTGTCGCCCGCCAGCGAAACCGCGAAGCCGCGGAGGCTGGGTATCAGGTCGAGGAGCTGTTTTCGTAGCTGAGGTGAAACGGACATGTGAGTGTCCCCGGCTGCGCGTCGCTTGTTCGTGGCTGTCAACGGCGGACTACTTCTTCTCGTCGGCTTCACCGTCCTGCGCCTTCTCGTCGAGGGCGTTCAGGAGCTCCACGAACCGATCCGGCACAGGCTGGCTGACCACCCCGTCATAAAGGGCGCGGAGTTCACGCCCCAAGGCCGACTGCACGCGCGGCTCCAGCCGCGCGCGTCCTCCGTCGCCTTGCGGCGCACGGACCTCCTTCGGAGAACTGGCTTCGTACGAGGCGCTCATATCCTCACTCGTCGCTTGATCATTGTCGCGGGATCGCGTCACCGTCTTTCCCCCCACCCCTCGCGATGCCGGTCGCAAAGCGGTGTCATCTTAGCAAGTGCAACGGCGAGCCGCGCCCGGAAGTTCCGCAGCCACCGGCTCCCCCGCTTCTCCACCTGCACGAGAACATAACAGTCGCAACGGAACGATCCGCCGCCACGAACGTTCCCTCGCCAACCGACAAAAAGGTCGTCGTGCCCTCTGGGCGCGGCGACCATGTCCGTGCTTAAACTTCCGTTGTGTTGGTCGAGGGGTTTCATTCATGTCGCAATCCATGGCGCAACAGGTCGGCGCACTCATCCCGTATCTCCGGCGATACGCGCGTGCCCTGACCGGGAGCCAGTCGAGCGGTGACGCCTATGTGGCGGCGGTCCTCGAGGCGATCGTCGCCGATCCGAGCATCGTCCCGCGCGACACCGACATGCGTGTCGCTCTCTACAAGACCTTCTGCAGCCTGTGGCAGTCGATCGACCTCAACCTCGAGGAGGCTGGCCTCGGGGAAGGAACCGAGCAGCACGCGAACCGCCGGCTGGGCGCGATCGCCCCGCTCCACCGCCAGGCCTTCCTTCTCGTCACCGTGGAGGAGTTCACGGTGAAGGAGACGGCGGAAATCCTCGGCCTCTCGGTGGAGGAGACCTCGCGGCTGATCGACGAGGTCGGCTCCGAGATCGCGGAGCAGATGGCGACCGACGTCTTGATCATCGAGGACGAGCCGATCATCGCGATGGACATCGAGGCCCTCGTGACCAATCTCGGCCATCGCGTCTCCGGCATCGCCCGCACGCACACCGAGGCGATCGAGGCGGTGCGCAAGCATCCCCCCGGGCTCGTGCTGGCCGACATCCAGCTCGCCGACGGAAGCTCGGGCCTCGACGCCGTCAACGAGATGCTGGCGGACTACCAGGTCCCGGTGATCTTCATCACGGCGTATCCGGAGCGTCTCCTGACGGGCGAGAAGCCCGAGCCCGCCTTCCTGATCACGAAGCCCTTCCAGCCCGACATGGTCACCGCCGTCATCAGCCAGGCGCTGTTCTTCGAGGCCAAGGCTGGCGCCAGGGCGGAAGATCAGACAGCATGAGCGGGTGAGCGGAAACCTACACTCCACATGCCACGTTGTCCCCTGGGCCGGCCGAAGATGCCTGGACAGGAGAGATGGCGGGAAGCTCGGATCTGACGCAAGAGGGCAAAACCGCGGATGTGGTCCGTGAAGGAGGCGCCATGTCCGCGGAGATGATCCGGCGGCTCCAGGCGGCGATCGAGGTCTCGAACATCTCGGTCTCCAGCCAGGACAACGACTTGCGATATGCCTGGATCGTCAATCCGCCACAGAATCTGTCGGCGGACCGGTTCATCGGCCGGACGGACGAGGAGGTCTTCCCCTCGCCCTTCGGCGCCCGCATGGCGACGATCAAGCGGCAGGTGCTGGAGCGCGGCGAGGGCTTGTGGACGGAGGTTCCCTTCACGGCGGGCGACGACGGCCCGCGGTGGTACGACGTGAAGATCGATCCCTGGCGCGACCAGTCGGGGGGCGTGATCGGTGTCAATTGCGTCAGCGTGGACATCACGGACCGGCGGCAGACGACGGAGCACCTTCGCGTGCTGCTGCGAGAGCTCGCGCACCGGTCGAAGAACCTCATGGCCGTCATCCAGTCGATCGCGTCGCAGACGGCGCGGGGCGTTCCCTCGGTCGAGCAGTTCGTCAGCCGCTTCTCCGGGCGGCTCCAGTCCCTCGCGCGCGCGCACGACATCATCACCGACGAGGAGTGGCGGGGGGCGACGCTGCACCAGCTCGCCCGCGCCCAGGTGACGCTCTATGCGGATTGGCCGAGCTCGCGCGTCAACGTCTCCGGCCCCCACATCTTCCTGTCGCCGAACGCCGCCCAGCATCTCGGCCTCGCCCTGCACGAGCTGGCGACCAACGCCATTCGCCATGGCGCCCTCTCGGGCACAGGCGGCCACGTCGAGATCAGCTGGGACCGCACCCCGGACGCGAACGGACGCCGCGTCGTGTTCGAGTGGCGCGAGCGGGGCGGTCCTCCCGTGTCGGCGCCGCGAGCGACGAGCTTCGGCCGGCTGATGCTCGAGCAGATCGTGCCTGCCGCGGTCGGGGGGAAGGCGGAGCTCCGCTTCGAACCCTACGGCGTCTCCTACCGCCTCGAGGCTCCGGAGAGGACGCTGCTGCAGTGACGCGGGCCCAGGCGCGGTGCGGCAAAGGGCGCGTGCCGGCTTGCGGCGTGGGGACGAGGCCCTTACCTTCCTCGCCGTGGTCCCGACGCCTCCTGCGCGGGGGGCGAGCCAACCTTGCCACGGCGCACTCTGCCGGGTTCCGGCCGTCGCCAGGTGAAGAGACGCGTGGCCTGTCGGCGGCGAGCGAGGAGAGTACGGCCGGATGCACCGTCTGAGGCCGAGGGCTTTCAGGCGCGGCGCCGAGGGTTTCTCGGCGACGGGCAAGGCCGTGCTCCTGGTCGGCATACTGACGACACTGCTCGTCACCGCGATCATCTTCGCCCAGGCCCGAAGCAGCGCCAAGGCGGTGGCGGAGCTGCAGGCTGTGGACCTCGCCGATTCGCTCCGGCAGCGCGTGGGGCTGACACAGGCTTACATCCGGGCCACCGCCGGGCGGATGCGCGGAGCGGACCTTCCCGGGGCGGGCGAGTTCACGTCTTTCGCGACCTCTCTCGGTCCCCAGCCGATCGCCGACGCGCTCATCTGGCTGCCCGCGGTCACGGCGGGCGAGCGGCCCGATTTCGAGGCGGCCTTCCTCGCCCGTCACGGGGTTCCGGTCTCGGATCTGCGCGCGGGGGGTGAACGCATCTCGGCCGGCGCTCGCTCGGTCTATCTGCCGGTGGCCTATTTCGCCGGCTCCGACCGGCTCGCCTTCCTCCAGGGTGTGGATTTCCTCCAGCACGACGTCTTGAACGTCGCCGCGACGCTGGCGAGCACGACGGGAGGGCCCGCATTGTCCCCGCTGGTGAGCGTCGGGGACAGCCGCTTCGTCGTACTGATGCTCCCGGTCCGCCCGGGGCAGGTCGCCGAACCGGGACGACAGCCTCTCGTCGGGGCGGTTCTCGAGCTCAGCAGCCTGCTGAGCGGGACGCGGCTTCAGAAGGCGTGGACGGAATCGGCGGAGATTCGCGACGTCACCGATCCCGCCGCCGCCGTGCCGCTCTCTCCCCCCGCCGAGGCGAGCGGACCCGGGGAACTCGCGACCGCCGATGTCCCGATCGGTGCGCGGCAGTGGCAGGTGGCGGTCGTCGTCTCCTACGCCCAGGCCTACGAGCTCGCAGGATTGACCCTCCTGGCGGGTCTGATCCTGAGCGGCCTCGTTTCGCTTCTCGCGGACCGCGGCCACCATCTTCTGATCGCCGACGATCTGCAGCGCGAGGTCGACCGCCAGACGGCGGCCCTGCAACGCAGCACGGGGGAGTTTCGCGCGCTGTTCGAGGAGGGAGGCGCCGGCAAGTGCGAGATCGTGCCCGGAAGCGGCCATTTTCGCCGGGTCAATCTGCGCCTGTGCGAGATGCTCGGCTTCCCCCGCTCCGAGCTCGAGCAGATGACCTTCCGCATGGTGCTCGCCGAGGGAACGGAAGGCGCCCTCGATCCCGCATTCGAGGCGCTCCTGCGCGGGGAGCGGGATTCCTATTTCTCCGAGCGCCGCTTCCGCCTGAAAGGCGGCGGCGAGTTGTGGGGCGAACTCAGCGCGACGGTCCTGCGCGATCAGGTGGGCAGGGCGGTCTGGATCGTCGCGGTCGTGCAGGACGTGACGCCGCGCAAGCAGGCGGAGGAGGCGCGCTCGCTTTTGCTCCGGGAACTCGCGCACCGCGTGAAGAACACGCTGCAGCTCGCCCGCAGCCTGGCCGATCAGACCGCGCGATACGTGTCGGACCTGCCGAGCTTCATGATCCTCTACCAGAGCCGGCTGCGGGCCCTCGCGACAGCCCATGACCAGCTCTTCAAGACGAGCTGGTCGGGCGCCGATCTCGCCGATCTCGTTTCGGCGACCCTGTCGCCCTATGCCGACGCGGCGGAAGGCCGCATCGAGATCGACGTGCCGTCGCAGCGCCTGAGCTCGGCCGAGACCCAGACGGTCGCCCTGCTCGTCAACGAGCTCGCGACCAACGCCTCCAAGCACGGCGCCCTGTCGAACGATGCCGGCCGGATCCACATCACCGCGCGGGTCGAGCCCATGGAGGATGCCGAGGAGGGCGCGAGCGAGCAGCTCGTGTTCGTGTGGGACGAGGATGCGGGCCGGGAGGTCGAGAAGCCGTCCAAGAAGGGCTTCGGCATGACGTTTCTCACCCGGGCCGTCGCCCATCAGCACGACGGCGAGGCGGAGGTGGCGTGGGGCGGACGGGGAGTGGTCTACCGCTTCGTCATCCCGCTTCATCCGGACGAGCGCGAGGAGGCGGCGGCGGCCTGACGCCGCGGGGCGAGCGTTCAGCCCGGCGTGCCGACCATGCGGTCGAGCGTCTCCACCGCCTGTCCGACCGTGTAGGGCTTCGCCAGGCGCGGCACGTCACGCACCTCCGCGGGGTAGAGCTCGTCGGATCCGGCATAGGCCGTCGCGAAGACGAAGGGGATGCCCCGCTCCGAAAGGACCTGGGCGACCGGGAAGACCCGCTCTCCGGCGAGGTTGACGTCGAGTATGGCCACGTCGATGTCGCTGTTCTGCGCCAGACGCAGCGCCGAGCGGACGCTCCCGGCCGGCCCGATCACCTCGCAGCCCGCGTCACGCAGCCCTTCCTCGAGATCGAGCGCCAGCAGCATCTCGTCCTCGACGACGAGCACGCGTTTTCCGCCAAGGCTCATGTTCACGGCTTCTCCAGACCATGGTGAGGGACCTGCAGCGTGACCAACAAGGCCGAAGGGCCCTTGAGCCGCCATGACACGCGGATATCTCAAGCCGAACACCATTCCCATCGTCGGGGCAGACTTTGCTTCGAACCGAAGCAAAATTCACGCAAAAAGTGCGCAAATCGTTAACCTGCCGCAGGATCTCCCATTCGGGTCGATCGCAACCCAGAACACAAAGATCGGCCGCGGAATCCTCCGCGACCGTTTCGCAAAAGAAATGCCTCCGGCGCTTCCTGCCGGTGCCTTCGACCATGCGTCTGCTGGTGGTGAACGCGAGGCGGCAGGATGGGTTCCCTCGCGCGCGCCGGATTTTTTTAGCCCTTTGCGACGGCCTGCGAGGTCCACTCCACCGCCCTGACGTGAGAGCGCGAGCCCCGGGACGTTTCGGCGGACGCCGCAACGAAGTGGCGGGGGCTCGCGTTCGGGGATCGTCATCCCTCTCGGCACCCCTCGCGGGTGCCTTCCCCGACCCCGCCCGGCAGACAGGAGGCAGCGCATGCGGACGGACCTGCCGACGGACGATCCGAGGCTCGACGCGCTCGAGGGGCTCGACCCTTCGACCATCGCCTCCGCGCTCAACCGGGCGGCGGGCGAGGAGAGACGTGCGGCGTTCCGGGGCCTGCCGCCGGCGAAGGCGGGGAAGGTGTTCGGCCTGCTCGAGCCTTCGAGCCAGGCGGACGTGCTGCAGGCGCTCGAGCCGGAGACGAGGCGGGCCTTCCTCGACGAGATGGAGCCCGACGACCGCGCGAGGCTGCTCGGCCGCCTGCCGGAGGAGGAGGCCGAGCGCCTGCTCCAGGTGCTGACGCAAGAGGAGCGCGCCCTCACCATGGCGCTCCTGCGCTATCCCGAGGGGAGCGCCGGGCGGATCATGACGCCGGAGTTCGTGCGCCTTCACCCCGCCATGTCGGTCGCGGACGCGCTGGCCGCCGTGCGGGCCGGCGAGAGGCGGGCGGAGACGATCTACTTCATGCCCGTCGCCGCCGAGGACATGCGTCTCCTCGGCACGGTCGACCTCGCAGCCCTCGTCCTCGCCGACGAGGCGAGCACCATCGCCGACCTCGCCTCGACGGACGTGCCCGCCGTGCAGGCGACCGACGACCAGGAGGAGGTCGCCCGCTTCATGAAGGAGGCGGACCTCATGGTGGTGCCGGTCGTCGACGAGGGGAACCGGCTCGTCGGCATCATCACCTTCGACGACGCGATGGAGGTGCTCGAGTTCGAGGAGGGCGAGGACTTCGCGCGCACCGGCGCCTCGGAGCCGATCCAGCGGCCCTATCTCTCCGTGTCGATCCTGCGCCTCGTGCGCTCGCGCATCGTGTGGCTGTCGGTGCTCGCGATCGCGGCGACCCTGACGGTGAACGTCCTCGGCGCCTTCGAGGACACGCTCGAGAGCGTCGTGGCGCTGGCGCTCTTCATTCCGCTCCTCATCGGCATCGGCGGCAACACGGGCGCCCAGTCGGCGACGACGATCGTGCGCGCGCTCGCGGTGCGCGACGTGCGGCCGCGCGACGCGCTCAAGGTCGCGCTGCGGGAGGTCGAGACGGGCCTCCTGATGGGCGTCGCGATCGCCATCGCGGGCTACGTCATCGTCTCGGTCTTCTTCGATGGGGCCATCGCTCTCGTGGTGGCGATCACCCTCGTCGCGATCTGCGGCCTCGCCGCGCTCGTGGGCTCGCTGATGCCGCTTCTCGCGCGCAAGCTCTCGATCGACCCGGCCGTGTTCAGCGCTCCCTTCGTCACGACGATCGTCGATGCGACGGGGCTCCTGATCTACTTCATGGTCGCGCGGGCCGTGCTCGGGGTGTGACACTGTCCGCCCGAGTGCGGGCGGCGGGTGCGATGCGCCTTCGGGAAGCCCGGCGAATACGTCTATAGGGGGCGCATGGAAACGTGGTTCGCACAGTTCGTCGGGCATCCGCTCGTTCTCGCGGGGCTGCTCTTCGTCGCGCCCTTCCTGCTCGAGGAGGCGGCGATCCTCTCGGGCGCCGGCATCGCCGCGGCGGGCGAACTGTCCCTGCCGGTGACGATCGGCGCGCTCTATCTCGGCATCGTCGCCAGCGACTGGCTGCTCTACGGCCTGGGCGCGGCGGCCGGCCGCAGCGAGAGGCTGCGCGCGTGGATCGGGCCCGACTATATCGAGCGCGGCCGCCGGATCCTCCACCGCGGCGCGCTCGGCGCGGGGCTGATGGCGCGGCTCGTGCCGTGGCTGCTCTTCCCGGTCTTCGTCGCGAGCGGCTTCCTGCGGGTCGGCTTCGCGCGCTTCGCGCTCGTCAACGCGGGCATCGCGCTCGTCTACGTCAACGTGCTGTTCTGGAGCGTCTACGGGCTCGACCTGATCCTGTTCGAGCTGTTCGAGCAGTGGGGCTGGGTGATCGTCGCGGCCTTCGCGGTCGGCGTCGTCGCGCTCAGTCGGATCGCGGCGCGCCGGCAGGCCGCCCGGGAGGCGGAGACGCCGGAGGGCCCTCCGCCCGGCTGTCGCTGACCACGCAGTCGAGCGCGCTCCGCAGGAGATCCGCGTGCGTCCAGGGCAGGAAGTGGTCGCCGTCCTCGACGAGGACGACGCGCACCGAGGTCGCCCGGAGCTGCCGCTGCAGGTAGACGGCGTTCTCCGGCGGCACGAGCGTGTCCTGAAGCCCCTGCACGATCGTGACGGGGACCTCGATGGCGCCGAGGCTGCCGGCGAGGGTCTCGAGCTCGCCCTTCAGGGCCACGAGCTCCGTGTTCGAGTTCGCGAGCTCGAGCGGCAGGAGGCCGGCGAACATCTCGATCGCGGCCAGTTCCTGCAGCGGGTGGACCTCCTCCTCCGTGGGATCGCCGGCCGAGCCGATCAGGAGGACGCCGCCGATCCTGTCGGGGTAGTCGGCCGCGAGCCGCAGCGCCACCGGCCCGCCATAGGAATAGCCGACGAGCACCGCCTTCGGCGCGTCGTCGGCGCGCAGAAGCGGCGCGATCGCCCGGGCCTGCCGGCCGAGCTCCACGACGGGCTCCTCGGGAAGGCTCTGCCCGAAGCCCGGCCGGTCGACGGCGAGATGGTAGCGGTCGCGCGGCACGCTCACGAGGAAGCGCCCCCACTCCTCGGCGACGCCGGGGCTGCCGTGGATGAACACGATCCTCTGCCCGCGCGGATTGCCCGCGGCGAGGTAGCTGAGCGAGGTGCCGCCGTCCGCGCCGTCCGCCGCGCGCCTGACGGCGCGGGAGGTTTCGGCCTCCTCGTCTTCGAGGCCGAAGCCGGTGATCGCCACGAACTGCTCGCGCAAAGGCTGCAGCGGCGCGAGCAGCGCGTCGATCGCGGCCTCGGCGGGGCCGGCGGCCTGCGCCTCGATCACGACGACCTCGGCGGGAGCCGGACAATGGAGAGCATCGAGGATCATTCTTCGCCTTCGTCTGCGACCGTAGAGATGCCTGGGCAGCCATCCGGGGGGCATGTCGGGGGCCTGGCTCAGGTGCTCGTCGGATAGGCCCGGCGAAGATGCTCCTGCCGGCGCTGGAGCGCCAGCATTGTTCCGATGCCGGCCGGGCGGTGGCCGCGACGCCGGTTCTCCGCGGCGATTGCGAAGAGCGTCCGGTACTGCCGCCACAGGATACGGTAGGCGTCGCGGAGGCGGGTGCGGCCGTCCCAGATATGCAGCATCTCGGCGCCCGCGCCGTTCAGCTCGAGGATCGACAGCCCCTCGCCGTGGCGCAGCGCCTCGAGCGAGCTGAAGCGCAGGTCGAAGCGGCCGAAGTGGAACTCCGGGATGTCGCGCGCGATCTCCTCGATCGTCCGCTCGAGCTCCGGCGTCACGAGATGCGCCGCGTCGCGATAGACCGCGCCGAGGCGGGCGCTCCTCGCCACCGTCAGCGTCACGACCTCGTTCGCCGGGACGACCGTCCGCCAGCGCGCGCGGTGGCGCTCGCGGTAGACCGCGCGATTGCCGGCGAGCACCGGGTCGGCGTCGACCAGCGCCTCGAGCGTCGAGGAGCCGTCGCCGACCACGTGGGGCGCGTAGGTCAGCACCATCGAGGCGATGCGGCCGTGGCTCGCGCCGGGCTCGCGGATGTAGAAGACGGCCGCCTCGCCGTCATGGGCGACGAAGCGCTGGAGAATGAGGCCGGTGCCCGGCAGGACGTTGGCGAGATAGGCCGCGAGCTCGTCCGGCCCCTCGACCTTGCGCACGCCCCAGCCCTGGTAGCCGCGGTCCGGCTTCACGACGATCGGGAAGCCGAGGCCCGCCTCCCCGAGGCGCGCGAGCGCCGTCGGGAGGTCGTCGGCCGATCCCTCGGCCCTGAACGCGACATAGGGCGCGAGGCGCCTCGCGGCGCGCTCGCCGAAGAGGCGGAGGTCCTGCGACTTCCTTTCGCCCCACAGGCCGCCGACCTCCATCTTTGGGTTCGCGGCGGTGGGAAGGGTCACGCTCATGTGGCGCAGCGACAGCGCGATCCACATCAGCGCCGGGACGACGTAGAACACGAGATCGTGGAGCCGCCGCCGGTATACGGGATAGAGCCGGTCGCGCTGCAACGGCGGCATGCTCCGGTGCACGACGACCGTCCCCGACCGGGCGTCGCCTCCGCACGCGGCGCCCGCCGCCAAGACCTCCTGCTGGCTCGTCACGTCGCCTGTCGCTTCCCTGTCTCGTGCCGCATCGATCGGGTCGCGCTATCGCGCATGCCGCCCGGAACGCAACGCGATCCAACGACCCGCCTACCGCACGGAGAATCTTGCACGATTCGCCGCGTCCCATGGGCAACTAATGCCGGAACCGGGCAGGGCAACGGAGGCGGGAGGCTCACCCGTCGCGGGGCCGGCCGCACCGCCCGCCACGACCGGTCGCCCCGGCGGCGACGGTCGCATGCCGGCACGCATGCGCAGCTCGCCGATCTTCGCCGCCCGGTAGGTGCTCCGACCACCGGCTCGTCAACGTGCACCTCTCCTCGCAGGAGAAGTTCTGGCGCGCCTTCTTCGACGCGATCGAGCGGCCAGACCTCGCCGAGGATCCCCGCTTCGCCACGCGGAGTGCCCGGATCGAGAACTATTTCGAGCTCAGCCGGGAGGCCGGCACGGTCTTCCAGACCCGGCCTCTCGCGGAATGGGAGGCCCGTCTGTCGCGGAGCGACGTGCCCTTCGCGCCCGTCTACAAGGTGCCGGAGGTCTTCGACGACCCCCAGGTCCGGCACCTCGGAACGTTCATGGACCTCGATCATCCGACGGAGGGGCGGGTCCGCGCGATCCGCAATCCGGTGTGGGTCGACGGAAGCCGCGAGGGGCACAGAATGTCGCCCCCTCCGGCCCTGGGCGAGCATTCGGAGGCGGTTCTGGCCGAGCTGCGGCCGGACGAGCCGTAGGCCCACACCTCGAGCCGCGCCGCCACCTCGAACGCGACATCCGATTGAGGGCACCGGGCAGGATCGGGGGAAGGAGCCCGCACGCGGGGCCTGGACCGGCTCCGGTGCCGTCGGCGTCCGCCGTCGTGGCGCCGCTCGGCGTGTCGTTGCCCTCGGACAGAGAATGGGCGGCGACTGGACCGTCGCCGGACCAGCCCATCAACGTCGGCACCGAGCGAGCCTCGGCCCGCCGCTGGACTATCCGGCCGGCGAAGCCTCGGGAGCCGCCAGAGGGGGCCAGAGATGTGCCCACGGGCGCTCCCGCTCGAGCGCCATGGCGACCCGGTAGACGGTGAGCTCGTCGAAGGGCCTGCCGACGATTTGCATGCCGAGCGGCAGCCCGTCGGCGGAGAGGCCCGCCGGCACGGAGATGGCGGGCTGGCCCGTCAGGTTGAACGGGGTGCGGGCCTGGCGGTCATAGGTCGCGTCGACGGCCTCGTCGTCGTCGATCCTGGCGGGATGCTCGAGGCTCGAGACGCAGACGACGGCGTCGAGGCCTCGCATCGCGCGCGCCAGCTCCTCGCAGAGCACCCGCCTCAGCTTCTGCGCCTGCAGGTAGGTCGCCGCGTCGACGAAGGCGCCGGAGAGGATCTTCGTGCGGGCGCGCCAGCCGTAGTCGTGGTAGCGCTCCTGCAGCCACTTCTTGTGGATCGCGAAACTCTCCGCCTGGATGATCAGGCGGCCGCAGTCCGCGAAGTCCTCGAGCGGCGGGATCTCGACCGGCACCAGCCGCGCGCCGAGGCGCCGCAGCGTCTCGCAGCTTTCCGTGAAGGCGGCGGCGATCTCGTCCCGCGCCTCGCGGCCGAACTCCTCGATCACGCCGATCCGCATGCCCTCGATCCCGCCGTCGATCGGGCCGACCGGCCTCGCGTCACGGGCGCTCGTCGGATCGCGGCCGTCATGGCCGACGCAGGCGTCGAAGAGGAGGGCGTTGTCGGCCACGCCGCGCGTCATCGGCCCGACATAGTCGAGCGACTGCGCCAGCGGAAAGACGCCGCGCCGGCTGATCGCGCCGTATGTCGGCTTCATGCCGACGATGCCGCAGGCGGTGCCGGGATGACGGACGGATCCGGCCGTGTCCGTGCCGAGGGCGGCTGGCGCGAGCCCCGCCGCCACCGCCGCCCCGGAGCCGGAGGACGAGCCGGCGGGATGATGGTCTTGGTTCCAGGGATTGCGGGCCGGTGGCCACGGCAGGTCGAAGGAGGGACCGCCGGTCGCGAATTCGTGCAGCGCCGTCTTGCCGAGGATGACGGCGCCCGCCCGCCGGAGCCGCGCGACGACGAAGGCGTCCTCGGCGGCGCATTCCGTGACCGTGACGCGCGAATTCGCCGTCGTCGGCGTGCCCTCGACGTCGATGATGTCCTTGATGGCCACCGGCACGCCGTGCAACGGGCCGAGCGGGCCTCCCTTCGCCCGCACCTCGTCGCGCCGGGCCGCCTCGGACAGGGCCCGCTCCGCGCCGGGATCGAGGAATGCGTGAAGGCGAGGGTTCAGCGCCTCGATCCGGCGGAGGAAGGCTTCCGTCACCTCCACGGCGCCCAGCCGGCCGTCGCGCAGCCGCGAGGCGAGCTCCGTCAGGCTCAGAGCATGAATGTCGCTCATGGCGACTCGCCCGTCGCGCGGAACTCCAGCGCCGGCTCGGCGGCGGGGTCGAGGCGCCCGGTCCACGCCGCCGCGAGCTCCTGCTGCTTGAGGTAGCTCGTCCACAGACGCTGCCGGTCGTGCGCGGTCGGCTCGATGCCGAGGGCCGCGAGAGTCTGGTCGAACAGCGCCTCTTGCTGCGCGGTATCCTTCATGTCGCGGCTCCCGCCAGGCTTCCGCCGCCGGCACGGCGCCTCTGCATCATGTAGACCGCGCCGAAGATCACGAGACCCAGGACGTTCAGGACGAGCTGCGGGAACATGAGGATGATCGCCGACACGACGAGCAGGACACGCTCGATCAGGGTCGTCCGGCAGAGAAAATAGTTCGAGACGGCGGCCGCTGCCGGCACGACGGCGATGAAGGAGGTGACGATCGCCTGCGCCGCGCCGAAGGTCAGGCCGTCGGGCATGAGGATCGGCGTGTAGACGAAGAGGATCGGGATCACGAACAGGAAGAACGAGAACCTGAGCGCCGCGAACCCCGTCTGCATCGGGTCGGATCTCGCGATCGAGGCGCCGGCGAAGGCGGCCATGCAGACGGGCGGCGAGATGTTCGAGGACTGCGAGTACCAGAAGACGATCATGTGTGCGGCGAGCGCCGACATGCCGAGGGCCTCGAGGCCGGGCGCGATCAGGATCGCCATGAGGATGTAGGCCGACGTCACCGTCATCCCCATCCCGAGAATATAGGACGCAACGAGCGCCAGCAGGATGCCGACGGGCATCAGCCCGAAGGTGAACTGCATGATGGATGTCGTGAAGATGAAGCCGAGGCCGGTGAGGAACACGATGCCGAGGATGATGCCGACCGTGCCGACGACCGCCGAGATGGCGAGCGCGTTCAGCGCGCCTTCCTTCAGGCCGAGGACGATGTCGCGCAGGATCGACATGAGCACGGCGCCATAGCTCGTGCCCGCGTCCTTCTTGATGAGTCGCGCGAGCGAGCCGATGGCGATGAAGAGGAGGATCGTGAAGAAGACGGCGCGCGACGGCGACATGCCCGACAGCATGAGGTAGATGACGACGCCGATCGGGATCAGGTAGTACCAGCCCTCCTTGAAGATCTGCCACGGGCTCTCGCGCTGGTCGCGGGGAATGCGCGGGATGTCCTCCCGGGCCGCCTCGAAATGGGCGATGGCCGCGACGGAAGCGAAGTACAGGACGGCCGGCGCCAGCGCGACGACCATGATGTCGACGTAGGGGACGCGGATCATCTCGGCCATGATGAACACGGCCGCCCCCATGATCGGGGGCATGAACATGCCGCCGGTCGACGCGGCCGGCTCGATCGCCCCCGCGATATGGCGCCGGTAGCCCGCCTTGATCATCAGGGGAATCGTGAAGGTGCCGGTGGCCACGGTGTTCGCGGTGGCGCTGCCGGAGATCATGCCCATCATCCCGCTGCCGAGGACGGCCGCCTTCGCGGGGCCGCCGCGGAAGCCGGCCGTGAGCGCGTAGGGCAGGCGGACGAAGAAGTCGCCGGCGCCGAACCTGTTCATCAGCGCCCCGAAGACGACGAAGAGCACGACATAGGCGGCCGTCACCTGAAGGACGAGGCCGAACATGCCCTCCTGCGAGAACATGCTCGTGAGAACGCGCCCCCATTCGTAGCCGCGGTGCGAGATGTCCTGCGGCAGGAGGTTGCCGTAGACGGCGTAAAGCAGGAACAGGATCGCCACGATCGGCAGCATAAGCCCCATGACCCGCCGCGTCGCCTCGATGGAGACGATGGTCGCCATCAGCGCCATCCAGAAGTCGGCCTGGGTGTAGTAGCCGACGCGATGGACGAGGTTCTGGAACTCGACGATGAAGTAGCCGAACGAAACGACCGTCATCGCGATGAAGACGAGGTCGAGCAGGCTCGGACGGCTCCGCGGGGAGCCCTTGCGCGCCGGATAGATCAGGAAGACCATTGTCAGCGCGAGGAGCAGAAACGCCCCGCGATAGAGGCCGACGCCGATCCGGCCGAACCAGGCAGGGCCGGCCGCGTAGACGTAGAAGAGCGAGAAGGCGACGGCGATCAGCGTGAAGACGAGCCCGAAGGGGCGTGCGAGGATACGGGTCCCCAGACCCTCCTCCAGCTCATGGTCGTGGTCCCGAGCGTCAGGCTGCGTCTCGTTGGCCATCGCAATCTTCCTCCTTCGCGCGACACCGGCGGAACCGGCCGCGCCCGAAGGCGCGACCGGGGACCGATTCACTGGCGCAGCGGCTCGGGCAGCGTCACGCCGCGCTCCTGCCAGAACTCGGCAGCGGCGGGATGCATCGGCACGTAGAGCGTTTCCGCCCACTCGGCGTTGCGGTGGTCGTGGTCGGGGAAGGTGCGGTCGAGATGTGCGGCCGCCTCGTCGGTATAGGCGAGCTCGAGGAACTCCCGGACGACCTCGTCGGGCACGTCCTTGTGGACGATCCACTGCACGCCCTGCGCGAAGGTCACGGCATCCTCGTCCTGGCCTTCATACGTGCCGGCCGGGACCGTGAGCGTCGTGAAGAAGGGATACTCGTCGAGGAAGCCGCTCTCCTCGATCTGCGGGCCGAGGTCGAGAACGCGGACCGGATGCGTCGCGTCGATCTCCTGGGCGAAGCCGGCCGGCGCCGGGCCGGTGCGGTTGAAGCCGTCGATGTCGCCGTCGGTGAGCATCCGCCCGAGCTCGCCCCAGGCGTTGTACTCGATGTTGATCTGGTCGTAGAGCCCGACATGGCGCAGGAACTTGTCGGCCTCGGCGGCGGAGCCCGAGCCGGGCGCGCCGCTCACGAAGTCGCGGCCCGCGAGATCCTCCACGGAGCGGATGTCGGAAGACGCGAGGACGAGGAAGTTCCAGCCGGAGATCTTCTGGGCCGGGCCGAGCTGCCGGTAGTCCTGGTACTCGCGCTCGAAGCCCTCTCCGGCCCACGCGCCGTAGATGTCGCTCTCGAAGGCCATGCCGATCTCGCCCTGGCCCGAGCCGACGAGACGGATATTCTCGACGCTGCCCCCCGAGGTCGAGGGCACGATGCGCAGCTTGTCGGTCTTGCCGTTGATGTGGTCGGCGAGCGCCGCGCCCTGCGTATAGAACGTGCCGGACGTGCCACCGAGCGGCATGCTGATCTGAAAGGTCTGGGCGTGCGCCGCCGTGGAGATCGTCGCCGCAGCCAGCGTTGCGGCCAGTGCTGTCAGTCTTCTCATCTTCTTCCTCCCTGGTTGGACTGGTGTCCTCGTCGCCGACCGATCCGGTGCGGCTCTGCCGGCGCGAGGGGTTAGAGCTTCATGGCGAAGGGATCCCGATCCTCTCCCGAGAGGTCGAGCATGACGTTCTTGACCTGCGTGTATTCCATGAGCGTGTGCCAGCTGCGCTCGCGGCCGTGGCCGCTGAGCTTCGTGCCGCCGAACGGGGCCCCGACATAGGAGGCCCGGTAGGTGTTCACCCAGACGAGGCCCGCCTCGATCTCGCGGGCCATCCGGTGCGCGCGGCGCACGTCGTTCGTCCAGACGCCGGCGGCGAGGCCGTAGTCGCTGTCGTTGGCGATGCGCACCGCGTCAGCCTCGTCCTCGAAACGCAGGATGCACAGGACCGGCCCGAACACCTCGTCGCGCGCGATCGTCAGCGAGGGCTCCACGTCCTTGAGAACCGTCGGCTCGATGAAGAAGCCGCGCTCGAGGCCGGGCCCCGTCGCCTGCCGGCCGCCGAGGGCGAGCTTCGCCCCCTCGTTCTCCGCCTGCGCGATCAGCGACAGGATGCGGTCGAACTGGGCCCTGTTGGCCACCGGCCCCATTTCCGTCGCTGGGTCCAGCGGATTGCCGAGCCTGATCCCGCGCACCTTCTCCAGGACCCGGTCGCAGACCTCGTCGTAGATCGACGACTGGACGAGCAGCCGCGAGCCGGCGATGCAGGTCTGCCCGGAGGCGCCGAAGATGCCGGCGACGGCACCGTTCACCGCGGCCTTCAGGTCGGCGTCCTCGAAGATGATGTTCGGCGACTTGCCTCCAAGCTCCGTCGTCACCGGCACGAGCCGGCGCGCGGCGGCCTCGAGGATGCGCCGCGCGGTCGGCAGGCCGCCGGTGAAGCTGATCTTCTTCACTCGCTTGTGCGTCGTGAGAGCCGGCCCGATGCGCCCGTCGCCGGTCACGATGTTGACCACGCCGTCCGGGAAGCCCGCCTCCGCGATCAGCCGGCCGAAAGCCAGTGTCGAGATGCTCGCATGCTCCGAGGGCTTGATCACCACCGTGTTGCCGGCGGCCAGTGCCGGGGCGAGCTTGTTCGCCAGAAGCGGCAGCGGCGAGTTCCAGGCGGTGATCAGGACGGCGACGCCGAGCGGCTCGACGATCGTGTAGTCGAGCATCTCGCCGTTATCGAGCGGGATCGTGTTGCCCTGCAGCTTGTCGGCGAGCCCGGCGAAGTAACGGTAGTTGCGGGCGGCGAACTTCATCTGCGACCCGGTTTCCCGGATCACCTTTCCGTTGTCGGTGGTATCGATGCGCGCGAGATCCGGCCCGTTCTGCTCGACGAGGTCGGCGAGGCGGTTGAGCATCAGCGCCCGGTCTCGGCCGTTCACGCCCCTCCAGACGGAGACATACGTGTCGTGCGCGATCTCGATGGCGCGCGCCACGTCGGCGTCGCCCGCCTGCGGCAGGGTCGCCCAGACCTCCTGGGTGTAGGGGTTCACGCTGTCGAGGCGTTCCGAGCCGGACCCCCCGGTCCACTCGCCCCCGATGAGCATCTGGTACTCTGCGGCCATCCCGTACTCCTCTGTGCAGGGAGAGGGGTAGCCGCCGCGCAGCGTTCCGTCAAGCGCACCATGTTCTCTCAGGCAGAACACTTGTGACGCGCGCTCGGCTGATCTATCTGGACATTTGCAGGTTCGGAGCAGGCATGGCCACGGTAACGAAGACGTCGGACGAGAAGAAGGGTGTGGCTGCGGTCGCGCGCGCGCTGTCGCTGCTGAACGCCTTCGAGGGCGCGGCCGAGCCCCTGACGATCTCCGAGCTCGCGCGCCGCACGGGCCTCTACAAGAGCACCGCTCTGAGGCTCATCCAGTCGCTGAAGGCGGAGGACTTCGTCGCACAACTCCCCGACGGATCCTACCAACTCGGCAGCTCCTTTGTCCGGCTCGCGCGATCCGTGCAGATGCCCTCCAGCATGGAGGAGCGAATCCTCCCCGTTCTGAGGCGCCTGGTCGAGCAGGGCAGCGAAAGCCCGTCATTCCATGTGCGAGCCGGTGACGACAAGCGCGTCTGCATCCTGCGGGTCGACTCGCGGCATTCGACGCTCGATCGGGTGAAGACGGGCATGGCGCTTCCCCTGGACCGGGGCGCGGCCGGGCGTGTGTTCCTGGCCTATGACGGCACCGGCAAGGGAGAGGCCTACGATCGCATCCGCGCCGGGGGCTATGCCGTCTCCTTCGGCGAGACGGATCCGGACTGCGCGGCCGTGGCCGCACCCGTCTTCGGCATCGGCAACGAGTTGCTCGGCGTCCTGTCGCTGTCCGGGCCGAGAGTGCGGTTCGATGAGGAGACGGTGAACGCCCAGGTCACCCTCCTGCTTCCGGCCGCGGCGGCGCTCACGCGAGCCATGGGCGGAAGCATCCGGGGCGCGTCGGCGAGACGAGCCTGTCCGTCCGACGCATCCGAACCCGCCATGGGTGCCGGCGGCTGAAGGGGGCTAGGAGTTCGGGCCGCGAGAGTGGCCGCGGAGCGAGCATTGCGCAGCGCGGTCCCGCCCCGAGCCGGAAAAGGCGCTCCATTGCTCCGGTCGCTCACGCGAGTGCCAGGCTTGCCGCCCACGCCGTCACGGCCGCGACGGCGACGAGCGGCAGTCCGAGCCGGGGGTAGTCGCGGAACCTGTAGTCGCCGATGCCCATGACGAGCGTGTTGTTGTGGTGGCCGAAGGGCGTGAGGAAGTCGAGCGAGACGCCGACCGCCACGAGCATCAGCAGCGGGTCGGGCGGCAGTCCGGCCGAGCGGGCGAGGGCCACGGCGACGGGGGCGAGGGCCACGGCGGTCGACGCGTTGTTGATGAACGGCGTGATGACGAGCGCCGCGACGAGCACGACCGCATGGAGCCCGGCCGGCCCGGCGTCCCCGATCAGCCCCATCAGGGCTGTCGCGACGACGTCGGCGGCGCCCGTCCGCTCCACCGCCGCGCCGAGCGGAATCATCGCCGCGAGCATCATGAGCACGGGCCAGTTCAGGGTCGGCAGCGCCCGGCGCAGGTCGATGACCCCGCCGGCGGCGAGGCCGAGGATCGCCCCGCCGAAGGCGATCTCCGGCGGGACGAGCCCGAAGGCCGCGAGCGCGACGGCCAGGAGAAAGACCCCGAGCGTGATCCAGCCCTGGGGCTTCGGCTGCTCCACGCCGCGCGGCGAGATCGCGAGGCAGTCCGTGTCCTCGAGAGCCTGACCGATCGCCTCCGGCCTGCCGTGCAGCAGAAGGACGTCGCCGACGCTGAACCTGACGTCGCCGAGGCGGCCCTCGATCCGCGGCGTCTGGGGCGAAAGCGCCACGACCTCGATCCCGGCCTGCTCGAAGGCCGCGATCGCGCGGGCCGGCGAGCCGAGGACGGTGCTCTGGGGCAGGACGACCGCCTCGACCCAGTCTCCGGCGCCGCCGGCGGCTCCGGCCGTGACCTCGGCCGCGCGGCGCCGGTACATCTCCATCGCGGTCGCCACGTCCGTCTCGACGAGCAGCACGTCCCCGGCGCGCACCTCCTGCTCTTCCCGGCGCCCGAAGACGTGGCGCTCGTTGCGCAGATGCGCGTGGACGAAGCCGCTCAGGCGATCCTCGACCTCGGCGACCGACCGGCCGGCCAGCGGCGAGTTCGGCCGCACCCGAAACTCGGTGACGAAGCGTCTCGGGCCGGTGATCGCGGGGGCTGCCGCGTCGAGGCCGCGTCCGCGCATGAGGCGGGGCCCGAGGAAGACCAGCACGGGCAGGCCGACGAGCGCCACCGGCAGCCCGATCGCCGCCAGCGCGAAGAACGAGAACGGCTCGCCGAGAGTGTCGGCCCGCGATGCCGAGACGAGAAGGTTGGCCGGCGTGCCGATCAGCGAGCACGTGCCGCCGAGGAGCGTCGCGAAGGACAGCGGCAGGAGCACGGCGCCCGGCCGCACGCCGGTCGACCGGCAGAGCGACAGCGACAGCGGCAGGAGAAGCGCCAGCGCGCCGATATTGTTCATGAGGACCGAGATGCCGGCGCCCATCACGCAGACCGTCGTCACGACGCCGCGCTCGCTCGAGACGTGCCGGACGATCCGGTCCGTGGCGAGGTCGAGCAGGTGCGAGCGCACGAGCACCTGCACGATCACGAGGATCTCCGCCACTGTGATGACGGCCGCGCTGGAGAAACCCGAGAACGCGCTCCCCATCGGCACGAGGCCGAGCGCGACCCCGGCGGCGAGGCCGGCGATCGCGACGACCTCGATCCGGAAGCGGTCGGCGGCGAAGACCGCGAGCAGCGCAGTCATGAGACAGACGATGGCGACCTGGTCGAACGTCATGCCCGTTCCCGCGTGGAGGACCGGCGGACGATGATCGTTCCCGCGCCCTCTGTCACGCGAAGGAACGCAGGCCCCACGGCGCGGCCGATGCGGCGTGTCTCGCCCTTCCGCGCGCCGAGAGGCGGGACAGCGCCTCGGCGGCCGCCGCGGCCTGCGCGACGATCTGCGGAACGGCCGTGATCTCGTAGAGGCTGCCCCGGCCGAGCGGGCCGAGCGCGAAGACCGGCGGTCCCGACCGCCCGCCGGCGCTGCGGACGCGCCCGGATCGGGCGACCGCGAGCCCCATCCGCAGCGGGTCGGGCATCACGAGCCCCTGCGCCACGAGAGACTGGACAAACGGCGTGTCCACCGCCGGGCGGTAGCCCGTGCAGTCGAAGACGAGGTCGAAGCGGCGGGCCGCGAGCCGGCCCCGGACGTCCTCGACGATCGCCTCCTGGCAGGTCCCGCGCCGACGCACCTCCAGGACCCGCCCCTCCAGCACCTCCGGCGGCAGGGCGTCGAGCTCGGCATGGAGCTCGGGCGGCAGCCTGTGGCGGATGTTCTCCCAGTAGGGGGCGAGGTGGTCGAGGAAGCGCTGGCGGTCGGCAAGGGTGAAGGAGGTCCACACGTCCTGCACCTGGCACCGCACCGCGTTCGCGACGCCCTGCCAGTCCCCGCCCGCGGTTGCGATCTCGCGCTCGGTCCGGCGGACGTGCCGCAGGATGGCGGAGAGCGACTTCAGCTCCCGCAGGTCGACCATCTTGACGTCGGCGTGGCGGGGCGTGTGCGGCCGCGGCAACAGGCCGTGCCGCGACACGACGGTGGCGGCGCCGGCGAAGCCCGCCCGCCGCAGGTTCACGAGGCTGTCGACCATCGTCAGGCCGCCGCCGACGAACAGCGCGTTGCGCGCGGCCTTCGCCATCTCCGCGTCGAGCGGACGGTAGGGGTCCTGGCCGAGCCGCCGCAGCGACGGCTCCCGCGTGCCGTAGCCGGTGGCGACGAACAGGGCGTCGAACTCCTGGCAGCCGTGGTGCCGGAAGCGCACACGCAGCCGGTCGCCGGCGGGCTCGGCGGCCACCGCCTCGTCGGTCAGGAGCGTCGTCGCCACGTTCCGGCTTCCCGACAGCGCCTCCCGCAGGCGCTCGCCGGCATAGCGGCCGAAGGTCGCGCGGGGCTGGAACGATTCCGGCGCCGCGTCGTCCCTCCCTGCCGCCTGGCCCGCCAGCCAGTTCGTGAAGTCTCCCGGTGCGTCGGGCACCATGGAGAGGTCGCGCGCCCGGACGTTGAGGAGCTCTCCGCGACCCGCCGCGGGGCCGTGGGCGAAACCCGGCCCGAAATGCCCGCTCGCATCCGCGATCACGAGCTCGGTGGGGCCGCTCATGCGCCGGGCGATGGCGATGGCCGCCGCGGCGCCGGAGATGCCGCAGCCGACGATGCCGATGCGGACCGGCGGCGCGGCAGGGGCGAGCAGTCTGGCGAGCTGGGGGATCATGGCGTCAGCTCGCGAGCCGGCATTCGTCGTCGCGATAGAGCTGCCACTTGCGCGGCCGCACCGCGAGGCGGCCGTTGAGGCGGTGGCTCTGCTCGGCGGGCAGCTCGATCTCGAGCCGGTCCCGTCGACCGCCGATCTCGAGCTCGATCAGGCGGGCGCCGCTCGTCCGCCTGACGGCCGAGATCACGCCGGGTATCGAGCCCGCCTCGTCCCGGCTCACCTCGAGGTCGTGCGGGCGCAGATAGAGGCGCGCCGGCCCGTCGGGCAGGTTCGTGCGCGGCAGCTCGAGCGGCCGGTCGTCGAGATAGACCCGGCCTGCCTCGACGTGGACGCGCAGGGCGTTCGACGCGCCGATGAAGGAGAAGACGAAGGGCGAGGCGGGGGCGTCGTAGATGTCGTCGGCCGAGCCGACCTGCTCGATCTTCCCGTTGCTCATCACGACCACGCGGTCGGCGAGCTCCATCGCCTCCTCCTGGTCGTGCGTGACGAAGACGGTGGTGTGGCCGGTTCTCTCGTGCAGCTCGCGCAGCCACCGCCTGAGCTCCCGCCTGACCTTCGCGTCGAGGGCGCCGAACGGCTCGTCGAGGAGAAGGACGCGCGGCTCGATCGCCAGCGCCCGGGCGAGCGCGACGCGCTGGCGCTGGCCGCCCGAGAGCTGGGCGGGGAAGCGCTTTCCGAGCCCCGGGAGCTGGACGAGCTCGAGAAGCTCCTCCGCCCGGCGCCGGATCTCCGCCCGCGACGGGCGCTGCGAGCGCGGCCTGACCCTCAGGCCGAAGCCGACATTGTCGGCGACCGTCATGTGCTTGAAGAGCGCGTAATGCTGGAAGACGAAGCCGACATTCCGCTCCTGCACCGATTTGTGCGAGGCGTCCTCGTTGCCGAACAGGATGCGGCCCGAGGTCAGGAACTCGAGGCCGGCGATCAGCCTCAGGAGCGTCGTCTTGCCGGAGCCCGAGGGGCCGAGCAGCGCGATCAGCTCGCCCGAGCGTATGTCGAGCGAGACGTCGTGCAGCGCCGGGAAACGCTCGAACTCCTTGCGGATGTTCTCGATGCTTATGTCCATGTGCTGAATGCCTTCAGTGGCCGCGGACGGCGGCGATGCCGTCGGCGAAGCGCCATTCGAGGAGCGACTTCAAAGCGAGGGTGAGGAGCGCGAGGAGCGCCAGCAGCGAGGCGACGGCGAAGGCCGCCTGGAAGGCGTACTCGTTGTAGAGGATCTCCACGTGCAGCGGCATCGTGTTCGTGACGCCGCGTATGTGGCCGGAGACGACCGAGACCGCGCCGAACTCGCCCATCGCCCGGGCGTTGCAGAGGAGGACGCCGTAGAGCAGGGCCCATTTCACGTTCGGCAGCGTGACGAGCAGGAAGGTCTTGAAGCCGCTCGCCCCGAGCGACAGGGCGGCCTCCTCGTCGCCCGTCCCCTGCTCCTGCATCAGCGGAATGAGCTCGCGGGCGACGAAGGGGAACGTCACGAAGATCGTCGCGAGCACGATACCCGGCAGGGCGAAGACGATCTTGATGCCCGCGCTTTCGACCAGCGGCCCGAGAACTCCGTGCGTGCCGAAGAGCAGGATGTAGACGAGGCCCGAGATCACCGGCGACACGGAGAACGGCAGGTCGATCAGCGTGATCAGGAACGCCTTGCCCTTGAACTCGAACTTCGCGATCGCCCAGGCGGCCGCGATCCCGAACACGATGTTCGCCGGCACGGCGATCGCCGCCACCAGCAGGGTCAGCTTCATCGCCGAGAGGGCGTCCGGCTCGCTGATCGCCCGGAGATAGGTGCCGACGCCTCCGCGCAGCGCCTCCACGAACACCGCGACGAGCGGCAGGAAGAGGAAGAATCCGAGGAAGAGGAGGGCGATCGCGATGAGGACCCGCCTCGTCGCCGGCGCCTCGGAAACCGGCGAGCGGTGGCTCGACCTGGCAGGGGCCGCGAGCACGGCGCCCTGGAACGAGGGCTCAAGCACCATGACCGAACCTCCTGCGGCTCCACGCCTGGATCAGGTTGATGAGAAGGAGCATCGAGAAGGAGATGGCGAGCATGACCGCCGCCACGGCGGTCGCCGCGCCGTAGTTGAACTCCTCGAGGCGGATGACGATCAGGAGCGGCGCGATCTCCGACACGTAGGGAATGTTGCCGGCGATGAAGATCACGGAGCCGTACTCGCCCACCGCCCGGGCGAGGGCGAGCGCGAAGCCCGTCATCAGGGCCGGCAGGAGGCTCGGAAGGACGACCTTCGAGACGGTCTGCAGCCGGGTGGCCCCGAGCGTCGCCGACGCCTCCTCGAGCTCCCGGTCGATCTCGGCGAGCACCGGCTCGACCGTCCGGACGATGAAAGGCAGGCTCACGAAGGTCAGCGCGACGATGACGCCGAGCGGCGTGTAGGCGACCTTGAGGCCGAGCGGCGCGAGGAACTGCCCCACCCATCCGTTGGGCGCGTAGAGGGCGGTCAGGGCGATGCCGGCGACGGCCGTCGGCAGGGCGAAGGGCAGGTCGATGAAGGCGTCGATCAGGCGGCGGCCCGGGAAGCGGTAGCGCACGAGCACCCAGGCGAGGAGCAGCCCGAACACCGCGTTGATCATGGCCGCGACGAGCGCCGCCCCGAAGCTCAGGCGCAACGCCGCGAGCGTTCTTGCGTCCGTGGCGAGACGCCAGAAGTCGCTCCACCCGAGCCCGGCGCTCTTCACGACGAGGGCGAGCAGCGGGATCAGCACGATCGCGCTCAGGTAGATCAGGGTGAAGCCGAGCGCCAGCCCGAAGCCGGGTATGACGCTCGGCTGCCTGAAGATCACGCCGGCGGCGTGCGCCATGACCAGGATCCTCAGTTCGTCGGCTGGTAGATCTGGTCGAAGACGCCGCCGTCGCCGAAGAAGTGCGGCTGCGCCTCGCCCCATCCGCCGAAGTCCTCGATCGTCACCAGCGCCACGTCGCCGAAGCGCTCGAGGTCCTCCGGGTTCGCGAGCTCGGGCTTCGCCGGCCGGTAGTAGTGCTTCGCCGCGAGCCTCTGGCCGACGTCGCTGTAGAGATACTCGAGATAGGCCTGAGCCAGCTCGGTCGTGCCGTGCGCCTTCGCGTTCTCGTCCACCAGGGCGACCGGCGGCTCCGCCTTGATCGACACCGACGGCACGACGATCTCGAACTCGTCCGGACCGAACTCCTCGAGGGCGAGGAAGGCCTCGTTCTCCCATGCGAGCAGCACGTCGCCGATGCCGCGCTGGACGAAGGTCGTCGTCGAACCGCGGGCGCCCGTGTCGAGCACCGGAACGTGCCTGAGCAGCCTCGACACGTAGTCCGTCACCTTTGCCTCGTCGCCGCCGAATTCCCTCTCGGCCCAGCCCCACGCTGCGAGGAAGTTCCACCGCGCGCCGCCGGAGGTCTTCGGGTTCGGCGTGATGACTTCGACGCCGTCCTTCACCAGGTCGCCCCAGTCGTTCAGCTCCTTCGGGTTGCCCTTGCGGACGAGGAAGACGATGGTCGATGTGTAGGGCGAGCTGTTGTTGGGCAGCCGGCCGCGCCAGTCCGCGGCGATCCTGCCCGAGTTCTCGGCGATGGCGTTGATGTCGGCCTCGAGCGCGAGCGTCACGACGTCGGCTTCGAGCCCGTCGATGACCGACCTCGCCTGCTTGCCGGAGCCGCCATGCGACATGCGGATCTCCACGGCGTCGCCGCCCTGTGCCTTCCAGTGCTCCGCAAAGGCCTGGTTGAACTCCTTGTAGAGCTCTCGCGTCGGGTCGTACGAGACGTTCAGAAGCGTCGTCTGCGAAAGGGCCGGCGTCGCGAAGAGCAGCGACGCCCCAAGCGCCGCGATCAGGTGAGGTCGGTGCCGGAGCATGTTCGATCTCCAATCCCATCGGGTTAGTAGAGATTAAAGCCTACTAACCCGATAGGTATTGTCAACGGGGTCGTGCAGGAGGTTGGCGTGGCACGCTTCGAGCGGCTACCTCACGGGGCGAGCCGGCCCGCTCCCGCGGCTCCGGAGCTTCGGCCAAGGATGCCGCCGTCAAGGTGGAGCTTCCCGGTCGTGGCATCCGGGGCGGAGATTTCCTGCGAAGCTGCACGAGCCGGGTCTGCGCTTCCGCTGCCGCTCGCGCCGGCCGCCGCTCGATCCCGCCAACGCGCCCACCCCGCACCCCGAAGGCTTCGGAGGGCTCCTGACTTTGGGGAAGCTCCCCTTGACACCGCAGGCACAATGTAAAAGCATACTTACCCGTGGCGCGGCAGCCGTCTGGGCGGGTGGGTGCCTGCAATGTCTCGAAACGGAGGGGTTGAGATGAACTCACTGCTCGCAAGGTCGGCGATAGCGTTGTCGATCCTGATCGGAAGTCTCTGGGCCGCACCCAAAGCGGACGCTGCCGAGGAGTGGCCTACCCGGCCCATCACGCTGGTCGTGAAGTACTCCGCCGGCGGTGGCACCGACCTGATCCTGCGAACGGTGGCGAAAGCGATCGAGCAGGAGCTGGGAACGTCGATCCGGGTGACGAACATGACCGGCGGTGTCGGCGCCATCGCAGCTCAACATGTCTACGATCAGCCGGCCGACGGTTACACGTGGCTCGGGTTCGGGAACTATTTGAAGCACTTTCGTGCAATGGGGCTGGCTGACCTGGCCGGCTGGCGAGATTTCGAGACGTTCCTCGTGGGGAATTCCCTGGGGAGCTGGTCTGTCTCCTCTCAATCGGAGATAGGCTCGTTCGAGGAGTTCGTCGAAGAGGCTCGCAACAATCCCGGCAAGCTCAGGGTGGCGACGGACGGGAAGGGCGGGCTGTGGCACGAGGTCATGTCGTTGCTGGCCGCAACGCTGGATCTCGACGTCAACATCGTGACATACGACGGCGGCGCCCCCGCCACCCTTGCCGTGCTTCAGAACGAGGTCGACGTCGTCGTCTCGGGCCTGCACGAGCACATCGAGTTCATCAAGGCCGGCAAGCTCCGAAACCTCGCGCATTTCGCGGATGAAGATCTGGAAGTGCCCGGTGTGGGCACCCTCCCGTCCGTGACGAATTTCGTGCCCGAATTCGCGGAGCTCGCTCCATTCGGCAGCATGTATGGGATCGGCCTGCGGCGGGGAACGCCCGCTCCCATCCTCACGAAGCTGCGGGCGGCGATCGAGACCGCGCTCGAGAACCCCGAGTTCAAGCAGATGCTCGACGATCGCTTTCTCCGGCCGGCATACCTCTATGGCGAGGAGTCGGACCAGAGGGCCGCGCGACTGGAGGTGCTCGCGGCGAACCTCTTCGACGATCTGGAGATCGCGGAGCGCAGCCCCGAAGAGCTGGGCCTTCCCACGGCCGAGGAATTCGACGGCTGGTGGCCGCCGGCCGATTATCAGCCGACCGCAGTGGAGTAGAGCCACATCATGGGGGGGAGCGGGTCACGGGCTGCAGACTATGTCCTCGCCTGCAGCCTGGCCGCTCTATCCGTGGCCGTCATCGTCAGCGCCCTGGCGATGCCACGCCCGGGGGGATGGGGCCAGGCCCCCGGGCTCTTCCCTCTCATCTGCGGCTCCGCGCTCCTGGTGATGGCTGCGATCCTGGCGACGTCGGTATGGCGTAGATCTCCGAGGGAGGAGGCTGCGCCGGATGAGTTCGATACAGAGGAAATGTCGGGCCTCCATCTGGCCCGCATTCTGATCGTCGCCGGAAGCGTCGCGGCATACGCCCTGATACTCATTCCTCTCTTGAGTTTCTTCCTTGCGACCTTGGTATATCTCGCCGCAACGCTCTGGTATTTCTGGAGAGGGTGGTGGGTCTGGATAATCCTCATTTCCTTGGCCACCACGATATTTCTCACCCAGACCTTCGAGAGATTCTTCTCGGTCATGCTTCCATGATCGGATTCAGTCAGATGCCGAATTTCATTGCGGAATTCGCCTCGTTTCTGAATCAGCTCACGGTGGCTCTGCAGCCGGGGCTTCTTCTGGCCAGTGTGGTGGGGGCGGCGCTCGGGATCTTCTGGGGCGCGATGCCGGCGCTGTCGACCACGATGGCGATGGCGCTACTGATCGGCTTCTCCTCGGTGATGGACCTGAATACAGCTATAATGTTCCTGCTGGCGGTCTACCTTGGAAGCACCCTGGGCGGGTCAATATCCGCAGTATTCATAAATATACCTGGAACGCCCGCCGCCGTCTGCACGGGAATCGAGGGGTTTCCGCTGGCCCGGAAGGGGCAGGGCGGTCTGGCGCTCGGGACGGCGCTGACGGCCTCGCTCATCGGCAACGTGGCCGGCCTCGTGTTCCTCGTGTTCCTGTTTCCGCTGATCCTGGCGCTCGCCCTCAAGATCGGGTCGTGGGAGCTGTTCCTGCTCGCCGTCATCGGGATCTTGCTTTCCGGAAGCCTCACGGCCAGCGGCCAGCCCATCAAGGGGTGGATCTCGGGCGGGCTCGGAATCCTCATCTCGATGGTGGGGCTCGATCCGGTGAACGCCTACCCCCGCTACACCTTCGGGTTGAACGAACTCTACGGTGGCGCCGGTTTCGTGCCGATCATGATCGGCCTGTTCGGATTTGCGGAGGTGCTGCGGGTGCTTCCGTCGAGAAGCCCCTACACCATCCCCCAAAGCAGCGGGCGCCTGTTCCCGCCCTTCCGCATACTGAAGAGGATCTCGAAGACGGGCCTGCGCTCGGGCATCATCGGGGCCACGATCGGGGCGATCCCTCCACTCGGCCCGGACGTGGCGGCGTTCGTGTGCTACGGCGTCGCAAAAAGGCAGGCGAAAGGCCAGGTGGCGCAGGAATACGGGCACGGATCCCTGGACGGTATCGCGGCCGCGGAAACGGGAAACAGCGCCTCCATCGGAGGCACCCTCCTGCCGATGCTGGCCATCGGGATACCCGGCGGTGTCGTCGCCGCGATGTATCTGGGTGCCCTGAACCTGCACAATGTCGTCGTCGGCCCGATGATCGATTTCAGCTATCCCGGCCTGGTTCACTTCCATTATGCGGCCCTGCTCGTTGGGGCTATCTCCACGTATGTTGTGGCGTTGATCATCGCGAAGCCGACGATCAAGCTGCTCACCATGCCACGGCAGGTACTCATGCCGCTGCTGGTGCCGCTGTGCGTGATCGGTGCCTACGCGTCCGACATGACGATGTTCGGCGTGTATGTGATGCTCGTCTTCGGCGTCATCGGGTACTTCCTCAATCTCATAGGCGTTCCGCCAGGTCCCATGGCCATGGGGATCATATTGGGGCCGCTCGCGGACAGCAGCTTCCGGCGTGCGATGGCCATTTTCGAAGGGGAACAGGTCTGGATCGTGCTCACGAGGCCTGTCGGGGTCGTTCTCCTTCTTGTCGTGTTGTGGGTGCTCTACGACGGGTTCTTTCGGTCATTGCGCCGGCCCGCATGAAGCGCCGTCCCGATGGGCGCCTGACCGGAAGGGCGAGGTGAAGACCGTGAGAAGGCGGGTTCTCCGCAGGCCGTACCCTGAACGCGGGCAGCCTCCGGCAACGCCGGATCTCGACGCAAGCGCGCCGGCCGCGGCCGTCTTGCCGCGATCGTCCGGCGCCAGAACGTGGCTCTAGAGGATCTCGGCATGGATGCGACCCGACCCCAGAAGCTCGACCTCCTCGTGCGTGGCGGAACCGTCCTGACGGCGGCGCCGAACCGTCCCGTCATCGAGGATGCTGTGATCGGTGTCCGCGACGGCCGGCTCGCGGTTCTCGCCCCGGCAGGCGAGGTCGGCGCGCTGGAGGCCACGCGTGTCGTCGAGGCGAGCGGCTTCGTCATCACGCCCGGCTTCGTCAATGTGCACACCCACGCAAATCTCTGCATGGTGCGCGGCGTGGCCGAGGATATGGGCTTTGCCCCGGCATACACCCCCGGCGTGCCGCACGGCCACGACGTTACCCCCGACGAGGCGCGGGCTTTGGCGCGACTGGGCGCGCTGGAGGCGATGCTGTTCGGCTCGACCCTCATCAACGACAGCTACGTTCATGCCGATGTCGCGCTGCCGGCGATGGAGGAGCTGGGGATGCGGGTCTATGCGTGCGGGCGGATACATGACGTGGATTTCTCCTCCGTGCATCGCCAGGTCTGGGAGCACCGGCGGGAGATCGGGGAGCGCACGCTGAGGGACGCCGCGGAACTCGCCAGTCGGTGGCACGGCGCCATGAACGGGCGGATCGGCGTGCAGCTGGCCGCGCACGCCCCCGACACGTGTTCGCGCGAGCTGTTGGCGGACGTCTATGACGCCCGTCGAGAGCTCGGCCTGCGCGTCAACATCCATCTCGCGCAGAGCCGGATCGAAGTGGAGCGCGTCAGAGAGCGTGACGGGCTGACGCCCGCGGAGCTCCTGGAGTCGGTCGGACTGCTGGACGACCGACTGCTCGGGACGCATTGCCTCTACCTGACGGAGAGCGACATCGCGCGGGTGGGACGGGCCAGGATGACGGTCTGCCACATCCCGAAGGGGAATGCGACCGGAGGGACAGCGGCGCCGACCTCGCGGCTGCGTCGCGCCGGCGCGGCGCTCGCGCTCGGAACGGACAACATGCATGCCGACATGATCGAGGTCCTGCGGTGGGCTCTCGCCGTCGGTCGTCTCCAGGAAGGCGGCGTGACGGACTTCTGGCAGCCGCACCACGTCTTCGACATGGCGACGATGGAAGGCGCTCGTGCGATGGGGCTGGACGAAGACCTCGGAAGCCTCGTCTTGGGCAAGAAGGCTGACTTCGTCGGCTTCGATTTCCGCCGGGCCCACCTCACGCCGAACGTGAACCCCCTCGGAAACCTCGTCCATGTCGCCCACGGCCGCGACGTCGGGTTCGTCGCGGTTGACGGGCGGCTCGTGGTCGAGGACGGGCGACCGACGCTCGTTGACGAGGAGGAGATCCGCAGGGAAGGCGCTCAAGCAGCCCGCCAGCTGTGGGCCCGTGCGCAAGGCTGAGCGGCCGGAGCAGGCGCGCGGTGGACACGCTTGGGGGTGGATCATCGGCTCCTTGTGAAGTATGTAATTATTGATCTTTGGGGCGGGCGACCTTGGCGAACGCCCTCCTGCCCGGTGGCGTCACCTCACATGATCGAAGGCTGAGGAGTCTGGTGGCCGTGGACCTCATCATCAGAAGCGCTCGACTTCCCGGCGCATCGGACGAACTCGTCGACATCGCCGTCGCGGACGGCCGCATCGCCGCGATCGGGCCGGGGCTGGCGGCGGAGGGTGAGGAACTGGACGCCGGGGCCCGGCTCGTCGCGCCCGGCTTCGTCGAGACCCACATACATCTCGACAAATCGTGCATCGTCGACCGCTGCGAGGCACGGCGGGGCGATCTCGAGGAGGCGATCCAGGAGGTCGCGCGGGCCAAGAAGGATTTCACCGCGGAGGACGTCTACGAGCGCGGCAAGCGGACCCTCGAGAAAAGCGTCGCGCACGGCACGACGCACATGCGCACGCAGCTCGAGGTGGACCCGGGCATCGGCCTGCGGGGGCTCGAGGGCGTCGTCGCGCTGGCCAAGGACTATCGGTGGGCGATCGACGTGGAGATCTGCGTCTTTCCGCAGGAGGGGCTGACGAACAACCCCGGCACCGAGGAGCTGATGGTCGAGGCCCTGAAGTCGGGCGCCACGGTGGTGGGCGCGGCGCCCTATACCGACACCGATCCAAAGGCCCAGATCGACCGTGTCTTCGCGATGGCGCGCGAATTCGACATCGACATCGACATGCATCTCGATTTCGGGCCGACCGCCGACGAGCTCGACCTGATCTATGTCTGCGAGCTCTCCGAGCGCTACGGGCGCGGCGGGCGCACCGCGATCGGCCACGTCACGAAGCTGTCGAACACGTCGCCCGAGCGCTTCGAGCAGGCTGCCCGGCGGCTCGCCGATGCGGGCGTCGCGCTGACGGTTCTGCCCTCGACGGACCTCTTTCTGATGGGGCGGGATCCCGAGCATGGCCCGATCCGGGGGGTCACCGCGACCCACAAGCTGCTGCACCACGGGGTCAACTGCTCGCTTTCGACGAACAACGTGCTCAACCCGTTCACGCCGTTCGGCGACTGTTCGCTGATCCGCATGGCGAATCTCAACGCCAATATCTGCCATATCGGCGCCAAGAGCGACGTGCGCGAGTGCTTCAACATGATCACCACCCGGTCGGCGAAGCTGATGAACCTCGACGATTACGGCCTGGCGCCCGGCAAGTCCGCCGACCTCGTGGTGCTCGACTCCGACAGCCCCGAGCGAGCCGTGGCCGAGCTCGCACCGGTGCTCCATGCGTTCAAGCGCGGGCGGCGGACCATCACGCGGCCGCCCGTTCAGATTCACCGCCCGGACTGACCATGACAGAAGCACAGAGGGCGCTCGACGCCCTGCCACATGACCCCTTCGGCGCCTTTTGCCGCGACTACCACGCGACCCTCGAGGGCACGCGGGGCGGGCCGCTGGCGGGCCTGTCCTTCGCCGCGAAGGACGTCTTCGACATCGCTGGCCGGCCGCGCGGCTTCGGCCATCCCGAGTGGACGTCGAGCCACCCTCCGGCGACGGAAACCGCGGAAGCGCTGCGCCTGCTGCTCGACGCGGGGGCAAGCCTCGCCGGTCGCACCGTGAGCGACGAGATGTGCTACTCGCTGACCGGCGACAACGTGCATTACGGGGCGCCGATCAACCCGCGGGCGCCCGACCGCGTCACCGGCGGCTCCTCGAGCGGTTCGGCGGCCGTCGTGGCGGGCGGGCTCGTCGACTTCGCGATCGGCACCGACTGCGGCGGTTCGGTCCGGGTTCCCTCGGCCTATTGCGGCATCTTCGGCATGCGGCCCACCCACGGCCGCGCGTCGCTCGAGGGGGTGCATCCTTTCGCCGGCAGCTTCGACTGCACCGGCTGGATGGCACGCGATCCCGAGCTGATGACGAGGGTGGGGCGCGTGCTGCTCCGCGACGAGGCGCCGGCCCGGCCGTTCCGTCGACTGGTGATCGCCGAGGACGGAATGGCCCGCGCCGACGCCGATGTGCGGGGTGGGCTCGAGGCGGGGGTCTCGTCCCTGTCGGCGGCCGTGGGAGAGGCAGCGCAGGTGACCCTCGCCCCCGAGGGCCTCGAATCCTGGTTCGAGACGTTCCGGGTGCTCCAGGCCGGCGAGATCTGGGCGGCGCTCGGGACGTGGATCGCAACGAGGCAGCCGCGCTTCGGGCCGGGCGTGGCGGAGCGTTTCGCCGCGGCCTCGCGGATAGGCTCGGCCGATGTGGCCGCCGCCACGCGGCGGCGCGAGGAGATCCGCCTCCGGCTCGACGAAGCGATCGGGCCGGACGACGTCGTCTGCCTGCCGACGACGCCGCGGCCGGCACCGCCACGCGGCGGCGCCGTCGAGGAGGTGGAGGTCGACTTCCGGAACCGGGCGATGGCTCTGCTCTGCGTCGCGGGCCTCGGTGGCCTGCCGCAGGTCACAGTTCCGGCCGGGACGGTGGGCGGGGCGCCGATCGGCCTGTCGGTCATCGCGCGGCGGGGCCGCGACATCGACCTTCTGGACCTCGTCGGACGGGCGTTCCTCGCCGTGCCGGCGGCAGGGGCGGCGGTGCGATGAGCCTGCAGGCGAGCCGTGCCGCGGCCGCTGGTGGGTGGCGTGCGGTCTCAGCCCCCGTCTCGCCGCAGCAGGATGGGGCCCCATGAGCAGTTCGACGACGGAGCGGGCTGCGGCGGCGCCGCGACGCAAGGGCGCGGTCACCCGGGAGCGCATCCTCCAGGTCGCGCTCTCGGAGTTCGCGGAGCACGGCTACTCAGGCGGCCGCATCGAGCGCATCGCGGCGGCCGCCGGCATCAACGTCCGGATGATCTACCACTATTTCGGGAACAAGGATGACCTCTACCTCGCTTCCCTCGAGGCCACCTACAGCACCATCCGCGAGCGGGAACGCGAGCTAGACGTCGCCGATCTCGACCCGGCAACGGCGATGCAGCGGCTCGTCGAACTGACTTTCGACTTCCTCGCCCACGATCCGCACTTCGTGCGCCTGATCATGAGCGAGAACCTGATGATGGGGCAGACGATCCAGCGCTCGCAGACGATCCCGCAGATGACGCGGCCGTTGCTCGAGACGATGAACAGGATCCTCTCGCGCGGCCAGACTTCAGGCCTCTTCCGGCAGGATATCGATGCCGAGAGCCTATATATCTCGATCCTGGGCCTGTGCTTCATCCACGTCTCGAACCGCCACACGCTCGGCAGCATGTTCAATCGTGACCTCGCCGATCCCGCCTGGCTGGCGGCGCGGCGGGAGACGGTGGTCGAGGCGGTGACGCGCTACCTGAAGACAGATCCCGCGCAGTCCGGCCGCTCCAAGAAAGGAACGGCCGGCAAGCGGCGTCAGCGCCCCCGGTCCTGACGGGGCGGAAGAGCCCCGCCACGCACCGTCCGGCGGCCGGGAGACCGGAAGCGACGGGAAGTCTCACACCTGGTCTCGATTGCCCAGACTGGCGTGATGGGCGGCTGCGGTCCTTTCCCAGATCGCTTCTGCCGCGGCCTGAGCCTCCGCTCGAATGGCGGCGGCATTCACCAGCAGGGCCTCGCCACCTCCCACCACCTGCCGCCCGTCGACGAAGACGTGTTCGACGTCACGTCCGCAGCCGTCGTGGACCAGCGTGCCGAGGGGATCGAGGAGCGGGGTCAGATGGGGCTTCCTCATGTCGAAGACGACAAGATCGGCCAGTGCGTCGACGGCCAGTGCGCCGATCCTCCCTTCTTGCCCGAGTGCGCGCGCCCCCGCCGCAGTCGCCATCTCGTAGACGTCTTCCGGCTGCCACTCCGTGGAGACCTTACCCGTCTGCAGGCGGGCCACGGCGAGAGCCCACCGCATGACCTCGGTCATGTCCTGGGTCAGGTTGTCTGTCGCCAATGCTATCCGGGCGCCCGCTTCCCTCAGACTAGGGGTTGGAGCCATCGCGCCTCCCGTCGCGTTCCCTTTCGGAACGTGAGCGACGGTCATGCCCGAATCCGCGATGAGCGGGATATCCTCCTCGCTCAGGAAGATGCAGTGCGCGGCGATCAACTTGTCGTTGAGCAGGCCGGCCCGCTTGAGAAGCTGTGTCGGCGTGCATCCGCTGCGTTTCAGAATAAGGTCGTTCTCTATTCTGCTCTGCGAGAGATGCGTCCACACGTTCAGCCCTGTCTCGGCTGACAGATGCGCGACTTTCCTGAGCAGCTCTTCGGAGCAGGTGTCTGGCGCATGGGGGGCCAGCATGACGTTCGTTCGGCCGCCTGCACCGCCATGATGAGCCTTCAGGAGGTCGATGGTGGAGGCGATGCATGCGTCGCCGATGCGGGGGTCGTGAACCCAGACTCCCTCGTGGACACGCGTGAAGTCCACATCGTGGAAACGGGTGCAGGACCAGACCCGCAAGCCGAGTTCGGCCATGGCAGGTAGCGTCGCGTGAGCGTGCACCCAGCTGTCGACCATGGTGGTGGAGCCGAACGAGAGCGCCTCCAGCGCCCCCAGCCTGGCCAGCGCGACCGCCTCATCCTCGTTGACGTCGTGCCCGTGCGGTACGCCCCGAGTATATGCCGGCGCGAAACCCATATCGACGGCGATCCCGCGCATCAGGGACAGGACCGCATGGGTGTGAACGTTCACATACCCAGCCGTCACGAGGCGGCCCGGGATCTCCAGCATCCTCGCCGCATCGGTGCCGTCCGGAATGTCTTCCCGGCGGCCGATGGAGACGATCCGGTTGCCTTCTATCGCCAGATGACCGTCATGGATGATCTCGTCGCCGCGTGTGCCTGTGACGAGGGTTGCGCCTACTATGAGAAGGTCCAGCACGAGCATTCTCCTGGAGGGCTCGATGGGTCCCGCCCCCAAGTGGACGTGGCTCGAGCGGTGGGGTGTGTCTGCCGCTGCGGTGCCTCCGCAGGAAAACACAGTATCTACTTAATTACAATCGGGTTCGGTTGTG
>NZ_AWXZ01000024.1 GCF_000496075.1 Lutibaculum baratangense AMV1
CGACCGCCACAAGGTGACGCGCAAAAAAAGACGGCGCACGCTGCCGAGCAGGAGCGCCCGAAGCTCCTGAAGCGGCGGCAGGCCTGGTTCGAGGCCCAGCTCGACCTCGACCCGGAGCGCCTCGTCTTCATCGACGAGACCGCCGCCTCGACCAAGATGGCCCGCCGCTATGGCCGCGCTCCGAAAGGCGAGCGCTGCCGCGCCGCAGTGCCTCACGGGCACTGGAAGACCACGACCTTCACTGCCGGCCTCCGTCTCGGCGGCCTCACGGCGCCGATGCTGCTCGACGGCCCGATGGGCGGCCCTGCCTTCAAGGCATATGTGGAGCAGGTCCTCGCTCCGACGCTCAAGCCCGGCGACGTCGTCGTGATGGACAACCTGCCTGCCCACAAGGTCGCCGGCATCCGGGAGGCGATCGAGGCGGCAGGCGCGACCGTCCGCTACCTCCCGCCCTACAGCCCCGACTTCGACCCGATCGAGATGGCCTTCGCCAAGCTCAAGGCGCTGCTGAACGGTGCCGCCAAGCGGACCGTCACCGAACTCTGGGATGCCGTTGCCGAAGCCATCGACCGCTTCACCCCCACCGAGTGCCGCAACTACTTCGCGGCCGCCGGCTATGATGCGTTCTGATGGGAAAGTGCTTTAGCCTGCGCCGCGGGCAGGCTCTCGGAGAGGCGAAGGTGCCGGCGGGACCCCCGCTGTGTGGTGCCGCCGCCGCCGCCGCCGCGCTGCCGTCGCGCGCATGGCCGGTCTCACCTGGGTGGCGGGGGAGGTCTCGGAAGAATGTGCGCCTCCCGAGCGGATACCGGCCTTCAGGGGAAGGGCGGCGGGGACTGGCGCGGTGGCGCGAGGCGGCGAACCTCCCGGAGAGATCGGCTCGTCATCCGATCGGAGTTCAGAATCGGCGTTGCGGCAGGGGTGGTGCCGCGAGACTTTCCATCATGCGGGGCAGTCGGTCTCGCGAAATCGCCTGATATGCGGAGGATGAAGTGGACGATCTCACCAGAGTGCGGGAAGCCCTGTCGGATCTCGTCGACGCCGTGGACGGAGATAGGTGTACGCTGCGCGTCGACGACCCGAGCCGCGGGTGGTCGGTGCAGCTTCCCTGCCTGGAAATCCTGAGGAACGGTATCGCATCCTTGTCGCAGGAAGGGTCGATAAACCAGCGGGCGGCCGCGACCGTCGCTTGGCTCGACGAGCATCGGCAGGTTCTCGTTCAGCAGGATCTCGAGAATGCCGTTCCGGAAGCTCCGCCCGCCCTGGTGAAGGCGTACAAGGTGCGTGCGCAGATGCTGGGGCCGCTGGTCGACGAAGCCGGCTCGCTCGCAGGCTGGATCTCGGTCCATTTCCTCGATAAGCGGCCGGATCTGAACGATCGCCATGCGCGGCGCATGGTCGACACGATCATCGCCGTTCGGCCCCTGATCGGTCTGACAGGCGATCACGGTGTGGTGCCGCGCGCCCAGGACAGCTAGGGGCTTCCCGCACTCGAAGCGGGTCACCCGCCGAGCCGGCCGGGGTGGCGTCGCAGATAGCGTCCATGACCACTGGGGCCCACGATCTCCCCCTCCAGCGCCACCGTGACGCCGCGCACCATGGTGCGCACCGGCCACCCTTCGACCTCCAGCCCCTCATAGGGCGTATAGTCGGCACCATGGTGCAGGCGGCTCTGGCTGATCCTGCAGCGTCGCTCCGGGTCCCACAGCGTGATGTCCGCGTCCGATCCCACCGCCAGCGTGCCCTTGCGAGGATAGAGCCCGTAGAGCCTGGCATGGTTCGTTGCCGTGAGGGCCACGAAGCGGTTGACGCTGATCCGACCCTTGCGAACACCTTCAGAGAACAGGATCGGGAGGCGCGTCTCGACGCCCGGAATGCCGTTCGGTATCCATCGAAAGCTCTGCCTGCCCTTGGGATGTTGCTTGCCCGCGGTGTCCTCCCACCGGAATGGGCAATGGTCCGACGAGAAGACGTCGAAGATCCCCGTCTCCAGCCCCTCCCAGCAGGCGGCCTGGCTGGCCCGGTCCCGGGGCGGCGGCGAGCAGACGAACCGCGCGCCCTCCATCCCCTCCAGATCGAGGTCTTCTGCCGTCAGCATCAGATATTGCGGGCAGGTCTCGCCGAAGACCTTCAGCCCTCGCCGTCGGGCGCGGTCGATCTCCTCCATCGCCTCCCGGTTCGAGACGTGAACGACCATGAGCGGCACTCCGGCGATCTCGGCCAGCGAGATCGCCCGGTGTGTCGCTTCCCGCTCGACCGGTACCGGGCGGGTCGCGGCATGATACTTGGGGGCCGTCTCCCCATGACGCTCCGCCTTGTCCCAGAGGAAGCGGATGGCGTCCTCGTTCTCGGCATGGACCATGACGAGCGCACCCGTCTCGCGCGCGACGTCCATCGTGTCGAGGATCTGCCGGTCGCTCAACGCAAGGCCCTCGTACGTCATGAAGAGCTTCAGCGACGTGTATCCCTCGGCAACGAGGGCAGGCAGCTCCTGGCCGAGCACATGCGGTGTGGGATCCGCGAGGATCAGGTGGAAGCCGACATCGACATGGCACTGGCCGGCTGCCAGCGCATGATAGTCGTCGAGAGCCTCCCTCAACCGCTGACCGCGCTGCTGGAGGCAGAACGGCAGGATGGTGGTGTTGCCGCCGCAAGCGGCGGAGCGCGTGCCGCTTGCGAAGTCGTCCGCCATGACGACGCCGTCGCCGGAAGGCTGCGCGATGTGCACGTGGCTGTCGATGCCGCCTGGAAGGGCGAGAAGGCCATCGGCTTCGATCACCTCGGCCGCGTCCCGCAGATCGCGACCCAGGGCGGCAATGCGGCCTTGGGCGATCCCGATATCGGCCTGGAACGTGTCCGCTGCGGTGACCACCGTGGCACCCTTCACTATGGTCTCGTACATCGCTCTTCCTCGCCGCGGGATCCAGGCGGCCTCATCCTCCTCCGCAGGAGGATGGAGGGGTCGCGTTGACAGCATTGGGGTAGGTAAGAATATACTGAACACCCTCGTTCGGCCAGTCATCCCGGAATGCTGAGGCTATCATGCTTGATGGTAGGGTCGCTCTCGTAACCGGCGGTGGCCAAGGGCTCGGCGAGGCTTTCGCGAGGGAGCTGGCAGCGCAGGGCTGCCGCATCATCGTCGCCGACATCAACGCGAAGACGGCCGGGAGCGTCGCGGATTCGATCCGAGCCGGCGGAAGCGAGGCCATCGCCATTCAAGTCGACATCTCCCGCGTCGACATGATCGAGGCGATGGCGAAGATCTCGATCGAGCATTTCGGCGCCGTGGATATCCTCGTCAACAGCGCGGGGATATTCGATGTCGTGTCCATCGACGACACGACGGAGGAGATCTGGGACCGCGGCCTCGACATCAATCTGAAGGGCCTGTTCTTCTGCATCAGGGCGCTGGCTCCCCTGATGCGTGAGCGGCGATACGGCAAGATCATCAACATGACGTCGATCGCCGGCCTCGGAGGGTTCCTCAACTGCCCTGCCTATTGCGCCTCCAAGGGCGGGATCGTGAACCTGACCAAGGCGGTGGCCTGCGAGCTGGCGCCCTACGGCATCACCGTCAACGCCGTCGCGCCGGGGCCTGTCGAGACGCCCATCAACAACGTGTTCGAGTTCGACAACCCGAAGGGAGACGCCCACCGCGCCTTCTTGCGCGAGCGCACGCCCAGCAGGGTGGACTTCTACAAGCCCGCCGACATCGTCGGCACGGTGATTTACCTCGCGTCTCCGGCCTCGGACGCGGTCACCGGCGTGACCATCCCCGTCGATGGCGGCTGGTGCGCATGGTGATGTCTCCTGCCCCCGGCACGGCGCTGGTGAGGCCCCGCGGAGCCCATGTCAGCAGCTCGCTATGATCCTGCTCCAGGGGGAGCTCGTTCCTCTCCCCGTTGGGGTGGCGAAAGTCGCCGTCGCAGCAGTCACGGGTGTCTTGGTCGCGCAGGTGACCCTCGGCCTTGTCGTGCCCGCTATCCTGGCTCTCATCGCCATCGCCCTGCGCGGCATCGCCTTCTGCAGGAAGGCTCGCCTCGCCCTGGCGGGTGGGCTTTCTCGAGCCCGCGGAAAAGGCCACGGCGGCCCCTCGCAACCACATCGACGAACCTCGCGACCCTCGAGCGTTCAGCAGGGTCGGGAAGGGCCGAAGAGGCCGGCGAAGGGGCGACAGGGAGACCGGGAGGGTGCCCGCCGATGAGCACGGTCATTCGTGATCGTGCGCCCACCGAGGCTGGGGGACTGCCTTCGACGCCGAGAGGCGAGCGATGGCGGGGCCGCTCGCCGCCTGCGACCTGGTGCCGGAGATCCATTCGCCCGGTAGACGCGTGGTGAGTTGATCGAAGCGGGGTGGTCCAGCCGTTGTCCGCCAGATCGGCCGGTGCCCGAAATCCGCCCTCCTCCGGGACGAAGCTCGGTGCCGGGCGCAGGCCGGCGGCGTCAGGGGGCCAGATTTGCGGCTTCAACCCCAATATGAAGGCCTCCTACGACCGCCTCGTCGCACGCGGAAAACCGGCAAAGCCAGCCATCACCGCCGTGATGCGCAAGCTCCTCGTCCTCGCCAACGCCCTGCTCAGGGCAAACCGGCACTGGTCACCGGAAATCGCTTGATCAACACGGATACTCAAGGGTCATCCGGCAAGTGAGATTAGAGCTCCTCGCTCTTCCTTCGCGCGAAACCGCGAAGCGCTCGCTCACCTTACGCCACAGGATGTGACCGAGATCGAGGGCGAGATCCCCCGGCCCTCAAGGAGCTGTCCGATGACGAGTGAGCCAGTCGCAGCTGTTCGGAAGACGAGGCCGAGCGAGATCTGGACGCCGCCGAAGCGTCGACCAAGCTGACCGGCGACATCCTTGACATCTGATCCTCGGTACAGGTCGCCGACGCACGAAGGAGCCTGATTGAGCCCCTTCGCGCGTTGCACCCGCTACCGCCCTTGGCTTGCTTGTACTGAGCCCGGTGGCCGGAATGTGCTCCGCCGTTGATAGAACTCGTTCAGGCAGCCAAGGCGCGCACCTTGTCTGCCACATCCCCGCAAAGCTCTAACACGAGAGCTTGTTTCTCCTTGTCGAGAACCTCCTGGTAGCGACCCACGGATGCCGGCGAGAGCTCGCCACCGTAGAGGGGAGTGATGTAGGCGCCCCCGCCGCTTTTCCCCATCTGATGTATCTTGCTCTCCCAGAGCTTGCCCGGATCGATGTCCGTGAGTCCGAAGCGATGCAGCGGCGAGAGGTCCTTCGCGACCATCTGCTCGTACTGAATCACGCACAGCCGCTCCCCGAGCTGCCCCTCTATGAGGCTCTCGAAATCGCGCCGGTATTCCTCGCACTGGTCGCGGACAATTTTGTCTACGTTGATCGGCTTGCCCGCGTTCTGCTTGCGCTCCACGTCGAGCCGAGAAGCGACGACGTCGCGCGGGTCGCGAACGGAGACAATAAACCGGGCTCCCGGAATCATCTCACCGAGGAGTGGAAACCCGCCGGTCAAAGCTGGGCTCTTCAGCGCCAATATTTCCGGCCGACCCAGCCAATCCCATGTTCTTTCAAGTTCATTCCGTAGTATGACCGAGTGACTCTGTTTCATATGCTCCCGGTCGCGGAAATAGAACTTGCTATGGTGGTCAAAGAACTTCTCGCCCTGAACATACGCCCGATACAGGAACATAAAGTAACTGCACTCATTCAGAAAGTCGTTCGTCCGAGGCGAGGTGCATGTAAGGGCATGTAGGACCGTCGTTCCGCTACGCTGACAACCGCCGACGAAAATGGGCTCGAAGTTCATGCTCGGACCGTCTCCTCTTGAATGCGGGCAACTCTAGCTGCGCATCCTGGCATCCGCAACATGAGCGGCGAGGCGCGGCTCCCCAGTCGCGGGATGCCGTAGATGCCATTAACGCAGCGTAAGACTCCGGCGGGCGCGGCACTCATCCTACAGCCTAAGAGTCGGTCTCGAAACTCATGATGCCCGGGCCAGCCTTCGTGCGAGGAGTATGACGGAGGCGGCGGTATCGACCATGGCGTGCCGTTTGCGGCCCTTGATCTTCTTGCCGGCGTCGTGGCCGCGAGGGCCGCCGGCCTCCGTCGTCTTGACGCTCTGACTGTCGATCACCGCCGCGGAGGGGCTCGCTTCACGGCCGGTTCGCTCGCGGTCGCGCATCATGAGGTGGTGGTTCATCGTCGCGAAGACACCGTCGTCGCGCAGCCGCATGAACCATGCGATAGACCGTGCTCGCCGGCGGGAAACAGTCCGGCACCATGTGCCAGGGGCACCCCGAGCGCAGCACGTAGAAGATGGCATCGACGATCTCGCGCATCGGCCAGCGGCGCGGCCGCCCGGTGCGGCTCGGCGGCGGAAGGAACGGCTCGACGATCGCCCATTCCGCGTCGGTCAGGTCACTTCCGTGGCGAAGGCGTCTGCGATTATGGTGCCGCCGGGCGGTCGGGGTCCACATGACGTTCTCCAAGCTGGCTTCGACAACCGCTTTGGAATCACATTCGCGGGCCCCGGCTATCCACCTCCCGCGCCAGTTTCGAGACGGCCTCTCAGGCCTTTGCCGGCTCGACGACAAGAATGCTTTTGTGGACTTGAACGAAATCCAGATCTCGATGGAAACAGCGTTCGCTCATGCCGGCACCACCCCAAGACGTCGGTCGCGCAATCGAAGGATGTGGACGAAGGGCAAGGCTGCAACGAGAGCCCATGCCTTTCCGATTACCTGCCCCCACAGGAACTCCATGCTGCCGAAGGCCAGCCAGAGAAACAGCATGCTGTCGATCAGGATGCCGACCACGCCGCTCGCAGCCACCGCCAGAACGAGGCCACGCCGCTGGAGCGGAGTGAAGACGGCAAGGTCGGCAGTCTCCGACAGCACGAAGGCCGCCACGGAAGCCAACACGAGCGCAGGCGCAGCCAGCAGCCCGGAGAGGAGTGCACCGACTGCAATGGCCGCGAACGCCCAATTCACGCCCAGCCGGCGCTGCACCAGATCTCTCAGGACCAGCGCGGCGCCGATCGCGAGAACACCACTTGGCGCCGAGATCCCGGGCCAGACCGCGAGCACACAGGGGCCGTCGGGCGCGCAGAACGTGCCGACGTTTTCGATTAGCCAGTTCGCCAGCGGAATGCAGGCGGCGAAGAGTGCAAGATAGGCGAAGCCCTCGGCCCGCCGTACGGTCAGTCTATCCACTTTCGTCAACCCCGCCCGCGATAGGGCGGCACGCCCTGATCGGGTATCCAGACATCCCCCGGAGCGCGGCCGGTCTGAAAGAAGACGTCGATCGGAATGCCCCCGCGCGGATACCAGTAGCCGCCGACGCGCAGCCATTGCGGCGCCAGAAGCTCGGCAAGTCGGCGTCCGATCGACACGGTGCAGTCCTCGTGAAAAGCGCCGTGGTTGCGGAAGGACATCAGATAAAGCTTCAAAGACTTGCTTTCGACGAGCCAGTCGCCCGGAACGTAGTCGATTACGAGATGGGCGAAGTCCGGCTGTCCCGTGATCGGGCAGAGGGACGTGAACTCCGGGGCCGTGAACCGCACGGCGTACCGCGTCCCCGCTTGCGGGTTCGGGACGCGCTCGAGTACCGCTCCCTCGGGGTTCGCCGGAATGGCCGTCTTTTCCCCCAGCTGGGCAAGGCCAGAATAGATGTCGTCTTGAGACAATCTGGAGTGCCTTCTCCAAGGCCTCCGGTGAGCCTGCCGCGCCGAACGCGGTGATCCTGCTGTCCTTGTTTTGACCGGGTAGGCTGCGACCGGAGGCTGTTACGCCTAATTGCGCCTCCTACACTGCCGCGGCTCGCGGGTGAAGTCCCCTGGGCGATGAGGTTCAGGAAATCACCGGCCACGCCGGGCGACCGGCTGGGAACGCGGCAAGAAGTGCCGCGAGAAGAACGTCGACACTACAACACCGTGCGCCCGCACTCGGCGCTCGGCTACAGGTCACCAAGGGAGTTCCTGGCGATCACCGCGCCGGCCATGCCTGCGTTCCACCAATCGGAGGATTCCAGCTGCATGCGGCCCTGATCCAGGGGCAAGGTCAGAGGGACGAGAGGCCGCTGCATGTGGGCCTGCACTTCCGTGGTCGGCGGGCGCTGGGCCGAGAACCGAAAGCACCGGCTGCCGATGGCAGCCGGTGCAACGTCTCAGCGGTCCCCTTGTGCTGGTCCCGCTATACTCCGAGTAGGATCAGCCGAGCTGCTGCTGTACCGCCTGGTTGACCGCGTCGCTCGTGTTCTCGGCCTCGCACGACTTGGTGCCCTGGTCGTTGCTGCTGGCGATGGCGTTGACGTCGAGGTTGCAGACGTTCGCGGCGGCGTTGACCGGCACCTGCACCGAATTGATGTCGGCAAGGTCCTCAACGTTGACGTCGATCTCCTCGGCGATCTCAGCCTTGATGTTGCTGATATCTACCACGACGAGACCCTTTCCTCCGCCCGCGTCGATGTTGGTGTTCTGCGCGAAGGCAGGAGCGGTGGACGCAAGAGCGAGCGCCAGGGCGGTGGAGATGGCTACGTTCTTCATTGTTCAAGTCCTTCCGGTTGAGTGGCCCCCGGTGCACCACAACGAGCCAATCCGCACTCTGTTCCGAAAGGCCGCGGCATCCTCCAGTGACCCTCTGACCTTCTCCGGGGTTAGGGCCGCAGAAGGCTGGAATCCAACTCCAACTGCAATCTGCCGCTCCTAGCGCGCGATGCGGCGGTCGAGGAACGATGCCGCCATCTGGTTGAAGGCATCCTCGAGCGCCCGTTCGTTTCCAGCGTCGAAGTAGTGCCCCGCGCTCGTCGCGCGACCCTGGAGGATCCCCTTGATCCCGGGATCCGTCACGTCGAACGCAACGGTGAACACCTCGATGTCCGCCGCCTTCACGTTGTTGCAGATCTCGGTGACATAGCCGTTCGAAGCCGACACGTCGTTGTTCGCCGAGTGATAGGGAAAGTTCGGCTTGAGCGTGTTTGCGCCGTCGGTCAGCAGCACGATGATCTTGCGGGGGTTCTGGTTCTTGACGTCATATGGCTTGCCTTCCGCGAAGGGCGCGCCCAGCGAGAGCATGCGCCACCCCCAGATCAGGCCGCCGGGAATGTAGGTGTTGCCGATCGCCTTCATCTTCGTGATGGCGGTCCTGATCGTGGACGTGTCGGCTGTCAGCGGCAGGATTTCGGCCGCACAAGTTTCGTTGAGGAGGCCCGGGATCCGGCGGTCATGGTTGCGGTCCTCGACGTTCAGCGGGTAGGTCCGCGACCCGACACATCGCCTCCACACGTAGTTGGAGGTCCGGTACTCGCAGACCTCGTAGGGCTCGCCGTAGACGATGTCGCATTCCTGCCGCTGTCAGCTGTAGGGAACGCCGTCGTTGTAGCAGGCCTTCGTCACCGTCCTGCAGTTGCTTCGGGAGATGACGTCTCGCTTGTTCGAGCAGACATGTTTCGTGTTGCTATAGTCGGCCGGCACGTCGATGCACGGCTCGTTGCGCCGCGAAAGACCGACATTCACGTAGGTCGACTTCACCTCGCTCACGATCTTCCCCGACACCTTTTCCAAGGTGTCGAGCTTGCTGCCTTCCATCGAGCCGGTGTTGTCGAGAACGAAGGCCACTTCGAGCGAGCCACGCACGCCACGCACGACCTCGGAGACTACGGACACGTCCATCTGCCTGATGCCCATGAGAGTCGGTCTCGAAACTCATGATGCCCGGGCCAGCCTTCGTGCGAGGAGCATGACGGAGGCGGCGTGGAGGAAGGCTTCTGCCGAGGCGATCGACGCCTCGAAATCCTTCGCGAGCCGGCGGTTGCGGTTGAGCCAGGCGAACAGGCGTTCGACCACCCAGCGCCGCGGATGCACGGCGAAGCCGACCTGCTCGGGATGCTTGCGCACGATCTCGATGGTGATGGAGGTCGCGTCCGCGACGCGGTCGCCGCCGTAGGCGCTGTCGGCAAAGGCACGCTCGACGAACGGAAAGGACCTCCGCGAGGCCTTCAGCAGAGGCACCGCGCCATCGCGGTCCTGGGTCGCGGCTGTGTGGGCCTGCAGCACGAGCGGGCGCCCATCGGTATCGACCATGGCGTGCCGTTTGCGGCCCTTGATCTTCTTGCCGGCGTCGTGGCCGCGAGGGCCGCCGGCCTCCGTCGTCTTGACGCTCTGACTGTCGATCACCGCCGCGGAGGGGCTCGCTTCACGGCCGGTTCGCTCGCGGTCGCGCATCATGAGGTGGTGGTTCATCGTCGCGAAGACGCCGTCGTCGCGCAGCCGCATGAACCATGCGATAGACCGTGCTCGCCGGCGGGAAACAGTCCGGCACCATGTGCCAGGGGCACCCCGAGCGCAGCACGTAGAAGATGGCATCGACGATCTCGCGCATCGGCCAGCGGCGCGGCCGCCCGGTGCGGCTCGGCGGCGGAAGGAACGGCTCGACGCTCGCCCATTCCGCGTCGGTCAGGTCACTTCCGTGGCGAAGGCGTCTGCGATTATGGTGCCGCCGGGCGGTCGGGGTCCACATGACGTTCTCCAAGCTGGCTTCGACAACCGCTTTGGAATCACATTCGGGCCCCGGCTATCCACCTCCCGCGCCGGTTTCGAGACGGCCTCTCAGGCCAATCGGTCTCCGGAAAACCCGGCGCGGTTCAGAGCGGCCTGACGCGAGACTTCTTCAACAGCCTGCTCGGTCGCTTCACCATGTCCGGTCCATCCAACACGACGGAACGACATCGTCCCAACCACGACCCTGGTCCCAAACTCGAGGTCCATTTCAGACATGCGGTTCCCCGCATTTCCCCCTTGAGCTTGGTCGGGGAGCTTCTGGCAGGCTACGACCCCCACCTTGTACGCGGCATTCGTTCCCCGTCACCCAGCGTCGGCGATGGCTCGAGGATGCCGCAGCGAAATACGGATCTTGTGGGGCCCTAACACGTAGTGGTACAGACACTCGAACCCACGAGGCCGCAAGCGGGTGGAGACAGTGAACCTAACAGGTCGCCTTGCCCGCAACTGGAGGGTGGTCCAGTTCCGCAAAATCGAGGATCATCGGGGCAACTTGACGCCGATCGAAGGTGGGATCGACGTGGAGTTCGATATCGATCGCGTCTATTACATCTACGACGTCCCCAGCGGATCGGAGCGGGCAGGTCATGCCCACATGTCTCTCCAGCAAGTCTACATTGCGATCGCCGGCAGTTTTGACGTCCTCTTGGATAACGGCGCACAAACGGAGACGTTCACGCTGAACCGCCCGAACACCGGCCTCTGGATTGGCCCCGGCGTGTGGCGCGATATCAACAACTTCTCATCCGGCGCTGTGTGTCTGGTTCTCGCATCCGCAAAGTATGACGAAGCCGACTATCTTCGCACATATGGCGATTTTTGCGAATACATCAGAGGCAACAGCAGGTCATGAGCAACACGGTCGTCACGGCGCGAAGCGTCCCATTCTTCTCGCTCGAGGCGCTCCACAGAGAACGCCGCTCGGACATGGAGCGCTCCTTTTCCCGCGTCCTCGATAGCTCCAGCTTTGTCATGGGGCGTGAGCTTGCGTCGTTCGAGGAGGCCTTCGCCTCATATTGCGGCACCTCGGAAGCGATTGGCGTCGCAAGTGGTCTTGACGCCCTGGTGCTCATCCTGCAAGGGCTTGGCCTCGGCCCTAGTGACGAGGTCATTGTACCCGCTCATACGTTCATTGCGACGTGGCTCGCCGTCGATCACGCCGGCGCCAAGCTCGTGCCGGTCGAAGTGGACCCGGCGACCTACACGATCGATCCCGAGCGAGTGCGCACGGCAATCACACCCCGCACCCGCGCGATCATAGCCGTGCACCTCTACGGCCGCATGGCAGACATGGACGCCCTGAATGAGATCGCCCGCCCCGCGGGCATAGCCGTCGTCGAAGATGCGGCGCAAGCGCATGGAGCGCGTCTCGTGGGTCGCCGCAGCGGATCCCTCGGCACGGCAGCGGCGTTCAGTTTCTACCCCACGAAGAACCTTGGCGCTCTGGGCGATGGCGGTGCCGTCACCACGAACGATCCGAAGCTCGCAGCCCGCATCAGAATGCTGCGCAACTACGGCTCGACCGTGAAGTATCTCCACGAGATGATCGGCTCGAATTCGCGCCTCGATGAGTTGCAGGCTGCCCTCCTGAAGATCAAGCTCGAAGATCTTGACGTGAAGAACGAACGGCGGCGCGCCATCGCGGCGCGCTACAATGAGGCTCTGCAGGGGATGCCCGGTCTTGTCCTGCCGCAGCCGGCGGGCGAGGATCACGTTTGGCATCTCTACGTGATCCGATCCCCGAACCGTGATGCCCTCCAGGAAGCTCTCCGGAGCCGCGGCGTCACGTCGCTCATCCACTATCCGATCGCCTGCCATCGTCAGACCGCATATGTTGACCAAGCATTCGCGCAGGATCTGTCTCTCTCCGAGAGACTAGCCAGCGAAGTGCTGAGCCTTCCGCTGTGGCCGGAGATGTCCGACGAGGAAGTTGACACCGTGACCGAGGCGCTGAGGGAGGCAGTTCTCGAAACTGCTCAGGCCTGACCCTGGAAACCGCCTAGCTAACGAGTGAATGATGAGCGTGCCGCAACACTCCCACAAGAACTGGCCAGAACTCCAACTCAGCCACCGCGTCCGCTCGATCGAGGAGGCGCTCTCGATCTACATCAACCAACTCGTCTACGACATGAAGCGGCAGGGTGAAACCGTCACAACATTGTCCCTCGGCGAGGCGTTTTTCGACCTCCCCCTGTTCGACTTCAGCAAGCTCGACAAGGAGAAGGGCTTTCACTACTCCTCCTCGCGGGGAGCACCCGAGCTTCGCGAGAAGATCGCCCGCTTCTACAACGACAGATACGGGTCTTCCGTTGATGCTGACACGAACCTGCTCGTCACGGCGGGATCGAAGCCTGCAATATTCATGGCACTGCAGGCAATCCTCGACCCCGGCGACGAGGTCTTGATTCCTGAACCGGCCTGGCTCAGCTACCAGGAGCACGTACGCCTGCTCGATGCGGAACCTCGCTTCATCCGCTATGACGCGCCCATCGACAGCTTTCATGAGCACTTCACGAGCCGCACGAGGATTCTCGTCCTCAATAACCCCAACAACCCGTCCGGGCGGATCTACACGCACGACGAATTGAGGCAGATCTACGAAACTTGTCGAGAACGGGGTGCCTACCTTCTCGTCGACGAGGCCTACAGCGATTTCGTTCAGGAACAAGCGGATTTCTCGTCGATTGCCTCGGTGGTCCCCGACCTCGACGGCGTGATTGTCGTGAACTCTCTCTCGAAGAACCTCGGCATGTCGGGCTTCCGGATCGGCTACACAATCGCCGACCCTAGCTTCACGAGCGTCATACTGAAGCTGAACCAGCACCTTATCACTTGCGCTCCGTCGATGCTTGTCCATTACGTCGCGTCGTACTTCGATGACATCATCGAGGTGACGATGCCCCAGATCCGAAAGCTCGTGGAGAAGCGGAACCGCGTCGCCGCGATGATGGACAGCATCGGGCTCGACTACCTGCCGGGCGGCGGCACGTTCTACTTCTTCGTCTCTCTGGGTGACTCGCCCAACGACGGGTTCGATCTGGCGATCCAGCTCCTCCTGAGGGAGAGGATCGCCGTCGTTCCTGGCGCTGCATATGGCGCGAGCACCGAACGCTTCCTGCGCGTTTCCGTGGGCACCGAGAGCGAGGAGCAGATCGAGCACGCGCTTCGCCGCATCCGCGCCGCGCTCATTGAGCCGAAGTACGACTCCACAGAACTTTCGCGACAACTCGCGGTCAAGGGCCTGCCTCTCTTTCAGAGGCGTGGGAGCTGACCGAGATGGCTCAGGCGACGAACAAGGAGCTTCTGCGCTTCTACCAAGCCCGCATATCGCAGTATGGCTTCGGCTACGAGGCGATGTGGGGCGACACGGCCCGCTGGAAATCGCAAGAGCGGTTCCGGCCGCTGACGCTGTTGCCGATCGAGGCCCGCGACGTGATCGTGGACATCGGATGCGGCACGGGTGACTTGGCGCCCTTCATGAAGGCGGCCGGAAAGGACATCACATATATCGGTGTCGAGGCGGTCCCCCAGTTCGCCTCCCGCGCACGGGAGGTGACGGGATGCGAGGTCGTCGAGCTCGACGCCTTTCGCCACATTGAAGCGCTCCCCGCGGCGGACTGGTACGTGACGTTTGGGACGCTCAACAAGTCCTGGAGCGTCGCCGATCTCGACGGTGAGGACGACCCGGCGCGGATACACGGCTTGCTCGAGCGTCTCTTCGCGAAGGCAAGGAAAGGCATTGCGGCCTCTTTTGTCACCGACGTTGTCGAGTACCGCAAGCCCGATGTCGCCAATATTGATCCGGCGGCCACTGCCGCCTGCCTGAAGCGAATGACGCCACACTTTGTGATCTACCACGGCTATTCGTTTTACGAGTTCTTCGCCGGCGCATGGCGGGGACAGCGCCGCTAGACGAGGGATCGGGTGAGCGAAAAGTGGATTGTGCTGCTTGGCGGCAACGAACTTAACGCCGGCTTCTGCAACATCGCCGCGACTTGGGGCGCGAAGCTCGCTGTCGTGGACTGGAACGAGACGCCGGCGATCCCCTGTGACCGACACATCCGGCTCGACATCAAGGCGGCAGACGAGGTCGCCAGGGTCGTGTCCGATCTGCCGGGCGAGATCCTGCTCGCGTACACATCGGCAGACGTGGCGGCAGAGACGGCGGCGCGCGTCAACGCCGCTGCCGGCCTGCGTCGCGCAAGTCCCGACGCGATCGCTCGATCCGGCAACAAGATCGAGATGAACGCCGCTTGGGCGAAAGCGGGACTGATCGGCAAGAAGTATCACGCCTGCGACACGGCCGCCGCCCTGGCAGCGTTCGCTCTAGAGTTATCGGCAAAGCTCATCGTAAAGCCGGCGACGTCGTCGAGTTCGCGCGGCATCACGGTAATCGAAAGGGGCGAGATCGCGGCCACGGACTGGAACACGGTTTTCGAGAGGGCGCGCGGAGGCCGCGATGCCCACCCGGTGGTTGCGGAAGAGTATATTGAGGGGACCGAGTTCACGGTGGAGATGATCGGCGACGACCTCGGCAACGTGGAGGCCTGGGGCGTTTCCAAGAAGTATCATACGGCGTACACTTACAAGAACCGTATCGCGGTGAAGCTCCACTACAATCCGCCGGACGTACCCGGTGACAAGCTGGAGCGGATCGCCGCCTTCGCCGCCGATTGCTACCGTGCCGTCGGGCTGAAAAGCTGCCTCGGTCACTTCGAGGTCCTCGAGGCCGACGATGGGCGGCTTGTGCCGGTCGAAATAGCCGCACGGTCGAGCGGGTTCATCGCGACGCATCTCGTCTCGGTTCTGTCATCGGAGCCGGGGGCGTATCTCGCACGGTATCGAGAAGCTCTGCTCGGCGGAGCACTGCCCGAGCGCCTGGTGCCTTCGGAACGGTCGTCGATGTACTTCTTCTACGATCCCCCACCGGGGATCTGGACGGAGAATGACGCGAATTTGGTGGGGGATCTGCCGGAGAGCATCCGTTCGCTTTCTCACGAGCGTCGACGTCTTCGGAAGGGAGCGAAGCTCGGCCACATCGACACCGACAACGAGCGCTATGGGTTCGAGATTCTTGTCGGCCCGCCGAGCGACTTGAGAATCGAGACGGTGCAGGCAGCCGAAGCGAGGCTCTACGCACGTGCCATGCGTGGCGAAGCTGCATCACTCACCCTCGACGACGGCGTGCGGTCATAAGATGCCGGCGGAGACGCTTCCAGACTTCCATGACGCGCACTCCCATGCTGTCGAGCACCAGCGCGGCGGCTTCCTGATCGCGCTAGAGGGCGAGCCTCGGCTCCCCTACATGCTCTCGAACCAGCAGGTGCTCGCGCAGGAGGACCGCTCGCGCCTCCTCTTCGGTGTGCCCTATGTAAGCCACCGCGGCAGCGACCGCAGTTTCGACTACCCTGTCGTCAAGTACCACGCCCGCCGCGAAGGGTATTCTCCTTCTTGGGTCTCGGTAGATTTGGAACGGCACCCTCGAAGGCTGGCTCTGATTGACACGCTGAACGCGATTGACTGGGCACCGGAGAGCTACCTGACGCTGGCTCGCGACCACCCGCAGACGCAGTTCCTGTTTTGCCACGCGGGCGGCTACGACATTCTCCAGTTCGTCAAGATGGCGCGTTTCATGCCGAACGTGTGGCTGGACTTTTCAGCCACGCAAGAGATCTTCGGGTGGGTGGATCGACAGAGCAATCTACGAGCAGTGACCGACGCGATCGATCACGCCTTGGCGGAGCCCCGGATTGCGCGCAAGCTCGTATTCGGCACTGACAATCCCGGATTTCGGCAAGCCGCGGCGGTCCGGGAGGCGGCACGGCGGCTGACCGCGCCACACGACTACCTCGTTGGCAACTTCGAGCGGCTCGTCGCCACTGTCGGGCTCGTTTAGCTTCCCAACCCTTGGCCGAAACGGTCCCCATTTCCGATAGAACGGTGGCGGCGTGGCTGACGCGCCCCGAGCCGTGCTTCGCTTGATTCATGGAAATGGTGACACTAAGGCACTAAGTCGGCCTCAGGCCCCAATACCGCAGCCCCCCAATATGAGCCCGCTCCAGCGTCAGAGGTAAGATTTTTGCCGCGCCCTACCGTACCATTCTCTCCCGAGGAGCGTCTTGTCTTCCAGCACATCCCTAAGACCGCCGGCACCTCGCTGCAGTCAGCCCTTTGCCAGATGTTTCAGCCGGAGGAGTTCCTCCACTTCAACAGCTGGGACGGCGCAACCGACGATCAGATCCGGCAGGCGCGCTTCATCTCCGGCCACATAACCTCGTCGGACATCGCCCGCGTGCCGGAGCCCAAGCGGGTCGTGACCATTCTGCGCGACCCGAAGGACCGCATCTTGTCATTGTACTATTTCTGGCGCTCGATGACGGACGACTATGTCGATCGGCTCGGAGAGCCCGGTCCTGTCTTGGCGAAGCAGCGCAGCCTCATTGAGTTCCTGCAGAGCGAAGAGCTCTTCATCCGATATCACGTGGACAACGCGCTGGTTCGCTCGTTCCTGACCGCGGACAGTTACCCTCTTCCTTCAACATACGGGAGCCTGCCGCCGGAGGAACTGGCCGAGCACGCGCTGAGGCAACTCCGCACCTATTTCTTCGTCGGCTTTCAGGAGAGATTCGACGAGGACTACGTCGCGATTCAATTAAGCCTCGGCCTCGCTCCCCAGCCGATGGCTCGGCACAACGTAATGGCGGACGTGACCGCGGAAGACGGTGACTTTGAGCCGGTGGACCGAGAGCTGATGACACCTGAGATCCAGAAGGCACTAGCACAGCTCACCTCAGCCGACACGATCTTCTATGAGGCCGCGCGCGCGGAAGGCGCCACGCTCAGGCCGAAGGCGGCCCGGTAGGGCGGCATGTGATCCGACGTTATGGCGATTCCTGGAGATCCGTGTTGATAAAGCCTGCTTTGGCGTCCAATGCCGGTTTGCTCGGAACAGGCGTTCGGCGAGGACTGACCTGATGAGGTGGACGGCCTCCGCTCCCGGCATCTCAGAGTCCGTTTGAGAAATTTGCTCAGTGGCTGATGCGGCGGAGCAGGAGACTGCCCATGGCGTCGTGCATCATG
>NZ_AWXZ01000025.1 GCF_000496075.1 Lutibaculum baratangense AMV1
TTGTCTCCGAAGGTCTGCCGGGGAAGGACAAAGGCGCGTCCGCCCCAGCCGAGGCGATTGACGCAACGTGCCTTCGTGTCTGGCCGGGCGGTGGAAATGTATTCGTGCAAGGCGTCACGGGCGAACCGGCCCGGTGCCATGATCATGCCGAGGGAAAGCAGGTGTTCGCGATATGCCGTGCCGTCACCGGCCAGCATCCGCATGGGCATACTCCATTCCTTTGTGCGGCCATCGCGATCGGTGACGCGCAAGAGGCGGCCCCAGTCTTCGCTTTCGATGCTACGGGTTTCGGCCACCACTTCGAGAAGCGAGCAAAACCACTTCCATTCGATCGTGATGATGCCGGTTTCCTTGTCGGCGCGTTCGATCCGCTTTTCCACGCCATTGGCGACCACGCGGAACGGCCAGCGGGTCAGCTCTTCAGGCTCGCCAGCGGCAACGCGGCGAAGGGTTTCGCGCTCTGCGGCATCGCGATAGATCGGCAGGAAGGCCGGATCGCTCTTCAACTCGGCGACGGCCTCGGCGGTCCAACCCTCTTCGATCGCGTCGGCAATATCCCAGCCTTTCGGGATCACGCCTTCACGAAGCGTTTTCTCACCGTCCATCCATATCCATGCGCCGAGGCGATCGGGCGGAAGGTGCAGGACGGCGGAAGCGCCTGCCGCGCGCGCCAGCTCGCAAACCCTGTCGCCGAATTGCTGCCCGGCTTCGTCATTGTCGGTTGCAATGATCACGGTGCGACCGGCGACGGCGGACCAATCCGCCTTGTGAGGCGATTTCGCGCCATGCGGCGGCGTTGTCGCTGTCATATCGGGGAAGAGGATCGCGGCAGCGTCGGCGGCCTTTTCGCCCTCGGCGACAATGATCGGAGTATCGGTGCGGGTGACGATGCCGGGCAGGCCATAGAGCGGGCGCGGTTCGGGAATGCCCTTCGCGCGCCAGGCGCGGCGGCCTTTGCCGAGGTCGCAATAGGTGATCGGCAGATAATCCTTCGCCGGGTTGCCAGCATCGTCCATATAGTCGAACCGGACGACGTAGCCGATCAACCGGGCTTCAGGATCGTGATAAGGCCACGCCTTCACCGGCTCCCCCAACTTCGGGTGCCGGAACTGCATGGCGGGCGCGTCATCGGGAACGGGAACGATCGGCAGCTTCTCGCCTGCCTTCGGCGCGGGGCTTTCGGCCAGCGCGATTTCGTCCGGCGACAAGGGCGCAAACATCGCGTTCATGGTCATGCGTCCACCCCCAGCATGTCAGCGAGGGCGCGGGCGGCTTCGGCCTGGCCGGTTCCTGCCAGATACGCGGCAAGGCTCACCGGATCACCGCCGCATTCGTCGGTGGCGAAGTCGGCCCATTTGCCGGTATTCATGTTCACCCGGAAGCTTCCGGGGTTGCGATCGGATCGCCGAGGATTGCGCGCCACCCATTCGTGGCCGACGCGGCGACCATCGGGCAGCCACCGCGCCAAGAGCGACGGCAGTGCGGCAATCGCGGCGGCATTGATGCGGGCGAAATCCAGCACGATCCCGTCCTAGCCGTGAGAGGTGTTGCGGACGGGATCGCCCAGCTTGTCGGCGGCCCAGCTATCCAGCTCCACGGTCGGATAGAGCGGGGTGCGGTTCACCTTCTGATAGGCCGGGCCGCCACCGACCGAAGCCCACTTCGCGAGCGTTGCCGGGGCAACCTCGATCCCGTGAACGATCTTCAGATAATCGGCAGCTTCCCACCGGCGAAGGCGGGGCTTGCGAAGGGCGGGCGGAAGGCAAGGCTCCGCCGTTCCCGCCGAAGCGGGTTTCAATTCTTCAGTCATCTTCGGTTCCTTTCAGTCCGTCCCGGTCTTCACCGGCTTTGCTACAGACACCTTTCCGCTACGGCGGCGCGGTGAGCCCAAGGGCAACCCGCTTCATTTGCCGGATCGCCAGCGAGGCGTTTACGTCCAGCTTCGTTTGAAATTGCTCCCACGCGCGGCGGGATTCCGGCTCCTTCTCTTCATCACGCAGAATGGATTTCGCTGTCCGGTCTTCCTGGCGAAGCTCGGCGATCGGCTCGAAGTCGAACGAAATGTTCTCGTGGTCGAAGCGCCTTTCCTGCCGCAGTTCCATCCACTGGAACACGTCAACGGCGTACTGGCGCGGGTCGGGATCGTGGTAGCGAACCCAAACCCAGCGGCCATCCACAATGTAGAAGTGATGATCCACGGCATCGTGCGCGTCGGGCGACGTGTTGTTTAACTCGTAAATGCCGAGGGGATCGATTTCGGGCCGGTAAAGCGGTTCTCCGAAGCTTCGCCAGCCTTCCGGCAAGCCGCCAATCATTTCCTCAACCCAAGTCGGTAGCCACCCGATATTGCCAATACTGACTTTGTTTGGCGCGTCAGTCTTTACCATCGGTCGGCAGCGGCGGTCGAAGACATGACGGGGAACGTTGTCGGTCGGCAGCCAACCTGCATCTGGTTGTTCGATCGCCAGCATCGCAATCCCGCCATAGGGCGCGGGATGCGCTTCGAGGGCGGTAGGGCTGAAGTCGATGGTCTCGGTCGGGAAACTTGCAAGAACGGGAACGGCATTCAAAAGATTTGCAGCGGCCTCGATCGACAAGCCGCCCTTGCGAAGCGCCGCGACAATCGCCACAGCGTTGCGGGCCTGCCGGGAAATGCGGCGGGTGTTCTTGCTGCCGCGCCCGCCGCCCTGAATCTGTCCGCGCATGTAGGGCGTGTCGAGAATCAGCCGAATGTCGCGCTCGGTCTGGCCCGTCCATTCAGCCAGCTCGGCATTGGTAATCCGTCCGGTCCACCATGCCAGAACCTTGCTTTGATCGAACGCTAACTTCCCGGTGTGCATCACGGCCTTCCTATCTCACGAAACGACACTTAGCTGTCATTTGGGTAGAGCGCAAGCCCTAACGACACCTTGCTGTCATTTCCACCGACTTTCGTTTTCCCGGCGTTGCTTCGGCTTTCCAGAATACGGGGCGCGGTATGGGCGTGGATAAAGATCGGCACAAAAAAGCCGTCCCACCGACCGAGCGGGACGGCTCCACAAGCCGGGATCATGAAAGTCATCTGCGATTTTTGGTGGAATCCTCTTCGTCGCCGAGGGATAGCCCGGCGCATATGATTCGAGCTTCGGCGGCTTCCAGCACCGCAAGGAAGGCTTTGAAAAAATCGATGCTTTCTCGGATACCGTTCCCGTAAGGCTCGAAGATGCCTTCACGATCCATGCCCGCGATCATTTCCATAAGTTCGGGCTTGGTCTTGAAGAGCGTCAGCCAGGCCATTCGGACAGATACGAGGTAGGGATTTGCCAGCCGCGCCCACTCCTCATTCGAAGGCGGCTTCCACTCGTCAGGCTCGTGCTGCCACGGCTCGAAATCCATCGCAGCAAAATCTTCGTACGTCATGTCATCGGGCAAGCCTTCGGCGGCTGCCGGAACGGTGCTGTTCGGCATCTTGCTATCTCCTGTTCTGTCGAAAAACGACAGTTACGTTGATAACCGACGATTAGGGATAGATCAAGCTATTTTCGACAGTTCTGGCGTTAGGCGATGGATCATGCTAAAGCCGGGGCATGATTACGTCCGCACAATGCCGCGCCGGTCGCGCTCTTCTCGATTGGTCGCAACAGCAGCTTGCCGATGCCGCGCGCGTCGGCGTTGTCACCGTCCGCCAGTTTGAGGGCGGCGGATCGCAGCCGCGCAACGCCACGCTGGACGTGATCCAGCGCGCGCTTGAAGAGGCAGGCGTGATCTTCGTGGAAGAGAACGGCGAAGGGCCGGGCGTCCGGCTAAAAAAGAGCCGATAGGTTCGCGATTGCCAGGTTCACGAAGCGAGGCGGCAAGGTCTTCGGCGGGTCGTTTTGCAGGAACTCCACCACGCGCCGGGCAAGGTCCGCAGAGATAGCGCCACGATGTTGCGCGGCGTCCAGCTCATGTTGCGCGAAGGTCGTCACGCGGGAACAATCAAGAAAGCAGTCGTGCGAAAGCGCGCCATGATCGGCGGCGACAAGCTGAAGCTGCCCGATGCCGTGGCGCTGGGGATTCGTGTTGATCCAGAAGAAGAGGTTTTCAGCCGCGCAAATGCAAAGGGTGATCTTGTCTTTCGGCGGACGGGCAAGCGTCGTGTAGATGACGTAAACGTGCCCGACAGTCACAGAACACCGTAGCTCGCAAACTCTCGTGCTTCGGCGACGATGACTTCCCGATCGTCGCCTTCAATCATGTGCTCATAGTCCATAGGACCATTGGCAGGCGCTTCGAGCCAAGCGCGCTCTTGATGCGTCAATCCCGACAACGCGCCGAAGCCACGGCCACGGCAAAACGCAATCGCTTCGTCCAGGCATTCCAGATCGCTCGGCGACAGCGCATCCAAGTCCGGGGCGCGCTGGGCAGCCACACGCGGATAGGGGTCACGCTCGATCAAAAGCGCAGCCATGATCGCATCGGGGTCGCCAGCCTGGTCGAGCCTGCCTTTGATGAAATCGTAGAGCGTCGAAGGCACTGGGCCGTTAGGCATGGCAATGAAGGTGTCGCCGACAATCGGGCGCGAATAGCGATTCAGATGCTGTTTTTCGGCAAAGAAAAGCACCTTGGCCGCGAAGAACGCGGTCAAGCCGGGCCACTTCGACGCGACATAGGTCAGCGCCTCTACACCCTTCTTTTCGTCAAACTGAAATCGCAGCATACTTGCCTTCATGCGTGAGGCTATCTCACAAAACCCTTGACTTGTCACTTCTTATATGGCGGGCGGCACCCTTTGGTTCAATCCATGTGGCCGTTTTGTAGCACCTGTAGCACCTGCCGATTTTCCCGGTGCTACAGGATTTCCCCTTTAGTTTCCACGCTGTAGCACCTGTAGCACCTGTAGCACCACGAAAAACCGTGTCCGCGCGACGGTTTCAGGCTCTGCGCTTGCGGCTCGGCAGTTGCACCACCTTGCCTTCGGCTCCCGTCATCATCCCGTGGATCGTCCGCGCCACCTTGTCGGCAGCGGCGATCAACACGCTGTCGAGGTGATGCACATAGCGCGAAGTCACCGATCCCGCCGCATGGCCCAGCATCGCCGCGATCGTGCTTTCGGTGAAGCCAAGATCACCGGCCACGCTGGCGTAGGAATGCCGAAGGGTGTGCGGGGTGATGCCTTCCAACTCGGCGCGCTTCACGATCCGACGCCACGCGCCCGGCATCCCGCCGAACGCGCCTTCACCGCGAAGGGCCGTCAGCACGAAAGGGTTATCCTTTTCCCGCTCTATCGTCGCCAGCACATCGAACACTGGCCTTCCGATCGGGCGGACGGATGCGCCTTCCTTCGAATCTTCGAGGCGGAAGCACCCGCCATCGTCATCGACTTCAGCCCATTTCAGATTTTCGACTTCGCCGAGGCGGCAGCCGGTGAGGGCAAGCAACCAAGCGCCCTTGATCCCTTGTGCGGTTTCCGCGTCGGCCTCGGCGGCGACCAGCGCCTTGCCCAGCGCCTTGTATTCGTCGGCGGTCAAGCGCCGCTGGCGTCGATTATCGGCGGGTCGCTTCACGCCAGTTGCGGGATTGAACGGGATCACGCCTTCCGACACGGCGAAGGATAGGATGCCGCCGAGAAGCCCAGCGGTGCGGGCTGCCGTGCCGGTGCCACCTTCCACAATCGCCTTGCCGCGCTTGCGGTCGGTCTTCTCCACCACCGCCGTCTTGCCGCTGGCAACATCGCGAATGAACCGGGCAACGTCCGCCTGGGTCATGTCGCGCACAAGCTTGTTGCCCAGCAGCGGGCGGATATGGCGATCGATCCTGCCCCGATCGGTGTAGAGCGTGGAAGCCTTCTTTGCCTTCCCGCCCTTGCCCATGATCAAGCCGCGCTCGGCAGCCTGAAGGTAATTGTCGCAGAGCTGCGACACGGTGAGCGACTTCCGGCGCGTCACCCGATCCTCTTGCGGGTCTTCGCCGCGCGCCACGTCGCCGAGGATGCCTTTGGCTTCCTTCCTGGCTTCTTCCACCGTCAACGGGCCGTACGTTCCGACCTTCACGCGCCGGGTGCGGACGCCAGCGCGGTATTGCGCGACATAGACCTTCCGGCCAGTCGGCCACACCCGCACACCGAAGCCGGGAAGCTCATCGTCCCATTCGAAATAGTCGCTCGATTTCGGTTCAAGGCCGTCGATCAGCCTCTTTGTGAGCTTCGCCAAAATCGGCCTCCAAAACGCTACAGGAAGCATATAGGAAGCAGCAGGAAGCAAATGCGGGTAATTTCGCGCGCAACCTCTGCCTTTCCCTATGCCCGGAAATTGCGAGGATCATAATAGCCTAGCGATGCCCGGTAAACAGCAGGAAGCACCAGAAAAGCGCCACAACGCGCCCTCCGAAGGCAGAGGTCACAAGTTCGAATCTTGTCGGGTGCGCCAATTTCCGCTGAAGGTCGAGTGCGTCCGTCGCCGCGTGATCGCCATGCGGGAGGAGGCTCTCCGTGATCTCTTCGCTGACATCCAAGGCTTCTTCGATTCCCGCCGCCTTTATCCCGCGACAGGCTGGATTTCTCCCGCCGATATTGAGAAGCGGCGGGCGCGGCCCGTCTGCTTTCCGGGGCAGATCACGCGTCTGGAATAAGCCGATGAAGAACTGCGAAGACGAGCCCGCAAATCAGCCAGGCGAGAACGACATCCGAAAGGAAATGTCCGCCGAAGGCCATCCGGTTCAGCGATAGCGACCCTGCGTAGAGGAGAGTCGCCGCTGTTGCAGCGGGCCTCACCGGCTTGGGCGCAGCGAGGGCGGCAGCGACGAGCCAGGCTGACGAGGACGCCTCTCCGCTGACGAACGAACAGTTTCGATCGCACCCGTCGCTGATGACCCAGACCATCCGGTGGACCGCGTCCCCTCCGAAGACGTCGACCTGGACAGGTCGGGGCCGGCCCCAGTGCACTTTCAAGAGTCCGTTCACGATCAGGCCCGGACCAAGAGCCAGCCCAGACAGAAGCCAAATCGGCTTCCGCGCTCGAGACCAGGTCAGGGCTCCCCCGGCGGCATCCCACCGGAGGCGGACCAAGATGGCCAGAACGACCCCGGCCACGACCCAGGGAGAGCTGTTCCGGAGCCATTGCAGGTTTGGGTCGCGGGACAGGGCGAAGCCGTCTTCGGGCTCGAAGAACCAGCGGCTGACAGCCAGATCGACTTCCGGAAAGAGCCAGAAGAACCCGCTGGTTGCCAGAATGCCAGCCAGGAACGCGACGATCAGGCGGTCCGATTTCGCGCCGGATGAAACGGGGTCGGAGAGGGCTGCGCTCATAGCCCCGGCGCATGCGCCGGCCGGCTTGCAGAAACCTTGCGGATTCGGGCACTACAGACTGCTCAACGGGGCCGCTGGAGTTGAGCAGCACGTGCTGGTCGTCCCGACTTGCGCGCGGCGACCGCTCGCCGCCATACCTTGCGCCGGGATCAGCTTTCGACAGCCCGGCAGCGAAGCGAGAGCTTCACGCTGATCGGCGGCGTAAGGTTCTGAAGGGTCGTGATGCGAATTCTGGTCGTCGAGAACGATCGCCTGCTGTCCGAGGCCCTGGCTCGACGGCTTGCCGAGGCCGGTCATGCGGTCGATGTCTTCGCGACCGTCGCGGACGCCGAGGCGGCGTGGAGATTGGCGGCATACGACCTCTGCATCGTGGACATCATGCTCGACGATGGCGATGGGCGGGCGCTCGTCAGGTCCGTCCGTGCCGCCGGCCTGCGGACGCCGACCTTGATGCTCACCGCGCGGGACGAGATCGGGGACCGGGTGACCGGATTGGATGCGGGGGCTGACGACTATCTCGTCAAGCCGTTTGCGACCGAAGAGCTCCTGGCACGAATGAGGGCGCTGCGACGCCGCTCCCCGGGGATCACGGCGACCGAGATGCGTCTGGGAAATCTCCTCTACGATCCGCATGGCACGCGACTGACAGTGGCTGACCGGGAGGTGAGGCTGACCGCTCAGGAACATGCAGCGCTCGACAAGCTGATCCGCGCGGGTGACCGCGTGACACCGAAGCGGATGCTGGGCGAGCATGTCTACGCGCTCCACCAGGACTGGTCGGACAACGCGGTCGAGACGCTGGTCCATCGGCTTCGCAGGAAACTCTCGGACGCGGGAGCGACGGTCGAGCTCAAGGCGCTGCGAGGTCTGGGCTACATCCTGTACGAGACCCGGTCATGAGACGGGCCTATCGCCTCGATGCGAGGCTCGCGGTCGTCGTGACGGCGATATCCGCGCTGACCCTCGTCGGTGCCGGCACGATCCTCTCCCTGGAGTTCACGGGCGACCAGTTCGCGATGGAAGAACGCGGGCTGTCCACGCAAGTCGAGGAATGGGTGGGAGCGCTTCGACGCACCCCTGGCGGCACAGTCGTGTTCGACCGCCCGGCCGAGACATGGTCAGATATCGACCCGCCCTATACCGGCCTGCTGTCAGGCCCCCGGCCGATCTACGGCTACACCGTCACGGATGCGACGGGGAGGGTGCTGGATCGCTCCGATGCCAACGCTCCGGCCGGGCACCCTGGACCAGCGGACCCCGAACCCGTCCTTCTGAGCGGACCGTCGCTCGACGGCGCCGGGCCGCTCCTGATCGCCGAGCTTTACGTGCCGGAGCTCGACGTATGGCTGCGGCTGGCACGATCCCGTTCGGATGTCGCCGCTCTGACCAACACCTTCTTTGCCCAGTCCCTCGAAGAACTGGGCTGGGCGGCGCTGGCGATGCTCGTCGTCATGGTGATGACCGCGGTGGGCATCGTTCGCTTCAGCCTGGCGGGGCTCCGGCGCGTGGCCGCGCAGGCCGAACGGATCACCTTCGACAATCTGGGGCATCAGCGGCTTGACGGCTCACCGGCACCTGCCGAGGTGCAGCCGCTGATCGTCGCCGTCAACCAAGCCCTGGACAGCATAAGGGCGGGTGCCGTTGCCCAACGCGACTTCTCCATCCACGCCGCCCATGAGCTCAGGACGCCGCTCGCCGACCTCAAGCTGCGGCTGGAAGGCCTCGCATCCGATCCGGACCGGGATGCGGCCATGCAGGACATCGACGCCATGGCCCGGCTGATCGAGCAGCTGCTGCAAGTCGCCAGGCTGGATGGCGGCACGGCCTTCTCCCTGCAATCGCTCCACCTCGGCGAGACAGTCGCCGAAGTCCTGCAGGAGGCGGCCCCGCGGCTGGTGTCCGCCGGATGGTCGATCGAGGCCGACGGCCTGGACGCACCTGTCCAGGTCATCGGCGACCCGACACTGATCGGGCTAATCCTGCGGAATCTCTTGGACAACGTCCGCAGACACACGCCAACCGGCAGCAACGTGAAGATCTCCATCTCCAGCGAGGGAACGCTTCTGTTCGCCGATACCGGCCCGGGCTTGCCACCGGACTTCCCCAGCTTCAGATTTGCACGCTTCGTCCGGGGCGATGACGATGCCCGTTCCGGAAGCGGACTGGGACTTTCGATATGTGAGACCGCCATGCGGCGCATGAAAGGAACGTTCAGCGCAGAACCCACAGTCAGCGGCGCAGCGTTTCGAATGACCTTCAGTCTGGACCAGAGAACCCAACATGACGAGCTGAAGGCGCCTTCATGATCCGGACGTGCGTTCAGGCTCCGCACGGTTCGCGGTGACGAGGTGGCGTGGAGGCGGGGGCGCCGCCAATCCTCCCGGCGGCTATGAAGGCCCGCCGGCGCTCGCGCGCTACCCGTTGAGGACCACTTCCCCGAGGCGGCCGGTGTCGTAGCCGGGATGGCCTTCGGCACGCCGGCGGAAGGCCTCCGTGCGGGCGAACCACATGAGCTTCTGCAGCGGCGGCTCGAAAAAGTCCCTGCGGCGCATGACGAGATCAAACTGCTCCGCGATGCCGAGCGGCACGAAGTCGACGCCGTGCCGCGGCACGGCCGCCGCCACGCCGAGACCGCAATCGGCCTCGCCATCCGTGATCATCGCGGCGAGGTCGCCCTCCGTCAGGGCCTCCCGCGCGGATCCGACGAGCTCGCCCTCGTCCCGCCCCGACTCGCGCACGAGGGAATCGAAGAGGATCCGGCTGCCCGCGCCCTCGGGCCGCAGGGCGAGGCGCGGCCTCTTCCCGAAGATGTCCTCGAGGCTGCGCAAGCCGAGCGGGTTGCCCGGGGCGACCAGCAGGCCCTGCTGACGCTCGGCCCACCGGATCACGACGACGTCCGGCCAGGGCAGTTCGCGGCGGACGGTCGCTGTATTATAGGCGGCACCGTCCCCCTCCCGTATGTGCACGCCGGCGACCACGGCCTCGCCGTTGCCGAGGCGGGTGAGCCCGTCGCGGCTGCCGCCCGTCAGCGTCGCCAGGCCGCTCCCCGATTCCCGCAGCGCCCACTCGAGAAGCGGATCGCTCGAGCCCGCGTAGATCGGGGGCGGCGACCCGGGCTGACCGGCCGGCAACTCGGTCAGGCCCTCGACCCACCGGTCGATCTGCCTGCGGGAGAACAGGAGCTTGCCCGTGGCCCGCGTGCAGGGGATCTGCCGCTTGCCCGCCATGTCGTAGACGGTCCTCTCCTTGATCCGGAGATAGGCGGCGACCTCGGCGGTGGTCATCAGGTCCATCCGCAGATTCCTGTGTTACGCTGCAAAGTTTACATCCTTGCCCTCTTTTGCCGAGATGTCCATGATTGCGTGAAATCTCAGGAGATTTTCGTGGACGGCCAGGGCGCGTTCGTCACCGCCATCAACCTCATCGTGAGCGGCGATGCCGCCCTCGCGGAGATCGTCGGCCTGTCGCTGCGCGTCACGCTCAGCGCGGTCTTCCTGTCTTGCCTCGTCGGCCTGCCGGCGGGAGCGGCCCTCGCGCTCGCGCGGTTCCCGGGCCGCGGCGGCGTGATCGTCGTCTTCAACTCGCTGATGGGGCTGCCGCCGGTCGTGGCCGGGCTCGTCGTCTACCTCACGCTGTCACGCTCCGGGCCGCTCGGTCCCCTCGCGCTCCTGTTCACGCCCACCGCGATGATCATCGCGCAGACCGTCCTGATCACCCCGATCATCGTGTCGCTGACGCGCTCCGTGATCGAAGACCTCTGGCGCGAATACGAGGACCAGCTCCGCTCGCTCGGCTCCTCTGCGCTGCGGGCCGTGCCGACGCTTCTGTGGGACGGCCGCTTCAGTCTCGTCACGGTGGTCCTCGCGGGCCTCGGCCGGGCCATGGCGGAGGTCGGCGCCGTGCTGATCGTCGGCGGCAACATCGCCGGGCACACCCGGACGATGACCACCGCCATCGCGCTCGAGACCGCGCGCGGCGACCTCGCGCTGGCGCTCGGCCTCGGGATCATCCTCCTGTCGCTGACCCTCCTCCTCAACGCCGGAGCGTTCGTCTCCGGCCGGGTCGCGCAACGGACGGCGGGCTGATGATGCACGGCACCTTCTCGATCCTGCCGCTGCGCGTGTCCGGGCTCCGCTTCGGCGTCCGCGGCACCGAGCTCATCAAGGGGATCTCCTTCGAGCTCCGCGCCGGCGTCCGGACGCTCATCATCGGGCCGAACGGCGCCGGAAAGTCGCTGACGCTCCGACTGTCCCACGGCCTCATCAAGCCGACGGCCGGCGAGGTCGCGTGGGCGGGTGGAACGACCGACCGGAGGCGCAAGCGCCACGCGATGGTGTTCCAGCGCCCGGTGATGCTGCGGCGGAGCGCGCGGGCGAACCTCGTTCATGCGCTGAGCCTCGGGGGGCTCGACCGGAGCGAGCGCGGCCGGCGCGCGGACGAGGCGCTCGAGCGCTTCGGGCTCGGCCACCTCGCGGACCGGCCTGCCCGCCTCCTGTCGGGCGGCGAGCAGCAGCGCCTGGCCATCGCCCGCGCGTGGTCGCTCAGGCCGCAGGTGCTCTTTCTCGACGAGCCGACCTCCGCGCTCGACCCCGCGTCGACGAAGGCGATCGAGGAGATGATCGAGGCGATCCACGCAGACGGCGTGAAGATCGTGATGACGACCCACAACATGGGCCAGGCGCGGCGCCTCGGCGACGAGGTCCTGTTCCTGCACAACGGCCGGCTTCTCGAGCACACGCCGGCCGACGAGTTCTTCGCGAAGCCGCGAACCGAAGAGGCGGACGCCTTCCTGAAGGGCGAGCTGCTCCACTGACCAAAGACCGACGACAGGGAGAAGACGAATGGCGTTTCTGAAGCACATCATCGGGGCGGGCACGGCGCTCTCGCTCATGGCCGCGGCCGCACTGCAGCCCGCCGTGGCGCAGGACGAGTTCATCACCGTTGCCTCGACGACCTCGACGGAGCAGTCCGGCCTCTTCGACCACATCCTCCCGATCTTCGAGGAGAAGACCGGCATCGAGGTCAGGGTGATTGCGCAGGGGACCGGCCAGGCCCTCGAGACCGGGCGGCGCGGCGACGCCGACGTTCTCTTCGTCCACGCCAAGGCCGCCGAGGAGGAGTTCGTGGCCGAGGGGCACGGCGTCGAGCGCGAGCCCGTCATGTACAACGACTTCGTGTTCGTCGGCCCCGGCGACGATCCGGCCGGAATCAAGGGCGGGAGCGACGCGGTGGCAGCTCTTCAGGCAATCGCCGAGGCGGAGGCTCCGTTCGCCTCGCGCGGCGACGACTCCGGCACGCACAAGGCCGAGCTCAATCTCTGGGAGGCGGCCGGAATCGAGCCGTCGGGCGACTGGTACCGCGAGCTCGGCCAGGGCATGGGGCCGACGCTGAACACGGCCGCCCAGATGCCCGCCTACACGATGAGCGACCGGGCGACCTGGATCAGCTTCCAGAACCGCGGGCCGCTCGAGATCGTGGTCGAAGGCGACGACCGGCTCTTCAACCAGTACGGCGTCATCCTCGTGAACCCCGAGCGCCACGAGCACGTGAAGGCGGAGGCCGGCCAGCAGTTCATCGACTGGCTCGTCTCCGGGGAAGGCCAGCAGGCGATCGGCAGCTACGAGATCGACGGCCAGCAGCTCTTCTTCCCGAACGCGCAGGACGAAGGCGCGTGAGGACGATCGCGATCCTCACCGCTCTGGTGATGGCCGGCACCGGCGTTGCGCAGGCGGACACGGTCAGGCTCCTGGCCGCGGGGAGCCTGCGCCTCGCACTCACCGAGGTCGCCGAGGCGTTCGAGGCCTCGGGCGGGGCTCCGGTCGAGGCGGAGTTCGCCGCGTCCGGTCTCCTGCGCGACCGCATCTTGGGCGGAGAGCCGGTCGACGTTTTCGCGTCGGCCAATCTGGAGCACCCGCAGGCGATCGCGGCCGAGCGCGGCGGCGACGTCGTTCCTTTCGCCCGGAACACGCTCTGCGCGCTGACACGCGAGGGCCTCGACGTCTCCGGCGACACCTTCGTGGACGTCCTCCTGCGGGAGGACGTCCGGGTCGGCACCTCGACGCCGAAGGCCGATCCGTCGGGCGACTACGCGTTCGAGCTCTTCGAGAAGGCGGAGGCGGTCCGGCCGGGTGCCGCGGAAGCGCTGAAGGCGAAGGCCCTGCAACTGACGGGCGGGCCGGATTCGCCGAAGCCGGACACGCCGCGCTCCGTCTATGGCTGGGTGATGGAGGAAGGGAAGGCCGACATCTTCCTGACCTACTGCACGAACGCGGTCGTCGCCGCGCGCGAAGTGGCGGGGCTCGAGGTCGTCGAGATCCCCGACGAGCTCAATGTCGGGGCGGATTACGGGCTGATCGTGCTCAGCGATTTGCCGGCCGCCGGGAACCTGGCGGACTTCATCGTGTCTTCTCATGGGCAGGCCATCCTGGCCCAGCACGGGTTCGGCCCGCCGAGACAACCATGAGACACGGGAGATACGTGAGATGAAACTGAGCGCCCGCAACGTGCTGCAAGGCCGGGTCGTCGAGGTTCACAAGGGGCAGACGACGGCGCATGTCCGCCTCGAGATCGGACCCGGCGTCATCGTCACCGCCTCGATCACGAACGAGGCCGTCGACGATCTCGCCCTGAAAGAGGGCGACACGGCCAGCGCCGTCGTCAAGGCGACCGACGTGATGATCGGAAAGTAAGGAGCAGGCCGTGCGGCCGGTCGGACACCGCCTCCCTCTCTCCATCCTCCTGGGTGCGGTTCTGGCCAGCACGGCGTTTGCCGCGGCGGCCGGCGAGGTCACGGACTCCGCCGGCCGCCCCGTCTCGGTGCCGGAGCCGGTCGAGCGGGTCTTCGCCGCCGGGCCGCCGGCCGCGATCGTCCTCTTCACGCTGGCGCCCGACAAGCTCCTCGGCTGGACCCGGGCGCCCTCCCCCGAAGAGGCGGCGTACCTGCCGGACGCCTATCGCGACCTGCCGGCGCACGGACGGCTGACCGGGCGCGGCAACACCGCCAACCTCGAGGTGGTCCTGACCTTGCGGCCGGATCTGGTGGTCGATCTCGGCTCCGTGGGCCCCACCTACGCGGATCTCGCCGACCGCGTGACGGCGCAGACCGGCGTGCCGTCGATGCTTCTAGGGGGGCGTCTCGACGAATTGCCCGCGGCCTACCGGCTGCTCGGCGAGGTCCTCGGCGTGCCCGAGCGGGCGGACCGGCTCGCGTCTTATGTCGAGACGACGCTCGCGGACGTCCGGGAGAAGGTCGCGGAGATTCCCGAGGAGGAAGGTCCCCGCGTCTACTATGCGCGGGGACCGGAAGGTCTCGACACGGCGCTCTCCGGCTCGATCAACTTCGAGGCGATGGACTTCGTCGGCGCCCGCAACGTCGCGGGGCCGCAGGGAGAGCGCCGCGGCACGGCGAGCGTGTCGCTCGAGCAGGTGATCCTTTGGGACCCCGAGATCATCCTGACGGTCGAGCCCGGCTTCGCCCGCCAGGTCGCGATCAACCCGAGATGGGCGACGATCGACGCAGTCGAGAGCGGCCGGATCTTCGTCGCGCCCCAGTACCCCTTCCCGTGGATCGATTTCCCGCCGTCGGTGAACCGCGTGCTGGGCGTCCGATGGCTCGCCGCCGTCCTGTACCCCGACCTCTTCCCGCAGCCGCTGGAGGAGGTGACGCGGGAGTTCTACGAGCTCTTCTACATGAAGGAGTTGACGGAGGAGGAACTGGCCCGTCTCCTCAACCCCTGACATGGCCTCGGGATCGCACACAATCGGCGAACGGCAAGGGACGCGCGCCCGCCGGCGCGGCGCGAAAGGCGTGTGGCTCGGCCTCCTCGCCCTCGCGGCGGCGTGCCTCCTCGCCTTCTCCCTGGGCGCGTATCCCGTGACCGCAGGCGATCTCGCGAGCTGGGTCTGGTCGCGCATCGCCGGAGTTCCCTCGGGACTCGACCGCTCGGCCGAGCTCGTCATCACAGAGATCAGGGGGCCGCGGGTCCTCGTCGCGATCGTCGTCGGCGGGGCGCTCGCGACGGCCGGGGCGGCGTATCAGGGGCTCTTCCGCAATCCCCTCGTCTCGCCCGACATCCTCGGCGTCTCCTCCGGCGCGGCCCTCGGCGCGGTGACCGGCATCTT
>NZ_AWXZ01000026.1 GCF_000496075.1 Lutibaculum baratangense AMV1
AGTCTGACGGTGCCGCCCCGTGGGGCGGCACCGCGGCTTTAAGGCCTGATTGCGTGTCTCAGTCGCGCTCGTAGAACGCCTGGTTCTCGCTGAGCCAGTTCTCGTCGCGGGTCCAGGCATAGTCGCCGCGATCAAAGGTCGGCGCGTTCTCGAGCTGCTCCTCCGTCAGGTCGACGAAGACGACGTCGCGGTCCGTCGAGATGCGCGCCTGGTCGAGCGGGATGGCCGAAGCGTTCTCGCCGATGCCCAGGAAGCCGCCATAGGACACGACGAGGAACGACTGTCCGCCCGACGTATCGAGAACGACATCGTCCACCTCGCCGATCGAGTCGCCGGCGGCGCCGCGGACGTCCGTGCCAATCAGTTCGTCCATGCGGAGCTGACCCTCGAGCTCGCTCACGCGGACCGCGGCCTCACGCTGCTGCTGAAGGCGCTCGTCATAGCCGAGAGCGGTCGCGCCGCCGGCCGTGCCCGTCACTCCGGTGCCGACGGCACCCGGCTGCGCCGTGCCCATCGTGCCGGTGGTCGTCGCGGCCATGTCCCGGTAGCTCTCGGGATCATTCACGATCTCCTGCATTGCCTCCGCGACCCGCTGGCACGCCTCCGTCTGGCCGTACTGCTCGAGGCGCCACGCGGTGTCGCGCATCATGCGCAGGTCGCGCATCATCGAGCCCGTGTAGCCGGCGCGTGCCTCCGGGTCCTCGAGGACCTGCCGTTCGAAGTCCTGCTGGATCACCTGGCAATCCCCGGTCTGCCCCTGCTGGACCGTCGCCTGCTGCTGCCCGGCTGCGCTTCCGGAGGTCTGACCCTGCTGGGCCATCGCCGGTGCCGAGAGGCCAAGCGCCACGAGCCCGAGTGCGGTCGTCTTCAGAAGCGTGTTCATGTCGTTCCTCCTGCAGTCTATGCCGGCGCTCCGTGTCGCGCCGTGTGATGTCTGAAAAATAAATTGAAAGTCGATTTGTTCCGACGCCGGGATGCGTGCTTATCGTCTTCTTCTTCGGGCGCTGGTAAAGTCGGGAGGCTTATGAAGAATATCTGTATATATCGGGCATGAAACCGAATGTACGCGATATGACGGGAACATAACCATCCACTCCGGCCGCTTTCCGTGCCGGGGGCAGGGGGATTAGGGCCTGGACAACGGATCTGCGGCGAGGGCGCGGTCGCGACCGAGACGAATCCTCGGCGGTCCGCCCCCTGGATCTCAGTCCTCGTTTGAGGCCGCGCAATGTTCGGCGCCCCCGAGCATCTGGCCCCGGCGCCAGGCGGCTGGCGGCAGCCCGAAGGCGCGCTTGAAGGCGCGGTTGAAGGCGGCTTCCGACTCGTAGCCTGCGCCGAAGGCGACCTGGGCGACGGTGTCGTGGGAACTCTCCAGTTGCTGCGCCGCCATCCGTAGTCGCCAGCCCGTCAGGTAGTGCATCGGGCCCTCGCCAAGCACCCGTGTGAAGCGGTCGACGAAGGCGGAGCGCGAGAGGGCGACTTCGCGGGCGAGCTCCTCCGACGTCCAGCGCCTGGTCGGCTGCGCGTGCATGATCATGAGGGCGCGGCCGACCACCGGGTCGCGCAAGCCGGCGAGCCAGCCGCGGTCGCTCCGTGGCAGCGCTGCGAGATAGTTGCGCACCGCCTCGACGAAGAGGAGCTCCGCCAGGCGGGCGAGCCGGGCCGGATCTGCATGGCCGGAGGCGAGCTGTTGCGTCGCGAAGCGCAGCGAACTCTCGATCCACCCGCCGAGCGCTGCCTCGACGTTCAGGACGAGCACGTCTGGAAGCATGTCGCAGATTGGCAGTCGCGGCGCGTTCGTCCCGAGGAACCCGCAGAGGATGAGTGTCTGTGCGCCGCCGCCGCCATGCACGATGCGGGCGAGGCCCCCGCTCTCGTCGGGCTGGACGAGCGGGTCGGCGCTGACGGGTTTCACGCCCTCGCCGCTGCCCAGGACATGCGGCGTGTTGCGTGGAAGGATGATGATCTCTCCGGCTGCGGCCGGCAGGGTCTGCTCTCCCGCCGTCACGAGCAGCCGCCCGTCGATCACGTAGTGGTACGCGATCATGTTCGCCGGCTGCGGCATGAACGGCCTGCAGTCCTCCGGCGTCACGTGGGAGAGGATGCACCAGGGCGAGGTGAACTCCGCCTCGAGGAAGATCCCGCCCCTCAGCTCCATCGCGCGGAAGAGATCGATCAGCGGATCCACGCCTGTCCCCTCAACTGGCGGATCGGTCAAGTGATCCGGTCTCGCGGTCATTACGGCCCGAAGAACGATGCGGCATACGTCGCGGCCTCGACACACATGCCGCTGCGTCAGCATCCTACCACCTTTCCCCGGTGCAGGCGCGGCTTGACGAACCCCTGGAACCTGAAGGGAAACGAGATGACCAGCTTTCGACATGCACTGCCGCAACTGCGCGGCGAGCCTTTCCTCACCGACGGCGGGATCGAGACGAGCCTCATCTTCCACCACGGCCTCGATCTGCCGCTCTTCGCCTCCTACGTCCTTCTCGACGCCGAAGAGGGGCGGGCGGCGCTGAAGGCTTACTACCGGGACTACCTGAAGCTCTCCACGGCCCGCGGCGTCGGCTTCCTACTCGAGAGCCCGACCTGGCGCTGCTCGACCGGCTGGGGCGCCCGGCTCGGCCATGACGGGGAGGCCGTCGCGGCCTTCAATCGCGACGCCGTGCGCCTGATGGAGGAACTGCGGGACGAGACGGCGTCCCCCGCGCCCATCGTCATCTCCGGCAATATCGGGCCGCGCGGCGACGGCTACGCGGTCGAGCAGCGGCTCACCGAGGACGAGGCGGAGCGCTACCACAGCCACCAGATCCGCACCTTCGCCGACACGGCCGCGGACATGGTCACGGCGGTGACGATGACGCATACGGAGGAGGCGATCGGCATCGTCCGTGCCGCGGGCGCAGTGGACATGCCGGTGGCGATCGCCTTCACCACCGAGACCGACGGGCGGCTTCCATCCGGCGAGACGCTGGCCGAGGCGATCGAGGCGGTCGACCATGCGACCGGCTCGGCGGCCGCCTACTACATGATCAACTGCGCGCACCCCGACCACTTCGCCGACGCGTTGGAAGGGGGCGACTGGCGCGCACGCATCCGCGGCGTCCGTGCGAACGCGTCCCGCAAGAGCCATGCCGAGCTCGACGAGTCCGACACGCTCGATCCCGGCGATCCCGAGGAGCTGGCGCGGGACTACGTGCGGCTGAGGCGCATGCTTCCCAACCTCTCGATCTTCGGCGGCTGCTGCGGCACCGACCACCGGCATATCGAGCGGATCGGCGACGCCTGCCTCGCGGCGGCCTGACGAGTACGGTGGGCACGAGGGAGCCGGCAGGGGCCTGCGGCGCGGGCAGCGTTCGCTCGATGCCCGTGCCGGCCGTCGCGGCGGAATCGGGGCGCCGACTGATCCTCATCGAGACGTTCCTGAGGGCGGGCCCGCGAGGATGCCCGCCCTCAGCGTGCAGGCGGTGGGGAGCCTGTCCAGGAGAGGGATTGACATCCCCTTTAATTCGCATATTCTCGAAATATGGAAAGAACGGTGTCCTCTCGCCTCGCCACGCTTGGCCATCCCCAGCGGCTGGCGATCTTTCGGCTGCTCATGCGGCGTTATCCCGACCGGGTGCCGGCGGGTGAGCTCGCCGAGGCGCTCGAGCTCAAGGCCAGCACGCTGTCGGCCTATCTGTCGGCGCTGATGCAGGCGAACCTGGTGACCCAGGAGAGGGTGGGGACCTCTCTGCGCTACTCCGTCGACATGGCGGAGACGCGACAAACCTTCGACTACCTGCTGCTCGATTGCTGCCGGGGGCGGCCCGAGGTGTGCCTGCCCGTCTCGCTTCCATCCTCGCCGGGAACCGCCGCCATGTCAGACCGCAAGTACAAGGTGCTCTTCATCTGCACCGGCAATTCCGCCCGCTCGATCTTCGCGGAGGCGATCCTCCGCAAGGAGGGGGGCGACCGGTTCGAGGCGTTCTCCGCCGGCACCAGGCCAAACTCCGAGCTGAACCCGTTCGCGCTCGAGGTGCTCGCGCAGAACGGCCACGACATCTCGCTGCTGCGGTCGAAGAACGTGGCGGAGTTCCAGGGGCCGGATGGGCCGGTGTTCGACTTCGTCTTCACCGTCTGCAATCAGGCCGCCAACGAGGACTGCCCCGCCTGGGGCGGACAGCCCGTCAGCGCCCATTGGGGCATGCCCGACCCGGTGAAGGCCGAGGGCACCGACGCGGAGAAGAGCCTCGCCTTCCAGCAAACCTACGGAGCGCTCAGGAACCGCATCAGGGCGTTCGCGGCGCTCCCCATCGCCTCGCTCGACCGAATCGCGCTCCAGAAGCAGGTCGACGCGATCGGCAGCGCGGACGCCGGAGCGCCGGCATGACCGTCTACGCGCTGAACGGTCTCGGCCGGATGGGCAAGCTCGCGCTGAAACCGCTTCTGGCGCGCGGCGCGGAGCTCGCCTGGATCAACGACGCGGTGGGGGATCCGGCGATGCACGCGCATCTCCTGGAGTTCGACACCGTGCACGGCAGGTGGGCCGCGGATTTCCGGCACGACGAGCGGAGCCTGACGGTCGACGGCACGAGGCTGCCCTTCGTCGGCGCGAAGGAGATCTCCGCCCTGCCGCTCGACGGCGTCGACGTGGTGATCGACTGCACCGGCGTCTTCAAGTCGGAGGCGAAGCTCGCCCCCTATTTCGAGGCGGGCGTGAAGAAGGTCGTCGTCTCCGCGCCGGTGAAGGACGGGGGCGCGGCGAACATCGTCTACGGCGTGAATGACGGCATCTACGACCCGGCGCGGCATCGCATCGTCACCGCCGCGTCCTGCACGACGAACTGCCTCGCGCCGGTGGTGAAGGTGCTGCACGAGGCGATCGGCATACGCCACGGCTCGATCACCACGATCCACGACGTCACGAACACCCAGACGATCGTCGATCGGCCCTCGAAGGACCTGCGGCGCGCCCGGTCGGCGCTCAACTCGCTCATCCCGACGACGACGGGAAGCGCCACCGCGATCTCGCTGATCTACCCTGAGCTGAAGGGCCGGCTGAACGGGCACGCGGTCCGCGTGCCGCTGCTCAACGCCTCGCTCACCGACTGCGTCTTCGAGGTCGAGCGCGCGACGACGGTGGAAGAGGTGAACGCCCTCTTCAAGGCCGCTGCCGAAGGCCCGCTGCGGGGCATCCTCGGCTACGAGGAGCGGCCGCTCGTTTCCGCCGACTACACCGACGACACCCGATCGGCGATCGTCGACGCGCCGTCGACCATGGTGGTCGACGGCACGCAGGTGAAGGTCTATGCCTGGTACGACAACGAGGTGGGCTACGCCCATCGCCTGGTCGACGTGGCCATGATGGTTGGAGGCTCGCTGTGAGCGCGACGACCCGCCCGCAGGGCCTCTCGGCCTATGTCGCCGTCACCGCCGCCTACTGGGCCTTCATGCTGACGGACGGGGCGCTGCGGATGCTGGTGCTCCTGCATTTCCACACGCTCGGCTTCACGCCGATTCAGCTCGCCTATCTCTTCGTGCTCTACGAGATCGCCGGCATGGTCACGAACCTGTCGGCGGGGTGGATCGCCGCGCGCTTCGGCCTCACCTCGACGCTCTATGCCGGTCTCGGTCTCCAGGTTGCAGCGCTGATCGCCCTGTCCCAACTCGATCCGGCCTGGGGGCTCGGCCTGTCCGTCGCCTTCGTGATGGCCGTGCAGGGGGCGAGCGGCGTCGCGAAGGACCTCGCGAAGATGTCCTCGAAGTCGGCGGTGAAGCTCCTCGCGCCGAAGGAGAGCGGCGGGCTCTTCCGCTGGGTCGCGCTCCTGACCGGCTCCAAGAACGCCGTGAAGGGGCTCGGTTTCCTCCTCGGCGCGGCGCTTCTCGCCACCGCCGGCTTCGTGTGGGCGGTCCTGGCGATGGCGGCGGTGCTGGCCGCCATTCTCGTGGCCGTCCTTGTCGCGATGCCGGCCGGCCTCCCCAAGGGTCGCAAGGGCGCGAAATTCTCCGAGGTCTTCTCGAAGTCGGCGAACGTCAACTGGCTCTCGGCCGCGCGCGTCTTCCTGTTCGGCGCGCGCGACGTGTGGTTCGTGGTCGGCATCCCGATCTACTTCTACGCCGTGCTGTCGGACGGCACGGAGGAGGGCAACCGTGCGGCCTTCTTCCTGATCGGCACCTTCATGGCCGTGTGGATCATTCTCTACGGGGCGGTGCAGGCCGCCGCGCCGCGGCTCCTCGACGCGCCCGCCAGATCGGAGGGCCAGCTCGTCGGCGCGGCCCGTGGCTGGGCGGTGTGGCTCTTCCTCGTGCCGGCGGTCCTGACCGCCGCCGCCCTCGCTTCGCCCGAGCCGCAGCCCTGGCTGACGGCGACGCTCGTCGCGGGGCTCCTCGTCTTCGGCGCCGTCTTCGCCATCAACTCCTCCCTCCATTCCTACCTGATCCTCGCCTTCACGAAGGCCGAGCGGGTGACGATGGATGTCGGCTTCTACTACATGGCGAATGCGGGCGGCCGCCTGATCGGCACCGTCCTCTCGGGCGTGACCTACCAGGTGGGCGGGCTCGCGCTGACGCTCGGAACCGCAGCCGCGATGGTCGCGCTCAGTGCGGTTGCGGCGGGCAGGCTTCGCGCGGACAATCCGGGCGTGACGCCCGCCTGAGCAGTGACGTGGAGATCCCGCCGCGCCGAGGCTCGAGGGGCGCCGGAGCTCCAGCGGAACGCGGGGCCGCCGGCCCCGTTCTGAGAGGATCGTCAACGACCCTCGAGGAGAGGCACCTTGCAGCCCTGGGCGAAGATCGCGCTTTCGGCGCTCCTGACGGGAACGGTCGCAAGCCTCGTCACCACCGCGGCGCTCGCGGGGCTCGCCCGGCGCGAGGGCAGGTCGGCCGTGCAGCCGACCCACGCGACGAGCCACTGGCTGCACGGCGAGGGGGCCGGTCATGTGGAGGAGATCGATCTCGCCCACACCGGGCTCGGCTTCGCGACCCACCATGCTTCCGCGGGCTTCTGGGCGCTGCCGTTCGAGGCGTGGCTCGCGACGCGGCCGCCGCGCTCCACGGCGGAACTCCTGCGCGACGCGACGGTCATGGCCGGCATCGCCGCAGTGGTCGACTATCGCCTCGTTCCGAAACGCCTCACGCCGGGCTGGGAGGAGGTCCTGTCGCCGCGTTCGATCGCGGCGGTCTACGGCACCCTGGCGCTCGCCCTGGCGGCAGGCGCCACGATCAACCAGCGCCTCGCGGAAGATCGCCCGCCCGGCACGCGCCGATAGCCCTCCCGGGCGCGTCGGTCCGTTCCGTGGGGCCGGACTCTAATCACTTCTGGAGGAAAAACTCAGTGGCTGCCGCAGATCGACAGGCGGAAATACGTTCGCGTCTCACAGGACCTCAGAGGATCGACCCATGACCGTCGTGCTCGCCACCGTGTGCCAAGATGGAGTCGTTCTCGGGTCGGACTCGCAGATCACAGACAAGGGGCGCGGTATGACATATCCCGCCGAGAAGCTGCACCCTTTGGGCGAATTGGCGGCCTGGGGCGGCAGTGGCGCGCGGTCGGTGCTGTTCGACGTCGAACGGTGCTTTGGCGAGAACAGCGCGGCCATTCTGGAGGCCCCCGACATCGGACGCGCGTTGCAGGAACAGATCCTCCCAATCCTGCGTCATCACTACGACACGTTCATCTCCGACGTGCCGGGCGACGAAGGCGGCGGGACGCCGTCGGCCTACGTGATGGCCGCCGGATGGCGAGACGGCGAGCCGTGGATCGTAGAGATAACGCCTTCTGGAATGATCGGGCACTACGCCGATATCGGTTTCCATGCGATCGGCAGCGGCGCCGCCATGGCTCAGCAGGCCGGCTCGCTGCTGTCCCACTTTCACTTGACCGCGCGGTCGCTGCGCTTCGGTTGCGCGGCCGTCCTGCGGGTCCTGGAAGCGCTCGACCTCACCTCTGCCAGCGTCGGTCGGCCATTCAGCCTGTGTCGTATTGACAAGGATGGTGCGCACCACCTCAGCGAGAAAGAGATTGAGCAGGTGAGCAAGGACGTGCGTCGATGGGAGGCGGCCGAACAGGCCGCCATTGCTGACATATTCGATTGAGAAGATTTGCGAGCGCTAGCTAGCCCTGGTTGCGGTATCCGAGGTGGGGCCGCTCGGTGTTGTAGCGGACGAGCCAGCGGCCAAGGTCCTTCTCGAGATGGAACAGAGGAATGGCACTGACGCAGAGCCTGATTGGCGCCGCGTCAGTGCAGACGGCTTCACACCGTCATTTCTCTTTCCGGACGCCCTTGAACGGTTTCCCGTCCTTCTTGCCGTCCATTAAGCGCCCCGAGCCGGAATCGCGCTTCGTCCAGGCCTTGGTCGTCGGATTGAACGTCTGAGGACCGGTTCTTCACGGCACAATTTCGGTGGCCGTCACCGGCAGGCGGATTGGTTGCCGTCTTTTGGCTCCCTTGGTTGGTGCCAAGGCTTCCGCTCGACTCCCGAATCCTGGAAAGGCCGTGACGCGACTCGTGGACAAGGCTTCGGTCTTGTTCGCCGCCCGCCAGTACCTTGGCTGGTGCTTCGCGGGTGAAGGCCGGGGCTCTGCTCCGGCCTTTTTCGCTTGCCCCTTCGACTCAGGCGAGTTGCCAGTTCGTTCTCCTAAACCTTCCCGGACGCCGAAGTCGGCGCCCGGGAGACGTGTGACTGATGCGGGAGCCTCAAAACGACCCTCGCATCAAGTCGGCATAACTAGCTGCACCCGGACGTCGCGCCGCAGGTGTCGCATTTCAGGCAGGTGCCGTTGCGCACCATCGTGAAGTTGCCGCACTCGCCGCAGCTTTCGCCCTCGTAGCCCTTCATCCGGGCCATCGCCCGCTGGGCGTCCTTGGAGTGGCCGGCAGAGACGGTGGCCGTCTGCTCGTAGGAGACCTCGACCTCCTCCTCGATCTCCGCCTCGCGCTCGATCTCCGGCACCGTCTTCAGCGCCGTCGCGCCGGAGGAGGCGTAGTCCTGCGCGCGGGCCTGCAGCTTCGTCACCGAGCCGCCGTCGGCGCGCTTGCCGCCCTGGTCCTTGGAACTGAGGACGACGAGCTTCTCCGCCACGCGGCCGCGCACGAGGCCGGATGAGACGAACTGCACCGCCGGCGCCTTGCCCTCGTGCTCGCCGGCACCCATCGCCGTCGCGCCGGTGTCGCCCGGATCGACATGGCCGAGGTCGTGGCGTGCGAGGTAGGAGACGGCGAGCTCGCGGAAGATGTAGTCGAGGATCGAGGTCGCGTTCTTGATGGAGTCGTTGCCCTGCACGAAGCCCGCCGGCTCGAAGCGGGTGAAGGTGAAGGCGTCGACGAACTCCTCGAGCGGCACGCCGTACTGCAGGCCGAGCGACACCGCGATGGCGAAGTTGTTCATCAGCGACCGGAAGGCGGCGCCCTCCTTGTGCATGTCGATGAAGATCTCGCCGAGCCGGCCGTCCTGGTACTCGCCGGTCTTGAGGTAGACCTTGTGGCCGCCGACGATGGCCTTCTGCGTGTAGCCCTTGCGGCGGTTCGGCAGCTTCTCGCGGTCGCGGATCGCCTTCTCGACGATGCGCTCGACGATCCGCTCGGCGCGCGCCTGCGCCGGCTGCGTCATCGCGAGCTCCGCGGCGACCTCCTCCTCGTCCTCCTCCTCGTCGGCAATCAGCGAGGAGGCGAGGGGCTGCGACAGCTTGGAGCCGTCGCGGTAGAGCGCGTTCGCCTTGAGGCCGAGCTTCCATGACAGGAGGTAGGCGTCCTTGCAGTCCTCCACCGTGGCGGAGTTCGGCATGTTGACGGTCTTCGAGATCGCCCCGGAGATGAAGGGCTGCGCCGCCGCCATCATGCGGATGTGGCTCTCGACGGAGAGGTAGCGCTTGCCGAGGCGGCCGCAGGCATTGGCGCAGTCGAAGACCGGGAGATGCTCGTCCCTCAGGCCCGGCGCGCCCTCGAGCGTCATGGCGCCGCAGCAGAACGTGTTCGCGGCTTCGATCTCGCGCCGGCTGAACCCGAGCTCCGACAGAAGATCGAAGCTCGGGTCCGCCATTGCGTCCGCCGCGACCCCCAGGGTCCCCTGGACAAAGTCCTCGCCGAGCGTCCACTTGTTGAAGGCGAACTTGATGTCGAACGCGGTCTTCAGCGCCGACTCGACGGCCTGGATCTTCTCGACCGTAAAGCCCTTCGCCTTCAATGTCTCGTGGTTGATCGAAGGCGCGTCCTTCAGCGTGCCGTTACCCACAGCATAATTCACGATCTCGAGGATCTGCTCCTCGCCGTAGCCGAGCACCCGCAGCGCCTCCGGCACGGCGCGGTTGATGATGCGGAAATAGCCGCCGCCGGCGAGCTTCTTGAATTTCACGAGCGCGAAGTCCGGCTCGATGCCGGTCGTGTCGCAGTCCATCACGAGGCCGATCGTGCCGGTCGGCGCGATCACCGAGACCTGCGCGTTGCGATAGCCGTGCTTTTCGCCCGCCTCGAGCGCCCGGTCCCAGGCGCGCATGGCCGCTTCCGTCAGCGGCGCGTCCGGGCAGGAATCGTGGACCAGCGGCACGGGCGGCGTGTTCAGCCCCTCGTAGCCCTCGGCCAGCCCGTGCGCGGCGCGTCGATGGTTGCGGATCACCCGCAGCATGTGCTCGCGGTTCTCCTGGAAGCGCGGGAACGCGCCGAGCGAGGCCGCCATCTCCGCGGACGTGGCGTAGGAGACGCCGGTCATCACCGCGGTGATCGCGCCGGCGATCGCGCGGCCGGCCTCGGAGTCGTAGGGGATGCCCGACGACATGAGCAGGCCGCCGATATTCGCGTAGCCGAGGCCGAGCGTGCGGAACTCGTAGGAGAGCTTCGCGATCTCGGCCGAAGGGAACTGCGCCATCAGCACGGAGATCTCGAGCACCACCGTCCACAGCCGGACCGAATGCTCGAAGGCGGCCACGTCGAACGTGCCGTCGCTCCGGCGGAACTGCAGGAGGTTCAGCGAGGCGAGGTTGCAGGCCGTGTCGTCGAGGAACATGTACTCCGAGCATGGATTGGAGGCCCGGATCTCGCCCGACGCGGGGCAGGTGTGCCAGTCGTTGATCGTCGTGTGGTACTGGATGCCCGGGTCCGCGCAGGCCCAGGCGGCGAAGCCGACCCGGTCCCACAGGTCGCGCGCGTCGAGCGTCTTCGCCGTCTCGCCCGTCGTCCGCCAGGTCAGCCGCCACTCGCCGCCGTCCTCGACCGCGCGCAGGAACTCGTCCGTCACGCGGACGGAGTTGTTCGAGTTCTGGCCGGAGACGGTCAGGTAGGCCTCGTCGTCCCAGTCGGTGTTGAAGATCGGGAAGTCGATGTCGGTGAAGCCCTGCCGCGCGAACTGGATCACGCGCTTCACGTAGTTCTCGGGCACCTGCGCCTTCTTCGCCGCCCTCACCTCGCGCTTCAGCGCGGGGTTGCGGGCCGGCTCGAAGCAGTCGTCGCCCGAGCCCTGGCAGTTGACGCAGGCCTTCATGACGGCCTTCAGGTGCCTCGCGACGAGCCGCGAGCCGGCGACGAGGGCCGCGACCTTCTGCTCCTCGCGCACCTTCCAGTCGATGTAGTTCTCGATGTCGGGATGGTCGATGTCGACGACGACCATCTTCGCCGCGCGCCTCGTCGTGCCGCCCGACTTGATCGCGCCCGCCGCGCGGTCGCCGATCTTCAGGAACGACATGAGCCCCGACGACTTGCCGCCGCCGGAGAGCTTCTCGCCCTCGCCGCGCAGGCGCGAGAAGTTCGAGCCGGTGCCCGAGCCGTACTTGAACAGCCGCGCCTCGCGCACCCAGAGATCCATGATGCCGCCCTCGTTGACGAGGTCGTCGCCGATCGACTGGATGAAGCAGGCGTGCGGCTGCGGGTGCTCGTAGGCGCTCTCGGAGCGCTTCAGCTCGCCCGTCAGGTGGTCGACGTAGAAATGCCCCTGGCTCGGCCCGTCGATCCCGTAGGCCCAGTGCAGGCCGGTGTTGAACCATTGCGGGCTGTTCGGCGCGCATTTCTGCGTGGCGAGCATGTGGGCGAGCTCGTCGCGGAAGGCGCGCGCGTCCTCCTCGGTGTCGAAATAGCCGCCCTTCCAGCCCCAGTAGGTCCAGGCGCCGGCCAGCCGGTCGAACACCTGGCGGGAATCGGTCTCCGGCCCGTAGCGCTCGTCCTTCGGAAGCTCCGCCAGCGCCGCTTCGTCGGGCGCCGACCGCCAGAGCCACGAGGGGACGGTCGGCTCCTCGACGCGCTTCAGCCGCGCCGCGACGCCGGCCTTGCGGAAGTACTTCTGGGCGAGCACGTCGGCTGCGACCTGCGACCACGACGCGGGAACGAGGATGTCCGCCAGCCGGAAGACGACGGAGCCGTCCGGGTTGCGGATCTCGCTCGTCGTCCTGCGGAACTCGAGCCCCTCGTAGGGAGACTGGCGCTCGGAAGTGAATTGACGTTCGATCTGCATCGTTCAGAAGGCCCCTGATCAAGCCGTGTCGCCGCGACGTCCGGACCGCCGCGGCCGGAGTCGGATCATCGAAAAAAATCCCGGGCGAGCCCGCCGACATGCCGTTGTCCCGCCGGACACGCGCCGCCGTCCCGCTGCCCCTTGAACCGCCCGCCGCCCTGAAGGCCATCGAACGGCGGTTCCAGCCCCCGGTTCGCTCCCCTTGATTGCATCAACGGTAGGGGAGACTCGGCGAAACCGTCAAGCACTTGTGTGAGGGTTGTGTCTCGCACCCAATATATAGGGTAACTGTGTCGTTAATTCCGGGGATAAGCCGATTCCTGCTGCCGTGTCAGAGGGTTCGATGAACGTGTTCCGATCAATTGTCCGGATCGGCGAAAACGGGGGGTAAGCCGGATTCGCTAGTCTCCTCCACCAGGTAGACGACCACCCTGGAGCCGGTCCTCATGTCGATGAACACGTTCTCTGCCGATCGTGCGGACTTCAGTCAGCTCGATGTCGTGGTCGTCCAGGAGAGCCGGCACGGGCAGATGTTCGTCCGAAGCCTGCTCGCAGCGCTGAAGGTCGGTCGAATCAGGGGCTACGACACGGCCGACGGGGCCCTGCGCGAGATGCGGCTCGATCCGCCGACGCTCGTCATCACCGACTGGGAGATGCGGGCGCGCAGCGGCTACTGGCTCCTGCGGCACATGCGGAGGGCCGATATGGAGCCGCTGTGTTTCGTGCCGGCGCTCGTGCTGACGCCCGAGATCAGCTGGTCGATGCTCGACGTGGCCCTCGAGACAGGGGTCAACTCCGTGCTCCTGAAGCCGATCTCCGCGACCGTCCTTCGCACGCGCCTGCACATGCTGTCCTCGAAGAGCCACCGCTTCGTCCAGCGCGACGGCGCCTACGTGCCGGAAGCCTCGCAGCACGTCCTCGAGGAGCGCATGCGGGCCCACGAGTCGGCCGATACGCGCGCCTATCGCCAGAAGCTGCGGGCGTTCCTGGAAAGCGCCGTACGGGACGACGATCTGGTGCTCGATCAGCTGGCGCGCCGGGGGCAGCCGGAGGTATTGGACGACGGGGTCGCGTGGAAAGGCTGGCACGTCGCCTGAGCGGACTGGACAGCCCGGGGGCGAGCGGCCATATTCGCCGCCGAAAAGAACGGGCTGCAGATGCGCGACCTCCTACTTCAGATCTTCACCTGGTGGAACGGCCAGACGCTCGGCACGCGTTTCCACACCTGGCGTATGGGCGAATTCGTCGGCGAGGACGAAAACGGCAACCGCTACTACCGCCAGCGCAACGGAAAGCCGGATCCGGCTCTCGGGATAGAGCGGCGCTGGGTCATCTATAACGGCCTCGCCGAGGCCAGCAAGATTCCGCCCGGATGGTATGGCTGGATGCACCACACCACCGACGTGCCCCCGACCGAGGCGAAGGTGCCGGCGCGCGACTGGTATCAGCCGCACCGCCCGAACTACACCGGCACGCCGGTAGCCTATCGCCCGAAGGGCAGCACCCTGACGCCGGAATCGCGTCCGCGCGTGACGGGTGACTACGACGCCTGGTCTCCCGGCGACTGAAGCGGCTCGACCGCAGCGGAAGAGGCCCGGCCGCTGCGACATCACGAGGTCGACGCATTCCTGCGCCACGGAAGAAGCCGTCAGACGATTTTCGACGAGGATGCGCGTGAAGAGATCCCTGGTCCTCGCTGCCGGCGCGGCGCTGCTTCTGTCCGCGGGCTCCGCGGCTGCCAACAAGATCCAGAATCCGGTCGCCGAGTTCACCGGCCTCGACAAGATCACCGGCCGCATCATCACCTTCGACGTGCTGATCGACGAGACGGTGCAGTTCGGCGCGCTGCAGGTCACGCCTCGCGTCTGCTACTCCCGTCCCCAGTCCGAGGCGCCGCGGACCGACGCTTTCGTCGAGGTGGACGAGGTGACGCTCGACAGCAAGATCCAGCGCATCTTCACGGGGTGGATGTTCGCCGACAGCCCCGGCCTCAACGCCGTCGAGCACCCCGTCTACGACGTCTGGCTGACCAACTGTAAGAGCGAGTCCGACGAGGTCGACGTCGGCAGCCGGTAGAAGTCGGCCGGCGTGGCCACGGCCTTGTCGAGCAGCCGCTGATAGGCGCCGCGGGAGATCTCGACGGCACCCAGGCTCTGAAGGTGCTCGGTAACGAACTGCGTGTCGAGGAGCGTGAAGCCGCCGAAGCGGAGGCGCGCGACGAGGTGGACGAGGGCGATCTTGCTCGCGTCCGTCACCCGGTGGAACATGCTCTCGCCGAAGAACGCGCCTCCGAGCCGCACGCCGTAGAGGCCGCCGACAAGCGCGTCGCCCTCCCACACTTCCACGCTGTGCGCGTGTCCCATCTCGTGAAGGGCGGTGTAGAGGCGGCGGATCTCCGCATTGATCCACGTTTTCCGGCGGCCGGGAGCCGGCTCGGCGCAGCCTTCCATGACACCGGCGAAGTCGGTGTCGATGCGGACCTGAAGTGGCGTGCGCCTGATCGTGCGGGCGAGCCTGCGGGACAGGTGCAGGCGGTCGAGCGGCAGGATGCCGCGCTCCCGTGGCTCGATCCAGTGCAGGTACGGATCGTCGGCGCTCTCCGCCATCGGGAAGATCCCGCAGGCATACGCCTTGAGCAGGACCTCGGGTGTGACGGCGAAGAGCTGGTCGTCTGGCGTGGTCATCTCGTGAAACGCGGGGGTCAGCCGCGCTCCGCTCCGCTCAGGAACTCCTCGAGCCAGTGGATGTCGTAGTCGCCGTTGATGATGTCGGCCTGGTCGAGCAGGCGCGAGAAGAGGGGAATCGTGGTGTCGATTCCATCGACGACGAACTCGCCCAGGGCCCGCCGCAGGCGCATCAGGCATTCCGTGCGCGTCTTGCCGTGGACGATCAGCTTCCCGATCAGGCTGTCGTAATAGGGAGGGATCCTGTAGCCCTGAAAAACGGCCGAATCGACCCTGACACCGAGGCCGCCGGGAGAGTGGTAATGCTGGATGACGCCGGGTGACGGTCGGAATGTCTCGGGATGCTCGGCGTTGATGCGGCACTCGATGGCGTGGCCGTCGAACGTGATCTCGTCCTGCGTCACCGAGAGTCCCGAGCCCGACGCGACGCGGATCTGCTCGTTCACGAGGTCGATGCCCGTCACCATCTCCGTGACCGGGTGCTCGACCTGCAGGCGGGTGTTCATCTCGATGAAGAAGAACTCGTTGTTCTCGTAGAGGAACTCGATCGTGCCCGCGCCGGCATAACCGAGCTCCGCGATCGCGGCGGATGCTCGTTCGCCTATCGCCTTCCGTTCGGACGCGTTGAGCGCGGGGGAGAGGGCCTCTTCCCAGACCTTCTGGTGACGGCGCTGCAGCGAGCAGTCGCGCTCGCCCAGATGAACCGCCTTGCCCTTGCCGTCGCCCATCACCTGGATCTCGATGTGGCGAGGGCGGTCGAGATACTTCTCGATGTAGAGCGCGTCGTCGCCGAAGGCCGCCTTCGCCTCCGCGCGCGCGGTGGACAGTGCCGATTCGAGGTCGTCGGGCGTGCGCGCGACCTTCATGCCGCGGCCGCCCCCGCCTGCCGCCGCCTTGACGAGGACGGGATAGCCGATGTCCCCGGCGATCCTCCTGGCTTCCTCGTCACCGCGCACCGCTCCCTCGGAGCCGGGCACGACGGGCAGGCCGAGCCGTGCGGCCGTCCGCTTCGCCTCGATCTTGTCGCCCATCGTCCGGATGTGCTCGGGCGTCGGGCCGATGAAGGTGATGTTGTGCGCGCGGAGGATCTCCGCGAAGCGGGCGTTCTCGGAGAGGAAGCCGTAGCCGGGATGGACGGCGTCGGCGCCGGTGATCTCGCACGCCGAGAGCAGCGAGGGAATGTTGAGGTAGCTGTCGCGGGCCGGGGGCGGGCCCACGCACACGCTCTCGTCCGCGAGGCGCACATGCATGGCATCCGCGTCGGCGGTCGAGTGAACCGCGACGGTGGAGATGCCGAGCTCCTTGCAGGCGCGCAGCACCCGCAGCGCGATCTCGCCCCGGTTGGCGATGAGGATTTTCTCGAACATCGCGCTACTCGATCACGAGGAGCGGCTCGCCGAACTCCACTGGCTGCCCGTCCTGGACCATGATCTGGGTGACCGTGCCCGCCCGCGGGGCGGCGATGTGGTTCATCGTCTTCATCGCCTCGACGATGAGGATGGACTGGCCCTCGCGCACGACGCTGCCGACCTCGACGAAGGCTCTCGCCCCGGGTTCTGGCGCGCGATAGGCGGTGCCGACCATCGGCGACGTGACGGTGCCTGCCGGGAGCCCGCCTTCCGCGCTCGCCGCCGGTGGCGGTGCACTCGGCTGGGGTGCGGGCTGCGGCGCTGGGCTCGCAACGCCGTGATGCATCGTCCCGGTGATCTGCCGCGCCACGCGCACCCGCAGTCCGTCCTGCTCGATCTCGATTTCCGAGAGTTCGGTCTCCGAGAGCAGCTCCGCGAGTTCCCTGATCAGGCTCTTGTCGATGTCGCGATTCGGCTTTGCCATTATTCTTCCCTGGAGACGGCGAGGGGGCCGGCGCTCATTGCCGTCGGGGCCTCAGACCCTGCCCTGCATCGATCGGCGGATCAGCCTCGCGAGGCGCTCCGCCAGCCGGTCGTCTTCCGCTGACGAACGTCCGGCTGCTGCCCAAAACGTCCGCCTGCGGCGAATGTTCGAGCCGAGGGAGCGGATTGTCGCTTGCCCGCGTACTCTTGCTCCGATGCAGAGCAGTGGCGTCCTGCCTACAGACAGCAGCCGCAATGTTCAACCCAATTGCGGCGGCGTGGGCGCTGAAGCGGTCGTTCGGAGGGGAGGAGCCGGGCCTCAGCCTCCGCCGCGCAGTTGGTCGATCTCCTCGGCCAGTTCCTCGCGTGGCACCGCACCCATGAAGACCCGGTCGCCGACGACGTAGGAGGGCGTGCCGCGCAAGCCCAGCGCATCGCCGAGCCGGAAGTTCTCCTGCAACGCCGCGGTCACCTCGTCGGCGCCCATACGCGCCTCTATCTCGTCTGCATCTATCCCGAGCCCCTCGGCGACTTCCAGTGCCTCGCCTTTGCCGACACGCCCCCGGTGCGCGAGCAGCGTGCGGTGGAACTCGAAGTACTTGTCGGGTGCCACCTGTCGGACGGAGAGGGCCACACGCGCGGCGTCGGCCGAGTCCTCGCCCAGCACGGGCCATTCCTTGAACACCACGCGCAGCTGATCGTCCTTCTCGATGAGGTCGACCACTTCCGGCAGCATGCGCTTGCAATAGCCGCAGTTGTAGTCGAAGAACTCGACGAGCGTGGCGTCGCCGTCGGGGTTGCCGGCCACCACGTCGAAGGTCGCACTCGTCAACGCCTCGCGATTGGCGTCGACAGCCTGGCTCTGAGCGTCGGCCTGGGCCGCTTCCCGCTTCGCCTCGAGTGCTGTGATCACCTCCTCGAGAACCTCCGGATTGTCGAGAAGGTACTGGCGGACGGCAGGCCCGATGACGTCCGGGTTCTCGCCGAGATACCGCTCGATCGCCGGCCCGATCTCCTGAGCGGTCTGCGCTTCGGCGCTCGGTCCGGGAAGCATCAGGAGAGCGCCGGTCAGCGCGATGGCGGGGGCGAGAGGTCGGAACATCGGGTGACTCCGGAAGGACAGGGCGGCCGTTCGTTCGGCTGGGCCTGCGTTTATCACGATCAGCGCTCCTTCATGGTCAAAATGTCGCCAGCCCTCAGCCAGCCGGGCGAGCCGGACGGGAGGCCCTGCCGGGCGCGCTGGGCGAACCGCTTCGCGAGCTCCGCGTTGCCGGACGCCGCGTGCGCCTGCGCCGTCGCGAGGTCCGCGTGCGGGATGTCCCCCTTCCGGCCGTAGGCCAGGGCGAGCTGCCTGAAGCCTTCCGCATAGTGAGGTTCCTCGCGTGTGCCCTCTCGCAGCAGCGCGATGGCCTCGTCAAGCCGTCCCGGCTGGGCGGTGGCGACGAGCGCGCGGCCGAGCTGGATCCTGATGAGCTGGGCCGCTGGGGCCAGGGAGAGGGCACGGCGCAGCGGCTCGATCGCCTCGGCGGGACGGCCGGCCTGCAGCAGCATGTCCCCCTTCGTTTCCCAGAAATAGGGGTAGTCGGGCGCCGCCCGGATGAGCGCGTCCGCCCCCTGGATGGCGCGGCTGAGATTGCCGCTGCGCATGTCCGCGATCGCGCGGGCATAGGCGGCCGGCACGCTGTTGTCGCTGCGCGGGTAGCGGCGCTCGACGGAGGAGGGGTGCGTTATGTAGCCGAAGAGCTTCGCCCGCGCGAGGTCGTGGCGCTGCTGGAGGCCGGCTGGTGCCTCCTTGTCGAAATGCGGGCTCCTTCGGGCGATGTTCTCGAGCGCCGCGACGCGCTCGCGCGGCATTGGATGGCTGACGGCGTAGGGGTCCGCATAGCGCAGCGAGACGGATTGGTCGGAGAGACGCTGGAAGGTCCGCAGCATGCCCTTCGCCGATTGGCTGGTCGCCTCGAGATAGCGCAGCGCCGCCTGGTCGGCCGCGGCTTCCTCGCTGCGCTGGTATCTGAGGAGCACACGCTGCGCCACCTGGTTGCCGCCCATCATGACCGCCTGGCCGGCCTGGCCGCCGCCCACCGATCCCGTGCTCGCGCCGGCCGCCATCGCACCGGCCCCCAGTGCCGTCGCGATCGCCGCGAGGACGGAAGCGTTCGACAGTTCGAGCTGCAGGCGCGCCAGATGCCCGCCGGCGATATGGCCCGTCTCGTGAGCGATCACCCCGATCACCTCGCCGGGCGTGTCGGCCTGCATCAGCACGCCCGCATTGATGAAGATGCGGCGCCCGTCGGCGACGAACGCGTTGAAGCTCTGCGAGCTTACCAGATAGATGTTGACGGCCGACTGGCCGACGCCGGCGGCCCGGATGATCGGGCCGGAGTAGTCCGCGAGCAGCCCCTCGATCTCCGCGTCGCGGATGAAGCCGATGCTCTGGGCCGCGGCGGAGGAGATCTGCGCCGCGATCAGCGCTGAGGTGGCGATCGCTGCCAGGGCGAGGCGACGAAAACGCCTGCCGGGAACAGGTACCGGTGTCGTGAAGGCGGGCATGGCCAATATTCGCGATCCTGATGCGTTCGATGGCGGTAGATCCGCAGAAAACGAGGGCATTCCAGAGACCGTTGCGATAGAAACCGCCTGCCGGGACACCCCCGAACCAGGAGCACCATAGCCTATGCAGAGGGATTTCGACGAGAAGGTGACGCCGGCGCAGATGTCGACGGGCGCGGCCCGTGTTTCGCCCGGTCGAGGTCCGTCGCGGCGTTCGGACGTCGCGCCCTTCATCGCCATGGATGTCCTGGCGGAGGCTGCGCGCCTCGAGGCGCAAGGCCGCGACATCGTCCACCTCGAGGTGGGGCAGCCGGGCTTTCCCGCGCCACTGGCGGCGCGCGAGGCGGCGATCGAGGCGGCGCGGCAGGGGCGGGTCGGCTACACGGAGGCCCTGGGCCTGCCGCGCCTTCGCGCCCGGATCGCCAGGCACTATGCGGACTGGTACGGCCTGGACGTCCCGGCAGAACGGATCGCGGTGACGACCGGCTCGTCCGCCGGCTTCGTCCTCACCTTCCTCGCCGCCCTCGACGGGGGCGCGCGCGTCGCGCTGCCGCAGCCCGGCTACCCCGCCTATCGCGGCATCCTGCACGGCCTCGGCATCGAGCCCGTCGCCATGGTGACGAGCGAGGAGCAGCGCTGGACGCCGACGCCGGAGGACCTTCAGGCGGCGTTCCGCACGGGGCGGCTCGACGGCTTCCTGGTCGCGAGCCCCAACAACCCCACCGGCACCGTCGTCGAGCCGGGGACGCTACGCGATCTCGTCGCGATGTGCCGGGACGAGAACGCCCTCTTCGTCTCCGACGAGATCTATCACGGCCTGACCTTCGATCGTCCGGCCCAGACGGCGCTCAGCTTCTCCGACGAGGTCGTCGTCGTGAACAGCTTCTCGAAATATTTCTGCATGACCGGCTGGCGCATCGGCTGGCTCGTCCTGCCGGAATGGCTCGTGCGACCGGTGGAGCGTCTGGCCCAGAGCCTGTTCATCTCGCCCCCGGCCCTTTCGCAGCACGCCGCGCTCGCGGTCATGGACTGCGGCTCGGAGCTCGAGGCGAACAAGGCGGTCTACGGGCGCAACCGCGAGATCCTCACAAAACGCCTTCCGCAGATGGGGCTGCCGCGCTTCGCGCCGATGGACGGCGCCTTCTACGCCTATGTGGACATCTCCGCCCACAGCCACGATTCCTTCGACTTCACGCAGCGCATGCTGCGGGAGATCGGGGTCGCGGCGACGCCGGGCCTCGATTTCGATCCCGATCTGGGCGGCCGGTTCATGAGGTTGTCGATCGCGGGCTCGAGCGCGGACGTCGAGGAGGCGATGGACCGCGTGTCCCGGTGGCTGGAGCGCTGAAAGCGCCCCGCGAACGCAAGAGGCCCGGGCGTTGCCGCCCGGGCCTGTGTCGATCACACGGCGAACGGAGCTCTAGTCGCCGCCGCCGAAGAGCCGCCGACGCTGCCACCAGCCGCGGCGCGGCTCGCGTGGCGCGTTGTCCTGCTGGGGGTGGCTTTCCGAAGCGGCCCCCTCGCGAGCACGGTCCTCGCCGGCCGTCTCGCCCTCGGGCGCGGCGGCGGCCTCGAGCTCAGGCTCGGCCCCGGACAGGCGAACCTCCTCGGCCCTCGCGGCATCCGCGTCGACCTCGGCCTCTGCTGCGACGGTCTCGCGCGCGCTCACGGGCTCCGTGGCCGGAAGCGGAACGTCCTGTTCCCCGGCGGTCGGCTCCGCCGACTCAGCGGCCTGCGGCGCGGCGTCGGGTGGTGCGACACCCTCGGCCGCGCGCTCGCTCACATCCTGGGCCGCCTCCACGGCGTCCGTCGCGACCGTCGGCTCCCCGGAAGGCTCCGTCTCCGCGACGGGCTCCTGCGCGGCGGCGTCCTCGGCTGCTGCCGCCTCCGCCTTCTTCGAGCGCCGCGGTGCCCGCCGACGCTTCGGCTTCTCGGCGGGGCTCTCTTCTGCGGGTGCTGCCGCCTCGGCATCGGGCGCCGCGGCCTGGGCCCCGGTCTCGCCGGCCTCTGCCGCCGCGCCTTCGGCGCTCTCGGCATGAGCCTCCCGGGCGGCCTCGGCCTGTGCCACCTGGGCGGCCTCGGCCGGCATCTCGCTCGCAGTGGCGTCCGCTGCCTGTTCGGACGCCTCGCCGGCGGTCGCCGCCGGCGACGGGCTCTCGACAGCGCCCTCGGGCGCCTCCTGCCCCTCGGTCACCGGTGCGCCGTCCTCGCCGACGCCATCCTCGCGGCGGTGCCGCCGTCCGCCGCGACGACCCCGCCGACGCCGGCGGCCGCCGGCCTGCTGCTCGCCCTCGGCGTCGCCATCGCCCTGCGCTTGCAGGTCCTCGGCCTCGCGAGCCTGCTCCTCGTCGTCGGCGTCCTGATCGCCGCTCTCGTCGGAGGATTGTCCCTCGGCCTGGGCGTGGTCGCTGCCACGGCCGCGCCGGCGCCTCCGCCTGCGTCGCCGTCCGCCGCCGGACTCGCCGTCATGCTCGTCCTCGGAGTCCCTCGAGTCCTTCGATCCGGCCTCGGCGGTTTCCACCGCCTCTTCCTCTTCCATCTCCTCGATGACGACGCTGACGGGATCGACCGTCTCGCGCACGGGAAGGCGCGCCGGTTCGCCCTTCTCGAGCTCGTAGAGGACGCCCCCCGCCGGTTCCGCCGCCTCGAGGGCGATCCGGATCCCGAAGCGCTGCTCGATGTCGCGCAGGTGGTCGCGCTTCTGGTTGAGGATGTAGAGCGCCGCGGCCGCCGAGGTGCGCACGACCAGGTCCGTCGGCTTCGACTTCAGTAGCTCGTGCTCGATCGAGCGCAGCACGTGGAGCGCCACGGATTCCACGGAGCGCACGTGCCCGGTGCCGTGACAGTGGGGGCAGGGCATGACGCTCGATTCGAGCACGCCCGTCCGGATGCGCTGGCGCGACATCTCCATCAGGCCGAAATGGCTGATGCGGCCGACCTGGATCCGGGCCCGATCGTGGCGAAGCGCGTCCTTCAGTCGCTTCTCGACAGCGCGGTTGTTGCGCTTCTCGTCCATGTCGATGAAGTCGATGACGACGAGCCCGGCGAGGTCCCGGAGCCGCAACTGCCGCGCCACCTCGTCGGCCGCCTCGAGATTCGTCTTGAGCGCCGTCTCCTCGATCGAGTGCTCCTTCGTGGAGCGGCCGGAGTTGACGTCGATGGAGACGAGCGCCTCCGTCTGGTTCAGCACGATGTAGCCGCCCGACCTCAGCGTCACGACGGGGCTGAACATCGCGTCGAGCTGCGTCTCGACCCCGTTCTTGGTGAAGATCGGGTCCTGCTCGCGGTATTGCTGCACGTTCTTCGCGTGGCTCGGCATCAGCATCCGCATGAAGTCCTTGGCTTCGCGGTATGCCTGCTCGCCGGCGACGAGAACCTGCTCGATGTCCTTGGTGTAGAGGTCGCGGATAGCGCGCTTGACGAGGCTGCCTTCCTCGTAGACCAGCGTCGGCGCGATCGACTTCAGCGTCAGCTCGCGCACGTTCTCCCACAGGCGCAGGAGGTACTCGAAGTCGCGCTTGATCTCGGCCTTCGTCCGCGAGGCGCCTGCGGTGCGCAGGATCACGCCCATGCCCTGCGGCACGTCGAGGTCGCTCGCGATCTCCTTCAGCTTCTTCCGGTCGGTCGCGCTCGTGATCTTCCTCGAGATGCCGCCGCCGCGCGCCGTGTTGGGCATGAGCACCGAGTATCGCCCGGCGAGCGACAGATAGGTGGTCAGCGCGGCGCCCTTGTTGCCGCGCTCCTCCTTCACGACCTGGACGAGGAGGATCTGCCGCTTCTTGATGACCTCTTGAATCTTGTAGTTGCGCCGGGGGCGGGCCGACTTGCGCCTTCCGGCCTCCTCGAGCGCGTCGTCACCGCCGACCGATTCGACCGACTGGTCGCCCTTGACCTCGACGAGGGCGCCGTTGCCGCTCTCGCCATCCGTCTCGTGCTCGTCGCCGTTGTCGTCGCCGGCGATCTCCGGGCTCTCGACTTCGTCCGCCTCGGAGGCGCTCTCGGCCTCCTCCTGCTCGATGAGCGCCTGACGGTCGGCCTGCGGGATCTGGTAGTAGTCCGGGTGAATTTCGCTGAAGGCGAGGAAGCCGTGCCGGTTGCCGCCGTACTCTACGAAGGCGGCCTGGAGGGATGGTTCGACGCGGGTGACCTTGGCGAGGTAGATGTTGCCGCGCAGCTGCCTGCGGTTGGCGGCTTCGAAGTCAAACTCCTCGACCTTCCCGTCGCGCACCACGACGACCCGGGTCTCCTCGGGATGCGCCGCGTCTATGAGCATTCTTGTCGTCATTATCTCGACTCTGGAATAGGCGGTCGGCGCGCGCGTACTCCCCCCGTTGCAAGGCAGCGGGAGGGCGCGGCGGGGCACCGAACCGGTTGGATGTCAACGTGGTGGGAGCGCAGGCTTCAGGCGACGACTGGCGGAACAGGTGTTCCGCCGCGCAATGCCACGGAGCCGCGTGCGGCTCTGCAGTGTGCTGGCTGTCGCGCCACGCGCTCATCCCGACACTCTCACTGGCCGGCACGCGGCCGGCGACCATGTTTGGGGGGCGAACGTCGCGCGTCGGCCATTTCTTGACCGGCCGCACGAACACCCCTTTCGGCAGGCGCGTCTTTGGGCGCGCCATTCGTGGCTCCTTCGCGGTGATCGCAATAGCAAGACGTCTCCGGCAAACCCTCGGCGGGTTGCCGAAGCCAGGCTCGCGCGATAGCTCTGCGCTGCTTGGCCGGCTCGATACTGCGCCCACGATCAGGAGACGCGAATTCTGTTCTCAATTCCGTGTTTAATGCGGGAGGGCTCGGCTTGGCAAGGCCCTGTGTCCGCCATGCCACACGGGCGCGGAGAGGAGGATGGTCGTCAACCCGGGATTAACCGTGTTCTTCTAAGCCTCGGGACCTGACCGTGGCGACGACAGGCACGGGCGACATCCGGAGATAGAGGAGACCTGGCTTCGTGTTCGCGGGCACCACGCGCATCCGCCAGCTCTTGGCTGCGGTGATTCTCGGCTCCGCCCTCTTCGGCATCGGCCAAGCCGAGGCAGAGGGGGACGCAGGCCCGGTCGTGGCCACCGCCTCGCGCCTGGCGGGGGACGAGGCGCGCACGCGCTTCGTTCTCGACCTCGACCGGCAGATCGAGTTCGACGTCTTCACGCTCGCCGACCCCGCTCGCATCGTCGTCGACCTGCCGGAGACGGTCTTCCAGCTCGACGACACCGCCGGACGTGAGGGCAGGGGGCTCGTCTCCGCCTATCGTTACGGCCTGTTCGCGCCGGGCAAGTCGCGTGTCGTGCTGGATGCGACCGGCCCGGTGGATGTCGAGAAGTCGTTCGTGGTCGAGGCCGAGGGCGGCGAACCCGCGCGCCTCGTGCTCGACATCGTCGGCACGGACCGGGACGCGTTCCTCGCCGAGATCGCGCTGCAGGACCGCAAGCGCGCGAAGCCGTCACCGTCCCCGACGCCGGAGGCGAAGCCGGCCGGGCGGGAGAATGGCCGCCACGTCATCGTGCTCGATCCCGGCCATGGCGGCATCGATCCCGGTGCCATCAGCCCGAAGGGCACGCGCGAGAAGGACGTGGTCCTGGCGGTGGCGAAGAAGCTGAAGGGCGATCTCGAGCGCACCGGCCGGTTCAGGGTCCTGATGACCCGGGACGACGACATCTTCGTGCCCCTGGGCGACCGCGTGGGGTTCGCCCGGAAGAACGAGGCCGCGCTCTTCATCTCGATCCACGCCGATTCGGTGCGGCGTGGACAGGTGAGCGGCGCCACCGTCTACACGCTGTCCGACCGCGCGTCGGACGCGATGGCGGCGGAACTGGCCGAGCAGGAGAACAAGGCCGATGCGATCGCGGGTGTCGAGCTTCCTTCCGAGGCGACGGCCGTCGCCGACATTCTCCTCGATCTCGTCAGGCGCGAGACGAAGACCCTGTCGATCCACTTCGCGCGCACGCTCGTCGACGGGCTGGGGCGCACCGTGGACATGGTGAACAACCCGCATCGCCACGCCGGCTTCCGCGTCCTCAGAGCCCACGACGTGCCGTCCATCCTGCTCGAGCTCGGCTACCTCTCGAGCAGCAACGACGAGAAGCGGCTTCTGGACGGGGAATGGCAGGAGAAGGTCTCTTCCACCGTCACGCGGGTGATAGAGCGTTTTTTCGGTGATCGACAGGCCCGGTCGCCATTCTGACCCCCTGACCGGCCACATTTTGGTCAACCGCCTGAGGTTGATGGCGTAAGATGATTGCGGCGGCACCTTCGGCGCGTTAAGGAGCGGCTTTCCTCGGGAATGGGCGCCGCCCAGAGTTCTCTAGCAGAGCGGCCTGACGGCCGACGGGATGGTGACGCTATTCGCATGCTCGTGCGTTTCATCGGCTTCCTCTTCACCATCGGCGTGATCGTCTTCGTCGTCGGTGCAGCCGGGGCCGGGTACATCCTCTGGCGCGTCAATCAGGACCTTCCCGACTACGCCAAGCTTCGCGACTACGAGCCGCCGGTGATGACGCGCATCCACGCGTCGGACGGGCAGCTCGTCGCGGAGTACGCCACCCAGCGGCGCCTGTACCTGCCGATCCAGGCGGTCCCCGCCGATGTGGTGAACGCCTTCCTGTCCGCAGAGGACAAGAACTTCTACAGCCATATCGGTCTCGACTTCTTCGGCATCTCCCGCGCGGTGCTCGAGAACGTGCGCGACTACGGGACGAACAGGCGACCGGTCGGTGCGTCGACGATCACTCAGCAGGTCGCGAAGAACTTCCTGCTGACGAACGAGGTGTCGATCGAGCGCAAGCTGAAGGAGGCGCTGCTCGCCCTGCGAATCGAATCCGCCTTCACGAAGGAGGAGATCCTCGAGCTCTATCTGAACGAGATTTATCTCGGTCTCGGCTCCTACGGGATCGCGGCGGCCGCGCTCAACTACTTCGACAAGTCCGTCCACGAGCTGACGGTGCCCGAGGCCGCCTATCTCGCGGCGCTGCCGAAGGGGCCTGAGAACTATCATCCCTTCCGGTTTCCGGACCGCGCGATCGAGCGCCGCAACTGGGTCATCGACCGGATGCAGGAGAACGGCTACCTGTCGTCGGAGCAAGCGGCCAAGGCGAGGGACACAGAGCTCCGCGTGACGCCGCGCCCGCGCGGCACCCGTATTGCGTCGGCCGAGTATTTCGCCGAGGAGGTCCGCCGTATGCTCTACGAGCGTTACGGCACGGAAGGCCTCTACGAGGGCGGGCTCTCGGTCCGCACCACCCTCGATCCGGAGCTCCAGCAGCTGGCGCGGCGGGTCCTCGTGCAGGGTCTCGTGCGCTACGACCGCCAGCGCAGCGGATGGACCGGCCCCGTCGATCAGGTCGAGATCGGGGGCGACTGGGGACAGGCCGTCGGCGCGGTGGAGGCGCTCAGCGATGTCGCGCCGTGGCGGTTGGCGGTCGTGCTGCGCGCGGATGAGCGCGAGGCGACGATCGGGCTGCAGCCCGAGCGCCTGCCGTCCGGCAGCCTGTCGAACCAGCGCACCGTCGCGCGGCTGCCTTACGAGCACATGAAGTGGGCCGGCGGGTCCGTGTCGGCCGTTCTCAAGCCCGGCGACGTCGTCTGGGTGTCGCCGGTCGACACGCCTGCCGACGAGGAGACGGAGCCTGACGCGGATTCCTCCGAGGACAGCGCGGCAGCCGACGTCTACCGCCTGCAGCAGAAGCCGAAGGTGTCCGGCGCCATCGTCGTGATGGATCCTCACACCGGCCGCGTCCTCGCGATGACCGGTGGCTTCAGCTTCGCGGAGTCCGAGTTCAATCGCGCCACTCAGGCGATGCGGCAGCCAGGCTCGTCCTTCAAGCCCTTCATCTACGCGGCGGCGCTGGACAACGGCTACACGCCGTCGAGCGTCGTGATGGACGCGCCGATCGAGATCCGGTCGGGCCGCGAGCTGTGGCGGCCGCAGAACTACGGCGGCTCCTTCGCGGGCCCCTCGACCCTGCGCCGCGGCATCGAGAAGTCGCGCAACGTCATGACCGTCCGCCTCGCGCAGGACATGGGCATGCCGCTGATCCGCGAATACGCGAAGCGCTTCGGCATCTACGACAACCTCGGCCCCTACCTCCCGAACGCGCTCGGCGCGAGCGAGACGACGGTGCTCCGCATGACGGCTGCCTACGCAATGCTGGCGAACGGCGGCGTGCAGATCCAGCCGACCCTCGTCGATCGCATCCAGGACCGTTACGGGCGCACGATCTACAGGCACGACGAGCGCCAGTGCGTCGGCTGCAACGTGCAGGAATGGCAGGGGCAGGACGAGCCGGAACTGGTCGACAACCGACAGGTCATTCTCGACCCCTACACCGCCTACCAGATCACCTCGATGCTCGAAGGCGTCGTGCAGCGCGGCACCGCCACCACCGTCTCGTCCGTCGGCAAGCCGCTCGCCGGGAAGACCGGCACGACGAACGACGAGAAGGACGCGTGGTTCGTCGGCTACTCCCCGGACCTGACCGTCGGAGTCTTCATCGGCTTCGACCAGCCCAAGCCCATGGGGCAGGGCTCCACGGGCGGCGGCATCGCCGCGCCGGTCTTCCGCGACTTCATGCAGGTGGCGCTGAAGGACAAGCCGGCCGTGCCGTTCCGCGTGCCGCCGGGCATCCAGCTCGTCAGGATCAATCCGAACACCGGCCTCCGGGCCGAGGGGCAGGGGACGATCCTCGAGGCGTTCAAGCCCGGCCAGGAGCCGCCGTCGAGCTACTCCGTCATCGGCTACCGCGACACCCAGGGCCAGGAGGTCACGGTCAGTCCCGAGGTCGACCGGGCCGTCCAGTCGGGCTCCGGCGGGCTGTACTGAGCGCCCGCCGACACCATCTCTCGGAAGCGACGCGACCAGAAACGAAGCGAGGAACAATCATGCGCGCCGAAGACCAGGCACTCGTCGACGAGATCCGCCAGGCCGTCACCCTGCTCCGGAGGCATCTTTGACTGGGACGTCGCGACCAGACGGCTCGAGGAGCTGAACGCCCGCGTCGAAGATCCCTCGCTCTGGGACAATCCGGAGCAGGCGCAGGCGATCATGCGCGAGCGCCAGCATCTGGAGGATCAGCTTCAGGCGGTCGGCGGCCTCGAGAACGAGCTCGACAGCACGATCGAGCTGATCGAGCTCGCCGAGGCCGAGGACGACGAGACCGTTCTCAAGGACGCCCTCGAGGCGCTGGTCTCCCTCTCCAGGGAGGCGCAGAAGCGCCAGATCGAGGCGCTTCTGTCGGGCGAGGCCGACAAGAACGACACCTATCTCGAGGTCCATGCCGGGGCGGGCGGCACGGAGAGCCAGGACTGGGCGGAGATGCTCCTGCGCATGTATTCGCGCTGGGCGTCCGCACATGGCTACAAGGTCGAGGAGATCGGCTTCAACGCCGGCGAGGAGGCCGGCATCAAGTCGGCGACGCTCCTCGTCAAGGGGCCGAACGCTTACGGCTGGCTCAAGACGGAGTCGGGCGTCCACCGCCTCGTCCGCATCTCGCCCTACGATTCGGCCGCCCGCCGGCACACGAGTTTCGCGTCGGTCTGGGTCTACCCGGTCGTGGACGAGTCCATCGAGGTCGAGGTGAACGAGTCCGACGTCCGCGTCGACACCTACCGTTCCTCAGGCGCCGGTGGCCAGCACGTCAACACGACGGATTCGGCCGTGCGTCTGACGCACATACCGACGGGCATCGTCGTGGCGTGCCAGAACGAGCGCTCGCAGCACAAGAACCGCGCCACGGCGTGGGCGATGCTGAAGGCCAGGCTGTACGAGCTCGAGCTTCAGAGGCGCGAGGAGGAGGCGATGGCCGAGGCTGCGTCGAAGACGGACATCGGCTGGGGCCACCAGATCCGATCCTACGTCCTGCAGCCCTATCAGATGGTGAAGGACACGCGGACCGGCGTCGAGCGCAGCGATCCCTCGAACGTGCTCGACGGCGATCTCGACGAGTTCCTCGAGGCCTCTCTCGCCCAGCGCGTGGGCGCGAAGGAGGAGGCCGGGACGGCGCAGGCGAGCTGACCCGCGGCGATCGGCCGGGAGACCGGGCGAGGCGGCCGAGTGGCCGCTTCGTCCGCCGGCGTCAGATGCGTCCGGCGAAGGCCCGCGCCACCTTCACATAGGCTGAGGGGTCGCGTCGGCGTCCGTCCCGCATCAGCTCGTAGTGAAGGTGCGGCCCGGTGCTGCGGCCGGATGTGCCGACCGCCCCGATAATGTCGCCGGCGCCGATCTTGTCGCCCTTCGTCACGTTGATGCTGGAGAGGTGCGCGTAGCGGGTGCGATGCCCGTTGCCGTGGTCGATCTCGACCATGCGGCCATATCCGCCGTTCCAGGCGGCGAAACGCACCGTGCCGGAGCCCGCCGCATGGACGGCCGTGCCCGACGGCGCGGCGAAGTCGATTCCGGTGTGCATGGCGGGACGGCCGAGGAAGGGGTCCACGCGTTTGCCGTAGGCGCTCGTCTGCGCGAAGCGGCCCTTCAGCGGCAGGCGAACGGGAAGCGCCGCCACGATCTCCTCGAGCTCGTCGATCTGTCCGAGCCCCGCTTCGACGATCTCGAAGCGGTCTTCCGTCGTCATGCCGCCCTCGACGCCGCGAAGGTCGATGAAGGGGCCACCGAGGCTGATGTCGGGAGCTCTCAGGCCGAGCTCCTCGGGAATGCTCGCCAGCGTCTCCAGCCGGTCCTCGGTCGTTTGCTCGAGGGCCGAAAGGAGGGCGTCCTGCGTCTGGGCGAGAACCTGTAGGGCCAGGTCGAGCTCGTCCGCTCGGGCGGAGGCGGGCGTGCGCGCCGGTGCCTGCAGGGAGAGCGCCTCGCCTTTCGCGAGGATCGGCCGGGGTGCCGCAACCGGTCTGGAGGAGAGTCGCGCCGACAGGGCCTGGCGCAGATCGTCGGCCAGCGGAGCAGGGTCGATCCCGCGGGCCTTCGCCTCGGTGAGAACGGCGTTGAGCCGGGCCTGGCGGGTCGTCAGCTCCTCCTGCTGCCGCCGAAGCTCGTCGAGTCGCCTCTCGATTGCCTGCCTCGCCGGCGCCTCCGGCATCGTGGGAGTGGCCGGCTGGAGTCCGCGGAGCGTCGCGAAGGCGATCGGTTCACCGAGCTGCGTCGAGGCGGGTGAGTCGCCCTCGCCACCGGTCAGCCAGGCGCCGGAGACGCAGACCGCGGTCAGCAGGAGCGTTCCGAAGGCGGCGGTGACGGCGTGGCGCCTTCGAGGCTTTCGGGGCGCCACCGCCGGCGGCGCAACGAAATGGGTCAGCGCTTCGCCACGCTTCGCACCGGTCTGCCGCACTGCTGCCCCCACTCGTCGCACTATCCAGCGACAGCAGTCATCGCACGTTAGGGTTAACGTCCTCTCAAAGGCCTAGGCTTAGAGGGCCCGCGCAGCTTCGAGCACCTCTTCGGCGTGGCCCGGCACTTTCACCTTTCGCCAGATCCGCGCGATGCGGCCATCGGCGCCGATCAGCATCGTCGTCCGCTCGACGCCCATGTAGGTGCGGCCGTACATGCTCTTCTCTCCCCAGACGCCATAGCGCTGCAGGACCGACGTCTCGGGGTCGGAGAGCAGGCGTACCGCCAGGCCGTGCTTCGTGAGGAACATCTCGTGTTTCTCCACCGGGTCGGGGGAGATGCCGATGACCTCCGTGCCTGCCTCGCGGAACTGGGGCGCCAGTTCCGTGAACCCGATCGCCTCCTTCGTGCAGCCCGGCGTGTCGTCCTTTGGATAGAAGTAGACGACCACTTTCCGGCCACGAAGCGAGGTCAAGGTAACTTCGTCTCCACCCGTGCCGGCGAGCGTGAAGTCCGGGGCTTCGGCGCCTTCGTGTATGTCAGCTGACATCTCTTCTCCTTCCGTGGACAGGCTTGTGCGCCGAGAGGCGGGACACAGCCTCCTCCTGCGCGATCTCGGCTATACGTGGCGGGGCGGAGAGCAGATTGCGCGTGCTCCCGCCCGGCCTCCGCTAGGATGGCAGGCACGGTGCGATTCGCCTGCCGCGAACGCCAGAAGTGAAGAAGGAACCCTCGCTCCCGATGGAGCCGGCCTCTGACCCACCCTTGGACGGCGATGCCACGGCAGCCCCGCGTCGCCGCCGGCGCGTCGCCGCGATCGGCGCGACGCTGGTGCTCGGGCTGGCGGTTGGGCTCGTTGCGGCTCTGGCCTTCCTGTCCCTGCCGTTGTCGTCGCTGACGCCACGGCTCGAGGCGGCGATCGAGGCGCGCCTCCCGCCGGGCTATCGTGTCGAGATCGGTGCCGCCTCGCTGCGCCGATCGGACGGGCTGAGCAGGGCGAGCGTGCGTCTCGAGGATCTCTCTCTTCTCGATGCGGACGGGGAAGTCTTGTTCGCGGTTCCGGCGTCGAGCGTCGAGCTGGCGACCTGGCCGCTCCTGAAGGGCCGGCTTTCCCCGCTGGCGATCCATGTCCTCGAGCCCGAGCTCACGCTCGCGCGGGGTGAGTCGGGGCTGGGGCTGCTCCCTCCCGCGGTCGCCTCGCAGGGCGGCGGAGCCGGGGAGGGCGGGCCCGCGACCTCGATCTTCGACGCTGCTGCGCTGGCGCTGGCCATGCTCGACGGTGGCAGCGAGTTGGGTGCACTGGAGGAGATCAGCATCGAGGACGCTCAGCTCCGTGTGCGCCGGCGCTCCGGCGAGACGACTGCCGTTGCGCCCATGACCCTCCACCTCGGCCGGGAGGCGGAAGCGCGTACCATCGGCTTTCGCGCGAGCCTCGGAGAGGAGGGCTCGGTCGCCCGGCTTGCCGGCAACCTCCGCCTGACCGCCGGCAACACCCTCGCCGCCGACCTCGAGGTCGAGGATCTCGCGCTTGAGGATTTCGAGCCACTTCTTCCTCCGTCTCTGCCCTTCGAGGCGACGAACGCGCTGAACGGCCGGGCGTCGGGCGAGATGGCTGCGTCCGGCGAGCTCCTGGCGCTTTCGGTGGACCTCGACATCGGAGGTGGCCGTCTCGGCCCTGCCGGCGGGCGCCAGCTCGAGATCGATGACCTCGTGCTCGCCGGGGAGTGGAGCCGGCGCGACGGTGTGCTGCGCGTGCACCCATCCACCCTCGTGGCGGGCGACAACCGCGGCACGCTGAGCGGCATGGTCAGGATGCCGCCCCCAGGGGACTTCGGTTCGGGCACGTGGCCCGTGCAGCTTCAGCTCACGAACGTGCGCCTGGCGGATCCGGAGACGGACTGGCCGGCGAACTTCCCGCTCGTGACGGTGGAGGGCTACTACCGTCCCGACGAGGGCCAGTTCGTCGCCAGTCGGCTCGACATCGCCTCTCCCGAGGCCGCGGCCTCGCTCGTCGGCACGGTCGGGGGTGGAAGGGAGACGCCCGGCATCCAGCTGGCCGGCAGCAGCGCGCCCATCCCCGTCCGCGCCCTCAAGAGCCTGTGGCCGCCCTTTCTCGGCAAGGGCGCCCGCAGGTGGGTCGTCAACAACCTCCAGGAGGGGCTCGTCTCCTCCGCCCGGCTGACGGTTGACGTCAGGCCCGACGAGATCGCGTCGGCCCTCCGGGGCGAGCCGTTGCCGCGGAGGGCCTATCGCATCGACTTCGACATGGCCGACGTGGATTTCAGCTATCTCGGAGACATGCCACCAATTTCAGGTGCGCAGGCGACGGCGAGTCTCGATCCCGTCGAGTTCGACCTCAGGCTGACGGATCAGGCGGAGGTGCATCTGGGTCGCGGCAAGATCCTCGTGACGGGGGGGCGGTTCTTCGTCGACGATCTGCGGCCGAACCCATCCACCGGGCACGTCGGCCTGTCGCTCCAGGGGGGCGCGGACGCGATCGCGGAGCTCCTGAACTACGAGCCGCTCGTCCTGGCCGCGAGACGCAACCTCAACCCCGCCGACATAGCCGGCACGGCCGACGTGAACCTCGATCTCGAGATGCCCCTGTCCAAGGACGTGCGCTTCGCCGACGTCAGGGTGACGGCGCGAGGGGAGATCAAGGAATTCCGGGCGCACGGCGTGGTGGGCGACCGGGAGGTCACGGACGGCGACATCACGATCGCCGTCGCCGACGGCTGGATGGAGGTCGGCGGCAAGGCGAAGATCGACGGCATGCCGGCCGACATATCGCTGAGGCAGCCGCTGTCGGACGAGGAGGGGGGCGGCGCCCAGAGCGTCACGATGACGCTAGACGAGGCGGCCCGAAAGCACCTCGGGCTGTCCCTCGAGGGGCTCCTGTCGGGGCCCGTCGAGGCGACGGTGCGGGACGGTCCCGCGATGCCGGACGGTGGCGCGCAGAAGATCGAGCTCGACCTGACCAAGGCACGGCTTCACGTGGCGGAGATCGGTCTCGACAAGCCGGAGGGACAGGCTGCGAAGGCCGAGTTCCTCCTCCTGAAGTCGTCCGGCCGGACCGAGGTCGAGGATCTCGTCGTCACGGCGGAGGGTTTGCGTCTCGAAGGCGGGGCGACGATCGGGGAGGGGGGTGGCCTTGAGCGGCTCTCACTGCCGGTCGTGCGCCTGCAGAACGGAACCGACGTCTCCGTCACCGGCGGATCCGAGGGCGGGATGCACGTCTTCCGCGTCAAGGGGAATGCCATCGATCTCAGGCCCGCGCTTCAGGGCACGAAGCGGATGGCCGGCTCGGACTCGTCCGGTGCGCAGAGCACCACCCGCCCGACGCGGCTCGAGATCGACGTGAAGCGGGCGATCGGCAGCAACCGGGTGCGGCTCACCGACCTGATCGGCTCGGTGACGGTGGCCGAAGGCGGGCTGCGCAAGGTCGACCTCTCGGGCGTGGTCGGCGGCGGCGCACCCGCCACCGTCTTCTACGACCCCTCCTCCAGCCCGGCGCTCCGGGTGCGGAGCGGCGACGCGGGAGCTCTGGTCAGCTTCGCCGGCATCTATGAGAACATGAGCGGAGGAGCCCTCGATCTCGTGGCCGAGCGGGCCGGTCCCGGAGAGGTAATGCGGGGCCGCCTCGTCATCGACAACTCCGTCATCACCGACGATCCCGCGGTCGACCGCCTGATCGCCAGCGGCGAGAAGGAGCGCGGCGCCTCCGGCCGTAGCCCCGCGACCGTCATGCGGAATGGTGACATCCGGCTCGACCGCATGGAGGCGCAGTTCGCCGCGGTCGGCGGACGGATCGAGGTGCGCAACGGGCTCGCCCGCAACGCGGCGATAGGGGCGACGGTGGAGGGCACAGTCGGCCTCGACGCCGGGCGTCTCGACCTCCACGGGACCTATATTCCGCTCTATGCGATCAACAACCTGTTCCAGCAGCTGCCGCTCTTCGGCACGCTGCTCGGCGGCAAGCGGAACGAGGGGCTCTTCGGCATCACCTACTCGTTGAGCGGCAGCCTCGACGACCCCGACATGACCATCAATCCACTGTCGGCGGTCACGCCGGGGGTCTTCCGATACATCTTCGGCATGGACAACCCGCGGGCGGCCGGCGCGGGAGGCGCGCCGGTGCCCGGCAACTGAGGCGGGGCTGCCTCAGCGGGGCTTCAGGAGAGCGTGCTTCTTGCGCCCGAAGGAGAGCTTGATCACGCCCTCCGACGTCACGTCGGTGATGCCCAGGACGAGGTGCGGATCGCTCACGCTGCGGTCGTTGACCTTGACAGCGCCGTTGGTCACGGCCCTGCGGGCCTCGCCGTTCGAGGCGCACAGGCCGGCGCGGACGAAGGCGGCGAGCACCCCCATCCCTTCCTCGAGCTCCTGGGCGGGCACCTCGACCGTCGGCAGTGCACTCGCGAAGGCATGTTCCTCGAAGGTGCGCCTGGCGGTCTCGGCCGCCTCCTCCGCCGCCTTGCGCCCGTGCAGGATGGCCGTGGCCTCGGTGGCGAGCACCTTCTTCGCCTCGTTGATCTCCGAGCCCTTCAGCGCTTCGAGGCGGGCGATCTCCTCCATCGGCAGGTCGGTGAAGAGCTTCAGGAAGCGCCCGACGTCGGCGTCCTCGGTGTTGCGCCAGAACTGCCAGTAATCCCAGCTCGACAGCATGTCCTCGTTCAGCCAGACGGCACCCGCCGCCGTCTTGCCCATCTTCGCGCCGGAAGCCGTGGTGATCAGCGGGCACGTCAGCCCGAAGAGCTCGATGCCCGCCATGCGGCGGCCGAGCTCTATGCCGTTGATGATGTTGCCCCATTGGTCGGAGCCGCCCATCTGCAGCCGCACGCCGAGCCGCTTCGAAAGCTCCACGAAGTCGTAGGCTTGGAGGATCATGTAGTTGAACTCGAGAAAGCTCAGCGGCTGCTCGCGTTCGAGCCGCAAACGGACCGAATCGAAGCTCAACATGCGGTTGACGGAGAAGTGGCGCCCGACATCGCGCAGGAGCGGGATGTATCTCAGCTCGTCGAGCCAGTCGGCGTTGTTCACCATCACGGCGTCGGCCGGGCCGTCGCCGAAAGCGAGGTACCGCTCGAACGACGACCTGATCGAGGCCATGTTCGCCGCGATGTCCTCGTCGGTGAGAAGCTGGCGCTGCTCGTCTTTCCCTGAGGGGTCGCCGATCCTGGAGGTGCCGCCGCCGATCAGCACGACCGGCTTGTGGCCCGCCTGCTGCAGGCGCTTGAGCATCATGATCCCCATCATGTGCCCCACATGCAAACTCTTCCCCGTCGGATCGAAGCCGATATAGGCGGTCACCGTCTCCTTCGACAGAAGCTCGTCGAGCCCCTGAAGGTCGGAGGCCTGGTGGATGTATCCTCGCTCGTCCAGGAGCTTGAGGAACTCAGACTTGAAGCCGCTCATCTCGGTTAATCCGTGGGAGATATGGTGTTAGGATCGTCGCGGCCCATCTAGCAGGTTCGCGGAGACATTGCATCACGTGACCGGGGACAGCATCTGGACCGCCATCGGACTGATGAGTGGCACGTCGATGGACGGCGTGGACGTCGCGATGATCACGACCGACGGGCACGGGCTCGTCCTGACCGGAGGCGGGGCCGCACGAACCCGCAGCGCCGCCGGCGCCGAGATCCGTGCCGGCTTCGAGAAGCCTCGGGTCCTGAGCCGCCCGTACTCGGCCGGCGAGAGGGCGGTCCTCCGGCGCGCGGTGGATGAGGCGAAGCCTCTGCGCGACCGCGACGCCCGGCCTCGCGCCCTGGCCGAGGCGGAGGCGGTGGTGACCGCGGCTCACGCGGAGGCGGTCGAGGCGCTCCTCGCAGAACATGGTCTCACGGCCTCGGATATCGACGTGGTGGGATTCCACGGACAGACGGTGCTGCATCGGCCGGAGGAGCGGCTGACCGTCCAGATCGGCGACGGAGCCGCACTGGCGGAACGGCTGGGCATCGATGTCGTGCACGATTTCCGGGCCGCCGACGTGGCGGCAGGCGGCCAGGGAGCACCTCTTGCCCCGGCCTATCATCGCGCCCTGGTGATGTCGCAGCGCATGGACCTGCCCGTCGTCGTGCTCAACCTCGGTGGTGTGGCGAACGTGACGTGGATCGGCCGCGACGAGGACCCGATCGCCTTCGACACCGGCCCCGCCAATGCCCTCATCGATGACTGGATCCGCGAACACACCGGCGCCGATCACGACGAGGGTGGCGCCATCGCGGCAAGGGGCCACGTACAGGCCGACGTGCTGGCCGACCTGCTCGACAATCCCTATTTCAGCGCCCCCGCCCCGAAGTCCCTCGACCGCAACGCGTTCGATCCGGCCCCGCTCGCCGGGCTGTCGATCGAGGACGGCGCGGCAACTTTGGTCGCCTTCACGGCCGCGACGGTGGCGATGGCCGAACTGCATTTCCCTGCGCCGGCAAGGCGCTGGATCGTCGCCGGGGGAGGGGCCAAGAACCCGACCATCATGGAGGAGCTGCAGAAGCGGCTCGACGCGCCTGTCATGACGGCGGAGCGGGTGGGGTGGAGCGGGGAGTATCTGGAGGCGCAGGCCTTCGCCTATCTCGCTGTCCGTTCGTTGACCGGGCTGCCGCTGAGCTTTCCGACAACGACGGGCGTGAAACAGCCCATGACCGGCGGTGTTCTGGCGTCGGCGCGCCGCTCGGCCGCCTGAGCTGGCGGCCGGGGCCGAAGCCCCGACGCACATCATTCGCTCGAGACCCGGGGCGTGATGCCCGAGTACAGGCTCAGACCTCGGCCTTCGCCTCGGCCTCGGCGAGCCGCCGGTCGACATACCCGCCGACCACGTCCATCAGCGGGTCGACCTGCTTGTCGAAAAAGTGGTTCGCCCCCTCGAGCACGTTCTGCTCGACCACGATGCCCTTCTGCGTCTTGAGCTTTTCGACGAGCGTCTGCACGTCGTTGGGGGTCGCCACCCTGTCGGCCGATCCGTTGACGATGAGCCCCGACGAGGGGCAGGGCGCGAGGAACGAGAAATCGTAGAGGTTCGGCTGCGGCGCGATCGAGATGAAGCCCTCCACCTCCGGTCGGCGCATCAGAAGCTGCATGCCGATCCACGATCCAAAGGAGAATCCCGCGATCCAGCACGCGCGCGAATCCGGGTTGAAGCTCTGCACCCAGTCGAGCGCTGCGGCGGCGTCCGACAGTTCCCCCTGGCCGTGGTCGAACTCGCCCTGACTGCGGCCGACCCCCCGGAAGTTGAAGCGCAGGACCGCGAAGCCGCGCTCCGCGAAGAGATAGAACAGCCGATACACGATCTGGTTGTTCATCGTGCCCCCGAACTGGGGGTGCGGGTGCAGGATGACCGCAATCCGTGCATTGCGCTTCTTCGGAGGCTGATATCGCCCCTCGATACGTCCTGCAGGACCGGTGAAAATAACTTCCGGCATTGACCGAACTAGCTCCGTTACATCAGCCCGAGGGCGTGGCGACCACCTGCGCGTGGCGGCGCTACTCCGGCCGTGCTTTCTTGACACCGTCCGGAGCGACCCTTAGAAACTTAGAAACATTCGAAACTGCCCGTGCGGCGTCGATCCCCGGGCGGGCAGGCGTGGCGTTCGCGCCACTCTCATCATATATGGGCGTCGCGGCGCAAGCACGCATATCGTCGCCGCGCGCAAAGGAGGCCGGGTGTCCGGGTTCGTCTACCTCGACTGCAACGCGACATCGCCACTGCGCCCGCAGGCGCGGGCGGCAATGCTCGCCGCGATCGAGGATGGGGGCAACCCGTCGTCGGTGCACATGGTGGGCCGGCGGGCGCGCCGGCATCTCGAGGACGCGCGCGTCCGGCTCGCGGCCGTGGTCGGCGCAGAGCCCGCAGATGTGGTGATGACGAGCGGCGGAACCGAGGCGAACGCCCTTGCGCTTGCCCAGGCGCGCGGCGCGCCGGTGCTGGTTTCCGCGGTGGAGCATCCTTCCGTTCTCGCGGCGGTGCCGGATGCCGAGATCGTCCCGGTTGACGGTCAGGGCGTCGTAGATCTGAGGTGGCTCGCTCTCCGCTTGGGACAAGACCCGAAGCCCGGCCTCGTCTCGATCATGGCGGCGAACAACGAGACGGGCGTGCTTCAACCGCTCGACGAGATCCGGCGCCTGTGCGGTAACGCCGATGTGCCGCTTCACAGCGACGCGGTGCAGGTGGCGGGGCGGATGCGGGCCGACGATCTGCCCGCTGATCTCGTGACGCTGTCGTCCCACAAGATGGGAGGGCCCCTGGGAGCCGGTGCGCTCGTGCGCAAGGGCGGGCCCGCGATCGTCTCCCTCGTCAGGGGAGGCGGGCAGGAGCGCGGATTGCGGGGGGGCACCGAGAACGTGCCTGCCATTGCCGGGTTCGGCGCCGCGGCCGCGGCAGCGATGCAGCAGTTGGAGGACCGCAGGTCCGAATTGGAGCGGTTGCGCGACTGGTTTGAGCGCGAAATAAGCACTATCTGTGCGGGGACGAGGATTCTCGGCGCCCAGGCGCCGCGCCTGCCCAACACGAGTTGCTTCGCGGTCCCGGGCGTGGCGGCCGAGACGGCCCTGATCGCGCTCGATCTCGAGGGCATCGCCGTCTCCTCGGGCTCGGCCTGCTCGTCGGGGAAGGTGGGCGTGTCGCATGTCCTCGCGGCGATGAACGTCGCGCCCGAGCTTGCGGCGGGCGCCATCCGCGTGAGCCTTGGGTGGTCGACGACCGGACAGGATTTGGAGAATTTCGTGAGCGTGTGGCGCCGCGTCGGGCCGAGACTGGCCGGACGGAAGCGACAACCGCGAGCGGCATAAGGCGAAACCGCGGTCCTTGAAACCGTGAGCGAAGGAGCAATCGATGCCAGCTGTGCGTGAGACGGTCGAGCAGGTCCGCTCGATCGACGTCGACAAGTACAAGTACGGCTTCTTCACCGACATCGAGTCGGAGAAGGCCCCGAAGGGGCTCAACGAGGATATCGTACGCTTCATTTCGGCCAAGAAGGGCGAGCCGGAATGGATGCTGGAGTGGCGCCTCGACGCGCTGAAGCGCTGGCGGACGATGAGCGAGCCGACCTGGGCGCGCGTGAGCTACCCGAAGATCGACTTCCAGGATCTCTACTACTACGCCGCGCCGAAGCAGTCCGCCGGACCGCAGACGCTCGACGACGTGGATCCCGAGCTCCTGCGCACCTACGAGAAGCTCGGCATCCCCCTGCGCGAGCAGGAGATCCTGGCCGGCGTCGAGAACAGCCGCGTCGCCGTCGACGCCGTGTTCGACTCCGTGTCCGTCGTGACGACGTTCAAGAAGGAGCTCGCCAAGCACGGGGTCATCTTCTGCTCGATGTCGGAGGCGCTTCGGGAGCACCCGGAGCTCGTGCGCAAGTATCTCGGTTCGGTCGTTCCCGTCTCGGACAACTATTACGCGACGCTCAATTCCGCGGTGTTCTCCGACGGCTCGTTCGTCTACGTGCCGAAGGGCGTGCGCTGCCCGATGGAGCTGTCGACCTACTTCCGCATCAACGAGAAGCAGACGGGCCAGTTCGAGCGCACGCTGATCATCGCCGACGAAGGATCCTACGTCTCCTACCTCGAGGGCTGCACGGCGCCGTCGCGCGACGAGAACCAGCTGCATGCGGCGGTGGTCGAGCTGATCGCCCTCGACGACGCCGAGATCAAGTACTCGACGGTGCAGAACTGGTATCCCGGTGATGCCGACGGCAAGGGCGGCGTCTACAACTTCGTGACGAAGCGCGGCGACTGTCGCGGCAGGAACTCGAAGATCTCGTGGACGCAGGTCGAGACCGGCTCGGCGATCACCTGGAAATACCCGAGCTGCATCCTGCGGGGCGACAACAGCCGCGGCGAGTTCTACTCGATCGCCATCTCGAATGGCCATCAGCAGATCGATTCCGGCACGAAGATGGTGCACCTCGGCAAGAACACGTCGAGCCGCATCATCTCGAAGGGCATCGCAGCAGGCTTCTCGGAGAACACCTACCGGGGCCTCGTCTCGGCGCACAAGAAGGCGACGAACGCGCGCAACTTCACGCAGTGCGACTCGCTCCTGATCGGCGACAGGTGCGGTGCTCACACCGTCCCTTACATCGAGGCGAAGAACGCCTCCGCCGTCTTCGAGCACGAGGCGACGACGTCGAAGATCTCGGACGACCAGATGTTCTACTGCATGTCGCGGGGCCTCGGCGAGGAGGAGGCCGTGGCGTTGATCGTCAACGGCTTCGTCCGCGACGTCATTCAGCAGCTGCCGATGGAGTTCATGGTCGAGACCCAGAAGCTGATCGGCATCAGCCTCGAGGGCTCGGTCGGCTGATCGGCGCGCGCGACTATTGAGACAAGCCGCGCGAAGGCTCCGGCCGCCGCGCGGCACCCCAGGATGAAGATTACCGGAAAAGATACGATGACCGCATTGCTAGAAATCAAGGACCTGCACGCACAGGTGGAGGAGCAGGAGATCCTCAAGGGCCTGTCCCTGACGGTGAACCCGGGTGAGGTCCACGCCATCATGGGCCCGAACGGTTCGGGCAAGTCGACCTTGTCCTACGTCCTCGCCGGCAAGGATGACTACGAGGTCACCGGTGGCGAGGTCGCGCTCCAGGGCGAGGACCTCTTGGAGATGGAGCCCGACGAGCGGGCCGCGGCCGGCGTGTTCCTCGCCTTCCAGTATCCGGTCGAGATCCCAGGCGTCGCGACGATGACCTTCCTGCGCACCGCGCTCAATGCCCAGCGCAAGGCGCGCGGCGAGGCGGAGCTCTCGACGCCCGAGTTCATGCGCCTCGTGCGCGAGAAGGCGGACAAGCTCGGCGTCAGCCAGGAGATGCTGAAGCGGCCCGTGAACACCGGCTTCTCCGGCGGCGAGAAGAAGCGTGCCGAGATCCTGCAGATGTCGGTTCTCGAGCCCAGGCTCTGCATCCTCGACGAGACGGACTCCGGCCTCGACATCGACGCGCTTCGGATCGTCGCGGACGGCGTGAACGCGCTGCGTTCGCCGGATCGGGGCATGGTCGTGATCACCCACTACCAGCGCCTGCTCGACTACATCGTGCCGGACATCGTCCACGTGATGTCCCGCGGCCGCATCGTGCGCACCGGCGGGCCGGAGCTCGCCAAGGAGCTCGAGGCATCCGGCTACGCCGCCTACACCGAGGCCGCCTGAGGACCGAGGAGAGCCGAACATGAATGTCGAACTGAAGAAGGTCGCCACGGCGGCCGAGCGCGCCGCGGCCGAGCAGTTCGAGCGGCTTGCGGGCGATCTTCCCGGCGGCGAGCGCGCCCGGGCGGCGCGCCGGGCGGCGGCCGAACGCTTCGCCGTGACCGGGCTTCCGCACCGTCGCATCGAGGAGTGGAAGTACACCGACCTGCGCACGATGCTGCGCGAGCTGCCGCCGCCGGCGGCCAGGACGGCCGGCGGCGAGCTCGAGGTGGAGACGCTTGCGGAGCTCGATGCCTACCGCATCGTGATGCGCGACGGCGGCGAGGCCGAGATCGCGGCTGACCTCGCCCAGGTCGCGGGGCTCGAAGTGACGCCGCTTTCCGCAGGTCTCGACAACGGCGAGATCGCGCCGGCCCTGCTGGACGGCTGGCCCGATGCCGCGGCGAGCGCGGTCTTCGACCTCAACACCGCCTTCATGCGCGGCGGCGTCGTGATCCGCGTGACGGCGGGGACGAAGCTCGACAAGCCGATCATGCTGTCGCACATCGTCTCGCATCTCGAGCCGTCGGCCAACTACCTGCGCAACCTCGTCGTGCTCGAGGCCGGGACCGAGGCGACGGTCGTGGAGACCTTCGAGGGACCGGCCGGTTCGGCCTATCTCGTCAACTCCGTGACTCGCTTCGCGGTGGCGGAGGGGGGCAAGCTCGATTGGCTGAAGGTGCAGGCCGACGGCGCGGGCTCGACCCACCTCTCGACGCTCGCGGGCGACGTGGCGAACGGGGCGGAGATCCTCTGCCTGCCGTTCTCAACGGGCTCTGCGGTCTCGCGCAACAACATCGTCCTGACGCTGGCGGGGCCTGATACGACGGCCAACATCGCCGGGGTCCAGCTGCTCGCCGGGCAGCAGCATGGCGACATCACCATGTTCGTCGATCATGCCGTTCCCGACTGCGCGAGCCGCGAACTGTTCAAGGCCGTGCTCGACGACCGGGCGCGCGGCGTCTTCCAGGGCAAGATCCTCGTGCGGCAGAAGGCCCAGAAGACCGACGGCAAGATGATGACGCAGGCGCTCATGCTGTCCGACGACGCCGAGATGGACAACAAGCCGGAGCTCGAGATCTTCGCCGACGACGTCCAGTGCGGCCATGGCGCCACCACGGGTCAGATCGACGAGGATCTGCTGTTCTATCTCCGCTCGCGCGGCATCCCCGAGACGCAGGCGAAGGCGCTGTTGATCGAGGCCTTCATCGGCGAGGCGCTCGATCTCGTGAAGAACGAAGCCGTTCGCGAGGTCCTGTCCGGCTACGCCCATGTGTGGGTCGCCGAGAGGAAGGACGAGGGGCACCTATGAACGCCCCCGTGCAGGCCGCCGAGGCGCCATACGATGTCCAGGCGATCCGCCGCGACTTTCCCATCCTGTCGCGGCAGGTCTACGGGCGTCCGCTCGTCTATCTCGACAACGGAGCGTCGGCCCAGAAGCCGCGCGCCGTGATCGAGGCCATGACCTATGCGATGGAGAACGAGTACGCCAACGTCCATCGCGGCCTGCACTTCCTGTCGAACACGGCGACCGAGAACTTCGAGGCCGCGCGCGAGCGCGTGCGGAGCTTCCTGAACGCGGAATCGACGGACCAGATCGTCTTCACCCGCAACGCGACCGAGGCGATCAACCTCGTCGCCCATGGCATCGGCATGGGCATCGGTGAGGGCGACGAGATCGTGCTCTCGATCATGGAGCACCACTCCAACATCGTGCCCTGGCACTTCCTGCGCGAGCGCAAGGGCGCGGTGATCAGATGGGCGCCGGTCGACGAGGACGGCAACTTCCTTCTCGAGGAGTTCGAGAAGCTCCTGACCCCCAGGACGAAGGTCGTCGCGATCACCCACATGTCGAACATGCTGGGCACGATCGTGCCGGTGAAGGAGGTCGTCCGGCTCGCCCACGCGCGCGGGATCAAGGTCCTGATCGACGGCAGCCAGGGGGCCGTCCACCTCCCGGTCGACGTGCAGGATATCGGTGCCGACTTCTACTGCTTCACCGGACACAAGGTCTACGGCCCGACGGGCATCGGCGTTCTCTACGGTCGTGCGGAGGCTCTAGATGCCCTGCCGCCCTTCAACGGGGGCGGCGAGATGATCGACGAGGTGACGGAAGAGGGCGTCACCTACCAGAAGCCGCCGCACCGCTTCGAGGCGGGAACGCCGCCGATCATCGAGGCTACCGGCCTCGCTGCGGCGCTCGACTACATGGAAACCGTGGGGCGCGAAAACATCCGGGCTCATGAAGACGCACTCACACGCTACGCGCTTCAGCGCCTGCGGGCGAGCAACAGCGTCCGGGTCTTCGGGGACGCGCAGGACCGTGGCGCGATCATCTCGTTCGAGGTTGCGGGAGCGCACGCTCACGACGTGTCCATGGTGATAGACCGTTACGGCGTCGCCGTGCGGGCCGGAACGCATTGCGTGCAGCCGCTGCTGGCGAGGTTCGGCGTCACGTCGACGTGCCGCGCCTCGTTCGGCATGTACAATACCTTCGAGGAAGTCGACCGCCTGGTGGAGGCGATCGAGAAGGCTCAGGAGATGTTCGCATGAGTGACGCGAACGATAGCGCTGTCGAGCAGTCCGCCATTCCGCCCGAGGAACTGGCGCGGCTGACGGACGACATCATCGGGGCGCTGAAGTCGGTCTACGACCCCGAGATCCCCGCCGACATCTACGAGCTCGGCTTGATCTACCGCATAGACGTCGACGATGATCGCAACGTAACGGTCGACATGACGCTGACGGCGCCGGGCTGCCCGGTGGCCGGCGAGATGCCGGGCTGGGTCGAGGATGCCGTGTCGTCGGTCGACGGGGTCGGTCAGGTGCACGTGAACATGGTGTTCGATCCGCCGTGGGATCCGAGCCGCATGTCGGAAGAGGCCAGGGTGGCGCTCGACTTCTTCTGACCCCATCTAGGGACAGTCCGCCGCGATTGGCGGCGGAAGAGGCATGAGAGCGGAGCAGGTGTTGGCATGAACGTGGCAGTGCGTCCCAAGCCGAAGGTCATGACCCTGACGGATGCCGCCGCCGCGCGGATAAGGGCGATCATGGAGAGCTCCGAGCGCGAGATTCTCGGGCTCCGTGTCGGCGTGAAGAACGGCGGCTGCGCCGGCATGTCGTATACGATGGAATATGCCGAGGAGAAGGCGCCGTTTGACGAGGTCGTCGAGGACCGCGGCGTGACGATCCTGATCGACCCCAAGGCGGTGCTGTTTCTGCTGGGCACGGAGATGGACTACCGGACCGAGAAGCTCGCGTCGCAGTTCGTCTTCAACAACCCGAACCAGACCTCGGCCTGCGGTTGCGGCGAGTCCGTCGCGCTGACGCCGGCGCGGCTCGAGGAGTAGGGTCCCCGTCGGCGGACACGGACGGCTGGCCGGCCTTACGCGACGGCCGGGGCGTCCGTGAGGTCCGGCTCGGCCGGACCCGACAGGACCCGGTTCCGGCCCGACCGCTTGGCCTCGTAGAGCAACTGGTCGGCTCGCTCGATCAGGCTCTCGGTCGAGTCACTCTCAACGTACTGCGTCACCCCGCCCGACATCGTGACCCGCCCGAGGCTCTCTCCCGTCGAGCGCTTCACGAGCTCCTTCTCGATCACCGACCGCCTGATCTGATCGATCATCCGGGTCGCGTCTGACAGGGTCTTCCCCTCCATGATGATGGCGAATTCCTCGCCGCCATAGCGCGCAGCGAGGTCCTGACGGTCGACATGGGCCCTGATGGCGGTGCCGACCAGACGCAGCACCTGGTCACCGGTCTGGTGACCGTAGGTGTCGTTGAACAGCTTGAAGTGATCGATGTCGCAAAGGCCGAGGCAAAGGGGCCGGTCCTCGGCCCGCGCGACGGCGACCGCGCTCTCCAGGCTCTCGTCGAAGTGCTTGCGGTTGGCGAGACCGGTCAACTGGTCGGTCATCGATTCGAACCGGATGGCTTCCAGGCTGTCGTGAAGCGCCTCGATCCGGGTCAGCGACTCCCCGAGTTGACGTTCGAGGTCCGCGTTCTTGGACTCCACCTCGACGGTCGCGGCGATAACCCGCTCGATGATCTCTCGCGCCTGCAGGTGGGACGTCGCGCTGACAAGGCCGTCTGACGCCGCCCGCAGCGCCTTCCCGTAGCCGCCGACGCTCTTCTCGGAGACGTCGAGCAGCGAGAGCACCTCGTTGATCCTGTCGGCGACGCTCGAGGAGACCTCTCCGACGCGCTCGCGAAGTCGAGCGGGGGAGAGATGCCTGTCGTAGAACTGGGCGGTCTGGATCGGGTCGAGCCTTCCCTGGGCCGCCAGTGCCTCGTTGATCTCGGTGTTCAGCTGCGGATTGAAGCCTGCCGCGTAGGTGTACCAGAGCTCGTAATTCTGCGGGTACGCCGGCGTGTCGTTGGATTTCAGATAGCTCAGTGCGAGCTCGCCATGCACCACCGAACGCTGGAAATCGTTGCCGCGCATGCCAGTCGCCCCCGCGCACGAGTCAAGTCTGGTTAGGCTGATAAATTGAGTAATCCGGCGACATTATCCCCGGAGGTTTAATGTCCGGTGAACCACGATCGTCCGGTGGCGCGCAATGGGTCCTCTCCGCAGCACTCGTGCGACAGGATGAAAGGCCTGAGGCTCGGCTTGCGCCGCGGCCTGCTACGTCAGGGGACGGCGGACCGGCCTCAACAGGAAGGGCGGAACGTGCTCGCCGAACCCGACCACCTGTTCGTCCGGCTCGCGGTCGTGGTCCCGGCGGCCCCTGCGGCGGCCGGCTTCACGGGGCTTTTCGTCGCGAGACTTGTCACCGCGAGGCTTCTCGTCGCGCGGCTTCTCGTCCTGGCGGCGAGGCGAACGCGCCGTCGCTTCGCTCGACTCGACGTCGGCCTCTGCCGCCTCGACCGCTGCCTCCGTCTCCTTCGCCTTGGCGCCTTTCCGGCGGCGCGGAGGCTTCTGGGCCTTGCGCTCTTCCGGCGCGGCAGCGGAGTCCGTCGGCTCCTCTTCGATCTCGGCGCGAGGGATCGGCTTTCCCAGCATCTCTTCGATTCGCGCGAGGTACTTCGTGTCCGCCGGGGTGGTGATCGTCACCGCCGCGCCGGAACGTCCGGCGCGCCCGGTGCGGCCGATGCGGTGGACATAGTCTTCCGGATGGGTCGGAACATCGAAGTTCACGACGTGACTGACGGCCGGGATGTCGAGGCCGCGCGCGGCGACGTCGCTCGCGACGAGAATGGCGATCGTGCCGGCTCGGAAGGCCGCCAGCGTGGCCATGCGCTCGCGCTGGTCGAGATCGCCGTGAAGCGCACCGACATTGAAGCCGTGACGTTGCAGCGAGCGATGAATCGTCGCCACGTCGCGTTTGCGGTTGCAGAACACGATCGCGTTCGCGTTCTCGCCGGCGTCGCGCAGTTCCCGTCGGAGGATCGCCCGCTTGTCCTTCGGGTTTTGCGGAGACGAAACGAGGCGCTGAGCCACCGTGTCCGCAGTCGACGAGCGCTTGGCCACCTCGACCGACACCGGGTTCTGCAGGAACTGCCCCGTCAGCTTCTGGATCTCCGGCGGCATCGTGGCGGAGAAGAAGAGGGTCTGGCGCGTGAAGGGCACGAGCTTGCAGATGCGCTCGATGTCCGGAATGAAGCCCATGTCGAGCATGCGGTCTGCCTCGTCGATGACGAGGATCTCGACCCCGGTGAGGAGCAGCTTGCCGCGTTCGAAATGGTCGAGCAGGCGCCCCGGCGTCGCTATCAGCACGTCGGCACCGCGGTCGAGCTTGCGCTCCTGGTCGGCGAAGGAGACGCCCCCGATCAGCAACGCGACCGTGAGGTTGTGCTTGGTGCCGTACCTGACGAAATTCTCTTCGACCTGCGCGGCGAGCTCGCGCGTCGGCTCGAGGATCAGCGTGCGGGGCATGCGCGCGCGCGCGCGTCCGCGCTCGAGCAGGCTCAGCATCGGCAAGACGAAGCTAGCAGTCTTCCCCGTCCCGGTCTGGGCGATGCCGATCACGTCCCGACGCTCCAGCACATGCGGGATCGACTGCGTCTGGATCGGGGTCGGCTCTTTGTAACCGGCGGCGTCGACTGCGGCGAGTACCTTCTCGCTCAGTCCCAGTTCGTTAAAGGGCATGTACCATCGTTTCGTGAGAGCTCCGTGCCGAGAACGGCCGCGCGCACAGATGACGCGCCCCCGGACAGCGGCAGCCGGCAACATAAGGTGCTGAGATATCGTGTCAATGTCGGAAGAAAGCGAAAGGGAGACACGGTTGACCGAGTTGGGCGGAAACTTGTCCGAAACCGCCCTCTCCTCGGTGAAGCTAATGGGATCCGATCCGGCAGCGAACTCCCGCCTCAGATGTCCAGTTCCTCCGCGAATTCGGCATTTTCCTGGATGAAGGCGAACCTGGCCTCCGGCTGGTTGCCCATCAGGCGCTTCACTGCGTCGGCCGTCTCTTCGGCCTGCTCGACCGTCACCTGAAGCAGTGTCCGTCGGCGCGGATCCATCGTCGTTTCGCGGAGCTGTGCCGGCAGCATTTCGCCGAGGCCCTTGAAGCGGCCTACCTCCACCTTCCCTCTGCCGTTGAACTCGCTGGCCAACAGGCCGTCCTTGTGCCGGTCGTCTCGCGCGTAGAGCGTCTTGCCGCCCTGGCTGATGCGGTAGAGCGGCGGAACGGCGAGGTAGAGGTGGCCCTGGGCGATCAACTCCGGCATCTGGCGGTAGAAGAACGTCATCAGCAGCGCCGCGATGTGGGCGCCGTCGACGTCGGCGTCGCACATGATGATGATCTTCTCGTAGCGCAGGTCCTGTTCGCGATAGTGAGAGCCTGTGCCGCAGCCGAGAGCCTGCACGAGGTCGGAGAGAAGCTGGTTCTGCGCGAGCTTTCCGGCGGCCGCGCTCTCCACGTTCAGGATCTTGCCGCGCAGGGGCAGCACGGCCTGCGTCTGTCTGTCGCGGGCCTGTTTCGCCGATCCCCCGGCCGAGTCGCCCTCGACGATGAAGATCTCCGAGCCCTGCATCTCGTTACGGCTGCAGTCGGCGAGCTTGCCCGGCAGGCGAAGCTTGCGGACGGCGCTCTTGCGGCCGACCTCCTTCTCCTGCCGGCGCTTCAGCCGCTCCTCGGCCCGGTCGATCACCCAGTCGAGGAGCTTCGTGCCCGTCTGCGGGCTTTGCGCGAGCCAGTGGTCGAACTGGTCGCGCACCGCCTGCTCGACAATTCGCGTCGCCTCGCCCGAGGCGAGCCGGTCCTTCGTCTGCCCCTGGAACTCGGGTTCGCGGATGAAGACCGAGAGCATCGCGCCGGTCGACGCCATGACGTCGTCGGCGGTGAAGATCTGTGCCCGCTTGCGGCCCGTCAGCTCCGCGTAGGCCCTCAGGCCCTTCAGAAGCGCCGTGCGCAGGCCAGTCTCGTGCGTGCCGCCGTCGGGTGTCGGCACGGTGTTGCAGTAGGACGAGACGAAGCCGTCCCGGCTGCCGAACCACGCGACCGCCCACTCGACGCGGCCGTGGCCGGTGCCCTTGTCGACGCGGCCCGTGAAGATGTCGGGCACGACCAGCGTTTCGCCTTCGATCTCGGCGGTGAGAAAATCGCTCAGGCCGCCCGGGAACTTGAAGACCTCCTTCGGCGGCACCGACCCGTCCTCGGGCAGGAGCTCGGGCGCGCACGTCCAGCGGATCTCGATGCCGCGGAAGAGATAGGCCTTCGACCTCGCCATCCGGAACAGCCGCGCGGGCCTGAACCGGGCGCCCTTGAAGATCTCGGCATCGGGCCGGAAGCGGATCCTCGTGCCGCGCCGGTTCATGACCTCGCCGGCGTCCTCGATCCCAGCCACCGGCTTGCCGCGCTCGTAGGCCTGCCGATAGAGGCGGCGGTTTCGTGCCACCTCGACCTCTAGCCGTTCGGAGAGCGCGTTCACCACGGAGACGCCGACGCCGTGCAGGCCGCCCGAGGTCTCGTAGACCTTGGAGTCGAACTTGCCGCCCGCGTGCAGCGTGGTGAGGATGACCTCGAGCGCCGACTTGTCCTTGAATTTCGGGTGCGGGTCGACGGGAATGCCGCGACCGTTGTCGGAGACCATGAGGAAGCCGTCAGGCTCGAGCGCGACCTCGATGACCGTCGCGTGACCGGCCACGGCCTCGTCCATCGAGTTGTCGATCACCTCGGCGAAGAGGTGATGCAGGGCCTTCTCGTCGGTGCCGCCGACATACATGCCCGGCCGCCGGCGGACGGGCTCGAGCCCTTCCAGCACCTCGATGTCGGCTGCGCTGTAGCCGACCTCCTGCACGGCCTCGTCGACCGGCTGGCGACGCTCGCGGCGCGCGGGCTTCCTGGCCGCGGGCGCATCGCTGACGCCCCGGAAGAGGTCGTCGGACGAATCCATGCTCACTCTCGTTTCAGCGAATCAGTTTCCGGAATTCTGCCACCTGAGGACCCCGGTGACGAATCGGCCCTCCGGTTCCGCGCCGCAGTCCCTGGTCACGCGGGCGGACGGATGCCTCTACCGGACCGCCGTCCTATGTACGGGCGCGCTTTCCGCGAAACAAGAAGAGCCGCCGGACGGGTCCGGCGGCTCCATTCGTGTCGTACCGATAACGGGGGCGATCAGACGCTGTAGTAGAGGTCGTACTCGACCGGGTGCGGCGCCATCTCGAAGCGCTCCACCTCGTCCATCTTCAGCTCGATGTAGGACTCGATCTGGTCGTCGGTGAACACGCCGCCGGCCTTCAGGAACTCGCGGTCCGCGTCGAGCGATTCGAGCGCCATGCGCAGGCTCGTCGAGACGGTCGGGATCTCCTTCAGCTCCGCCGGCGGCAGGTCGTAGAGGTTCTTGTCCATCGGGTCGCCCGGGTGGATCTTGTTCATGATGCCGTCGAGGCCGGCCATCACGAGCGCGGAGTAGCAGAGATAGGGGTTCGCCGCCGGATCGGGGAAGCGGACCTCGACGCGCTTGGCCTTCGGAGAGGAGGCCAGCGGGATGCGGCAGGAGGCCGAGCGGTTGCGCGCGGAGTAGGCGAGCAGCACCGGCGCCTCGTAGCCCGGGACGAGACGCTTGTAGGAATTCGTCGTCGGGTTCGTGAAGGCGTTGATCGCGCGGGCGTGCTTCAGGATGCCGCCGATGAAGAACAGGCACTCCTCGGAGAGATCGGCATACTGCGAGCCGGCAAAGAGGGGGTTGTTGTCCTTCCAGATCGACAGGTGGCAGTGCATGCCCGAGCCGTTGTCGCCGAAGATCGGCTTTGGCATGAAGGTCGCCGTCTTGCCGTAGGCGTTCGCGACCTGGTGCACGACGTACTTGTAGATCTGCATCTTGTCGGCGTTGAAGGTCAGCTTGTCGAACTTCATGCCGAGTTCGTGCTGAGCCGCGCCCACCTCGTGGTGGTGCTTCTCGACGATCACGCCCATGCCGGCCATGACCGAGAGCATCTCCGAGCGCATGTCCTGGGCGCTGTCGACCGGCGGGACCGGGAAGTAGCCGCCCTTGACGCGCGGACGGTGGCCGAGATTGCCGGCCTCGTACTCCGTGCCGTTGTTCGACGGCAGCTCGCTTGAGTCGATCGCGAAGCCGGTGTTGTAGGGCTCGGCGGTGAAGCGGACGTCGTCGAACACGAAAAACTCGGCCTCGGGGCCGACCATGATCGTGTCGCCGATACCGGTCTGGCGGAGATAGGCCTCGACCTTCTTGGCGGTCGTGCGCGGGTCGCGGTCATAGGCCTCGCCGGTCGTCGGCTCCAGCACGTCGCAGAAGACGGCGAGGGTGGTCTGGGCGAAGAAGGGGTCGATATGGGCTGTCTCGGGGTCCGGCATCAGGTTCATGTCGGACTCGTTGATCGCCTTCCAGCCGGCGATGGAAGAGCCGTCGAACATGACGCCTTCCGCGAACATGTCCTCGTCGCAGACGCTGACATCCATGGTGACGTGCTGCAGCTTGCCGCGCGGATCGGTGAAGCGCAGGTCGACGTACTTGACGTCCTCGTCCTTGATCTTCTTCAGAATTGTGCTGGCGTCAGCCATGTTCTCTCGCCCCTTCCTGATGGGTGGTGTCGTCCCGCCGCGGCCTCGGCGTGCGGGTCTGTCTCGTGAAACGTTCAGATGGCTTCGGTGCCGCGCTCGCCGGTCCGGATCCGGATCGCGTCGTCAACGTTGGAGATGAATATCTTGCCGTCGCCGATGCGGCCAGTCTGGGCGGCCTTCTGGATGGCCTCGATGGCCTTCTCGAGCTGGTCCTCCGACAGGACGACCTCGACCTTCACCTTCGGCAGGAAGTCGACCACGTACTCGGCGCCCCTATAAAGCTCCGTATGACCCTTCTGCCGACCGAAGCCCTTCGCCTCAGTGACGGTGATGCCTTGCAGGCCGACCTCTTGCAGCGCCTCCTTCACCTCGTCCAGCTTGAACGGTTTGATGATGGCCTCGATCTTTTTCATTCTGCCTCAGGGCTCCTCGGAACTGTCGGGCGCATCACCCGGGTGGCTCAATTGCAGGTCGCGTGCCACCGACTCCGCAGACACGAAAATACCGGTTGCACGTGGGATTTCGAGATGTGCCTGCACGAAAAACCAGCAAAGCACGCGGCGGGTTGGTGATCAAACATTGAGCAAATGGTCACGTTCTATGCAGATGTGGGTGAGGCCGCGATGATCGAACTGCTGACGACGCAGGAGATGGGGCAGGCCGACCGCCTGGCAATCGAGGGAGGCACGAGCGGCCTTCAGCTGATGGAAGCGGCGGGAGGCGCCGTCGCCGAGCGTGCGATGCGCCGGACGGCGCCCGGCGACCGCGTGGCGATCCTCTGCGGGCCCGGCAACAATGGCGGCGACGGGTTCGTCGCGGCGCGCCGTCTCGTTGAGGCGGGCAGGCAGGTGCGGCTCGCCCTCCTTGGGAGCCGAGAGGGGCTGCGCGGGGATGCCGCGACGGTGGCGGGTCTCTGGGAGGGCCCGGTCGAGCGGTTCTCCGTGGACATGCTCGATGGGGTCGGACTGGTGGTCGACGCGCTGTTCGGCGCCGGGCTCGCGCGTCCCCTGGACGGCGAGGCCGCGTCGATCGTGGCAGCCGTCAACGAGGCCGGGCGGCCCGTTCTCGCCGTCGACGTGCCCTCGGGCCTCGACGGGACCACGGGGCGGGCCCAGGGGCCCGTGGTCCGCGCCACCGAAACAATCACCTTCTTTCGACGCAAGCCCGGCCATCTGCTGCTGCCCGGACGCTCGCTCTGCGGAGAGGTTTCGGTCGCAGAGATCGGCATATCTCAGGGCGTGCTCGGCGCGATCCTGCCGCAAGCCTTCGTCAACGAGCCCGCCCTCTGGCGCAGCGCGCTCGCCTGGCCGCAGCCGGACGGGCACAAATATTCGCGCGGTCACGCGCTGGTTGTCGGCGGGGAAGGGTGGAAGTCCGGCGCGCCGCGCCTCGCCGCCGGGGCCGCCCTCAGGGCGGGGGCGGGCCTCGTGACGATCGCCGCCCCGTTCCGGGCGCTGCCGATCTACGCGTCTCAGCTGACGGCCGTGATGCTGGCCGAGGCGAACAACCCGGACGGGCTCGGCGACGTGCTCGCCGACGAGCGCAAGAACGCGGTGCTGCTCGGCCCGGGTCTCGGCGTGGGAGCCGGCACGGCGGCGATGGTGAAGGTGGCTCTCTGCGGGAGGCGCGCCATCGTGCTCGACGCCGACGCTCTGACGAGCTTCGAGGCGCGCCGCGAAGACCTCTTCGCCATGATCGCCGCGGAGGCGGGGCGCGATGTCGTCCTGACGCCGCACGAGGGAGAGTTCGCGCGGCTCTTCGGTAAGGAGACGCTCACGGAGGCGCCGAGCAAGCTCGAGGCCGCGCGTGCCGCGGCCCGGGCGAGCGGCGCGATCGTCGTCCTGAAGGGCAGCGACACGGTGGTCGCCGGGCCCGACGGCCGTGCCGCGGTCAACGAGATGTCTTCGCCCTTCCTCGCCACAGCGGGAACGGGCGATGTCCTGGCCGGGATCATCGTGGGACAGCTCGCGCAGGGCGTGGCCGGATTCGAGGCGGCCGCATCCGCCGTCTGGATCCACGGGGCTGCGGCCGCCCGTCGCGGGCCGGGGCTGATCTCCGAGGATCTGCAGGCTCTCATGCCTGGGGTTCTCGCGGGCCTCGCGGCCGGGGTGTGAGCGCGGCACGGCGCTTGCGACAGGTGCTGGGCGGCGGGCGACTGGTCCCGCCCTGGCACAGGAGGCTCGTCATGAAGCTCGTCGTCGCGCTGGCCGCGCTCGCAGGGGCGGTCGTCTATTCCCAGTCCGGTGGTGACGAGACCGCGTCCGTCGTGCTCCTGAGCGCGATCGCGTTCTACGTGGCCGTCCACTTCGCCGTGATGCGCGACTGACGGCTACGTCAGATAGGCGTCCGTAACCTCTGGCGTCCTGGAAAAGCCGTGTGCTATAGACCCGCGCACCGCGTGTCGGGTCGGCGGCGCCGGCCTGCGCGGGCGTGGTGGAATTGGTAGACACGCCAGATTTAGGTTCTGGTGGCGAAAGCCGTGGGGGTTCAAGTCCCTCCGCCCGCACCAGCGTCCGCTCATTATGATCCAAGCGCGCCCCGCGGCGGGGCAGCACGAACAGCCAGAACACGGAACGTCATGCAGGTTACCGAGACCGTCAATCAGGGGCTCAAGCGGGAACTGAAGATCCAGATCCCGGCGCAGGAGCTCGACCAGCGCCTCAACACTCGCCTCAACGAGCTGAAAGGCCAGGTTCGGCTACGTGGCTTCCGTCCGGGCAAGGTGCCGGTGAACCACCTCCGCCGCGTCTACGGCAAGTCCATCATGGCCGAGATTCTCGAGCAGACGGTCAGCGAGACGAGCCAGAAGGCCCTGACCGACCGCAACGAGAAGCCGGCCTACCAGCCGAAGATCGAGCTGCCGGACAATCAGGACGAGATCGAGCAGGTTCTCGCGGGCGAGGGTGATCTCGCCTTCACGATGGAGTTCGAGGTTCTGCCCCCCGTGGAGGTCGGCGACCTCACGAAGATCGAGGTCGAGCGCGAAGTCTCCCCGGTCGAGGACAAGGACGTCGACGAGACGCTTCAGCGGATCGCCGACCAGAACAAGGGCTTCGAGGCTCGGGCCGAGGGCGAGGCGGCGCAGGATGGCGACCGCGTCACGATGGACTTCGTCGGCAAGATCGACGGCGAGGCCTTCGAGGGCGGTTCGGCCGAGGGCGCAACGATCGTCCTGGGCTCCGGCACGTTCATCCCGGGCTTCGAGGAGCAGCTCGTCGGCGTGAAGGCGGGCGACGAGAAGACCGTCGAGGTGACGTTCCCCGAGCAGTATCAGGCGGCTCATCTCGCCGGGAAGCCCGCGACGTTCGAGATCAAGGTCACCGAGGTGGCCGCGCCCGTCGACCGCACGATCGACGACGAGTTCGCGACCTCTCTCGGCTTCGAGTCGCTCGACAAGCTGAAGGAAGCGATTCGTGACCAGATCACGAAGGATCTCGAGGGCCGGTCGCGCGAGAAGCTGAAGCGCCAGGTCCTCGACGCACTCGACGAGATGCACTCGTTCGACCTGCCCGAGCAGCTCGTCGAGCAGGAGTTCCAGTCGATCTGGCAGCAGGTCACCGCCGATCTCGAGCGGTCCGGCCGCAGCTTCGCCGACGAGGGCACGACCGAGGAGGAGCAGCAGGGCGAGTATCGCAAGATCGCCGAGCGCCGCGTCCGCCTGGGCCTCGTCCTCGCCGAGATCGGCGAGAAGAACGAGGTGAAGGTCGCTGACGAAGAAGTGAACCGCGCCCTCATCGAGCAGGTTCGCCGCTATCCCGGTCAGGAGCAGCAGGTCTGGGAGGCCTACCAGAAGAACCCGGGTATGCTCGCGCAGCTCCGCGCGCCCATTTTCGAGGACAAGGTCATCGACTATATCGTCGAGCTGGCGACGGTGACCGAGAAGCGCGTTTCGCGGGAGGAGCTGTTCAGCGACCCCGACGACGAGCATCACCACGATCATGACCACGACCACCACCATGATCACGATCATGGCGACCACGGTCATGACCATGAGCATGATCATGGAGCCGAGGCGGCAGGCGAGGGCGGCGACGAGAAGCCGGCCAAGAAGAAGCGCGCGCCCCGGGCCAAGAAGGCGGACTGACGGCGGGCCCGCGGCGGAGCCCGGCAGACAAAGGTAGAAGATGATGCGCGACCCGGTAGATACCTACATGAACATGCTCGTCCCCATGGTGGTCGAGCAAACCAATCGGGGTGAGCGCGCCTACGACATCTATTCGCTGCTCCTGAAGCAGCGGATCGTGTTCGTGACGGGCATGGTCGAGGACAACATGGCCTCGCTCGTCACGGCGCAGCTTCTCTATCTCGAGGCGGAGAACCCGAAGAAGGAGATCTCGATGTACATCAACTCCCCCGGGGGAGTGGTGACGTCGGGCCTCGCCATCTACGACACGATGCAGTTCATCCGGCCGGCCGTCTCGACGCTGTGCATCGGGCAGGCGGCCTCGATGGGCTCGCTCCTGCTCTGCGCCGGCGCGAAGGACATGCGCTTCGCCCTGCCGAATGCACGCATCATGGTCCACCAGCCCTCCGGCGGCTTCCAGGGCCAGGCCTCCGACATCGAGCGCCACGCCGAGGACATCCTGAAGATCAAGCGGCGCCTGAACGAGATCTATGTCCGTCACACGGGCCAGGACTACGACCGCATTGAACGCACGCTCGACCGTGACCATTTCATGACGGCGCAGGAGGCGAACGAGTTCGGCATCGTCGACAAGGTCATCGACAAGCGGACCGACGACGTGCCGGGCGGCGAGCCCGCGAAGGGCTGAACGGCGCGAGAGGCATACGAGAAGCACGGGGGCCGGAGGAGCATTCCAGGCCCCCGCAGCGTTAATGAACTGTTGATCTCCCTATTCCTAGCATGCTGCCATTGGCCTAGGTTAGGCGCGGGGAACATGAATATGCCCTGGGGAATCGGCGTGGGGGCCGCTGGGTGTCGGGTCCTTGGACATGGCTGACCAGGCCCGGCGCGATTGCAGGACCACGGGGCAAACCGGAGTGACCGAATGAGCAAGGTCAGCGGAAGCGATTCCAAGAATACCCTCTACTGCTCCTTCTGCGGAAAGAGCCAGCACGAAGTGCGCAAACTCATCGCCGGTCCCACCGTGTTCATCTGCGACGAGTGCGTCGAGCTGTGCATGGACATCATCCGCGAGGAGAACAAGAACGCCTTCGTCAAATCGACGGACGGGGTCCCGAGCCCACACGAGATCTGCAAGGTCCTCGACGACTACGTCATCGGGCAGAGCCACGCCAAGAAGGTCCTCTCGGTCGCGGTCCACAACCACTACAAGCGCCTGAACCACGGGGCGAAGAACTCCGACGTCGAGCTCGCCAAGTCGAACATCCTGCTCGTCGGGCCGACCGGCTGCGGCAAGACGCTGCTCGCCCAGACGCTCGCCCGCATCCTCGACGTGCCGTTCACGATGGCCGACGCGACGACCCTCACCGAGGCCGGCTATGTCGGCGAGGACGTCGAGAACATCATCCTGAAGCTCCTGCAGGCGGCCGACTACAATGTCGAGCGCGCGCAGCGCGGCATCGTCTACATCGACGAGGTCGACAAGGTCAGCCGCAAGTCGGACAACCCCTCGATCACCCGCGACGTGTCGGGCGAGGGCGTGCAGCAGGCCCTCCTGAAGATCATGGAGGGCACGGTCGCCAGCGTGCCCCCGCAGGGCGGCCGCAAGCACCCGCAGCAGGAGTTCCTGCAGGTCGACACGACGAACATCCTGTTCATCTGCGGCGGCGCCTTCGCGGGCCTCGAGAAGATCATCGCGGCGCGCGGGCAGGGCACCTCGATCGGCTTCGGCGCGACGGTGCGCTCCGTCGACGACCGGCGCACGGGCGAGATCCTGCGCGAAGTGGAGCCCGAGGATCTCCTGAAGTTCGGGCTGATCCCCGAGTTCATCGGCCGTCTGCCCGTGATCGCGACGCTCGAGGATCTCGACGAGGAGGCGCTCGTCAAGATCCTGACCGAGCCGAAGAACGCGCTCGTCAAGCAGTACCAGCGGCTCTTCGAGATGGAGGGCGTCGAGCTCGCTCTGCCGGAGGAATCGCTCTACTCGATCGCCCGCAAGGCCATCGAGCGAAAGACCGGCGCGCGAGGCTTGCGCTCGATCATGGAAGGGATTCTCCTCGACACTATGTTCGACCTTCCGGGGCTCGAGGGTGTCCAGGAAGTCGTGCTGAGCCCCGAGGTCGTCGAGGGCAAGGCGCACCCGCTCTACATCTACGCGGACCGCAAGGAAGGCGTCGAGCACAGCGCGTGACGGAGGCCCGGGACGTTCTTGACTTGTCCCGGGGCGATCGCCACCTAACTGCTCAACCCACCTACGGTTTTCAGGGGAAAATCAGGCCCCGAAAAACCGCTTCGGCCGGTACCTCGTAGAAGCGACAGGTGGCGCTGCCCCCAGGCAGCGCCACGCGCGCCCGGACGTGCCGGCCCGCATTTGGAAAGGATGGCGCTATGACCGACGAAAACGCGCGCACCGCGCCCCAGGATGGCGTGTATCCGGTTCTCCCGCTGCGCGACATCGTGGTCTTCCCCCACATGATCGTCCCGCTCTTCGTCGGCCGCGAGAAGTCGATTCGTGCGCTCGAGGAGGTGATGAGGAGCGAGACCTCGATCCTGCTCGCGACGCAGAAGAACGCCGGCGACGACGAGCCGTCGCCCGACGCCATCTACGGCGTCGGGACGCTCGCCTCCGTCCTGCAGCTGCTCAAGCTGCCCGACGGCACGGTCAAGGTGCTGGTCGAGGGCCAGGGCCGCGCGACGATCGGCGAGTACACCGGTGAAACGGAATACCTGCAGGCATCCGCCGAGGTGATGCCGGACGATGTCGGCGAAGTCGTCGAGGTCGAGGCGCTCGCGCGCTCCGTCGTCAGCGAGTTCGACAACTACGTCAAGCTGAACAAGAAGGTCTCTCCCGAGGTGCTGGGAGCGGTGAGCCAGATCGAGGACTACTCGAAGCTCGCCGACACCGTCGCCTCGCATCTCGCCGTCAAGATCCCCGAGAAGCAGGCGATCCTCGAGACGACCGCGGTCGCCTCGCGGCTCGAGCAGGTGCTGGGGCTGATGGAGAGCGAGATCAGCGTTCTCCAGGTCGAGAAGCGCATCAGGAGCCGCGTCAAGCGTCAGATGGAGAAGACGCAGCGCGAGTACTACCTGAACGAGCAGATGAAGGCGATCCAGAAGGAGCTCGGCGACTCCGACGACGGCCGCGACGAGGTCGCGGAGATCGAGGAGAAGATCAAGAAGACCAAGCTCTCGAAGGACGCCCGCGACAAGGCGAATGCCGAGCTGAAGAAGCTCAAGCAGATGAGCCCGATGTCGGCCGAGGCCACGGTCGTTCGCAACTACCTCGACTGGCTGCTCTCGATCCCGTGGGGCAAGAAGTCGAAGGTCAAGAAGGACCTCGCGCTCGCGCAGGAGGTGCTCGACATCGACCATTACGGGCTCGAGAAGGTCAAGGACCGGATCGTCGAGTACCTCGCCGTGCAGAGCCGGGCGAACAAGCTCAAGGGGCCGATCCTCTGCCTCGTCGGCCCTCCCGGCGTCGGCAAGACCTCGCTCGGCAAGTCGATCGCGAAGGCCACCGGCCGCGAGTTCGTCCGCGTGTCCCTCGGCGGCGTGCGCGACGAGGCGGAGATCCGCGGGCATCGCCGCACCTATATCGGCTCGATGCCCGGCAAGGTCATCCAGTCGATGCGGAAGGCGAAGCACACGAATCCGCTCTTCCTGCTCGACGAGATCGACAAGATGGGCTCCGACTTCCGGGGCGATCCGTCCTCGGCGCTGCTCGAGGTTCTCGATCCCGAGCAGAACGCGAACTTCGCCGACCACTATCTCGAGGTGGAGTACGACCTCTCGAACGTGATGTTCGTCACGACCGCGAACACGCTGAACATCCCCGGGCCGCTCATGGACCGGATGGAGATCATCCGGATCGCGGGCTACACCGAGGACGAGAAAGTCGAGATCGCCCGGCGCCATCTCCTGCCGAAGGCCGTGCGCGAGCACGGGCTGAGGGAAGGGGAGTTCTCGATCGACGACGAGGCGCTTCTGAACGTGATTCGGCGCTACACCCGCGAGGCGGGCGTCCGCAATCTCGAGCGTGAGCTCGCCACTGTCGCGCGCAAGTGCGTCAAGGAGCTCATCATGAAGAAGCTCGACCGGATCGAGGTCACCGCGGAGAACCTCGAGGACTTCCTCGGCGTGCCGCGCTATCGCCACGGCGAGGCGGAGCGGGAGGACCAGGTCGGCGTCGTGACGGGCCTCGCCTGGACCGAGTTCGGCGGCGAGCTCCTGACGATCGAAGGCGTGATGATGCCGGGCAAGGGCAAGATGTCCGTGACCGGCAACCTCAGGGACGTGATGAAGGAATCGATCACGGCGGCTGCGGCTTACGTACGCTCCCGCTCCATCGACTTCGGCATCGAGCCCCCGCTCTTCGACCGGCGCGACATTCACGTGCACGTTCCCGAAGGGGCGACTCCGAAGGACGGGCCATCCGCGGGTATCGCGATGGTGACGGCGATCGTCTCGACGCTCACCGGGATCCCGGTCCGCAAGGACGTGGCGATGACGGGCGAGATCACCTTGCGCGGCCGCGTGCTGCCGATCGGCGGCCTGAAGGAAAAGCTCCTCGCGGCGCTCAGGGGCGGCATCAAGACGGTGCTGATTCCCGAGGAGAACGCGAAGGATCTGGCGGATGTGCCGGACAACCTGAAGGCCGGTCTTGAGATCGTGCCGGTGGCGCGGATGGAGGACGTGCTCGGTCGCGCGCTCGTTCGGATGCCAGAGCCGATCGAGTGGAAGGAACCCGAGGAGCCGGTCCGCGCCAGCGTGGTCGGCGACGAGGAGCAGCAGTCCGGGGTCGTGGCCCACTGAACACGCGAAGCCAAGAAAAACGCCCGTCGGCCTAGGTCGGCGGGTGTTTTCTTTTTCGGCGGCAGCCGCTAAGCGTTACATTCCGGAGCCCACCCAGAGGCATGCGGCAAAGAAAGGAATAGACTGGTGAACAAAACGGATCTCATCGCTCAGGTGTCCACCGAGGCCAATCTGCCGAAGGCGCAGGCCACGACGGCGGTCGATGCTGTGTTCAACTCGATCTCCTCGGCGCTTCAGAAGGGTGACGAGGTCAAGCTGGCCGGATTCGGCACCTTCGCGGTCGCCGAGCGTGGCGCCTCCAAGGGGCGCAACCCGAAGACGGGCGAAGTGATCGACATTCCGGCGACGAAGCTCCCGAAGTTCCGTGCGGGCAAGGCCCTGCGCGACGTCGTCAAGTAAGCAGATCCGCGGGACAGGGCCTGCAGCGGCTATCGCGGCGTGCAGGCCTCCCAGCCCCTCGCGGGACGATCGCCGGTGAGGCTGGCCGCCGCGCTTGCCAGGCGGGCACGCTAGCGGTAGTGCCTCCTGGGGCATGTGGGGCGGTTAGCTCAGCTGGTAGAGCGCCACGTTTACACCGTGGATGTCGGGAGTTCGATCCTCTCACCGCCCACCACTTTCTCAGTTGACAGGCCGATGACGACCCCCTAATTGGGGCGGGCCTGACACGGGGCGGCCAGCCGCTCCGTTCCCTTGCGGGGGTGTAGCTCAGTCGGTTAGAGCGCTGGCCTGTCACGCCAGAGGCCGCGGGTTCGAGTCCCGTCACTCCCGCCACTTCCATGAGAAGCCAGCGTCGAACGCGGCCCGATCCATCCAGTCGGGCAGCTGACACGCTGTCGGCTTGGATGGCAGGGACCAGACGTTGCGGCGCTTTCGGCGCCGGCCCTTTGCGGGGGTGTAGCTCAGTCGGTTAGAGCGCTGGCCTGTCACGCCAGAGGCCGCGGGTTCGAGTCCCGTCACTCCCGCCATTTCCTATGATGCGACATCAATTCCGCCGCCGTGGATAGACCGGTCTGTTGCGGAAGGGCTCGGCCTGTCCCCTTTGGCGCCGAGCGCGATCCGGGCGTCGAGGGTCTACATGTTTGGCATCACGATCCGCGCCGCAGGGCCCGCACCACGCTTCTGGAGCCTGGTGGACGGCGTGTCGCCGCTAGAGGACGCACCGTCGATTCGCGCACTGAACTACGCGCCCCATCTGACGATGGCGCGCTACGAGGATCTGGCCCCCGAAACGCTGGTCGAAGGACTCGAGGTGTTCAAGGGCGTGCCTCCGATCACGCTGACGTTCCACCGTATCGGGCTGTTTCGGGTCGAGCCTCTGGTGCTCTGGCTCGAGCCGCGCAACGAGCCGGGCCTGGTCGATCTCCACGGACGGTTGCATGCGTTCCTCGGAGAGGATCTCAGCGATCCCCACTATCGCCCCGGCCTCTGGCGTCCGCACTGCACCATCGCCTCCTCCGTCGCGCCGGAGCATCGCACGAAGGCCGAGGCACTCGCGGGGGAACCGATCAAGCCTTTCGCGATGACCTTCGACGTGGCGGATGCCCTGGAGTGGCCACCGGTGAGGCAGATCGGGTCTCGGCACCTGTCCTGACCGCCGAGCGACCGGTCCGTCCACCCCGTGCGGCGGAGCTGATCCGGCGGCCGGCGCACTTGCCAATCCCGTCCGTTCGATAGCTCCCGGAAATTGCCGTGTTGCATCTGGTATGCCATTGAAGGGCGGGATTGGGGTGCATAAGTATCTGAAACTACGAAGGTTCGCGGGTTCTTCACCGGGATGCTGGCGTCGCGATGTCGCTGCCGCGGTCCCGTTGCACTGCTTGCCCTCGGTTTGGCGCTGAGATAGTACGAGCCAGCACAAGCCCGCGCTCAGTGTCGGCCCCGACCTTCAACGCGATGGAACACATGCCCGAGCTTCTCGCCGACTACATTCCCGTCGCCGTCTTCATCGGCGTGTCTGCCTTCATCGGCATCGCGCTGATGGTGTCTCCCTTCGTGCTGGCCTACCAGAATCCGGATCCGGAGAAGGTGTCGGCCTACGAGTGCGGCTTTGCAGCCTTCGACGACGCGCGGATGAAGTTCGACGTTCGGTTCTACCTCGTCGCGATCCTCTTCATCATATTCGACCTCGAGGTCGCCTTCCTGTTTCCGTGGGCCGTGACCTTCGGAACCCTCGGCTGGTTCGGCTTCTGGTCGATGATGATCTTCCTGGCCGTGCTGACGGTCGGCTTCGTCTACGAGTGGCGCAAGGGAGCGCTGGAATGGGATTGATTCGCCCCAACGAACAGACCGGCATCGTCCAGCCGGGCACGGAGAGCCTTCCGAAGGGCTATCCGGCCGTCGACGACCCGTATTTCGCCGAGGTGCAGAGCGAGCTCTCCGACAAGGGCTTCATCGTCACGGCCGCCGACGACCTGATCACCTGGGCGCGCAACGGCTCGCTCATGTGGATGACGTTCGGCCTCGCCTGCTGCGCGGTCGAGATGATGCAGATGTCGATGCCGCGCTACGACGTCGAGCGCTTCGGCTTCGCGCCCCGTGCGAGCCCGCGGCAGTCCGACGTGATCATCGTGGCGGGCACGCTGACGAACAAGATGGCGCCGGCCATCCGGAAGATCTACGACCAGATGCCGGAGCCGCGCTACGTCATCTCGATGGGCAGCTGCGCGAATGGCGGCGGCTACTACCACTATTCCTACTCGGTGGTGCGTGGCTGCGATCGCGTGATTCCCGTCGACATCTACGTGCCGGGCTGCCCGCCCACCGCGGAGGCGCTGCTCTACGGCGTGCTGCTTCTGCAGCGCAAGATCCGCAGAACCGGCACGATCGAACGCTGAGCCCGAGGGGAGAGGAGATGGAGGAGACCCTGACGGAGCTCGGCGAGTATCTCGGCCAGTCCTTCGACGAGGACGTGCTGAGCTGGAGCGTCGTGCGAGGCGAGCTCACCCTGGAGGTGAGCGCCACCGAGATCCTCTCGGTGATGCGCTTCCTGCACGACGACCAGCGCTGCCAGTTCGTGTCGTTCATCGACCTGTGCGGTGTCGACTGGCCGGAGCGGGAGCGGCGCTTCGACGTCGTCTACCACCTGCTGAGCCCGCGCCAGAACCAGCGCATCCGCGTCAAGGTCCGCACCGACGAGGACACGCCGGTGGCGAGCATCTGCTCGATCTGGCCGGCCGCGAACTGGTTCGAGCGCGAGGCCTACGATCTCTACGGGATCCTGTTCTCGGGGCACCCGGACCTCAGGCGTATCCTCACGGATTACGGCTTCGAGGGTCACCCGATGCGCAAGGACTTCCCGCTGACCGGCTATGTCGAGGTGCGCTACGACGAGGAGCGCAAGCGCGTCGTCTACGAGCCGGTGCGGCTGACCCAGGAATTCAGGACCTTCGACTTCCTCTCGCCCTGGGAAGGCACCGACTACGTCTTGCCCGGTGACGAGAAGGCGGGGTAAGGCTCCACCCGGCCCACCCCAAGGTTCGAACAGCCGCGCCGCATTCTGCGGCGTGACACGCAAAGCACAGGTTGTTGGTCGTCGCCCCATGGCCGAGACGGAAATTCGGAACTTCGCGATCAATTTCGGGCCGCAGCACCCGGCGGCGCACGGCGTGTTGCGCCTCGTCCTGGAGCTCGACGGCGAGGTGGTCGAGCGCGTCGACCCGCATATCGGTCTCCTGCACCGCGGCACCGAGAAGCTGATCGAGTACAAGACCTACCTGCAGGCCGTGCCGTATTTCGACCGGCTCGACTACGTCGCGCCGATGAACCAGGAGCACGCCTACGCGCTGGCGGTCGAGAAGCTCCTCGGCATCACCGTCCCGAGGCGCGGGCAGCTCATCCGGGTGCTCTACTCCGAGATCGGCCGCCTCCTGTCGCATCTCCTCAACGTGACGACCCAGGCGATGGATGTCGGCGCCCTGACGCCGCCGCTGTGGGGCTTCGAGGAGCGCGAGAAGCTGATGGTGTTCTACGAGCACGCCTCGGGCTCGCGCATGCATGCGGCCTATTTCCGCCCCGGCGGCGTGCACCAGGACCTGCCGCCGAAGCTGATCGACGACATCTGGGCCTTCTGCGACCCCTTCCTCGGCACGCTCGACGACATCGACGCGCTCCTCACCGACAACCGGATTTTCAAGCAGCGCAACGCCGATATCGGCTACGTCTCGGCCGAGGACGCGTGGGCGTGGGGCTTTTCGGGAGTCATGATACGCGGCTCGGGCGTCCCGTGGGATCTGCGCAAATCGCAGCCCTATGAGTGCTACGAGGAACTCGAGTTCGACATTCCCGTCGGGAAGCACGGCGATACCTACGACCGCTACCTCATCCGGATGGAGGAGATGCGGCAGTCCGTCCGCATCATGAAGCAGTGCCTCGAGCGCCTCCGCTCCAAGGACGGGCAGGGGCCGGTGTCGGCCGTGGACAACAAGGTGGTGCCGCCGAAGCGGGGCGAGATGAAGCGCTCGATGGAGGCGCTCATCCATCACTTCAAGCTCTACACCGAGGGCTACCACGTGCCGGAGGGCGAGGTTTATGCGGCCGTCGAGGCGCCGAAGGGCGAGTTCGGCGTCTATCTGATCTCCGACGGCTCGAACCGGCCCTATCGCTGCAAGATCAGGGCGCCCGGTTTTGCGCATCTTCAGGCCATGGACTTCATGTGCAAGGGGCACATGCTCGCCGACGTGTCGGCTGTCCTTGGTTCGCTCGATATCGTGTTCGGAGAGGTCGATCGCTGATGGCAGTCCGCCGCCTCGCGCAACAGCAGCCTGAGAGCTTCGCCTTCAGCCCCGAGAACCTCGAGTGGGCGAAGAGGCAGATCACCAAGTACCCGCCGGGACGTCAGGCGTCGGCCGTCATCCCGCTCCTGTGGCGTGCACAGGAGCAGCATGAGGGCTGGCTGCCCGAGCCGGCGATGCGCTACATCGCCGACATGCTGGAGATGCCGTATATCCGCGTCCTCGAAGTCGCGACCTTCTACACGATGTTCCAGCTCGCCCCGGTGGGCAAGAAGGCGCACGTGCAGGTCTGCGGCACGACGCCCTGCATGCTCCGCGGCGCGGGGGACCTGATCGACGCCTGCAAGAAGCGCATCGCGCCGCACCAGCACGAGCTCTCCGCAGACGGCGCCTTCTCCTGGGAAGAGGTCGAGTGCCTCGGCGCCTGCGTCAACGCGCCGATGGTGCAGGTGTTCTCGGACACCTACGAGGATCTGACCGAGGACAGCTTCAACGCGCTCCTCGACACCTTCGAGCGCGGCGGAAAGCCGAAGCCGGGGCCGCAGATCGACCGCCTGTACTCCGCACCGGAGGGGGGCTTCACGTCGCTGACGGATCCGCGCCTCGACCAGGGCAGCTCGAGCGAGCGCGAGGCGGCCGAAGGTGTCGAGACGGGCAACGGCCATCACGTGGAGCCGACGTCGGAGGAAGCGAGCGCCGAGGTGGCGGGGCATCCGGATCCGACGGGGCTGCCGGAGGAGGCTGCCACGAGGGCACAGCCCACGGGCGAGCCGAAGCAGGAGCCGGCCACTGCCGAGGCTCCGGAGGCTTCGGCCAAGGCCACGCACGAGCATGCCGTTGCCCAGCCGGAGGACGTCGCCGAGGGAGAGGCGAAGCCCGCCGCGCTCGATTCGCCTCGCAACGGCAAGCCCGACGATCTGAAGCGCATCTCCGGGATCGGCGCCAAGATCGAGAAGACGCTCAACGAGAACGGGATCTACCACTTCGACCAGATCGCAGGCTGGTCCGACGAGAACGTCGCATGGCTCGACAACAATCTGAAGCTGCGCGGCCGGATCGGGCGAGAGGAGTGGGTCCATCAGGCGCAGGCGCTGCAGTCGGCCGACGCCGAAGGGAAGGGTGAGTGACCATGCTCTCCGACAAGGACCGCATCTTCACCAACATCTATGGCCGGTTCGATTCGGGGCTGAAGGGCGCGATGCGCCGCGGCTCCTACTCGACGACGAAGGATATCCTGGCCCAGGGCCAGGACTGGGTGATCGAGCAGGTGAAGGCCTCTGGCCTTCGCGGACGCGGCGGGGCGGGGTTCCCGACCGGGCTCAAGTGGTCGTTCATGCCGAAGGAGGTGGGCGTGCGCCCGCATTACCTCGTCGTGAACGCCGACGAGTCCGAGCCCGGCACCTGCAAGGACCGCGACATCATGCGGCACGAGCCGCATCAGCTGATCGAGGGCTGCCTGATCGCGTCGTTCGCGATGCGGGCGCATGCCTGCTACATCTACGTGCGCGGCGAGTTCATCCGCGAGCGCGAGGCGCTGCAGGCCGCGATCGACGAGGCCTATGACGCCGGATTCCTCGGCAAGAACAACAAGTTCGGCTGGGATTTCGATCTTTACGTTCATCACGGCGCAGGCGCGTATATCTGCGGCGAGGAGACGGCGCTCCTGGAAAGCCTCGAGGGCAAGAAGGGCATGCCGCGGCTGAAGCCGCCATTCCCCGCCAACACCGGCCTCTATGGCTGCCCGACGACCGTGAACAACGTGGAGTCGATCGCGGTCGTGCCGGAGATCCTGCGCCGCGGCGCCGACTGGTTCGCCGGCCTCGGCAAGAAGAACAACACCGGCACGAAGCTCTTCTGCGTGTCGGGCCACGTGAACCGGCCGTGCAACGTGGAGGAGGAGATGGGCGTGCCGCTGCGCGAGCTCATCGACCGCCACTGCGGCGGCGTGCGCGGCGGCTGGGACAATCTCCTGGCCGTCATTCCGGGCGGCTCCTCGGTGCCATGCCTGCCGGCCTCGGCCTGCGACGACTTGACGATGGACTTCGACACGCTGCGCGACCTGAAGACCGGCCTCGGCACGGCGGCCGTCATCGTGATGGACAAGTCGACCGACATCGTCCGCGCCATCGCGCGCATCTCCTACTTCTACAAGCACGAGAGCTGTGGCCAGTGCACGCCGTGCCGCGAGGGCACGGGCTGGATGTGGCGCGTGCTCGAGCGCATGGCGCGCGGCCAGGCCGAGAAGCGCGAGATCGACATGCTGTTCGACGTGACGAAGCAGGTCGAGGGTCACACGATCTGTGCGCTCGGCGACGCGGCCGCATGGCCGGTGCAGGGCCTGATCAAGAACTTCCGCTACGAGATCGAGCGGCGGATCGACGACTACACGGCGCGGTCGACGCAGGCCCCCGTCGCGGCGGTCGCGGCGGAGTGAGCGGCGGGACGGGCGCCGGCGAAGCGAGACGGAACGAGGAACAATGGCCAAGCTGATCGTTGACGGGACGGAGGTCGAGGTCGCACCCGAGCTGACCGTCCTGCAGGCCTGCGAACTCGCGGGCGCCGAGATCCCGCGATTCTGCTTCCACGAGCGCCTGTCGGTCGCCGGCAACTGCCGCATGTGCCTCGTCGAGGTTCAGGGCGCGCCGAAGCCGGTCGCCTCGTGCGCGATGGCAGTGCGCGACCTCAGGCCCGGCCCGAACGGCGAGCCTCCGGTCGTGCTGACGCGCTCGCCCGGCACTAAGAAGGCGCGCGAAGGGGTGATGGAGTTCCTGCTCATCAATCACCCGCTCGACTGCCCGATCTGCGACCAGGGCGGCGAGTGCGACCTGCAGGACCAGGCGATGGCCTACGGCGTCGATTCGAGCCGCTTCCACGAGAACAAGCGGGCGGTCGAGGACAAGTATGTCGGCCCGCTCGTGAAGACGATCATGACGCGCTGCATCCACTGCACGCGCTGCATCCGCTTCTGCGCGGAGGTGGCGGGCGTGCCGGAGCTCGGCGCGATCGGGCGCGGCGAGGACATGGAGATCACGACCTACCTCGAGAACGCGATGAGCTCCGAGCTGCAGGGCAACGTGATCGACCTGTGCCCGGTCGGCGCGCTGACCTCGAGGCCCTACGCCTACCAGGCGCGGCCGTGGGAGTTGAACAAGACCGAGTCGATCGACGTCATGGACGCGCTGGGGTCGAACATCCGCGTCGACTCCCGGTCCACCGAAGTCATGCGCATCCTGCCGCGTGTCCACGAGGACGTGAACGAGGAGTGGATCTCCGACAAGACGCGCTTCGTCTGGGATGGCATCCGCACCCAGCGGCTCGACCGTCCCTACGTGCGTCGCGACGGCAAGCTGCGGCCGGCGTCCTGGCAGGAAGCCTTCGCCGCGATCGCCGAGAAGGTCGCGGCGACGGCGCCGGAGCGCATCGGTGCCATGGCCGGCGACCTCGCGGGCGCGGAGGAGATGTTCGCGCTGAAGGACCTGATGTCGCGCCTCGGCGTCGCATCGATCGACTGCCGCCAGGACGGGGCGCTTCTCGACCCCGTGCATGGCCGTGGCGGCTACATCTTCAATTCCGCGATCGCCGGCATCGACCAGGCCGACGCGATCCTGCTCGTGGGCGCGAACCCCCGCATCGAGGCTCCCGTGCTGAACGCGCGGATCCGCAAGCGGTGGCTCGCGAGCCCGCTCCGTGTGGGCATGGTGTTCGGCGAGCGGCCGGACCTGACCTACGACTATGACTATCTCGGCGCCGGCCCCGACACTCTGGGAGAGGTGGTCGGCGGGTCGCAAGGCTTCGCCGAAATCCTGCAGAAGGCCGAGCGCCCGATGATCATCGTCGGGCAGGGCGCCCTGGGGCGTGCCGACGGCGCGGCCATCCTGTCGATGGCGGCGAAGATCGCCCAGGGCTGCGGCGCGATCGCCGAGGGCTGGAACGGCTTCAACGTCCTTCACACCGCGGCGTCGCGGGTCGCGGGTCTCGACCTCGGGCTCGTGCCGGGCGAGGGCGGCAGGAACGTCTCGGACATGCTCTCGGGCGGCCTCGACGTCATGTTCCTGCTCGGGGCCGACGAGATCGACGTGCCGGCCGGGCCTTTCGTGATCTACCAGGGCACGCACGGCGACAGGGGCGCCCACAGGGCGGACGTGATCCTGCCGGGAGCCACCTACACCGAGAAGACGGCCACCTACGTGAACACGGAGGGCCGGGCCCAGATCGCCCAGCGCGCCGTCTTCCCGCCGGGCGACGCGCGCGAGGACTGGGCGATCCTGAGGGCGCTTTCCGCCGTGCTCGGGCAGCAGCTGCCGTACGACTCTCTGACGCAGCTTCGCGCGGCCATGTACAAGGCGCACCCGCATCTCGCCGAACTCGATACGGTCGCGCCGGCGGAGACGGATTTCCTCGGCCGCCTTGCGGCCGTGGGCGGGGAGTGCGACAAGGCCCCGTTCGCGAGCCCGATCCGCGACTTCTACTTCAGCAATCCGATCGCGCGTGCCTCGGCCGTCATGGCCGAGCTGAGTGAGCTCGCCGCGCGACGCCGTCGAGGGGAGGCGACGGGCACCCATGGGTGATTTCGCTTCTGACTTCCTTCTGCCGCTCCTGATCATGATCGGCCAGAGCCTTCTGCTCCTGGTCTCGCTCCTGGTCGTCATCGCCTATCTGCTGCTCGCCGATCGCAAGGTCTGGGCGGCGGTGCAGCTGCGGCGCGGACCGAACGTCGTGGGTCCCTTCGGGCTTCTGCAGTCCTTCGCGGACCTTCTGAAGTTCGTTCTGAAGGAGCCCGTGATCCCGGCGGGCTCGAACAAGGGCGTGTTCCTTCTCGCCCCGCTCATCACCTGCGTCCTCGCCCTGTCGGCCTGGGCCGTGGTGCCGGTGAGCGCAGGCTGGGTCATCGCCGACATCAATGTCGGCATCCTCTACATCTTCGCGATCTCCTCGCTCGGCGTGTACGGCGTCATCATGGGGGGGTGGGCTTCGAACTCGAAGTATCCCTTCCTCGGCGCGCTGCGATCGGCCGCGCAGATGGTGTCGTACGAGGTGTCGATCGGCTTCGTGATCGTCACGGTTCTGATGTGCGTGGGATCGCTCAACCTGACGGCGATCGTGGAGTCGCAGCGCAGCGACTGGGGCTTCCTCGGCTGGTACTGGCTGCCGCTCTTCCCGATGCTCATCATCTTCTTCGTGTCGGCGCTCGCCGAGACGAACCGGCCGCCCTTCGACCTGCCGGAGGCCGAATCGGAGCTCGTAGCGGGCTTCATGGTGGAGTATTCCTCCACCCCCTACCTGCTCTTCATGCTCGGCGAGTACGTCTCGATCACGCTGATGTGCGCGCTGACGGTCATCCTCTTCTTCGGGGGCTGGCTGCCGATCTTCGACTTCGCGCCCTTCACGTGGATTCCCGGCATCGTCTGGTTCGTCCTGAAGGTGTGCCTCGTCTTCTTCATGTTCGCGATGGTGAAGTCCATCGTGCCCCGTTACCGCTACGACCAGCTGATGCGTCTCGGCTGGAAGGTGTTTCTCCCGATCTCCCTCGCCATGGTCGTGATCGTCGCCTTCGTGCTTCAGGTCACCGGCTGGGCGCCGGGAGCGGTGTGAGGTCCGATATGGCTGCACTCGATCAAGCCGCGCGCTCCGTCTTCCTGAAGGAGTTCTTCTCCGGGATGGTCCTCGGCATGCGCTACTTCTTCAAGCCGAAGGCGACGATCAACTACCCGTACGAGAAGAACCCGGTGTCGCCGCGCTTCCGTGGGGAGCACGCGCTGCGTCGCTACCCGAACGGCGAGGAGCGCTGCATCGCCTGCAAGCTCTGCGAGGCGATCTGCCCCGCCCAGGCCATCACCATCGAGGCGGGGCCGCGGCGCAACGACGGGACGCGGCGCACGACCCGCTACGACATCGACATGGTGAAGTGCATCTACTGCGGCTTCTGCCAGGAGGCGTGCCCGGTGGATGCGATCGTGGAAGGCCCGAACTTCGAGTTCTCCGTGGAGACGCGCGAGGAGCTCTACTACGACAAGGAGCGGCTGCTCGCGAACGGCGACCGCTGGGAGCGCGAGATCGCGCAGAACATCGCCCTGGACGCGCCCTATCGCTGAGGCGATGGACGCGTGTCCGGATCATCACTATAGAGGCCACGCCGCGACCGGGACCCGACTCGGCCCGCGGCGTCCGGGGGGACGAAGCTTTCCAAGATGACGCTCGCCACAGCCTTCTTTTACCTGTTCTCGGCCGTGATGCTCGCTTCGGCGGTGATGGTCATCGCGTCGAGGAACCCCGTTCACTCCGTCCTCTTCCTGATCCTCGCCTTCTTCAACGCCGCGGGCCTCTTCCTGCTGCTCGGGGCAGAGTTCCTGGCGATGATCCTCGTCGTCGTCTATGTCGGCGCCGTCGCCGTCCTGTTCCTGTTCGTCGTCATGATGCTCGACATCGACTTCGGCGAGCTACGGTCGGGCGCGATGCAGTACCTGCCGATCGGCGGCCTGATCGGCGTCATCCTGGCCGTCGAGCTGATCCTTGTCCTCACCTCGTGGGCGTTCGGCCCCGAGATCGCGCCGGCGCTCGCGTCTCCGGCTCCGGAGCCGACGGTGATGGACAACGTGGCCGCGCTCGGCGCCATCCTCTACACGCGCTACGTGCTGTTCTTCCAGCTCTCGGGCCTCATCCTGCTCGTCGCGATGATCGGCGCGATCGTTCTCACCCTCCGCCACAAGGAGGGCGTGAGGCGGCAGGACATCGCCGCGCAGGTGGCGCGCAACAAGTCGGGCATCGAGATCCGCAAGGTCGAGAGCGGCAAGGGAATCTGAGCGATGGCGGTCGATATCTCGAACTACCTCGCCGTCTCGGCGATCCTGTTCACGATCGGCGTGGTGGGGATCTTCCTCAACCGGCGCAACGTGATCATCATCCTGATGTCGATCGAGCTCATCCTCTTGTCGGTCAACATCAACCTCGTCGCCTTCTCCGCCCATCTCGGAGACCTGGTGGGGCAGGTCTTCGCGCTGATCGTGCTCACGGTCGCGGCGGCCGAAGCGGCCATCGGCCTTGCGATCCTCGTCGTGTTCTTCCGGAACCGCGGGTCGATCCAGGTCGAAGACGTCAACATGATGAAGGGGTGAGGCGTTGTATTCCGCGATCGTATTCCTGCCGCTGATCGGCGCGATCATCGCCGGCGCCATCACGGCGCTGGGCGCGGCGGCACGGCATCCGGAGGGCCGGCGGCTCGGCACCGGGCACGGCCACCACGCGCACGCGACGGTGGCGCGGTCCTCGCACCACGACGACGGGCACCACGACCATCACGGGCCGGGCGCCGCGGAGTACATCACCACCGGTGCGCTCATCCTCTCGGCGATCCTCTCCTGGGTCGCGTTCTTCACCGTCGGCCTCGGCGAGGAGCCGGTGCACGTGCAGGTCATGCCGTGGGTCGTCTCGGGCGACCTCGCGTTCGACTGGGCGTTCCGGATCGACACGCTGACGGTCGTCATGCTCGTGGTCGTGACGACGGTGTCGTCGCTCGTGCACGTCTACTCGATCGGCTATATGAGCCACGACGCGCACCGCCCGCGGTTCTTCGCCTACCTCTCGCTCTTCACCTTCGCCATGCTGATGCTGGTGACGGCCGACAACCTGGTGCAGCTGTTCTTCGGGTGGGAGGGCGTCGGGCTCGCCTCCTACCTGCTGATCGGCTTCTGGTACACGCGGCCGTCCGCCAACGCCGCGGCGATCAAGGCCTTCGTCGTGAACCGCGTCGGCGACTTCGGCTTCTCGCTCGGCATCTTCGCAGTCTTCCTGGTCTATGGCTCCGTCAATTTCGAGGTCATCTTCGCGAACGCCGCGGATGCCGAGGGCATGACGCTGAGCTTCCTCGGCGGCGAGTTCGACGCGCTGACGGTGATCTGCCTCCTCCTCTTCATGGGCGCGATGGGCAAGTCGGCGCAGTTCCTGCTGCACACCTGGCTGCCGGACGCGATGGAGGGCCCGACGCCGGTCTCGGCGCTCATCCATGCCGCGACGATGGTCACGGCCGGCGTCTTCATGGTGACGCGCCTGTCGCCGCTGTTCGAACTGGCGCCGACCGCGCTCGCCTTCGTGACCTTCATCGGCGCGACGACGGCGCTGTTCGCGGCGACGATCGGCCTCGTGCAGAACGACATCAAGCGCGTGATCGCCTATTCGACGTGCTCGCAGCTCGGTTACATGTTCGTGGCGATCGGCGTCGGCGCCTACGGCGCGGCGATCTTCCACCTCTTCACGCACGCCTTCTTCAAGGCCCTTCTCTTCCTCGGCTCGGGCTCCGTCATCCACGCGATGTCGGACGAGCAGGACATGCGGCGCATGGGCGGCCTCAGGAAGCACATCCCGCTGACCTACTGGATGATGGTGATCGGCACGCTGGCGCTGACCGGGTTCCCGTTCACGGCCGGCTTCATCTCGAAGGATGCGATCATCGAGTCGGCGTTCGCGGCGCACGGGACCTTCGCGGTCTACGCCTTCGCGCTCACGCTGTTCGCGGCCGCGCTGACCTCGTTCTACTCCTGGCGCCTGATCTTCATGACCTTCCACGGCAAGCCGCGCGCGTCCGCCGACGTGATGCACCACGTCCACGAGTCGCCGCTGGTCATGACGGTGCCGCTGATGATCCTCGCGGTCGGGGCGCTCTTCTCGGGGCTCGCCTTCCAGGGCCTCTTCATCGGCGAGGGCTATGAGGACTTCTGGAAGCAGGCGATCTTCCTCGGGTCCGACAACGACATCCTGCACGAGATGCACGAGGTGTCGGCCCTGGTGGTCTGGTCGCCGACCGTCGCGATGATCATCGGCTTCGGCCTGGCCTATCTGTTCTACATCCGCCGGCCGTCGATCCCGGTCGCGCTCGCGAAGCAGTTCGACCTCGTCTACCTCTTCCTTCTCAACAAGTGGTACTTCGACGAGCTCTACGACCTGATCTTCGTGAAGCCCTCCTTCTGGCTCGGCCGCGTGTTCTGGAAGAAGGGCGACGGCTGGCTGATCGACGGGTTCGGCCCGGACGGCATCTCGGCGCGCGTGCTCGACGTCACGCGCCAGTTCGTCCGGCTCCAGACCGGCTACCTCTACCACTACGCCTTCGCGATGCTCGTCGGCGTCACCGCCCTGATCACCTGGTATATGTTCGCCGGAGGAGCGCACTGACATGTCGGGCTGGCCGCTCCTTTCCGTCGTCACGTTCCTTCCGCTCGTCGGCGCGCTGTTCATCTTCGCGATCCGCGGCGACGACGAGATCTCGATCCGCAACGCGCGCTACGTCGCGCTGTGGACGACGATCCTGACCTTCATCCTGTCGCTCTTCATCTGGTTCGGCTTCGACTACGAGAACCCGGGCTTCCAGTTCGTCGAGGAGACGGAGTGGCTGGGCGACGCCATCAGCTACCGGATGGGCGTGGACGGCATCTCCGTCCTGTTCGTCATCCTCTCCACCTTCCTGATGCCGTTCTGCATCCTGGCGAGCTGGGAGTCGGTGCGGATCCGCGTGAAGGAGTACATGATCGCCTTCCTCGTCCTCGAGACGATGATGATCGGCGTCTTCACGGCGCTCGACGCGGTCCTGTTCTACCTCTTCTTCGAGGCGGGCCTCATTCCGATGTTCATCATCATCGGGGTGTGGGGCGGCCAGCGCCGCGTCTATGCGAGCTTCAAGTTCTTCCTCTACACGCTCGTCGGCTCGCTCCTGATGCTGCTGGCCATCATGGCGATGTACTTCACGGCCGGCACGACCGACATCCCGACGCTGCTCGCCTACGACTTCCCCGTCGAGATGCAGTATTGGCTCTGGCTCGCCTTCTTCGCGTCCTTCGCGGTGAAGATGCCGATGTGGCCCGTGCATACCTGGCTTCCCGACGCGCATGTCGAGGCGCCGACCGCAGGCTCCGTCATCCTCGCGGGCATCCTGCTGAAGATGGGCGGCTACGGCTTCCTGCGCTTCTCGCTGCCGATGTTCCCGGACGCGTCGGATTATTTCGCGCCGCTCGTCTTCGTGCTCTCGGTCGTCGCGATCATCTACACCTCGCTCGTCGCCTTGCGGCAGGAGGACATCAAGAAGCTCATCGCCTATTCCTCCGTCGCCCATATGGGCTTCGTGACGATGGGCATCTTCACCGGCACGGTTCAGGGCGTGCAGGGCGGGATCTTCCAGATGATCTCGCACGGCATCGTCTCGGGCGCGCTCTTCCTCTGCGTCGGCGTCGTCTACGACCGGATGCACACCCGCGAGATCGCGGCCTATGGCGGGCTCATCAACCGCATGCCCCTCTACGCGCTCGCGTTCCTCGTGTTCACCATGGCCAATGTCGGCCTGCCGGGCACGAGCGGCTTCGTCGGGGAGTTCCTGACGCTCATCGCGGCCTTCCAGGTGAACACCTGGGTCGCCTTCTTCGCGACCTTCGGCGTGATCCTGTCCGCGGGCTATGCGCTCTTCCTCTACCGCCGCGTGATCTTCGGGGCCCTCGAGAAGGAGAGCCTGCGCTCGATCAGCGACCTCAACTGGCGCGAGATCGCGGTTCTGGCGCCGCTCGTCGTCCTGACCATTCTCTTCGGCTTCTGGCCCATGCCCATTCTCGACGTCACGGGACCCGCCGTCACCCAGCTGGTCGATCACTATCAGGCGGCGATCGAAGGCGGTGCCTCCGTGGCCGCCGCGATCAAGTGAGGAGGGCCGGATGGAGCCTGTGATGACCCTTCAGAGCCTTCTTCCGATCGCGCCGGAAATCCTCCTGTCGGTCGGGGCCATGGCTGCGCTGATGCTCGGCGTGTTCCGGTCCGACGGTGGCGTGGCGCTGTGCAGCGGCCTCTCGGTCGCGCTGCTCGTCGCGGCGACGCTGCTCATCTGGCTCTTGCCGGGGGGAACCTACCTCCTGTTCGGCGACAGCTTCATTCTCGACCCGTTCGCGCGGCTCATGAAGTCGCTCGTGGCGATCGGGTCGCTCGTGTCGATCCTCCTGTCGATCGACTACATGCGCTCCGGCCGCATGACCCGCTTCGAGTATCCCGTGCTCATCGTCCTCTCGACGACGGGCATGTTCGTCATGGTGTCGGCGAACGATCTCGTCACGCTCTATCTCGGCCTCGAGCTGCAGAGCCTCGCGGCCTACGTGCTCGCCTCGATCCAGCGCGATTCCGCGCGGGCGACGGAAGCGGGCCTCAAGTACTTCGTGCTGGGCTCGCTCGCCTCGGGCATGCTGCTCTACGGCGCCTCGCTCATCTACGGCTTCACGGGAACGGTGAACTTCCACCGGATCGCGGAGATCACGGCCGCCGGCGATCCGCCGCTCGGCCTCGTCTTCGGTCTCGTCTTCCTGCTCGCGGGGCTCGCGTTCAAGATCTCGGCGGTGCCGTTCCACATGTGGACGCCAGACGTCTACGAGGGCGCGCCGACGCCGGTGACGGCCTTCTTCTCGGCGGCCCCGAAGGTCGCGGCCGTCGCCCTCCTGGTGCGCGTCGTGATGACGGGTTTCCCGTCGATCGTCCTCGAGTGGCAGCAGATCATCGTCTTCGTGTCGCTCGCCTCGATGATCCTCGGCGCCTTCGCGGCGATCGGTCAGCGCAACATCAAGCGCCTGATGGCCTATTCCTCCATCGCCAATGTCGGCTACGCCCTCGTCGGCCTGGCGGCCGGAACCGAGGCGGGCGTGCGCGGCGTCATCATCTACATGGCGATCTACCTCGTCATGACGCTCGGGACCTTCGCCTTCATCCTGTCGATGCGGCGCGGGGACACGATGGTGGAGTCGATCGAGGACCTTTCGGGCCTCTGGAAGAACAACGGGCTGGCCGCCTTCATCCTGACGGTCCTGTTCTTCTCGCTGGCCGGCATTCCTCCGCTCGCGGGCTTCTTCGCGAAGTTCTACGTCTTCCTCGCGGCGATCGAGGCGGGGCTCTACCCGCTCGCGGTCATCGGCGTCCTGTCGAGCGTCGTGGCGGCGTTCTACTACCTGCGCATCGTGAAGATCATGGTGTTCGACGAGGCCGGGGCGCCGTTCGAGCCGATGGGTGGCGAGCTGCGCGCAGTGCTCGGCGTGTCCGGGTTCCTGATGATCTTCTTCGTCGTCTTCCCGGCACCGCTGATCGCGATCGCGCAGAGGGCCGCCCTCTCGCTGTTCTAGCGCGGGATGGCCTTCGTCCTGTCGGATCGGGCGCGACATTCCGGATACAGGCTGCACGCCTACGAGAGTGTCGGGTCGACGAACAGCGAGGCGCTTCTGGCGGCGAAGGCCGGCGATCCGGGGCGGCTCTGGGTCGTCTCGTCGGAACAGACGGCGGGGCGGGGCAGGCGATCGAGCGTCTGGTCGACCAGTCGCGGAAATCTCGCCGCCTCATGCCTAATGGTGATGCGGGAGCCGGGCCCGCGGCTCGCGACGCTCGGTTTCGTCGCGGGGCTTGCGCTCCACGACGCGCTGGCGGAAGTTGCGCCCGACCTGATCGTCGCGGCGGCGCTCGACGGAGCGGCGGGGATCGCGGGCAAGAGCTCGGTGCGGTTCTCGCTCAAATGGCCGAACGACGTCTTGGCGGACGGGGCGAAGCTCTCCGGCATCCTGCTCGAGACCGTCTCCATCGGCTCCGCGACGGGGCTCGTCGCGGGGATCGGTGTCAACGTGGTCTCGGCGCCTGAACGGCTCGCCTATCCCACGGCGTCGCTGCGCTCGCTCGGCGCGAGCTGTTCGGCCGAGACCGTCTTCGAGGCGCTGAGCGACCGCTGGTGCCGCTACGAGGAACTGTGGGACGAGGGCAGGGGCCTCGCGGCGATACGCTCGGCCTGGCTCGACCGTGCCGCGGGCCTGGGACAGCCGGTCGCGGTCGCCGTGGGATCCGAAGTCACGCGCGGCGTGTTCGAGACGATCGACGAGGAGTGCCGGCTCGTCCTGCGCACCGATGCGGGGAGCCGGCTGCACGTTTCCGCGGGAGAGGTGCATTTCGGAACAGTGGCGTCCCACAGGGGCGCCGGATAGGAAGAGCGATGGCGACGGACGAGCTCGTTTTCCTGCCCCTCGGTGGGGTGGGGGAAATCGGCATGAATCTCGGGCTTTACGGCTTCGGCCGGCGCGGCCGGCGGAAGTGGATCGTCGTCGATTTCGGCGTGGCCTTCGCCGCCGAGGAGCACCTGCCGGGCGTCGACCTCATCCTGCCGGACATCGAGTTCCTTCAGAAGGAGAGGGAGAACGTCGAGGGCATCCTCATCACCCACGCGCACGAGGACCATTTCGGCGCGCTGCCCTATCTGTGGGACAGGCTGAAGGTCCCCGTCTACGCCACGCCCTTCGCGGCGGGGCTGCTCGCCGCGAAGCTGATGGAGGAGCAGGGCGCGACCGACGTGCCGGTGACGGTGGTGGAGATCGGCTCGCGCCGGAGCTTCGGGCCGTTCGACGTGGAGTTCGTGCCGACCACGCACTCGATCCCCGAGCCGACATCGCTCATCATCCGCACCCCGGCCGGCAACGTGCTGCACACGGCCGACTGGAAGATCGACCGCGATCCGGTGATCGGCCGTCCGTTCGATCCCGCTCCCTTCCAGGCGCTGGGCGAGGAAGGATGCCGGGCGATCGTCTGCGATTCCACGAACGTGCTGCGCGCGGGCCGGTCGCAGGGCGAGGGTGATGTCGCGAAGGGGCTGGCGAAGGTCATCTCGGCCGCGCCGCGCCGGGTCGCCGTCACGGCGTTCGCGTCGAACGTGGCGCGGCTGCGTTCGGTCGCCGAGGCCGCGCAGGAGGCGGGGCGCACCGTCATCGTCGTCGGTCGCGCCATGAAGCGGACGATCGCCGTCGCACGCGAGCTCGGCTTCCTCGAGGGCCTGCCGCAGTTCATGGGCGAAGAGCACTATTCCCGGCTGCCGCGCGACAAGGTGGTGCTGCTCTGCACGGGCAGCCAGGGCGAGCCGCGGGCGGCACTGACGCGCATCGCGCGCGGCGACCACCCCTCGATCTCGCTCAATGCGGGCGACACGGTCATCTATTCCGCGCGGATGATCCCCGGAAACGAGCGCGAGGTCGGCTCCGTGCTGAACAGCCTCGTGCGCGACGGGATCGAGCTCGTGACGGACGAGGACGAGCTTGTCCACGTGTCCGGCCACCCGCGCCGGGACGAGCTCAAGGACCTCTATGGCTGGGTCCGGCCGCAGGCGGCGCTGCCGGTGCATGGCGAGGCGCGGCATCTGGCCGAGCATGCCGAGCTCGCGCGGTCGCTCGGCGTGCCGGAGGTGGTCACCGCCTTCAACGGGGACATGGTGCTTCTGGCGCCCGGGCCGGCGAGGATCGTCGACGAGGTGGCGGCCGGCCGGCTCTACCGTGACGGGCGCGTGATCGTGCCATCGACCGCCGAGCACGTGCGCGAGCGCCGCCGCCTGTCCTTCGCGGGCATCGTCACGGTGGCCCTCGCCGTCGACGACCGGGGCGACCTCGCAGCCGATCCGGAGCTCTCCATGTTCGGGCTGCCGGAGCTCGACGAGGAGGGGGAGCCGATGGAGGATCTGATCCTCGACGTCGTGGAGGACATCTGGGACGGGCTGCCGGCCCGCCGCCGCCGCGACGAGGAGACGGTCGCCCGCGCCGTCTCCCAAGGGGTGCGCAACGCCGTTCAGCAGGCCTGGGGCAAGAAGCCGCTTTGCCGGGTCCTCGTCCTGCCGGTATGACGTCCCGAACGCATTCGGGAGCATGCTCATGATCGGCAGGCTGAACCACGTGGCGATCGCGGTGAAGGACATCGCGGCCGCCTCCGCCGTTTACCGCGAGACGCTCGGCGCGAGGGTCTCCGCGCCTGTGAAGCAGGCGGAGCACGGCGTGACGACCGTCTTCATCGAGCTCCCGAACACGAAGATCGAGCTCCTCGAGCCGCTGGGGCAGGATTCGCCCATCGCGCGGTTCCTGGAGCGCAACCCCGACGGCGGCATCCACCACATCTGCTACGAGGTCGAGGACATCGCCGCCGCGCGCCGGACGCTCGTCTCCGCAGGGGCGCGCGTGCTGGGGGACGGCGAACCGAAGGTCGGCGCCCACGGCAAGCCCGTGCTCTTCCTGCACCCGAAGGACTTCTGCGGCACGCTCGTCGAGCTCGAACAGGCCTGAGGCAGGAGATGCAGCTCGTCAGCGCGATCGCGGTCTATTTCATCATCTGGTGGCTCGTCTTCTTCGCGGTCCTGCCGGTCGGCGTGCGGACCCAGGCGGAAGACGAGGCGGTCGTCGAGGGCTCGGCGCCGAGTGCGCCCACGATGCCCAACCTGTTCCGCAAGGTGCTGGCGACGACGGCGATCTCGCTGGTCGTGTACGCCGGCTTCTATTGGCTGGTCGAGTTGTCGGGGCTGTCGCTCGACGACATTCCCTTCCTGCCGGACATGCGCCCGCCGGATTGGCATCCGAACGGCCAGGGGTAGGAACAAATAAAAAAGCAAGGCGCGAAGCCTTGCTGTCAGTTCACGAGTGCACGAGCTCTTCTTTTCGAATTCTGCTCTCTTGCATCGTCTCCGCCTTCGGCTTGCCGAGGCGAATATCCTTGTCCTCCCGAGACTTGGACCGTTCTCACCTTCCTATTGGAAAGTCCGTGGGCATGCGGCCTCTTTTTTGTGCAGCTACTGTAGCCGTCCCGTCATGCGTTGCAAGTCGATTCTGCGTCGCTGGCGTGAATTGGTGCGACTTTTTTGAGGGTTAAGACGTGGGCAGGTTCCCCTTGTCTTTTGCCCGGTGATGCGCTTTGTGTCGCGTCGATCCGAACCAGCCCAAGGCACGCCCCTCCATGCGCCTCAGCCGCTATTTCCTGCCCATCCTGCGAGAGACGCCCAAGGAGGCGGAGATCGTCTCGCACCGGCTCATGCTGCGGGCGGGAATGATCCGGCAGGAATCGGCGGGCATCTATGCCTGGCTGCCGCTCGGCTACCGCGTGCTCAGGAAGATCGAGCAGGTCGTGCGCGAGGAGCAGGACCGCTCGGGCGCGATCGAGATCCTGATGCCGACGATCCAGTCGGCCGACCTGTGGCGCGAGAGCGGCCGCTACGACGCCTACGGCAAGGAGATGCTCCGCATCCAGGACCGTCACGAGCGCGACATTCTGTTCGGGCCGACCAACGAGGAGATGGTCACGGAGATCTTCCGCGCCTATGTGCGGAGCTACCGCGACCTGCCGAAGAACCTCTACCATATCCAGTGGAAGTTCCGCGACGAGGTCCGGCCGCGCTTCGGCGTCATGCGCTCGCGCGAGTTCCTGATGAAGGACGCCTATTCCTTCGACCTCGACCAGGAGGGCGCCCGCAGGTCTTACAACAAGATGTTCGTCGCCTATCTCAGGACCTTCGACCGCCTCGGCCTCACAGCCATTCCGATGAAGGCGGAGAGCGGGCCGATCGGCGGCGACATGAGCCACGAGTTCATCATCCTCGCCTCGACCGGAGAGAGCGAGGTGTTCTGCCACAAGGCGCTCCTCGACCTGCCGAAGCCTTCCCCGGATCTCGACTTCGAGGGCGACCTGCAGCCGATCGTCGACTCGTGGCTGTCGCACTACGCGGCGACCGAGGAGATGCACGAGCCGGCGCGCTTCGAGGCGGAGGTGCCGGAGGACAGCCGCATCTCGGCGCGCGGCATCGAGGTCGGCCACATCTTCTATTTCGGCACGAAGTACTCCGCACCGATGAACGCGGTCGTGACGGGGCCGGACGGGCAGGAGCATCCCGTCCACATGGGCTCCTACGGCATCGGCCCGAGCCGGCTCGCCGCGGCGATCATCGAGGCGAGCCACGACGAGAACGGCATCGTCTGGCCGGAGAGCATCGCACCTTTCAAGGTCGGGCTCGTGAACCTGAAGGTCGGCGACGAGGCAACCGACCGAGCCTGCGAGGCGATCTACGGCCGGCTCGAAGCGGCGGGCGTCGAGGTCCTGTACGACGACACGGAGGAACGGGCCGGCTCGAAATTCGCGTCGATGGATCTCATCGGCCTGCCGTGGCAGCTGATCGTGGGGCCGAAGGGGCTGGCGGGCGGCACGGTCGAACTGAAGAACCGCGCCACCGGCGAGCGCGAGTCGCTGTCGATCGACAGCGCGCTCGCCAGGCTCGGCGGCTGAACGCCCGCACCCGGGCAGGAGCAAGATGAGCGCCCCCTCGACCTACGACACGAAACCCTTCGCGCGCTTCGAGTGGATGCTCTCGCTGCGATACCTGCGGGCGCGGCGCAAGGAGAGCTTCATCTCGGTGATCGCCGGGTTCTCGCTTCTGGGAATCACGCTGGGCGTCGCGACGCTGATCATCGTCATGGCGGTGATGAACGGCTTCCGGACCGAGCTCCTGAGCAAGATCCTCGGGCTGAACGGCCACTTCATCGTGCAGGGGATCGACACGGATTTCACCGATTTCGACGACGTCGTCGGCCAGATCCGCGGCATCGAGGGCGTCAACCAGGCCTTTCCTTACGTGGAGGGGCAGGCGCTCGCCTCGTCGCCGGTCAACAATTTCGGGGTGCTGGTGCGCGGCATCAGGCGAGCGGACCTCGAGAACTTCCAGTCGATCGCCGGGAATGTGAAGCTCGGCTCGCTCGACAATTTCGGTGACGGCGAGGGCGTGGTGATCGGCATCCGCCTCGCCGAACAGCTCGGCCTGCGGGTCGGCGACAAGCTGACGCTGATCTCGCCGCGCGGCGCCGTGACGCCCTTCGGCACGACGCCCCGGATCAAGGCCTACGATGTCTACGGCATCTTCGAGATCGGCATGTCGGAATATGACGGCGCGTTCGTCTTCATGCCGTTCGGCGAAGCCCAGGCCTACTTCAACCAGGACGGGCTCGCGACCGGTGTCGAGGTCTTCGTCGACGACGCGGACGCGATAAGGGCCTACCGGGCGCGGATGCAGGACGCCGTCGAGCGCCCGATCTACGTTCTCGACTGGACGCAGAGAAACCAGACCTTCTTCTCGGCGCTGGAGGTCGAGCGGAACGTCATGTTCCTGATCCTCACGCTGATCGTGCTCGTTGCCGCGATGAACATCATCTCGGGCCTGCACATGCTCGTGAAGGACAAGTCCCGTGACATTGCCATCCTGCGCACGATGGGGGCGACGAGGCGGGCGATCATGCGGATCTTCTTCATCACGGGCGCGTCGATCGGCGTCGCCGGAACGTTCCTCGGGCTGATCGTCGGTGTCGTCGTCTGCCTGAACATCGAGGGCATCCGCCAGGTGCTGTCGCGGATCACCGGCACGGAGCTCTTCTCGCCCGAGCTCTACTACCTATCGCGCCTGCCGGCCGAGATGAACTTCGGCGACGTCTTCTCCGTCGTGCTCATGGCCCTCGTCCTGTCCTTCCTCGCCACCCTCTACCCCGCCTGGCGCGCAGCGCGCCTCGATCCGGTCGAGGCGCTGAGATACGAATGAACGACATTAATTCCCCCACCACCGACGGGCCGGCCACGACCGAGGCGGACGCCGGGAACGCCCTCGTGCTGGAGGGCGTCACGCGCAGCTACGAGCAGGGCGAGACGTCGCTCGAGGTGCTGCGCGGGATCGACTTCGAGCTGCGGCCCGGTGAGATCGTCGGGCTCATCGGACCGTCGGGCGCCGGCAAGTCGACGCTGCTGCACATCGCGGGTCTCCTCGAGAAGCCGTCGGCCGGCTCCGTCCGCATCGGCGGCATGGAGGCGGCGCAGCTCGACGACGCGGGCAGGACGGCGCTCCGGCGTCGGCGGATCGGCTTCGTCTACCAGTTCCATCACCTGCTGCCGGAGTTCACCGCGCGCGAGAACGTCATGCTGCCGCAGCTGATCGCCGGGCTGTCGGAGGACGAGGCGCGCAAGCGCGCGGACGAGCTCCTGGGCTTTCTGGGGCTTGCGGACCGCGTCCTGCACCGGCCGGGGGAATTGTCGGGCGGCGAGCAGCAGCGCGTGGCGATCGCCCGCGCCGTCGCGAACGTGCCGGACCTCCTTCTGGCCGACGAGCCGACGGGAAACCTCGACCCCCACACGGCGGAGCATGTGTTCGACATCCTCCTGAAGCTCGTGCACGGAACCGGGCTCGGCGCGCTGATAGCGACGCACAACATCGAGTTCGCCGAGCGCATGGACCGGCGGATCACCCTGCGGGACGGCCACCTCGTCGAGCTTTAACCATGCCGGCAGCGCCTTCCGCGCTGCCGGTTGACGAGGGGAACAAAACGAGAACATACTCTTTCCACAGGCTTTGGAAGGAGATGTTCACATGCACGACTTCATCAAGGACGCCGCCGCCGCTTCGGTGCTCTTCGCCTTCGCCGCCACCGTCGCCATCTGGGCACAGGCGTTGCAGCAGATGTGAGGATGCCCGGGATCCACAGGCGGATCCTGCCGGCCTTTGCGCCGGTCCGATTCGGGTCGATAAGGAGGGTGGGGCGCCTTGCCCCGCCGGACGGCCACGGCGCCGTGCGGCCGACTTGTCCGGATCGCGGCGAAGGGACGGCAGCATGCCCGGTTACGTTCACCTGCGTGCGCACAGCGCCTACTCGCTTCTCGAGGGCGCGCTGCCGCTCAAGAAGCTGATCAAGCTCGCCGTCGCCGACGAGCAGCCGGCCCTCGGCATCGCGGACCGCAACAATCTCTTCGGCGCGCTCGAGTTCTCGGAGAAGGCGGTCGAGGCGGGCGTGCAGCCGATCATCGGCACGACGCTCTGCGTGGAGTTCGGCGAGCCGAACCAGGTCGCCCGGCCGGCGGCGCGCTCGACGAGTCCCTCGATCGTGCTGATCGCGACGAGCGAGGAGGGCTACACCAACCTGAGCCGGCTCGTGAGCCACGCCTGGCTCTCCGGCGACGGCACCTCCGACCCGTGCGTCAGCATCGAGAAGCTGAGGGAGCTCTCGGGCGACATCATCGCCCTCACGGGAGGGCCCGAGGGGCCGGTCGACCGCCACCTCGCGGCGCGCAACCCAGGAGCCGCCAGGGCGGCGATGGAGACGCTGGCGGAGCTGTTTCCGGGGCGCCTCTACGTCGAGTTGCAGCGCCACGGCACGGAGGCCGAGAGGCTGGCGGAGCCGGGGCTCGTCGAGCTCGCCTACGACATGGGGCTTCCGCTCGTCGCGACGAACCAGCCCTTCTTCGCCGCCAGGGAGGACTTCGAGGCGCACGACGCGCTGATCTGCATCTCGGAAGGACGCATGGTGCTCGACGACGAGCGCCGGAGGCTGACCGAGGAGCATTACTTCAAGTCGCGCGCCGAGATGATGGAGCTGTTCGCGGACCTGCCCGAGGCGCTCGCCTCGACGGTCGAGATCGCCCGGCGCTGCCACCACCGGCCGACGAAGCGCAAGCCGATCCTGCCCCGCTTCACGACCGGCGACAGCGGCCGGCCCGAGGACGCGGAAGCCGCGGAGGCGGCCGAGCTTCGGCGGCAGGCGCAGGAGGGGCTGGAGAGCCGCCTCGCCTTCCACGGCACGGCCGACGGCAGGAGCGAGGACGAGTACCGCGCGAGGCTCGCCTTCGAGCTCGACATCATCGAGGGGATGAAGTTCCCGGGCTACTTCCTGATCGTCGCCGACTTCATCAAATGGGCGAAGGCGAGGGAGATCCCGGTCGGGCCGGGCCGCGGCTCCGGCGCCGGCTCCATCGTCGCTTGGGCGCTGACGATCACCGACCTCGATCCCCTGCGGTTCAACCTCCTCTTCGAGCGCTTCCTCAATCCCGAGCGCGTGTCGATGCCGGACTTCGACATCGACTTCTGCCCGAACGGCCGCGAGGACGTGATTCGCTACGTGCAGGAGAAGTACGGGCACGAGAACGTCGCGCAGATCATCACGTTCGGTACGCTTCAGGCACGTGCCGTCGTGCGCGACGTGGCGCGCGTGCTCGGCGTCCCCTATGGCCGGGCGGACCAGCTCTCGAAGATGATCCCGGCCAATCCGGCGAACCCCGTGACCCTCGCCCAGGCGATCGAGGGCGAGCCGCGGCTGCAGCAGGCACGGGAGGACGACCCGCAGATCCGCCGGCTACTCGACATCGCCCTGAAGCTCGAGGGGCTCTTCCGTCACGCCTCGACGCACGCGGCCGGCGTCGTCATCGGCGACCGGCCGCTCGATCTCCTCGTGCCGCTCTACAAGGATCCCCGGTCGGGGATGCCGGCGACGCAGTTCAACATGAAGTTCGCGGAATCCGCGGGCCTCGTGAAGTTCGACTTCCTCGGCCTCAAGACGCTGACGGTCATCGACACGACGGTGAAGCTCCTCGCGCAGCGGGGCGTGGAGGTCGACATCGCGGCGCTGCCGCTCGACGACAGGGCGACCTACGAGATGCTCTCGCGGGCCGAGACGGTCGGCGTGTTCCAGCTGGAATCGGGCGGCATGAGGAATGCCATCCTCGGCATGAAGCCCGACCGCTTCGAGGACATCATCGCGCTCGTGGCGCTCTACCGTCCGGGCCCGATGGCGAACATTCCGATCTACAACGACGTCAAGCACGGGCGGCAGGATCCGGACTACATACACCCGCGCATCGAACCGATCCTGAAGGAGACGCACGGCATCGTCGTCTACCAGGAGCAGGTGATGCAGATCGCGCAGGAGCTCGCCGGGTACTCGCTCGGCGAAGCGGACCTCCTGCGCCGGGCGATGGGCAAGAAGATCCGCGCGGAGATGGACAAGCAGCAGGTCCGCTTCGTCGAGGGCTGCGTCGAGCGCGGCATCGAGCGGAAGATGGCCGAGTACATCTTCGAGCTGCTCGCGAAGTTCGCCGACTACGGCTTCAACAAGTCGCACGCCGCAGCCTACGCGCTCGTCGCCTATCACACGGCCTACTTGAAGGCGAACTATCCGACCGAGTTCCTCGCCGCGTCGATGACCCTCGACATGCACATGCCGGAGAAGGTGAACCTCTTCAGGCGCGAGGCGGAGAAGTACGGCATCACGGTCGAGCCGCCCTCGATCAACCGCTCCGAGGTCGAGTTCGCGGTGAAGGACGGCGTCATCTACTACTCGCTGGCCGCGCTGAGGAACGTGGGACGATCGGCGGTGGAGCATGTCGTCGAGCTCCGCCGCGAGGGACCGTTCCGCTCGCTGAGCGACTTCGCCTCGAGGGTCAGCCCCCGCCACCTCAACAAGCGGGCGATCGAGGGGCTCGCCACGGCGGGCGCTTTCGACTGCCTGAACGTCGAGCGCGCGCAGGCCTTCGCCGGCGCCGAGGCGGTGATGTCGTGCGCGGCGCGCAACGAGAACGGGCGCGTGCTCGGCCAGTCGGACTTCTTCGGCGGCGGCGCCGATCCCGAGCCGTTGCCGCTGCCGCGGGTCGAGCCGTGGCTGCCGGCCGAGCGCCTGACGCGCGAGTACAACGCCATCGGCTCCTTCCTCTCCGGCCATCCGATCGACGCCTACAGGCCCATCCTAGACCGCCTGCGGGTGCAGTCGATCGCCGAGTTCCAGGAGGCGGCGAACAAGGGCGCGACGGCCGGCAGGCTCGCCGGCATCGTCGTCTCGAAGCAGGAGAACCGGACGCGCAACGGCAGCCGGATGGGCCTCATCGGTCTCTCTGACCCGACAGGCCAGATCGAGGCGACCATCTTCTCCGAGGGGCTCTCGCAGATGCGCGACCTGCTCGAGCCCGGCACCTGCGTCGAGGCGCTCGTCCATGTCGACCAGAACGGCGACCTGCAGCGCATGCGCATCGAGAAGGTGCGGCTGCTCGACGAGATCGCGCATAACGCGACGGGCGGCATCCGCATCTTCCTTCGCGACCCCGCGCCCCTCGACAGCGTGGCGCGCCGGCTGGACAAAGGCGGGCGCGCGGAGGTGTCGATCGTCATGATGACGGGAGATCCGCGCTCCGAGATCGAGATCCGGCTGCCGGAGCGCTACAATGTCGTGCCGCAGATCACGGCGGCCATCAAGGCCGTTCCCGGCGTCGTGGCGGTGCAGGAGTTCTAGAAGCCGCTGGCGGTTCGCCCGAAGGCAGGTTAGGCCTGTGGCGGGCTGGACGTCATCGGGGAGATGGGTTGATGGCAGGAAGTCGCGTGGCCGTTCTGGGCATCGGCCTGATGGGGGCGCCGATGGCGCGCAGGCTGCTCGCCGCCGGGCACGAGGTGACGGTGTGGAACCGCACCCGCGCCAAGGCCGAGGCGCTGGCCGCGGAAGGCGCACGCGTCGCCGACACGCCGGCCGAGGCGGTGCGCGGCGCGGCAATCGTCGTCACCATGCTCGAGAACGGTCCCATCGTGGGCGAGGTGCTCTTCCAGCAGGGCGCGGCCGAAGCCCTGGACCGGGATGCGATCGTCGTCGACATGAGCTCGATCCAGCCATCGATGGCGCGGGATCACGCCAAGCGCCTCGGTGAGCTCGGCGCCCGACATCTCGACGCGCCGGTATCCGGAGGCACGGTCGGGGCGGAGCAGGGCACGCTCGCCATCATGGTCGGGGGCGACGCCGCCGACGTCGAGAAGGTGCGGCCGGTTCTGGAGGCCATGGGCCGGGTGACGCATGTCGGGCCGAGCGGCGCGGGCCAGCTCGTGAAGCTCGCCAACCAGACGATCGTCGCCGTCAACATCGGCGCGGTCGCCGAGGCGCTGTTGCTGGCGGCGGCCGGTGGCGCCGATCCCGCCGCGGCGCGGGCGGCGATGCGGGGCGGCTTCGCCGACAGCCGAATCCTCGAGGTGCACGGTCAGCGCATGCTCGACCGCGACTTCGCGCCGCGCGGCATGGTGCGCATGCACTTCAAGGACCTGAACACGATCGTCGCCGAAGCCGAGGCCATCGGGCTCGACCTGCCGCTGGCGGCCCAGATGCGCGACCGGTTCCAGAGGATGGTCGACGAGCTCGAGCTCGCCGAGGCGGATCACTCCGCGGTTCTTCTCGAGCTCGAGGACCGGAACAAGCCGCACAGGGGCGGCACCGGGCCCGACCGGTTCGCCTGAGCCGGGAGAGGCCTCAGCAGCTGACGCCGTAGGGCGGGGCGGGATGTCGCGATGGGCGGCCTGCAGCGCCTCGGACCACTTCGTCCGGAGGTTCTGGAAGTAGGGCTCGTCCTTGCCGATCCGGTAGTTCAGCTCGCTTTTCAGCTGGTCGCGGCAGTAGACGAAGACGTCGATCGGCATCCCCACGCTGAGGTTCGATCGCATCGTCGAGTCCATCGAGATCAGCGCGAGCTTCAGTGCGTCCTGCAGGCCGGTATCGACCGTGGCCGCGCGATCGAGAATCGGCTTGCCGTATTTGTGCTCGCCGATCTGCAGGTAGGGCGTGTCGGCGGTGGCCTCGATGAAGTTGCCGGCCGCGTAGATCATGAACAGCCGGGTGCGCCCTTCGCCGATCTGGCCGGCGAGCAGGATCGAGACGTCGAAACCGCCGCCCTGGTGCTCCAGCGCCTTGCCGTCGACCCGGTAGACCTCGCGCACGATGCCGCCGATGAAATGGGCGGTCTCGAACATCGAGGGTGTCGTCCAGACCGTGTCCTTCTTGCCGGTCGTGGGGTTCTTGATCCCCTCGGTGGCGTAGCTGAGGACCGCCTGTCCCGCGGCGAGGTTGCCGGCCGTGGCCATGGCCACGACGCGCTCCCCCTCCTTCTCGAAGACGTGGAGCTTGCGGAACGTCGCGATGTTGTCGAGCCCGGCATTCGTGCGCGTGTCGGCGACGATGACGATGCCGTCACGGACGAGAAGGCCAACGCAATAGGTCATCTGGCGGTGCGGAGGAAAGGTTGATTCTCGCCGATGGTATACGCCGCCGCCGGTTATCGGAACGTGTTTATTGCTGCTGCTGGCGTTGCTGGGCCGCCGGCTCGGCCAGGTGTGCCCGCACGGTGACGGCCATCGCCTCCTCGAGCCCGCCGACCTGCACCCCGCGCACCGGCGCGGCGCCCAGATAGTCGAGCGCGGCTGCGACGCGCACATAGGCTTCCGTGGTGCAGACGCCGTTGGCCGGATCGAAGCCGACCCATCCGAGATCCTCGACATAGGCCTCCGCCCAGGCATGCCCCGCCTCCTGGTCGACCGGCCCGTCGGGATGGACGAGGTAGCCCGACACGTAGCGCGCAGGGATACCGAGGCTGCGTGCGCAGCCGATGAAGACATGGGCGAAATCCTGACAGACACCGTGCCCGTGCCGGAAGGCGAGAGCTGCCGTCGTCGCGGCCTCCGTCCGGCCGACCTCGAAGGTCATGCGCTCGCGCAGGGAGTTCATCAGGGCGTGCATGCCGTCGAGCGTCGAGGCGGTGCCGGTGGTCGCCTCGCGCGCGAAGGCGAGCATCGCCTCGTCCGGCTCCGTCAGGTCGGTCTCGCGCAGGTAGAGCGGCAGCGGCAGGCGCTCCACCTGGCCGCGTATGATGCCGCCCGTGTCCTCCGTCTCCACCTCGAGATCGACCGCCACCTCCAGGTGCTCGAAATTGCCTGTCAGCGTGAAGGTGTGGATGACGTTGCCGAACGCGTCCTCGCGCTCGGTGAGCCGGCAGTCCTCGCTCACCTCGATGCGCTGGCGCCGCACGAACTGGCCGTCATGGCTGCGCGGGCTGAGACGCAGGCGCTGCATGACGTATTTCGCCGGGCTCGCGTAGCGATAGGTCGTCGCGTGCGACACTTGGATTCGCATGGTCGTTTCCGCCGTCTTTCGTTCCGCGGTGCCGAAAACCGGCGCCGTCCCGGCTGGAGGCGCCGGGCTCCGGGGGCTGTCCTAGATGAGGTACTGCTCGGTGATCGCTGCTCCGAGCCGGCCATTCTCGGCGAGGAACTCCGTGAGGAACTCGTGCAGCCCCGTCTGGTAGATTTCCTCGGTCCGGCCGTTCTTCAGCCGGGAGTAGATGCGCCTCGCCTGACGCTGGCTCTCGCCCTGGCGACCATAGGTGCGGCCTAGCTCGTCCAGATGATAGGTGATGTTGGAATAGCAGCTTGCAAGCGAGCGCGGCATCTCCTCGCGCAGGATCAGGAGCTCGGCGACCAGCCAGGGCTTGATCGAGCTGCGGTAGACCCACCGATAGGCCGTGTGGGCGGAGACGGCGCGCAGGATCGACGACCACTGGAGGTAGTCCAGGCCGCCGCCCACCGGCTCGTGGGCCGGCAGCAGGATGTGGTACTTCACGTCGAGGATCCGCGCGGTCGCGTCGGCGCGCTCGATGTAGACGCCGAGCCGCTGCATGCAGAAGCCGTCGTTGCGCAGCATCGTGCGGAAGGCCGAGCCGTCGACGTTCAGCGAGACGTCCTTCACCCACGACGCGAAGCGGTTGATGTCGGAGGGGGCGACGGCGTCGCGGCGGAAGCGCTGCATCTCCATCCAGGCGCCGTTGATCGCCTCCCACGTGTCGGAGGTCAGGGCGGTGCGGACGGCGCGGGCGTTCGCGCGGGCGTTGGACAGGCAGCGGAAGATCGATGAGGGATTGGCCTCCGAGAAGGCCAGGAACTCGACCACCCGCTCAGGCGTCGCCTCGTCGTACTGCTCGAAGAAGGCGTTGTAGGAGGCCGTGGCGGAGAGGGCCGAAAGCCACTCCGCCATGGGTTCCTCGTTCGAGATGTGCGGCATCAGCGACATGCGGGACGTCGCATGGAGCACGCGGGCGATGTTCTCCGCGCGCTCCACGTAGCGGGTCATCCAGAACAGGCTGTCGGCTGTGCGGCTCAGCATGGGCGGCCTCGAACGCTACTCATCCAGTCAGTCATCGACCACCCAGGTGTCCTTCGTGCCACCGCCCTGGCTCGAGTTGACGACGAGCGAGCCGTCCCGCAGGGCGACCCGCGTGAGCCCGCCGGGGACGAACCTCACGCCGTCCTTGCCGGTCAGGACGAAGGGCCTCAGGTCGACATGGCGCGGCGCGAGGCCCGTTTCGGTCCAGGTCGGGCAGGTCGACAGCGCGAGCGTCGGCTGCGCGATGAAGTTCTCGGGGTCGGCCTTAAGCTTCGCGGCGAAGGCATCGCGCGTCGCCTGGTCGGCGGCGGGGCCGACGAGCATGCCGTATCCCCCCGAGCCGTGGACTTCCTTCACGACGAGCTCGTCGAGATGGTCGAGCACGTAGGCGAGCGCGTCGGGCTCGCGACAGCGCCAGGTCGGCACGTTCTTCAGGATCGGGTCCTCGCCGAGATAGAAGGAGAGGATCTCCGGCATGTAGCTGTAGATCGCCTTGTCGTCGGATATGCCGGTGCCGACGGCGTTCGCGAGCGTCACGTTGCCGGCCTCGTAAGCCGACATGAGACCTGCCACGCCCAGCATCGAATCGGGCCGGAAGGTGAGGGGATCGATGTACTCGTCGTCCACCCGGCGGTAGATCACGTCGACCCGCTGCAGCCCCTCGGTGGTGCGCATGTAGCAGACCTCGTCGCGCACGAGGAGGTCGCGGCCCTCGACGAGCTCCACCCCGAGCCGGTCGGCGAGGAAGGTGTGCTCGTAATAGGCGCTGTTGAAGGGACCCGGCGTGAGGAGGGCGATCGTGGGATCTTTCGGGGCGGTCGCCGGAGCGATCGACTGCAGCGTCGACAGGAGCTCATCGGGATAGTTATCCACCGGCGCGACCTGGTGGCGCGCGAAGAGCTCCGGGAAGAGGAGCATCATCACTTCCCGGTTCTCGAGCATGTAGGAGACGCCCGACGGCGTCCGCGCATTGTCCTCGAGGACGTAGAAGTCGTCCTGCCCGACGCGCACGAGGTCGATGCCCGCAATGGGGATCCAGACGCCGGCCGGCACCTGCTTGCCCATCATCTCGGGCCGGAACGCGGGGTTCTGGAAGATCAGCTCCGGCGGCAGGATCCCGGCGGCCAGGATCTCCTGCTTGCCGTAAATGTCGGAGAGGAACGCGTTGATCGCCCTCACGCGCTGTTCGAGCCCCGCGGAGAGACGGTTCCACTCGCCGCGCGACAACACGCGGGGCACGAGGTCGAAGGGGATGATCCTCTCTTCCCCTTGGCCCTCGCCGTAGACGGCGAAGGTGATGCCGACGCGGCGGAAGAGCAGCTCGGCTTCCTCCCGCTTCTGCTCGATCACCTCGGAGGGCAGTGACGACAACCATTCGGCGACGCGCTTGTAAGGCTGCCGGCAGCCGTCCTCCGCGCTCTTCATCTCGTCGAATGCCGTCGGCTTCATGCCCCCTCCGTACCCGCTGAGTCTCCCGATCATGCACGAAAGGCGCGCGGAATCGCAAATCGCGCCGCAGGTCGGCCTCAGATGAGCCGCAACCCCTTCATGCTCGCGTGGCCGTCCCGCCCGATGATGAGATGGTCGTGCACGGTGATTCCGAGGGGCGCGGCGACGTCCACGATCTGCTTCGTCATCTCCACGTCCGCCCGCGAGGGCGTCGGGTCGCCGCTCGGGTGGTTGTGGATGAGAATGATCGCGGTCGAGGAAAGTTCGAGCGCCCGCTTCACCACTTCTCGGGGGTAGACCGGCGTGTGGTCGACCGTCCCCGATTGCTGCAGCTCGTCGGCGATCAGGGTGTTGCGCTTGTCGAGGAACAGGATCCGGAAGTGCTCGATCGTCTCGAAGGCCATCACCGTGCGGCAGTAGTCGAGCACGGCGGACCACGAGGAGAGCACCGGCCGCTTGTGGACGGCGCCGCGGGTGATGCGTTGCGCCGCCGACTGGACGAGCTTCAGCTCGTGGATGACGGCGCTGCCGACGCCATCGATCTCGCGCAGCCTTTCCGGCGGTGCGGCGACGACCTCGGCGAACGAGCCGAAGCGGGCGACGAGCCGCTTCGCGATCGGTTTCGTGTCGACGCGCGGCAGGGCCCGGAACAGGACGAGCTCGAGAAGCTCGTAATCCGGCATGCCCTCGCCGCCGGTTGCGCCGAAGCGCTCCTTCAGCCGCTGGCGATGCCCCGCGCGGTCGTCCACCGTCTGCTGCGGGCGATCGCCGAAGGCGGTCATCAGCCGGCCGGGTAGGGGGGCTTGGTGTGCCCGGCGGGGGAGAGGGTGAAGATCTCCACGCCGTCCTCCGTCACCCCGACCGTGTGCTCGAACTGCGCCGTCAGCGAGCGGTCCCGCGTCACCGCCGTCCAGCCGTCCGAGAGCACCTTCACGTGCGGCTTGCCGAGATTGATCATCGGCTCGACCGTGAACAGCATGCCGGGCCTGAGTTCGACACCATCGCCCGGGTTGCCGTAGTGCAGGATGTTCGGCGTGTCGTGGAACAGGCGCCCGAGGCCGTGGCCGCAGAAGTCGCGCACGACGCTCATCCGCTCGCCCTCGGCGTATTCCTGGATCGCTGCGCCGATATGTCCCGTCGTGAGCCCGGGCCGGATGATGCCGATGCCCCGCATCATCGCCTCGTAGGTCACGTCGATCAGCCGCTCGGCACGTCTCGAGATCTCTCCCGCCACGTACATGCGGCTCGAATCACCGTGCCAACCGTCGACGATCAGCGTCACGTCGATGTTGACGATGTCGCCCTCGCGCAGGGGCTTCTCGTTCGGAATGCCGTGGCAGACGACGTGGTTGATGGAGGTGCAGACGGCGTGGCGATAGCCGCGATAGAAGAGCGTGGCGATCTGCGCGTCGTTGTCGCGGGCGAACTGAAGGACGAGATCGTCGAGGAACTGGGTCGTCACGCCCGGCGCGACATGTCCGGCCAGCATGTCGAGGCAACGCGCGGTCAACTGCCCCGCCCGACGCATGCCGGCGAACGCTTCGGCGCCGTAGAGCTTGATCTCGCCCGTGTTGCGCTCCGCCACGGCGGCGGCGTCTACATATCCCATCTTCCGGTCCGATTGTCTGGAGAGGTCGGCGTTCAGCCGAATCTAGCCCAAGGGCCGGCCCCCGAAAAGACACGAGCGGAGGCCCGTCGTGGAACTGACGACTTGCGCCGCCGCCCCTGATATGGTTCCGCTTCGCCATGGTCGCAAACACGACGGACGATGCAGCGGGCGCGGTGACAGGTTCCGACGACGCCCCCTTCGGCCGATATGAACCCTCGCCTTTCCAGGCGCGCATCTTGAGGCTGACGCGGCGCATGCCGGGCACCTGGCTCGGCAGGCGCTCGGCCATGCTCCTGCGCCGAATCGCGCTGATGACGCTCCGCCGCCCGGTCGACGACGTCATCTACGGGCGCCGCATGCGGCTCTACCCCTTCAACAATGTGTGCGAGAAGCGCGTCCTCTTCACGCCGCAGTTCTTCGATCCGGTCGAGCGGGCGATCCTGAGCGCGTGCGCGACCGAGGATTTCGTCTTCATCGACATCGGCGCGAATGTCGGCCTCTACTCGCTGTTCGTCGCCGGCCTCGCCCCGCGAGGGCAGATCCTCGCCGTCGAGCCGCAGCCCGACATGTTCGAACGCTTGCTCTACAACATCGCGCAGAACGACGCGGGCACGATCAAGGCGTTGCGCTGCGCCCTCGCGGACCGCGAGGGGGAGCTCACGCTGTTCGTGGAAGACCAGAACCGCGGCGAGAGCAGCATCAAGTTCCTGGGGTCGGAGGAAGGCTCCGGCAACGCCATCAAGGTGCCCGCGCGCACGCTCCTGGGCGTGATCCGGGAGGAAGGCTTCGCGCGTATCGACGCGATCAAGATCGACGTCGAGGGTGCCGAGGACCTGGTGATGACCGAGTTTCTCGAGGAGGCTCCGGAAGAGCTCCTGCCGAGCCTCATCATCATCGAGAACGCGCAGGCCCGCTGGCAGGTGGATCTCATCGGCTTGATGGAGAAGCGTGGCTACCACGTCATCGCCACCACGAGGCTCAACCTCGTTCTCGAGAAGGGGATCGTCCACCGGCCCGACGAGCTTCTTCAGGCGGTGGCCCGCGGCGGTTCGGACGAATACGGAAAGGGAGCGCTCGGTCGCAGGCCATGAGCGGAAACACTGGCGAGGCGGTGACGGCCGCCGTTCTGGTCATCGGCGACGAGATCCTCTCGGGCCGCACCAAGGACCGCAACATCGGCTACATCGCCGAGTACCTGACTGGCCTCGGCATCGAGCTGCGCGAGGCGCGGATCGTGCCGGACGTGCTCGGCGAGATCGCCGCGGCGGTGAACGCGCTCAGGGAGCGCTACGACTACCTCTTCACGACGGGAGGCATCGGCCCGACGCATGACGACATCACCGCCGACGGCATGGGGCTCGCCTTCGGGCTGCCGGTCTCGCACCACCCGGACGCGGTCGAGATCCTGAAGTCCCATCTCGGGGACCGGCTGAACGAGGCGCGGCTCCGCATGGCCCGCATGCCGGAGGGCGCGGAGCTCGTTCGCAACCCCGTCAGCAACGCCCCGGGCTTCCGCATCGGCAACGTCTTCGTGATGGCCGGCATTCCCTCCGTCATGCAGGGCATGCTCGACGAGATCGCCCCCACGCTGAAGACGGGGCAGCCCTACCTCGTCGACGCGATCGAGGGGGACGGCGTGAAGGAGGGCGACATCGGCGGGCCGCTGGGCGAGATCCAGCGGGCGTTCCCCGGCGTGATGATCGGCAGCTATCCGCGCTCGCGGGACGGCAGCTTCACCACCACCATCGTTCTGCGCTCGCGCAGCGCGGAAGACCTCGCGGCCGCGAAGGCCCGCGTCACCCAGCTGCTCGGCGAGCTGCGGCCGACAGGGAGCAGATCATGACCGTCTCGCCGGACAAGGCGTTTCCCGTCTCCTGGGACCAGTTCCACCGTGACACCCGCGCGCTGACGTGGCGGCTCTCCGGCCACGGCACGTGGGACGCGATCGTCTGCGTCACGCGGGGCGGGCTCGTGCCGGCGGCGATCGTGGCCCGCGAGCTCGGCATCCGCGTGATCGAGACCGTCTGCGTCGCGTCCTATCACGAGTACTCCGAGCAGGGGGAGCTCAAGGTCCTGAAGCCCGTCGCCGAGAGCGTCTCGCGCCTCGGGGAGGGCGGCGGCGACCGGGTGCTGATCGTCGACGACCTCGTCGACACCGGCAAGACCGCACGCGTCGTGCGCGACATGCTGCCGAAGGCGCATTTCGCGACGGTCTACGCGAAGCCCATGGGCCGGCCGCTCGTCGACACCTTCGTCACCGAGGTGAGTCAGGACACCTGGATCTTCTTCCCGTGGGACACCGGTCTCGCGTTCCAGCCGCCCATCGCCCAGGCGACGCGGGGATAGGCGCCGCCGCCGAAGGGGGGGCGAGGCGGCATAACCGGCCGCCGTGCGGGGACGTTTCGGGGCGATTTCCCGTTGCCCCGGCAGGGCTGCGAGGTTAAGCGTCACGCCACAGCCGCGGACGTGGCGGAACAGGTAGACGCAAGGGACTTAAAATCCCTCGGGGACTCCCCGTGCGGGTTCGATTCCCGCCGTCCGCACCAACGAGGATCGGCTTCGGGACGCGCCACGTCCATGCCGCCCGCATCATGGAGAACGCCATGCTGAGAATGCTCGCCGCGGTCACCGCGCTCACCCTGTCGGCCGGTGCCGTCATGGCGCAGGACGTCACCGTCGCCGTCACCTCCATCGTCGAGCATCCCGCCCTCGACGCGGTGCGCGACGGGGTCCGCGACGGCCTGGCGGAGAGGGGCTTCACGGCCGGCGAGAACATGGCGTTCGAGTTCCAGACCGCGCAAGGCAATCCGGCGACCGCCGCGCAGATCGCGCGCCAGTATGTCGGCGAGAGCCCCGACGTGATCGTGCCGATCTCGACGCCCTCGGCGCAGGCCGTGGTCTCGGCCGCCGGCGGGTCGATCCCGGTCGTCTTCTCCGCCGTCACCGATCCCGTCGGGGCGCAGCTGGTGTCGGATCTCACCGGGCCTGGCGGCAACGTCACGGGGGTCTCCGACCTTTCCCCGATCTCCGACCACCTGGCGCTCGTCCGCGAGATCCTGCCGGAGGCGAGGCGGCTCGGCGTCATCTTCAATTCCGGCGAGGCGAATTCCGTCGCCCTCGTCGAGAAGCTGAAGGAGTTCGCCCCGGGCGCCGGCTTCGAGGTCGTCGAGGCGACCGCGACGCGCTCCTCCGAGGTGCAGCAGGCCGCGCTGTCGCTGACCGGCAAGGTGGATGCGATCTACGTGCCGACGGACAACACCGTGATCTCGGCGCTCGAGGCCGCGGTGCAGGTCGCCCAGCAGAACAGGATCCCGCTCTTCACCGCCGACACGGATTCCGTGCGGCGCGGCGCCATCGCCGCCGTCGGCTTCAACTATTACGACGTCGGCCGGCAGACGGCCGAGCTCGTCGCCCGCATCCTCGAGGGCGAGACGGCCGGCGATATCCCTGTCGTGCTGGCCGAGGGCACGAACCTCGTCGTCAACCCGGCGGCGGCCGAGGCGATGGGCGTGGAGCTGTCGCCGGGGCTCGTCGCCCGTGCGAACGAAGTGATCGAGTGAAGCTTCCCATCCTCAGGCACACCGGGCGGGGCGGGCGGTCGTGAGCGAGATCGCCTTCCTCGGCGCCGTGGAGCTCGGGCTCGTCTACGGGTTCGTCGCGCTCGGCGTCTATCTCTCCTTCCGCATCCTCGACTTTCCGGACCTGACCGTCGACGGCAGCTTCCCGCTCGGCGCCGCCGTGGCCGCGGTGATGATCCTCGCCGGCGTGAACCCCTGGCTCGCCTCGTTCGCGGCTCTCGCCGCGGGCGCCTGCGCGGGCCTCGTGACGGCGACGCTGAACCAGCGCTTCGGCATCCTGCATCTCCTCGCCTCGATCCTCACGATGATCGCGCTCTTCTCGATCAACCTGCGCGTCATGGGCCGGCCGAACGTCGCCCTGATCATGCAGGACACGGTGTTGACGCCCTTCCGCGGCCTCGGGCTGCCCGACCACTACGTCCGGCCGCTCTTCGTCGCGGTGCTGCTGGTGATCGCGGTCGTGTTGGTCGCGCGCTTCCTGAAGAGCGAGTTCGGCCTCGCCATGCGAGCCACCGGGGTGAACGCGAAGATGGCGCGGGCGCAGGGCGTGTCGACGTCGCTGCACGTCTATGCCGGCATCGCGCTGGCGAACGGGCTCGTCGGGTTCTCCGGTGCGCTCTTCGCGCAGACCAACGGCTTCGCGGACGTCACCTCCGGCATCGGCACGATCGTCGTCGGCCTCGCCGCCGTGATCGTCGGCGAGACGCTGCTCAAGACGCGCGGCATCCTGATCGCGCTCATCGGCTGCGTGGTGGGCTCGGTACTCTACCGGATCGCGATCCAGCTCGCCCTCTCGGCCGACGCGATCGGCCTGCAGGCGTCCGACCTCAACCTCGTGACGGCCGTCCTCGTCGCCATCGCGCTCGTCCTGCCGCGGCTTCGGGCGAGGAGGGCGGCATGATCAGCGTGTCCGGCCTCGAGGTCGTGTTCGGCGCCGGCACGCCGCTCGAAAAGCGCGCGCTGCGCGGCGTCGACCTCGTCGTGCCGGCCGGCCAGTTCGTCAGCGTCATCGGCTCGAACGGGGCCGGCAAGTCGACGCTTCTCGGATCGCTCGCGGGCGACGTCAAGCCGACCCGCGGCACGATCGAGATCGCCGGTCAGGACGCGGCGCGCCTCTCCGGCAACGGCCGCGCCCGCGCGGTCGCGCGCGTTTTCCAGGATCCTCTCGCGGGAAGCTGCGGGGCGCTGACGATCGAGGAGAACCTGGCGCTCGCCCATGCCCGCGGGAAGCGGCGCGGCCTCGGCCTCGCCGTCACCTCCTCGCGGCGCGAGCTTTTCCGTGAGCGCCTGAAGGAGCTCGGCCTCGGCCTCGAGAACCGCCTCGAAGACCAGATGGCGCTCCTGTCGGGCGGCCAGCGGCAGGCGGTGTCGCTGATCATGGCGACGCTGGCGCGCGCCGACCTCCTGCTTCTCGACGAGCACACGGCCGCCCTCGACCCCGCAATGGCGGAATTCGTGATGTCGCTCACGGAGCGGGTGATCGGCGAAACGGGCGTGACGACGCTCATGGTCACCCACTCGATGCGCCAGGCTCTCGACCACGGCGACCGCACGGTCATGCTGCACGAGGGGAAGGTCGTCCTCGACGTTTCCGGCGACGAGCGCCGGACGATGCAGGTCGAGGATCTCCTGCATATGTTCAAGCGCATGCGCGGCCAGGAGCTCGACGACGACGCGCTGCTGATCGGCTGACGAGCCGTCCCGCCTCAGAGGCCCGGCGCGCGCCAGCCGTAGAGCCAGTCCCACTGGGACAGAAGCTGCTCCTTCGGCAGCACCTTCAACGCCGCGTCTCGCGCGCGCGACATGATGGCGCCCATATGGAAGATCTCGCCGTTGCGCCGCGCGGTGCGCTGTGCCCGCGCGACCCGCTCGGCACGCGCCGCCTCGTAGCGGCGGAAGGCCGCCGCAGGCGTGTCTGGCGACTGCTGGAAACAGGCCGCCAGCACCCATGCGTCCTCGATCGCCATCGAGGCCCCCTGCGCCAGGAAGGGCAGCATCGGGTGGGCGGCGTCGCCCGTCAGGGTGATCGCCCCCTTGCCCCAGCGCCGCACGGGATCGCGGTCGGCGAGAGCCCATTTCGTCCAGCCGGGAGCCGAACGGAGGAGGTCGAGCGCCCGCTGGTCCCATCCGGCGAAGCGCCTGAGGAGCTCCTGTGGGTCGCCCGGGGCGCTGAAGCCCGGCTCGCGCCAACGGTCGGTCGTCACCGCCACGATGTTCGTCTCGCTGCCGCCGCGAACGGGGTAGTGGACGAGGTGCGCGTCGGTGCCGAGCCAGGTGCCGGTCTCGAGCGGATCGAGCCCGGCGGGCAGGGCGGCCGGCGGCACGGTCGTGCGCCATGCGACCTTGCCGGAGTAGCGGGGCGGCTCGGTGCCGAGCGTGATGCCGCGCACGGTCGACCACAGACCGTCGGCGCCGATCACGGCGTCGAACGGTCCGTGCCGCGTGCCGTCCGCCACGATCTCGTAAGGCTCGCCGCCGGTGACGTCGGTGACCGCCTCGGCCTGCTCCAGGGTGATCTCGGCGCGGCCGCGGACGGCGTCGACGAGCATCTCCTGCAGGTCTGCCCGGTGGACGACGAGATAGGGCGCGCCCCATCGCGATTCGGCGGTTGGCCCGAGCGGGATGTGGGCGAGCGGACGGCCGTTGTCGCCACGCCTGAGGCCGATGCCGGTCGGCCGCACGCTCGCGGCCGTCAGCCGGTCTCCGAGGCCGAGCGCGATCAAAACGCGCGACGCGTTGGGGGAGATCTGCAGGCCGGCGCCGACCTCCTCGAAGGTCGGTGCCCGCTCGAACAGCGTGGACCGGACGCCGATGCGGGCGAGCGCGAGGGCCGCCGAGAGGCCGGCCATGCCGGCGCCGACGATGCCGATGGAAGGTTGCTTGGTCACGACGGTCGCCGGCTTACGCGGCGCGGTCCTTGCCCCAGGCGCAGCTGGCGGGAACCGACTCGTCCTCCTTCAGCGACGGGTCGTAGCGGTAGAGTGTCGAGCAGTAGGGGCAGATTTTCTCGTTGTCGTCGCCCATGTCGAGAAAGACGTGGGGGTGGTCGAAGGGCGGCAGCGCGCCCATGCACTGGAACTCGCGCGCGCCGACGCGGACGACCTCGACACCGTCGCTGTTGTGGAAGTGCGGTATGACGTGATCCGCCATGCGATCAGCCTCTTGCTCTTTGGGTGGCCGGGACGATAGCCCTAAAGGCCCTCGCTTTCAAAGGTGGCGTTCGGCCGCGCCGGCCGCTTTGCGCCTCACCATCATCCGCAACGGGAAGACCATGCAGCATTTCGACTCGGACGGCGTCGACATCGCGTATGACGATGTCGGCGAAGGTGCCCCCATCCTGCTCATCCACGGCTTCGCGTCGAACAGCCGGGTGAACTGGGTCGATACCGGCTGGGTGAAGGACCTCGTCCGCGCCGGCCGCCGCGTCGTCACCGTCGACAATCGCGGGCACGGCGAGAGCGAGAAGCTCTACGACCCGGAGATGCACGGCTCCGACATCATGGCGGAGGATGCCGACAGGCTGCTTCGGCACCTCGAGATCGAGAAGGCCGACGTCGTGGGATACTCGATGGGCGCGCGCATCGCCGCCTTCCTGGCGATGAGGCACCCGGAGCGCGTCCAGTCGGTCGTCTTCAGCGGGCTCGGCATCAACATGATCCGCGGCGTCGGGGAGTCCGAGCCGATCGCCCGGGCCCTCGAGGCCGAGGACGCGAGCGGGATATCCGATCCGAATGCCTGGGCCTTCCGCAAGTTCGCCGACCAGACGAAGAGCGACCGCAAGGCGCTCGCCGCCTGCATCCGCTCCGCGCGCCAGCCGATCACGGAAGAGCAGGTTGCTACCATCCAGGTGCCGGTTCTGGTCGCGGTCGGAAGCGGCGACGATGTCGGCGGCTCGGCGGAGGAACTGTCCCGTCTCATCCCGAACGGCCAGGCCTTCGTGATCGAAGGGCGCAACCACATGCAGGCGGTCGGCGACCGGACGCACAAGGCGGCCGTCCTCGAGTTCCTGCGCGATCACGGACTGGGCGCCGCCGCGTGAGGACGGACGCGCCCACCTGTGCTAGGCTGCGGGGAACTCGCCGGTGCGGCACCGCCTCCGTCCCGGTGACGAACGATCGCCATCGCGTTTTGCGGTGGCCGGAAAGCCGCCCTATGTTCCCTTGAGGGCATCCTTGGAAAGGACATCGGCGATGTCGGTGATCACCAACCGTGTCGAGCGCGAGGCGCAGCTCGCAACTCTCGATCCCGTCTGGGCGAGGATCAGGGCCGAGGCGCAGGACGCCTCGCTCGTGGAACCGGCGCTGTCGGCCTTCCTGCTCGACAGCATCCTGAGCCACAACACGCTCGAGGCCGCGGTCGGCCATCGCGTGGCGTCCCGTCTCGACCACGAGGCCGTGGGCAGCCACATCATCGCCCACGCCTTCGCCGAGGCGATCGCGGACCAGCCCGACATCGCGGAGGCCGTGCGGGCCGACATCGCGGCGGTGCTCGACCGCGATCCAGCCTGCCACCGCGCGCTCGAGCCGGTGCTCTATTTCAAGGGCTTCCATGCCATCCAGTCGCACCGGCTCGCGCACTGGCTCTGGGCGAGCGGCAGGCGCGACTTCGCGCTCTATCTCCAGAGCAGGGCCTCGTCGGTGTTCGGCGTGGATATCCATCCCGCCGCTCGCATCGGACGGGGAATCATGTTCGACCACGCGACCGGCATCGTCGTCGGCGAGACGGCGACGATCGGCGACAACGTGTCGATGCTGCACGGCGTCACGCTCGGCGGCAACGGGAAGGAGGAGGGCGATCGCCATCCGAAGGTCCAGCGCGGCGTCCTGATCGGGGCCGGCGCGAAGATCCTGGGCAACCTGTCCATCGGCTGCTGCTCGCGTGTCGCGGCGGGGTCCGTCGTGCTGAGCGACGTCCCGGCCGACACCACGGTGGCCGGCGTGCCCGCGCGGGTCGTGGGCAAGGCCGGGTGCAGCGAGCCTGCACGCTCGATGAACCACCTGATCGAGGGCCAGTCGCCGGACCGGTGAAGGCCCGCCAACAAGAAAGTCGAAGAGGACAAGACTTGGAACCGCGAGAGATCGCTCGGCTCGAAGCCTATCTGCAGAAGAAATTCAATCTCCCCTCGCTGTCCGTGAAGGCGCGGCCGAAGAAGGACGACTCCGCCGAGGTGTTTATCGGCGACGAGTTCATCGGGCTCATCTTCAAGGACGATGAGGACGAGGACCTCGCCTACAACTTCCAGATGGCGATTCTCGATTACGACCTCGTCTGACGGGGATCGGACGAGAACACGAACAGCCCGGCCGGCGGCGAGCGCCACGGCCGGGCTTTTTCTTTGCCGCGTTAACCGCGGGGCGGGATCGGCGCTTGGCTGAGCCCGAAGAAGATGACAACCCCAGCAAGATCGTTAAAATTGCGTTACCGCCCCGCGGCGTGATGTCCCGGCTCGGGACGATTCGAGTGAGATGGCTGGCTGGGGAGCCGCATGCTGTTCGAACTGGGGCTGCTCATCTACATGGTCGCCATCGGGTTCACGCTCGCCGGGCTGGCGACCAGCCTCTACCGGCTCGTCGCCTCGGCCTCCCTGCGTTTCGACGAGGCTCCCGCCTCCCTGGCGCAGGGGGTGGGGCAGACGCTGGTGCTCGTCATCGGCGGGCCCGTCCTCATCGCGGGATGGGTGATGCGCTGGTGGCTCGTGGAGCGCCGGTCCGCGGGTGTGGCGGCTCTGGGCCTGACGCTGTCCGGCTTCTGGAGCTTCTGCTCGGGACTTCTGCTGCTCAACATCGTGGTCTCGATGTAGGGTGCCTCCCATCCATCACGTCACCTGAGAAGCCGCCGATGCCCCTCTACCGCCTGGGCGATGCGGAGCCGTCGCTCCCGCCTGCCGGACGTTTCTTCATCGCCCCGACCGCCGTTCTCATCGGGCGGGTCTCCCTTCAGGATCAGGCGAGCGTCTGGTTCGGTGCCGTGGTGAGAGGCGACAACGAGCCGATCGAGATCGGCGAGCGCAGCAACGTCCAGGACGGCTGCGTGTTGCACACCGACATGGGCTTCCCCCTCTCGATCGGCGCCGACTGCACGGTCGGGCACATGGCGATGCTGCATGGCTGCACGATCGGCGAGGGCGCGCTCGTGGGGATCGGTGCGACGATCCTCAACGGCGCGGTCGTCGGGCCCGGCAGCCTCGTCGGGGCGGGATCCCTCGTGCCGGAGGGCAAGGTGATCCCGCCGAACTGCCTCGTGATGGGCACCCCCGGCCGCGTGGTGCGCGAGCTTTCGGCGGAGCACGTGGCCCGCCTGAAGGCCACCGCGCTCCACTACGTCGACAGGCAGGCGGTCTACGCCGCCGGCTTCGGGCCCGTCACCGGGGCGTCGCCGCCACCAGCGGAGGCGTGAGGCGCCTGTCGTCCTGGAGCGACACCCAGCGCGTCGCGTCCCTGTGGGACTGCCGCTTCAGGTAGCGATAGGGCGTCTCGCTCCAGAAGCGGATCTCGGCGTCCTGGTTGTCGAGCACGAGGTCGCCCGCCGAGGTCACGACGGTCAGCACGGCGTGTCCGTCGCCATACTGGTCGCGCACGACGGTGATGAGAACGGAGTTCGCCGGCCAGCCGCGCTCGATCAGCCGCTTGCGCTTGAGCAGCACGTAGTCCTCGCAGTCGCCCTGGTTGGCGGGATAGGTCCAGTGCTCGGCGACGCCGTAGAGCTCCAGGTCCGTGATCGGGCTGACCTGCTCGTTGACTGCGTCATTCACCTCGACGAGATCCGCCCAGGCACGCGCCGTCAGTTCCACGGTGGCGATCCCCTTGCCGCTGAGCCGGCAGTCGTCGGCGAACATTCGGCAGAACTGCACGTGCCCGATCGGGGGAGACGTCACCTCATGCTCCACGAGCCTTCCGGTGCCCGAGGTCTGGGCGGCGACGGCCTGTGCCGAACCCGCTGCGAGGATCGTCGCGAGCGCGATGGCCTTGATCAGCTTCATTGGTACAGCCCCCTGTTTGTTGGCTGTACCTTCGCAGAAACGTTTTGATGGGCCGGGAATCCGAACGGATGGTTTGCGTCCGTCGGCGAAAGGTTCGGCTAACCGCTCCTTCTAACGAAGCGGCAAGCTCCTCTTAATCCTTAGGCAAGTTGTCCGAAGTTGCTTTCGAGTGCTTCGACGTCGCGAAGCGCTGCTGCGAACTGGATCGCGAAGCCTTCCTCGAAGTGACGAACGACCCGCCCCGACATCTGGCCGAGCTTCACGACGGTGCCCATCTTCGGCTTCACGTCGCAGGAAATGGCGGCGCCCGAAAGCGAAAGGTCGACGACTTTGCACCGATAGGTGCGGCCGTCGGGCATGACGATCTCCGAGAAGGGGTTCCTCGGTGTCATGCGGTCGTGGCGCCGGTCTTCCGGCAGGCCGAGCTCCTGCTTGTTGGCGAGCCAGGTCAGTTGCGCGGCGAGCTTGTCGCGCTTCCTCGCGGTCGCCTGGATCGAGATCGCGAAGCCGCCCTCGAACAGGCGGGTGATCTGGCCTTCGATCCGCCCGATGTTGTCTATGTAGGCCACCACGCGCTCGCCGAGATCGCCGATCGCGGGGGCGACGAAGCGCGCGCCGCCCGGCGACATGTCAATGATCTGGCAGGGGTACTCGTGGCGGCTCGGCAGCATGTAGCGCCCCAGGAGGTCGACGCGGACCCGCTGGAAGCGGCGCTTCTCCTGGCTTTGGGTCAGGACGCCCGCGCTGTGAGCCTGTTGCACGAAGTGCCCCCTGGATATGGCGGCCGGCCGTCCCGTGGCCAAACCTCTTGCCGCGATGTTAACGGGGGGTGGTTAATGATCGGTATCGCCCGCTTCCCGCCCGCCGAGGTAGAGCGCGAGGTGCCGCAGGCGTCTGATGGGTCCGGCGTCGAGCATGTCGAGGACGCTGCGGGAGGATGATTCGGGTGCCGGAGCGCCGGGATCGCCGGGGGCGCGGGAGGTCTCCGCGTGCAGCGCCGTCAGTTCGATCAGCGGCTGTGCGCCGAGCCAGTAGGGCCGGTCGCAGGTGACGAGCGAGCCCACCGCCCGCGCGGGGGCGTCGGGATCCCGCGCGAGCGGCAGGATCAGGATCTCGACCGGCACCGTGCGATGCCGCGCCGTCCGGCCGTCGGCATGAAGCAGCGACGTCTCGGCACGGGACAGGGCCGATGCCGCCGTGTCCTGGGCGAGCGGGCGGCTTTCCTCCTCGAACAGGGTGAGCCAGTCGAGCCCCCGCAACTCGCGCTGGAAGATCTCGAAGATGCCGCTGCCAGCGAGCCGGTAGACGACGCGCGCATCGCCGCGTTCTTCGAGGAGGAACGTGTTGGAGAGGATGGGGCCGAGCGAAGCCGGCTGCAGGTCGCGGCGGTGCGGGGCGCGGTGGTGGCCACGCAAGCGGTTCCAGTGCGAGTGCAGCGCCCGCGAGGTCGGATGCCTGGGACGCGGCTCTGGCGGAAGATGAATCGCTTCCTGGTGTTCCAACTCGTCCGTTCCCCGATGAAGCCAGTTGTGCCGACGTGACACATCGGCGCGCCACGATGCGGTTGCATGGATGAGGCTCGCAGGTTACGTGCCATTAACCCTGCCTCGTCCCTGATGGCCCTGTCCGTGCATTCCCATCGCGAGCCCGCCTTCAACCTGCCTGGCCTGATGGTCGGGTGCCTGGCCGTTCTGGCCGGCATCCACGCGATACGCTGGCTTCTTCCATATCGCTGGGATGTGCACCTCGTCTTCCTATTCGGCTTTACGCCCGCGCGCTACACCGAGCCCTTTCTTCTCGGCGGAGGTGCGGTTCCCGGTGGATTCGGTGCACAGCTGTGGACATTCGTCACTTATGGCTTCCTCCACGGCGGCTGGCTGCATCTGATGGTGAACCTCGCCTGGCTCGTCGCCTTCGGAACGCCCGTGCTGCGACGCCTGGGCAACAGGCGGTTCCTGCTTCTGGCTCTTGCCGCCACCGTGGCCGGCGCGCTCGCGCACCTGGCGACCAACTGGGGCAGCGTCGTTCCGATGATCGGCGCTTCAGCCGGCATTTCCGGCCTCATGGCGGGCGCGATCCGCTTCGTCTTCCAGAGTGGCGGCCTGCAGGATTCGCTCGGCCCCTACGGGGGAGGGAATCGGCGCCAGCCGGTCGCACCGCTGATCGAGGCGCTGCGCAACCGCACGGTCCTCGTCTTCGTCGGCTTCTGGTTTGCGATCAACATCGTCTTCGGCGTGGCGGCGATCGGCGTCTCGGGAGGGGATTCGATCGCGTGGCAGGCCCATTTCGGGGGCTTTTTCGCGGGGCTGTTCCTCTTCCCGCTCATCGACAGGACGGTTCCCCCGCCTGAACCGGCACCGGAGTGGCCTCACGACGAAAGGCCGTGACTGGCCGCGCGAAACTTGTCAGCCGCTGCCGAAGCCCGCATCATCGACCTCTTGCGAGGGACAACGCTGCTCGAAGCGGCGGATCATGCGGAGGACACGCGATGACCGTAGCAGTCATTCTCCAGCAGAAGGGAAGCGCCGTCATAACGACGGGACCCGGCACGATCCTGAGCGCGGTGGCGGAGCTTCTGGCGACGCATCGGATCGGCGCCGTGCTCGTGGTCGGCCAGAACGGCCGCCTCGAGGGTATCATCTCGGAGCGCGACATCGTTCGCGCCATCGGGCAGCAGGGCGCCGAGGCGTTGAAGAGGCCGGTTGCCGACTTCATGACCGCGCAGGTCGTGACCTGCGGCCGCGACGACAGCATCGCCTACCTGATGCAGAAGATGACGCAGGGCAAGTTCCGGCACGTTCCGGTCCTGGAGGACGGCAAGGTGGTCGGCATCGTCTCGATCGGTGACGTGGTGAAGGAGCGCATCGCGGCGGCGGAGGCCGAGACCGAGGCCATGCGCACCTATATCACCACAGCATGACGCGGCGCCCGAGAGTGCGGCTCACCCCGGATCGAGCCGGCTGAGCGCTTCGGAGGATTCGGCGATCTCGCCGAGGCACTTCTCGGCGGCTTCCATGCCCGCCGCGATCGCCTCGCGGGCGCGGTGGAACTCGAAGAGGCCGATCCGCCTCATGCGCGGGCCGACCATCACGTCGGGCGGGTCGCCGGCCAGCCGGGCGCGCGCGATCCTGTCCTGCGTTATGTTGAACGCGTCCCCGACGACGGTGGATATTCCGGGGGCGCCGTCGCTGTTCCCGAACATCTGCCGCCGCATGAGCCGCGAGTTCACGGTGGGCCCGCTGTCGAGCCCGCCGCTTTCCTCTTCCGCCGGTGCGTCGCCGGCATCGACCCACGGCACGATGGTGCCCCTGCCGAAGACGTCCGAGTGGAGGTTCACCGCGATGACGAGCCGGGCACCCATCGCGCGGCAGACCGAGACGGGGATGGGGTTCACGAGCGCCCCGTCGATCAGCCAGCGGCCGTTCAGCCGCATCGGTCGGAAGACGCCCGGCAGCGAATAGGAGGCACGCATCGCCTCCGTGAGGCGACCCTGCGACAGCCACATCTCGTGCCCGCTCTTCAGCTCGCAGGCGACGGCGCAGAAGCGGCGGTCAAGCGATTCCACCCGCACGTCGCCCAGTGCCTCGTCGAGCAGGTCGCCGAGCCGGGAGCCGCTGAGGAGGCCCGATCCCCTCAGGGTGAAGTCCATGAGCCCGAAGATGCGGCGCCGCGTCAGCGACAGCGCGAATTCCTCGAGATCGTCGAGCTTCTTCGCGGCGTAGAAACCTCCGACCACGGAGCCGATCGACGTGCCCGCGATGACGGAGGGTGCGTAGCCGGCCGCCTCGAGCGTCCGCAGCACTCCGATATGCGCCCAGCCCCGTGCGGCACCTCCGCCGAGCGCGATGCCGATCGTGGCCTTCTGCGGCGGCGGAGCATCCCGGACGGTAGAACCCGGCGTGGACTTCGTGGTCGGCTGGGAGCTGTTGGACATGCGCCGCGCGAGCGTCTGGAACACCCTCTTCTCCTCAGGGTTCTATGGGAGACTACTCTACCCGTTTCCGCTGAAGGAAAAATGAAGCCTGGCGGTCGCACCCGGTCTCCGCCGATCCGCGGCACGGGGACGCGGTCCCGCCGGGACTTGAAAACGGCCGCGTAAGGGGGGAAACAGGGCGGGAGAGGCCGAGCGAGCTTCGGAGCAGGAGTGACATGGAAAAATTCAAGACGGTGACCGGCGTCGCCGCCCCGCTGCCCATGGTCAATGTCGACACGGACATGATCATCCCGAAGCAGTACCTGAAGACGATCAAGCGCACGGGGCTCGGCAAGGGCCTGTTCGCGGAGCTGCGCTACAAGGACGAGGCCGGCACGCCGGATCCCGATTTCGTGCTGAACCAGCCGGCATACGAGAATGCCACGATCCTGATCGGTGGCGACAATTTCGGTTGCGGGTCGAGCCGCGAGCACGCGCCCTGGGCGCTGCAGGATTACGGCTTCCGCGTCGTCATCGCCCCGTCCTTCGCCGACATCTTCTATTCCAACAGCTTCAAGAACGGCATCCTGCTGATCACCCTGCCGCAGGAGACCGTCGATCAGCTGATGGCGGATGCGAGCCGCGGCGCGAACGCGACCTTCACAGTGGACCTCGAGACCCAGACGATCCACCGGCCGGACGGTGAGACCGTCCACTTCGATATCGAGCCGTTCAAGAAGCACTGCCTGCTCAACGGTCTCGACGACATCGGGCTGACGCTCGAGAAGGCGGACGAGATCACTGGCTTCGAGAAGAAGACGTCGGGCGAGCGCCCCTGGCTCTGACGGGGGCCGCGCCGACCGCCCGAGACGAGGGGCCTGGCGGCCCCTCGGAGCAGCGAGAGCCGGCGGTTCTCCGCCGGCCCGTCCGGTATCACGCGGCGATGCGGCCCGCTTCGCCCAGCACGTGATCGAGCGCCAGGATGCTGACGATCTCGTCGTCGATCGTCATGACCCCCAGCACCGCGTCGTGCACTGCGCCGGCTCCGACCTCCGGCACGTCCTGAACGGAGTTCTGGCCCACCGTCAGGATGTCGCACACGGCATCGACGAGCAGGCCGACCTGCTGGCCGCCGCCCTGGACGACGACGACGACGGACGACCTCTGCGGGTTGGTGTTGCCGAAGCCGAGCTTCGCGCCGAGGTCGATCACCGGCAGGACGGCGCCCCGCAGGTTGATCATGCCCAGCACGTAGGACGGGGCCTGGGGCAGGGGCGTGGAGGTGGTCCAGCCGCGGATCTCGCGGACCGACATGATGTCGATGGCGAACTTCTGGGCGCCCAGGGACACGGCGATCAGCTCGGCCCCGGCCTGCGGCAGTTGCGTGGTGAGGGCCATCAGAATTCTTCCCAGCTCTCTTCGATCGGGGCGGCCTTCAGGGCCGCGTTGCCGGCTGTCTTGTAGCTTTGCCGCGCCGCTTGCGGCCTGGCCTTCCTCGCCGGCGCGGGCGCCGACGGCGCGTCGGCGCCGCCTCCGAGGGTGAAGCGCGCGACGAGGCGCTCGAGCTCCTTCGCCTCGCCCGACAGGTTGTGCGAGGCGGCAGTCGTCTGCTCGACCATCGCCGCGTTCTGCTGCGTCACCTGATCCAT
>NZ_AWXZ01000028.1 GCF_000496075.1 Lutibaculum baratangense AMV1
CCGAAATTCCTCCAGCAGTGCTGCAATGGTTGGCACGATGCGATGAGCCATCGGTACATGCATGGGGCCACCGTTCAGCACGAAGTCATTCTGCATGTCGACGATTGCGAGGGCCGGCCGGTCCATTTCGCTGAGCATCAGTTCCAGTCTCCCTCGCAGACCATCGTTCAGCCCATCCGTCAGCCATGCTACGGTTCATAGGATCGAAGGGGAGAAGTCTCCTTCGTATCCACGGAAGACCCCCATTTCCCCGCTTTCCAAGATGCATGCTTGCCGAGGATCTTCTCAGCCGACAAGGGCCACCGTGACAGAACGAGTCAGGATCGAGAACCTCTACAAGATCTTCGGGGACAGCCCCCAGGAGGCGGTGCGGCTGCTCCGCTCGGGGAAAACGAAGGATGAGCTCCTCGCGTCGCGATACGTCGTGGGCCTCAATGATGTCTCGATCTCGGTTCCCGCAGGCTCGATCTTCATGGTGATGGGGTTATCCGGATCCGGAAAATCGACGCTGGCACGTTGCATCAACAGGCTGATCGAGCCGGACGCAGGTCGCATTCTCATAGACGGGGAGGACGTGACGCGAGCCGATGCGGCCAGGCTTCGTGAGATACGTCGCTCGCGAGTTTCGATGGTGTTCCAGCACTTCGCGCTATTGCCCCACAGAACGGTGGCGGAGAATGCGGAGTTTGGCCTGAAGATGCGGGGTCTACCGGCTCGGGAACGTCGGGAGAAGGCGCGCCGAATCCTGGAAGTGGTCGGATTGGCCGCCTGGGAGAACCACCGGCCGGCTGAACTGAGCGGCGGCATGCGCCAACGCGTCGGCCTCGCTCGTGCTCTGGCGACTGAGGCAGACGTCTTGATCATGGACGAAGCCTTCAGCGCCCTCGACCCTCTGATACGGAACGAGATGCAGGACGAACTCCTTCGGCTGCAGCAGGTGCTGAAGAAGACGATCCTCTTCATCACGCACGACTTCCAGGAAGCGATCAGGCTCGGGACCCGGATCGCGATCATGGCGGACGGGGCTGTTGTTCAGGAGGGGACGGCGCAGGAGATCGTTCTCTCGCCGAACAACGACTACGTCGCCGCATTCACCCGCCACATCGACCGTACGCGCGTCTTCGACGCAGCCTCGGTCATGTCGCCGGCGGAGCCGATCGTGCTGAGCGGTGACGGAACCGTCGTAGAGCAGAGGCGGGGCGGGCTTGGGCCTGCCTACGCAACCGATCCTGAAGGCCGCATCCTCGGATACTACGCCCCGGAAGATCTCGACAGTCTCTCTGAGACGCGGGAACCAAAGGCGCTACTGCGCAAAGATTTTTCGGCTGTCCGAAGCGATGCCAAGCTTTTCGAGGTCGCGCCGCTCTGCCGTTCTCAGCGCCCAGTGGCGGTTGTCGATGAAAATGGTCGGCTTTGCGGGCGGATCGAGGCGGATTCCGTTCTGGCCTGGATCGGCAACAACCAGACTCGAGCCAGCTGACAGGCCATTGCCGATGTTTGATCCGGACAACCTGTACGTCCTTCCCCTGGCCGAGTGGATTCAGGTGGCGGTCCGCTGGATGGCGGTAAACCTCCGCCCTCTGTTCACCACCATAAAGTGGCCCGTGGAGAGCCTTCTCGGCTTCATACAGGACACTTTCCACGCCGTACCCTACCCGATCCTGATCCTCCTGTTTTCGCTCTTCGCGTGGCGCGCGGCGACGGGACGTATTGCCTTGTTCACGGCACTCTCCCTCGCCTTTATCGCCATTATCGGCGTCTGGTATGAGGCGATGACGACGTTGGCGCTGATCGCGACGTCCATTATTCTCTGCGTGCTCATCGGCATCCCGACCGGCATCCTCTGCGCCCGAAGCGACAAGGCGTGGAGCGTGATCAGACCGATCCTGGACATCATGCAGACTACGCCGAGCTTCGTTTACCTCGTGCCGGTGGTGATGCTGTTCGGCGTAGGCACAGTGCCGGGGGCTGTGGCCGTCATCGTCGTGGCAATACCTCCGCTGATCCGCTTCACCAATCTCGGTATCCGGATGGTCGACAGGGAGATCGTGGAGGCCGGTATAGCCTTCGGCGCCACACCGCGGCAGCTTCTGCTCGAGGTGCAACTGCCCCTGGCTCTGCCAACGATCCTCGGGGGTCTGAACCAGACTGTGCTCATGGCCATGGTCATGTCCGTCATCGTGGCGATGATCGGTGCCGAGGGCCTCGGCCTCGTCGTCCTCCAGGGGCTGGGACGTCTCGATGTGGGCCGTGCCGCCGTCGGAGGCATCGCGATTGTTCTGCTCGCCATCGTGCTCGACCGGATAACGCAGGCGATGGCCAACGAGCAGGGCGTGCAGCGCCCGTCCTTCCTATCGAACTTCGTCCGCTTGCTGCGCCTCCGCCGGACAGACGACGAAGAGGCACCGATCGCAGCTCGCGCCGCCCGTCGCGGCACGGCTGTCGACGATGCCTGAGCAGCAAACAAGAGCAACAGGGGAACGACATGAAGCCGACCAGCCTATTGAAGCGAAGCCTTTACGCGACCACGCTCGTCTTGCTAGCGGGCCCACTCGCTGCTCAGGAACTTCCGGGCGAAGGCAAGAACCTCAAGTACGCCCGCAGCGACAGCCTTGGCGCGAACTACGTGCAGGATGCCATCATCATCAAGGCACTCGAGGAGATGGGCTACGACGTTGATCTCAGCACCATCAGCGTCGCGGCCTTCTTCCAGGCTGCCGCCCAAGGCGACCTCCACGTCTCCGGCGACATCAACATGCCGCAGAGGGCCCCGGCCTATGAGCAGGTAAAGGACGACGTTGCGCTGGTCGGGGAAGGCACGATCATCGGCGGGGGCACGAATGGCTTCGTGATCGACAAGGCCACCTCCGAGGAGCACGACATCACGAATGTCGAGCAGCTCAAGGATCCCGAGCTCGCAGCCCTCTTCGACACTGATGGCGACGGCACCGCCAACCTCGTCAATTGCGATCCAGGCTGGAGCTGCGGCGACGTCGTCGATTTTCAGCTGGAGGAATTCGGCCTGGGCGACACGGTCGAGTCGGTGCGGGCCAAGTACGAGCCTTTGATGGGCGAGGTGTTCACGCGCGCGGCTCGCGGCGAGCCAGTCTTCTACTACACGTGGAGCCCGTCCTGGATCACCGACGCGCTGGTGCCGGGCAAGGACGTGGTTTGGCTTCCCATTCCCTACGGAGCTCTTCCCGAAGGTGTCACCGCGCAGGGCGGTCACGAGGTCAGCGGCATCGAAGGCTGTGCTGGCGGTCAAGATCCCTGCCGGATGGTGACCGGCTCCTGGAACTGGATGATCGCTGCAAACCGAGACTTCCTCTCGGAAAACCCGGCAGCGGAGAAGCTGCTGGAGACAGTCAGGTGGCCCGCCGAGACCTGGTCGACGTGGGAGGGAGCTCTGAACGAAGGCAACAGCGACCGCGACATCGAGAAGATCGCGCAGACCTGGATCGACGAGAACACCGACACCTTCGAAGGCTGGATCAAAGAGGCCTCCGCCGCTGGTCAGTGAACGAATTGCGGTACGGCCGGTGGGGTCTTCTGATCCTGCCGGCCGAACGGCAACTGGGTCAGGACATCTCCTCAAGACAGACTGTCCGGCTCCTAGGAGGACTTGGTCTCAGTAGCAGGGAAGACAACGTCGCACGGCGCCGCGCCATGAAGCTGCACCTAGCGACGGATCGACAGCATTCGACATACGACAACACGACACCGAGCGGCGCGTCATCCGCCTGCGCCGCTCGCATTTCACGACGGAGGGACGGGTGACGGAAATCCGCACGTTCGGAATGTTCATTGATGGAGCGTGGTGCGAAGCCTCCAACGGCGCGACCTTCCACTCCGTGAACCCGGCGACTGAAGAGATTTGGGCCGAGTTTTCCGATGCACCCGCTGAGGACGTGGATAGGGCTGTACAAGCGGCCGATCGGGCATTCCGAGAGGGGCCGTGGCCGAAGATGAGTGCCGCGGAGCGTGGGAAGGTCCTTCGAAGGATCGGGGCTGCAATCGAGCCCGCGGCCGAGGAATTAGGGCTCGTTGAGACGACCGACAGCGGCAAGCTACTCCGTGAAACCGTGTGGCAGGCTCGAAACCTCAAGGAGGTTTACGAGTACTACGGAGGGCTTGCTGACAAGGTGCAGGGAGACATCCCGCCCTCGCCACAGGGAGCACCCCTCCAGCTCGTCGTTCGCGAGCCGCTTGGTGTGGTCGCGGCGGTCGTGCCGTGGAATTCCCAATTACATCTGGCTGGCTTCAAGATCGCGCCTGCGCTGGCCGCCGGCAACACCGTGGTGGTGAAGGCATCTGAGGACGCTTCGGCAGCCATCGTCGAGTTCGCCAAGGTCATCGAAGCTGCAGGCGTTCCTCCCGGGGTCGTCAACGTAGTGACCGGAGGCGCGGCGTGCGGCCAAGCGCTCGTTTCGCACCCGCTCGTTCGGCGGGTCAGCTTCACCGGTGGCGTCGACACCGCCCGAAAGATCATACCGGCCACAGCGAACAACATCGCGGCGATGTCGCTCGAGTTGGGAGGCAAGTCCCCCGTTATCGTGTTTGACGATGCCGACCTTGAGAACGCAGTCAACGGCATCCTTTCCGCCATCTTCGCCGCCACCGGCCAGAGCTGCGCCGCAGGTTCGCGCCTACTCGTGCAGGACGGCATCTACGACGAGCTCCTCGCTCGGCTCGTGGATCGGGCGAATTCGATCCGGATCGGGGATCCTACCGACCCGGAGACGCAGATGGGGCCACTTGCGACCAAAGCGCAGCGTGACCGCATCGAACGGCTTGTCGCTGAGGCAGTCAGCTCTGGCGGCAGACTGCTGTCCGGCGGTGGAAGGCCAGCAAATCGTGACCGGGGCTATTACTTCGAACCGACCATCGTGGCTTTCGAAAACCAGGAGGCGGAACTGGTGCGGAGGGAGCTGTTCGGGCCCGTGCTCAGTGTCCTGCGCTTCTCAAGCGAGGAGGAGGCGATGGATCTCGCGAGGGATACCGACTTCGCGTTCGCGGGCGGGGTGTTCAGCCGAGACTTCGCGAAAGCCTATCGCGTCTCGCGGGCTGTGCCTGCAGGCCGTATCTGGATGAACACGTATCGGCAGACGTCGCTGATGGTGCCGTTTGGTGGCTCGAAGAACAGCGGCTACGGGCGCGAGGGCGGCATCGACGCCGTCCGCGACTACACTCAGACGAAAGGCATCTTCATTAACGTGTCAGGTGTACCGACGCCCGATCCCTTCGTCATGAGGTAGGTGCGGGGCGCCCACCTCAATGAGTGACAAGCTAATCAGCAGATGATCGCGAGACCTCGGCCCATGGATACAGCCACTCAGCCACAATTTAACTACCTCGCTGAAGGGCATGGCGACCCAGTCGTCCTCGTGCACGGCGTCGGTGCGAACCTTGGCAGCTGGGATCGCGTCGCCGAGAGGCTGAAGGGCAACAGGCGCGTCATCCGCCCCGATCTGCGAGGTCACGGCAACTCACCACCCATTCGGGAGCGCTACAGTGTCGAACGCTTCGCGGAAGACATCGTAGCCGTCATGGATCGGGAGGGAATCCGCGAAGCGGACCTCGCTGGCTTCTCCCTTGGCGGAATGATTGCGCATTGTCTGGCCGTGAACTGGCCAGATCGATTCCGCAGGATTGCGATCCTGTCCGCAGTTGCCGGCAGAACGGAAGAGGAGCGGGAGAAGGTGACCTCCAGGCTGGCTCTCCTGCGCAAGGATGGCATTGGCGCTGTGACAGGGGCAGCCACCGACCGCTGGTTCACCGAAGAGTTCGCACGGAAGCACCCCGAGAAGATTGCCAGCCGGATCGAGGAGCTCATGGCGAACGACCTCGAGTCCTACATCGAGGCCTATCGCGTGTTTGGCGAGAGCGAAATGGCTCCCCGCCTGCATGAGATCACTCATCCCACGCTGGTGCTCACGGGCGAGTTCGACATAGGCTCCAACACAAGGATGGCGCGGTTCATGCACGACACCATCCCCCAGTCGGAGCTCGTGATCTTGCCTGAACTAAAGCATTCGATCTTGGTCGAGGCCTCCGACCTCGTTGCCGACCACCTCATCCGGTTCTTCGGTGAACCGGCAAGAGCCTCCTGAGGAGAAGAAGATGAAGGATCTCGTCCGTAAGGTCGTCACTGCGATCGAGGACACCTATGTGGAAGGTGGTCGGAAGGCAGATCGCCCACTTCGCATCGTCACGGCCGCGGCTGTCATTCAGAACCCTTGGTCGGGACGGTTTGTGGAGGATCTCACGCCCGCGATCTTGGAGTTTGCCCCGGTCTTGGGCGAACTGCTCGTCCCGACTGCAATCGAGCTCGCCGGAGGCGCCGAAGCGGTCGAGGCTTATGGGAAGGCGGGTATCGTGGGCACCAACGGTGAGATCGAGCACGCCTCGGCGCTTATACACACGCTGCGCTTTGGCAACGTGCTTCGCGACGCGGCGCGTGGCACCTCCTTCCTACCCTTCACGAACACGCGCGGGGGGCCTGGACACCTCCTTCACGTCCCGATGAAGAACAAGGTGAAGGAGAAGGAAGGCTCCCGCGCGCATTTCCTGACCGCTACCCTCAGCGTCCCTGATGCGCCCGGTCCTGACGAGATCCTCATAGGCATAGGTGTGGCCACGGGCGGCCGCCCGCATCATCGTATTGGCGATCGTTACCAGGACATGTCTGAGATGGGCACCGACGAGACCGGGGCGAAGCTACCCGAGCACGCGTAGCCGGATCCGGAGGGCGACCTTCGCCATGAATAGGACCGACCGCGAATGACCGATACGTTCGAGGCAGGTTCACGCCAACGGCTGCGGCACCACGGCAGCAACGCAGAGGGCAGCCTCGCGGCGGCTCGACAAGGCGTCTTGGGTCGAATCCGAGACATCGCCAGCGTCGTGAACTCCGGGGGCGATCTCGGCAGCATTCTGGAGACCGTGGTGCACGCAGTCTGCCAGGACACGCCGTGGGCTCGGGCCGGCATCATGGGCGCAAATCGGGCCACCGGCTTTTCGGAGCTGGTGACCCGATACGACCCGGGCCACTCCAGGAATGCCGGCCTACCTACCAGCTGGAAGCTTTCCACAAGTCCCACGCTCCAGGTGATCGAGGCGCGGCGACCAGTCATCATCCCGGACGCGCAAGTCGCTGATGAGCATCCTGATTACCAAGCCGATGCCAGAGCGCGCGGCTACCGGACGATCGTGTTGGTTCCCCTTTGCTGCACTGACGCGCACAATCGAGAGATGGTACTGGCCGTTCACTCGCCCGAACGTGTCGATGTGACCGACGAGGACATCGACCTTCTCACCACCGTCTCTCATCTGGCCGCAATCGCGATCGAGAAGGCAAAACTGCTTCACGACGAGCGACTGCTGAGCTCGAGGTTACAGCGCACGCTTGAACTGCATGCGGGGCTTCTCGAGCGGGTTCTCGCCGGCAGCTCGACGGAGGCGATTGCGTCTATCGTTGAGGCGATCGTGCCGGATCCGGTGCTTATCCTCGATTTCACCACCAATACAGTTCACGGGACGCGATCGCCTCAGTCAGCCTTCGCATCGGATCGTGAATGGTCCGAGTTGATGTCCGGGGCGGCGGGGCGCGCAGCCGCGGCTCTGATACACCAGAGCGAGCCTTGCGACTTTAGCAGGCTCATCCCATTCACGATCGAGAAGGAGGGCCAGTCGCTCGAGCTGCGAGCTTTTCTGGAGCCACTGCGCGTGGACGGGCAGACGGTCGGGGGATTTGTTATCTTCCCCAGGCAACGCAAGCTCGACCACCTCGATTTCCTGATTGCTCAGGAGGCAAAGTTCGCCCTGAGCACGCAGCTGATGCGCAGCCACATCGAGCTTCGGCGGCAGGCGGCCGATGTCGGGAAGCTATTCGAAAGACTCTTCGCCAGCCATCCGGTGGACCGGCGACGGGTACTTGCGCAGGCGGAGCAACTTGAGATCGACCTGTCCTCCCCGATGCGTCTTCTGGCTGTTAGCCTGTCCTGCCGGAAGACGGGAGGCTGCGGCGGGTTCGGACAGCTCCAAAGTGTACTGCCCAGTCTTCTGCGGAGGTGGCACGAAGCAGCTTATTCAGTCGTCCACGAGCAGTCGCTTTTCATTGTGCTGCCACAGGAGCTCGTCGCCCAGTCGCACTTCCGCGGCACGATCTTCCGGCAGCTCGTCGACACCATGCGTTGGCAGTGCGGGAGTGAATCGGCCATCGCTTTGGGGCCCCTGTGTCGGCGGCCGGAGGACTACGCTGACGCGAGGCAGGAGTGCCTGCGGATTTTGACGCTGGCCTCGATGTTCGATCGCAAGGGCCTTCTAGAACAATCAGATTTCGGCCCCTTTGCAGTACTCTTGTCAGCGGTCGATACGGCAGCCGTCACCACCTTCATCGAAGGGACCATTGGTCGAGTGATCGAGTATGACAGCACGAACTCGACGGCTCTTCTCCGGACGGCCTCGGTCTTCATCGACAACAGCTGCAAGTACCGCGCGACTGCCGATGAGCTCGGCATCCACGTTTCGACGCTACGCTATCGCCTCACACGGTTGAAGGACCTGTTCGGTCTCGATCTCGAGGATGCGGAGTCGCGCTTTGGCTTCTCACTGGCGCTTCGACTACGCGCCGTTAGCGAGAGCCCGTCTGGACCCTCGGTCGAATCGTAGGAACCTCGCGCGCGTCTCTTCTACAAACGGTGGAAAGACGCCTTCGCTGCGAGAGCTACGCTGCTGACCATGAACAGCGGACCTGCAGCCGAGACGGAACGAGTCGACGCGGGTAGCGGCGACGGCCTCGATGCGGGGCGCTTTCGCGATGCGCTGTCAAACTTTGTCACTGGCGTCACCGTGGTGACGACCGTCGGTACAGGGGGCGATCCACGAGGCTTCACCGCGAACTCATTCACCTCGGTTTCGCTCGACCCTCCGCTCGTTCTCATCTGCATCGCCAACGGCGCCGCGAGCAAACCTGCGTTCGACGAGTGCGCGTCGTTCGCGATCAACGTGCTGAAGGAGGAGCAGCGCGAGACGAGTGGCATCTTCGCGAGCAAATCGCCGAAGAAGTTCGACCGCGTCGATTGGCATCGCGGCTCGCTAGGCGCCCCACTGATCGCGGACTGTCTCGCCACGTTCGAGTGCACGGTCTTCGATCGGCGGCCTGCGGGCGATCATCTTGTTCTGATCGGGCGCGTGGAGGCCTTCTCATCGTCTGCCGGCCGACCGCTCGTCTATGGACAGGGCGGTTACCTGTCTCTGGGCCTAGAGCAGGAGGTCGTGGCACGGCCGCCGGGCAAAGACGTCATCGTCAGCTGTATCGTTGAGCATGAGGACCGGGTTCTCCTGGTGCGTCGTCCTGAGGGTCTTTGGACACTACCGCACGCCTCGCTGGTCGGCAGCGGCAAGGATCTGGTTCCGCTGAAGCAGGCGTTCCGTCGCATCGGCGTTCGGGCGCAGATCACCTTCCTGTATTCGGTCTTTGAAAGCGATGCGCCGGACACCGTCCATATCGTCTACCGCGGCAAGCTTCAGGACGAGCCCGGGGGCGCCGTCCAGGAGGCCGTGCTGGCGGGGCAGGAGGATGTGCGGTGGGACAGTCTGTGGCCCCCGCAACTAAGGGGAATGCTGCGCCGCTTCTTTCAGGAACGCGCGATCAACCAGTTCGGCATCTACAGCGATTTCGAAGACGGCGGCCGCGTCGCTAGGCTGACTGACGATGCCGAAGGCTTCGACCACTACTTGCGCCGGACGAGCACTGGCGGCGAGACCGGGCCTGGCTAGCGCGCCCGGATCGGCAGGAGGAACATCAATGAAGTTCGCTATCTCCGTCACGATGGAACGCTTCAATCCGCAAGAGGACATGCGGGACGTAGCCGCACACGCTCTGGAACTGGTTAAAATGGCGGACCAGGGGGGATTCGAGCTCGCGCTGACGGCGGAACACCACACAATCGAATTCACGATCTCGCCGAACCCGTTCACGATCCTGACGCACTGGGCCAATCACACCAGCAGGATTCGGCTGGGAACTGCGACCGTGGTCGCGCCTTACTGGCAGCCGATCCGGCTCGCTGGAGAGGCAGCGCTAATGGACATCCTCTCTGACGGCCGGCTTGAACTCGGGATTGCGCGCGGTGCCTACCAATACGAGTTCGACCGAATGGCGGGCGGCATTCCGCAGCAGCAGGGGGTGGCCCACGTCAAGGAGATCATCCCGACAATCAAGAGGCTGTGGGAGGGCGACTACGCCCACGACGGAGAAATCTGGTCGTTTCCTGCGGCCACCTCCGTGCCCAAACCGCTACAGAGGCCACATCCACCCATCTGGGTCGCCGCACGCGATCCCGGCACGTTCGACTGGGCCATCAAGAACGGCTGCGACATCATGGCCACGCCGCTGTCGCGTCCCCCGGAAGAGGTGACAATCCTCGGAGAGAAGTTCGACACGGCGCTGGCCAACAATCCAGGAGTGCCCCGGCCGCGGTTCCTGATGCTTCGCCGAACATGCGTCTATGACGACCCTGACGGCTGGCGCGCCCCTGTGGATGCCTCCATCCGGTACGGCCGCCATTTTGAGAATCTCTTCAAGAATATCGGGCGGGTCGTCAACGGCTTCCCGGAAGCCGTCGAGTACGATCAGGTGGCCAACAAGAGCGAATATCAGGCCGAGAGCATTCGCCAGAACATGATCTTCGGCACGTCAGATGAAGCTGTTGAGAAGTTGAAGATCTACGAGGAGGCGGGCGTCGATATGTTCTGTTACGGGGCGAGCTTCGGCCTGCCCAAACGTGAGGCCCTTCGTTCCCTCGAGCTCTTCATCGAGCGCGTGATGCCCCGCTTCTCGTCGTCCAGCCGTAAGATCGCAGCGCGCGCCTGAACTGCAGGCCTCCCGTGGGCGCTTCGCTCGGTGATCGCTACCGCAGGGAACGGGGGAGAATGATCGTTGAGGGGCCGATCTATCGGATCCGCGGCGTTATGATGCAGACCTATCTGTCTCTCGTGCGGGAGGAAGGGTTGAAGATTCAGCAGCGGACCCTCTGCGAGCTGTTCTGAGACGCTCGCGCCCTTTTGCACCGGAGCTCGCGGCGGCGGCATAAGGATGAGCCGGCCGCTGGATCTTCGCGTCTGACAGCCGGTTCTGCCTGCGAGTGGTGAGGAGTAAGTTGGCCTGACAGTCGAGCGGCAGCACGGAACCCTGTCAGGGATTAGCCGCAGACCCCAAAATGTGCAGCCCGGTTCGTAGGCAGGGCGGGGGACAATCAGGAGATGCCACCATGATCATCATCGACGAAGAGCGCGCGAAGTCGCTGCTCGGGCCTGCCGAGGCGCTGGCGGCGGTTCGACATGTCCTCGTCGCGATGGCGGAGGGCTCTGCGAGGAACTTTCCCGTCGTGCGCGAGAGGCTGCCGGAAACGAACGGCACCTATGGGGTGAAGTCCGGCGTGGACATGTCGGGGGGGCTCGTCGGTCTGAAGGCCGGCGGCTACTGGCCCGGCAACGAGGCGCGAGGCATCAAGAACCACCAGTCGACCACGCTCCTGTGCGACGCGGCATCCGGCGAGCCTGTGGCCCTCGTCGCCGCCAATTACCTGACAGCGCTGCGCACAGCGGCCGCCGCTGCCGTCGCGACGGATGCACTGGGGCGGACGTCCGTCGAGACGCTCTCCATCATCGGTGCGGGCGCCCAGGCCTTGCCGCAGATCGCGGCGCAGGCCGGCGTGCGCTCGTTCCGCCGTGTCGTCGTGGCCAGCCGGAACCGGGCGCGCGCTGAGGCTGTCGCCGAGGCGGCGACCGCGTTTGTTTCCCAAGCTGAGGCCTGCGACTTCCAGGTGGCCGCGGAAGCCGCCGATGTGCTGACCACGGTCACCCCTGCGGCGGAGCCCGTCGTCCGGGCCGAATGGATCCGCCCCGGCACGCACATCAATGCGATGGGGGCGGACACCGCCGGCAAGGGCGAGCTCGAGCCGTCATTGCTGCCGCGAGCCCGCGTGTTCTACGACGAGTGGCAGCAGGCGTGTACGATCGGGGAATGCCAGAAGGCGGTCGCGCTCGGGCTGCTCGGCAGGGATGTCGCCGCCGGGCCGCTGGGAGACGTTTTACGAGGCGCGATCGCCGGGCGACAGGCCGAGGAGGACATCACCCTCTTCGACAGCACAGGCGTCGCGCTGCAGGACATCGCCGTTGCGGCCTTGGCGCTGGATCGCGTTCGGGGGCAGGAACGGTCTCGGTCGCGATAGAGCGGCGTTACTACGGCCGGAGAATACTCGCGCCGTTGGGTGGTGGCGTTCGAGTTTCTGGTCAAGGCTAGAAAAGTATGTCTCTTGCAGCCTGCGCTCGCCGCGGACCTGTCGGTCAGCTTCCGACGATCTCTCAGCATTCTGGATCGCGTACGTCGCGGTCGTAGCGATGGGAGAGCCTCTGCATCGAAGTCGAAAGCTGCCGCTGGCGGTAAGCGCTCCTTGGTCGCCAGCATCCGTTTCTGTTCGGCTCGCAACTCTGCTCAAATATCTTGAGGGTTTCCATGCAGCGGCGCCGACCGGACCTGCCGGCCTGCCGGCCTGCCGGGTCAGCGGAAGCGGGGAGCTGCTGTGGGCACGTTGAGATCGGATAGACACGAGAGGGACCGCTCCTCCCAGACGGATCACGGGACAGATGCGCGATGAAGAAGTAGCTTTTGAGTGTGTGGTCGTCCGGGTACGGGAAAGTTGCATGCCGTATCCGTGAGCGCGAAGCTAAATGGTCTAGAGCGTTTTCCGAGCCTGCTGAATCGTGAGGGATTCCGCCGGGCGTGCGAATGTGATTCATCCTGCATGCTGGTGAGGGAGGCCGGCATGCATGGCCAGAGCACTTTCGACGGATCTTCGGGAACGTGTGGTGGCGCTGATCGAGAG